>NZ_QBUC01000015.1 GCF_003058165.1 Paenisporosarcina sp. OV554 | reverse complement strand
TGTATTAGGCACGCCGCCAGCGTTCGTCCTGAGCCAGGATCAAACTCTCCATAATGGTGAGTCGATTAGCTCGACTTTGTTGCTGGCGTCAAAAATTTGACGTTTATAATGAACGGTTAAGTTCAAGTTTGTTTTCGATACCGACAGGTGTCGGCGGAAGAAAACGTTTTTGCTTCCAGCACCGAAGTGCGTTCCGCTTTATTAGTTGACGTTTTGCTGTTCAGTTTTCAAGGTTCATTTGGTTTTTTATGTTGTCACTTGTTTTGGCGACTCACTTATAATAACAATTCCCCATACTGATGTCAACAGTATTACAAAGAAAAACTCAATTTCTTTTGAGATATCTTAATCGCGAAATACATGAAAATGAACTTCTTCTATATATAGTAGTGTCTGTAACAAACTTTCTTTCTTTTTGTCTATATGCGGAGTTTGCCGATAGTTAAACTCTTGAGATTTTTTTCGTTAATTATTGCTTACTAGTCATTACAAATACTAAAGACTCTTTATTCATTTTTCGAACTATCCAGATAACTTATAGAAGGGTAGTATGAAAGTCAGAAAGAGGGGTTTGAATGCGAGACAAATTTTCATTTCATCCTGTTGTATGGACTTTGTTAATAGGAACTGTATTTGCTAGAGGGGCTAGTTTTATGGCTGTACCTTTCCTTGCCTTATATTTATCAAACACGCATGGAATCCACCCGATATTGATTGGTATAACGATTGGACTATCTCCATTGACTGGAACACTCGGTGGATTCATTGGTGGATATTTTTCAGATCGGTATGGTCGAAAAAAGGTTATGCTTTGGACCATATTCGTTTGGGGGTTGGTTTACTTTGGCTTTTCCCAAGCCTCTCATATCGGAACGTTTATGGTTCTAAATGCATTGAATGGTCTTTGCCGTTCGTTCTTTGAACCGTCTTCACAAGCATTGATGGCTGATTTAACTTCAGTTGATAAACGGAAACGCGTGTTTTCATTACGTTATACAGCTATTAATATCGGGGCTTCTCTTGGCCCGCTTCTTGGCGTTTATGTAGCACAGTTTTCTACTTCACTGCCGTTTTTATTAACGAGTATGATGTACCTTCTATATGGAGGAACTTTATTCATTATGTTAAATCGTTACTCAATCAGAAATGATTTACCTATTCACCAACTTCCGATTCTGGATTCTCTTATCGTGATATGGAGAGATAAAACCCTCCTTGTATTTATTATTGGTGGAATACTTGTCAATATCGGTTATTCCCAAATTGATTCTAACTTACCTCAATACATACAAAATTCTTTTTCAGATGGCATAGCTCTTTTTGCTAAGCTGATCGCATTAAATGCAATTCTCGTTATCGTTTTGCAAGTTCCTTTAAGTTTAGTATCAGAAAAGTGGCCAGTTCTTCGAGTGATGATTTTAGGAAGTATTTTGTTCGCAATTGGTTTTGCGAGTTTCGGTTATGTTACGACAACTATTGGCTTGATGATGGCGATGGCGATTGTCACGATTGGTGAGATTTTCATCTTTCCCTCCACAAGTGTGTTTATAGATCAAATTGCACCTGACAATCGAAAGGGAACTTACTTTGGAGCTGGCCAATTTCGATCAATCGGAAACTTCACCGGACCTGTTCTTGGAGGGTGGTTACTAAAAGATTTCGGAGGTACGCTATTATTCTCAGTAATCGGGATTATTATTTTATGTAGTATTATCTTTTACTCACTCGGTTATAGGAACATACAAAAAAAAGGACTAAGGCGATAATGCCTTAGTCCTTCTCTTATTCTTCGGATGTTTCAGGTTCAGTTGTTGTATTTTCACTTACGTCAGTGTTTGATTCTTCGTCACTCACTTCAGAAGTTAATTCTTTACCTACTATAGTAGTTCCCTCTTCACCGTCTTCATCAAATTCTTCTACATCTTCAGCTTTTTCTACTTTTGCGACAGTTGCCACGAGCTCTTCCTCGCCTAAACGAATTAAGCGAACGCCTTGTGTGCTTCGGCCCGTTATAGAAATGCTATTAACATCCATACGAATTAACATTCCATTAATCGTAATAAGCATTAAGTCTTCTGAACCATCCACCGTTTTTACTGCGGATAATGGACCAGTTTTATCTGTGATTTGGCTTGTCTTAATACCAACTCCACCACGAGATTGTAAACGATACTCTTCTTCAGGAGTTCGTTTCCCGTAACCATTTTCCGTTACGACTAATACTTCTTGACCTGGCTCCAAAATTTCCATGCCGACAACATAATCGTCTTCACGTAAGCGAATTCCTCGAACTCCAGATGCTGTACGTCCCATTGAGCGGATATCTGTTTCTTCAAAGCGCACAAGCATTCCTCTACGCGTTCCGATGATAATGTGTTTCTTGCCATCTGTTAATCGTACGGAAATCAATTCATCGTCTTCTCGTAAAGAGATTGAGATAAGACCATTTGCACGAATATTGGCGAAACCATTAACAGGGGTACGTTTAGTTACTCCTAGGCGAGTTGTGAAGATAAAGTACGCATCCTCTTCAAATGATGCCATTTGAATCATTGCCGTAACTTTCTCTTCTTTATCGACACCTAATAGATTGACGAGTGGTAATCCCTTAGCTGTTCGACCATACTCAGGAATTTCATATCCTTTTGCACGATAAACTTTCCCCGTGTTTGTAAAGAATAAAATCGTGTCGTGTGTTGACGTAAATAGTAAATGTTCTACGAAATCATTTTCATTCGTACCCATTCCTTGTACGCCACGTCCGCCTCGTTTCTGACTTCGGTAGGTATTAACAGGCAAACGTTTGATGTAGCCATTGTGTGTTAATGTCAGTACCGAATTCTCACGTGGTATCAAGTCTTCGTCTTCCATCATTTCAGCTCCACCGGCTGTAATTTCAGTTCGACGTGTATCGTTAAAGCGCTCTTTAATTTCAGTTAACTCTTCACGAATAATTTGTATGACTTTAAACTCGTCAGCAAGAATAGCCTTCAATTCAGCAATCAGCTTTTGTAATTCCTGGTACTCAGCTTCAATTTTGTCGCGTTCTAAACCTGTTAAGCGTTGAAGTCGCATATCAAGAATGGCTTGCGCTTGTCTATCAGATAAATGGAATTGTTCAATCAAACCATTTTTTGCTTCTTCGCCAGTTTGCGATCTACGTATTAACGCAATAATTTCATCAATATTATCAAGTGCTATACGAAGACCTTCTAAAATATGTGCGCGATCTTCTGCTTTGTTTAATTCAAATTGAGTACGACGTTTGATTACCACTTTTTGATGTTCTAAGTAATGATATAAAATCTCTTTTAAACCAAGTACTTTTGGTTGACCATCAACAAGAGCAAGCATGTTAACACCGAAGCTTGATTGAAGAGATGTTTGTTTATATAGGTTATTAAGTAATACATTAGCATTTGCATCTTTACGAACTTCAATGACAATGCGCATCCCATTCCGGTCTGACTCATCGCGAAGATCCGTAATACCATCAATCTTTTTATCACGTACTAGTTCAGCAATTTTTTCGATAAGTCTAGCTTTATTTACTTGATATGGAAGTTCGTGAACCAAAATAACTTCTTTACCACTCGACTTTTGTTCAATTTCAACTTTCCCTCGAATGATGACAGAACCTCTACCAGTTTCATAAGCACGACGAATCCCGCTTCTTCCTAAAATGATACCGCCTGTAGGGAAGTCTGGACCTGGAATAATTTCCATCAATTCCTCAGTCGTAATTGATGCGTTTTCAGCAAGTGCCAAGACTGCGTCAATCGTTTCTCCTAGTTGGTGAGGCGGAATGTTTGTCGCCATCCCAACCGCAATCCCTGATGTACCATTCACTAATAAGTTAGGGAAACGGCTAGGTAGTACAACAGGCTCTTGTTCTTGACCATCATAATTGTCTTTGAAATCAATTGTATCTTTATTAATGTCTCGAAGTAATTCCATAGCGATTTTTGACATACGTGATTCGGTATAACGCATTGCTGCAGCAGCATCTCCGTCTACCGAACCAAAGTTTCCGTGTCCATCAACTAGCATGTAACGGTAACTCCAGTGTTGTGCCATACGTACCATTGTGTCGTAAATTGAGCTATCACCATGCGGATGGTATTTACCCATTGCATCTCCAACAATACGTGCTGATTTCTTATGGGGCTTGTCAGATGTGTTCCCCATACCTTGCATCGCATATAAAATTCGTCGGTGAACGGGTTTCAATCCATCACGTACGTCTGGAAGTGCTCGTGAAACAATGACACTCATTGCATAATCAAGAAATGATGTTTTTATTTCAGTGCTGATATTAATTCCTTTTACTCCACTGTTCGGAATATCTGTCATGCAGGCAACCTCCCTTCACTTGGCTCATTAAATATCTAAGTTTTTCACGTATATTGCATTTTCTTCAATGAATAAACGACGAGGTTCTACTTCATCCCCCATTAATCGATTAAATGTATCATCAGCATCAATTGCATCTTCTAAATTCACTTGTAACAACGTGCGAACTGAAGGATCCATTGTCGTATCCCATAATTGAGTTGCATCCATTTCTCCTAGACCTTTGTAACGCTGAATTCCAGGTTTCGGATGTTTAGGAAGTCTTTCTAAAATTTCTTGAAGTTGTTTATCAGAGTAACAATATTCAACATTTTTGCCTTGTTTAATTTGGAACAAAGGCGGTTGAGCAATATATACATAACCCGCTTCAATTAAAGGACGCATAAAACGGAAAAAGAACGTTAAAAGTAGTGTACGGATATGCGCACCATCAACATCGGCATCGGTCATAATAACAACTTTATGGTAACGAGCTTTTTCAAGTGTAAATTCTTCTCCGATTCCTGTTCCTAGAGCAGTAATCATGGCACGAATTTCTGTATTTCCTAAAATACGGTCAAGACGTGCTTTTTCAACGTTTAATATTTTCCCTCGAAGTGGAAGAATTGCCTGGAAGTGACGATCACGCCCAGATTTTGCAGAACCTCCAGCCGAGTCACCCTCAACGATGTACAATTCACTATCTGCTGGAACGCGTGATGAACAGTCCGCTAATTTACCTGGAAGACTTGATACTTCTAAAGCTGATTTACGACGTGTAAACTCACGTGCTTTTTTCGCAGCAACACGTGCGCGAGCAGCCATCAAACCTTTTTCAAGAACTTGACGAGCAACTACTGGATTTTCAAGCATAAAACGCTCGAATCCACCAGAAAATAAAGAGTTAGTAATCGTACTTACTTCTGAATTTCCTAATTTCGTTTTCGTTTGTCCTTCAAATTGTGGATCCGGATGTTTAATTGACACAATAGCAACCAAGCCTTCACGGACATCATCACCAGATAAATTGGTATCTGCGTCTTTTAGCAAGTTATTTTTACGCCCATAATCATTGATTTCGCGTGTTAACGCCGTCTTAAAGCCGGATTCATGTGTTCCGCCTTCATAAGTATTGATATTATTCGCAAACGAGAAAATATTTGATGAGTAGCCACTGTTATACTGCAAGGCAATTTCAATAGAAATCCCATCTTTTTCTCCTTCAATGAAAATTGGTTCATGTATCGGCTCTTTTGATTTATTTAAATGTTCAACATACGACTTAATACCACCTTCATAGTAGTAAGTATTTGTACGAACTTCTTCTTCTCTATCATCAGCAATTATAATACGTAGTCCTCGGTTTAAGTAAGCTAACTCACGTAAACGATTAGCTAAAATATCATATTCGTAGACAGTCGTTTCAGTAAATATTTCTGGATCTGCTTTAAAACGAATGGTTGAACCTGTCTTGTCCGTTTCGCCTATAACACTTAATTCTTGTGTTACGTCTCCACGTTCAAATTTGATGTAATGAAGCTTTTCATCACGATGAACATAAACTTCTGTTACTTCAGAAAGTGCGTTTACAACTGATGCACCTACACCATGAAGTCCACCAGAAACTTTGTATCCGCCACCGCCAAATTTACCGCCAGCGTGTAAAACAGTCATAATAACTTCAACAGCAGGACGTCCCATTTTCTTTTCAATATCGACAGGAATTCCACGACCATTATCTTCAACTTTAATCCAATTGTCTTTTTCGATTGTAATGGCAATTTCATCACAGTAACCCGCTAATGCTTCATCAATCGCATTATCCACGATTTCCCATACAAGATGATGAAGACCTTTTGAACTCGTTGAACCAATGTACATTCCTGGACGTTTACGTACCGCTTCTAGACCTTCTAATACCTGTATTTGATCAGCATCATAAGATTTTTGCAGTTCTTTTTCTTCCATCGCCATAAAACTCACCTGCTCTTTCCTACTGTTTTCGCTATTATTCAAAAGGGGATTGCCCCTGGATTTAGATTAATTTTCTTCATAATGTTCTGCGGACTTAGTGGTGATGCATACGTTAAAAAAGGAGTAACAATTAAAGACTTTACACGAGGTCTATCTGTTAAGACTCGTGTGCGTGAATTTTGCAGCCACGCGTCCCGCTCTGTCTCTTCCTTTATCTCACGAAAATCTAAAATCGTGAGGATTTCGCTGTACTTGACGACAATTGAGTTGCCGATAACCACATACAAAATACTCACGCTCCTTCATCAACATGTCCTTGTTTCACATTATATATTGCTGCTTGTGTAATTGTTTCGTGGTTAATACCATCCACGCTTGTAGTTGTAACGAATGTTTGAACTTCGCCCTGAATGGTATTTAATAAATGTGACTGTCTATAATCATCAAGTTCGGACAATACATCGTCCAATAGCAACACGGGCGATTCACCGACTTCTTGTTTGATTAATTCAATCTCTGCAAGTTTGAGTGACAACGCTGTGGTGCGTTGTTGTCCCTGCGAGCCGTAAGTTTGTACATCATAGCCATTTACAAAAAATTGTAAATCGTCACGATGTGGACCAGTTAAAGTCACGCCTCTTGCTAATTCTTGAGATTTACTTGCTTCTAACTTTTGACGTAAATAATCAGCCATTTGATTGAAAGTTTTATTTTGATCAAGACCACTGACAGGATTATAGCGAACTTCTAATTTTTCAAGACCACGGGAAATACCGAAATGAATCGGTTCTGCCCATTTTTGAAGAAGCTCCATAAATTGAAATCTTTTACGAATAACACTGACAGCTGCTTGAATATATTGATCTGTATATACATCAAACATCACATCATTTAAAGATGATTTTCCTTGATGCATTTTTAATAAATGATTGCGTTGTTTTAATAATTTTTGAAACGTTAGTAAATCGTGTAAATAAACAGGTGAGATTTGTCCAATTTCCATGTCCAAGAAACGTCTACGTACTTGAGGACTGCCTTTAACTAAATGCAAATCTTCAGGTGCAAACATCACGACATTCAATTGGCCGATATAATCACTTAACCGACTTTGTTCTAAATGATTCACTTTTGCTTTTTTGCCTTTTTTCGACAAAGTTAATTCAAGCGGTAAGCGACCGTACTTTTTTAAAACATCACCTTTTATTTTACCATATTCTTCAGTCCAACGTATTAATTCTTTATCATTTGAAGTCCTGTGTGATTTTGCCATAGAAAGCACATAAATCGATTCCATGATGTTTGTTTTTCCTTGAGCATTTTCACCAATCAATACATTAATCGTTTTTGAAAAACTTAACTCTAACGATTCATAGTTTCGATAGTTTGTTAATTCAAGACTTTCGATGAACATCTTATTGTCCGCTCGTTTGTTCCACTATACGGAATTGTCCAACTCCTGGAATGCTTACAAGATCTCCATCTCGAAGTTTCCGACCTCGTCTTACCTCAACTTCATCATTCACTAATACCTCATTTTCTGATAAAAACCATTTCGACATTCCGCCTGAGCTAATTGCATCAGTCATTTTCAACATTTGGCCTAGTGTTACATATTCCGTTCCAATTTGAAGATTTTTCAAAGCAAATCCATCCTTCGTTTTTTAGTCTATCCCTTCATTTTACTCCATTTTCTCTAAGAAGTAAAAAAGGATAGCCCAGTAGAGGGCTATCCTTCAAATAGTTGATTATTAATACGTGCGAACCGGTAAAATTAATTGCAAAATCGCATCATCATGAACAGATTTTAAGATGAATGGGCGCATTGCACCAGTGAATTGAACCATTACATCTTGACCATCTACAGCTTTTAAAGCATCCATCATATATTTCGCACTAAAGGAAATTTTCAACTCTTCTCCTTCAATCGAAGTTGCTTGAATTTCTTCTTCCACTTTCCCAACTTCAGGTGAGCTTGAAGAAATTTCAACAACGTTGCCTTCTAAAGAACTAAAACGAACAATGTTATTGCGCTCTTCTCGTGCTAATAAAGAAGCACGATCAATGGCTTGCAGTAATGCTTTTCCATTTACAGTCACTGTTGTTTTATATTCATTTGGAATCAATCGAGATGTATCAGGATAATTACCTTCTAGTAAACGAGAATAAAACAATACATCAGAAGTTTTAAATAATACTTGTTGTTGAGTCATCACAATATTCACAGCTTCTGAAGAGTCTCCAATAATTTTGCTTAATTCATTTAAGCTCTTTCCTGGAATGACTACGCTATATTCCCCTTCAGGCATTTGTTCTAAAGTGGTTTTACGACGAGCAAGACGGTGACTGTCTGTAGCAACGCAAACAAGTTCTCCATTTTTCACTTCCCAATGAACACCTGTTAATACAGGACGACTCTCTGAAGTTGATACGGCAAAAACGGTTTCACGAACAATTGATTTTAATAAGTCAGCTGGAATAACAAACTGACGATCATCTTGAATTTCAGGAAGTAATGGATATTCAGAAGGATCTAGTCCAATTAAATGAAACTCTGATTTACCTGAACGAATATGTGTTTGATAGTTTTCATTAACATCTATTTCAACGTCATTAGTTGGTAACTTACGAACGATTTCGTTAAACATACGTGCTTGAACAACAATCGTACCTTCTTCGATAACTCGAATCACTTGTTCTCCATTTTCTTCTGCTTTTATAAATGTTTGAATCGTGATATCAGAATCACTACCTGTTAAGTGTAATCCTTCTTCTGTAACTTCAAGTTTTATTCCTGTCAAAATTGGAATTGTTGTCTTTGAACTAACTGCTTTCATAACATCGTTTAATCCATCTAATAACCGATCTCGCATGATTTCAAATTTCATCAATTATACCTCGCTTATATATTTATTAATGTTTAAAAGAATAATAGAAATAGTAATAGGGCCTGTGGATTTGTTGATAAGTCCACTTTTATGAATACTATCAATCTATCCACATGTTGATAACCTGTCCATAAACTAAGCAGCCTGACATAAGGTTATCCACAGTTGTTAAGTCTTGCTTAATAGACTCTTAATTTGTTTTAGGTCTTGTTGAAGAGCTTGATCCTCTTTTAATAGAGTAGAAATTTTTTCGTGTGCGTGGATAACTGTGGTGTGATCTCGCCCTCCAAATTCCTCACCTATCTTAGGCAAGGAGAAACTCGTTAACTCACGAGATAAATACATGGCGATTTGTCTAGGAAAAGCAATTGATTTCGTCCGTTTCTTCGCTGTGAAATCTTCTAAACGCATGTGATAGTGTTCACCGACCGTTTTTTGAATATCTAAAATTGTAATTTTACGTGGTTTAGCATTCGGCATAATATTTTTTAAAGCTTCCGCAGCTAAATCAGCATTCATATCTTTGTTTACTAAAGAAGAATAAGCTACCACACGGATTAGTGCCCCTTCTAGCTCACGTATATTGGAATCTATTTGGTTGGCAATGTACATCATTACTTCATTAGGAATGTCTAAGCCATCCGCTTTTGCTTTTTTCCGCAGTATCGCAATACGCGTTTCCAAGTCTGGAGGCGTAATGTCCGTGATTAAACCCCATTCAAAACGAGAACGTAAACGATCTTCTAAAGTTGGAATTTCTTTTGGCGGTCTATCACTGGAGATGACAATTTGCTTAGATTCCTCATGCAATGTATTAAATGTATGGAAAAACTCTTCTTGTGTTTGTTCTTTTCCAGCTAAAAATTGAATATCATCTATTAATAGAACGTCTACACTACGGTATTTATTGCGGAAATCAACCGTTTTATTATCTCGTATGGAGTTAATAAACTCGTTCGTAAATTTTTCTGAAGATAAATAAACGACTTTAGCATTTGGGTTATGTTCTTGTACATAATGCCCAATCGCATGCATTAAATGGGTTTTTCCCAACCCCACGCCACCATATATAAATAGTGGATTGTATGCTTTTGCCGGTGCTTCAGCTACTGCAAGAGATGCTGCATGTGCAAATCGGTTACCAGAACCAATAACAAATGTATCAAATGTGTATTTTGAATTTAGCATGCCAGGAGAAAACTCTGGTTGTTCGTGGTCTTTCATAGGAAGAATAGGTTTAGGAAGTGAAAAATCGTCTAAATTTTGATCTTTCGGAACGACAAATCTAATAGATAAGCCTTCACCAGTTAATTCAGTTAAAATACCTGCAATCAAGTGAACATAATGTGTATCCAACCAATCGCGTGCAAATGAGTTTGGAGCAGCGATTGTTACAGTATCTCCTTGATATGTCAGCATTTTTGTGGATTTGAGCCACGTTTCAAAGCTAGGTTTCGAGATTTTATTCTCTACTTGAGCAAGAACACTCGACCATAGTTCTTCTAAATGTTCCAACAACGTACCTCCTTATTTAAAATATTTATTTATCGACAATCTTACACATCAATATGTATAGTCATACACAATACCACAGGCTGTGGATAAAGGTTAATAAGAGTCTCGGGATAAGCTATCCACAGATTATCAACAGTTGTGGATAACATTTAATAGTCGTTTTTGTTTTTGAAGAGTAAAACACAAACATCGTATCAAAAAAAATGAGAAATTACAAGAGTTCTTGATGGTTATCCACAAAATGAATATTCATGCACAACGGTGTTGTCCACAGCCAGTTAGTTTGTGAAAAACCTGTAGATAACACTTGTGGATAGAAAAAATACTCGAAAATGGTTATCCACAAGGCTCAGGATAACCATTTTCTGATTTGTGGACAACTATAAACCATCTAGAGATTTACTGAAGTACAAGCATATTTCGAATTGCTATTGACATTTAGGGAGTAAATTATATATAATATCCAAGACTGTCTGTAGTAGATAAATCGACTTTCAAATATTTCAGGAGGTGTCACATAAATGAAACGCACATACCAACCAAATAAACGTAAACATAGTAAAGTACACGGGTTTCGCTCACGTATGAGTTCAAAAAACGGCCGTCGCGTATTAGCAGCACGTCGTCGTAAAGGAAGAAAAGTATTATCAGCTTAAGTCCACTGATCCGCATCAGTGGTCTTTTTTTTCTTTTCCTATAAGAAACATATAATCAGGTGAAGAAAATCGCTTTACGAAGAAAGTGATAAACATCGACGCTGGCGTATGCCGAAGAAGATGTCAATCGCAGCTTTACTATGAGGGTGAGTAACATCCGGACTGGGCGTGAGTCGAAGCAGATGTTTAATCTTTCTTTAAAGAATGCGTAAAGGTGAAGCAGGTGAATCATGAATAAACGTCAACGAGTAAAGAAAAATGCAGAGTTTCAAAAAATATTTAAACGTGGTAAATCCTTTGCGAATCGCCAGTTTGTTTTATACTTTTTACCAGTAGAAGGACAAGAGGAGTTTCGCATCGGCCTATCCGTTAGTAAAAAAGTCGGAAATGCAGTCGTCCGCAATCGAATTAAACGCTATATCAGACAATCTTTCTTGGAACTGAAAGATGAAATCAACCCAAAGATGGATTATGTCATTATCGCCAGAAATCAGGCGGCCAGTTTAGATTTTCATGAGTCAAAGAAAAGTTTGCAACATGTACTTAAAGTCGCCAAAATGATACAAATGATTAAGTAAAAAAGACAAGAAGTTTTAGATGTATATATATATAGAAGAAATGGAATGTCGTTTTAGGGGGAAGAAGGGTGAACAAACGCTTAGCTTTAGTCCTCACGCTTGTTTCTGTCACTCTATTACTGAGTGGATGTACAGAATATAATCAACCAATATATGAGGACAGTAAAGGATTTTGGAATGAATTCGTTGTTTGGCCTCTTGTTGCGTTAATAACTTATTTTAAGGAATTACTTGGAACTTACGGATTAGGAATTGTTTTCGTGACAATTATTATCCGATTAGCGATTCTTCCATTAATGATTAAACAAACAAAGAGTGCAAAAAAAATGCAAGAAATTCAACCTGATCTAGCTATACTCAAGAAAAAATACAGTTCAAAAGATGCGGCAACTCAACAGAAGTACCAACAAGAAATGATGGCGATGTTTAAAGAGAGAGGCGCCAATCCAGCCGCAGGTTGTTTACCTGTAGTTATTCAAATGCCAATCTTAATTGGTTTCTATCACGCGATTAGTCGCATGAATTCAACGCCAGAAATTAACTTAGGTAGTTTCTTATGGTTCCCACTTGCAGAACCAAGTATTATACTTGCTATTTTAGCTGGGATTATGCAGTTCTTAGTACTAAGAACAGGACCAGCAATGGATAATCCTCAAATGAAAATCATGATGTATTTCATGCCAGTAATGATTGTAGGGTTCGGTATTTTCTTACCATCTGCATTAACACTTTACTGGGTAATCGGAAATGTTATTTCATTAATTCAAAATATGATTATTTACAAACCATGGGAAAAACGCACACTTCAACCTGCTAAAACTGGAGGGGCTAAAAGGTGAATCAGATTACTCAAACGGGTACAACAACTGAAAAAGCGATATCTACAGCATTAGTTAAACTTGGGACGACGATAGAACAAGTTACCGTAAATGTTTTAACTGAAGGCAAAAAAGGATTTTTAGGATTTGGCTCTAGACTTGCAGAAGTGCAAGTCACGGTAAAAAATGAAAAACCTAATGAACAAGTGGATGAAGTCGTCTTGGCTGAACCTGAATCTGAACCTGAAGTTCCAGAAACAAAAGTAGAAGAAGTTGTAGCTCCTCAACAAGAATCAATTGTTTTAGAAAACACCGAGTCCACTCGAGGACTTGCTGTCGAAGAAGCGAAAAAATATCTGAAACAAATTGCCGAAGATATGAAAATTGATGACTTAATTATTGAGACGGTGCAAGACGGTAAATACGTCACACTACGTCTTGAAAGTAAAAAAGCTGCCGTTCTGATTGGAAAAAGAGGTCAGACGCTAAATGCATTACAACAATTGTCTCAGCTAGTAGCCAATAAATACTCCAACCAATTCTTGATGATTCAACTCGATGTTGAAAATTACCGCGAGCGTCGTCAAGAATCATTGGAACAATTAGCTGAACGCATGGCTGATAAGGCAATTCGAACAGGTAAAAAAGTAGAGTTTGAACCAATGCCTTCTTATGAAAGAAAAGTGATACACCACGCACTATCGCGTCGTTTAGATATTGAAACTGTATCAGTTGGAACAGATCCTAATCGTTATCTTGTTATCGAACCTTTGAAGTAATTAACAACGGACCTTACGTCATCAGACGAAAAGGTCCGTTTTCTTATGGGGATAACTGACGTTTCCTACTATCGATTTTGGTGATTTTATGCTATTATTATACGTTAGAGAATCATAATCGTTTTTAGTTATCCACATGTGGATAAACAAGGAAAAGGAGGTGGGCGATTATGGAATTCGATACTATTGCTGCGATATCCACACCTATGGGTGAAGGAGCAATTGCGATTGTACGATTAAGTGGATCAGATGCAATTTCAATAGCTGATCAAATTTTTCGTTCACCAGGTGCAAAAGCACTAAGCAATCAATTAACTCACACGATCCATTATGGACATTTAATTGAGCCTACAACAGGCGATGTAGTAGAAGAAGTCATGCTGTCTTTGATGAAAGGTCCAAAAACCTTTACAAGAGAAGACGTTGTTGAAATAAATTGCCATGGAGGCATCGTAATAGTCAACCAAGTCTTGCAACTTGTATTAAGACACGGAGCACGACTTGCCGAGCCTGGAGAGTTTACAAAACGAGCATTCTTAAATGGGCGTATTGATTTATCCCAAGCAGAAGCGGTAATGGATTTGATTCGAGCGAAGACTGATCGAGCTATGAATGTAGCGCTTGGACAAATGGATGGGAAATTATCACGATTGATAGCAACGCTGCGACAAGCATTACTTGAAACACTGGCACAAGTGGAAGTGAATATAGATTACCCTGAATACGATGATGTTGAAGAAATGACCCTTCCGATGATAATTGAAAAATCAACTTGGGTTAAAAATGAAATCGAACGATTACTACAAACATCCATGCAAGGGAAAATTTTAAGAGAAGGCTTGTCTACGGTAATTATTGGACGACCAAATGTTGGGAAATCATCTCTATTAAATAGTTTAGTTCAAGAAAATAAAGCGATTGTAACGGAAGTTGCTGGAACAACACGCGATATTATCGAAGAATATGTAAATGTTAGAGGAGTTCCACTGAAACTTGTCGATACAGCGGGTATTCGTGAAACTGAAGACATAGTGGAACGTATCGGTGTAGAACGCTCTAGACAAGTACTTAAACAAGCTGACTTGATTCTTTTAGTACTAAACCATTCTGATGAGTTAACCATTGAAGATGAGCGATTATTTGAAGCAATACATGGTATGGACTTTATTGTCGTTATTAATAAAACCGATTTAGAGAAAAAAATTGATACTCAACGCGTTCAAGAACTATCGGGAAATCGGAAAATTGTTACCACCTCTTTACTGCAAGAAGAAGGAGTGGACCAATTAGAAGAAGCAATTGCCTCTTTATTCTTCGAAGGATCTTTAGACAGTAACGATTTGACTTATGTATCTAACGCGCGTCATATTGCGCTATTAAATCAAGCTAAACATACAATTGAAGATGCAATAAATGCAGCACAAGCTGCCGTGCCAATCGATATGATTCAAATCGATGTCACTAGAACATGGGAAATTTTAGGTGAAATAACAGGTGATACAGTTGAGGAAAGTTTAATCGATCAGCTATTTTCACAATTTTGTCTTGGTAAATAAAAATACGATAAACGAAAGGAATGAACGAACATGCAGAATTTTGAAGCGGGCTCGTTCGATGTAATTGTTATTGGAGCAGGGCATGCCGGTGCTGAAGCAGCTTTAGCAGCAGCAGGAATGGGTGCAAAAACTCTAGTTCTAACAATAAATTTAGACATGATTGCATTTATGCCATGTAATCCATCCATCGGAGGCCCAGCCAAAGGAATTGTCGTCCGTGAAATTGATGCTTTAGGCGGCGCAATGGGGAAAGTAATAGATAAAACACATATTCAAATGAGAATGTTGAATACAGGTAAAGGACCGGCAGTGCGTGCCTTACGTGCACAAGCTGATAAGGTCTTATATCAAGCAGAAATGAAACGTTTAATGGAAGAACAAGATAATTTGTCTATTCATCAAGCGATGGTTGAAGAATTAATCGTTGAAAATAATGAAATCCAAGGGGTAATTACACAAGTTGGTGCAATCTACCGAGCTAAAACAGTCATTGTTACGACAGGAACATTTTTAAGAGGTGAAATTATTATTGGAAACTTGAAATATTCAAGTGGCCCTAATAACCAACAACCTTCATTAAAATTGGCAGACAATCTTCGGGATTTAGGTTTTGATTTAGTTCGATTTAAAACTGGTACGCCTCCACGCGTAAACAGTAAAACAATTGATTACAGCAAAACAGAAATTCAACCTGGAGACGATGTTCCACGAGCGTTTAGCTATGAGACATCTGAATTTATCACAGATCAATTACCTTGTTGGTTAACATATACCAATGAACGTACACATCAAGTGATAGATGAAAATTTACATTTGTCACCAATGTACTCAGGAATGATTAAAGGTACAGGCCCGCGTTATTGCCCTTCTATTGAAGATAAAGTCGTGCGTTTTAATGATAAACCTCGTCACCAAATATTCTTAGAGCCAGAAGGACGAAATACTCGTGAGGTATACGTGCAAGGTCTTTCTACAAGCTTACCTGAACATGTGCAACGTAAATTACTTGAAAGTATTCCAGGATTAGAAAAAGCAGAAATGATGCGAGCTGGTTATGCGATTGAATATGACGCAATGGTCCCAACTCAGTTATGGCCAACACTAGAAACGAAAAAAATCCGTAATTTATATACAGCTGGTCAAATTAACGGTACATCCGGTTATGAAGAAGCGGCTGGTCAAGGGCTAATGGCTGGTATGAATGCTGCTGCTCGTGCTTTAAATAAAGAAGAAATTATTTTAAGTCGTTCAGATGCGTATATCGGTGTGTTAATTGATGATTTAGTAACAAAAGGAACGAATGAACCTTATCGTTTACTTACATCAAGAGCAGAATATCGTTTGTTACTACGTCACGATAATGCAGACTTAAGATTAACCAAAATCGGATTTACTGCTGGATTGATTTCTGAAGAGCGTTACGAGCGTTTCGAAGCTAAAAAGAAATTAATCGAAGAAGAAATCATTAGATTGCGTAAAACCATCATTAAACCGAATGAAGAAACACAAAGTATTATTCGTTCGAAAGGTGGGACGGAGCTAAAAGACGGAATTAAAGGACAAGATTTATTGAAACGTCCCGAAATGACGTATGAGGACATTGCAAAGTTATCACCTTCAACTATTCAATTAACAGATGAGATGAAAGAACAAATCGAAATCCAAATTAAATATGAAGGTTACATTGAAAAATCTCTTCTACAAGTTGAAAAATTAAAAAAAATGGAAAACAAAAAAATTCCAGATCAAATTGACTATAATGCCATTTCTGGTATAGCTACTGAAGCGAAGCAGAAATTGAAAGAAGTTAGACCATTATCAATTGCCCAAGCATCTAGAATTTCAGGGGTAAATCCTGCTGACATTTCCATCCTATTGGTGTATATTGAACAAGGAAGAATAGCGAAAATATCCGGATAAGTATAAAAGTGTCTATGTTGCTAATTTCAGCATATAGACACTCTTCATATACGGAAGGGGTCTCATATGAACCAACAACAATTTGTTGAAGCACTAAAAGAAAAAGGGATTGATTTAAATCCTGAACAACTTCAACAATTTAATAGATATTACGAGTTGCTTGTTGAGTGGAATGAAAAAATGAACTTAACTGCAATTACAGATCAACCATCCGTTTACTTAAAACATTTTTATGACTCAATCAGCATGGCTTTTTATGTGGATTTTTCAAAAGGTCAATCAATTTGTGATGTAGGAGCCGGAGCGGGGTTCCCAAGTATTCCTTTGAAAATTTGTTTCCCGCAATTGCAAGTGACAATTGTGGATTCATTAAATAAACGTATACAGTTTCTCACTCATTTGAGTGAACAACTAAAGCTAACTAATGTTCATTTTGTACATTCTAGAGCAGAAGAATTTGGACAAAATCCAAAATACAGAGAACAGTATGATATGGTCACTGCACGAGCAGTAGCAAGATTATCTGTATTATCTGAACTTTGCATTCCATTAGCAAAAGTTGGAGGACAGTTTGTGGCGATGAAAGCTACAGCTGCACAAGACGAATTAAGCGACGCAAAAAAAGCATTATCCATTTTGGGTGCGGAAAAAATTCAAGAATATTCTTTCACTTTGCCTGTTGAAAATAGTGAGCGTTCATTGTTTGTTTTTAATAAAGTGAAAAGCACTCCTAAGAAATATCCAAGAAAACCTGGAGTTCCTAATAAGTCTCCATTGTAATTTTGTGTTTCACGTGGAACATTAATAAAGGATTGGCGAGATTTGTCGCGAATAAGTACAAGTAGTGAGTTTCTTAAAGGTGGTGCCTCGGGGATGAAAAGTCCTTTTTCACGTTTTTTTGGAAGTGGCGAAAAAGAAATGGCTGCTACAAAGCAAACAGCCGAACAATATGAAGAAGTTTTAAAAATCCCTTTAAATCTAATTGTCCCGAATCGTTTTCAACCTCGGACAGTTTTTGATGAGTCTAAAATTGAAGAATTAGCTCGTACAATTCACACTCATGGAGTAATTCAACCTATCGTTGTACGTAAAATGGATGACGAAGATCGATATGAAATTATTGCTGGAGAACGCCGATTCCGAGCAATGACGAAACTGGAGTGGGAGTTAGTTCCTGCAATTGTACGAAATTTAAGTGATAAAGAAACAGCATCAATAGCATTGATTGAAAATCTTCAACGTGAAGAGTTAACGGCAATTGAGGAAGCACTAGCATATCAAAAGTTGTTAGAACTACATGAATTAACTCAAGAAGCTTTAGCACAACGTTTAGGAAAAGGACAATCCACAGTTGCTAATAAATTACGATTGCTTAAACTACCACAAATAATCCAAGATGGTATTCTAAGACGTGAGATATCTGAACGTCATGCTCGTGCATTAATGCCTGTTAAAGAAGAAGATAAGCAAATTGAATTATTCCATGAAATTATTGCTCAACAATACAATGTAAAGCAGCTTGAAAAGAAAGTGGATGAATGGTTGAATCCACCAGTAGTAGAAGGAAAGAAAGAAAAACCAAAGAGAAAAACGATTAGTCGAGATGTAAGAATTGCATTGAATACACTTAGACAGTCATTTGCAATGGTAGCCAAAACAGGGATTAAAATGGAAACCGAAGAGGAAGAACATGAAGATTTCTATCAGATTACTGTGAGAATACCTAAAAAGAAATAATGATATTGCGAAGTTGTGAACTCTTGCTATGTAATTAGCAAGAGTTTTTTCATTTGTAATAATAATATAATCCTTTTTTAATGAAAATTTTGTTAGAATGAAATGATAAGAAAAATTGTAAAATTCTCAAATAATTAGTCAGAACAGTCTAATTCTTTTTTCGTGATTTTTCGAGTGGAAAACTGAAGAGGGTGTGAAGCTAACGTTTGAAGCTAGAAATGTGTAGAAGAGAGCAGGTGCAAGCGTGGGGAGAATTATTGCGATCGCCAATCAAAAAGGCGGCGTAGGTAAAACGACAACATCTGTAAGTTTAAGTGCATGTCTTGCTTACTTAGGGAAAAAAGTCTTGCTTATGGATACAGATCCACAAGGGAATGCAACAAGTGGTGTTGGCGTCAACAAGGGTGATGTACACCAATGTATTTATGATGTATTAATCGATGATATAGATATTAGGAATGTGATTTTAGAAACTAAAGTCGAAAATTTATATGTAGTACCAGCGACTATTTCTTTAGCGGGAGCAGAGATCGAGCTTGTTACAACGATATCTCGAGAAGTTCGGTTAAAACGGGCACTTCAAGAAGTAAAAGAAGAATATGATTATATCATTATTGACTGTCCGCCTTCTCTAGGACTGTTAACTATTAATGCATTAACAGCTTCAGATGCAATATTAATACCAGTTCAATGCGAATATTATGCGTTGGAAGGATTAAGCCAATTATTAAGCACTATTCGTTTAGTACAAAAACACTTAAATAACCAACTCACAATTGATGGTGTGTTATTAACCATGTTTGATGCTCGAACAAACTTGGGCATTCAAGTAATTGAAGAAGTGAAAAAGTACTTCCAAGATAAAGTGTATAAAACAATTATTCCTCGAAATGTCCGACTGAGCGAGGCTCCGAGTCACGGAGAACCAATTATTATTTATGATCCAAAATCTCGTGGTGCAGAAGTATATCTAGAGTTGGCTAAGGAAGTGATTCGTAATGTCTAAAGGTTTAAGTAAAGGTTTAGGTAAAGGTATTAATGCGATTTTCCCTGGAGAATCAATTAATCAAATGGAAACAGTTGAAAAAATTTCTGTAAATCTAATCAAGGTAAACCCGTTCCAACCTCGAAAAATTTTTGATGAAGTAGCACTAGCGGAACTATCTGAATCAATTAAAGAACACGGTGTGCTTCAACCAATTATTTTAAGAAAAAAAGGAAAATCATTTGAAATTGTAGTAGGGGAAAGACGTTTTAGAGCTTCTAAAGATGCTGGTTTAACTGAAATTCCTGCTGTAATTCGAGGGTTTACCGATCAACAAATGATGGAAATTGCGATACTTGAGAACTTGCAACGCGAAGACTTAACACCGATTGAAGAAGCGGATGCATACCAAAACTTGATGGAAAATCTAAGTCTTACTCAGGAACAATTGGCATTCAGATTAGGAAAGAGTCGACCTCACATCGCTAATCATATTCGATTATTATCTTTACCAGAAGTGGTTAGAGAGAAGATTTCCTCGAATAAAATCTCAATGGGACATGGACGTGCATTACTTGGATTAAAACAAAAAAAAATGATTCCTGCTATTTCAGATAAAGTTATGAAAGAGAACTTGAATGTAAGACAGCTTGAAGCACTTGTCCAACGGATGAATGAAAATGTTTCACGTGAAACAACTAAAACGATAAATAAAGATATTTTCATTGAAGAAAAAGAATCTCAATTGCGTGAAATTTTCGGGACAACTGTTTCAATTAAAAAAACTAAAAATAAAGGGAAAATCGAAATTGAATTTTTCTCTGAAGATGATTTAGAACGAATCTTAGAATTATTAGAAGATTAAATTGCCTATTCCCATGAAGAGTATTCTTTAAGGGAATAGGTTCTATTTTTGAATAATAATCTAGCATTAAATTTCATTGAATTAGGAAAAAATAGGGAATGACAACAAGAAAAGACTTTCTATGGTGAGATGAGGAAAAAAGATGGTGTTATTAGGGACCTTAATTAATGCTCTACTCATAATTGTTGGAACCATTATTGGTAGATTGTTAAAAAACATTCCAGAAAATATGAAGCAAACAGTAATGTACGCCATAGGTCTTGCAGTTACTGTAATAGGTCTTCAAATGGGGTTTGAAAGCGGTCAATTTTTAATTGTTATTATCAGTTTAGTTTTGGGTGCGGTCATAGGTGAATGGATTGATTTGGACCTTCAACTTAATCGATTAGGTCAATGGCTTGAAGCAAAAGTAGGTAAGAACAAAAAAGGTGAAAACATTAGCATTGCACAAGGATTTGTTTCTGCAACGCTGATTTTCGTTATTGGTTCAATGGCTATTTTAGGATCACTCGATAGTGGGTTGCGAAATGACCATGATTTATTGATTGTAAAAGGGTTAATCGATGGCTTTACATCAATTATTTTAGCTACTACATTGGGCATTGGGGTCCTTTTATCTGCGATTCCTGTAATTTTATATCAAGGGACTATCGCACTTTTTGCCACTCAAATTAGCCGCATTATTCCAGAAGAAGCTCTTGCATTGTTCATTCGGGAAATGACGGCAACTGGTGGAATCATGATTGTGGCGATAGGTTTAAATATGATTGGATTGACTAAAATAAGAGTAGCAAACTTATTGCCAGGCATTTTGGTGGTGGCTGTCGTCGTTGCTATTTCTTATCAATTTCATTTGGTACCGTTGCCAAGCAAGTAAAATCCCGCGTGATAGAATTTTACCCATGTCATATGGTAATTGAAGTCGAGTGTTTTGTAAGACGGTATACTCTTGAAAGCCGCCGATATTTACAATTCCTTTGATTGAAAGATCCCCGATAGATGGTAAAGTTTTTTTTACTGCTTTTCCTGGGAAAAGCGGGCCTTTTTCAATAACGATATGGCCAATTTTATCAACTTTTCCTAAGCAAGCATCTATTGCTATTACATATGGTTTGACTGTTCTTGCTTGAAATGATTCTATATTTTGTTGTAAATTCAAAGCGTGAAGAGGTTGCTGTAATGTACCGATAACTTCATATGGAAAAGAAGGATACTCGCTAAGCCAAGTACCCACTAAAGGGCCAAGTGCGTCGCCAGTGGATCGATCGGTTCCTATACAACAAAAAGTAAGATTGGATTTTTCGAAAGGAATAATCTGAAGAAAAAGCGAGCTTAGACGCCAAGCGACGCCGGAATCTTGATAGAAAAATTCTTCTGGTTGTAGATGAGACGAAAATGCAAACATAGGGTAAGCTCACTCTCTTTTTTTTCATAGTATACGTATTAGAAATAGGCTTTATTCAAAAAGGTGGTAGACAAATTGAACATCGAAATGAACATTGAAACAACCATAAATAAGATGAAAAAATTATTGCTAGACGAAGAATTATGGATTGATTCAGGTATCATCATTTTAAAAGTTTTCTTTATTATACTTCTTGCTGGAATTGTGGTGAAAATAGGTAAAATCGTGATTCAAAAATTGTTTGAAGTAAGGATGAAAGCGCCTTTACGTTATTCCGAACGCAGACAAAATACATTGCTTAAATTACTTCAAAACGGTCTTGCCTATATTGTATATTTCGCTGCTATTCTAGCCGTTTTATCAGCTTTAACTATTGATGTAACCGGGTTACTCGCAGGTGCTGGAGTACTTGGTTTAGCTATTGGTTTTGGGGCACAAAACTTAGTCCGTGATGTAATTACAGGGTTCTTTATTATTTTTGAGGATCAATTTTCAGTAGGCGATTATGTACGAATCGGTGCAGCTGAAGGAACTGTTGAAGAAATAGGGTTGCGAACGACAAAACTTAGTGGATTAAATGGTGAAATTCATATATTTCCGAACGGAACGATTGTTGAAGTCGTAAACTTTTCCTTAAACAATTCCATTGCCATTGTAGATGTTAGCGTAGCGTATGAAACGGACATTCCAAGGGCAGAAGAACTTATTCGTGAGTTTTTAATGGAACTTCCAGATAAATATGAACAGTTGGTGAAACTACCTGTGTTACTTGGTGTTCAAAACTTGGCAGCTTCGGAAGTAGTTATGCGCATTACTGCTGAAACAATGCCTATGCAACACTTTGCCATTGCACGTATCATTCGTCGTGATTTAAAAATCTTTATGGATGAGCATGGTATTGAAATTCCATATCCGAAAATGGTGATGTATCAGAAGAAGACAGGATCAGTGGACGCAGGAATAGGTGATCCTGTTAAGAATGATGATAAGGGGAAAATCTAATGGACGTAAAAACCTATGAACTTGGCGACATAGTTGAAATGAAAAAACAACACCCTTGTGGGACAAACGAGTGGAAGGTCATCCGCATGGGTGCCGATGTACGGATAAAGTGTGAAGGGTGTCAACATAGCGTGATGATTCCACGGAGAGAATTTGAGAAGAAAATGAAAAAGATAGTGAAGAAAACAGAACTCTCTTCAGAAGAATAGACAATAACCTTACAAAAATCTATAATATATAAGTTACATGAATATAGGAGAACTTCACACGAGCTCGATTCAGCGTTTGATGTGAGATTATAATAAAAGTGAAAAACTAGTGTTTATATATAGATAAGCTAGTAATTATGAAAGGTTGGGAAACCATGGCATTAACAGCAGGAATTGTAGGATTACCGAATGTTGGTAAATCAACTTTATTTAATGCAATTACAAAAGCAGGTGCTGAGGCAGCAAACTACCCATTCTGTACAATTGATCCGAACGTAGGAATTGTAGAAGTACCGGATGAGCGTCTTAATAAATTAACGGAACTTGTTGTTCCAAAGAAAACTGTTCCTACGGCCTTTGAGTTTACTGACATTGCTGGGATCGTTAAAGGCGCTAGCAAAGGAGAAGGGCTTGGAAATAAATTCTTAGCACATATTCGTGAAGTGGATGCAATTTGCCAAGTTGTGCGTTGTTTTGTTGATGAAAATGTAACGCATGTTGCTGGAAAAGTAGATCCAATTTCGGATATTGAAGTAATCAATCTTGAGTTGATTTTGGCTGACTTGGAAAGCGTTGAAAAACGTTTGCAACGTGTAGGCAAAATGGCGAAACAAAAAGACAAAGATGCAATGGTTGAAGAACCGGTTTTGATCAAACTTCGTGATGCTTTTGAAGAAGAAAAACCAGCACGTTCTGTTGAATTTACAGAAGAAGAATTACGCGTAGTTAAAGGTCTTCATTTATTGACAATCAAACCTATGTTGTATGTAACGAACGTTGCAGAAGACGAAATTGCAAATGCTGAAGAAAATGAGTACGTTCAAAAAGTTCGTGAATTCGCTAACGCGGAAAATTCACAAGTGATTGTCATTTGTGCGAAGATTGAAGAAGAAATGGCTGAACTTGATGATGAAGAAAAAGCGATGTTTATTGAAGAATTAGGCATTAAAGAAGCTGGATTAGATCAACTAGTAAAAGCTGCATATCAATTATTGGGACTTGCAACTTACTTTACAGCGGGTGTACAAGAAGTTCGTGCTTGGACTTTCCGTAAAGGTATGAAGGCTCCTCAATGTGCCGGTGTTATCCATACTGACTTTGAACGTGGATTTATTCGCGCAGAGACAGTATCTTATGATGACTTAGTGGCTAACGGTTCAATGGCTTTAGCAAAAGAAGCAGGTAGAGTGAGATTAGAAGGTAAAGAATATATCGTACAAGACGGAGACGTTATGTTGTTCCGCTTTAACGTATAATACAAAAGGGTTAGTCGAAATTCGGCTAACCTTTTTTTTGAATACCAAGTAAAGGGGGATTAGACATGAATTTATTTGTATACGGTACGTTATTACGTGGAGAGTCCAATCATCATGTGATGGACGGTGCAACACTTTTATATACAGGTGGAATGCTTCAAGCGAAAATGTATGACACGGGGAAGGGATATCCCGCCATTGAACTTTCGATGGGTTCCACTATCGTCGGTGACATTTACGAGATTCCAGACCATATGTGGTTAAACCTTGATGATTTAGAGGGGTATACGGGCAATCCTACAACGGATTTGTATTCAAGAGAATTCGTCAAAGTTCAAACATTGGACGGTTTAGTAGAAGCCGTAGTTTATACAGTTTGCGACGAATCGATGAAACTGTATGAAATTCCTTCCGGTGATTGGACGAACTATCGTCAATCTAAATAAGTAAAGCTGCTCCCTTGAAAACGGGAAGCAGCTTTACTTATGTTCGAAAATATATAGTTTAGGTAATTCTGGATCATCTTTAATCCATACATCATCATTTACTGTTCGAAGCTCTTTTATCATTGAAAAATCTCCGACAGCACCAGCGATTAACCAAGCTGATAATAAAACAAGAAGCGGACTATTTATCGAAATCGCAATAACTGCAGGTAGAACTCCTGTTGTCCAAAACGGAAGGATCAACACTTTTCTCATTGCTTTGTTCTGAACTGCTTCGTTTGTTGTCGCGTAAGCAACTCCTAATTGCATGTTAATCCCGAAATCCAGTGAGCGCCAAGGGACTTTAGCAAATAGGACAAAACCGACTAAGTGGCTAGCTTCATGTAAACCGATTAAGACAATGTATCCAACCAAGAAGAGGAGCAGGCCGAGCCAGGAGAAGTCAAATGAAAAATCTTGGTGTACAATACTATTCAATAGTAAGAGACCAATACTTAAGCCAATTGTCAAAATCAATCCGGTCTTACCAATTTGTTGAATGTCTAAGTCTATGATTTTTGTTGGATTGGTCCATTTCTGCATAATCTTCACCCCTATATAATTAGTATAGCGAAAAAGCTGCTTAGAAAGACCATTTAAATAGTTGGTTGCGTGTGTAGTAGGTTTGTGATACAATCAACTGATGTGAGTAATAAACGTTACTTGCTCCTTGCCTACTGTTACAGTCAGGCCCAAGTCCATAAGGAGGTGCAAAAAAGATGAAAAAATACGAATTAATGTACATTATTCGCCCAACAATCGAAGATGACGCGAAAAAAGCTCTAGTAGCTCGTTTCGACGAAATCTTGACTTCGAATGGTGCTGAAATCATCGAGTCAAAAGAATGGGGCAAACGCCGCTTAGCTTATGAAATCAATGACTTCCGCGAAGGTTTCTACCAAATCGTGAAAGCAAACGCTGATTCAAGAGCAATCGACGAGTACATCCGTCTTGCTAACATTAACGAAGATATTATTCGTTTTGTAGCTGTAAAAGCACACGTTAAAAAATAAGAATATAAAATCGAGTTTACTCGAAACAACTTGCAGACGAGGGAGGTTGTATTCTGATGATTAACCGAGTGGTTTTAGTCGGAAGACTGACAAAAGATCCTGAGCTTCGTTATACACCAAGTGGAGTTGCAGTTGCACGTTTTACAATAGCTGTAAATCGTTCATTCTCTAACCAGCAAGGTGAAAAAGAAGCGGATTTTATTAACTGTACTGTTTGGAGAAAACCAGCTGAAAACACAGCAAACTTTTTGAAAAAAGGAAGTTTAGCAGGTGTCGAAGGGCGTATTCAAACTGGAAGCTATGAAGGCACAGATGGAAAGCGTGTTTACACGACTGAAGTTGTAGCTGATAGTGTTCAATTCCTTGAACCACGTAATAGTTCTGGTGGAGATCGTCCTCAACAAGGACAACCTTTTGGCGGCGGTTCAAATCAAAACAATCAATATTCATCTAATCAACAGAATCAATCACCAAATCAGCAAAACTATACACGTGTAGATGAAGATCCATTCTCTAGTGGCAGTGGCCCAATCGAAGTTTCAGACGACGATTTACCATTCTAAGTCGAAAATCGGAAAGACTGAATCGAAAACTTGTTTTCGCATGAGGTCTTGAAGCCAGACAATCCATTATGATGAATATCTTATATACACACTCAAATACAACCAAAAACTAAGGAGGCGAAACGATATGGCACCACGTCGCGGAGGCAAAAGACGTAAAAAGGTTTGTTATTTCAACTCAAACAATATTACGCACATTGACTATAAAGATGTTGATTTGCTTAAAAAATTCGTATCAGAACGCGGAAAAATTCTTCCACGTCGAGTTACGGGAACAAGCGCAAAATATCAACGTAAATTAACTTCAGCAATCAAATTATCACGCATCATGGCATTACTTCCTTTCTCTACTGAAGAAAGATAAGAATTGAACATGAACGCTTAAAAGACCGGGAAACCGGTCTTTTTTTGATTTCTGCAGTTTCACTTATTTTGAACTTTTGTTGCATCTTGTACAACATGTTACAATAAGAAGGTAATGTTGCCCTTCAAAGGGTAGAATAAATGCCCAACAAATAGTGTTTCCTATATAGCTAAAGAGGATCAAGGTAATTTAATAATGAATATATGTTTTTTAAGTTAGGAAGGTTTTTGAATGCCGAATGAACAAACGAGACAGCTAAAATTAGGTGCAATGGTAATTGTACTGTTCTCTATTTTGTTGGCTGTTTCTTTATATGTGCCTATAGTTAGTTTTATTACCTCATTTTTTATCGCATTACCACTAGCCTGGTATAGTGCGAAATTTAATCGCAAAACGTCTATTCTCGTTACTGTAGTTAGTATCGGAATATCTTTTTTTATCGGAGGATTACTGGCAGTCCCAATCAGCATGATTCATGCAGTACTGGGTCTTGTTATCGGTGATGCAATTCGGATGAAAAAAAGCAAGCTATTTATGTTACTGTCGACAGTAATTGTATTACTTGCAACTATTGTCATTCAATATGTGGTTGTTGTGTTGCTTTTCGGAGTTAATCCGGTGAAAGAATTATTAACAATCGCGTCAAATCAATATGATCAAATTGGTGCGTTATTAGAACGTTATAATGCATTGCCGAATAACTATGATAATACTGTAGCAGAAATATTATTCATGTTTGAAACAGTTATTCCATCCATCTTGATTATTTCTGTTTTTCTTTTGGTTATTGTGTTTATCAATATTTTATTGCCTGTTTTAAAAAGATTGGGATTAGTTGTACCGAAGTTCCCCGCATATCGAAACATGAAATTCCCTAAATCTATTTTATGGTATTACATGGTAGTGATTGTAGTCACTTTATTTGTCGAATTGGAGAAAGGTACCTTTGCATTTATGGTATTTGCAAATGCAACCCTGATACTTCGAGTATTACTTATTTTACAAGGTATTTCGTTCATTCAATTCTACATCCATCAACAGAGATGGCCAAAATGGCTTGCTTTTGTCGCAACTATTTTAGCGTTCCCTTTACAGTCGATTACATTTATAATCGGAATTATTGATTTGGGATTCAACGCTCGATTGTATGTCAAAGAGAAGAACAGAAAATAAGGAGCTGGAAAAATGTCAGCATTTTTTAGAAAAAGACCAATTCGTGTTCCTTTATTTTTTCTATCATTGCTCGGCCTGATAAGCGCTCTCTTACTCCTGTTCTGGCATATGTGGATAGGTATAATTGTAGCTGTTCTATTTGCCACAGTTTTATTGATAGGTTGGCAATTAGAGAAGCGTTTATATGAAGAGACAGAAAAACATATCGAGACTTTGTCTTACCGGATGAAACGAGTGGGAGAAGAAGCGTTACTCGAAATGCCAATTGGTATTTTATTGGTAAATGAGCATTGGACAATCGAATGGGCAAATCCATACATGGCAAGAGAGCTCGAATTTGATTCAATTATTGGAGAAAATTTATTTACATTGTCTGAAGAATTTCACACACTTGTAAAGCAAGAAGATAATAAAGAGCAAACTATAAGTTTGTCAGGAAAGAAATTTAAAATCTTGTATAAACCAGAAGAAAAACTCTTATATTTCTTTGACATTACGGAGCAAACAGAGCTTGAAACGTTATATTATGCTGATCGTAGCGTGATTGCCGTGTTGTTTATTGATAATTATGATGAATTAGCACAAGGGATGGAAGATCAAACACGAAGTCAGTTAAATAGCATGGTAACGTCTCTGGTCAATAACTGGGGAGCAGGTTATGGAATTTATGTTAAACGAATTTCATCAGACCGCTTCATTGCTGTATTAAATGAATCCATTTTACTTGAACTAGAAAAAACGAAGTTTGCGATATTAGATGAAATAAGAGAAACTACTTCTAAATTAAACTTATCCTTGACGCTTAGTATCGGAGTTGGTGCAGGATCATCATCATTAGTTGAGCTTGGTCAACTTGCACAGTCAAGTTTGGATTTAGTATTAGGACGTGGTGGTGACCAAGTTGCCATTAAACAGCCAAGTGGAAAAGTAAAGTTTTATGGTGGTAAAACGAACCCAGCAGAAAAGCGCACTCGGGTTCGGGCACGTGTCATTTCACATGCATTGCGTGATTTAATTCAAGATAGTGATCAAGTATTCGTAATGGGGCATCAATTGCCGGACATGGATGCTATAGGTGCCGCTGTCGGTGTACGTAAGATGGCAGAGATGAATCAAATTAATGGCTATGTTGTCATTAATTTTGATGAACTTGACCAGAGTGTGACACGATTAATGCAAGAAGTGAAAAATAAGCCAGAGCTGTTTGAACGCTTTATAACACCTGAAGAAGCGTTATCGAAATTAACTGATCGCACATTACTCGTGGTCGTAGATACACATAAACCAAGTATGGTTATTGATGAAAAGCTATTAAATCGAGCTGAAAAAGTAGTGGTTATAGATCATCACCGTCGTGGTGAAGAGTTTATCTCTAATACAATGCTTGTTTATATGGAGCCTTATGCATCATCAACATCTGAACTTGTAACAGAGTTACTTGAATATCAGCCTAAACATGATAAAATATCCATGCTTGAAGCAACTGCGATGCTTGCTGGAATTATTGTCGATACGAAGAGCTTTACTCTTCGGACAGGAGCAAGAACATTTGAGGCAGCCTCATATTTACGCACAAATGGAGCAGACACAGTGTTAGTGCAGCGTTTGCTGAAAGAAGACATAGCGACATATATTGAACGTTCAAAAATTGTCCAAACCGTTGAATTTTTCCGCGAAGGTATAGCAATTGCGCACGGGGAAGAAACGAAACCTTATAGCCAAGTGCTTATTGCACAGACTGCAGATATTCTGCTGACTATGAAGGGTGTATCAGCCTCATTTGTAGTGGCTAAAAAAGATAATGGAGATGTGGGCATTAGCGCACGTTCTATGGGTGAAATTAATGTTCAAGTGATTATGGAAAAACTCGGTGGCGGTGGTCATTTAACTAATGCCGCATGTCAAATTAAAAATGGCATGATTGAGATAGCAATTGAACAACTGAAATTAGCAATCATTGAAATTGTCGAAGGAGGCCAATCAACATGAAAGTAATTTTCTTGAAAGATGTTAAAGGCAAAGGGAAAAAAGGCGAAATTAAAAATGTAGCAGATGGGTATGCCCATAACTTTTTATTGAAAAACAACTTAGCAACAGAAGCGAACCAAGCAACAATTAGTGCATTAGATGGTCAAAAACGAAAACAAGATCAACAGGCTGAACAAGTGCATGAAGATGCGAAAAAGTTAAAAGAGAAATTAGAAGAAATAACGGTAGAATTAAAAGCTAAATCTGGCGAAGGTGGCCGTTTATTTGGTTCGATTACAACGAAACAAGTAGCTGAACAACTTCACAAATCAACAGGAATTAAAATCGATAAACGTAAAATGGAATTAGATGATGCCATTCGTGGATTAGGTTATACAAACATTCCAGTAAAATTACATCAAGAAGTAACTGCTATATTGAAAGTACATGTAACAGAAGAAGCATAAGGAGAGACTGCAATGAGCGAGCCCATGATGGATCGGATTCCCCCTCACAACCAAGAAGCTGAACAGTCCGTTATTGGGGCTATCTTTTTAGAGCCTCAAGCGCTCATTACGGCTGCAGAAATATTACAATATGAAGATTTTTATAGAGTAGCGCATCAAAAGATTTTCCAGACGATGAATCGTCTAAGCGATCAAGGAAAACCAATCGACGTCGTGACAGTGACAGAAGAATTATCGTCAAAGAAGGAACTAGAAGATGTTGGTGGTCTTTCGTATTTAACAGAAATCGCGAATTCAGTGCCTACCGCAGCTAACATTGCACATTACGCACGCATAGTGGAAGAAAAGGCGTTGTTACGTCGTTTAATTCGAGTAGCAACAAATATCGTCGAGGATGGCTTTACACGTGAAGATGAAGTAGAAGCCTTATTATCTGAAGCCGAAAAGAAAATGATGGAAGTATCCAATCGGAAAAATGCGGGTGATTTCAGACACATAAAAGATGTGTTGGTGCAAACGTATGACAACATTGAACTTCTTCATGCTCGTAAAGGTGATATTACAGGTGTACCTACAGGGTTCCGTGATTTAGACCGTATTACTGCCGGTTTCCAACGCAATGATTTAATTATTGTTGCAGCCCGACCGTCAGTAGGTAAAACCGCTTTTGCCTTGAATGTGGCGCAAAATGTGGCAACCAAAACCGAAGAAAATGTAGCCATCTTCAGTCTAGAGATGGGTGCAGAGCAGCTGGTAATGCGTATGCTTTGTGCGGAAGGAAATATTGATGCACAAGTGTTACGTACGGGTGCATTAACTGCAGAAGATTGGCGCAAACTAACAATGGCTATGGGTAGTTTGTCTAACGCTGGAATTTTCATCGACGATACTCCGGGTATTCGTATAAATGAAATTCGGTCAAAGTGTCGTCGACTAAAACAAGAATTTGGTCTCGGTATGATCATGATTGATTACTTGCAACTTATTGTAGGTAGCTCAAACGGTAAAGAAAATCGTCAACAAGAAGTATCGGAAATTTCAAGATCATTAAAATCACTTGCACGTGAGTTACAAGTGCCTGTTATTGCATTGTCTCAGCTTTCTCGTGGAGTAGAGCAACGTCAGGACAAGCGTCCAATGATGTCCGATTTACGTGAATCGGGAAGTATTGAGCAAGATGCCGATATTGTATCTTTCTTATATCGTGAGGATTACTACGATAAGGAGACTGAAAATCAAAACATGATTGAAATTATAATTGCGAAACAACGTAACGGCCCTACAGGGACTGTAACCCTTGCTTTTGTTAAAGAGTTCAATAAGTTTGTAAACATTGATTGGAGTCAGCATCAACAACCAACACCTGACTATTAGCTTTCTGGAAAAAACACGAACGATGAATGTCTTATTTCATTTTTATGTTCGTGTTTTTCTTGTTTTTGGTTGACTAAATGCGTTTACGTTGGTACAATTAAGACTGTTTGATTCAGGACGCGTGAAAGCGTCTGACGGAGGTGCTGATTATGACATCGGTTGTAGTAGTAGGAACACAATGGGGAGACGAAGGTAAAGGGAAAATTACCGACTTCCTATCTGAGAATTCTGAAGTAATTGCTCGTTATCAAGGTGGGAATAACGCGGGACATACCATTATTTTTGGTGGAGAAACGTACAAGCTTCACCTAATCCCTTCAGGTATTTTTTATAAAGACAAAATTTCAGTAATCGGGAACGGAATGGTTGTCGATCCAAAAGCATTAGTAAAAGAGTTAAAAGGATTACATGAGCGTGGGGTAACGACTGAAAACTTACGTATTTCAAATCGTGCACACGTTATTTTACCTTACCACTTGAAGCAAGACGAAGTGGAAGAAACTCGTCGTGGTGCAAACAAAATTGGTACTACAGGTAAAGGTATTGGACCAGCTTACATGGATAAAGCAGCACGTGTAGGTATTCGTATGGCTGACTTACTTGATAAAGAAGTATTTGAAGAAAAACTTGAGCGCAATTTAGAAGAGAAAAACCGTTTGTTTGATAAGTTCTATGAAACAGAAGGTTTTACAAAAGAAGAAATTCTTGAAGAATACTACGGTTATGGTCAAGAAATTGCTAAGTATGTAACGGATACATCTAAAGTATTGAACGACGCTTTAGATGATGGCCGACGTGTTTTATTTGAAGGTGCACAAGGGGTTATGCTAGATATTGACCAAGGTACTTATCCATTTGTGACATCTTCTAACCCGGTAGCAGGTGGAGTGACAATTGGAGCGGGTGTAGGCCCAACGAAAATTAACCACGTTGTGGGTGTATGTAAAGCATATACATCTCGCGTAGGTGATGGTCCGTTCCCAACTGAATTATTTGACGAAGTTGGCAATCAAATTCGTGAAGTTGGTAAAGAGTATGGTACAACAACTGGTCGTCCACGACGTATCGGTTGGTTTGATAGCGTAGTTATCCGCCATGCACGTCGTGTGAGTGGATTAACAGATCTTACAGTTAACTCGATTGACGTGTTGACTGGATTAGACACGGTGAAGATTTGTACAGCTTACAGATATAAGGGTGAACTGATTACTGAGTATCCAGCGAACTTACGTATGTTAGCTGACTGCGAACCAGTATACGAAGAATTACCAGGTTGGAGCGAAGATGTAACATCTTGCAAATCACTTGACCAACTTCCAGAAAATGCAAGACACTACTTAGAACGAATTTCACAATTAAGCGGTGTACCAATTTCAATTTTCTCAGTAGGACCAGATCGAAATCAAACTAATATTATTACTAGCGTTTGGCGCTAAATTAATAACCCACGAAAAAGCGGGGAAAGGAAACTTTCTTCGCTTTTTTGCGTTTTTGGGCATTGGATCAATAGCGCTCTGGCTCATAGTTCAGATTGCATTTTTGATTCTTCTCAGATCACTTCAGAATATATTTCCTACAAACATTTAGCAGCAAACAACTGAATCGACCACTAACAAAAAAATGCGCTTCCCATAATGGGAAAGCGCATTTTTTCTTTACAGAGACATTAATGAATATTTTTTTTCTTGAAACGTCCACCACGTACTTCTGCTATGTTCCCAATTGCCACAAACGCTTGAAGATCGATATCTTCTACAATGGTTTTTAGTTTCGCTTCTTCTAAACGGGTGATTACAGTGAAAATAATTTTCTTCTTATCTCCAGTATACGCACCTTCACCGTGTAAATAAGTAACTCCACGTCCCAGTCGGTCAATAATGGCTTCACCGACTTCATCAACATGTTCACTGATGATATACACCGATTTTGATTCGTCTAATCCTTGGATTACAATATCGATTGTTTTATAGGCGATAAAGTAAGCCAATGCAGAATACATCGCTTGTTCCCAAGTAAATACAAATCCTGCAATCGTGAAAATCATTACGTTGAAGACCATAATAATTTCGCCTACAGAAAAAGCCGACTTGCTACTAAAAAGAATAGCTAAGATTTCAGTGCCATCTAAAGAGCCACCATAACGAATGACAAGTCCAACACCTATACCGAGTACGATTCCACCAAAAACAGTTGCTAAAAGTAAATCATCTGTGAAACGAGCAACAGGATGTAAAAAATATGTAAAAATTGAGAGGACAGTTATTCCTAACACTGTAGATAAAGCAAACGTTTTACCAATTTGTTTATATCCTATAAAAAAGAAAGGTATGTTTAGTAGGAAAATAAAGAGTCCTATTTCAAGACCCGATAGATGAGATAAGATAATGGATATTCCCACAATACCGCCATCTAATAATTGATTAGGTACTAAGAATAATTCAATACTCATGGCCATAAAAATAGCACCTATGATAATCATAACAATACGTTTTGCTACGACAGCTTTAGATGCTTTCCTGTGAGCATAAGGTATTTTTTTTATAGCATTTCGTTGTTCTTGTTCGTCAGTCATTGAATTTCCCCTTCTCTAACTAATACTCTAATTTTAACGTATTGCAGCTAAATAGCATAGGCAGGGGACTTAGAATATGACAAAAACAACAATAAAGGAGCGTCGAAATTGAAGTACTAGGTGAAAAGAGATATTTATTATGTGAAATAAAATAGAATTATTAGAATATAGACATCTTTTTAATGCAATTTATACCATTTAAATGTAATACATGGAATGAATGAGTCATTTTCTTTACAATGTGGGCGATCGTGAGGACTGAAGAAATAGGTTGTGTTAAATTATATAAGTGTGAAATGTTTCACACAAAAAGAACCATTCGTTTTCGGATGAGATTTTGAGAGGGGCTTTATCATGAATTTGAAATGGAATACTGGTGACAGGAAGAAGATTTCATCCGACCGAAAGCCAAACCGCACATCAAATATAATGAAAAAAGCAGCCATAATCGTAGTGCTTGCTTCAAGTCTTACATTTAATATCGGATTTGCAAAAGACAATGAAAGCAGTCAATTGCAGGAGATTTTTCATATATATGCTAGTGGTGAATATGTAGGAGCGGTTTCAGATAAAAAGGTTGTGAAAGACCTCGTAGAAGAAAAAATTGAAAAGACAAGCTCCCAATACGATGATTTGAAACTCACGGATGGATCGAAATTGTCCATCATTCCGGAGCAAGTCTTTGATCAAGAAACAAACGATACGAAAACAATTGACAAGCTAGACGACCTAGTAACGGTCGCTGCAGATGCATTTGCATTGTCGGTCAATGACGAGATTGCCGTCTACGTCAAAGACTTAAAATCGTACGATGAAGTAATTCGCAAATTAAAACTTCAATCTATTTCTGAAAAAGAACTCATCGAATTGGAAGCTCATCAAGACTCTAAAGATTCTTTACCACCATTGAAGGATAATGAAACAAGAATTTTAGACATTGAGCTAAAAGAATCAGTTTCTGGTGTGACAAAACAAGCAAAACCAGATAAGATTTTGACCGTAAATGAAGCAGTTAGTTACCTTCAACAAGGTGCTTTAGAAGAGAAAACATATTCGGTTCAAGCCGGGGATTCATTTAGCAAAATCGCTGCTCAACATAATCTTACTTCTGCTGAATTAACAAAGTTAAACAATGGCTTTAGCGAAGAGAGTGTTCTACAAATTGGTAAACAATTAAAAGTTACCGAGGTTAAACCTTTAGTGAATGTAGAAGTTGTTCGTGAGGGAAAACAAATAAAAGAAGTGAAGTTTGAAAAACAAGTGAAAAATTCATCTGAAATGTTTAAAGGTGATTCTAAAGTTCTTCAAAAAGGTAGTAATGGAGCCAAAGAAATAACGTATATAATTCGAGAACAAAACGGGATTCCTGTAGACAAATCTATTCAAAAAGAAAAGATTGTTAAAGAAGCAAAAAATAGTATCGTAGTTAAAGGGACAAAGGTAACTCCATCTCGTGGTTCAGGTAAGTTTTCTTGGCCAGCTGAAGGGGGCTACATTTCAAGTGAAATGGGCCGACGTTGGGGTAGAGAGCATCGCGGAATTGATATTGCTCGACCTAGTGGCTTTGCAATAAAAGCAGCTGATAATGGTGTTGTTACATCCGCTGGAAAAGAAGGCACTTACGGAAACAGAGTAGTAGTAGATCATAAAAATGGATTTCAGACTACTTATGCTCATTTAGCATCAATAAATGTAAAGAATGGACAAGTAGTATCTTCTGGTTCGAAATTAGGTGTTATGGGTTCAACAGGAAATTCTACAGGTATCCATTTACACTTTGAAGTACGTAAAAATGGTGTAATTGTCAATCCTCTTAATTATTTAAAATAATAATATCTTGTAAGACGGTCAATATTGCGAAATTGGCCGTCTTTTTATGTATGAATTTGTCGAATTATTGCCTGGGAAATATTCAACATTTCCCAATTGTTACTCGATAGATGCGAAACAAGGTAAAGCGTGATAGAGTAGGTGTATGATGAGGTCAATTTATATTCACATAGATAGATGGCAAGAGAGAGGATGGATTGTATGAGTAAAACGATTTTAGTAGTTGATGACGAAAAGCCGATTGCGGATATTTTGCAATTCAACTTAAAAAAAGAAGGATATAATGTAGTTTGTGCATATGATGGGGATGAAGCTTTAAAAAAAGCAGAAGAAATTAAACCGGATTTGATGTTACTAGATATTATGTTACCAAATCGAGATGGAATGGAAGTTTGTCGTGAGATTCGTAAAAAGTACGACTTTCCTATCATTATGTTAACTGCTAAAGATTCAGAGATTGATAAAGTACTTGGTTTAGAGTTAGGTGCAGATGATTATGTAACAAAACCATTTAGCACACGTGAATTGATTGCTCGTGTGAAAGCAAATATGCGACGTCATCAAACTTTACAATCAGAGGATGCTGAAGAGGCAACGAATGATATAGTGGTTGGCTTATTAATTATTCAACCAGACGCATATTTAGTGTTAAAACGAGAAGAATCTATTGAACTAACGCATCGTGAGTTTGAATTGCTGCATTACTTAGCAAAACATATCGGACAAGTAATGACGCGTGAACATTTATTGCAAACAGTATGGGGCTATGATTATTTTGGAGATGTTCGTACTGTAGACGTAACGATTCGTCGCCTTCGTGAAAAAATTGAGGATAACCCAAGTCACCCAGCATGGATTGTGACACGTCGTGGTGTAGGGTATTATTTGCGTAATCCTGAACAGGAGTAGACAGAATGCAAAAGGTTGGCTTTTTTAAATCGATTCACGTCAAAATCGTCCTGATTTACATTCTGTTGATTCTTTTGGCAATGCAAATCATCGGTCTGTATTTTGCGCGTGAGTTAGAACATACACTTAAAAAGAGCTTCACCGATTCCATTGAACAACGAGTGGATTTGGTGGAGTTTAGTGTGCGTACAGAAATTACCAAACAGCGGGGAGAAGAAGACCCGAGTTTAGAGCAAAGTTTACGCACAGTACTATATAGCATTCAATCAGAAGATATAAATGAAATAAGTGTAATAGATAACAATTTCCGCATTTTAGCAACGTCTGAAACAAATAATCAATCCATTGTTGGACAACGCTCAACGGAGACTTTGGTTCGTCAATCCATTTCGTCGGAGACACCGTTTAATAACATTCGTTTAGACCGTCAAAAAAAAGACAGGATATGGGTGTTAGCTTCTCCTATTATTTTTCAAGGTGAAGTCCTCGGTACGATTTATTTAGAATCAAACATTGAAACAGTGTTTGATCAAATGACTGAAATTAACCAAATTCTTGCTGGTGGTACAGCGATGTCCCTTGCCATAACGGTTATTCTCGGTATATTAATCGCTCAAACGATTACCCGACCTATTTCGGACATGCGTAGACAAGCCCAAGCCATGGCCAAAGGAAACTTTTCACGTAAAGTTCGAGTTTACGGGAATGACGAAATTGGACAGTTGGCGATTGCATTTAACCATTTAACCAATCGTCTACAAGAGGCGCAGTCTACTACTGAAGGTGAACGAAGGAAGTTAGCATCTGTCCTCTCCAACATGACAGATGGGGTAATTGCGACTGATCGCAAAGGACGCATCATTTTAATAAATGATCCAGCGTTAAGACTGTTAAGAGTGCCGAGAGAATTAGTGTTGCATCGTCCAATTTCAAGTGCTCTTGGAATTGAATCACAGTACGTATTTGAAGATTTAATTCATATGAAAGAGTCTATTAACTTAGATTTCAGTTCGCCTGAACGACCGTACATTTTGCGAGCAAACTTCTCCGTTATTCAAAAAGAAACAGGTTTTGTAAACGGCTTGATAACAGTTCTCCATGATAATACCGAACAAGAGAAAATTGATATGGAACGACGTGAATTTGTTGCGAATGTTTCGCATGAACTTCGAACACCATTAACCACAATGCGTAGCTACTTAGAGGCGCTTGCTGATGGTGCTTGGGAAGATAAGGAATTAGCACCATCATTTTTAAACGTTACACAAACTGAAACTGAACGCATGATTAGGTTAGTCAATGATTTGTTGCAGCTATCGAAAATGGATAGCCGAGAATACGATTTAAACAAGGAGTTTGTAGAGTTTAATAAATTCTTTAATCGCATCATTGATCGTTTTGAAATGTCGAAATCACAACAAGTTCATTTTGTTCGCAATTTACCAGAATCACAGTATTTTGTGGAAATCGATACTGATAAATTAACTCAAGTCATCGATAATATTATTTCGAATGCTTTAAAATATTCGCCTGACGGTGGAAATATTCGTTTTGGTATAATCGTGCACGATGGATTATTAAAAGTGATGGTTTCTGATGACGGGATGGGTATTCCGAAAGAAAATGTAGAACGAATTTTTGATCGTTTCTATCGTGTAGACCGAGCACGTGCAAGATCAATGGGTGGTTCTGGACTGGGACTTGCTATTGCCCGGGAAATGATTGAATCACATGGTGGTGCTATATGGGCAGAAAGTGAAGAAGGAAACGGAACGACCATATTTTTCACGTTACCATTTGAGTTAGATGAGGCAGGTGAATGGGATTGAAATATATAGAGCATGCAAAATCGATTTTCCTAGCCTTACTAATTGTTTTAAGTGTGACGTTAACTTTTACTATTTGGACCTATACTCCAACTTACGACACCATTGAATCAACACCAGTAGTAGACATATTAATCGCAGAGAGCAAGCGAATAGATGATGTCATTAAACCTTATAAAATGATTGCAAGTCGTGAAAACAACATGACAGGTTCGATGGAAACATTTGATTTAGAGCGAGTTGTCAATGTCATGAAGGACTGGCAAATTAGTGATTTGACTCTAGAAGATACTGAGTTAACTAACGAAGAATTAAATGAATTAGTCGGGGCAAATAATCGATACACATTGTTTTTCCCAGACGATGTACCATTTCCGGTATATGATAATATTTTGCCATTTTCTATTTCTGACATTCCAGAGGATGGATTTGATAGATTAATTGTAGATTGGAATCGTTCGGATAATGAGCAACTGAAAGTTTATTTTGCTAGTTCTAAAACAAAAACATTGTACTCAGCAGTAGCCAAAAATGTTGACTGGAAATTATTTGACCAAAAAGTAGTGTCATCGACATTAGGGTTCTCGAAGTTTACAGATATTCAGCGTAAGGGAAATCTGTCCCTTTATGTTTCCGCTCAAGATGTTGAAAGTATTCGTTACACGTATTATTTAAAAGAAATTGAACCGAAACGTTTCCAAGACGCCTTATTCAGCGATCCTAGTCTAGTACGTCAGAGTCCTGTAGGTACAACAAATGAAGAATATTCGGATGGTACATCATTGATGAATGTGAATTTATTGGAACGGACTTTAAGTTTTGTTAATCCATCTGCAGAAACTTTAGTACCAGCTATTCCTTCTAAATTAGTATTTGATAGTTTGAATTATATAAATGAGCATGGAGGATGGACTGACGAGTTTCGATTTGCCAAAATGAACCCTGCAAATCAACAAATTGATTATCAATTGTACTTGTTGGGCTATCCAGTCTTTAGTACCGAGACTTCTACAAAAATTACTGCATTCTGGGGAGATCCTGGAATTTTCAATTATTTGCGACCATACTATACACTTGATCTGTCATTGCCTTTTGATACTGTCATTTCGACTTTACCATCTGGTGAGAAAGCATCTAGAGTGATGCAACTGGTGAAAGACATTGATTTTAATAACGTGGATGAACTGACCCCAGGCTATTACTTAACTCGGGATGATGAAAAACGTTTACTGATATTAGAGCCATCTTGGTTTTATTTATCAAATAATCAATGGACTCGCCTTTCGCCTGAAGATCTAGGGGGTGGGAAGCGTGGATTGGAATAAAACCAAAACCATCTTTATTATCGTGTTTGCGATTTTAAACGTCTTTTTATATTCAATGTATTTAAATCGTTACATTGATTCAGAAGAAGTCGAAGTACTCGGTGAAACTTCCATTGAAGAGAGATTACAAGCTGGTAACATTCTCTATGAAAATATTCCTGAAAATACGTCTAAAGAAACGTATGTTTCAGGAAATATTCGGGTTTATGTAGAAGAAGAATTAAAACCAATGGATAACCAAACATTTAAAGTCCTTGATAAATCAAAATTAATCTCCACATTTGAAAAACCGGTTCCACTTGGCAGCATAGAAGACAAGACAAACATGAGGCAGTTTGTAGATGAAAATGTTTTAGATGGCTCATCCTATGAATTATTTAATGTCGACGTTAAAGAGAGAACAGCGACATTTTTCCAAAAGATCAATAAGCGACCGATTTTCTTTAACCAAAATGCTCTCCTCACTATTTACTGGAACGAAGAAAATGAAGTTTATAAATATGAACAGACAGGCTTTGAAGAGCTTGAAGATAATTTTGATCAAACAGAAAGTTTGTTACCCGATGAGCGCGCTGTTGAAGTGTTGTATCAACGAAATTTATTGAAACCCAATTCTACAATTACAATGATTAGTCTAGGGTACTCAACACTCGTGGAATTAACAGAAACCCAAGTGTTTGCACCAACTTGGCGAGTTCGTGTAGAATTACAAGATGGCACGAAAGAAGACTATTTTGTGAATGCGGTAGAAGGAAAGATTATCGAATTTAACAAAGAGTCAGAGGAACCACAAGAAGAGTAAGGAGTTTTCGTCATGCGTTTTAGTGTTTTAGCAAGCGGTAGTAGCGGGAATTCCATTTACGTCGAAAACGATGAACATGCGTTTTTAGTCGATGCAGGACTGAGTGGACGTAAAATGGAGGAGTTGTTTACCTCAGTTGACCGCAGTATGAAAAAGTTAAGTGGTATTTTGGTTACACATGAACATAGTGATCATATAAAAGGGCTAGGAATTCTAGCTCGTAAGTATAAAGTTCCGATTTATGCCAATGCCAAGACGTGGATGGCTATGGAACATTTAGTTGGAAATATTCCAATCGAACAACGCTTTCACTTTGATATGGAGTCTGTAAAAACATTTGGGTCACTGGATATACAGTCATTTGCTGTATCTCACGATGCAGCAGATCCAATGTTTTACGTGTTTCATGAGAATGGTCGTAAACTCGTATTAATAACAGATACTGGCTATGTAAGTGATCGGATGAAAGGCCATATTAAAGGCGCAGATTCATTTGTCTTCGAAAGTAATCATGATGTTGGTATGTTGCAAATGTGTCGTTATCCGTGGTCTATTAAACGACGTATATTAAGTGACGTCGGCCATGTTTCAAATGAAGATGCAGCAGTCGCGATGAGTGAAGTGGTTGAAGAGAAACCGACGCGCATCTATCTCTCGCATTTAAGTAAAGATAATAATATGAAAGATTTGGCTCGTATGAGCGTAACGCAAACGCTTGAATCTTGTGGTATTGTTACCGGCGAATTTTTGAAACTTTATGACACCGATGCAAATATAGCAACCGAATTAGTTACTGTCTAAACCCCGCTTTTGTGGGGTTTTTCTTTTGGAGGAATTCGTAGGAACTCTAATCTGACTCCAGTGTAATTTTCTCTTTTCGATATTTTGAGCAAGTTTTAAAGCCATTTTCATCTAATTTTAATGTTGGTTGGTTAAAGTAAGGATAACGAATAATAGAGAGGGCGATAATTTATGGGATATTATGATGACCAACCACCAAAACCACCTGAGCCGCAAGAACCGCAAGGAACACAAAATCGACAAGAACCACAAGAACCACGAGAAATAATAGAGCGACAAGAACGAAAAGAACCGCAAACAAGAATAGTCAAAAAAGGAAGTAAAGGTGGCTACTTTTTTAGCGGACTTTTAGGTGTTATGATCGGTGCATTGATTGTATGGCTAATGTTACCTTCTCTCGTGGGTATGATGCCAGGAAGTGAAACAGTAAGTGACACTACTTCAAATAAATCACAGCAATTATCTGCTGACATAACAACGGATGTCACATCTGCAGTAGACAAGGTAGCAAATTCAGTCGTAGGTATCACGAATATTCAAGGAACATCCAATTTTTTAAGTCCTTCAAATGAAGGACAAGAAGCAGGAGCAGGATCTGGTGTTATTTATAAAAAGTCGGGCGATAAAGCATATGTTATTACAAATAATCACGTCATTGAAGGTGCAAGCCAAATTGAAGTGACATTAGCAGATGGATCAAAAGTAGAAGCAAAATTATTGGGTACGGATATTTGGACTGACCTGGCCGTTCTTGAAATGGATGCTTCAAAGGTAACAACAGTTGCTGAATTTGGAAATTCGGATTCTTTAAAACAAGGTGAAACAGTGATTGCGATTGGTAATCCACTTGGTTTAAACTTCTCAGGTTCCGTTACAACAGGAGTTGTATCTGGTAAAGACCGAGCAATCCCAGTTGATTTAAATGGGGATAACCAAATCGATTGGCAAGCTGAAGTATTACAAACGGATGCAGCCATTAATCCAGGTAATAGTGGAGGGGCTCTCGTAAATTTAGCTGGACAATTAATTGGTATAAATTCAATGAAAATTTCTCAAGAGGCTGTTGAAGGAATAGGCCTTGCGATTCCTGTAAATTCCGTCATTCCAGTAATCGAAGATTTAGAAGAGTTTGGTGAAATGAAACGTCCATCAATGGGAGTTACATTAGTAGATGTAACAAATGTCTCTGCATTCCATCAACGCGATACGCTGCGTCTGCCAGAAGAGGTTTCAACAGGTGTGGTTATTGACAAAGTAGTAGAAGGGTCAGCATCTGACGTAGCGAGATTAAAACAATATGATGTCATAGTTGAAATGGATGGAGAAAAAATCGAAAATATGATTGATTTACGTAAACACTTATATAATGAAAAAGAAATTGGGGATAATTTGACTTTGAAAGTTTATCGTAAAGGGGAATTGATGGAAGTCACTTTGAAATTAAAAGATGACACAGCATTATAAACTCCCCAAAATCTCTTGTGGATGACAAGACTAGGTTGTGGATAACCATTTTCAATTTACAAAAGTTTTACACAGCGAGTAGGACGTGCTAATATGCACCTTTCCTACTCGCTTTTACTTTGTTAATATAGATTGTGGATAAAGGTAGACGAATTGTGTATAACTTAGTGAATTATTAGATAATCGAAAGGATGATAAGAAATGAATATTAACTGCTGTCAAACCCATATAGAACATGCACTTGATATGTTTGTGGCAAAGCAAAATACCTTTCCGATTTTAACAGAAATTTCAGATGAGGAAAAGTTATCCACAAAATGCGATTACTGTGATGTCGTAGCAATATATTTAGTGGCGAACGAATGATTGCATACTATATATAGTTTTGCTTGTGGATATGTGTATAACTTCTGTGGATAGCGTGTTTGTAAATAAAGTGTAAAGGTGGATAACCTGTGAATATCACAATTATTTCCGTTGGGAAGTTAAAAGAAAAATATTTAAAAATGGGTATTGAAGAGTATACGAAAAGATTAGGAAGTTACGCGAAAATAGATTTGATAGAAGTGGCAGACGAAAAAGCACCAGAAAATTTAAGTGATGCCGACATGGAAATCGTCAAGAAAAAAGAAGGCGAACGCATTTTAGCAAAAATCGGAGCGGATACTTATGTTATTGCACTGGCGATTGAAGGAAAAATGAAATCCTCTGAACAACTAGCCGATGATTTGCAATCGCTCATGACTTACGGTCGTAGCAAAGTGGCGTTTGTCATTGGAGGATCACTCGGGTTACATGACGACGTCATGAAGCGCTCGGATGAAAAGCTATCATTTTCGAAGATGACTTTGCCGCACCAATTGATGAAATTGGTATTAATTGAGCAAGTGTATCGTGCTTTTCGTATAATTAAGGGAGAACCTTACCATAAATAACTTCGAAAATTAGATGGTGTCGGTTCACTGCTTACGGCAAATCAAAGCTTCAATCCTTGCAAAAAGCTAGGTTAAGGCATTGGTTTTTGTGTGTTCTCCGGTTTTGTGGAAAGACTTCTCACTGTTAACCTGCTTTCAAAAGGCTTATAATTAATAGGTACTAGTAGATATTTTAATGTGCGAATAATTGTATTACAATATGATATGGATATAGTTGAAACAGAAAAGGTGTGTGGCTGGGTCTCGCCTAAGTTTTTTGGGACTTGTAAGCAAGAGCGCCTACATCCTTTCTGCAATTTTAGGGACTAAGGATGGTAAAAATGGACATTAGAGAAACTAAAACAGACGTCATCTTAATTGGTGCCGGAATTATGAGTGCGACTTTAGGGACACTTCTAAAAGAATTAGTACCGGAATGGAACATTAAAGTGTTTGAGAAGCTCGACAATGCAGGAGAGGAAAGCTCGAACGAATGGAATAATGCAGGAACAGGGCATGCGGCACTGTGTGAGCTTAACTACACTACTGAAAAAACAGACGGCTCTATAGATATTAGCAAAGCTATTAAAATTAATGAACAGTTTCAACTTTCAACACAGTTTTGGTCACATCTTGTAAAAAACGAGCTGATAAATAATCCACAGGACTTTATTATGCCCTTGCCTCACATGAGTATGGTACAAGGGGAACAAAATGTAACGTTCTTAAAGAAACGTTTTGAAGCGCTGTCAAACAATCCTTTGTTCCAAGGGATGGAATTTTCTGATGACCCAGCAAAACTAATGGAATGGATTCCGCTTATTATGCAAGACCGTCCAGCGAATGAAGCGATAGCGGCAACAAAAATTGACTCTGGAACGGATGTCAACTTTGGTGCTTTAACTCGTATGTTGTTTGACCACCTAAAGACTAAAAACGTCGATATCAAATATAACACTAGTGTGGATAATATTAATCGTACTAGAGATGGTTCATGGGAATTAAAAGTACGCAATGTCTATAGTGGCCGCGTTGAACACCATTCTGCAAAATTCGTCTTTATCGGAGGCGGGGGCGGAAGTGTGCATTTACTGCAAAAATCTGGTATTCCTGAAGGGAAACATATTGGTGGATTCCCAGTAAGCGGGATTTTCATGGTGTGTAATAATCCAGAAGTTATTGCGCAAAATCATGCAAAAGTATACGGTAAAGCAAAAGTTGGTGCTCCACCAATGTCTGTTCCGCATCTTGATACACGATATATCGACAATAAAAAATCGTTGCTATTTGGACCATTTGCCGGCTTCTCACCGAAGTTCTTAAAAACAGGTTCAATGTTGGATCTAGTAACCTCCGTAAAACCGAATAATGTCTTAACCATGTTGGCGGCAGGCGCAAAAGAGATGTCATTGACAAAATACCTGATCCAGCAAGTTATGTTAACGAAAGAACAGCGCCTTGAAGAGTTACGAGAGTTTATCCCTAACGCTAAGAGCGAGGATTGGGATTTAGTAGTAGCTGGCCAACGTGTACAAGTTATCAAAGATACCGCTGAAGGCAAAGGAACGCTTCAATTTGGTACGGAAGTTGTAAGTGCCGCTGATGGCTCAATCGCAGCATTACTAGGAGCTTCTCCAGGTGCTTCTACTGCTGTTCACGTTATGCTTGAGGTATTAAGAAAATGCTTCCCGCAACATATTGAAGATTGGGAGCCTAAAATCAAAGAAATGATTCCTTCTTATGGTGTGTCACTAATGGAAGATCCAGAGCTTCTACACGAAATCAATACTTCAACAGCAGAGACGCTCGGTCTAAGCGAAAAAGAAGCGGTCAATTCTTCTGATGGAGAAACAGAGGTAATTAATGAAAATGAAGAGATTGAAAAGGCAATAATTGAATAAAAGATAAAATTATTACTTAAAGATTGAGTAAAGCCTGCCGTCTGGCGGGCTTTTTTATGCAGATCGTTCATGAATGCAAATGGTTTAGATTAAAAAAAAATCAACTGCTGTACACAGGTGAAAAATCAGTAACAAAGCCTTCCCACATCGCGTGCATTTGAACAGTTTTTTCGGAGCAAACATTCATTCCGAAGCACCCATTCCCGAGCCAAATTACGTCATGTGCCTTCCGTGTACATACCAACAGCTGAATCGGCCCATAGTAAATGAGGTCATTTCTAAAGTTTAATGAAAAATAAAAGAAAAGGAGAAGGCTTGATTTACTAAGCCTTCTCCTTTTTAGTGTATATAAAATAGTTGAATGGTTGTGCGTTATTAACTATTTTAAAAAAGAAACTTTTTTCAGCGCAACACAAACAGGTATAGCTACAAGGATGCCGACAACATTTTGAACGATGTTTCCAGGAATAGAGGCCACTGGTGCAATCCAGTTACTATATAGAACCCCTTCACAAAGGTAATAAACCCCTAACATCACAGGAACTGAAATGATAGTAGCGAGTAGATTGAAAGTAACACTGTTACCATTGCGGCCGTTCGACCAAGCAATTTTTCCTACTATATAGCCTTGTAAGCCGCGAGCCACAATGGTGAAGGGTGCCCACAATGTCCAACCAGAGACTAAGTCGAATAACCCCATTCCAACAGCACCAGCGATGGCTGCTTTTTTAGGACCAAATAAGAAGGAGGCAATAAAGAGCATAGCTGTTCCGAGATGAACTAAACCGCCATTTGCCGTAATCGGTAGTTTGATATTTAATAAGAGAGTAGCAACGAATACGAGAGCAATAAGCATTGATGTTAGAATCAAATTAAAAGTTTTTGTGCGTGAGCTTGAGTAGCTTTGTGTGTTTTGCATAGTCATGAACCTTCTTTGCTTTTTTTGAATTCACTGATAACATTAGCAAAGGACTGGTATATTTAAAAGTATCAGTTTAGCGTAAAATGTAGGGGTCAGTTTGTAGAAAAATCGGAAAATCGAGTGTAGAATCATGATAGGAATTTTTAGTCACTAATCGATTATTTCAGCTAATATACTCAAAAAAGCACATCAACTTTATTCATTGATGTGCTTTTACCTATATATATTTTCTCAGATAGAAAAAAGTTTAATTAAGCAATCATGAAATTAGCGAGTTATCTAAAAAGTTGTATGATACCAAAAAAGTTATATAAATACGGAAAATGGAAAATTCCCACCACACAGATGATGTTCCGTGAAAATAATTTTAAATGTTTTCATAATGTGTACATGTATACATTATGAAAACAAATTGAATACAAAAGTGTACACGTGTAAACAAACCCGTACACATCCCTACGTATAGCCATGTGTACACATATGTATATTTTGTATACGAAAATAGGGCAAATGTTTACTTTTCGAATACAACTTTAGATGGGTTGACGTAGCTATAAACCTTATATAATCTATAATTGATTAGTATTATATAAACGAGAGGAATGATTTGATGAACACTTCTAGAATTTGTGCAATTGATGTAGGTAACGACTCGGTTAAGGCTTTATTTGGAAAGTCGGATTATGAATTATACATACCCAATGTTATTGCAATGGCAACTGAAGACAGACCAGTTATAGGAATAGAGGACTTAAATGATAAGGATCCCATTGAGGGAATTCATATTAAAGTCCACTCCCCTGCCTTAAAAGAGAACAATTTAATTTATCGTGTTGGTAGTTTAGCGACAAAAAGTGATAATGCAAGTGAACTAGATCCAGGTAGTAGCAAATCAGAGGAAGATCAGACATTAGTTATGCTTTTTGCTACTTTGGCATTAGACGCAGTGAGAGAAGAAAATTCTGAAATTTTCAAAAAGAATAATAATGTTATTGATGCGAATTATACGCTAGGTACGGGATTGCCACTTCGTGAAGTAAAAGAAGGAAAAGATGTAGGCTACCGCTCTCAGTTATTGGGTTCAGTTCATCAAGTTGAATTTTTAGTAACTCCTAAATATCAAGGATTAAAGGTAAATATTAAATTTGACCAAGTCAAGATATATCCTGAAGGATTTGCAGCCTATATTAACTTGGTTATGGATAGTGATTTAAATATTATTAATAGAGATTTAATAGACAAAAGCATCTTGATTCAGGATATTGGGGGACTATCTACTGATGTTGCAGTTATCAAAAATCGTAATGTAGACGATGATAAAGCCCAAGGATTTAATCTTGGCGTATCTGAGGCCTTAGAGTCGATAAGAGAAGAAATTAGACTAAAACATGGCGTGGAATTAGATAGTCGTAGAGATGTTGTTGATATCATCACAAGAAAAAATGATCGAAATCATATTATGGTAAAAGGAAGCCGTACAAGCGTCCATGATATTACAGATAGAATTCTTTTAGACTTAGCGAAGAAAGAATATCGCCATTTACGTAATGTTTGGCAAAAAAATTCCCAAACAGAAATCTGCTATTTTGTAGGCGGCGGAGCAATAGTTTTAAAAGAATATATCAAAACTATTAATAATAGCTTAAATGGTTATAATATTGAATTCTTTGAAGACGAAAAAGAAAGTATTTGGATGATGGCAAATGCTTATCATAAACTAATCTCTGATTATGTTAGAAAGAATACTAAAGAGATAAAAACTAAAGAGGCAACGAAAGAAAAAGTAGAAAAATAGGGTGATTTCATGGAAAGAACGGGAATGACTGGCATTCAGAGGGGGCAGGCGATTACATTTCGCCTGCCTGCTAACACTCCAGAACACATCATAAAGCAAATGCAAAAGTTAAAGGAAACTGAGCGAAGAAACTTTTCAAGCAAAATGGCAGAATTTATTTTAGAAGGCGTAAGTAACTCCTTATCCAGGGATAGAGAAACAGTAACGATTCCTCTGCCAAAACAATTAAGTAAGGAACAGCGTAATTGGCTCAAACACTCACATTCAGAAGCTTTGTTGGGGAATATTGTTTATCAATTGTTAAATGATCCAGTTCGAGCAATGTCTGTTCTAGCATCTCTTAATAGCAATGCTTTAGATATTGATCAAGCCCTGTATTTACAAGACATGAAGACTCAAAAGATAGAAGAAGACTTTTTAAAAGCAAGTATTAAGAATGACATTTCAACTGAATTAGAAGTAAATCAAGAGGTATTTCTTCATGACGAACTAGAAGATGATTTGATGAACTTTGATTGGGATAAAGCTAAACAAGAGCATGCTGCTACAGAGGAAGACTCAGCGGAGAATGTTGAAGAAGATGTAGAGGATTTACTTGGAAGTTTCCTTTCAAAAATGAATAAGTAATTAGATGCGAAATTGGTAGGAATCGTTATTTCTACCAATTTTGCATTTAAACGGTTCATTATTTCTTTATGAAAGCACATCATTGTTTCAGTTGATGTGCTTTTTTTAGTATATTTAGCTGATAATATCGATTGTTACTTGATTCGAATCGGTCATTCGCCTTTTTTCATAATAAAACTCAGATGTCTTCCGCTTTGCTTGTCTTGGCGATAAGAGAAACCATCAGGATTTACATACGTGCAGGTCTGATCAATCGTAATTTGCCCAGCTGGGATACCTGCCAACTCACATTGTCTTTTCACGATTAGTTGATTATCAATATGGTATTTGTGTGTCTCTTCTTTGTAAAACATAAAATCATCTGCATAACCAAGGGCTTTGAATCTTAAGTACACCTCTTCATCGACTTCAAATTTTCTCTGACTTAAAGCTGCGCCAATCTGTACATGCAGGTCATTTGCATCACAATGTTCAACTAGTTTTAAATGCTCAATAAGTTTTAAAGTAATTTCTTTGACTGTTCCTTGCCACCCAGAATGAATTACGCCTATGAGACCATTCACTTCATTATAAAAAATCACGGGGACACAATCTGCAGTGAAGCTGCATAACAGCACATTTGGCTCAAACGTATATAGAGCGTCTGTATCTGCAATGGCATTATTAAGTTGATTAGCACCGCGTCCTTTGTCATCAAGCATTACGCGATGGAAATTAGAGCTATGTGTTTGGTTTGCACAAACAAAATCATCCAGTTCACAATGCAACTCAGTAGCTAAATTCTTTCGGTTTTCAAGAACATGATCAGTGCTTTCACAAGCATGAAGTGCCATATTGTTGTTCTCAAGCTCGGCTTGATCTTTCATGGTCATCCCAGCTATGAATTTCTCATTATTTACATACATATTTATTTTCATATCATCACCTGTTTTTAATATATATGAGCGTGTTGTCTATGTATAGGGTGATATATATCCCACTTTAACAAAAAGACAGACTTCGTGTTCAGAAGTCTGTCTTTCGTTTTTTCAAAATAATCCCGGAGAGTATTTAATGAAATAATAAATAACATAAATCCAACTTAAACAACCATGTACGATGGCCCAACCGATTGACTGATATGCAGTGTAAGAGATAATCATGGAAAGGCAGGTTCCGTAACCGATTCCCTTTTTTATGACGTTTGCAGTTTTTTGTTCTTTAGTGAGATTTATTCGTATCCCCCCAGTCATAACCTTGAAATATCCTTATTGACACTACCAAGTTATGACAAAGTTCATGGGATTATTCCACAGAAGGAGACATAGGCTGGATTAAATTTGCAGACACATATTTGTGGGTTTTAGCTGAAGAATTAACACCAAACCACAATTTTATAAGGAGTGGTCTGAGCAGGAATGCTTCTTGTTGTAGGACCATAAATCACAATAAGATTGCGGTTTGTAGGGGTGTGTGTAAAGGCTTGCCCATTCGTCAATACAATTGGAGTGTAAGGTGAAAGATTCAATTTTAATTGTCCGTCCTGACTCTCTAACTGTGTATTAAAATAATCTACTTTTACATTTTGATAAGGATTTTCTTTTACCATTACCAGTGCCCGATATTGCGGTGGGTAAATAAGGGGAACGGGAGCATTACCATCATAATAGCCGGTTATCTGGTCTCCTACAGAAACCATTTCATGGTCTACAAAATAAGTGGTAGGCGATACCACGAAATTTACTGAAGCGCCTAAGCCGTTATCGACTGATATCATGCTATAACAACCTTCGTTATCACCATTTGCTCCAGTCATAAAATCACCGATCATGGTGACGATACCATGAAAGGATTGAAAATTTATCATACGCATACCTCCATTGTAGTTTTGACATATTCCTATATATGCTATGCATTCCTAAGCCTCTTTGTTATCTTTACAAAAATAAAAGCTTTAGAAACACGAATAATTGCTGTAAGTAGATGCAATACTGGAAGATTGTTAACACCACAAAGCTTTAAATGTACATTTAAATTTAGTCGCGACTGTTACTCAATAAGACTTAGAATGAAGAATTAATTACAACAAAAAAAGCTTCTTCTAGCATGTTATGTGTGCTTGAGGAAGTTTTTTTAGTGTGAAACCTACATATTTTTTTGTTACTTATTCCCGTTATTCAGAATTCCCCTGAAATCCAGGCTGTTTTTTCGTAATATTAATAATGACTTGGAAGCGGATACTGTTAGAATAACCCATCCATTTTCGACACTACATTGTTAAATTCATGTCGGTAATTGGCTAGCAATAAAAATCAGTAAATAGTAACTATTCTAAAATAAAGCGATTTCAATTTGATATAGTATATTAATTAAGTAGCTCTATTGAGGTGCTTTTTTTGTTGAGGATTAAGACTAAATTTGTTGGTGCTGTTCCAACCTTTTTGCCATAGTTAGACGTCATTCAGGGGAGCATTCGCAGTATGCGTACCTTAACTCATATGCATAAGAACCAGCTATTTGTGGGAAAGTTAACCTTACTTAATTGGAAGTATAGGGTGGTTTTTCAAAGTCACTTGAGGTAACGGAAAGAGGTTTACCGAGAGAAACACAAAGCAATAGGTAATAATTGTTTTAAAACTACCATTTAAAGAATTGGTTTATTAGGGCGAGACTTTGAGCAACATAAGGGTCAATTAGAAAACTAATATCTGAAATGGTTAAGATAACGGGTTTATGAATAAACTTCATAGCAACTCATGAGTTCTTGTTATTGAACAAGCTCAAGTTGCATAACAATAAACTGATGAAACGGGGAATTCGATATGACAGAACTATTAATAGCAATTCTATCCGTTATGGTGTTATTAGGTGCAGCATTCCTAATGTCAAACGATAGGAAAAATATTAACTATAGAGCAGTAGGAATCTTGTTTGTTGCTCAGCTAGTTACAGCTTATGCAATGCTTAATACGACAATTGGTGGACAGGTAGTAAGAGCAGTCACCAACTTTTTCTCTAAATTGATGGAATTTGGTAATGAGGGGATAGCTTTTGTCTTTGGAGGCTTTGAGTATCAAAACGATATGCCAGTATTCTTTATCTCAGTTTTATTATTGATCGTATTTACATCTACTTTACTGAGTGTACTGACTTACATCAGAGTATTACCTTTAATGATTAAATATCTTGGAGGAGCAGTTTCTAAAGTAACAGGCCTACCAGTAATTGAATCTTTTTCTACTGTAGCCTCTTCCATCTTTGGCGATACAGGCGCTTTGATTGCAGTAAAGACACATATACCTAAAATGAACAGAAATAGATTATTTATTGCGACCACAGCATCCATGACAAGTGTATCAGCATCTATAGTGGGAGCTTATATGACTATGATTCCTGCTGAATTTGTACTAGTGGCTTTACCTCTTAATGTAATGTCGGGCTTACTACTGGCGTCTATGGTAGCTCCTGCTCAATTAGTTGAGGGTGAGCAGATTAACATCAAAGATATGATTCATGATAAGTCTTTATTTGAGGCAATAGGTAATGGTGCAATTGATGGTATGAAAGTGGCAGGAATTGTAGGAGCGATGCTGATTGCTTACATCTCTCTAATTGCCATGGTTAACTTTATTCTTACATCGACGATTGGCACTGATTTAACAACTATTATGGGGTTAGTATTATCTCCTGTAGCTTGGTTGATGGGCGTACCTGCAAATGAAATGGTACAAGCAGGCGGAGTCATGGGAACTAAGATTATCTCTAATGAATTTGTTGCAATGTTGGGCTTTAAAGAGATGATACCTGCGTTGACTCCTAAGACTGTAGGAGTTGTATCGGCATTCTTAGTATCATTTGCTAACTTTAGTTCGATTGGCATCATCCTAGGGACAGTGAAGGCGATTGATGAAAAACAAGCAGGCGTAGTTGCTACGTTTGGTCTTAAAATGTTATTAGTTGCTACTATGGCATCTGTATTAACAGCTACAGTGGTTGGTTTATTCATCTAAGAAATAATTAATAAAATGCCCTTGTTACGATTAGTCGTAACAAGGGCATTTTATTATGAGTAATTAATCATTTAAAGAAGCTTAAATCACTCAAAATCCTTCATACTGATTGGGTCTGGCAATATTACTTATTACTTGGTAAGATAACTTAATTGTTAAATTTGGGAAGAAGGTGAATAAATGGCTTCAATCAAAGCTAAAAGAGGACAGGGTGAGAAGCTAAATTTATTTACCTTAACTTGGCCTATTTTTTTAGAAGTGTTTCTTTTTATGTTAATGGGAATAGTGGATACATTCATGCTCAGTGCATTATCGGATGATGCAGTATCGGGTGTTGGTGCAGCGAATCAGTATATACATATTGCCATATTAGTACTAGAAGTTGTCGGAACTGGGGCGGCGATTGTTGTATCTCAATACCTTGGTTCAAAACGATATATCGAAGCGTCCAAAATATCGGCGTTAGCAGTTACGTTGAATTTAGCAGTCGGTCTCCTAATCAGTGCTGGGTATCTTATATTTTCGAGAAGTATGATGACGGCGATGAATTTACAAGGAGAGGTATTGGAATACGCAGAACAATATTTATCTATTGTTGGAGGGGCAATTTTTCTTCAAGCCATCATTAACTCCTTAGCTGCCATTATTCGTGTTCATGGATGGACAAAACAAACGATGTACATATCTTTAGGGATGAACATTATTCATGTTGTGGGGAACTATTTACTGATTTTTGGTAAATTCGGTTTTCCCGAAATGGGTGTTCAAGGTGCTGCTATTTCTTCGGTCCTTAGCCGTGTTATTGCTCTCGTCTTCTTCTTTTGGTTACTCTACCAAGTAGTAGAATATCGAATAAAATTCCAATTTTACATTACCCTATCTAAAGAATATATTGGTCGGATATTACATATTGGAATTCCAGCCGCTTTTGAGCAAGTGATATACCAAGTGTGTCAACTGGTGTTCATATACTATGCAACGTATTTAGGCGCGGAAGCATTAGCTGCCAGACAATATGCTACGAATATTTCAATGTTCACATTCTTATTTGCCATTGCTATAGGTATGGGTACAGCGATTATTGTAGGGAGATTAGTCGGGGCGAATGAAAAAGAAGAAGCTTATTCGAGATTATGGAAGAGTTTAAAATCCGCATTGATGATCACCTTAACGATGGTGATTCTCGTGATGATCTTCCGCTACCAGCTTATCGAGTTGTTTACAGATAATCCAGAGGTTATAAAAATAGCGTCATCTGTTCTCTTGCTCAGTATATTTTTAGAGACGGGTCGAACGATGAACATCGTCATCATTAATTCCTTACGTGCAGCAGGAGATGCCAGATTCCCTGTCATAATTGGGGTGTTTTCAATGGTTTTGATGAGCTTACCATTAGGCTATTTTTTAGTATTTTATTTAAATATGGGTCTCCCTGGAATATGGATAGCTATTGCGGTAGATGAATGGACTCGAGCTACTATTATGTATTTTCGTTGGAAAAGCAGAGCTTGGGAAAAATATGCTCTGGTTCATCCTGAAGCTTCGGAGAAAAAAGCTATCACATAATTCATCCCTATCGCAAATTGAATTAGCGATAAGGCGTTTTTTTATATTGGTGACTTAGATAGGCTGGGAATGTATACAATCAAAAGTCAGAGGACGCCGTGGAATTCACCTCGAACTCTGATAGATGGGGATCTTAATAGAATTTAGTAATTAAAGGAAAGAGAATTATTCAGAGTGGAACTTACAATCTGTGGTAATTCTCTTTTATTAATAGAATTTTTAATGACAAGCTCCTTTATAGCAGTTACGAAATAAATGCTCTCCATCAACAATTGGGCTCTTCTATCGTTGGAAGTCCACAGACAGTAAAGAAAGGCTACAGAAAGTATTGAATGATAGTCAGGCCGATGAAATCATGGCAATTACCCAGGTATTTGATCACAAGGCTTGCCTTCGATTTTATGAAATTTTAGCAAATATTACACAAAGCAAAAGTTAAAAAGGACAATAATGGTAGGGGGACTTCCTTTTAGGAATTTCTTTAGATGTACACGAAGCAGTGGATTCACTTGTGAAATCCACTGCTTTTATTGTTGTTTTTTCTTGATTATGTTCCTCAATAAAGGCTGCCAGTCCAACCGCAGCCCCATTCAAGAACTTCCACGAATGGAAGACCCCCGATCCTAGCGCTTAACGAGTTTTTCTGTGAGCGAGTATCTAGTTTATAGGGTGAGCGGGCGCTCAGTCTGACTTTTTGGGGTTCACGTCTGAAAAAAGAGAGCTGACGTCTGAAAAAAAGGGTTTCCCGTCTGAAAGAACACGCTTCACGTCTGACTTTATCCAGAAAGTCATCCAACAAATAGGCTGCCAATACATATAATTAGAAACCGACGAAAGCTCCAATTTGTTACCTGTTATTTGTGATTCCTTCTGTTAGAATCTGAGGTGCAGCCCAAAACCAAAAAGAAAAAGCTAAAACAGAATTAGTGGTCTAACTAATTTAAGAAACTTTTACTAAGGGAGTTACGATTGACCGATATTTGTAAGCAGGATAATCTGTGATTGTGTTGAACTTTTAAAATAGGAAAGAAAATTGTGAATTCCTTTTATCAGTACGTAACATGTTTGGAACTATAAACAGTCGATATGAAAAGGGGACAATTAGATGAAGCAAGTTACGGAAGGATTTATTCCCGTTACAGGCGGAAATGTTTACTATCGAAAGACGGGGGATGGCCCTGGTATTCCGCTGTTAGTTTTGCATGGTGGACCGGGTGGGATGAGCAGAGAATCAGATCCACTAAGAATGTTAGGAGACAATCGACCGGTGATTCACTATGACCAGCTCGGGTGTGGGAATTCGGATCGACCTGAAGATTTGTCATTGTGGACCGTTGAACGATACGTCGAAGAATTGGCCCAAGTTAGAGAGGCCCTTGGTTTGGAAGAAGTTCATATTCTCGGACATTCATGGGGGACAATGCTTGCAGCCGCTTATCTTCTTGAACAACCCACAGGCGTCAAAAGTGTGATTTTTTCTAGTCCGTGCTTGAATTCACGTATGTGGGAGCGTGACCAGAGAGAATATTTGAAGGATTTACCGCAAGAGTCGCAGGATATTATTGAACGGAGTGAAAGAGACAAGACAACGGACTCAGATGAGTACCACCATGCCATGATTCAATTTTATGAACGTCACGTATGTCGACTACTTCCTTGGCCACAAGAACTTCTGGACAATATGAAGAGATCGAACCATGCCATTTATGGATTCATGTGGGGAGCTTCAGAGTTTACTGTAACGGGTACTTTACAAGATTTTGATGTTACGGAAAGATTAAAAGAAATCGTCATCCCAAGTTTATTTACATGCGGAAATTTTGATGAAGCAACGCCTAAGACCACTGAATACTATGCAAGCTTGGTTCCAGGATCTGAGTTTCATATATTTGAGAACAGTTCACATATGCCTGGAGTTGAAGAACCAGAAACGTATGCGACTAGAGTACGTGAGTTCTTAAATAATCAGTCTAAGTAACATGCGATCAAGTAGTACGAAAAGATGATTTTCTTTCTTTTTTTCATATTGAAGAGTTGATTCGACAGTCATTTCCCAGGAAATATCTCCTTTTTCGACATGATTTGCTACCTGGTTCTGGTGTCAAAAATACCCCCAATTATCAAGACGATTATTGGGGGAGGAACTATAACTTTTATTTTTCACCCGAAAATAATGACCGAACTAATGATGCATTGCTGCATACTTACATTTTGCCTTGCTTAATCCAAAGCCAATTGCGGAATGCTCCTAATAATGAAACGAAGAATAGAGCGCCTAACAGAATTAAATACATAAGTAACCGATTGTTTTCTTTAATAGCTTCTAAATGTAGTCCAAACCATATTAATAGTCCGAAAAAGGACAGCCACATGAGAATGTTTGGGCCAATTAACAGCCATCGTACCCCTTTGTCTTTTATGATTGTTTTGCCTTCCATTTTTAACATTACATCCTTCCTTACCGGAGTAGGTACCAAATTTGGGAGCTACCCAGTTGAAATACAAATACTAGACAATAAAAAGTATACCCTAAATATAAAGATGATGGATTTTACGAAGTTTTTCTAATGAAAGGTAGGTTACGATGACGACAAAATTTAAACTTGCAACATTTGGCGGAGGTTGCTTCTGGTGTATGGTTTCCCCTTTTGATGAGCAACCAGGTATCCATCAAGTGGTTTCAGGATATACAGGTGGACACACCGTGAACCCAACATACGATGAAGTTCATACACACAAAACAGGACATTATGAAGCGGTCCAAATTACATATGATCCATCAGTTATCCCATATGAAAAACTGTTGGACCTGTATTGGCAACAAATCGATCCAACCGATGCGGGTGGGCAATTTAACGACCGAGGTGATTCTTATCGCACCGCGATTTTTATTCATGGTGTCGAGCAAAAAGAGCTTGCAGAATCATCTAAAGAAGCTCTAGAAAACAGTGGACGTTTTACAACGCCGATTGTGACGGAGGTTTTACCTGCTCAACCTTTTTATCCAGCAGAAGAAAAGCACCAGCATTATTATAAAAAGGTACCGTTTCATTACAATCTCTACAAGGAAGGGTCGGGTCGCTCTGCTTTTATCCGCAAGAATTGGAAGAACACGAAAAGCGATGCTGAATTGAAGCTGGAACTCACACCTCTTCAGTATCACGTGATGAAAGAAAACGGGACTGAATCCCCTTATAATAACGAATATTGGAACAATAAAGATGAAGGGATATATATTGACCGTATTTCAGGTGAAGCGTTGTTTAGTTCCCTGGATCAATATGATGCAGGATGTGGATGGCCAAGCTTTACGAAGCCACTTCGACGCAATGAACTTACAGAAAAGCTTGATACATCTTTAGGGATGCGCCGCATAGAAGTGCGGACTAAAACATCTGATTCGCATCTGGGACATGTCTTTGACGATGGACCGGGTTTAGATCGCGCTCGTTATTGCATGAATTCAGCTGCACTTAAATTCATTCCAAAACAACAACTAGAAGCACAAGGTTATGGCGAATTTATCTCTTTGTTTCAGCAAGTTAACTAGGATACGAGGCGTGTTTGTGCGATAAAGTTTTCGCAAAGGAAACAACGTTCAAGCTGTCTCATTAGCCAAGTAAACTCGCTAATGAAAATAAAACAGGAGCGTAAAGAAAAAAATTAAAGGATGAATCAAAGTGAATGAAATAATCAAAATTAAATTAAAAGAAATTGAAGAGAAATATCAAGTTAAGGTCTTATATGCAGTTGAGTCAGGTAGTCGGGCATGGGGATTTCCTTCAAAAGACAGTGACTATGATGTGCGATTTATATATATACATCAATCAGATTGGTATCTGTCGATTGACCCACAAGGCATTGGGGAGAAGAGAGACGTTATCGAAGTACCCATAAATGATTTGCTGGATATCAGTGGATGGGAAATCACGAAGGCTTTACGACTTTTTCGCAAGAGTAATCCACCACTATTAGAGTGGATGAAAAGTGAGATTGTCTATTATCAAGCCTATTCATTCATTGACCAAATGCGGGAATTGGAGCCGCAGGTATTTTACTCAAATGCGACACTCTACCATTACTTAAATATGGCCAAAAAGAATTATCGGGAATTTTTGCAGGGAACAAATGTGAAGATAAAAAAATATTTTTATGTACTACGGCCAATTTTGGCATGTAAGTGGATTGAAGAGAAGCAAACAGTTCCGCCCATCGGTTTTCACGAACTAGTAGATACAATGGTATCCGATCATCATTTGAAACGTGAAATCGAGCTTCTTTTAAAACGTAAAATTGCTGGGGATGAAATGGATTTGGAGCCAAGGATTCAACTAATCAATGATTTCCTGGAAAGTGAAATGATACGCTTGGAAGCTTACGTCAAAACCATTTCTATAGAAATTGATAATCCTACTGAAAAATTGAATGTTTTATTCAGAAATACCTTGAAGGAAGTTTGGGAATAGGAGTCATTGAAGCGAAGAATTAGATAAATTATTGAAAATGAGGAGGAAATACCATGGAACAATGGGTGGAGAAACTATTTACCGAGGATGTACTGAAAGAAGCGGCAGCTCGCTACGGAGCAAATGCGACGAATGCCAAAAAGCTAGGGGACTTTGAGAATTATGTTTATGAAGTAGAACGAAACGGTACGCCTTATATTCTGAGATTGACGCACTCTTCGCATCGCTCGAAACAAGAAGTAGAAGGCGAACTAAAGTGGATTAACTTCCTCCATGGTCACGACGTTCATGTGTCACTTGTGCATACGTCAAAAAATGACGAGCTTGTGGAAGTATTGCCAGTCGAAGATTCATTCTTTTTCGTCTGCTTGTTCGACAAAGCGCCAGGGACTTCAGTCAAAATGAACAGTCCAGAATTCGGGCCGGAATTGTTTGAAAAATGGGGAGCCATTACAGCAAAAATGCACTTAGCAACAGAGCATTATCAAGATTCAGAAACAGAACGTCTGCAATGGGATGAAGATGATTTAATTGAGCTTGAAAATTTTATTGATGCGAATGAAGACGAAGCGATCATCATAGGTAACCGACAACTTGTTGCCAACATCCAACAGCTACCTCAAACAAAAGAAACATTCGGATTAATTCATTCAGACATACATATGGGCAATTTCTTTTATTATGAAGGGGATATACACGTGTTCGACTTCGATGATGCCATGTATTTCTATTTCATCAGCGATATTGCGATTCCTCTATATTACTCGACCTGGTGGAAGTATAGAGAAGAAACACTTGAAAAGCGTTCAGCGTTCGGAACCGAATTTCTAACGCATTTCCTAAAAGGTTATGTTAGCGTTCGACCAATGACGCTTGAATGGCTAGAGCGCTTACCACTATTCTTGAAGTTGCGTGATTATACACTTTACGGCGTCTTTCATAAGAAAATGGACCTCTCAAATGGACATGAACAGGAAAATAAGCGCGTTGCTGGCATCCGTGAGCGTCTTATAAAGGATGAACCTATAGTCAATCTGAACTACCAGGAGATTTGGAAACAATTGAATATCTGAGCTAAAGGTTTTTTAGAAAGTATAATTAGACAGAATAATACAAATAAATGTGTATTTAGGACGTAACTTCTTATATAATAAAAAAAAGAATCGAATATATTTTCATTGAGTGGATGTAGATATAGAGCTAAAGAGGCACATTTTGAGTAGGGTTTCGCTTTTTAGTTGCAAAATGACCCTTTAAGAACTAATAGATTTACATTATCTATCAATATGCACTTTTATTTATAAAATTCATCATTGGGGGTTATTTTTTGAAGAAAATTTTTACGATTCTATTAACAGCATTACTATTCTTGGGGTTAAGCACCAATGTATTTGCTGCAACTGATGAAGATCAGGCTAAAGGCCTTCAATTAATTGAAAAGGCCAATATAAAAATTGATAAAAAGATTGAACAGGCTGTAAAAGACGCAGATAGATTACAGGAAAACTATCTTTCACAAGTAGCTATGCCAAATGCAGAAATTGATCAATTAACTACAAAATATAATGAAGAACTTGATAAAATCATCCGCTCAGTATATGAAGAGACACTTCAAATATCAAAAGAAACAATCATTGAAGCTGAAGAATATGGCATTAAAGCTGAATGTAGCTGGGTGTTAGTAGAATTTGCGGACAGATCTGTATGGATTGATCCTATTAAAGTAGTAGGAGAGAACTAGTAATTTAAATTGTTATTCATTAATAAAAAAAGAGTTCTAGCTAATGATCTCTTTTTATATATGTATTTGGGGTGGAAAAGTTGGAAGGTTTTAAGATTGGTAAAAAGGGTTCATCTCTGGAAAGAGTTAAATATAATAGAAATGATATTAGCTTATTAACTCGTGGAGATGGGACTGAAGTATTATTACAATCAATCGAAAAAGATAGATTGTTTTATATTTATCCTTCTGATAACCCGGAAGTTATGGAATTTTATTTGATCTTATCCGGTGAAGTCGTTTGTGAAGTTGATAATGAAAAGTTAGTTTTGGGTCCTCAAGATTATTTCTCAGCTAAAGGACTTATCGAGCCTATACACTTTACTGCATTATCAAACGTTACGTTACTATGGGTTACTACAGAGCCTATATTTGATTCGTTGAGTAATGAGATATCTTCTCTTATGGATGTAGTAAAGAAAGTAGAATTAAAAGATCACTATACATATATGCACAGTGATCGTGTAGCGAATAACGCTGTGAAAATTGCCAAAAAAATGAATTTGAATAAAGACCAAGTGAATAACATCAATACCGCATCTTTTTTACATGATATTGGGAAAATTAATATTCCTGAGGATATTTTAAATAAACCAACTTTCCTTAGTGATGAAGAATTTTCAATTGTAAAGAAGCATCCAGTTGATGGTGTTGAGATGATTAAAGGCAACCAATATGAAGAAATCCTTCCCATTATTGAACAACACCATGAGCGTTTAAATGGGAGTGGTTATCCATACGGCTTAACAGGAGATCAGATTCTTTTGGAATCTCGTATTATCGCAGTTAGTGACTCATTTGACGCCATGACAGAAGATCGACCTTACCGTAAAGCATTTGAACCTCAGTTTGCATTAGACGAAATAAAAAGGCTCGTGGATATTCATTATGATAAGCATGTTGTAGAAGCGTTTGAAGAGGTCCTAAAAGAAGAGGGGAAAATTCCTGACTATCTAGATGCATCCATCGCTCCCTTGCAACCTGCAAGCACAGAGTAATCTAGATTTGGTTAACTACAGAATAGATGGTTTCTTTATGTAGATGTTCGGCCGAAGATGCTATTTCGGCCTCTTCCTGCTTTTTAAGGAAACGAAAGAGTGCATTTGCGCCTAGCATGCCGCAAGAGTGTGAAGCATGAGACCAACAAGTATGTGTTTTTCATACTTGTTGGCATGTGGAACGTGTGGCAAGCGCAAATGTTCGATAAACAACAATATAATATAAAAGAGCCAAATATAAAGGGATGTCCTCATCATAGGATATCCCTTTTTGTATTCTTAATAATATTCTTTTCTTCCCTTCCCGAAAATAGTAAAAACAATTGATCCTGGATATTTTAAGAGCATTATAAAGCGAAGAATTAGAAATGTATAAATGATGTTTTTTTAAATATATTTAATGTTAAGAAATTTTAAGGTAAATGAGTAATAAACCTTGATTTTGCTTGCTATTTTCGATGTTCGAAGAGTGTTTTTATAAATTAGCGGAAGCGTTTTCATTCATATAATTAAATAAAAATACAATAAAATTATGTCAGAATCTTATGTTAAAGCGTATTTTATGATATGATTATTCAAAATTGATAGTGAACTGTGAAGAATCCCTTCATGAAAATGAACCAACTTTCAACAGATTACTAGAGAGGGGACGTTGTCATGTCAAAGAATGGATACCCTGTTTCACAAGGCTTATATAGTCCTGAGCAAGAGCATGAAGCCTGTGGGATTGGAATGATTGCAAATATTAATGGTAAACAGACACATAGCATCGTTCAACATGCGATTACCATCTTATGTAACATGGAGCATCGAGGTGGCCAATCTTCGGATACAAGTACTGGTGATGGAGCAGGTATTTTAACGCAAATTCCACATCGTTTTTTCCAAAAACAGTGCGAGAAAGAAAACATCTATTTGCCAAGAGAAGGCGAGTATGGTGTTGGAATGGTATTTTTACCGAGGGATCACGATACTCGAATGAAAAGCAAAGATATTTTTGAGCGAATCATTGCAGAAGAAGGCCAAACATTCCTAGGGTGGCGTCCAGTTCCCATAAACGAATCATTTGTTGGGAAAGTGGCTTCAAAAACAAAGCCTTCGATTAGACAATTATTTATACAAGTAAGCGAAGATATAAAAACCCCACTGGATTTTGAGCGAAAGCTTTACATTATTCGAAAACGTATTGAAACAGAAATGGCAAGCATGAAAGGCTACGAAGATGTTTACATCAGTAGTTTATCTACCCGTACCATTGTCTATAAAGGAATGCTGATTCCCGAACAACTCGATTCGTTTTACATCGATTTAAACCATCCTGACTATAAATCCGCATTAGCACTTGTGCATTCCCGTTTTAGTACCAACACTTTCCCAAGTTGGAAGCGAGCACATCCAAATCGTTATACCATCCACAATGGAGAATTTAATACATTACGAGGCAATGTCAATTGGATGCGTGCACGTGAGCAAATGTGTGAATCGGAATTCTTCAATCGTGAAGATTTGCAAAAAGTGTTACCTGTCATCGATTCAGACGGCAGTGACTCATCCATGTTTGATAACTGCTTTGAGTTCTTACATCTTTCCGGACGTTCACTTGCGCACACAGCTATGATGATGGTACCTGAGCCTTGGGCGAACGATAAGAACATCAAAGAAGAAAAACGCGATTTTTATGAATACCATAGTACGTTAATGGAACCATGGGATGGTCCTGCTGCACTCGTATTTACTGACGGAAATCAAATTGCAGCGTGTCTGGATCGCAATGGATTAAGACCGGCTCGTTATTATGTAACCAAAAGCGGCATGATTGTTCTAGGTTCAGAAGTAGGGGCATTGGATATTTTCGCAGATGATATTGAATATAAGGAAAGATTAGCACCGGGTAAAATCCTTCTAATCGATTTGGAAAAAGGCACGATTATTCCGGATGAAGAAGTCAAACTTCAAATTGCGTCAGAACAGCCTTATAGAGAGTGGCTAACAAATATGACGGATTTAGAAGATATTCCAGAGGCACTCGAGCAACAACCAGTTCATGCGGGAGACCAGCTCTTAAAGCAACAACTAGCATTTGGTTATACACGAGAAGAATTAAATAAAATTATCAAACCACTTGTTACAGAAGGAAAAGATCCAGTCGGTTCAATGGGTTATGATTCTCCACTTGCAGTGTTATCGAAAAAGCCACAACTACTGTACAACTATTTTAAACAGTTATTTGCACAAGTAACGAATCCACCAATTGATGCGATTCGCGAGAAAATTATTACGATGACAGATACAACTATAGGTGCTGAAGGAAACTTAGTAAGCCCAAATCAAGACAGCTGTAAGCACATTCGACTTAAAACACCTGTGCTGACCAATCGTCAATTACAAAAAATTCGTTTGCAAAATTTAGATGGTTTCAAAACGATAACGTTCTCTACGCTTTTCGAAGCAAAGATGAACGAAAATAATATGGAAAATGCTCTCGATAGCTTGTTTGTTAAAGCTGATAAAGCAATAGAAGAAGGAACAACCTTGTTGATTTTATCTGATCGAAGTGTGTCAGAACATCAAGCAGCTATTCCAGCACTTCTTGCTGTTTCTGGTCTACATCATCATTTGATTCGACAAGGAACCCGTACAAAAGTAAGCATTTTACTTGAATCTGCTGAAGTGAGAGAAGTACATCACTTTGCGACGCTACTGGGTTATGGGGCAGAAGGAATTAATCCTTACCTTACATTTGATTCTATTCGCGATTTGATTGATAAAGGTGAAATCAACATCGATTCATTCGAAAAAGCGGTTGAGAAGTACATTTACTCAGTAACAGATGGCGTCATAAAAATCCTCTCTAAAATAGGGATTTCAACGATTCAAAGTTATCGAGGAGCTCAAATTTTTGAAGCAGTAGGCATTCATATGGATGTTATCGACAAATATTTCACACGAACATCTTCACGTTTAGGCGGAATTGGTATCAATATGATTGAAAAGGAAGTGCTAATGCGTCATGAGGAAGCATTTGGTGAAAATCGAGGAAGCAATCAAACACTAGATTCGGGAGATGAATTCCAGTACCGTGCAAACGGCGAAGATCATCAGTACAATCCGAGTACGATTCATACCCTCCAACATGCTTGTCGAACAAATAACTATGAAGTCTTTAAGAAATACACGAAAATGTTGACGGATGAAACGACAAACTTGCAATCACTTCGAGGACTTTTGAAATTTAAACAGCAACCATCAGTGCCGATTGAAGAGGTAGAATCGGTTGAGGCTATTTGTCGACGCTTTAAAACCGGTGCTATGTCATATGGGTCGATTTCTAAAGAAGCACATGAAGCTTTAGCTGTTGCCATGAACCGTGTTGGAGGTAGAAGTAACACGGGTGAAGGTGGAGAAGATATCGATCGATTTACCCCAGACCCAAATGGCGATTCGAGACGTAGTTCTATCAAGCAAGTAGCGTCGGGTCGCTTTGGTGTGACAAGTCATTACTTGGTCAATGCAGATGAGATTCAAATAAAGGTGGCGCAAGGGGCTAAACCAGGTGAAGGGGGACATCTTCCTGGGAAAAAAGTGTATCCATGGATTGCAGAAGTGCGTGGTTCAACCCCTGGTGTGGAATTAATTTCGCCACCACCACATCACGATATTTATTCAATCGAAGATTTAGCTGAATTAATTTTTAATCTGAAAAATGCCAATCCAAGAGCACGTATTAGCGTCAAATTAGTATCTGCTGTAGGTGTTGGGACGATTGCAGCAGGTGTTGCAAAAGGAAGAGCAGACCTTGTATTAATTAGTGGTTATGACGGTGGAACAGGCGCTGCTCCTCGAACAAGCTTGAAGCATACGGGATTACCGTGGGAGATTGGTTTAGCTGAAACTCACCAAACGCTTCTGTTAAATGGTCTCCGTGACCGTATTGTCATTGAAACAGATGGCAAAATGATGACAGGAAGAGACGTGGTTTTAGCTACATTACTAGGAGCGGAAGAGTATGGATTCTCAACAGCACCGCTTGTTGTTCTAGGCTGCGTTATGATGCGCGTCTGTCATATGGATACATGTCCAGTTGGTATTGCGACTCAAAACCCTGAGTTACGTAAGAAATTCACTGGGGATGCAGAACATGTTGCCAACTTTATGCGTTTTATTGCAACAGAAACAAGAGAGCTAATGGCTGAACTTGGTTTTAGAACGATAAACGAAATGGTCGGGCGTACAGATGCACTTGAAGTAAATGAAGCAATTGATCATTGGAAAGCGAAAGACATCGACCTTTCAGCCCTACTTTACTCACCAAACCTGCCAGCTAAAGTAGGACGTTATCATACTCGTGATCAAGATCATGAATTAGAGAAAACGCTCGATTTCCAAGAGCTAATTCCAATCTGCAAAAACGCGATTGAAAAACAGGAACCAGTTGAGTTTACAACGGCCATTCGCAATATTAACCGTGTTACCGGAACGATGCTCGGTAGTGAAATAACAAGACGTTACGGAGAAAAAGGATTGCCTGAAGATACGATTCGATTAACACTTAAAGGATCAGCTGGTCAAAGTTTTGGTGCATTTATTCCCCGGGGAATAACTCTGAGATTAGTCGGAGATTCAAATGACTTTGTTGGAAAAGGGTTGTCTGGTGGGAAAATAATTGTTCATCCTGACCCAGTTGTCACTTTCCAACCTGAGAAAAATATTATTATTGGGAACGTGGCTTTCTATGGGGCTTCCGCTGGTGAAGCATACATTCAAGGCATTGCAGGAGAGCGTTTCTGTGTACGTAATAGTGGAGCCAACGTAGTAGTTGAAGGCGTAGGTGACCATGGCTGTGAGTATATGACGGGTGGAAAAGTTGTCGTTCTTGGTTCAACTGGACGCAATTTTGCTGCAGGGATGTCGGGTGGTATCGCCTATGTCTTTGATGAAGACGGTACATTTAATTCAAAATGTAATGCAGAACTTGTTCTTATTCAACCTATAGAAAATCCAGAAGAATTAAAAGACGTATACAACATGATTGAAAAGCATGTTGACTATACAAATAGCGGGCACGGCAAGCGTATTTTAACTTACTGGGAAAAGTATTCTTCGCAATTCGTTCGTGTTATACCAAAATCATACTTGAAAATTAATGATCGAATTAAAACTCTTCAAGATAGCGGTTTAACAAAATTTGATGCGCAAATGACTGCGTTTGATGAGAGCAACAAAGAATTGGCAGCAATAAAATAATCACGACAACAGGAGGGGTGTAATGGGAAAGCCAACGGGATTTATGGAGTATGCACGTCAATCGCAACTTGAACGTGATCCACGTAAGCGATTAAAGGATTGGAAAGACTACACGTCGCCGATGTCGGAAACAGAAATTAGACAACAAGGTGCACGTTGTATGGATTGTGGTGTCCCTACTTGTCAAACCGGTACTGAAATTAATGGTGTGACAACAGGTTGTCCAGTGTATCACTTGATACCAGAGTGGAATGACCTCGTGTATCAAGGACAGTGGAAAGAAGCATTGAAGCGTGAACATGAGATGAATAATTTCCCTGAATTCACAGGAGCAGCGTGTCCTGCACCGTGTGAAGGCGCGTGTGTCCTTGGTATTAACGAGCCTCCTGTTGCAATCCGCACAGTTGAGCGTGCCATTATTGAAAAAGGCTTTGAAGAAGGTTGGGTCATTCCTGAGCCACCAGAAAGACGAACTGGCAAAAAAGTGGCGGTCATTGGCTCTGGACCTGCTGGACTCGCAGCGGCAGCGCAGCTCAACAAAGCGGGCCACTGGGTCACCGTTTTTGAACGCAACGATCGTGTAGGAGGTCTTTTAACTTACGGGATTCCTGAAATGAAATTACCATATGAAATAGTTCAACGTCGTGTTCAACTGCTTGAGAAAGAAGGAATCACGTTTGTTACAAATACAGAAGTAGGAAAGAACTACCCTGTTAAAAAGCTCAATCAAGAATTCGACTCTACTATTTTATGTGGAGGTGCAACGATTCATCGTGATGTTCAAGTGGAAGGTCGCGAGCTAAAAGGTATTCATTACGCTATGGATTTCCTCCATGCCAACACGAAAAGCTTGCTTGACTCCAACCTTAAAGATGGAATGTACTTGTCGGCTAAAGGCAAAAATGTGATTGTCATAGGTGGCGGAGACACAGGTACGGATTGTCTAGCAACCGCAGTCAGACATAATTGCCAAAGCTTAACGCAGTTTGATATTTATGATCAAAAAGGATCCATCCGGGATGAACTTGGAAACCCGTGGCCTCAATACCCGGTGATTCACCGTATCGAGTACGGTCAAAAAGAAGCAGCGAGTAAATTTGGTGAAGATCCACGTGCCTATGCTGTTCAAACAACCAAATTTGTTGGCGATGACAATGGTCATGTAAAAGAAGTACACACAATTAATGTAAAACTTCGGATCGACCAAGAAGGTGATCGTATCCGTGAAGAAATTCCGGGAACAGAAAAAATATGGCCAGCAGAAATGGTCTTGCTTGCAATTGGCTTTAGTGGTCCAGAACAAGGACTTCTACAACAGCTAAACATTGAAACAAACGCCAACTCTACGGTTAAAGCAGAGTATGGAAAGTATGTGACCAATGTAGAAGGGGTCTTTTCAGCTGGAGACATGCGTCGTGGCCAAAGCCTTATTGTGTGGGCAATTAACGAAGGACGTGAAGTAGCGAGAGAATGCGATCGTTATCTGATGGGCGCGACAGTATTGCCTTAGGAAGAGCGGATTATCTATTCCACTCTCAACGATGAATAAAGTTTCAAAAAAAGCATCTTGGAGGTCATTCAAGATGCTTTTTTTGGTAATCACTAAATGGCCTCCAATAGAAATCGAGTGCATGATAGGTTTGAATGATTGAACAATTAAAAACGAGCGTATTGTTTTTTATAGGTAACACAGAATACTATATTCTACTTCAGATTTTGATAAGGATGATACTGAATGAAAGCTATGGTTATTAAACGATATGGAAAAGATGTCCCATTGCAGCAAGTAGAAGTACCAATTCCAACAATTGGAGAAAAAGACATTTTGGTAGAAATTTATGCAGCGAGCATCAATCCCGTTGATTATAAAATAAGAGATGGGAAAGTAAAAATGCTTTTGACGTATCAAATGCCGTTAATAGTAGGAAATGATTTTTCAGGAAAAGTCTTAAAAGCAGGAGCTAAAGTTACGAATTTTAAGATCGGTGATGAAGTATATGGAAGGCCGCGTAAGACTCGTATTGGGACATTTGCTGAATACCTTTCCGTACATGAAGATGACGTTTCGCTAAAACCAAAGAATCTAAGCTTTGAGGAAGCGGCGTCGCTGCCTTTAGTGGGACTAACTACTTGGCAGGCTTTTCATGAAATACTGAAACTCAAACCTGGTCAAAAGATTTTGATTCATGCCGGGGCTGGTGGTGTGGGGACATTTGCCATTCAACTAGCGAAACAAATGGGTGCATATGTGGCGACTACAGCAAGTGATAAGGGCTATGAACTAGTGAAATCACTTGGTGCGGATGAAATAATTAATTACAAACAGCAAGATTTTGAAGGAATCTTAAAAAATTATGATGCTGTCTTTGATACATTAGGTGGTGAAACTCTTGAGAAATCGTTTAATGTGTTGAAAGCTCAAGGGAAGATTGTTTCAGTCTCGGGATTGCCAAATCGAAAATTTGCCATTCAAAACAATTTAGGTCTATTGAAAACCATTTTATTTTCCATTGTTAGTAGAAAAATGACAGCGTTGGAGAAAAAACATGATGCAACATACCATTTCTTATTTATGAAGCCAAGCGGTGAACAACTATCTCATATAAAAAAACAGGTCGAAGAAGGAAAAATTCGTCCGATCATCGATCAGATTATACCCTTTGAAGATGCTCAAAAAGCCATTAATTATGTGGAAACAGGAAAAGCAAAAGGGAAAGTGGTTTTAAAAATGAAATAATAAACGAAAGGATCAACTGAATTTATCAGGTTGATCCTTTTTCAATAAATCACTTACTACATATTTAGCTTTTGACTTAGTTCGTCTAGCATCCCTTTATATCGTTTATACTCGTCGTCGGTTAGTCCAAGAACCCTTTGGATTTGCAATGGGATGGAGGCCGCTTGCTCCCGCAATGAGTGTCCTGCATCTGTGAGTTTAATTACGAGCTCTCGTTCATCTAGTTCGTTACGTGCTTTTTCAATATAACCGGATTGAATAAGCTTATTTAATAGAGGGGTAAGAGTACCGGAATCTAATTGTAATCGTCGGCCAATCGCTTTTAAAGGTATTCTGTCTTGTTCCCAAAGCACTAGCATAACTAAGTATTGTGGATAGGTTAGGTTGAAAGGTGCAAGAATGGTTCGATAGCGTTTACTGATTTCTTTTGAAATGGCATAAAAAGGGAAGCATAGTTGGTTCGATAAATGTAATGGATTCATAGGAAATATCCTTTCTTAAAACAAGATAGTTGTAATCTCAAATTAGATTGTATACAATCTAATAGCGCACAATCTAATAGGGTGACACAATAATGATGAGGAGGAATATATAATGAAAAAATTATTTACAGCAACAGCGACAGCAGTGGGAGGTCGTGAAGGACGCGTTCGTTCACAAGATGGTGTAATAGACGTTGCGCTAGCTATGCCGGGTGTGAAAAAAGAGGCGACTAATCCAGAACAACTTTTTGCTGCGGGCTACTCGGCTTGTTTTGATTCAGCATTAAATGTGGTCTCTCGACAGGAAAAAATTAAGCATGGCGGATCAGAAGTTACTGCTCATGTCTCACTAAATCAAGGCACTGATGGCTACTCAATATCTGTCATACTTGATGTTCTCGTGCGAGACGTAGCAATCGAAGTAGCACAGAAGCTTGTCGAGGCAGCACATCAAGTATGCCCTTATTCACGAGCTACAAGAGATAATATTATTGTAGAGTTAGAAGTCCGAACAGTATAGACATTATTTATGACAACATGCATACGACCAATCTAATCCTATTGTATCGTTAAACTTAAAATGACCTACTTCGAATGAAGAAGTAGGGTCATTTTTTAAAAATTGGACTGACTTACATTAAGCTTCGGGTTGCTACAATATATTAGAAATAACTAATCAAACAAAAAATAGGATTTATCAATACATTATATGGATACTTGTTATCACAACAAGTATTAATATTTTTGAAGGATTCCGTAAAGCTCGTAATTCTAAACAATCGTTATCAAACAAAATGTTTTCTAAGTAAAGCGATGGATAGGCTGTTAATCATCTCCAAAAACAAGCTGAATCTGGAATGAAAATAAAGGAAACGACCACAAAGATAGTATTCCTTTGTGGTCGTTTCCTTTAAATATCCATAAATGGGCTATTCATAAGTAATCGTTTCGTATAGCTTCTTCTTGTTCGGCGAGGGAAATTTCTTTGTTGTCTCCTCCAATACTTGTTATATGCAATGAATCCACTTCTTCATCCATACCTTCTTCGTTCTCATCATCATATAATTCATTGAAATCAGCGTGATCACCTTCAAAATCCGATGGTGTTTCAGATGTGCCATACTGTGCGACTTCTTGAAAACTGTCTTCATAATCTCTAACACCGTCTCGTTTGTGACGTTCGGCGAAAGAGTTATCGTTTGCTGGGTGTAAAATTTGCTCTTCGGCAGGCCGATCCTGAGGAAGGGAATTCGCTGCATGGTCAATGCAGCGAGTCGTATAAGGTAAAGCTTCTAAACGCTCAAATGGAATGTCTTCGCCACAATCATCACAAACGCCATACGTCTCATTTTTCATCGCTAAAAGGGCATTATTTACTTTTTCTAATTCAGAGTGTTCATGAACATGAATCGCCATATCTTTCTCACGTTCATACAGTTCTGTTCCTAAATCAGCAGGATGGTTATCGACTGTTGATAATTCGGCTGTCGTATCCCGAAGACTGCCTTGTTCTATGAACGCATTGTCCTCATGTCTTTCCAACTGAACCTTTTGTTCCAAAAGTAATTTCTTTAACGTTGAGTTTTGTTTTTCTGTAAGCATAGGAGATCACTTCCTTCAAATTTAATCAATCCTGTTTTTGACAAACAAGAGCTCCATATATAGCTTTGACCAAATGTATGAATCTTAAAGGGAAAATGATAAAAAAATCTGATGGTGTTAATTAAATGAAAAGCACAACAAAAAAATTCACAAAAAATTATTTCCTTAGGTGGAATAATATAGTCTTTTTAATGTTTTTCGACTCTTTTTTTGTGTTAAATAAGGTAATATTTCAGTAACCGAAATGATCCTAATATATTTAATGTCGTTAAAAGCGCATGTGAAAAGCGGCAAAAAATTAATACGATTGGAAAATGCCTTTCTTATTCAGGTTCACCTTGGAATTGCATATCCATTTTGTTGGTTTATGCCATTACCTATATTTGTGAAAATATAGTAATACGAGTGTAAAAGCGAGTTCCAGACTCCACTAGCATTAATAAGTATGTTGGCTATTAAACCTCTAAAGAAATAATTATTAATCCGAAATATATACTTGTTTTTCTTTTTGAAACGGCATATTCACATCAATTAATTCATGATTTTAATATAATATTTAGAAATATCTCAATTAACTAAAAATTAATATAGACTTAATAGTCTAATTGTTTTACAATACAATTGCTTACCATTAAAAAATGATAGTATCTGACTACTAGATTAAATGTAAATATGTGTATTTAGTTTTCAGAATTATCCAAAAAAGGGGATTGTTATGATGAAGAGAAAGTTTACTCAACTGGCTGTGGTTTCTACATTATTAGCTAGTATATTAACTGGTTGCGCAGGTGAAGGTGGAAGTTCAAGTTCAGCTGGCGGAGATACCATTAAAATTGGTGCGAACTTAGAGTTATCTGGCGGTGTTGCTTCTTTTGGATCTTCAATCTCAAAAGGGATCGACCTTGCTGTTGAAGAAATTAACAAAGATGGCGGAGTCGACGGTAAAGATATTGAAATTATTAAAGTAGATAATAAATCCGAAGGTTCTGAAGCAACGAGTGCAGCTATCAGATTAACAAGTAAGGACAAAGTTACAGCAATTATTGGTGCAGCTACAAGTGGTAACACAGTCGCACAAGCACAAATTGCAAATGATAATAAAACTATTCTACTTACACCTTCTGGTACAAGCCCTAACGTAACTGTTAATGAAGATGGTAGTGTTAACGAGTTTGCTTTCCGAACTTCGTTCATCGATCCATTCCAAGGAACAGTTGCAGCTAACTTTGCAGCAAATGAGTTGAAAATTAAAAACGTAGCCATCTACGCTGATAGTTCAAGTGACTATGCAAAAGGTCTAGCAAAATCTTTCAAAGAAACGTTTGAAGCAGCTGGTGGGAAAATTGTAGCTACAGAAGCGTACGTTACGAAAGATACGGATTTCCGCTCGACATTAACACGTATTAAATCAGCAAAACCAGACTTCATTTTCATTCCTGGTTATTATGAAGAAGTTGGTTTGATTGTAAAACAAGCTCGAGAAATGGGTATTGATGTTCCATTAATGGGTGCTGATGGTTGGGATTCTCCGAAATTAGTTGAATTAGCAGGTGCAGAAGCACTTAATAATACATTTATTACAAATCACTATTCTTCTGAAGATCCAGATGAGAAAATTCAAACATTCGTTAAGAACTTCTCGGATAAATATGATGGCGCATCACCAGACGCATTTAATGCACTTGGTTATGATTCTGTCTATTTGTTAGCAGACGCAATTGAACGTGCAGGAGATTTAGATACAACGAAGATTAAAGATGCACTTGCAGAAACGAAAGATTTAGCTTTAGTTTCTGGAAATGTAACAATTGATGAGCAACATAATCCAATCAAGTCTGCAACAATTTTAGAATACAAAGACGGCAAACAAGTCTTTAATACAAAAGTAAATCCTTAATGATCTGACTGAGATGGGAGGATGGAACAATCATCCTCCTATCTTATTTTTATTGGACTGTTGAGATTTAATAAAGGAGTGAGGATACATGGAATGGGTACAACAGATTATCAACGGAATATCACTCGGTAGCATCTATGCGTTAATCGCACTTGGCTATACGATGGTTTATGGAATTATTAAGTTAATCAACTTTGCCCATGGGGACGTATTCATGGTAGGGTCTTTCATTGGGTTTTACTCAATTACCGCGTGGGGACTTGGATTTTTCCCAGCACTATTATTGTCAATGGTTGCGTGTGCAGCATTTGGTGTCCTCATAGAAAGAATCGCCTACAAACGACTTCGAAATGCCACTCGGATAGCGGCCTTAATTACTGCAATTGGGGTTTCACTTCTTATTGAATACGGTGTCATATATGTTCGAGGAGCACAACCGGAAGCATATCCAGATGTAGTTCCTAATATTTCTTTTAATTTATTTGGAGCTCAAATTAGCAGTCAATCTATTTTAATCCTTTCTGTATCAGTAATACTTATGATCATTTTGCAATTAATTGTACATAAAACAAAAATTGGTAAAGCAATGCGCGCCGTTTCACATGATGTAGACGCAGCAAAATTGATGGGTATCAATGTTGATAATACGATTTCAGCAACGTTTGCGATTGGTTCAGCTTTAGCTGGAGCAGCTGGTGTTATTTTTGGAGTGTATTATACAAAAATCGAACCACTAATGGGAGTTATTCCGGGGTTGAAGGCTTTCGTTGCTGCTGTTCTCGGTGGTATTGGTATTATTCCAGGAGCAATGGTCGGAGGTCTTGTTCTTGGAGTGGTCGAAACAGTGGTAAGTGGCTTAGGCTTTTCATTATGGAGAGATGCAGCAGCTTTCATCATTTTAATCTTAATTCTAATTTTTAGACCATCAGGCATCTTTGGGAAAAATACACGAGAGAAAGTGTAGGTGAAGGGACATATGAAAAAGATAAACAGTTTCTGGTTAATTATTATTTTATCGATAGTGATTTATGGAGTAATCCAGTATCTCATCACTACAGGAATTTTGAATCAGTTTTATTCAAACACACTCATCTTTATTATCATTAACATAATATTAGCCGTAAGTTTACATTTAGTGATTGGGATTACGGGACAATTTTCAATCGGTCATGCTGGGTTTTTAGCAATAGGAGCATACATATCGGCTATCGTGACAATGAAACTTCATCTACCTTTTTCTTTAGCAATCGTCATGGGTGGTTTGGTTGCAGCGTTAGCCGGAATGGTCGTAGGGATTCCTTCTCTAAGATTAAGAGGCGATTATTTGGCAATTGCAACCTTGGGATTTGGAGAAATTATTCGAATTGTCTTTCTTAACATTGACTATGTTGGCGGGGCAGCAGGTATGCAAGTTTCTCAATTAACTACATGGACAACTTCTTTCGTCTGTTTAGTAATTACGATTATTGTGATTGTGAACTTTACTAATTCCAGACATGGACGCGCATGTATCTCTATACGAGAAAACGAGATTGCTGCAGATGCTATGGGGATAAATACAACATATTACAAAGTCACAGCCTTTGTTATAGGGTCGTTTTTTGCAGGGGTTGCAGGTGCTTTATATGCTCATAATTTTTATATTATTCAACCTACAAACTTCACGTTTTTAAAGTCATTTGATATTTTAATATACGTTGTATTAGGTGGGTTAGGAAGTCTATCTGGAGCAGTAATAGCAGCCGTGCTGTTAACGATTTTATCAACTTTCCTCCAAAGCTATCCCGAAACACGTATGATCATTTATAGTCTGATATTGATCATTGTTATGTTATATCGACCTAAAGGATTAATGGGAACACGCGAAATCACCGATTATTTTAAATCGTGGAAAGGTACGAAAGGAGACAACCAATATGGTAAGTAAACCTTTACTTCAAGTACAAAATGTAGGAATTCGTTTTGGTGGACTTAAGGCTGTCTCTGATTTCAACTTAGAAATCCATCAGGGAGAGTTAATTGGGCTAATAGGACCCAATGGCGCTGGAAAGACGACTAGCTTCAACTTATTGACTGGCGTATATGTACCAACTGAAGGTGAGATTTTGTTCAATGGAAAACGTTTGAATGGTCTTGCACCATATCAAGTAACACGTGGTGGGATTAGTCGTACGTTCCAAAACATCCGACTTTTTAATGAATTATCTGTGTTAGATAATGTGAAAGTTGCTTATCATTCATTAGCGAAGCATTCGATGTTTAGCTCGATTTTCCGTTTACCATCTCACTTTTCTGGCGAAAAAGAAATGGAAGAGAAATCATTAGAGTTTCTCAAGATTTTCGAATTGGATCAATACAAAGATGAGCTTGCCAAAAATCTCCCTTATGGAAAGCAAAGAAGATTAGAAATAGCCCGTGCTTTAGCAGCAGGACCTCAATTACTATTATTAGATGAGCCAGCAGCAGGGATGAATCATAAAGAAACACACGACTTAATGTCATTAATCGCTTTTGTTCGAGAAAAGTTCAATTTAACTATTTTATTAATTGAGCATGATATGAACTTGGTTATGGGAATTTGTGAAAGAATTTATGTGCTAGATCATGGTGTGTTGATTGCAGATGGGACACCTGAACATATCCGTAACCATCCTAAAGTAATTGAGGCCTATTTAGGAGAGGAGGTTCCAAAAGATCATGCTTAAAGTAGAACAATTAGATGTATACTACGGAAATATTCAAGCATTAAAAGGCATATCTCTAGAAGTTAATGAAGGTGAAATTGTTACGTTAATCGGAGCAAATGGAGCAGGGAAAAGTACTCTCCTAAAAACATTATCAGGATTAATTAAGCCAAAAGCAGGGCTTATCAACTACTTAGATTCTTCCATCTCAGGTAAGCCAGCTCAAAGTATTGTGAAAGCTGGAATATCTCATGTGCCAGAAGGAAGACGAGTCTTTTCAAATATGACAGTTGTTGAAAACCTAGAGTTGGGTGCTTATTTACGAAAAGATGCAAAGGAAATACGCAAAGATTTTGAGAAAGTATATGAACTTTTCCCTCGCTTATATGAGCGTCGGAAACAGTTGTCTGGAACACTTTCAGGTGGGGAGCAACAAATGCTTGCAATGGGAAGAGCCATCATGGCAAAGCCTAAACTTCTTTTACTTGATGAACCATCTATGGGTTTAGCACCTTTGATGGTAAAAACAATATTTCAAATTATTGAAGAAATCAATCGTGAAGGCACGACGATTTTATTGGTTGAGCAAAATGCCAACGTTGCCCTTTCCATTGCCGATCGAGGGTATGTGATTGAAACTGGGCGGGTAGTTGTTTCAGGACCTGCAGCAGAGTTACAAGCAAGTGAGCAAATTAAATTGGCGTATCTAGGTGGTATTTAATAAAATTCTTCAGGGAGTAGTTTAAAAACTACTCCTTTTTTTATTTTTTCGGTCAGGGCAATAGCTATATTTCCCTCAATTCAATCCAAACGTATGTGTGATATATAAATAAATGGAAAGAAATAAAATTTTCTGAAACCTGGATTAATAGAATCTGAGTGGGGTATAGAGAAGAGAGCGCTGGTACCATTCGAGCTCTCATGAAACACCCGAAAGCGGTCCTGACAGTTGTTGGACTAACACTTGGAGGAACTGTTGCCTTCTATACCTACACAACATATTTACAGAAGTTCATGGTGAATACAGTAGGACTTGAAAAGGAAATCGTCAGCTGGATTAACTTTATTGCATTGCTTATCTTTGTCGTGTTGCAACCGCTAGCGGGCGCGCTGTCTGATAAAATTGGACGACGCCCTCTATTGATGACTTTTGGCGTCCTCGGAACCTTACTGACGGTTCCAATCTTCATAATCATGGAGAATACAACAAGTCCTGTAGTTGCTTTCTTGCTCATGATGGTAGGTCTCATCATTGTCACTGGTTACACTTCCATCAATGCGATTGTTAAAGCCGAACTGTTCCCGACTGAAATCCGTGCTCTTGGAGTAGGATTACCATATGCATTCACCGTCGCAATCTTCGGCGGAACGGCGGAATTCATCGCGTTATGGTTGAAGAACATTGGTCACGAATCGCTATTTTACTACTATGTAGCTGGCTGTATTTTTGTGAGCTTCCTTGTATACTGGTGTATGGCTGAGTCTTCGAAGGTCTCTAAAATCGAAGCGGAACTGGATGTTGAAAAACGTTAGTATCGAGAAACATATTAATAGTACTCTGAAGAGAGCTTAAAGATTCGGCATTTGGAATGATGAAAAGAAAACATGAAAAAAATTATGAATAAACAGAGATAGCGAATTGAGACACATAAAAATCGAAATTCCTTTAGGCTGCAGTACTTTCAAAGGCTACTCAAGACAAAACTATATCGGATTCTTTTACAATAAACTTTGCGTGATCCGTCTTTTTAAAAGTGAAATGATTTTTAGAGGTTCTTCAACAGGTTTTTCCTTTCAATCTTCTGAATGCCGTATCTTATATGAATTGCATAAGATATACAAAGTACTTCAGAAGGGGGACTAAATAACGATGGGTTTATTTATTAATAACGAGAAGCATCCAGATGTTTATAAAAATAATGGACAAATTAATGATTCTAACCAAGGTTTCTATAGAAAGAATCAAATGTCTGACATGATAGATGAACAACAAAAAACAAATGAAACCTTACAACAATCACTTAATGAACTAAAAAGTTTTTGTTACAAACAAACAAATAGACAAAACAACCGGTGGAAGTATCTTCAGTACGGGATAAGTGAACAAAGAAAATTGAATTATCAACATGAAAAAGTTGATAATCAGGTATTGGCCTGGTTAGAAAAATTAGATGAAAAAAATTCGACACTTCAAGTGACTCTAAAAGATGAAGTGATATTTAAAGTAGAAATGAAAAATTATATGGACACCTTGAACCATTCAAATTCCGAAGTGGTAAATAAGTTAGATAAATACGGATTGACAAATGAGCAACTTGAATTAAAAGTGGATGAGCAACTAGATATGCAAAATCAGCTATCGCAACAAATTTCAAAGCAAGCTGAAACTCAACTGGAAGTTTTAAATCGACTGGAAAATCAAGAGGCGTTGACAGAGAAGATAATAAGGCAAGTCGATTATTTCAGAACTACTCTTTTTGAACGAACCAATTATCTATCTGAGAAAATAGATACTGGTTATAACTATGCCATAGCATACATCTCTAAATTAATGACAAGTAATGATCATTTGCCTAAACAATTAAAAATTAAACAAAAAGAAACTAAAGAAAATGGCAATTAAAATAACCTGAAATTAAAATAAAAGATCAAAGAAGAAGGCGTTACTAAGAAAAATGTAACGTCTTTTTTACATGGTCTCTATAAATTTTAGTGGCTTTGCAACATGCCTAAATTTTAAGGAAACAGAATCAAAAGATTGACAGTTGACTCGATAATGATTAGAATGCATAATGGCTCACCTGTTTATCAGGCAGAGCGGGTTGGGAGAGGGCTAATTTTATAGAAGGTTGAAAAAATGTTTAATTGGATTGACCGATTTTTCGGTCTTAAAGCGAACGAAACGACTGTAAAGCGTGAACTTATGGCGGGGATCATTGGATTTTTTACAGTGGTTTACATTATTGCTGTGAATGCACTTATCCTGTCTGAAGCGGGGATGCCACTTGAGGCTGCGATAGTAGCGACGATTGCTGCATCCGTGTTTGGATGTCTCGTCATGGGCTTATGGGGTAACGTGCCTATTCTGCTGGTACCAGGCATGGGAATCAATGCACTGTTTTCTTATACGATGGTCCAATCAATGGGCTTGTCTTGGCAGGAAGCACTGGCAGTCGTTTTCGTATCAGGCGTCATTTTCGTGTTTATTGCGTTCACACGTTTTTCGAGAATGCTGAGCGCGGCTGTACCGCAATCCTTGAAAGAGGCAATTACGGTGGGTCTTGGATTATTTTTGATGCTTATTGGTCTCGAAAAAGGCGGTATCGTTGAAAAAGGAACAAGTTCCATATTGGCTCTTGGTTCTTTGGGGGATCCCCAAGTACTTGCAACGATTTTAACTTTTCTCGTCGCAATCGTGCTATTTATCCGCAACGTTCCAGGAAACTTTCTCATCACAATTGTGGTGGGAACCGGTATTGCATCATTCTTTGGATTAATTGATTTCAATCAATCAGACAACGCGTCTTTCGGAGCAGCTGAAGCATTTCATGCATTCGGTGCATTATCGTTCGAGAATTTCTGGTCCATGACGTTTTGGATAGCGGTGTTCTCACTCACAATGGTCATTGTGTTTGAAAACATAGGTCTTGTGCATGGCCAAGTCTCGTTTATCAATCGGTCTGACCGATTTAGTCGTGCGTTTCAGGCGAACTCGGTTTCGGCTATGGCATCTGGGATCTTCGGCACCAGCCCAACAGTGGCCGCTGTCGAAAGCGCTGCAGGTATGGCTGCGGGTGGGCGTACTGGCCTTACAACGGTAACTGCTGGTCTGCTGTTTTTGGTAGCTGCATTTTTCATTCCAGTTATCAAGCTTATCCCAGACAGTGCAATTGCTCCGATTCTCATAATCATTGGTAGCTTGATGTTGCAGAATATTCGAAACCTTGAGTTGAAAGACTTAAGTGAAACTTTTCCTGCGCTCCTTATTGTTGCCATGATTCCGTTTACGTATAGTATTGCTGATGGTATTGCCATTGGGTTTATCTTGTATCCAATCTTAAAGATTGCGATTGGAAAATGGCGAGAGGTTTCACCAACACTTTACGTAATTGCAGGGTTATTCCTGATGAATTTCGTATTTCATGTGGTAGCCTAAATACAGAAAACGCATCTGCGAAAGCGGGTGCGTTTTGTTTTTAGTGTAAGTATATATGTATATATCAATTAAGGACTTTGTAATCGTGCAATGCTTCTTGTTCTACTCTGTCTAAAAATTCTTGAATCACATGATCTCCATTGACTCTACTGCCAAGCTTAAGCATCGCTCTTCCAACAAAATTGATACCGCGATTGGATCCAGCATAAATGAATTTAGTTTGCTGTTTCGTTACTTGTTCCATTGTGAAAGCAAGATTCATTTCAAATGCACGTGCAAGTTGAAATTGAATACGCTTGTGTTTACGATGATCCGTATTTTCATATTCGACGATTTCCACTACATATGTTTCATTTCGTTTGCCTTCTTGATAGGTTTGTTCATAAGTCGAACCCTTCATTTCTGGCTTTTTCTCCAGCCAACGATTTTCTACTACTTTAGGCATGATCCGTTTAGCTTGTTCTTCTTCAAATAAACTCCACACTACGTCAATCGGTGCATCTATAAGACGTTCTTCAATCCATTTCATGTTTCGCCCTCCTGCCCAGTTCGAATAAATTCTTCAATTTCATGGATCGTTTGTTGTTTTTGAGTTATCTCCATGTTTTGACGTTCTTTCTTTTGATGGAGCAGTACTTCCAAATTTGTGAAAGACTCATCTCGCATGACATCTTTCATTTCCTGAATGGTACAGCCAAAACTTCGAAGTTTTTGTAAAAGAATAGCTAGAAAATACGAACCGTCATCATAGTAGCGATAATTGTTTGAATCGTCTACAAATGCAGCTTCAAGTAATTGTTGTTGTTCATAGTATCGAAGAGTTTCTTTACTTAAACCAGTTAATTCACTAAACTCACTGATTTTATACATACGGGTCCTCCTCTTCCTTCATCTTAAAGGATAGGGTGCACCACAGAGTCAAACGGTTTAAGACCATAAATTACAGAAGTTCATCATGATTTTAATCCATTTTTACATATTCTTTTAATTCTTCTAAATAAGTCTCTAACTTATCAAAAGTCCCAGTAAATCCTTGTTTGATTCCTTCATGTGAAGCCCGAAAGAGAGCTTGTTCTTCTTCAGATGCAGAGATAGGTATTCCTTGCATCATAAGGGTGGTTTTCCCTTTTGACTCTGTAAAAATCAGTTTATTGAGAATCTCAAGTGGCCAATTTGGATGGAAAGGAGCTCGAACAGTCTTGGCCATTTCATCGGAAAAGGAATTAACGAAGACGAGTCGATTTGGGTTTTCGATTTCCCGATAGACGAATTTACCCCACAAAGTTTGACCATCTGCTGATGTTTGGCTGTAATGAAAAGTACCGCCTGACTCCAACTCGATACTTGTTAATTTCTACTGTAAAACCTATCGGCGCCCACCAATGTTTCAGATGATTAGGTTGTGTCCACATATTAAAAAGAGTTTCTTTTGGAACGTCAAATGTTCGCATAATTTGTAATTCTTGATTTACTGTCATAGATAGTCCTCCTAGCAATATTTTTGTAATTTCACTCATATAAAGTTCACATTTCGTTATGGACTTCATAAAACCCTTTAAAAAACTGAACTTATTTACAAGAAGGATTATTATTATATAACCCAAAATAAGATATACTACCTTAAAATACAGAAGCTCTTGTAGGAAAGATTATGAAAAGGGGGAAGAATTTTGGAGAACCATGTTGAGGCATTACTAAAACTCATTTCATCCAGTGGCACTAATGGACGGTTTATATTAGGACTTGACGGTTTAAGTCGATCAGGCAAAACGACTCTATCCAAAAAGCTTTGTGAAAGTTTAAAAGAGAGAAATATTCCACATCAAGTGCTTCATATTGATGATCATATAGTGGAGCGCGAAAAAAGGTATCATACAGAGAATGAAGAATGGATTGAATATTACCAATTACAATGGGATGTTGAATGGTTAACCCATCAATTATTTGAAAAACTAAAAGTATCGAATGAATTAAACTTGCCATTTTATGATTTTACTTCTGACACAAGTATGTTGAGGACCATTCAACTTCCAGTGCATGGTGTAATTGTTATTGAAGGAGTTTTTCTTCAACGAAAAGAATGGAGAATTTTCTTTGATAAGATTGTGTACTTGGATTGTCCAAGGAGTAAGAGATTTCTTCGCGAAAGTGAAGAGGCACAAGAAAATATTTCAAAGTTCACAAAACGGTACTGGAAAGCAGAAGACTTTTATTTAAGCACAGTCCGTCCGAAAGAACATGCTGATATGGTCATAAAGGAAGGGATGTAAATGATAGTATCTTACATTGATGATAACGTTTAAACATCATGCAAAAAACCCCAGTAACATATGCGTTACTGGGATTTCTATGCTTATTTGTAAATGACGATTGACCCTACAGACTTATCTGAAGCCTTACCATTTACCGTCATTTTCAGTCCATATGACTGCAAATCGCGACCTGCATCGGGCATAAACGAATTGCTGAATGACTTCGAATCATCAAACAAACGAACACCTTTTTGAGTTGCATAGTCCAATGTTTGAGTTGGATAAACCAAATTCAATCCAGATGTTTTATCTAAACCGAACGCTGCATCCGCTAAATGGAAGCGAGAACTTGCTTGTAACTGCGTACCATCTGCAATATTCCATCGTAAATCGGTGTTCGTATGTGCATCAACAACCCCTAAGAAACCATCTCCAGGGTGAGCCCCAGTCCAGTTATCCGTGTAACTGTCATCCACATACCACACTACTAAACCACCGTCATAGCTCATTAGTGAATTACCACGAGCAATGTTGCCTAAACCTGCATCCACACCTGCATGATTTCTCCACTCTAGTAAATAGTAATGATTCATTAATTTATTACCGTTGAAACGCTCAAACCCATTCAAAGTGAACTTAGTTGTTTCTGTTTCGGCGCCATCTTCTACGATTGTTTGTCCATCAGCTACTACTTTCACATTATCCGCAAAGAAACCAAGTTCCGAAGTACCCCAGTCCGTTACACAACGTAAACGAAGTTTAATATTTTGTCCTGCATACTCATTCAAATTGAACGATTGTTCAGTCCAACCATTAGAATGACCTGTTAGACCAGGCATTGAATTAAGAATCGTTGGATAACCTTCTGGAACAACATCACTTCTCGTGTTTGCATTTCCAAGAGATTTCCATGTCGCACCGTTGTCCTTAGAAACTTGTACAAATGCAAAATCCCATTTTTCTTCAATTTCGTACCAAGCATCAAAAGTTAATGTAGCAGAAGTTTTTCCTGTCAAATCAACGTTTGTCACCATGTTTGAATCGGTTTCATCTTTTTGACCACCCCAGAATTCATAGCTACCAGATTTCGGTGTGTTCACAGGTGTTTCTTTTTTCGGTAAATTGATGCGAACTGCTTGGTTGTTTTTACCAAGTGGAGAATTCGCTTGATCTAATAAAAACTGTGTACCTTTCGAAGAAACATCCTCCCAATCTAATGTGGCTGGTTCAAACCATTCGCCACCTAATGTAGATTGGAAATATTGCTTAGCCCATGGAGAGAATCCAGTCGGTTCTGTGCCAGGAATTTTGCCAGCCCAAGAACCCGCAGACATGATAGACCAATATGCAACTGCTTCACCCGCTCCAGAGTATGCCGTGTCATATTCATCCGGTAACCCTAAATCATGACCATACTCGTGTGCGAATACACCAGTTGCCCCATCTTCAGGCATTACTGTGTAATCGTAGAATCCTGGTTGGCCAGTTCCTAGTCCATCGGGATCCACTAATGATGCTGAACGATGTGACCAAACTGCTTTATCTCCTAATGAACCACCGCCAGCTTCTTGACCCATCCCAGAGTGGATGATTTGTAAGTGGTCCACTAATCCATCTGGTTCCCAGAAATTACCATCTCCATCTAAATCATGTGAATCTTCTAAATCGTAATCTTCTAATGGAACACCAGCCGCTTTAGCCGCGTTATATACATCTTTTACTAATATTTTTGATCCGCCTGGTGCTACATTATCATGACCGCCAGTAGTTCTATCAGCACCATAAAATGCTGCAGTACCAGGAAGTTTTAACCAACCATATGCTTTTCCTTCAATCGTATACGTACCACCAGATTGTTCTTCATAATATTGTTTCTGTGAAACAAACGTTTCTCCATTCGGACCTTTCACGCCATTGTCACCGAAAATCATATCTTCGAAATGCTTCGTGTTGTAATCTTCGTAGTAGTTGTCTGTTTCATTTGGTTGGAGATTATTATGTTCAAAATCAGAGTATTCTACCATTAGTGTTAATAGTTTACCTTGTTTCACTACACCTGGTGATGCCCCTTCTTTAACAGGATCTGGTTGTTTTTTAAACTGACCGTTTTTATTGCCATTTCCATTCAATAAACCATTATTAAATTCTTTGAATTCTTTCTGTTTCTTCGCTTCTGCTTGTTTCACTTGCTTAGCTAAAGGATCCTTACTTGCTTTTAAATTGGATTCGTCTTTCCCTTTAAGTTCTAAATAGCTGTGTAAGCCTTTTTGTTTTTGTGCTTCTGTTGCCTTTGCTGGAATCACACCACGCTTAATTAATGCTTGGATCAATTTTTCTTCATTTACAATTGTGAGGTCAATCTCCCCTGCAAAATGAGAAGTGTGAGAGACTTTTTGGTGAAGGGGAGCTTCAGAAATCGGACTTGCTAGACCACCAGACATACCGGTGATTAATGTACCTACAAACACAACAGATGTAATACTAGATTTCCAAAACTTGTTCAACTCGTAACCTCCTAATATTTTTTCATTAATAGAATATTCTTAAAAATAAGGCATTACAATGTGCTTGAATGCCTATTTTACTTTTAACAATACTAGTCTATTAGAACTGTGCATGTTGTATATTCACCTCCTTTTTACATATAATTTCACTTATTACCATCACTAAATTACATTTTTCGAGTAATTATTTAAATTTACTCCTTCAATTCGTGATAGTCTTTAATCCAATAGGATAATAGGTCAAGAAAAAAGTTTCGGTTTATTTTGTTTGGATAATCCTTAGTGAGGAAGGAAAGAATCCAATGAATCGATTAAGGCACCCGAATCCACTTCGTGGTTTACCTCCTTTTGTTAAGTAGAAAATGACAAAAAGGGAGATGGGGACAGCGAGAAATACATTGAATTTGAAATTTGGTCTTCCGTCACCTAAATGGACGGTGATCCTAGGTGCTGTCTTGATGCAAAATGAAAAGGAATTGACCGTGAAAAGTCGAAGTAGTAGCGTAGTGAAAAAAACACCTCCCGGAATATAAATTTTCCAGGAGGTGTTTTTGTGAAATTACATGTTCATTAAAAACTCACATTGAGTTAACTTTTCATTCTAAGTGCCTAGATGAATCTAAAGAAGTACTTAATGTCCCAACAAGTAGTTCCCCACCTGCATAGAATATTTTTAATACCAACTTTGTAAAGGGGAATACTCTGACATGATTCATCCGCATACTGAACTACGTTTTATAAATGAGCAAATGGGTTTTGGCGTATTTGCTACTCAATTTATCCCTAAGGGAACCATTATATGGGCATTAGATGAGCTTGACCAAATTCTTGAAGCTGATTATCTAGATACTGTGGATAAATATAAAGGCGAGCTCATAAAGAAATACGCATATCGAAATCAAGATGGAAAGTTTGTTTTATGTTGGGATCTTGGGAAATATGTGAACCACAGTTTTCATGCGAATTGCATGGGAACTGCTTATGAGCTTGAGATAGCAATTCGAGACATTTACCCAGGGGAACAACTAACAGATGACTATGGTACGTTAAATATTGATGAACCTTTTGAGTGTATCTCAGAAGAAGGAACGGAGAGAAAATTAGTTTACCCAGATGATCTTCTTACCTATTATGAAAAATGGGATCAACAGGTGCTTAGCGCGTTACAACATGTACATGACGTTGAACAACAGCTTCTTCATCTCGTACGTCCGGAATTTATAGAGAAAATCAATACTGCAGCGACTGAACAATTTTTGGGGGATTCAATTAAAACCATTTATTATAATCGGAACATTTAATCGGCGTCAAATTCGTTTATTACCATAATAAAAACCACCACAATATAATATCGTGATGGTTTTTAGATTTTAAACTTCAATAATGATTGGCAAAATCATGGGTCTTTTTTTCGTTTTAGTGAATAAGAATTTACCAAGGGTTGCTTTTACACTTTGTTTTAACACACTACGTTGATTGCCACTTGATGATTTTGTTGTCTTAACGGTGGTAATAACTAATTGATTGATTTCATTCATTAATTCTTCCGAATCACGGGCATAAATAAATCCTCGAGAAATGGTGTCTGGTCCGGTTATAATTTCACCATCCACTTTACTAAGGGTAATAACGATGACAATCATCCCATCTTCAGAAAGCAACTTACGATCTCGTAATACCATGTTTCCGACGTCACCAATCCCCAAACCATCTACGAAAATGTTTCCAGAAGGGATTTTTCGTGTTTGACGAGCAAGTGAGTTGTTCACATCGACAACATCTCCGTTGTTAATAATAAAGATGTTGCCTCTTTCTACTCCAACAGATTCCGCTAATTGACGATGTTGATGAAGCATTCTGTATTCCCCATGAATAGGGATAAAGTATTTTGGTCTCATTAAAGTCAGCATGAGTTTCAATTCTTCCTGTTGAGCATGTCCAGAAACGTGCATACCAGTGGCACTTCCCGAACCGTAAATCACTTTTGCTCCCAATAAGTATAAATTATCGATAACTTTAGATACATTGCGTTCATTTCCAGGTATCGGAGAAGAAGCAAATATCACAGTATCTTCAGGGAGAATGCTTACTTGACGATAATTGGAGCTCGATAATCGTGATAAAGCAGCCATTGGTTCGCCTTGGCTCCCTGTGCAAAGTATAGCCACGCTTTCAGGATCCATTCTACCAACGTCATGTGCTTCAATTAGCATGCCTTCAGGAACATTTAAATAACCTTGTTCCATAGCAACCGATACGACATTGACCATACTTCTGCCGAGTAAAGCAAGCTTACGATTGGTCTTTTGTGCAGCGTCTACAACTTGCTGGACGCGATGGACATTCGAAGCGAAGGTTGATATAAACACTTTTCGACTTGCTTTGCGGAATGCATCTTCAATGTGTCCACCTACAAGACTTTCGGAGGGTGTAGAACCTGGACGTTCCGCATTGGTACTTTCCGATAATAAAACGAGGACTCCATTTTTACCGATTTCAGCCATCTGATGAATATCAGCGTATTCATTATTCACAGGAGTTAAATCGAACTTGAAGTCACCCGTATGTACGATTGTTCCTTCAGGTGTCTCGAAGGCTATACCTAGACAATCCGGAATACTATGATTGGTTTTGAAAAACGTACACTTAATTGAGTTGAAGTTAAGGACTGATTTGGAGTCGATTAAATGTGTTTCGGTCTCTCTGAGGATTCGGTGTTCCTTTAACTTAATTTCAATTAGTCCCATGGTTAATCTTGTTGCATAAATGGGCATATTCAATTGTTTTAGTAGGTACGGGATGCCTCCAATATGATCTTCATGACCATGGGTAACAACCAACGCCCGAATCTTGTCTTTGTTTTCCTTCAAATATGAAATATCCTGGATGATCAAATCAATTCCAAGTAAACTCTCATCCGGAAATTTAGAACCACAATCGATCACCACAATATCATTTTCAACTTGTAATACATACATATTTTTGCCGATTTCATTTACACCACCCAAGGCGAAAATAGATAATGCATTTTCTACAGTATTCATATTTAGAATCCTCCCATTTTGAATTACTAGATAAAGTATTCCCACGACAGTTTCATTTTATGAATAAAAGATTTTCCGCTAAAATTTTGTATCGAAATATTATTTGAATTATGGCGAATATTGCAGGGATGTTTATATAATCAACTAAGTTGTAATCATAAATGGAGTGCCTGGTGTAAAATCTCCTGCATTCCATTGTTCTTTTTGTAAAATAAGCGATAAAACCTAACAATGGTTTTATCGCTTTTATTGTTTTGTCCATATTTATCAATGGTCTTTAAACTCTATTTATTAAGCTGGGTGGGTTTAGTTTATTATGTAAAGGTCAATAATAGGAAAATCATAAACTCAATCCCGGTTTCAGATGCGAACAAAAAAACAAATAGTAAATGAGGTAGTGTATGGACATTTTTAAAAAGAAAAATAATAAAATAAAACCCCAGTCCACTTCACTTGACCAAAAAATGAAGAAAAGTTCAACTATCGAATTAAACACAAGTCTTCAAGAAAATTTACAATTCATAAACACTTCTTTAGGAAAAAGCACGGATATTATCATTCGAGAAATTCGAATTGGAAATGAAGGAACCATTAAAGCCGGTATTATTTATACAGATGGGTTAACCGATACACCTTCATTACAAAACTTCATTTTGGAAACGCTCATGCTAGATATCAAAGGGGTTGAAATACAGGAAAAGATAACTCCTGAACAAGATCTTATTAGTGTATTAAAAGACTTTGCCATGACAGTAGGAGAAATTAAAGATATAACTGATTTTGACGTACTTTTTACTGGTCTTTTATCGGGAGATACGATTATTTTAATTGATGGATATGCGCAAGGTTTACTCATTTCCAACAGACAATGGGTTGATCGGGGAGTAACCGAAGCAACAGCTCAGATGGTAGTCAGGGGACCACGCGAAGGTTTCTCCGAGAATTTACGTGTAAATACAGCCTTAGTTCGCAGGAAAATTAAAGACCCAAATCTTTGGATGGAATCAAAAATTATTGGAAAACGAACGAAAACGAACGTTGCCGTGATGTATATGAAGGGAATTGCAAATGACAAAATGGTGAAAGAAGTCCATTTGCGTTTGGATAAAATAGACATTGATGGAATTCTTGAAAGTGGAAACATCGAAGAATTGATTGAGGATGCACCTCTCTCACCTTTTCCCACCGTTTTTAATACAGAACGTCCAGATATAGTTGCTGCGGCACTATTGGAAGGGCGCATAGCTATTTTAGTTGATGGAACACCCTTTGTACTGATTGTTCCAGCATTATTTGTTCAATTTTTCCAATCTTCCGAGGACTACTATCAACGCGCAGATATTGCGAGTCTAATTCGGCTTCTTCGTTTTTTTGCATTTACAATTGCTTTATTGGCACCATCATTATTTATTGCAATCACCACTTTTCATCACTCAATGCTACCACCTGCACTCCTTATTAGTTTGACAGCCCAACGGGAAGGCGTCCCATTTCCGGCATTTGTTGAAGCAATAATAATGGAAGTCACCTTTGAACTTTTGCGTGAAGCAGGTATAAGAATGCCCAGAAACATCGGTGCAGCCATGTCTATAGTAGGGGCATTTGTAATTGGAACAGCAGCCGTTGAAGCAGGCATAATTTCTGCTGCGATGGTCATCGTAGTTTCATTAACAGCCATTTCAAGTTTTGTTTCTCCTACTTATGACTTGTCTATCGCTGTTAGGATGTTCCGCTTTGTATTTATGGCAATCGCAGCAGCGTTCGGTTTGTTTGGAATTACGATAGGTTTAATTGCTCTTATTCTGCATTTATGCAGTTTACGTTCTTTTGGCATACCATATATGTCTCCATTAGCTCCATTTAATATTTCGGATCAAAAGGACACGTTTATTCGTTTG
>NZ_QBUC01000014.1 GCF_003058165.1 Paenisporosarcina sp. OV554 | reverse complement strand
ACATAAAAAGAATCGTGAAGTTAAATCAAAAATACAGCCTCTCCTGAGATTAGGAGAGGCTGTATTTTTAGATATTTGAGAATCAGTTTTTTTTTTCGTAATAAAGCTCTCTCTTTCAAGAAAGAAATATGAATTTCAGTCCCTTTTGCAGTGCCCTCCAATAGGAAGAACTTTTCAGAAAATTATTTAGCTTTAATTTTACCAGTCCATTGACGGAAACCGCCTTGTAATTGATAAATCTGCGTATATCCTTTTTTCTTAAGAAACAAAGCAGTACGTGAACTTCTTGCGCTATTTTGACAGTACAAGTAAACAGGCTTATCTGAACGAATTTCTTTGAAGCGTTGGCGCATTTGTGAAGATGGGATGTTGCGCGCACCTAGAATGTGCCCGCCATCAAATTCTTTTGGTTCACGGACGTCTATGAGTTGTGCTTTACGATATCCCTCAATAAACTGTTCTTGGGTTAAACCTGAAACAGCTTTTTTCAATCGAAGTGATGAAATTAAAAAATAGACCACTAAAGCTAATAAAGCAGCACTAATAATATATATAAGTGTCAAAACAACTTCCCCTTTCTCTCTATGTTTTTATTATACTATTTTCTTGTGAGAAAACCCATCTTTTTAAAGCTTAAAAGATGGATTTTAAAGTTCAAGTTATATAGAACAAAGAGATAATGATCTATTCGAATGTCTATAACACACACAATATGGTTTTATGTATTATTGAAAAAATCTTGTATGAAAGATCTCGACTGTTTGAATTTTCTTTATAGTTTATTTAAATAATTTAGTAGCCACATGGCATTTGGTTTGGTAAGATGAAAAACATTGTGAGGAGGAAATTATATGTCCAAACCAACTTGGTATTTTATTAATTCCGGTGCTTGTCGTCCATCTTTTAATATGGCTTTAGATGAAGCATTATTAGATTGGCATAGCGAAGGACTCCTGCCTCCTATCGTACGTTTTTACGGATGGACACCAGCCACATTATCGATTGGCTACTTCCAACAAGTAAAGAAAGAAATTAATATGGAAGAAGTTAAAAAGCATAACTTAGGTTTTGTTCGTCGTCCAACAGGTGGTCGAGGGGTACTACATGAACATGAATTAACGTATAGCATTATCGTCAGTGAAGATTACCCGAATATGCCAGTGACAGTAACCGAAGCATATCGAGTATTAAGCGAAGGGTTATTAATAGGTTTCCAAAATCTTGGGCTTGATGCTTACTTTTCAATACCTGATACAGATGAAAAGAAAAGTGATTTGAAAAAACCAAGAAGCGCAGTCTGTTTTGACGCTCCTTCCTGGTATGAGTTAGTAGTTGAAGGAAAAAAAGTAGCTGGCAGTGCACAAACTAGACAAAAAGGTGTCATTCTACAGCATGGGGCGATTTTACTTGATTTAGATGAAGACAAACTCGTCTCTTTATTTAATTATCCATCTGAAGCGGTAAAAGCTCGTGTTCGAAGAGGGTTACCAGAAAAAGCAGTAGCAATCAATCGTTTACGTGAAATACCTGCGACTATGGATGAGTGTGTAGCAGCGTTTAAAAATGGATTTGAAGAGGGATTAGATGTTAATCTTGAACCTTATTCACTTACAAATGAACAAATAGAATATGTAGAAGCTTTAGAAAAAAGGCGTTACGCGCATGACGATTGGACATACCGTAAGTAGTGGACACAAAGTACTATTTTTGGTATAAAATAAGTAAAATATACCTATAGACGTTGCGTGTGTATGTTCGACCATACATGCGCTTCTATTGATTTTAATATCAATATATAGTAATATATTTAATTATCTACACTACATATTGTGTTTTTAAGCATAAATAGGAGGAATGAAGATGGTACTAGTTTCCAAACAAACAATAGGTAAGTTAAACATTGAAAATTTAAATCAAGACATAGCATTATTTCCTCAAGTACATCCAATTACACAAGAAATGACACTTACGCATAAAGGGGTTTCCCGCTTAGTAATGATCGATCGCTATTCTTTTAAAGATATGGCGAAGGAAACATTGAAAGCAGGAGACTTCGTAGTTTTAACAGTGAAAGAAGATCCTAAATTCCCAGCCCGCGGCTTAGGTTATATTGTTTCAATTGACAAAGACGCGAACAAAGCAAAAGTGTTAATTGAAGAAGATTACCGTAGTGCTATTGATGATCCGACAGAACAACAACTTGGAATTGTTAATCGTTCTATTCATGTAATTGAAAAACCATTGGAAGTTTATTATGAACAAATTGCAAAACGTAACGCAACTGGTTTAGCATCAGTTGAAACAACTGAAGAAAAGAAAAAAGAATGGTTCCAAAAGTTTTATGAACAATTGGTAGCCATGAAATTTATTCCTGCTGGACGAGTTCTTTATGGTGCAGGGGCAGGAACGGATGTAACTTATTTTAACTGTTACGTTATGCCATTTGTGCCAGATTCACGTGAAGGCATTTCTGATCATCGCAAACAGGTGATGGAAATTATGAGTCGAGGTGGAGGCGTTGGAACGAATGGCTCAACACTTCGTCCGAGAAATACACTAGCAAAAGGTGTTAACGGAAAATCATCTGGTTCAGTATCATGGTTAGACGATATAGCGAAGTTAACTCATCTTGTTGAACAAGGTGGCAGCCGACGTGGTGCTCAAATGATTATGCTTGCTGATTGGCATCCTGATATTGCCGAATTTATTATTTCAAAAATGCAAAATCCGAGAATTCTTCGCTTTTTAATAGAGAATACAGAAGATGAAACGATCAAAGAGCTTGCGAAAGATAAACTCAACTTTAAACCTTTAACGCAACAAGAAGAAGCGATGTATCAAGGAATAGTCAATTATAAAAAAATTCCTGGACTAGGTGGATTCAGTGATGGCATTATTCGTGATGCCGAAACAAAATTACTAGACGGCGGTACTTACAGTGTAAACAACTCAGAGTTTTTAACGGGTGCTAACATTTCAGTAACATTAACTGATGACTTTATGAAGGAAGTAGAATTAGATGGTGAACATGCACTTCGATTCCCAGCTGTAGAAACCTACACAGCAGAAGAAATGGCAGTTTACAATGAGAAATGGCATGAAATTGGTGATGTTCGTGAATGGGAAAAACAAGGCCATAGCGTACGTACTTATCGCACAATGAAAGCGAGAGACCTATGGAATTTGATTAATATTTGTGCAACGTATTCTGCTGAACCTGGTATTTTCTTTATTGATAATGCGAACGAAATGACCAATGCCAAAGCGTATGGACAACAAGTTGTAGCAACGAACCCATGTGGCGAACAACCTTTAGCACCATATTCCGTGTGTAACTTAGCAGCTGTGAATTTAGCACAATTTGCTCAAAAAGAGTCGAAAACAGTCGATTTTGAAGGCTTAAAAGAAACGGTTCGTGTCGGCGTACGTATGCAAGATAACGTCATTGACGCAACTCCATACTTCTTAGAAGAAAATAAAGTACAAGCCCTTGGTGAACGTCGTGTTGGTCTTGGTGTTATGGGACTAGCAGACTTGTTGATTTATTGTGAAAAAGAGTATGGATCAGATGAAGGTAATGTATTGGTCGATCAGATTTTTGAAACGATTGCTGTGGCAGCATACGAAACTTCAGCTGATCTTGCGAAAGAGCGTGGCAGTTTCCCGTTCTTACAAGGCGAGACGTTAGAAGAAACAAAAAGGTTACGCCAAGCATTCATCAATACAGGATTCATGAAAAAAATGGCCCCACATGTACGTGAAGCAATCATTGAAAACGGGATTCGTAATTCCCATTTACTAACAGTTGCTCCAACTGGATCAACTGGTACAATGGTTGGAGTATCAACAGGGTTAGAACCTTATTTCTCATTCACTTATTATCGTAGTGGACGTTTAGGTAAATTCATTGAAGTAAAAGCAGATATTGTACGTGAATACTTAGAAGCGAATCCACAGGTGGATGCGAATAATTTACCAGAATGGTTTAAAGCATCGATGGAATTAGCACCTGAAGCTCATGCTGATGTGCAGTGTATAATTCAACGTTGGATTGATAGTTCTATCTCTAAAACTGTAAATGCACCTCGTGGCTATACAGTGGAACAAGTACAAGGGGTCTACGAACGACTGTACCGTGGTGGAGCTAAAGGTGGAACTGTGTATGTCGATGGAAGTCGAGATGCACAAGTGTTGACACTCAAAGCTGAAGAAAATGTAATGGATGAACATCATTATGAAGAAAAAGTCATGGAAAATCGTCCGATTGTGTTAGTTGATACTATACAAGCTTTACGTTCGACAAAAGTGACAATTGGATCTGAAGCAGGAAACAAATGCCCAGTTTGTCGACAAGGTACAGTAGAAGAAATGGGTGGCTGCAATACATGTACGAGTTGCGGTGCTCAACTTAAGTGTGGACTGTAAAAAAGTAAAGAATGACTAAAGATTATAAAAGAAACGTACCGTGTATCGAGTTGATACACGGTACGTCTTTTTGATTTGCATTAATTTTTGGAAAATCATGATATCTATGAATAGAGTGAGTGATAACAGTCAAAAATGGAGAGATAGAAAGGATTGTGATTCGAATGAAAGGTAGTCATTTCCTCTGGATATCAACTGCACATGCTTTAGTTTTTACATGTATATTAGGTTTTCTTCATGTCTTTAAATTTATTAAATGGCATCCTTTAAACTGGACGAAAACGTTTCAAATATTCCCTCTAGCACACGTTTCAATTAAGTGGATGCTCACATATCTTATCGTCTTTTTAATAATTAATATTGTGATGGGATTATTGCTGCTGGTCAAAAAAATGCCTGCCATTGCTACTTCTATAGTGGTTGGGTTTGCCACATGGCTTCTATTAGAATGGGCAATATACTCAGACTTATCACGCATAGGTTGGCACTCCGTTCCAATATTAACGGTTATTATATTTATTTGCAGAGCCCTTGCAGAAACAATTGTTTATTATGACCGAACTGTATATGATGACGTACGAAAGTAGTTGCTGCACCTATTTGTTGTGATAAAATGAAGGGGAACGATGGAACTAGGGGGAATAGTGTGAAGATTCTATGTTTGAATGGACCGAATTTAAATCGTTTAGGAAAACGTGAACCAGCAATTTACGGATCGGTTACATTAGAAGATGTGCAGCAGTCACTGATAACTCATGGTGAAAGATCAAATGCTCAAGTGGAATGTAAACAATCAAATCATGAAGGTGAACTAATTGATTGGCTTCACCTTGCAGAAGATGCCGAGGTTGATGGAATTATTTTTAATCCTGGAGCATACACACATACGAGTTATGCATTACGCGATGCCATTGCATCTATATCTATTCCAGTAATTGAAGTTCATATTTCGAATATTCATAGTAGAGAAAGTTTCCGGCATCAATCGGTTTTAGCAGCTGTTTGTGTAGGACAAATTTGCGGACTTGGAACATTTGGTTATACATTAGCACTAGAAACATTTTTACATAGAAGAAAAGGGGAGTCTTAAATGGAGAAATTATCTAAATTACGTCAAGCTCTTGTGGAGCATCAGATCGATGCCTTGTTGATTACAAGTGGATACAATCGCAGATACATAACTGGTTTTACTGGTACAGCAGGAGTTGCTATTATATCTCAAGAACAAGCAGTTTTTATTACAGATTTTCGTTATACGGAACAAGCTGAAACAGAAATAAAAGGCTTTGATATTGTTCAACATACAAAAACGCTTATCGAAGAAGTTAGTGTACAATTAGAAAAAATAGGTGCAAAAAAAGTAGGTTTTGAGAAAGATGACATGACTTATGCCATGTTTGAAAGCTATCAAAAAGCTGTCAATTCAGAACTAGTTCCTGTTTCTGGTCTAATTGAGAAGATCCGCTTGATTAAGACGCCTCAAGAGATTAAGATTATTAAGGCTGCCGCAGACATCGCAGATGCGGCTTTTGAACACATTATTACGTTTATTGCAGCTGGAAAAACAGAATTAGAGGTTTCTAATGAACTAGAGTTCTTTATGCGTAAACAAGGTGCTTCTTCATCTTCTTTTGATATTATCGTGGCTTCTGGACTCAGATCAGCTCTTCCACACGGTGTAGCCACCAAAAAAATAATTGAAAAAGGTGATTTTGTAACATTGGACTTCGGTGCATTGTATAATGGATACGTATCCGACGTTACGAGAACAGTTGCCATAGGAGAACCAAGCGATCACTTAAAAGAAATTTATCAAATTGTTCTAGATTCACAAATGTTAGCTTTGGAGAAAATTAAACCTGGAATGACAGGGATTGAAGCGGACGCCGTTGCTCGGGATTACATTAAATCAAAAGGGTACGGAGAAGCGTTTGGACATTCTTTAGGACACGGGATTGGATTAGAAGTCCATGAAGGACCTGGCTTATCATTCCGTTCAGATGTCGTTCTTGAAGAAGGAATGGTTATCACAATTGAACCGGGGATATACTTGCCAGGAGTCGGTGGCGTTCGGATCGAAGATGATTCGGTCATGACAGCAACAGGAAATAACAAATTAACACATTCTACAAAAGAGTTACTTATCTTATAAATTTTGGAGGAACAAAAATGATCTCAGTAAATGATTTTAAAACAGGTTTGACAATAGAAGTAGATGGTGGCATTTGGCGCGTTTTGGATTTCCAACATGTAAAACCAGGTAAAGGCGCAGCATTCGTTCGTTCAAAATTACGCAACATTCGTACTGGTGCAGTAAATGAAAAAACATTCCGCGCTGGAGAGAAAGTAGAAAAAGCTCAAATTGATAATCGTAAAATGCAATATTTATATGCAAACGGCGATACGCACAATTTCATGGATACTGACACGTATGAACAAATTGAACTCGAATCAAAACAAATCGAGTATGAGTTGAAGTTCTTGCGTGAAAACATGGAAGTTCAAATTATGCAGTACCAAGGTGAAACATTAGGGGTTGAATTACCAAACTCGGTTATCTTAATCGTTGCAGAAACAGAGCCTGGTATTAAAGGTGATACATCAAGTGGTGGTACGAAAACAGCAGTATTAGAAACTGGACTTTCCGTACAGGTTCCATTCTTTATCAACGAAGGCGATCGTCTCATCATTAACACATCAGAAGCCGCTTACGTTTCAAGAGCACAATAATAAAACAAGAGTTGTCATTTGCATTTCGTGCAAATGGCAACTTTTTTTTCATGTATTAACCTGTTTGAGCATACGATGAAGAGACGGAGGAGGGGACAAGTCGGAATTTATGGACGTAATTCGAGTGGCAGGAATTGGAGTAATTCTTGCGTTGTTGCACCTTTTCTTTGAACAAACAGGGAAAAAAGAATTTACGTTTTTTTTATTTGTTTTTGGTTATCTTTATATGACGGTTGAAATGTTGCGTTTTCTTCGATACTTCTTCGAAGAAATCACTACTTTTTTCGAATGGCTCACCATATCGGTGTAAGTTATGCAAATCATCCTAGTAACGATAGTGATTATATTCCTTATGTTGTTGCTACAACAAATTCTTCCACAATTCACACCTATACTTCTTAGTTTGTTCTTCTTTATACTACTCTCTAATATTCTGTTCCAGATGCTCATTCCAATTGTACGTGCTGTTCTTGAACATGCTCCAAAAGAAGCTCTCCCAATCATAAGGGTTTTAATAATCTCGGTTTTTCTTACATTTATTAGTGAAGCTTTATCTGAATGGAGCCGGAACTTGAATTTGAATGCGTTTACTCCACTCATATCTATTAGTTGTCATTTATTAATACTGACCTACTGGTTGCCACTAATCCAACAAATGTTTACGACTCTATCTCGGCTATTGATTAAATAATTCAGGTAATTGAGGGGTGAGATGGTTCATGCTTGAACCCTTATATGCCTATCTTTTTGGTGTAACCCGATACTTCATGGTTCTTCTAATTGCCATTATTTTTGGTATGATTCTCGATATTTTATTTCCTCAAGGAAAGCGTTGGACAAGACTGGCACTTTTTTGCATAGCGGTGTTATACACACTTACTCCTGCAATAGAGGCCATGCATGAAATGCAACAGTTTTCCAAGGAAATGATTACGGTTTTTATGAGTGTTTATCCTGTTTTAACGGCTGGTTTGCTAATGAATAGTGGAACGATGGCTTTTTCAATTTGGAATCCAGCTTTATATGTATTTATTCAATTTACAGTGTTGTTAACTGAGAAAATCCTGATTCCTTTGTTAATGACGACGATATTGCTTGATTTTATTAGTCGGTTTCATCCAGCAACTCCATTTACGAAACTGACAGACATAATTCGAACATCTTTGCTCAGTATTGTTTCAGCAGTTGTTGTTATTTATAGTTTTTTTATATCAGTTCAAGGGTTTATTTCATGGAATATTTCTAGTGTGGTCACCGAACCGATTAAGAAAATAATTCAGCAAAACATTCCTTTCGTAGGCTCCTTCTTAACGGAGAGTCTAAGCACATTTACTCGATTTTCTTCATCAATCACTTCCATTACCGGTGGTGGGATTGCTTTTTCAATTTTACTAGTGGTACTAATCCCCACACTGAAAACGATTGGCGTTGCCTTTTGTTACCGATTAGTGGCTGCAATAATTGAGCCATTTGGACCCGAAGATTTAGCTAGTTTCTTGGACGATATTGGGAAATCTATTTTCGTGCTAAGTATCTTGTCATTTTTAATAGCTTTTGCGTTTTTCTACACCGCGATCTTTGTTGTTATTTTAGTGAAATTTTCTCTTCTAATGAGGGGTGCATGATGTCCGAATGGTTAAAGGGGTTAGTGTTTATTATATTGCTTAGTGAAATCCTACAGGCAGTTTTCACAGACACAGATTCCAATGATAATTTGGAACAATATACAAAATTAGGACTGGCCATATACATGATGTTATTTATCACTTCATTTTTCTATGAATAGTTGAGGAATGAGTTTCATATAGTTTATCAAATGCCTGTCTCACTTAGGAGAGGAGCGTGAGTCCATCCATTAAAATGAATCGTATGAAAAGCGGTCTCCTGCTTGCAAGCCTCTTGGTATTCATGGTGTTTTTCTTATTTAATGAAACTCTTTTCACCAAGCAACCTTACACAACCAGTCAGTCAGAAGATCCGGCAACACAAGAACAATCATTGGAAAAAGCGTTGGAAAAAATGGCTGGGGTAGGTGAAGTCGAATTATTTTTTTATACAGGCACGAACGAGCCTCTTCAAACAGTTTCGGAAAAACCTAGTTTTGCATTGTTTGATCCAAAGACAGAGGAACAAACAAAGATCCAATCCATATTAGTTGTCGCAAGAGGAGCGGATCAAGCTCAAATCAGATTGAAGTTAATAAAATATTTATCGGCTGTATTAATACTGCCAGAACATCGAATTGTCGTCGTCCCGATGGATGAGAAAGGGGTTTCTAAATGAAAGTCAAAAAACGTACAGTGTGGATGCTAACTTTATTAAGTCTAGTAGCAGTAATTTCGGTGTATTACGTGCAAGAGCCCAACAACATGCCCTTTGATGGTTTAGCTATTTTTTCAGATGAAGCAAGTAATAAGTTGACGGTCGATGATGGAGCAAAAGATGAGTCAGTGACACCAGTATATGCTCAAAGTGCGTTATTTGAAGAGATGAGAATGGAAGCTTCTAACGAACGTAGTCAGTTAAAAGAACAACTTACTACAAAAATCACTGCAAAAGAAATAAATGCAGATGAAATTAATGAAGCCTATAGTGCGATGGAAGATTTAACAGTTCGTGAATCAACTGAAGCCATGCTTGAAATGCTAATCCGTTCACTAGGATATTCAGATGCTCTTGTTCAAACAGAAAAAGGATTAGTGAAGGTTATGGTTATCTCTGACGAATTAGGTAAAGCAGAAGCAAACGAAATTATCCACATCGTCAAAAAAGAGTGGGAAGATGCTAGAAAAGTACAAGTAACATTCCAACCAGCTTCATAATGAATGAAAAGGGCCAATTAAGGTCCTTTTTTCATTTTAAGGGACAAATTCCTCTTTAATCCCTCGTTTGGAATCAAGATAGCGATTCGTTTCTCCAGCGCCGGCGTCGGGCTAAAATGGGCTTCTCAACCTTTCAGGTTAGTACCAACTCTTAAAGAATTTTGGGTTATCTATTTCAAATTTTCTCAATAACGACTAAAATAGAATAGGAACCTAATTCGATACATGGTAAGGGGAGTTATGAATGTTAAAAATACAAGAAATACGTGAAATTATTAAATTAATTGATCATTCATCTATTGATGAGTTTAGTTACGAAGCAGAAGGTACAAAAGTTAAACTCAAAAAGAACAGTGTACAAGGATCAACTGAACAAGTTGTATCTCAAGTTAAACCTGTAGCACCAGTTGCTGTTGCACCGGTAACAGTAGAAACTACACAAGCACCAGCAGCAATAACTACAAATGAATCAGCAGCACATGCAGAGCTGAATGAATCAGCTGTGAATGACGAATCTCTTCATAAAATCAAATCTCCAATGGTAGGAACATTCTACGCATCTTCTTCACCAGATTCTCAAGCATTCGTGCAAGTAGGGGATAAAGTGAATGATGATGGTATCGTATGTATCGTGGAAGCGATGAAATTATTCAATGAAATCGAAGCAGAAGTGACTGGCGAGATTGTAGAAATTTTAGTAAAAGATGGACAACTCGTAGAGTACGGCCAACCTCTGTTCTTAGTAAAAGCGAACTGAGGGGGAATACATGATGAAAAAAGTATTAATTGCAAACCGTGGTGAAATTGCGGTTCGTATTATTCGTGCGTGTAAAGAGTTAGATATCGAAACAGTTGCAGTTTATTCAGAAGCAGATCGAGATGCATTGCATGTGCAAATGGCTGACGAGGCGTATTGTATTGGACCGCATCTTTCGAAGGATAGCTATTTAAACTTTAGCAATATTATTAGTGTAGCAAAATTAACTGGATGTGACGGAATTCACCCGGGTTATGGCTTTTTAGCTGAAAATGCTAATTTCGCTGAGCTATGTGAACAATGTAATATCACATTTATTGGTCCAACTTCAGATGCCATTTCTCGAATGGGTACGAAAGACGTAGCACGTGAAACAATGCGAAAAGCAGGTGTCCCTGTTGTACCTGGATCTACAGGCATTGTCGCAGATGAAAACGACGGTTTGGAAATCGCTCGTAAAATCGGCTTCCCAGTCATCATTAAAGCAACTGCTGGTGGTGGGGGTAAAGGGATTCGCGTAGCGCGTACAGAAGAAGAGTTGGTTAAAGGTATTCAAATTACTCAAAAAGAAGCTGCAGCTGCTTTTGGTAATCCCGGCGTTTATATTGAGAAGTTTATTGAAATCTTCCGCCATGTAGAAATTCAAGTTTTAGCAGATAGTTTTGGCAATGCCATTCATTTAGGTGAACGTGATTGTTCAATACAACGTCGTATGCAAAAACTCGTAGAAGAAGCACCTTCACCAGCACTTTCCCCTGAGATTCGTCATCAAATGGGAGAAGCAGCTGTAAAAGCAGCTCTTGCTGTTAATTACCGAAGTGCTGGTACGGTTGAATTTATATTTGACCACATTAATCAAAAGTTTTACTTTATGGAAATGAATACACGTATTCAAGTTGAACATCCTGTTACTGAAATGGTGACAGGTATTGATTTAATTCAACAACAATTAAAAGTAGCTTCTGGTGAAACATTAGCGTTTACACAAGATGATGTGAAAATTAAAGGGTGGGCAATTGAATGCCGAATTAACGCAGAAAACCCGAATAAAAATTTCATGCCTTCTGCAGGTAAAATAGAAATGTATTTAGCCCCAGGTGGGTACGGTGTACGAGTGGATTCTGCGATGTATTCAGGGTACAGCATACCTCCATACTATGACTCAATGGTCGCAAAACTAATTACTTTTGCGGATACACGTGAAGAGGCAGTGGCCAAAATGAAACGTGCACTGAGTGAATTTGTGATAGATGGAGTTCATACGACCATACCTTTCCATGCGAAACTAATGGATCACGAAGTATTTAAATCAGGCGATTTTGATACCAAGTTTTTAGAGAAATATGATGTAATGAATTCGTAAGAAAGGATGATTCGAATGGCTGACAAAACAGCAACAGCTTATTTACAAATGACTCCTGCAGGTAAAGAAGTGTTAGGTAAGATTGAAGTGGCACCAGAAGTTCTTGAAGTTATTGCTGGAATTGCGACAACTGATGTGGAAGGCGTTGCCGGTACACGCGGGAGTTTTGCAACAGGTGTAGCAGAACGTTTGGGTAAAAAGGTCCATGGTAAAGGCATTAAAACTGAGTTAACGGATAAAGGGTTATTTGTAGAAATTTTCTGTACTGTGAAATACGGTGCATCCATTCCTGCAGTAGCGAAAGAAGTTCAAAATCAAGTACGTCAAGCAATTTTTAACATGACATTACTTGAAACTCAAGAAGTGAACGTTCATATTACGGGCGTTCAATTTGAGCAGTCTAAAGAAACTACAACCGAATAATTCAATACATCGTTCGGTATGTCCGAACGATGTATTTTTTTCTGAACATTCGAACTTCCCTTCGAGTATGTCTTGTATGGAGAAATTATGCTATGATGTGTTCGAATGCATATAAAAGGAGACTATCCCATGAAACGTAGAGAAGCTCGTGAAAAAGCGTTGCAAACTTTGTTTCAGTTAGAAAACACAGAGTTGACTATAGAAGATGCGATGAGCCACGTATTAGATGGCCAAAACGATTCTTTCTATGAAAAACTTGTTCGTGGCACGACTGAACATATGGCGCAAATAGATGAATCACTTAAAACGAAATTAGAAAATTGGTCACTAGATCGTTTACCTAAAATTGAGCGAACAGTTTTACGCTTAGCCGTATTTGAATTGTTATTTATGCAAGATGCACCTGCTAAGGTTGTAATGAATGAAGCGATTGAACTTTGTAAAACATTTGGTGATGATAAATCAAGTAAGTTCGTCAATGGCGTACTATCTAAATATGCAGTTGAATCTTCTAACTGACAACAGGGGGAATTTAGACATGTCAAGTGCATTAATCAGTGGAAAAGAAATTGGACAAGAGATACGAAATGAATTAACTGAACGTATCAATACCTTGAAAAATCAAGACATAACACCTGGCTTAGCCGTTATTTTAGTAGGTAACAACTCAGCATCGAAAACGTATGTTTCCAATAAGCAAAAAACATGTGAAGCACTTGGCATGCATTCACGTTTACTTTCATTTGAGTCTGACTTAAGTGAAAATGAACTTATTGAAGCGATTCATTCTCTTAATCATGATCCTGAAATTCATGGAATTTTAGTCCAACTTCCACTTCCAAAACAAATTACTGAATCAAAAGTGTTAGCAGCGATATCTCCTGACAAAGATGTGGATGGATTTCATCCAATCAATGTAGGGAAAATGATGCTCGGGCAAGAAACGTTTCTACCATGTACGCCATATGGTGTCATGAAACTTCTGGAATTTTCTGGTGTAGAAATTGCAGGTAAACATGCTGTCGTCATAGGGCGTAGCCATATTGTCGGTAAACCTATGGGACAACTATTACTTCAAAAAGATGCTACTGTCACATATGCTCACTCCAAAACACCCAACCTAAAAGAGATTACTTTACAAGCAGACATCCTCGTAGTTGCTGTAGGTAGAACAAAAATGATTACGAGTGATTACGTAAAAGATGGTGCTGTTGTCATTGATGTCGGGATGAATCGTGATGAAAACAATCGTCTATGTGGGGATGTAGATTTCGAGTCAGTTAAAGATAAAGCCTCATATATAACTCCAGTTCCAGGTGGGGTGGGACCAATGACCATTACGATGCTAATGGTAAACACTGTCCAATCTGCTGAAAATGAGTTACGTCAAGACAAATGAACTTAAAACAGGTAAAATAAAGGGAAGAAGCTGTTTTTCTTAGAGAAAGACAGCTTTTCTATTTCTTCTTCATGAGGAGTTTGACGACACTTGACATCAACTTCATATTTAACTGTAAAAGCTTTAACCAAATACATAAAACGAAAATTTGATGCTGATCCCCATTTGCGCAATGTTTATGTAAAAGGGGAATTATCAAATGTGAAAATACATACGAGTGGACACATTTATTTTACGATCAAAGATGAGCAAACTAGAATGCCGGCGGTGATGTTTGCTGCTCAAGCCAAACACTTGAAATTCAGACCCGAAAGCGGTATGAACATACTTCTGCAAGGTGATGTCAATGTGTATGAAGGGTCTGGCCAATATCAATTGTATGCACAATCCATGCAACCTGATGGCATTGGTGAACTGTTTATTGCCTTTGAACAATTAAAAGAAAAGTTAGCAAAAGAAGGGTTGTTCCACCCATCCAGAAAAAAACAAATCCCTAGATACCCACAAAAAATCGGTGTTATTACCGCAATTACAGGAGCGGCTATCCGAGATATCGTCACGACTTTAAGTAGACGTTATCCTCTGGCTGAAGTTATTATATTTCCAGCACTTGTTCAAGGTGTTGGTGCCGCACCCAGTATTGTCAAAGCGCTCAAAAGAGCAAACGCATGTCCTGAATTGGATGTCTGCATCGTGGGGCGGGGTGGTGGCTCGATTGAAGATTTATGGGCATTTAATGAAGAGATAGTTGCTCGCGAAATAGTGAATAGTACCATACCAATTATTAGTGCAGTTGGACATGAAACTGATACAACAATCGCTGACTTTGTTTCCGACTTACGTGCTCCTACACCAACAGCCGCAGCAGAACTCGCTGTACCCAATCAATTAGAATTATTAGAGCGCGTTACAAATAGAAAATCACAAATTGTTTCGATTATCACGGCAACCTTGTCTCAAGAGCGAAAAAGATTAACTCGCGTTATGTCGGCATACCCACTTGCTTATCCAGAGCGATTGTATAGACCTTTTGTCGAGAATTTAACGCGTATTACTGAACAGCTTGAAAAAAGTGGACGGACCTTGGTCAATCAAAAACAACAATTGCTCAATCAACAAACGATGCGGTTGACTTTGCAAAGTCCTCAGAGATTAGTCCAACAACATCAAAAAGGTTTACAAGACTTAGAACAACGTATGCAAGTGGCATCTCAAAAAGGTTTACAGGCAAAAGGGCGCTCTTTTAGCAATATTATTCAATTATTAGAAGCTCTAAATCCACTGAAAATCATGGATAGGGGCTACAGCTTAACCTATCAACAGGATCAAGTTGTAAAATCAATTGAAGATATAGATTCAGACCAACCCTTACAAATCAAATTACAAGATGGAGTCGTAATTGCATCTATAGACTCTATAATCAAAAAGTCTAAAGGAGAATCATCATGACGAAAAATACAGTATCTTTTGATCAAGCCATCCAACAACTTGAAGAAATCGTGCGCAATCTCGAACAAGGCGATGTTCCTTTAGAAGATGCGATTTCTCTTTACAAAAAAGGCATGGAATTATCCTCTGTTTGCCATGATAAATTGCATAATGCGGAGAAACAATTGATTTCCATCATGGATGAAAGTGGAGAGAAAGTGCCCTTTAATACATCTGAAAAAGAGGATACGTCAAAATGACTTCATTCCAAAGTTTTAAAGAATATTATGTTCCGAAAATAGATCAACAATTGTCGGAACAAATCTTGTCAATTGAAGCACCTGCTATATTAAAAGAGGCAATGCATTATTCACTTACTGCAGGTGGTAAACGAGTTCGACCATTATTTTTAATAGCCGTTTTAGACCTATTAAAAGTGAATCATAGTGAGGCATTAACATTTGGAGCGACAATTGAAATGGTTCACACGTATTCCCTTATTCATGATGACTTACCGAGCATGGACAATGATGATTTTCGTCGAGGGAAATTAACGAACCATAAAGTGTACGGTGAAGCGTTAGCCATTTTAGCTGGAGACGGATTATTAACATATAGTTTTGGAGTACTAGCTCGTTTAAAAGAAGTAACCGCTGAAAGCAAATTAGAGTTAATTCATTTGTTAAGTAAATCAGCAGGTGCTGAAGGTATGGTAGGTGGTCAAGTATTAGATATCGAGAGTGAGAGAAAAATAGTCACCGTCAATGAATTGGAAACGATTCACATCAACAAAACTGGTGCACTATTGTCATTCAGTATTGAAGCAGGTGCCATTTTGGCTCGAGCAAACGACAACACTAGAAAAGCACTCACTGATTTTGGTTTCCATATTGGTCTTGCTTTTCAAATTCAAGATGACATTTTAGATATAGAAGGTACTACTGAAGAGTTAGGTAAAACTGCCGGAAAAGATGTTGCCAGTGAAAAAAATACGTACCCTGCATTATTATCACTAAATGGGGCAAAAGATAAAAGAGATTGGCATTATAACCAAGCCATTCTGTCACTTCGACAAATATCCGACGAGCCAGGTTTGTTAGACGAAATGGCTGCTTATATAGTCAATCGTAATAAGTAGGATAAAGGTTAATGTTTGTACAATCCACTGACATTGATATAATGAAATGTAATAAATTAATCAGCAAGTATAGTGTAAAGGTGTGTGACGTAGATGGATTTAAATACAATAACAGATCCATCCTTTATTAAAAATTTATCACAAGATGAATTATTGAACTTGAGTGAAGATATTCGTTCGTTTTTAATTGAAAAATTATCGGTCACAGGTGGACATATCGGTCCTAACTTAGGTGTGGTCGAACTAACTGTATCTCTTCACCGTATTTTCAATAGCCCTGATGATAAGTTTATTTGGGATGTAGGACATCAAGCGTATGTCCATAAAATATTAACTGGTAGAGGAAATCAATTTGACACACTTCGTCAATATAAAGGATTATGCGGATTTCCAAAGCGTATAGAGAGTGAACATGATGTCTGGGAGACTGGACATAGTTCTACTTCACTGTCTGCTGCTATGGGTATGGCAGCTGCTCGAGATATCAAAAATGACAAAAATCATATCATTCCGATTATCGGAGACGGTGCATTAACTGGTGGTATGGCTTTAGAAGCTCTAAATCATATTGGACATGAAAAGACGGACATGATTGTAATATTAAATGATAATGAAATGTCAATTGCACCAAACGTTGGAGCCCTTCATACGATTTTGGGGAAACTTAGAACAGCCGGGAAATATAACAAGGCAAAAGATGAATTAGAATACTTGTTAAAGAAAATTCCAGCAGTCGGTGGTAAGTTAGCTGCTACTGCTGAACGAGTTAAGGATAGTTTAAAATACCTACTCGTATCCGGTATCTTTTTTGAGGAGCTTGGGTTTACTTACCTAGGCCCAATTGATGGACATAATTATGATGATTTACAAGAAACATTATTAAATGCAAAAAAAATGAAAGGTCCGGTTTTAGTTCATGTCCTAACGAAAAAGGGCAAAGGATTCCGACCTGCTGAAGAAGATAAAATCGGCACATGGCATGGTACGGGACCTTATAAAATGGAAACAGGTGCTTTTGTTAAATCTTCAACTACTGCCCCTTCATGGAGCGGATTAGTGGCTGAGACTGTTCGTAAACTGGCCCGAGAAGATGAACGCATTGTTGCCATTACTCCAGCTATGCCTGTTGGTTCAAAGTTAGAAGGATTTGCTTCTGAATTTCCTAAGCGTATGTTTGATGTTGGAATAGCTGAACAACACGCTACAACCATGGCTGCAGGACTAGCAACACAGGGAATGAAACCATTTTTAGCGATTTATTCAACTTTCCTACAACGTGCTTATGATCAAGTTCTTCATGATATTTGCCGTCAAAATTTAAATGTCTTTATTGGTATCGATCGGTCTGGCCTTGTAGGTGCAGATGGCGAAACACATCAAGGGGTATTTGATATCGCATTTTTACGTCATTTACCAAACATGGTCATCATGATGCCAAAGGATGAAAATGAAGGTCAGCATATGGTGAACACAGCCATTGAATACAATGATGGTCCAATCGCTTTGCGTTACCCAAGAGGTAATGGTCTAGGTGTACCAATGGACGCTGAATTACGAGTGATTCCTATAGGCTCATGGGAAGTGTTAAGAGAAGGGACCGACGCGGCTATATTGACATTTGGGACAACCATTCCATTGGCTTTAGAGGCAGCAGATCGCTTAGCAAAACAAGGCATTCAAGTTGAAGTAATTAATGCACGATTTATTAAACCACTTGATGTGCATATGTTGCACCAATTAGTGAACCGGGACCTTCCATTATTCACTGTCGAAGAAGCCGTTTTACAAGGTGGATTTGGAAGCAGTATCTTAGAATTCATGCAAGATTATGATTATACAGGAATATCAGTAAACCGTATGGGAATACCTGATCAGTTTATTGAACATGGAAATGTTGATGAATTATTAAATGAAATTCATCTCACTGCAGACGAATTAGTAATTCGTATCCAACAAAAAATGAAAAAAATTGGCAAGGCTGGTACTCACGCATTATGATTAAAACCCCAAAAGAAAGAGTCGATGTTTTACTTGTAGAACGTGGACTTTGTGAAACTAGAGAAAAAGCAAAACGGGCGATTATGGCCGGGACTGTTTATACAAATGAAGTTCGTCTTGAAAAGCCTGGTGAAAAAATCTCAAGCGATTCCCCACTTCAAGTAAAAGGGAAAGAAATGCCTTATGTAAGTAGAGGTGGCTTAAAACTTGAAAAGGCACTTAGTTATTTTCAAATTGATGTTAAAGATAAGTTAATGTTAGATATTGGGGCTTCTACTGGTGGGTTTACAGATTGTGCTCTGCAAAACGGAGCGCGACATTGTTATGCACTGGATGTTGGCTACAATCAACTGGCTTGGAAAATCCGTCAAGATGAACGAGTAACCGTCATGGAACGTACCAATTTCCGCTATGTCACAGGAGTCGATTTAGCTGAAGGTTTACCTGAATTTGCAACGATTGATGTTTCGTTTATTTCACTAAAACTCATTTTACCCGTCTTGAAAACATTACTTGTGCCAGGAAGTGATGTAATAGCACTCGTGAAACCACAATTTGAAGCAGGAAAAGCGAATGTTGGTAAAAAAGGTGTCGTGCGCGATGCAAAAATCCATACCAAAGTGTTAGAAACAATTTCCGTCTTTTCCCAAGAAGTAGGTTTCACACTTAAAAATGCTTCGTTTTCACCCATAACAGGTGGAGAAGGTAACATTGAATTTTTATTCCATTTAGTTGCTACTGAAACAAATGAGACGCAATTTACTGAAGAACAACTTAAACAAATTGTGCGTGATGCACATCAACAACTAACGTGAAACGGCCTACGATAGGCCGTTTTTTTCTTGTACGGATGAGAAGTAAATGGTACGATATGAATAATTAAGTATAATTATTCATTTTTTAGGAGTGAACTTTGATGAACAAGGGCCAAAGACATATAAGGATACGCGATATTATTGCCAATCATGAGATTGAAACGCAAGACGATTTAGTAGAAATCTTGAAAAATGCTGGATACAATGTTACTCAAGCGACAGTTTCTCGTGATATAAAAGAACTTCATTTAGTAAAAGTACCATTGCAAGATGGTCGCTATAAATATAGCTTGCCAGCTGATCAACGATTTAATCCTATGCAAAAATTACACCGCGCACTAACTGATGCTTTTGTAAGTATTGATGGAGCAAGTCATTTTTTAGTAATGAAAACTTTGCCAGGAAATGCGCATGCCATAGGTTCATTAATTGATCATCTCGATTGGAAAGAAATATTAGGGACAATTTGCGGTGATGATACCTGTTTAATTATTTGCAAAGATACAACTGAACGTGACTTAATTAAAACAAGATTACTCGAGATGCTTTAAAAGAGGTGATACTTTGTGTTAAAAGAATTATCTATTAAAAACTTTGCCATAATAGAGGAAGTATCTGTGAGCTTTTCAGATGGATTGACGGTTCTCACTGGTGAAACTGGTGCAGGTAAATCAATCATAATTGATGCTGTTCATTTACTTGCAGGTGGAAGAGGATCACAAGAATTTATCCGTCATGGTGCCAAAAAAGCGGAACTTGAAGGCTTGTTTTATTTACAAAACGCTCAGCATCCAGTATTCCAAAAATTACAGGATGTAGGAATTGAAGCTGATGATGATTCTGTTATCTTAAGACGAGATATTAATGATCATGGGAAAAGTGTCTGTCGTGTTAATGGCAAGTTGGTCACTATAGCCATTTTGAGAGAAATTGGTGGTTCATTAATTGATATTCATGGACAACATGAAAGCCAAGAGTTAATGGATGAACGACTACATATTTATTTACTTGATCAATTTGCAGGAAGTAAGATTCAAAAGGCCAAGGAAAGTTATTCAGGTCTCTTCCAAAAGTACATGAAATTAAAAAAAGAACTAGCTTCAGTCAGTGACAATGAACAACAAATTGCTCAAAGAATTGATTTATATCAATACCAAATCAATGAAATAGATGCTATCGAATTAATTGATAACGAAGATGAAGATCTTCAATCAGAACGTAAAAAGTTCCAAAATTACCACAAAACGTTTGAACGAATTTCAGCTGCTCAAGAAGCTCTAAATGGAGAATCAAAAGGGCTTGATTGGATAGGTAATGCTATGAGTGAGCTTGAAGATATTGCTTCTTTTGATGAATCGTACAAAGAACAAGCAGAACTTGTATCGAATTCATTTTATTCCCTTCAAGAACTGTCATATCAACTGAAAAGTGAAATTGATGAATCAGAGTTTGATGAAGAACGTTTAAATGTCATCGAAGATAGATTAGCTGCCATCCAATCGCTAAAAAGAAAATACGGTAATTCGATTTCAGAAATTTTTGCTTACCGCAAAAAAATTGGTGAAGAGTTAGATGCACTTATGAATCGCGATGAACGTATTCAACAACGACAAAAAGCACTTGAACAAGTCGAAAAAGATTTAGAAATTGATGCTATAGAATTAACGATCTATCGCAAAAAAGCTGCGAAAAGTTTAAGCGAGGCTATTGTCCTTCAATTACGTGAATTATTTATGGAAAAAGCAACATTTGAAGTGGTTTTTAAACCATCTTCTATTTTTGACAAAAATGGTAAAGACGATGTGTCATTTTATATGTCAACAAATGTTGGAGAGCCAGCAAAACCGATTTCGAAAATCGCTTCTGGCGGTGAACTTTCACGTATGATGCTAGCGCTAAAAGGAATATTCTCTAAACATCAAGGGATTACATCTATTATTTTTGACGAAGTGGATACGGGAGTTAGCGGACGAGTTGCACAAGCAATTGCTGAAAAAATTGCTAATATCTCTCGTTCTTCACAAGTACTATGTATTACTCATCTCCCTCAAGTTGCCGCAATGGCGGATCAACAATTATTAATTGAAAAAGAAGTTATGGGTAAACGGACGATGACTAAATTAACTGAAGTTACTGGCCAATATCGTGTACAAGAATTAAGTCGTATGATGTCTGGTTCAGAAATTACAACGTTAACATTGGAGCATGCAACGGAATTGCTCTCAATTGCGGAACAAAGAAAAAAATTATCTCATGTATAGAATCTGGAAGCACTGCTGTATCAGCATGTGCTTTTTTTTTTCGAAATTTTACCTTTCATAACAAACCATATAAAACACATATTAAAGATATCCTGATAAATGGAGGTGAAGTATGCGATGTGTTGCTAATAAACGGTTTATTACCATTCTTTTGGGATTATTGATTGTCTTTCCAACGAGCTCTTTAGCAGCGAAAAGTGGTGATAATTTAATCCCACTTGGTCAATCGATTGGTGTGCAGTTAAAACTTGAAAATCCAACATTTGTTCATGATGTGATGATTGATGAGAAATGGTGGTTTAAAAATGGTGATCAAATAATATCACTGAATAAAAAATCAATTGAGTCAATTGAGGATTGGAAAAAAACAAGTAAAGAAAACAATGACAAGAAAGTTTCCGTCGAATTTTTACGTGAAAGTAAAAGACAAGCTGTATTAGTATCGGCAAATCAACTAGAAAGTATGCTACCGTTTTTACGGGACCATACCGAGGGAATTGGAACAATCACATATGTAAATCCTACTACAAATGAGTATGGAGCTTTAGGACATCAAATAGTGGACCAACAAATTGAACAGGCACCACCATTTTTAGGTGGCACAATCTTTTTGTCTGATATTGCACGTATTCACAAAAGCACTCCCGGAAAACCAGGTTATAAAATAGCCAAACAATCATCGATACATGTGCAGGCGGGAAGTGTTCAAGAAAATACAGTTTATGGCGTATTTGGTGAGTTGATTGATCCTGATTTACAAAAAGGTCAAGCAATTCCAACATTAAAAACCGATCACATCAAAAAAGGTAAAGCTGAAATATATACAGCAATTGAAGGCAATGACGTGCAACCGTATCAAATAGAAATAATAAAAGTCGATAAAAAGACTTTTCAATTTATTGTGACGGATAAAGTATTGATTGAAAAGACAGGCGGTATTTTACAAGGTATGAGCGGAAGTCCTATTTTACAAAATGGGAAATTTGCGGGAGCAATTACACATATGGTGGTGGATAATCCGGTTAAAGGAGCAGCCATCCCTATTCAGGAAATGATAAAAAAACAGCCATAATGAATATTTCTGACCACACTTGAAAAAGTGTGGTTTTTTTTTGATTATTTGTTATTATTAATGTAACGATTATTCGACAAAAATATAGAAAAACTTGACATTCGTCGAAAATCATCTAAATCTTCTAACTATTTACCCTTTTTAAAAATGAATAAAGGGTTTACAATCAAAATGTCGAATTAACTTTACAGTGTGAAATTGGAAGAATGTCCAATAAAAACAAACATCCATGTTCGCAGATATACTTGAGGAGGAATTAGAAATGGAAAAAATAAAAGTAGCAATTGCTGATGATAATAAAGAATTGGTAAAAACACTGGAGTCATACTTATCAAGCCATCCTCAAATTGAAGTCATTACAACAGCTCCAAATGGAAAAGTTATTTTAAGTATGATGGAGAACGAATTGCCAGATGTTTTATTATTAGATATAATTATGCCTCACTTGGATGGTCTAGCAGTACTCGAAATGATGCAAGCAAACGAAAAGTTATCTAAAGTTCAAGTCATTATGTTAACTGCTTTTGGTCAAGAAGATGTTATGAAACAAGCAGTTGAATTAGGTGCTTCATACTTTATGTTAAAACCATTTGAATTTGATCGCCTAGTTAATCAGATTCTTCAAGTTGCTGGTCACAAGCAAGAAACCACTCAACGTACAAGTATTTTACAAAGCCAACCACAAGAAAAAGTGAATCAAAAAATGATTGATACAACAATTACCGCAGTCATTAAAGAAATCGGTGTCCCTGCACATATTAAAGGGTACGCATATTTACGCGAAGCAATTCACATGGTATATGATGATATTGAATTATTGGGATCCATTACAAAAGTCTTATATCCTGAAATCGGTGTTAAATTCAACACGACTTCCTCACGAGTGGAACGTGCCATTCGTCATGCAATTGAAGTCGCTTGGAACCGTGGGAATTATGAGTCCATCTCGAAAACTTTCGGCTATACCGTTCATCACTTGAAGAGCAAACCGACAAATTCAGAATTCATTGCAATGATTGCTGATAAAATTCGCTTGGAAAACATGGCGAGTTAATCATTGATATGACTGGGTTTACAGAGAAATGTAGACCAACCAATTTCTTAGAATTTAAACTAAAATTTGATTTCTAAACCAATAAACTTTTATTAGAATGACCAATGAAGATTAAAATTCATTGGTCTTTTTATTTTGTCGAAAAGGGTGAGGTCATGAGGTTAACTGTACTTGAATCTCTCCATTAAAGAAATTGAAAGTGCTATTAGTAAAAGTCTATTTGCTGAACTTTCTAGAATTATTGCATACTGCCAGGAAGTTGACTCTGATGTTTTTTTGATTTGGAGACCAATATAGATGTTCTGTGAGAAAGTCTTATTTGACACATGGCATTCGATGTATAAGGATTCCAAGATCAATAGTCCTATTGACGTTACTCTACTTCGAAGTGGTATTTTTGAGTAATTTATTATTAAAGAACTTCAGAATTCGGCAATAAAAGATGATAATCTCTCTTAGAGAACAGTAAGGGTAATTCCTAATATGAGCTGATGATAAATCTCAACCTTGTTTTTTACCCAGTAAAAGACAGAACTATGCATATAATAGGGAGGAGAGGGTAAAGAAAACTATACATATAGACAAGGTGTTGAAAAAAATGATAAGAGTTCCGATATATGCACATCGTGGGGCTTCTGCATATGCACTTGAAAATTCTTCCGCTGCTTTTAGGAAAGCGATTGAACTAGGAGCAGATGGTTTGGAGATAGATTTACAATTAACAAAAGATTTAGTGCCAATCGTTACACATGACTTGGATTTTTGGCGGTTAGCGAGGATTCGTAGAAATGTATCGACGATGACCTTCGAGGAAGTTAGTAAATTAAAGTTAGGGACTTCTATCTTAAGATTAATTAATGGGAATTCTGTATTAACATTTGATGATGTATTAACCTTTGCTACAAACAATGGATTAGCCCTTAATGTGGAATTAAAAGAAACATTTATTGACGCACCGGAACAAGTTAATTTGTTATTTAAAAGAACATATTCACATTTAAACATTCATTTTTCATCATTTCATTATGAGGTACTTGAGCGAATTAAACAGTGTAACCCCATGCTGCATACAGCTTATATTGGTACAAGAAAAACGAACTGGGAAGAACTTGGTCGATTGAAAGCCGCGGATGCACTACATATGCATAAAAGACATTATGCTCAAAAGAAATTAGATTTAGCTTTTCAATCGAATATGCCTTTGCGGTTTTACGGAATTGATGGAAGCGAAAAATATTTAGCTAAGCCACATCCAGTGGTTTTAGGTTGGATTACGGATTATCCTGACAAAGTGTTAATAAAACAATTAAGTTAGGGTCAGATTTGTTCAGAATAAAGAGGGAAAGTTTTCGAACCAATACGTTTACATGTATAGGCTATGTTGAAGAATGCTGTTGATATTGAAGAACAAAAGACAGAGTATAATTGTGTCTAGAATGCCGCAAGAACGTGAAACATGAGACCCACAAGTATGTGGTTTTCATGCTTGTTGGCTCCTGCGAAAAGTGCGGCAAGCGCAAATGTACGATAAACGAAAGTATAGTTTAACAGAGCCATTGTAGAAAAAAGGAACCCTGAAAGTAAATTCAGGATTCCTTTTTGTTTGCGAATCTGGGTTGAACCTTGCCGTTTTTTCGGTCACGGTGTAATAAGAAACCAGCGAAAAATCCTAACCCAATTACTAACATCACAATACCTAATATAAATTGTAGCCCTAAAAAAGGTATTGGCCCAATGAGTTTGCCAAAGATGGTGTCACGTATGAGTTTGATTCCACCAGCAGCCATCAAGCCGGGAATCAGTAATACAAGAAATGCTAACATTCGTGCCAATTTTTTCATCTCCTAAAAACCTTTGATAAGGTTTTGTGCCAACTTTTATTTTAAAGCATAATTAAATCTCTTCTCATTTTACTATCTCCCCATTCATTGTCAAGAAGATCGAGATAAGGTATGATAGAGATAGATTTTGCAATAGATTGCACGAAGTTAGCGAGGTGTTTGAATGTCTTTGCAAAATGTGTTAATAATTGGTGGTGGGGTCGGCGGAACTGCGATTCTTAAATTATTGATGTCAGCGGAATTATTCCATGTGCAACGCGTTGTTGATATTGATGAAACAGCACAAGCGATTCAAATCGCAAAACAACATAATATTGCCACTAGCACAGAGTGGAGACCTTATTTAACAAATGACTTACATATGATTTTTGATCTGACTGGTGAGCCAGCGGTCTTTGAGGAACTCCTTCGAGAAAGACCTAAAGGTACAGTGCTTATTCCCGGAGCAGTTGCAAGCATGCTCATAGGTTTACTGAGGGAAAAAGATCAATTTATACAAATGATTCGAGAAGAATCACATAAGCAACAATTAATTTTCAATTCAATAGAAGAAGGCATGATTAGCATTGATGCCAATGGGAATGTGAATTTTTTCAATAAAAGCGCAGAGCGAATGACGGATATTCCGGTCACTCAAGCGATAGGGAAACATATTTATGAAGTCATTCCTTCAAGTGAATTGCCTCGGATTTTTAAAACGGGTCGAACAGAATTAAATCGAGAGTTATCTTTAAGTAACGGTTTAAAAATTGTTACTTCGAGGTTTCCGATTATTGATGAAAAAGAAAATCGTATTGGTGCATTTTCTGTTTTTAAAGATATTTCGGAAGTCGTTAATTTAGCTGGAGAAATCACCAACTTAAAAGAAATCCAAACAATGCTCCAAGCAATTATACAGTCAAGTGACGACGCTATTTCAGTTGTAGATGAAGAAGGAAAAGGCTTATTAATAAATCCGGCTTATACTAGAATTACGGGTCTCGAGACTGATGATATCATTGGAAAACCAGCAACAACTGATATTAGTGAAGGTGAAAGTATTCACTTGAAAGTACTGCAGATGCGTAAACCTATTCGTGGGGTAAATATGCGAGTTGGTCCTTTGAAGAGAGAAGTAATTGTCAATGTTGCACCAATAATTGTTAATAATCGCTTAAAAGGCAGTGTTGGTGTTATTCACGATATGACTGAAATTCGCTCTTTAATGAAAGAGTTAGATCGGGCCAGAAGCATCATTCGAACGTTGGAGTCAAAATACACATTTGACGACATCATCGGTGATTCACATGAAATGAGAATTTCGATTGAACAGGCAAAATTAGCTGCAAACACTCCTGTTACAGTGCTCTTGCGTGGTGAGTCAGGTACAGGAAAAGAACTTTTTGCACATGCAATTCATAGTTCTAGCGATCGAAAGTACAATAAATTTATTCGTGTTAACTGTGCAGCTATCGCTGAACATTTACTGGAGAGTGAATTGTTTGGTTATGAAGAAGGTGCATTTACTGGTGCGAAACGCGGTGGTAAAAGAGGTTTATTTGAAGACGCGAATCATGGAAGTATCTTTTTAGATGAAATCGGAGAACTTTCAAGTAATACGCAAGCGAAGTTGTTGCGAGTTTTACAAGAAAGTGAAATTGTTCGAGTAGGCGGAACAAAATCTATCACAATTGATGTACGAGTAATTGCTGCTACAAATATTCATATGGAAAAAGCAATGCTTGAAGGTAAGTTCAGAGAAGACTTATATTATCGATTAAACCGAATGCCGATTCAGATTCCTCCTTTACGTAATCACAAACAAGACATCCCGGCTATAGCAGAACGACTTCTGGTAAAACTTAACCAAGAGTATGGACGGAATGTTGAAGGGATATCAGCTGTTGCCTTGCAACGACTTGGTGTGTATTCGTGGCCAGGAAATGTAAGGGAGCTAGAAAATATCATAAGCCGGGGCATGATTTTTATGAAGCCGACAGAATCGGTGTTAGATGATCATCATTTACCTATCTCGATGATGAATCAACAAGAGAAGGAATTAAGTTTACCAACGCATGAGGTTTTACCACTTGTAGAACAAATGGATCGAATGGAAAAAGAAATTCTTTCTTCAACTCTCAAGATGACAAAAGGTAACAAATCAAAAACTGCCAAGCAACTTGGAATTTCTCTTCGTACACTCTATTATAAATTAGAAAAATATGACCTTGTTTGACATTGCATGCAACATTTTGCATGCTTTGCAACAATTTGCATACCAAAAAGGTTGAAAAGTTGACAAATAAAGCGTTTTCACGATTGTAATATTGGCACACTTTATGCTTAAATAATGAATGTTGGGGTGAATACAAATGAAATTAACTGATTTAATTAAACAAGCTTCAGCTTCAGACGATAATGTCGTAGCAGTAGCATCTGCGGCAGATTTGGAAGTACTGGACGCTATTAGCATGGCAATTGAACATGATATGGCAAGCTTTCGTTTGTACGATAAGGAACAAAAGTTAAAAGAAATGATGACTCAACATTTTCCGCACCTATTGAATCATCCTAAAATCTTCACACAACATGTTAAAGATGATCAACAAGCGGCAATAGCAGCCGTAAAGTCTGTTCATTTAAATGAAGCAAACGTTTTAATGAAAGGACATATTCCTACTGCTTTAATTTTAAAAGCTGTGTTGAATCCGGATTTCGGACTTCGAACAGGAAGCGTACTTTCCCATGTTGCTGCATTTGAAATCAATGGTTTTGAACGTTTGATTTTTGTCACAGATGCTGCAATGAATATTGCACCAGATTTAGCACAAAAAGCACAAATAATCCAAAATGCTGTAATGGTAGCACATTCAGTTGGTGTTAAAAATCCAATTGTAGCTCCACTCGCAGCGGTTGAAACCGTAAACCCATCGATGCAACCTACTCTTGACGCTGCTGCTCTAGTAGCGATGAATATAAGAGGACAAATAAAAGGCTGCGTGGTTGATGGACCAGTCGCGCTTGATAATGCTATTTCGGTTGAGGCTGCCCATCATAAAGGTTTAACAGGTCAACATGCAGGACAAGCTGATATTTTGCTTGTACCGAATATTGAAGCAGGCAATATTTTATATAAATCACTTGTTTACTTTGCGAGAGCAAAAGTAGGAGCGGTTATAGTAGGAGCGAAAGCGCCCATTGTCTTAACTTCACGATCAGATAGTGCAGAGAGTAAATTAAACTCATTAGCATTAGCAATTTGTTCGTCTAGTAACTGAAAGTACAACCAAAACCTAGGAGGAATTTATTATGGAAATTTTTAAATATATGGAGACTTATGATTACGAACAATTGGTATTTTGCCAAGATAAAACTTCAGGATTGAAAGCAATTATAGCGATTCACGATACAACATTAGGACCAGCTCTAGGCGGTACACGTATGTGGACTTACGCTTCAGAAGAAGATGCAATTGAAGACGCACTTCGTTTAGCAAAAGGAATGACATACAAAAATGCAGCTGCTGGTTTAAACCTTGGTGGTGGTAAAGCAGTTATTATCGGCGATCCTCTAAAAGACAAAAATGAAGAAATGTTCCGTGCTTTCGGTCGCTTCATTCAAGGTTTAAACGGTCGTTACATTACTGCTGAAGACGTGGGTACTACAGTAGCAGATATGGATTTAATTCATGAAGAAACAAACTACGTGACAGGTATTTCACCTGCATTTGGTTCATCAGGTAACCCATCTCCAGTTACAGCATACGGCGTATACCGTGGTATGAAAGCTGCAGCAATGGAAGCATTCGGTAGTGATTCACTTGAAGGCAAACGTATTGCAGTTCAAGGTGTAGGTAACGTAGCTTATAACTTATGCCGTCATTTACATGAAGAAGGCGCAATTCTAATTGTTACTGATATTAATAAAGCAGCTGTTGACCGCGTGGTTGAAGAGTTCGGTGCTACTGCAGTTAATACAGATGAAATCTATTCACAAGAAGTTGATATTTTCGCTCCATGTGCTCTTGGTGCAATTATTAATGACCATACGATTCCACAATTAAAAGCAAAAGTTATCGCTGGCGCTGCAAATAACCAATTAAGAGAAACGACTCACGGTGATCAATTACATGAACTTGGTATCGTTTATGCACCTGACTATGTAATTAACGCTGGTGGAGTAATCAACGTTGCGGATGAGTTATATGGTTACAACCGTGAACGTGCAATGAAACGTGTAGAAACAGTTTATGACAACATTGCTAAAGTAATGGAAATTTCACGCACTCAAGGAATTCCGACATATTTAGCAGCTGACCGTTTGGCTGAAGAACGAATCGCTCGTGTTGGTAAATCACGTAGCCAATTCTTACAAAACGGCAAACATATTTTAAGCGGACGTTAATTTAGAAAATAGTGTATTGTATTAGCTGGATCCGGTTGTTGAAGGAACTCATCTGAAACATTTTGAAACTGAGATTCTAAAGCAATCGGATGAGCTAATATTTTGTTATTTTAAAATTTTGAAATTTTTGGGAGGAATCATTGTGCAAGAACATACATATCGCATTCTTGTCATCAACCCAGGTTCCACATCTACAAAAATTGGTGTTTTTGAAAACGATTTTTTATTGATGGAGAAAACAATCCGACACTCTTCTGAAGAGATTGGAAAGTATTCTTCTATCATTGATCAGTACGAATTTCGTAAGCAAACGATTTTAGAAGCATTGGATGAAGAAGGAATAAACATTTCGAAGTTGTCTGCTGTGTGTGGTAGAGGTGGACTCCTTCGTCCAATTGAAGGCGGAACTTATGCGGTAAATGACGCAATGTTAGTAGATTTAAAAAAAGGATACTCTGGTCAACACGCGTCTAACTTAGGTGGGATTTTAGCATTTGAAATTGCAACAGGTTTGAATATACCTTCTTACATTGTCGATCCAGTGGTCGTTGATGAGTTGGCTCCGATTGCACGCATTTCAGGATTTTCGTTAATTGAACGAAAATCAATTTTTCATGCATTAAATCAAAAAGCTGTTGCACGACGATATGCTAAAAAGTGCGGCAAAAACTATGAAGACATGCGACTGATAGTTACTCATATGGGTGGCGGTATTACAGTTGGCGTCCATCAAAATGGCCGAGTGATCGAAGTTAACAATGGGTTACACGGAGATGGACCATTTAGTCCAGAACGAGCAGGGACAGTTCCTGCCGGTGACTTAATTGATCTTTGTTTCTCTGGCGAATACTATCGACATGAAATCATGAAAAAATTAGTAGGGCAAGGTGGACTTGTCAGTTACCTTGGCACGAACGATGCCGTGGCTGTAGAAAAACGCATAGCAAAAGGCGACAAAGAAGCTGAACTTGTTTATGATGCTATGGCTTATCAAGTTGCACGAGAAATTGGTTCGGCAAGTACTGTGTTAGAGGGTAAAATTGATGCCATCATATTAACAGGTGGATTAGCTTACGGAAAAGACTTTGTTGAGTCGATTTCAAAACGCATTAACTGGATTGCTGATGTTGTTGTGCAACCAGGTGAAAATGAATTACAAGCTTTATCAGAAGGTGCCATCCGCGTGCTAAATGGTGAAGAACAAGCAAAAGTGTACCCGAACCTAAAATAAAAGGAGGCCGAAAGTTATGGCTCAAAATTACGATATCGTTATTCTTGGAGGCGGGACTGGCGGATATGTAGCTGCAATCCGTGCGGCTCAGTTAGGACTAAAAACAGCAATCGTTGAAAAAGGAAACTTAGGTGGAACTTGTTTACATAAAGGTTGTATCCCAAGTAAAGCTTTACTTCGCAGTGCTGAAGTATATGCAACAACAAAAAATCATGCTGCAGACTTTGGTGTTAACACTGGAGAAGTAACATTAGATTTCTCACGTGTACAAGCACGTAAAGAAAGCATCGTTTCACAGCTTCATCAAGGCGTTCAAGGCTTGATGAAGAAAGGGAAAATCGATGTTTTTGAAGGTACTGGCAGAATGTTAGGACCGTCAATCTTCTCTCCATCTCCAGGTGGAACAGTTTCTGTTGAGATGAACAATGGTGAAGAAAATGAAATGCTTATTCCGAAAAACGTAATTATTGCGACAGGTTCACGTCCTCGTTCACTTCCAGGCTTAACAATCGATGGAACTCAGGTCATGACTTCTGATGAAGCACTTCTTATGACAGAGTTGCCAAAATCCATCCTAATCGTTGGTGGTGGTGTTATTGGGATTGAATGGGCTTCTATGTTAAATGATTTTGGTGTAGAAGTAACTGTAATTGAATATGCAGATCGTATTATTCCAACGGAAGATGCAGATGTTTCAAAAGAAATGCAAAAACTATTGTCGAAAAAAGGGATTACTTTTGCGACAAGTGCAAAAGTGCTATCTGAGACATTAGAAACTTCTGATGGGTCGGTAACAATTTCTGCAGAGTTAAAAGGTGAAACAAAAACGTTTACAGCTGAAAAGATGTTGGTTTCGGTGGGTCGTCAAGCGAACGTAGAAAATATTGGGATTGAAAATACGGATATCTTGGTTGATAAAGGATTTGTCCAAGTAAAAGACACGTTCCAAACGAAAGAATCTCACATTTACGCAATTGGGGATGTCATTGGAGGCTTACAACTTGCTCATGTTGCTTCTCATGAAGGGATTACAGCGGTTGAACATATTGCAGGTCAAAAGACACATGCGATTGATTACAACCTAGTATCTCGTTGTATTTATTCTAATCCAGAAGCGGCAAGTGTTGGGATTACGCAACAACAAGCTAAAGATCAAGGTTTCGATGTGAAAGTGGGTAAATTCTCATTTAAAGCAATCGGAAAAGCCCTTGTTTATGGCGAATCAGACGGCTTTGTGAAAATCATCGCTGATAAAAATACAAATGATATTCTTGGTGTACACATGATTGGACCTCATGTAACAGATATGATTTCTGAAGCAGGTCTAGCTATGGTACTTGATGCAACGCCTTGGGAAATTGCAAACACAATACACCCACATCCAACACTTTCTGAAGTGATGGGTGAAGCGGCTTTGGCTGTTGAAGGCAAAGCAATTCATATGTAACAATCACAGATTAAAAGGGGGATGTTCAGATGGCAAAAAATCGTCATGAAGAACTAGGGTTGTCTAACGATGACGTACTTAAAATTTTTGAAACTATGCTTATGGCACGTCGAGTGGATGAGCGTATGTGGTTATTGAACCGTGCAGGGAAAATTCCTTTCGTTATTTCATGTCAAGGCCAGGAAGCAACACAAGTAGGTGCGGCTTTCGCACTTGATAACACGAAAGATTATATCGCACCTTATTACCGTGATATGGGTGTAGTTTTACACTTCGGTATGACAGTTCGTGATTTGATGCTTTCTGCTTTTGCAAAAGCGGAAGATCCAAACTCAGGTGGACGTCAAATGCCTGGTCACTTTGGGCAAAAGAAAAATCGTATATTGACAGGTTCTTCTCCAGTAACAACACAACTTCCACACGCAGTTGGAGTGGCACTTGCGGGAAAAATTAAACAAAAAGATTTCATTACTTTCGTGACGCTAGGTGAAGGTTCATCTAACCAAGGTGACTTCCATGAAGGATTAAACTTTGCAGGTGTTCATAAATTACCATGTATTACTTTGGTGGAAAACAATAAGTATGCGATTTCTGTACCTTACGATAGACAGGTAGCTGCTAAAAACGTATCTGACCGTGCAATTGGCTACGGTATGCCTGGTTTCACAGTCGATGGAACAGATCCTTTAGAAGTTTATAAAGTGGTTAAAGAAGCTGCTGACCGTGCTCGTAATGGAGAAGGCCCAAGCTTAATCGAAGCGGTATCGCACCGATTGACGGCTCACTCATCTGATGATGACCAACGCCAATATCGTACTAAAGAGGATCTTGCAGAGGGGCAAGCTGCTGATCCAATCGGCAAGTTCGCTGCTTATCTAACAGAATTGAACATTTTAACTGAAGAAATTGAAAAAGATTTGAATGACCGGATTATGAAAGAAGTTAACGAAGCAACAGATTATGCAGAAAATGCTCCATATGCTGCACCTGAAGATGCTTTGAAATACGTCTATGCTGAAAAAGACGGGGGGAACGCATAATGGCAGTTATGTCTTATATTGACGCGATTACACTTGCAATGAAAGAAGAGATGGAACGTGATGAAAACGTCTTTATCCTTGGTGAAGACGTAGGTCATAAAGGTGGCGTATTCAAAGCTACTCAAGGACTATACGATCAATTTGGTGGAGACCGCGTAATGGACACTCCGTTAGCAGAATCTGCAATTGCTGGTGTCGGAATTGGTGCAGCAATGTATGGAATGCGCCCGATTGCAGAAATGCAATTTGCTGATTTCATCATGCCAGCAGTGAACCAAATCATTTCTGAAGCTTCACGTATTCGTTACCGGTCAAATAATGACTGGTCTTGTCCAATCGTTTTCCGTGCACCTTTTGGTGGAGGAATTCATGGAGCACTTTATCATTCACAATCTGTGGAAGCAATTTTTGCTAACCAACCGGGATTAAAAATCGTGATTCCTTCAACACCTTACGATGCAAAAGGCTTATTAAAAGCTGCAATCCGTGATGATGATCCTGTAATGTTCTTTGAACACAAACGTGCATATCGTTTGATCAAAGGTGAAGTACCAGAAGATGATTACACAATTGAAATCGGTAAAGCTGATGTTAAGCGTGAAGGTGAAGATCTTACTGTCATCACTTATGGTCTTGCGGTTCACTTTGCACTTCAAGCTGCTGAACGATTAGAGCAAGATGGAATTTCTGCTCATATCTTAGATTTGCGCACAATTTATCCGTTAGATAAAGAAGCAATTATAGAAGCAGCTTCAAAAACAGGTAAAGTTCTTCTGGTTACTGAAGATAATATGGAAGGTAGCATCATGGGTGAAGTTGCAGCGATTATTGCTGAAAACTGCTTGTTTGATTTAGATGCGCCAATTAAGCGCTTAGCAGGACCAGATATTCCAGCAATGCCTTATGCACCGACAATGGAAAAATTCTTTATGATTAACCCAGATAAAGTCGAAAAAGCTATGCGAGAATTAGCTGAATTTTAACCTGAAAGGAGGAGTTACACTTGGCAATCAAAGAAATTACAATGCCTCAACTCGGTGAATCGGTAACAGAAGGAACAATCGAAAAATGGTTAGTTCAACCGGGTGATAAAGTTAACAAATACGATTCGCTTGCGGAAGTAAATACAGATAAAGTGACGGCTGAAGTCCCTTCATCATTTACTGGTGTTATTAAAGAACTTATAGCTAAAGAAGGCGAAACTTTAGCAGTTGGTGAGGTTGTATGTACCATCGAAACTGAAGGCGACGCTTCTTCTGAAAAATCGACATCTCAAGATACTCCTGTCGAAAAAGTAACAGCGGCAGAAATGCCTACTGCTGAATCGAAAAAGGCTGCAGCTCCTGCTCCAGTTGAACGTGAAAAAGGGTCAAAAGCTCGCTATTCACCTTCAGTGCTGAAAATAGCACAAGAAAACGATATTGATTTAACACTTGTCGAAGGTTCTGGGAATGAAGGACGTATTACTCGTAAGGATTTACTTGCCCTTATCGAAAGTGGTAATATCCCAACTGCTAAAGCTGAACAAGTGGCTCCTAAAGCGGAAGCTGCACCAGCTCAAACAATGGCTTCAGCTAAACCAGCTGCTGCTCCTGTAAATGTACCATTAGCTGTTGGAGATACTGAAATTCCGGTTACAGGAATTCGTAAAGCTATTGCGGCTAACATGTTACGTAGTAAACATGAAGCACCACATGCATGGACGATGATTGAAGTAGATGTAACAAATCTTGTTCAATATCGTGATAGCATCAAAAATGAATTCAAGAAAAAAGAAGGCTTCAATGTGACTTATTTCGCATTCTTCGTTAAAGCTGTCTCTCAAGCTTTAAAAGAATTCCCAATGATGAACTCAATGTGGGCTGGCGATAAAATCGTGATAAAAAAAGACATTAATATTTCAATCGCTGTTGCGACTGAAGATGCATTATATGTTCCAGTTATCAAAAGTGCTGATGAGAAAACGATCAAAGGCATCGGTCGTGAAATAAATGAGCTTGCAGGCAAAGTACGTGCAGGTAAATTGAAATCTGACGAAATGCAAGGTGGTACTTTCACAGTTAATAACACTGGATCATTTGGTTCAATTCAATCAATGGGTATTATCAATTATCCACAAGCGGCGATTTTACAAGTTGAATCGATCGTTAAACGTCCAGTTATTATGGATGGTGGCATGATTGCTGCTCGCAGTATGGTTAATTTATGTTTATCACTAGATCACCGCGTATTAGACGGTCTTGTATGTGGCCGCTTCTTAGCACGTGTGAAAGAAATCTTAGAAAACATGACAAAAGAAAATACTTCAGTGTATTAAGAAAGTACAAGTGTCATTCTAGCTGGACTCCGGTGCTGGATGGATGAAACGCAAAGGTTTTGCCTAACTGCCCCCGTGTTCCACTAGCTGGAACTTGAAACTAGACATTATTCAAAAAGTCCGATGCCGAAACTCTCGGTCATCGGGCTTTTTGTTCTTTTAACAAAGCCGATTCTCAGTTAGACTAGAAGTATGCAACAGATTCGAAGGAGGGAAGCGCAAGCGACCACATGACAATCGATCAAATGAAGAATACGACATTCCCGAAAGCAAGTTTTGATGAGTGGAAAGATGTAGCAGTTAGAACGTTAAAAGACAAACCGTTTGAGCAACTGATTACACCTACTTTTGAAGGAATCGACCTTCAACCTTTATATACGTCTGAACATTTACATAACACCTTGAACTATTCTGAAATAGTAGCACATGCTAAACAAGATGCTAACTGGCAAATCGCACAAGCGACGATTAGTACTTCAGCTACAGAATTTTTACATAAATCGAAAGCTCAGTTGGAACGTGGCAATGAAATGATTGTTTACATTGGAACACCTTCTTCATGGACATGGTCACGAGAAGAGCTTACAGAATTAGCAAGCCTATTAAAAACAAATCTGTTTTATTTATCGGTATCTACAACGGACGATGAAATAATTGGTGTTTTTGAGCTGTTTTCTAAGCAAGAATTAATAGAGTTAAAAGGGTATGTTGCTGGAGTACCTTCTTCATCTTTAACAACAATGATTACAACTAATGAAATTCACCATGCAGGTGGTACAGCAGTACATGAATTAACGCATGCTTTAGTAAAATTATCAAAACTTGCTGATAAGCAAAGTGATTTTGCGAGCAAGGTTGCTGTTCAATTTGCAGTTGACACGAACTTCTTTATGGAAATCGGAAAATTACGTGCTTTTCGGGTATTGTGGAAAGCGTTTTCAACGGCATATAACGCGGAGACAATTGCTATTCCAGTGTTAGCTGAAACTTCACTACGCTCCTACTCAAAATTAGATCCAACTGTTAATTTATTGCGCGCAGGTAACGCGACATTTTCTGCAGTTTTAGGCGGAGCAGATATGATTACGGTTCACCCTCATGATGTATTAACTGGTAGCTCACCGTCGTCTGAACGGATTGCACGTAATGTCCAATTAGTCATTCGAGAAGAAACAATGGTTAATAAAATGATAGATGTTGCTGCGGGGTCATATTATGTCGAATCCTTAACGGCAGACCTTGTTCGTCAATCGTGGGCTTTATTTTTACAAGTAGTAGAAATGAGTCCTGAACTACAAGAAAGCTATCTAATGGAACTAGCACATGATATACAGTCTTCTCGTATAGAAGTTCTTGCTAAGCGCAAAGCATCTTTAATTGGAACAAATATGTATGCCAATCCGGCTGATACAGTATCATCTTCCGTTTCAAATGAAAGTACAGAAAGACTAGCACTTCCTTTTGAACAACTACGCAAGCATTTTGAAGACAATCAACTTAAGGCGGCAGTAGTTTCATTTGGTGTTTTGAAAGAAGTTAAACCAAGAGCCGACTTTGTTCAAGGATTTTTGCAAGCAGGTGGGTTAAATCCCATAATGAGTCCTGTCTTTACTGAGGCTAATGATGCTTGGCACTGGGTAAAATCAAACCAAATCGACTATGCAGTAGTAGCTGCAAAAGATGAAGTGACGAAAGAAATTTTGCCACTCTTCTTAAAACAAACTCATAACCAAATCATTATTGATGTTGCTGGTAAGTTTGCTGAAGAAAAGCAATGGCAAGAATTAGGACTGCACGGTGCGATTTTTGCAGGACAAGACTTAATTAAAAAAATGCATCAGCTTATAGTGGTCGAAAAGGAAGGGGTGCAGGGGATATGAAGCCCAATTTTAAAGCGGTTCAATTAGAAAAAATAGTTACTCAAGAAAAGAATTCGTCAGTTGCTGAAAATACTTTTTTAACTAATGAAGGCATACGTCTAAATTCTAGATATGCAAAAGAAGATCTTGAATCACTTGAGCATTTGTCAGATTTCCCAGGTATTGCGCCTCATACGCGTGGACCGTATCCGACGATGTATGTTTCACGTCCTTGGACAGTTCGCCAATATGCTGGATTTTCAACCGCAGAAGAAAGCAATGCATTTTATCGTCGAAACTTAGCGATGGGTCAAAAAGGATTGTCTGTTGCATTTGATTTAGCCACACATCGAGGATACGATTCTGATCACCCTCGAGTAACTGGTGACGTTGGGAAAGCTGGAGTCGCGATCGATTCAATCGAAGATATGAAAATCCTGTTTAACGGTATACCTCTTGATCAAATGTCAGTGTCGATGACCATGAATGGTGCTGTATTGCCCATCTTAGCGTTTTATATTGTAACAGCTGAAGAACAAGGCGTTTCACTAGAACAACTGGCAGGAACGATTCAAAATGACATTTTAAAAGAGTATATGGTCCGTAACACATATATTTATCCACCTAAAATGTCGATGAAAATCATTGCTGATATTTTTGAATACACATCGAAGTTTATGCCGAAATTTAATTCAATCTCGATTTCTGGCTACCACATGCAAGAAGCGGGTGCCACTGCTGATATTGAGTTAGCATACACACTGGCTGATGGTCTTGAATACGTCCGAACGGGATTACAAGCTGGTATTGACATCGATTCATTTGCTCCACGTTTGTCATTCTTCTGGGCGATTGGCATGAACTACTTTATGGAAGTAGCGAAAATGCGAGCTGCTCGTCGAATCTGGGCGCAAATGATGCAAACGTTTGATCCAAAGAACCCAAAATCATTGGCACTTCGAACGCATTCTCAAACATCAGGATGGAGTTTAACTGAACAAGATCCTTTTAATAATGTAACCAGAACGTTAATAGAAGCAAATGCATCAGCAATGGGACATACACAATCGCTTCACACAAATGCATTAGATGAAGCGATTGCTTTACCAACGGATTTCTCTGCCCGAATCGCTCGAAATACGCAGCTTTTCTTACAAGAAGAAACGATGATGACAAAAGTTATTGATCCATGGGGCGGTTCGTATGCTGTTGAAAAATTAACGGATGAATTAATGCAGAAAGCATGGTCATTGATTGAAGAAATCGAAGAACTTGGTGGAATGGCAAAAGCGATTGAGACAGGCTTACCGAAAATGAAAATTGAAGAAGCAGCTGCTAAAAAACAAGCGCAAATAGATTCTGGTAAAGAAATCATCATCGGTGTAAATAAATTCAGATTATCAGAAGAAGATCCAATTGATATCTTAAATATTGATAATACGGTTGTGCGACAAACACAAATTGATCGAATCGAAAAAATGAAACAAACGCGTAATGCAGATGATGTCAAACTTGCACTAACGGCCCTTACAAAGGCGGCAGAATCTGGCGAAGAAAACTTGCTTGCATGTGCTGTTCAAGCTGCGAGAGTTCGTGCTACACTTGGTGAAATTTCAGATGCCATTGAAAGCGTATCTGGTCGACATAAGGCGGTGATTCGTTCCGTGAGTGGCGTTTATAGTTCGAATTTCTCGAATGATGAAGAAATAAAAGTGGTCAAAGACATGACCGAAGACTTTAAGGAAAACGAAGGGCGACGTCCACGAATTTTGATTGCCAAAATGGGACAAGATGGACACGATCGCGGAGCTAAAGTCATTGCGACTGCTTTCGCAGATTTAGGTTTTGATGTCGATATTGGCCCATTGTTCCAAACGCCTGAAGAAACATCTAGACAGGCAGCTGAAAACGATGTTCATGTGATAGGCGTAAGTTCTCTTGCTGCAGGTCACATGACATTAGTACCCGCACTTCAAAGTGAACTAAAAAAAATAGGTCGTGAAGATATCCTTATCGTAGTAGGTGGCGTAATTCCTGCTCAAGATTATGCGTTTTTACGTGAAAATGGGGCTTCCGCGATTTTTGGACCAGGAACTGTCATTCCGGTGGCTGCTGCGAAAGTAATAGAAGAAATTTACCGACGTCTTGGGTACGAGGAAGTGAAGGAATAATGGAAGGTCAGGAGAACCAGCAGAAAAGCGCTATGAATGTGATGGGTGGACTTAAGTCTACTCATGACGGTATGGGGCAAACGACTCGAAAGCAATTTCGAAGGTCTCACCAAAAAGAGATTTCTGTCGATGACTTTTCTCGTGAAATTCGTCATGGTTCTAGGCTCCATTTGGCTAAAGCCATTACGTTGCTTGAAAGTACAGTAGCTGAAGATAAACGAACAGGTCAACGGTTACTGCAAGAACTTCTCCCGCATACGGGAAATAGTATTCGAATTGGCATCACTGGAGTTCCAGGTGCAGGGAAAAGTACATTTATCGAGGCATTTGGGAAACATTTATGCGAAATGGGATATAAAGTAGCCGTTCTTGCCATAGATCCTAGCTCAAGCCTATCCGGAGGAAGTATTTTAGGGGATAAAACGAGAATGGAAGACCTCGTTAGACACGAAAACGCTTTTATTCGACCATCCCCATCTGCAGGAACATTAGGTGGCGTTCATAAAAAAACGCGAGAAACCATGTTACTGTGTGAAGCTGCAGGATATGATGTTATCTTAATTGAAACAGTAGGTGTTGGTCAGAGCGAAACAATTGTCCGAGGCATGGTAGACTTCTTTATGTTGCTAGTTTTGACGGGTGCTGGTGACGAACTTCAAGGGATGAAAAAAGGCATTATGGAGTTGGCTGATTTGCTGGTTGTGCACAAGGCAGATGGTGATAACGCGAAAATGTCAAAAAAAACCGCAGCTGAATATGAACAAATTCTACATTTTCTGCAACCAGCAACGCCAGGATGGACCACAAAAGCAATGCCTGTTTCTTCTATTGAATACATCGGAATACATGAAGTTTGGCAAATCATTAGTAAGTTCAAAGAGACGCTCGTGACTTCTGGTGTTTTCGAAGATCGACGACAGTCCCAAACGAAAGATTGGTTCCATACCATGATTACAGACCGATTAATGGACAATTTTTATGAATTACCTGATACAAAGTCACAAGTCAAATTGCTAGAGCATGAAATTTTGCGAGGCGACATGACGGTTTCTCAAGCCGTCGAAAATTTATTTCCAACCACGCCTAAAACATAGTTTTTGCGTGTCAATAAACGAACTGCTATTATTAGAATTGAAGTTCGAAGGGAGATTTACAAATGAATATGGATTTTAACTTATTAATGAATGATATAGTACGACAAGCTCGCGGTGAAATGGAAGCAAGCGGATATGAGCAATTAACTTCAGCAGAAGACGTTGAACAAGCATTCGCTCGTCAAGGTACTTCACTAGTTATGATTAACTCAGTATGTGGTTGTGCAGGTGGGATTGCTCGTCCAGCAGCTGCCAATGCAGTACATTATGATAAACGTCCAAATCACTTAGTTACGGTATTTGCAGGACAAGATAAGGAAGCAACTGCTCAAGCACGTATGCTTTTTGGTGAAGAGCATTTACCTTCATCACCTTCATTTGTTCTATTAAAAGATGGACAAGCTATTGCTGAAATTGGCCGTCACGAGATAGAAGGTCATGATCCAATGTCAGTTATTACTCACATTCAAGCCCTTTTTGAAGAACATTGTGACGAGCTATAAAAATGAGAAGGGCACTATTCAGTGCTCTTTTTCTTCTTTATTTCTATAAGATTGCCTTTGTTAAACTTTACTATTGTTGTCGTACATATGCGCTAGCGTATGGTTTGCATGAGCCAACAAGTATGAAAACGTGGGTCTCAAGCTTCACGCTCATGCGGCATGCTAGACACAAATGAACTCTTTCGTTTTTATTTAATATCAACTGCATTAATATAGTTAAAAGAATAAATAATTGGCTAATCTTGATACAAGTTAAGAAAATGTAGATTTACACTTTTCTTACGAAAGTTGGTGAACACATGGATTTCCGACGATTTCGTATCGGTTATCGAACGTTAAAAACAGCTGTTGGTGCTAGTATTGCCATGCTCATCGCCATGTTTTTAAATTTGGATTATTATAGTTCTGCATTTATATTAACGGTATTATGTATTCAACCAACGAAAAGAAAATCGGTTCGTGCCGTCTATGCGCGCATAATTTCAAGCATAATTGGTATCGGATTTGCATTTGTCTTTTTTGAAGGAATTGCTTATAATCCAATCGTTTTTGGTATTATTTTACTACTTTTCATTCCAACTCTTGTTTCTTTAAAATTTCAAGATGGCTTTGTTTCAAGTGTTGTCATCTTACTCCATTTATTTGATGCAAAAGAATTATCATGGGCACTTTTGTGGAATGAAGCTCAATTGATGGCTGTAGGCTTCGGTGTAGCACTGCTCGTCAATATGTATATGCCAGACATAGAAAATGATTTAAAGAAATATCGATTAACTCTCGAATCACTGTATTCAACAATCTTTCATGAAATTGCTTTGTACTTACGCAACAAGGATTCGGACTGGGACGGAAAAGAGCTCGTTCAAGCAGCTGAAGTCATTGAAAAAGGAAAAGCCCTTGCATACAAAGATGTTGAAAACCATCTAAATCGAAGACAAAATCTTTATTATCTTTATTTTGACATGCGCGAACAACAGTTCGAAATTATTGAGCGAGTCTTACCGAAAATCACTGCGTTGCCAGTCACTATTTCTCACTCTTATCACGTCGGGGAATTTATTGAGGATTTAGCCAACCATGTGCATTCTGGAAATACTGCGAATACCTTTATCTCAAAATTAGATGATGTAAAAGAAGAATTCTCGAAGATGCCACTTCCAAAAGATCATGAAAACTTTTTGGCAATGGCTGCTCTCTATCAGTTTATTGAAGAAATGGAGCAATATTTACAAATTAAACGGAACTTTGTCGGATTCAAAATGAAAAAAAAGACAGCTGCGAAGGATTAAACATTCCTTCAAAGCTGTTTTTTTAGAAGAATAAACTTAATCCAAACAAGGCACTTGATAAAACCATCATGATAATCATTAAATAGACGATGAACTTACGAAAATTAGCATTACGCATATGATACAACTCCTTTAACAATCTAGTCTTAAGTGTAGTAGAAATCGAAAAAATTCTCAAGAGGTAGAGTTTTCAAAAAGAAATCGGTACAATAGAGGATGGACATTATAGAAGGGTGTGGCTATTTTGAAAAAGGTTGATCATATCGGCATCGCCGTTAAAAATCTAGACGAAACAATCCCTTATTATACAGAAACACTTGGACTAAAAGTTTTGAAAATTGAAGAAGTGGCTTCCGAATCAGTTCGTGTGGCATTCATTGATGCAGGTAATGTTAAACTGGAGTTACTAGAGCCAATGTCAGAACAAAGTGCCATTCATTCGTTTATTGAGAAAAAAGGGGAAGGCATTCATCATATCGCTTTCGGTGTTGAAGGAATTGAAGAACGCATGAATGAACTTCGAGAAAAAGGAATTCGAATATTAAATGAACAACCGAAGATAGGAGCGGGTGGTGCACAAGTGGCGTTTTTACATCCGAAATCTTCTTTCGGCGTGTTATATGAATTATGTGATAAAAGCAGTATAAAGGGGTAATACTAAATGGATATTTATGAGAAAATTAGTGATTTATATGATCGCAAGCGTGAGATTGAACTTGGTGGCGGAGACGAACGGATAGAAAAACAACATGCTAAAGGTAAATTGACAGCGCGTGAACGTATTGACTTATTGGTCGATCGAGGGACGTTTGTTGAATTGAATCCATTTGTAGAACACCGAACAGTTGACTTTGGGATGGATACTCAAAAGGGTCCAGGAGATGGAGTCGTAACAGGTTACGGAAAAGTAAATGGACGTGCAATATACTTATTCTCACAAGACTTTACAGTCTTTGGTGGCGCGCTTGGGGAAATGCATGCCATGAAAATTGCCAATGTGATGGATTTAGCTGCTAAAAATGGTGCTCCATTTATTGGATTAAATGATTCTGGTGGTGCACGTATTCAAGAAGGTGTTGTATCACTCGATGGATACGGACATATTTTCTATCGAAATGCTATTTATTCTGGTGTGATTCCACAAATTTCTGTCATTTTGGGACCATGTGCTGGTGGTGCTGTTTACTCTCCAGCCATTACTGATTTTGTATTCATGGTTGATAAAACGAGTCAAATGTTTATTACAGGACCAAAAGTAATTGAAACTGTTACTGGAGAAAAAATTTCTTCTGAAGACTTGGGTGGTTCAAAAGTACATAATGCCATTAGTGGAAATGCTCACTTCCGTGCGGAAACCGAACAAGAAATCTTACAACAAGTAAGAGATTTATTAAGTTACTTGCCACAAAATAACGACGAAAAGCCACCTCGTTTAGAAGTGGATCAACTAGACGACTATCGTCCAGAATTAACTGAAGTCGTTCCGTTTGAAGCAATAAGACCTTATGATATTCGAAGAGTGATTGAACAAGTTGTGGATCAAGATTCGTTCATGGAAGTACAAAAAGAATTCGCTCGTAATGTTGTCGTTGGACTTGCTCGAATCAAAGGCGAGGTTGTTGGATTAGTTTGTAACCAACCTAAAGTGATGGCGGGTGGTCTTGATATCGATTCTTCGGATAAAGCAGCTCGTTTTATTCGATTCTGTGACTCATTTAATATTCCAATTATCACATTTGAAGATGTTACCGGATTCTTCCCAGGGATAAAACAAGAACATGGTGGAATTATTCGTCATGGGGCTAAAATTTTATATGCATATTCAGAAGCAACGGTTCCGAAAATGACCGTTATCTTACGTAAAGCATATGGTGGTGCGTATGTAGCTCTTAACTCGAAATCAATTGGAGCGGATTTGGTGTTTTCTTGGCCAAATGCAGAGATTGCAGTGATGGGTCCACAAGGGGCAGCGAACGTAATCTTTTCCCGGGAAATCGCGCAAAGTGACAATCCTGAACAAACGCGTGCGACAAAAATCGAGGAATATCGCGAAAAATTTGCAAACCCATATGTTGCCGCAGCGCGTGGTATGGTCGACGATGTAATTGACCCTCGAGAAACACGTATTAAACTCATTCAAGCATTAGATATGATGCGCAATAAGAAAGAAACGAGACCAGCCAAAAAGCATGGGAATATCCCATTATAAAGGAGTTTTTCACATGACCAATCAACGATTAGTTGATGAATTTTTAGAACTTATTCAAATAGATTCTGAAACTAAACATGAGCAACTTATTGCACCTATTCTAATTGGGAAATTAGAAGCTTTAGGTTTTGATGTATTCGAAGATGATTCGGCTACTAAAAGTGGACATGGAGCAGGTAACTTAATTGCCACTTTAAAGGGTAGCAAGCCTGATGTAACCACTATTTATTTCACTACGCATATGGACACTGTTGTACCTGGTAAAGGAATCAAACCTGAACTACGTGAAGATGGCTATATATACTCAGACGGCACCACTATTTTAGGTGCTGATGATAAAGCAGGAATAGCGGCTCTTTTCGACATGGTGAAGCGATTGAAAGAAGAGTCAATTGAGCACGGAGATATTCAATTTATTATTACAGCAGGGGAGGAAAGTGGCTTAGCAGGAGCTAAACACTTGGATCCTACTCGTATTACAGCGAAATATGGCTTTGCAGTCGATTCTGACGGAAAAGTCGGCGGTATTGTAACTGCAGCGCCATATCAAGCTAAAATTTGGGCAACGATTCGTGGTAAAACAGCTCATGCAGGTGTAGCACCTGAAAAAGGTATTTCTGCTATTAACATCGCTTCAAAATCAATTGCAAAAATGACTTTGGGACGGATCGATGAAGAAACAACTGCTAATATCGGTAGCTTTGAAGGCGGTGGTGCAACAAATATTGTCTGCGATGAAGTGAAAATATTAGCTGAAGCACGTTCAATTGTTCCTGAAAAACTGGATAAACAAACTGCACACATGAAATCTGTTTTTGAAGAAACTGCAGCTGCCATGGGTGGACAAGCAGAAATCGAAATACAACTAATGTACCCTGGTTTCCGTTTTGGGGAAGAAGAACATGTGACACAAGTAGCTGTAAAAGCAGTTAAAAACCTTGGTCTCACTCCAAATCTAGGTACTAGTGGTGGTGGTAGTGATGCTAATATTATCGCTGGTTTCGGCATTCCTACGGTTAACTTATCTGTGGGTTATGAAGAAATTCATACGAAAAATGAACGGATGCCTGTTGCAGAACTTGAGAAATTATCAGATCTACTTGTAGAGATTGTAAAAGAGTCTTCTAAACAAGTTTAAATAACTTGATGGAAAAGAGAAGTCAGGATGCCCCTGACTTCTCTTTTTTTGTTATGATTAAACTAAGTACAAGTAGAGGCGATGAGGACATGACAAGCATAAAACGAGGAAATTCTCGGATTATTTTTCATATCGATATGAATAGTTTTTATGCATCTGTTGAGCAATCATACGATCCAAGCTTAAAAGGCAAAGCAATTGCAATTGCGGGTAATCCAAAAGAACGGCGTGGAATATTAGTGACCTGTTCTTACGAAGCACGTGCAAAAGGTGTTTACACAACGATGAGCGTCTGGGAAGCTAAACGAAAATGTCCTGAGCTTATATTATTGCCACCTAATTTTGAGCGATATCGAATTGCATCACGAGCGATGTTTGAAGTTTTAAAATCATATACAATACAAGTAGAACCAGTATCTATTGATGAAGGCTATATGGACGTTACCAATATTGATGGACCAATGACCGCTCTTCAAATTGCTGACGATATTCAGACGAGGTTGTTAACGGAACTTGATTTGCCTTGTTCGATTGGCATTGCTCCGAATAAGTTCTTAGCAAAAACGGCGTCAAATCTAAAGAAACCAATGGGCATTACAGTATTACGTAAACGTGATATTGATAAAATACTTTGGCCACTGCCAGTTCTAGACATGCATGGTGTGGGGGAAAGTACGGCCAAAAAATTGTACAGTATAGGATTACAAACGATTGGCGATATTGCAAAAGCAGAAGAAGGTTTATTAAAAGAAACCCTTGGAAAGAATGGCAGTCGATTAAAAAAACGTGCAAATGGATTTGATGATCGTGCTGTCGATCCAGATTCTGTCTATGATACGAAGAGTGTTGGAAGTTCAACAACTTTACCTACTGATGAAAGTGATCTTCATGAATTGAAAAAAGTGTTCAAAAGCTTAACTTCAAAAGTCGCAAATCGTTTGGAATCGAAGCGCTTAGCAGGTCCAACAGTATCCATACAAATACGGGATTCAGATTGGAATAATTCTTCACGTAGTCAATCGACTCGTAACTTGATTTATGAAAAGGAAAAAATATTTGAAGTTGCGTGGACCTTATTTACGAAAAATTGGGATGGTCAGCCGATACGGCTATTAGGTGTAACGGTTAGTAATGTGGTAGATCGCGTAGACTTTACTGAACAACTATCTATTTACAATTTTGAAGAACACGCTAAAGAAGAGCCGATATTAAATTTAGTCGAATCACTTCAAAAAAGATTCGGCAAAGAAATGGTTACTAGAGGTCAAACTCAAGTTCGAAAGCCAACGTATGAATCTAAAACGAGTTTTAGTAAAGACTTTTTAGACGATCATAAAGATAGGGAGAACAAGTGATATGGAACTTCAATTTTTAGGTACGGGTGCAGGAATGCCTTCTAAGCAACGGAATACGAGTGCTCTTGTTGTGAAATTAATGCAAGAAAGAGGCACCTTTTGGCTATTTGATTGCGGTGAGGCGACACAACATCAAATGCTTCATACCTCTCTAAAACCGCGAAAGCTAGAAAAAATATTCATTACACATATGCATGGCGATCATATTTATGGTTTGCCAGGATTACTCGGATCTAGATCGTTCTTAGATGGTAAAGAACCATTAACCATTTATGGACCAACAGGAATTCAAGAGTGGATACTTACAACTTTACGTTTATCAAGAACCTATTTGCAATACAAAGTGAATTTTGTCGAAATATCAGAAGGCATAGTGTTTGAAGATGAACAATTTACAGTTGAAGCTAAACTGCTCCATCATGTCATCCCTTGTTTCGGCTTCCGAGTTTCCCAAAAACCACTTCCACCGCAATTATTGATCGAACAAGCACTAAAACTAGGAGTGCCGAAAGGTCCCTTGTTAGCAAAGTTGAAAAGTGGCCAAGATGTACTGTTAGAAAATGGACATACCGTTTACAGTCAAGACGTAACTGCAAAAGCGAAAGAAGGATTTTCATTAGCTATTCTTGGGGATACCCGTTTTTGCGAAGCATCTATTGAATTGAGTCGAGATGTGGATATCGTTATTCATGAGGCAACATTCGATGCAGGCACTGAAGAACTCGCTAAGCCATATGGCCATTCAACCATCACGCAAGCAGCTCAAGTAGCGAAAGAAAGTGGAGCCAAACATTTGATCGTTCAACATATTAGCGCTCGTTTTTTACCAAGCCAGGCCGAAGAACTTCGTAAGCAAGGTTTGGCTGTATTTCCTTCGATTATAGTTGCTGAAGATTTTGCGGAATTTGAATTGAAAAAAAATGAATTAGTACAAATATATAAATAGGCAGACCTGGAGTGAAATTTCCAAGTCTGCCTATTTTTTTAGTAAATGTATTCAGAATTCATTCTTTTTTTCTTCGATATAAATCAATGGATTTATAACCCTCTCCTATAATGGTTTCCATTTCAAGCAGACGTTTTTCTTGTGTTTCTTGTCGTTTTGCACTATAAACGTATCGCGCCCAGTCCTTTTGGTAACCAAAGGTCAATTGGTTGTATGTAGCTAATAATTTCTCATTGAGAGACAAATATTGCTTTATGTCATCAATATAACGGATATAGTCATCCACACATTGGCTGTTTTTTGTGCTTGTCGAATTTTTTGTTTTCTTTGGAACTGATTTAAGACCGACAACCGTAAAAACATCATTTAAACTAATCATTTTTGAAAACTTTAGGGTACTCCCATGAACATAACCATCTTCGTCATGAACAATATTATTAAAGATACTATCACGTTCAATAAATTCTTTATATTTCTTATTATTTTTTTTGGGATATGCAATGAACAAATAGCCACTATCCTCAACTAAATTTTTGTTGATCACCATCTCTAAATGTTGTGAAAAATCCTTCATACTAAAAACAAAAGCAAAGATAAAGTGATATTTGTCATTCTTTATTGTAGTGTCGAAATCAACTTCGTTAAAATCATCAATATCCTCTGGAGCCTGGAGAATTAGTTTCGTAGGATATTTGTTAATATTTAACTTTTCAATTACACTTTTTGTCGAATTCATTAATGTATTCTCCTTCACTTTTCTCCCATTTTAAACCGACTGATGAGAACTTTCAATGTTATATCGTTATTACTCATTGAACGCGTGTGACAGAAGGATCTCGATGCATTAAAAATATAATTTCCGATAAAACAAATCAAATAAAAAAGGGGAAGATCAAAAATCCCCTCCTTTTTATAAAATATAACTCGAATAAATAAATACTTAACTCCATTTCTTGTTGTCAAACTAATAATGAGCTAGTGGTTATAATAGGGTGAATTTCTCCATCCATAGCAAAAGAAACTTTTCCTGTCTCTTCTGAAACAACCAGAACAAGGGCATCACTCTTTTCAGATAAACCTATTGCAGCACGATGACGAGTACCTAGTTTTTTTTCACCTACTAGTATGTTAGATAATGGAAGAACATTTGCTGCAGAAAATATTTGATTAGCACGAACTAATACAGCACCATCATGAAGAGGATTTCCAGGGTAAAAAATGGATTCTAGTAATGAATGTGTCAATTTAGCACCGATAGCTGTACCCGCGCGGATAAAAGAATCGATTTGATCCTTTCGCTCTATCACAATCAATGCACCGTGTCTTTTAATTGAAAGATGTTGGATACAAGTTGAAATATCTAAATACTTGTCAGTAAATGGTGATAAATAACAGTTTAAATAAAAAGATGCCGCCACAGCCTCTGCTTTTTCAAATGTTTCTTTGATTTTTGCAAGTTCCCCTAAAAGGCAATAGTTGTTTTCTTCTAATGCACTTAAACCCTTATTAACTTCTACCGAAATATTATTTAGACTCTTAATTAATTGTTCTTTAAGTGGTGAGAAATCGCAATTTATTTCGATACAAATACACCTCATTTCATTTGATACTTATTCAAAGGGTGTTATGTCTTAAGTCTTAGCTTTATTGTGCTCAAATTGAAGCAAGCCATTCCTGCCACGGGATAAATAGTAGATACAAACATTATCGTATTAAACTACTTTTCAAAAACAGCTGGTTAACGTCGGAATAAATGATTATGTTTTCAATATTGTAGTAGTTGCATTAAATGGTGAGTGCTCATTAATATTGCCTTTTATCAAACTAAAGAACAGTATATTTTAATAATTAAAAAAATAAAGGATATAAAGGAGTAAATCTAGAAATAATGATTTAGCTCATCTTAAAAAATGGGATTCAATAGAATACTATTTTACTTATATTGGACCAGTGATAAGCTCGTATTAAAAAAATAAAACATTCAGGAGTTGTTCACTATGTTTTCTGCATTAACCCCATTGGACTGGAAGCGTCGTGCAGTGAAATACTATCCCGAAAAAATAGCGGTAATCGATGAAAATAAGAAGTTTACATATCAGGAGTTTGGAAAACGGACGGATCAGCTTTCGATGGCCTTACATAACTCTGGAATCCAGGAAGGTGACCTTGTTGCGGTGATGTTACCGAACACACATTATATGCTTGAGGCTTTTTACGGCATTTGTCAACTTGGTGCTGTGATGGTGCCATTAAATTATCGATTATCAGCTGTAGATTTGGAGTACATTATCAATCATAGTGATGCGAAAATGCTGATTGTTGATGCCGAATTCAGCGGGCCGATTGAAGAAATCAAAGGAAATCTTTCCTTTGATCAGATTGTAATCGTTTCCGTGGCAGGGCATGAAACAACATTAAAAGGCGTGGATTACGAAGATTTTCTTCAACAGTCTACAGAGAACTCAACACTACCAGAAGTTGAAATTGATGAAAATCAACTTCTAACGTTGAACTATACGAGTGGAACGACATCAAAACCAAAAGGTGTAATGCTAACACACCGTAGTAATTACCTTAATGCAGCGAATTTCATGTATCACCTTAACGTCAAGCATGACGATGTGTATCTTCATACATTACCGATGTTTCATGCGAATGGCTGGGGTGGCGTTTGGTCCATAACTGCGGCTGGTGCCACCCATGTCTGTTTAAGAAAAGTAGATCCTCCTGTAATTCTTGAGTTATTTGAAAGTGAAAATATTTCATTACTATGTGGAGCTCCGACAGTTGTTAATATGTTGGTGAACAATCCAAAAGCGAAAAATATTAAAATCAAAATGAGCCCTCGTATGGCGACAGCAGGTGCACCCCCTTCAGCAGCGCTAATACAGAAAGCTCAAGGTATCCTGGGATTAAATATGATTCATGTGTATGGTTTGACGGAAACTTCTCCATTTATTCTTTATTGTGAATGGAAAAAGGAGTTTGATTCAAAATCTAAGGATGAACAAGCTGTGATTAAGGCAAGACAAGGAATCGAGCTCGCTTTTAATGGGGAAACAAAAGTCGTCAATCCAGAAGGGGAAGAAGTTGCTTGGAATGGGAAAGAATTGGGTGAAATCGTTACTCGAGGAAACGTAGTTATGGAAGGATATTACAAAGACCCAGAAAAGACAAAAGAAGCAATTAAGGACGGTTGGTTCTATACTGGCGATTTGGCAGTCACATATCCTGACGGGTTCATTGAAATACAAGACCGAATAAAGGATTTGATCATTTCCGGAGGAGAAAATATTTCATCTACAGAAATTGAAGGTATGTTGTATAAACATTCAGATGTTATGGAAGTAGCCGTTATTGCGGTTCCTGATGAAAAATGGGGAGAGATACCAAAGGCTATTATTGTGCTGCAACCTGATGCAAATGTGACTGAAGCAGAGATTATTACCTACTGCAGGTCAAATATGGCACACTTTAAAGCACCCAAAGCTGTTGAGTTCGTTATATCGTTACCAAAAACAGCTACGGGCAAACTACAAAAATTCCGCTTAAGAGAGATGCATTGGAAGGGATCGAAGAAGGTAAACTAATTTCTTTAATCTATTTTTTGCTTAATGAAAGAAATTATATTCAAATTAAGAAGAAAGCTTAAAACGTACACGAGTTTATAAAATCGGGTACGTTTATTAAATATTTTGACGGTGTGTCAGACAAGACGAGTGACCATGACATTTTCTAATGTACTTAAACCCTTATTGACTTCTACCGTAATATTATTAAGACGTATTATGATTACTTGGTATTATCGGTTTTCATCAGGCTATCGTCCCTCAATTACTACTTATTGTAAATTGGGAAGGTTGGGTTCGTGGGAACAAAGAAAAAAATTTTCATGTTAAAGCTGGAGATGCCGTTTTTTGGGAAAAAGACGGATGGCATGAAACAACAACTGAAAAGAGATTAACTGTAATTATGATTGAAAGTGAAGAATATAATCTGAATTTACTTATGCTTTCAAAAAAAAACATATCTAAACCGGTTTATTAAAAGAAGGGATTAATTATGAAACTCACCTTAAAAAATGAAAAGTCGGTCGTAATTCGGCCATACAATGAATATGATTTTAAAGACATCAATAGATTAAATATTGATGAAGGATGGACGAACTTAGTGGAGAAGAATGAAGACACTAAAAAAGCATGGAGTAATTCAAATGTTGCTTTTATTGTCAAAACAGATGATCGAGTGGTTGGCTGTATCAGAGGACTTACAGATGGTTTTATTAGTCTCTATATCTGTGAATTAATTATTCATAAAGACTATCGAAGAATGAGTTTAGGAAATGAATTACTCAAATTCGTTCATAGCCTCTATCCCAAAACAAGGATGGAATTACTAGCAAATAGTACATCTCGATCTTTTTATGAAGAACAGGGGTTTCGAACTTTCTCTGGCTTCAGGAAAACATACGAAGAATATAAAGAAAAGGATGAGAAAAATGAAAATAAATCAACAATGGAATCAAGAAGATAGTGATTATATAAGAACAAAAATTATTGAATACAACCAATCCAAACTACCAGATGACGTAAAACATCCAGTTAATAATGTTAGTTTTATGATTAGAAATGAAGAAGGGGAAATTTTAGGTGGCATAACAGGGAAGATTAGTTGGTACAATTTGCATATAGATTTTTTATGGGTAGATGAATCTCTTAGAGGTGAAGGATACGGAAAGTGGTTATTAGATAATATTGAAAAGGCTGCCAGGGATAATAATTGTAGAAGCATCCACCTAGATACATTTAGTTTTCAAGCACCCGATTTTTACCAACAGTGTGGCTATAAAATTGTCGGAAAGATTGACGAATATCCTAATAAAGAATCTCAAAAGTATTATTTGGAAAAGAAACTCATCTACTAGTTTGTCTTTTACTTATGGTCTTGATCGATCGCAAGAACTGAAGTGGTAAAGGAATAACAAAATCGCTTGGCATCTGACACTCGATTTCAATGATATACTGATTCCAGGAAAAAAACTTAAATAATTGTCTGAGCTGCTTTTGTTGGAAGCAGCTATAACGGTGGAGGTTGCTATGAAGGTGGTTGTGGAGGTTAGACCTTAAAAGATTTTTAATTAATCGCAAATAAAGAGTTTGGATTTTCATGCTCTTCTATTTGTCTAATAAAATTCTGTTATTGTATATTCTTTATCTAATGTTCCTTAGCTGATCTCATCAAATGGCTTCAAGGAAAAGTAAGAGCCCATTTTATGAGACGTAATCATGGTTAAACTAATATGATTTGAGTGTAATTTGACCTTGATATATTAGTTTTTCTCTGAAAAGAGCCCCCGTTACAATTCGGGATTCTTTAGATAAATCGTGTTGTTGGTGCTCATGGATTATCGTCAATATTTTTATAGAAAGTACAACGGTTTCTTAATTTTCATACGTTTTACCCATTCAAAAACACCTCCGATGAGTACCATTTCGAAGGTGTTTTATATTTTTTCACAAATTTAGGTTAATCCATTCCTACGTTGTTGGTATTAACGTTTATTGTATAGCTTGTTTTTTATGAAAATTTTCACAGTTGACAATTCATATTGATTTTCTAATCTTTCTACCTTTATTAACTCAGTGTCATTATCCTCATCCAGGATAATTTCATTTTTCAAGTCATTATCCTTATCAATGTCTAAATCAGAATCTGCTCTTGAAAGTGGATTATTATTAGAAAAACCATTACGAATGAAAAATTCTGATTGGTTAATCACGACTGAACTGACTTTATTGTTTCTCCATACTCTAGTCATATTTTTCACCTCATCTGGTTATAGTTTATTCACAAAAAAATAAATACATAGACATATGGCCTACGTTCCTTTAAAGAGCCTGTTGCCTGTTAAATAATTTATCTCATCCAGTTGGAATGTATGGTACATACTAGCATTAAAACTTTCCAAAAAACATTGATGGACAGCTAAAAGGAAGATACTTCTGCGTAAAGTATCGCATTCGTTTCCGTTAATACAGCCGGCTAAACTGTCTTCACAGCAGTTCCCATTTCCTTTGTACAAGATATTGTGTAGTAGGTGATTTCCTGTTGGATTCATTTCGAAATACTGTGCATATGTTAAAGACAAAGTACACGAGAAATGAACGGAGGATTTCAAATAAAAGGGAATTACCTCGATTTACTAGCTTATTTTGGGATAGGTGGTGCCCACCCTGGGGGATTGGATTTAACTAAAACCGTATTGGACGCAGAAAATATTCTTTCCTCAGATCATGTACTGGACCTTGGTTGCGGAACAGGGCAGACTTCAGCATATCTTGCTCGACAGTATAACTGCCACGTAACTGCAATTGATAATCATCCCATCATGTTGGAAAAGTCGAACCACCGCTTTCAATTAGAGCAATTACCTGTAAGAGTGATCAATGGCAACGCAGAGAAATTAGCTTTCCAAGACGATTCATTTGATTATGTCTTTTCTGAATCTGTTGTCATTTTTACGGACATTACAAAAACATTGAATGAACTCTCACGTGTTTTGAGAAAAGACGGAAAATTGATTTTGATTGAAATGATTGCTGAGCAAACTCTTACCGAAGAATTAATATCTGATGTTTGTGAGTTATATGGTATAAAGAAAATCTTAAATGAAGATGAATGGAAAATATCCTTGCAAGATGCTGGATTTAATCAAATTGAAATTTTAAAGCAGCAATCCGCTGAACTAATAAATACTGAAATTCAAGATTTGAATCAATCAAAAGACATTCGATTAGAGTTTTATGATTTATGGGATCAACATCATCAATTGATACACCAATATCGTAAACTTCTTAGCTATCGAGTATTCCGATGTCTAAGAAGTTGAAGAAAAGCAACCATTTCATGTATTCCTGCATGAACGGTTGCTTTTTTTATCGCGGAAACATTGTGGACTCCGTTTAATGCCACCCATATTTTGAACCCGCAATTATTTCATCAGATGAATAGGCATATAATTCACCTTTTGAAAAAGGACCGTGTTTTTTTTGGAAAGAGTTAACGATTTGATATCCAATGGAATACCCGATCCAATTTGGAAAAGGTTTATTGTTATTTCCATACATAAAAACAGTCTGCTTATCTCTTCCGGTCATATTCAGGGCAGGAATAAAATATTTTCTCCACAATTCAATGGTTTCTTCAAAAGAATATTTTTTGGTCCATGGTGACAACCATTTTTTCCCGTATTGTTCCTGTACTGAAAATTCCCCAAGACCTTCAATAACCAATGAATCTTTTAATGGAATATGTTTAAGCTCCAAGCCTAGGTTTTTAAATCGGCACACATGATTATATTCATGGGCGAGAAGGCTTTTTAATCCATATTCAGGCAAATCAGTAGAAATGAACAACAACAATTTTCCGGGGTAGGCAATGCCGTTTTTCTTTATCGTATTTTCACTCTCTATTTTTATCGGAAAAATAAAAATGGATGCCTCTGGACCACACCATTTTGCTTTAAGTAATTGGTATTCTTTATCGACGGAATGCCAAATACGACGGTTTTCCATCTCAATTACACTTTTTTCTATACCTGTCCATTCACTTGGTTCAAACAAACCATTGTTTAGTAGTTCGAAATGCAAAGTTTCTAAATCATTTGTAGAAAAGTATTTTTCCATTGGTTTGCATATAAGTTCACGCTGCAATTGGAAGGGGGTTATCTTACTCGGTTTCTTACAAGCTTCTAAGAAATTATACAGCCAGTCTTGTGTTTGGATAACTGCCATCGTTACCATCCTCTATTTTGACATCTTAACGTTTATGATATGACAGACTGTAGTAAATGTTCATAATAAATGTCCAAAACTATCGGCTTCTAAACATTTGTCTACTAAAAAGAATATTTATCGGCATAAGTTATATGTAACTACATCTATGATTGTAGATTATAAATGGGAGGGGGAATGAATATGCGCTATACAGAGTTGTATGATTTGTGTTGCCGATACCATAAAAAAAGTGTAAGAATAAAACAACATGATGGAAGAGTTCACGTAGGAACAATCACGAGAGTTAGTCGAGATAAGGTATGGATAATGCCTTCAAGTGGTTATGGTGGCTTTGGCCTTGGATTTTTTGGTGGTGGATTTGGAATTGGAATCGCCCTTGGAGCAATAGCAGGGATTGCTTTGACTTCTGCTTTCTTTTGGTAATGTCATATACAAATTAACTGTGTAATTCTAAAGTTGAGAGGAAATCTGTCCAATTTCAGGTTTCCTTATTCTTAAAAGGATGTGTAACTCATAGTTTAAGATCGATATAGGAACCATAAATTACGAAATTTTGATAATCTCGATTTATACATATCTGAGTGCGGGCATGTGATAAAAATGCGCGAAGGTAATTTTTTCCGTTCTTGAGACTTTTTTGATAAGCTAATAGTACTTTCAAAAAAGGAGATGTATGAATCCTGTGGTAAAACAAATCGATAAGCTTGATTCCATATTAAGCACTTAAATATATTTACAGCATTCACATGAGGAAGCTTTCCGTTAATAATAAGATAATAATTTCCCTAATTGAACCTTGGGAAAAACATCCCTAAGGAACAACTAGGAGAGTTAAAGAGGAGGATAAAACTTAATATTTTTTAGAAAGTACTCTTACTACTAGAAATGAGGTTCAATGATTTGAAACTAGGATTAACAAGAGATGAAGTCAAATTAGTTCCTTATGATGTAGAATGGAAAAGTGAGTTTGATTTGGTGAAACAAGAAATTAGAAACCACACAAACATTGATGGTGACCACATCCAACATATAGGTAGCACAGCCATTGTCGGGATCATGGCGAAGCCGATATTGGACATCGTTGTAGGTATAGATGACATCAGAAATGTTGAGAAAATAATCATCACTGGGTTTAAAAAAGCTGGATTTCTGAGATTGTCTGTTGAAAGACCTTCATAAGGTTGTTTTTGCGAAATTTGCGGATAACACATATGAAGTGAAAACGCATTTTGTACACCTTGTTGAGTATGATAAAGAACTGTGGAACAATTTAATCTTTTTTAAAAATTATTTGAACTTGAATGAAAATGTAAGAAGGGAATATCTGAATCTCAAACTGGATTATGTTCAGAACAACAGTAGTGGTATCGGTCAATATACTGATCATAAGGAAGAATTCGTAAAACGCATTTATACGAAACGTCGATAAGTTTAATCATCCAGTTTTTGATACTTTAGACATATATATTGATTACGCTATAAGACCTTAAATAACCAAGTGTTATATAAAATCAACTTGGACAGAAATTGATTATATTAGACTTTTTAAAAATAATGAAGAAACCTATATTAAAGTAGTATCTGGTAATGGAAAATAACAAAAAGTGACTTCTTCATAATCATTTTTGGAAGTGAAAAGAGGTATTAAATGATCTACAAAGTTGTAATTAACATGCCTATATCAAATCATGAAGTACCAGAATTAAGAGAACTTGTTGGATGGGGTAGACGTGATAAAGATTATCCCACTTTGTTTGAGCGGTGCAATTTTTGGGCAGGAGTTAGAGATGAGAATAATAGATTAATAGGCTTTGGCTATGTTTGTGGAATGGGCTTAGAACATGGTTACATGGAAGATATAATAATTCACCCAAAGTATCAAAAGCAGGGAATTGGAGTTAATTTGGTAAAAGAATTAATACGAGAATCTGAAAACTTTGGATTGGGGATTGTAACCGTGACATATGAAGAAAACAATATTAACTTTTATAAAACTTGTGGTTTTACACCTGGTTTTGGAGGAGTATGGCAAACATAAAAGTAAAAGTTTTTATATTGAACCAACTAAGTACAATAGTTTATTAAGTAAACCACAAAAAGGACCTCAAAAGGGTTCTTTCTTTATTAACTGTATTTCAACATTTAATTAAATGGAGACAAAATACGATTTTAGCTATCCAGCTTTCTTATTAGCATCCATATTGAAAATATTTACTAAAATATAACCTATTACGCGTTAAAAAGGAGTTGATAAAAATTTCAAGAGCTCGTTATTTTGTGATTATTATATACACAGTAATATTTGCAGGTTCATTGATACTCTTTCAAACTCAACTTGCTAGTCCAGTGGTTGAAGATCGAGGACGACTTTTGCCTGTAAAAATGAAATCAGTTAAATCAAGCGATAGTGAAGATGAGATAAAGAACATCGTTCGTGAGGCAAATCTTCATGATGACAAGATATCGATTGCCGGCATGCAGCATAGTCAAGGCGGTCAAACCCTTTATCCAGGTGGTATCATGCTTGACGTGAAGCAATATAATAAAATTCTAGAATTAGATGAAAAAAATCAGCTCATTACCGTACAAAGTGGTGTTACTTGGGCGGAAATCCAATCTTACATAAATCCTTATGGTCTTGCGTTAAAAGTTAGTCAATCACAAAATATATTCACAGTTGGAGGTTCGATAAGTGTAAATGTCCACGGACGAGATATTCGGAATCACACACTCATTGAAACGGTTGAATCCTTTAGACTACTCAATGCACAAGGAAAAGTCTTGAATGTGAGTCGAGATGAAAATTCTGAACTTTTTGGTTTGGTAAATGGAGGATACGGGTTATTCGGAGTAATACTAGATGTCACATTACATTTGACAGAAGATGAATTATATCAAGTGAAAACTCAATCTATTTCATACGATGAATACAGTACCTACTTCACAAAGAATGTTTTGCAAAAAGAAAATGTAAAAATGCATCTTGCTAGGATTTCGGTACCACCAGATAGTTTTTTAACTGAAATGTATGTTACTGATTATTCCACGGCAGATGATCAATCCTTATTGGGCAACTACACGACTTTAAAGCGGGAAAGTATTATTGCGATACCAAAATTTTTCCTAGGACTTTCGAGAACCAATGAGTGGGGAGAAAAAATGTTTTGGAACACTCAAAAAGAATACAGTGAGCGAATAAATGGTACGTATATTTCAAGAAATAATGTTATGCGTTCTGATTCATTATTTATGGACTATAACAACGCAAGCAAAACAGAAGTATTACAGGAATATTTTGTACCAATCAATCAATATACCGCCTATATTGATGACCTAAGAGACACAATCAAAGATGAAGAAGATTTTAATCTATTAAATATCACCGTTCGTTATGTGGGGAAAAACGAAGAAGCCGTTATGTCTTACGCAAACGATGATATGTTTGCGCTCGTTATGCTTATTAACCAAGGGACAAGTGAGGAAAGTATCGACACCACTGGGCGAGTCATTCGAAATATGATTGATGTAACTTTAAAACATGATGGAACCTATTATCTCCCTTACTATCACTACCCAACGAAAGAACAGTTAATTGAGGCATACCCTAGATCTGAGGAATTCTTTGAAATGAAAGAAAAGTATGATCCAGATGAACGGTTCATGAATCTTTTCTATGAGGAGTATCACAAATGAATTACAGAAAATTTATTATCTACCAAGGAACAATTGGAATGGCAGCAAGCATGATTTTCCCGTTTTATGTATTGCTACTGAAAAATGTCGGTAGCAGTTACGCCCAGTTTGGATGGGCATACGGATTATTTGCACTTACGGCAGCACTAAGTTACCCAGTGATTGGGAAATTTGCTGATCAAGCTGGAGATAAAGTTCTGTTAATCATTTATTCATGGGGGATGGCATTAATCTTGCTTGTTTTCCCACTTGCTTACGAAATCTGGCATATATATGTACTGCAAATCTTCATGGGTTTACTTGGAGCCGTTCAGAAAAACTCAGAGAAAACCGTCCTAGCACGTTCAGTTAATAAAGAGACTGCAGGAAATGAAATTGGCCGTTACCACATTTGGACATCAATTGGAGCAGCGATTGCTGTTATTGCAACCGGATATTTAGTTGATTTTCTAACAATAGGTAGCATCTTTTATATCGCTTCAATAGTATTTGCGTGGAGCGGGTTTTATATGATGAAAATGGAAAAACCACTTGTATGATATGTGATTTGTAAAATTCAAAGTAGCAAATCTTAATTATCTAATTACTAGGAAAATATAAATAGTAAGTGAGGGACGATTGTGATAAAAGTTGAGAAAACACAAGTTGGTGAAGAATTATCATTATTTATTCCTTATGCAATAATCAAAAGCAACATCATGTGGGTTATTGTGGAAATAGTGAAAACAAAATTTTGCAAACGTTGTTAAATACATATTAATGTGGATAACAAACCTTCAATCAAACTTGCTAAAAAAACTGGATTCCTTTTTGAATGTGTAAGAAAAGAATTTTCTTTAGAGGGTAATCATTGGACTGATCGGTCGTTATTGAAAATTTTCTCAGCTGTTGAATCCAATAATTAAGACAAAATGTTTTATATAAATTAATAACAGAAAAGAAAATTAAAGATATAATGGTATTAAAAGGAAGTGTTAAGGGTGGGTTGGTTATACTTTATTGTTCCAATAATTATGTTAGTTGGTTTAGGCGGCTTCATTGATTGGAGAAAAAAGAAGAACAATAATTATCCTCATATTCCTACCAATCCTGATATTCGGCCTGGTGAGAGTCAGAACTTTAGCATGGGTGATAGCAATAAGGATATTGGCAGCGGATTGTAAATCTGACCCTTATTGAAAAAGAATAAATTTATTGAATAGCTGCCTTTATGGTAGCTATTTGTTTATTGTGGGAGCTGAGTTAATTTGAATTCGCCAAATGAAAATATTCTAGAACTAACAAATATTGAACAATGGGTAAATGCTTTTCTAGCTAAAGGTTAAAAGTGCTAATTTTGAAGAAGTCATTTATGTTTTTGATGGTTCTATTCTATTAACGGCCTGTGGAAATGAATTACAGAATGTAAAACAAATTAATCTATCTTATTGGGAAGTTACTGAAGAATGACAAGATACACTCATGCTACAAATAACGATGAAGATAGTAATAATACTTTTGTATATGCGATTAATCATGCAGAAGAATTAGAAAAAGAGAAAATAATTCAACCAAGCCTTTGTTATCATTTTCAATACTGTTAAATGAAGGCGAAGAGAAAAATTATTCCAGATGGAAATGCAACGTTAAAATTAGATCAAACTTCCGTGCTAAATTCCTAAACAAACAAGAAAATGTAAAACTGATCAATCAAGCGATTGAATTTGAGAAATAAGATTTGCTAAAGTATTTTTTTACTGATTTAGTAGACAAAATGAAAGTACAATGTAGGCTGCCCGAATTGGCAGTCATTCATTTTTATTAACTGATTGATGAAAAATAAAGTACGCAAAGAGGTGACAGTTATGGATTACACAAAGAAGTTATTACCATTGGAAGCTGGTGAAAAATTTATCCAGAAACATTATCCAAATTGCCAAGGGGCACTATTGGCTGGGAGTGTAGTTAGAGGTGAAGCTACAGAAATGTCTGATTTAGATATTGTTATATTTGATGAAAAAATTAATTCAGCTTATCGAGAGTCACATGTCGAGTTCGGCTGGCCAATCGAAGTTTTTGCCCATAACTTAGCTTCTTATAAATTCTATTTTGAAAGTGATTACCTACGTGCGAGGCCTTCATTGCCAAGAATGGTATCTGAAGGAATCGTATTAATAGATGATGGGATCATTGAATCAATAAAAAATGAAGCAGATATATTATTGGAAAAAGGCCCAGAAAAATGGACTTTGCAAACAATAACAACGAAACGATATTTTCTGACGGATGCATTAGATGATTTCTTAGGCTGTTTAGATAGAGCAGAAGAATTATTTATTGCTAATACAATAGCTGTGTTATTAAGTGAATTTGTGTTGAGATCCAACTGTAAATGGATGGGGGATTCTAAGTGGATTGTACGGTCCTTAAAACAATTTGATGAAAATTATGCTAAACGGTTTGTTGAAGCCTTCGATCGGTACTACAAATATGGAGAAAAAAATCTAATAATTAATTTAGTGGATAAAGCTTTGAAACCGCATGGAGGTAGATTATTTAACGGATATTCGATAGGAAAAGAATAATTTCGTAGTAATGGGTACATCAAATTAATATGGCGAAGAAAAAATTGGGGTATTGGAACTATAGTTCTGAAAAAATGGTACTGGATTAATAGACTAATGGTTTAATTTACCAATATTTCAATCGAAAAGATAGTTCTAAAGTTTCATGTAATTATCTTGGAATAATTTACACTAATATAGTGTAATATGTTAATTTTAGGAGGAAATAATGAAGAAGATATTAGTAACCTTGGTGGCTGTGCTTTTAGCGTTTTACTTTGTTCCAACGAACACATTTGCTGAGGTAAATGACGATGAACTAACAGCCTATTTAACAGTAGTAAGTACAGAAAGAGGATATCCTATTACAAAGGAAGATTATGTTACCTATCTTGAAGAATATTCTCAAGTCTTTTTATCTGATTTTGAAAACATTCAAGAATTAGAAGAATACATGGGCGAGGTTATTAAATCGGATAACAGTAACTTGGAATCTATATATGAGGATTTCGAATTAGATGAACTTCAACTAATAGAATTATTAAATGAAAATGGAGAAGCGATTGAAAATTTCATTTATGTAGATGACTTATACTTTACCGTATTAAATATTGCGACCCCAATTGATATGCCTGATTTTGATGATATTACGGCAGATATTGATGGACTAATGAAAGAAATTGATCTAACTGATGAAGAAATTGAAAATCTTATGAACCATCTCTTATCGATTGAAGAGGAACTAAACTCACCTGAAGTCGGTGAAAGACTTATGTCTATTGCTGAACGAATGATGGTTATAGATCCAGAAAATCCTACTGAGGAGCAAATCAAAGAAGTAGAAAAATGCCTTTGAAGAACTTATGTCGATTTTCAAAATGAAAGCAAGCTTTTATATTGTAGAAGGTAATAATAAGACTCAAGTATCTGCTGCAGAGTTGATGCAAATGGAAGTATTAGAAGGAGACTATTTGTTAATACAACTGTTTGACATAAACGGAACGCTTTTAGCTGATGTGAAGTTTACTTCAGATCAGATTAAAGAGATTCCTACTACCGTTGAGGAAGTAGCCGACACGGTTAAAGAAGAAGTGAAAAGTCCAAATCCACCTGTAGTGACTAAAGCGCCAAATAAGGTAAAAACAGTTAAAGGTGGTAAACTACCCGTTACGGATTCAAATAACCTAGATGGTGCCATGGCAGGCGCAGCGTTAATCGGTATTGGGTTATTCCTTTATAGAAGAGTAAGAGTTTCGTAATGCCAAATCTCCAACGAAAAGAAAGAAGAAAGCCGAAGAAGGCTATACTTCTTTCTTTTTCAATCCTAATTGTGCTTGTTGGTTTATGGTTGTTTTACAATAATATTAGTAGTTTTTCCAAAGGTTTTTTTGCTGGCGAGAAAATAGAGACTAAAGGTGCATCCGAGGTTCCGAAAATTTCTTCAGCCATTCCTAAGAGTGCTCATAAAGAGGAGCCTCTCTATGCGGAAAGACCAAAAATGGGTGAGGAGATAGGCACTCTTTATATTCCGAAACTTGAATCAGAACTTCCTATTTTTCATGGAACAAATGAAGATGAACTGGAAAAGGGTGTTGGGCATTTCGAGGATAGTGTATTACCTGGGGAAAAAGACAACTCTATTCTTTCTGGTCACAGGGATACGGTATTTAGAAATCTAGGCAAAGTAGGCAAGGGCGATGAGCTGCAAGTAACTACTGCAGCTGGAACCTTTACTTATAAAGTTATGAAAGTCCGCATTGTTGATGAAGATGATCGAACTGTGATTGTCCCTAAACCGCGCGCTGTTCTGACGGTCAGTACGTGCTACCCATTTGATTTTATTGGTGCTGCACCAGAGCGATATATATTGGAAGCCTATCTTGTTTCTTCAGTATTGAACTAGAAAAAAGTGTCATCTCGAGATATTGGTGTTAGGTATAATAGTTGCTCAGCCATCCTCATAGCAGGATGGCTTTCTTGTTGACTGGATTTTTTAAAAGAACAAATCGGAGAAATAATTCTTAGTCAATTATGTGTTCTTTTATACAAAGTAGATGACCCACCAGTTTCATGAAAAAGCCACTATCAAATTAATGATGGTGGCTTTCCTTTTTTTGATTTTGATTAACACCTGGAACAGACTATTCCCTTTTCCATTGGACAATTATCAACTGAGGTCCCCTATGTAACTCATCTTGAATCATTCTTTTGTTTTTTCTGTAAGGTATGTTTAGGAAAAATTTCTTCCTGTGAATCCTGAATAAGAATGTACGTGTCCATTATTAAAGGTAGTCGTACCAGAAAATTCATGCAAATGTGTCCCATCGGTCATATAGACAGGAGGTCCCGTAGTCCCGGAAAATTGATGAACATGCCCCACAAAGGTGGTTGTTCCCTGATAATAATGAACGTGAACCATCGTGTTATTGGCAGCAGAAGTTGTTCCCTGAACGAGATGCGAATGTCCAACATTTATCGTCGTTTCCGTGGAATATTGGTGAACATGTACATTGCCTTGATTCCATTGTATTCCCAAAATATTATGCTCGTGCACAAAATACCCTCCTTATTCTACAAGTTGCCTCTATATGTCTATGTAACTAAGATTTGATTCATCACACATTATTGTAAAGAAAGCACATGGATCAATCAAAAGCAGAATTTCTGTTGATACGAAGATGAAATTGTTTTCTTTTGAAACATACTGGTTTGGCAACTGAACACTAAGTTCTTGAATAAATTCATTTAACAAGGAGGAACAATCAGTAAAAAAATCGAACATATAGATAAGATAAGAAATTACCAGCTTCACATAATAAAAGCTGTTGTCCTACCGAAATTAAATGATGAGAAATGTGTTGGGATAGTACTAGTCAGGTGACGTATGGAGGATAAATGATGATCAAAAAAGGTAAGTTTTTTTCATAATTGTACTAATGCTAACTTTTGCGAATGTCATGTTTTATTTTAATCAATAGGATTTAAAACCGATGAACAATCCATCCAAACTGGATTAAACGACTGGTTAAATAGAGGAGATCACGATGAGATTAATTCGAAATTAATCGAAGTTGTGCAATTAGATGGTTCTAAATCGAATATCGCTTTATTCCAATTGGAGAATGATGATCTAGGTTATGCTCATTTGATTAAACGGTTAAATGGGAAGTTTAAAATGGAGCATTCAGAACACGGTACAAATGGTATTTCTTATGAAGAAATAAAAACATAGGGGTATGTACGGGATATTATTCGGTAAAAACAGTAACCATAAGATTGATTATATCTCGGTTGAGTTGATCCATGAAGAATTCAGTTTTACTTCTGATGTCTCCGAAGATGAAGTGTTTGTTAAATACAAAAAAACCCCAAGTCAATTTAAACAAACTTTCCCAGCTGTATTAACCTATTATGATAAAAATAATAACCCATTGAACAATTAATATTTTCAATAAATTTTATCATCGGATGTAAGAATTGTGAGGAGTAACATAATGAGTGCAAATATTATAGATGAAGTTGTAGACTGTATGCCGACAAGTTCAGGCGATATCAATATACAAAAAGTACAGACTGAACACAGATTAAAACTTGCTGACTTCTGGGGTATTAAGAAAGGGTTCAAGGTGTTAGAAATTGGCTGCGGACAGGGAGACACTACCGCGGTTTTGGCCTTTTTGGTTGGAGAAAAAGGCATTGTTCATGGGATTGATATTGCTTCACCTGATTATGGAAGTCCATTAACATTAGGTGAATCAATTAACTATTTAAAGAAATCTCATATTGGCAATCGAATTAAAATCGATTTTGACATGGATATATTATCACCATCAATCGAATTCCCAGAAAATTATTTTGATTCGATTATATTATCTCATAGTTCATGGTATTTGAAATCTGCTGAAGAACTTCATGACATACTAAAGAAATTGAGGAGATGGGGGAACAAGCTATGTTTTGCAGAGTGGGATTCAGGAATTAAATCTGTTGAACAATACCCTCACTTTTTATCAGTTCTTATACAAGCGCAATATGAGTGTTTTAAAACGTCTAGCCTTTCGAATGTACGAACATTGTTTACACCACAGGATATTAGAAAAATTGCTGAAAGTGCAGGATGGGATATTACAGCCGAAAAATCGATAAACTCACCTGAGTTACAGGACGGGAAATGGGAAATTGAACAAGTATTAGCCAATTTCCATGAAGAGCTAAAGACGGTAGAGAATATGCCTGCCAAAATGGCTACTCTAATTAAATCTCAAATAAATTTATTAGAGTCTGCTATTATTACAACCGCAATCAAACCAATGTCAACTTATACATTTACAGCTGAATAATATTACGTAATGGATATCTATCGAATTGTTACTCAAGAAAGAACTTGGGATTTTAATAGAGGAATGAAAAATGAATTAGACGAAAAAAAGGACCGAGGAAACGGTCCTTTTTTTAATGATTTATTTGTGATATATATTTGACTTATAACCAACCACGTTCATATTGAACAGGGGATTTAATTTCTGTACGCAATTCTTTAGCTGCACGGTAAGCCCAGTAAGGATCGCGAAGCAATTCACGTGCAAGGAAAATTAAGTCTGCACGGTCATTTTTCAAGATTTCTTCTGCTTGTAGGGGTGAAGTGATCATACCGACTGCCCCAGTTGCGATTGGTGTATCATGTTTAATCGTTTCAGAGAACTTCACTTGATACCCTGGGTAAGAATCAATCTTAGCAGGGACATTAGCACCTGAACTCACATCGACTAAATCTACGTCTTGTTCTTTCATCCATTTTGTCATCGTAACAAAACCTTCTGGAGTCAAGCCACCTTCAGTGTATTCGAAAGCAGAAATACGAACGAATAATGGACCTTCCCAAATAGTACGAACTGCATCAATAATTTCACGTAGCATGCGGTAACGATTTTCTTCGCTGCCACCATATTCATCCGTGCGTTTATTCGTTAATGGAGATAAGAATTCATTAATTAAATAACCATGGGCGCCATGTAGTTCAATAACATCAAATCCAGCTTCAATTACACGTACGGTTGCTTCCTTAAAGGCTTTAACTGTATTGGCAATATCTTCTTTTGTCATTTCGTTTGGCGTTTTATATTGCTCGTTAAACGCTAGAGGGGAAGGGGCAAAGATATCACCATCCACTGTAGCTTTTCTACCAGCATGGGCAAGTTGTATCCCAGTTTTTGCGCCATTTAGTTTCATTAATTTGACGAGTTCTGTTAACCCTTTTGTATGATCGTCACTCCATATTCCTAAATCCTCTGAAGATATTCGACCCTCAGGTTGGACAGCCGTTGCTTCCAAAATAATTAATCCCACTTGGCCGACTGCTCGAGTTGGGTAATGGATACGGTGCCAATCTTCTACTTGACCATCTTTGTTGTGGCTTGAATACTGGCACATAGGCGCCATAACGATACGGTTTTTAAAGGTTACATCTTTAATAGTATATTCATCAAATAACTTAGCCATTTAATTAACTCCTCCTTTTATGTATATGAAGTAGTATAACAACTTACCCTAAACATAGCGCTTCTCGAGCTCTCTTGACAAAATGTTTCTTTTAATGCTTCCAAAGTTGGCAAGTTGCCTCCATCGAAACAATTATGATATGGTTAATTTACATAAGGGTATGAACACCGATGAATCTTGATAAGAATAATTATCTTTATTCGATGTTTCATAACAAGGGTTTTGTGGGAAAATAAAGGCAGTGGAGATAGTCCATTTTGAAGGAATAAAATGTCTTTAAGCAATAATTATTCAAAAACTATTTTTTAGAAGATAAAGGGGATCCAATAATGAGTTTAACTCCTAAGCAACGAATTGAATTACATGGTTTTAATAATTTGACAAAGTCTTTAAGTTTTAATATGTATGATATATGTTACACACGAACTAAAGAAGAACGTGAAGCTTATATTAAATATATTGATGATCAATATAATGCTGAGCGCTTAACAAGCATTTTAACTAAAGTGACTGACATTATCGAAGCTAACATTTTAAATATTGCTAAGCAAGATTATGAGCCACAAGGAGCTAGTGTAACCATCCTAGTTTCAGAAGGTCCAGTTGATGAATCGCCGATGGAATCTTTTCAAGAGTCACCAGGACCTTTTCCAGATGCGGTTGTTGGTCATTTAGATAAGAGTCATATAACTGTCCATACATACCCTGAATATCACCCTGATGAAGGTATTAGTACGTTCCGTGCTGATATTGATATTTCAACGTGTGGAGAAATATCTCCATTAAAAGCGTTAAATTTCTTAATCCATTCATTTGAGACAGATGTCATGGTGATGGATTATCGAGTCCGCGGCTTTACGAGAGATGTTAAGGGGCATAAGTTGTTCATTGATCACGAAATTAATTCTATTCAAAACTATATCCCTGAAGACTTAGAGGAAAATTTTGAAATGATTGATGTAAATGTTTATCAAGAAAATATTTTTCATACAAAATGTAAGCTAAAGAAGTTTGATTTAAATAACTACTTATTTGGCTATACAGAAGACCAGTTATCAGAAGATGAGAAAATTTCCATTACCAAGAAGCTTAAAAAAGAAATGGATGAAATTTTTTACGCGAAAAATATGTCATGAGTATTCTGAGTTGTTTCCTTTAGGAAGGCAATTTTCGAATTCATTACGTACTACAAAAAAAGGACCGATTCTCTCGGTCCTTTTTTGATTGTATTACTATTTACTTTATATAACGCTTTCCGAGTTCTCGTGAACGTGTTTCCGCGTCATTTAAACAACGAGCAAGCATGTCAGAGAAGCCACTATTTTGTAAAGCTTCAATGCCAGCTTCTGTTGTCCCGCCTGGACTGGTTACTTGTTTTCGAAGCGTGGAAGGAGTTTCATTTGATTGTTTCAACATTTCTGCTGATCCAGCGATTGTTTGAACTAGCAGGTTTCTTGCTACTTGTGCTGAAAGCCCACTTGCAACAGCCGCTTTTTCGAATGCTTCAACGAAGTAATATACATATGCAGGTCCACTTCCTGACAAGGCAGTAATCACATGTAATTCATCTTCTTCTACTTCGATTACTGATCCAATGGTCTTCAGTAGTTCAATGATTTCAGTTTTATCATTGCTTTCCATTCTTTCATTCCAAGCTATAGCACTAGCTGACATCCCAATAGTGGCAGATGTGTTTGGCATACAACGGGCAATTGGACGCTTGCCAAGCCCTTGCTCGATGGTATTCATTGGCACACCCGCAAGTATGGACAAGACAACAGCTGTTGTTGGTAAGTATGTAGCAATCGAGTTCATGCCTGCTTGAACATCTTTTGGTTTCATCGCCAATATAACCAAATCGGCTGTTTTTAAGATTTCTTTTTTTTCACAAACAAGCTGTACTCCATATGTTTCGTTAAGAGAAGCCAATTTTTCTTGATCTGATTTGTTCATGACATAAACGTTTTCCGGGGCAACTGTTGCCTCTTTCATCCAGCCATGAATCATCGCCTGTGCCATAGAACCCGCTCCAACAAATACAATCGTTTTCATTGATACTCCTCCTTTTTCTATTCTAAAACGTAAAAACATGCGCTCTCGTCCTAATAAAAGGACGAAAACGCATGTTTCCGCGGTACCACCTTGTTTTGCCCAGCTAGTGAGCACAACTTGTTCCTTCATATCGTGAAGGCACGGCCATGTTTACATGGCAGCTCCAAAGTAGGTTCATCATGTGAGTGGGAAGTGTGCCTTTCAGCCGGTGGGCACACTCTCTTCTTTCCTTCAACACAATTACTAGTCTTTATCAAAGCTTGAACTTTCTAAATTAGTGAAATTATAGACTTCCGGACCAAGAAATGTCAACTAAAAATAAATCCTTTATTAGACTAGGAGGAACCATGATTTGGTTGCAACTAACCAATTTTCTTCTATTACAATACTCTAAATTACTTGGAAACGTGACGAGAACAGAGAAAACTTGTACAATGGAGTGAATAGTGATTCATTTTAAGGAGAATGCGAAATGATACATAAACTAATAATACCTACACCATTTGCTGTAGGTGACGTAAATGCCTATTTATTAAAAGGAGATTCCTTATCATTAATTGATGCAGGTCCTAAAACACCTGAAGCATACGAAGCATTAGAACGCGGAATAAAAGAAGCTGGTTATACTTTTAGTGATATTGAACAAGTCTTTTTGACACATCATCATCCTGACCATGCGGGCTGGATTGATGCGTTTCCACAAGCCAAAGTACATGGGCATGTCTACAATGATTTATGGTTAACACGTGATCCTGCCTTTTTTGCCTACCATGATGAATTTTATTTAGAGCGATTAATAGAAGAAGGTGTTCCTAAAAAATATCACTCGTGGGTAGAGAAAATGAAACGTCCTGTGTCATACCTCGGCAATCGTCCGCTAGACGCTACGCTTGAAGAAGGTGACTTACTTCCGGGACATCCGGGTTGGAGTATCATAGAAACACTCGGTCATGCCCAAAGCCATATTTCATTTTGGCATGCTGAAAACAGAGAGATGATTGGTGGAGACCATATATTAGAGAAAATTTCCTCAAACCCATTAATTGAACCACCATTAGATCCGAGTGCTGGACGACCTCAGGCGATGCTTCAATACAACGAATCGCTTAGAAAAGTGTTAACAATGCCGGTTGAAAAAATTTATAGTGGTCATGGAAATGAAGTCTATAATGTTCATGAATTGGTTGTCCATCGTTTAGAAAGACAACGTGATCGAGCAATGAAAGTACATGCTATGATTGGACAGCAACCACTGACCATTTTTGAAATTACTCAGAAACTATTTCCAAGTGTCTATGAAAAAGAACTCGGATTGACGCTTTCAGAAACGATTGGGCAAGTGGATTACCTACTTGCGGAAGGTCTCGCAATTGAATCACGCGATCAAAATGGTGTATTTTCTTATGCACAAGCCTAAAAACGTCCTGGTAACGGGAGCTACAAGTGGTGTAGGATTACAAGTTGCTAAAGATCTTCATTCAATTGGTTACATCGTTTATGCAACTGGTCGATCGAAAGATGCTCTACAAAAACTCGAGTCGCTGGGCATTCATGCAATCGAAGCAGACTTACTTAAAGCAGATTCACTCGAAAAAGTTATTAATCAATGTCCTGCACTCGATATTGTTGTGTTTTCTGCAGGAGTTGGCACATTTGCATTAGCACACGATACAACCGATGAACAAATTGAACAGATGATGCGCGTTAATGTAACGGCACCCATGAAGTTAACGCGTAGGATTTTATCTAGTATGATAGAACGTAAAACAGGACATTTGATTTATATCGCGTCTCAGGCAGGGAAAATCGCAACGCCCAAAGCATCTGTTTATGCAGCTACTAAACATGCGCTTCTAGGCTATGCGAACGCCACACGAATGGAAGTACAACCGTACGGCATTTATGTAACGACGATTAATCCAGGCCCCATCGATTCTCCATTTCTAGATTTGGCTGATTCTACGGGAACATATAAAACATCATTGAAAAAATTTTTATTGTCCGTGGAGGAAGTTTCAAATGCGGTCGTGCGTGTTATTAATCGTCCAGTTCGTGAAGTGAATTTACCATGGTATATGGGCATTTCGAGTAAAGTGTACGGGATGGCGCCAGGAATTCTAGAACGAGTAGGTCGAGATTTTTTCATGAAAAAATAGTATTTCAAGAGAGTTGCCTATTAGGTAGCTCTCTTTTTTGAATAGTTAAACTTTTAAAATGTATGATAATACACTTGATTACATTTTTATCCCATGTTATTATTCGTGTATATTAATTCATAATAAATGAATAAACATACATTCAGGAGGAATGAAATATGAATAAAAAAGTCGTTCTCGCATATTCAGGTGGTTTAGATACGTCCGTGGCAATTCCGTGGTTAAAAGAACAAGGATACGATGTTATCGCTGTTTGTTTAGATGTTGGTGAAGGTAAAGATTTAGAGTTTATAAAAAAGAAAGCGATCCAAGTGGGCGCTGTTGAAAGTTATATGATTGATGCAAGAGAAGAATTTGCAAATGAATACGCATTGATTTCTCTTCAAGCTCATACTTGGTATGAAAATAAATATCCACTCGTTTCTGCACTATCCCGTCCGTTAATAGCGAAAAAACTAGTCGAAATTGCACATCAAACAGGTTCACAAGCTGTGGCACATGGTTGTACAGGAAAAGGTAATGACCAAGTCCGTTTTGAGGTTTCAATTAATTCACTTGATCCATCATTAGAAGTGATTGCACCTGTTCGTGCTTGGGGTTGGTCGCGTGAAGAAGAAATTGAGTACGCTAGAAAAAATAACATTCCAATTCCAATAAATTTAGATAGTCCTTTCTCAATCGACCAAAATTTATGGGGCCGCGCAAATGAGTGTGGCATTCTTGAAGACCCTTGGGCTACACCTCCAGAAGATGCGTATGATATTACGGTAGCATTAGAAAATACGCCAGATACAGCAGATATTATTGAAATCACGTTTAATCACGGTGTGCCAACTGAATTAAATGGAGTTCCATATTCGTTAGCTGAACTGATTTTAGAAGTGAATAAGGTTGCTGGAAAACATGGGGTGGGTCGTATCGATCACGTAGAAAACCGTTTAGTTGGTATTAAATCACGTGAAGTGTATGAAGTTCCAGGAGCTCATACATTACTGCTAGCACATAAAGAACTTGAAGACATCACGTTGGTAAAAGAGCTAGCTCATTTTAAACCCGTGATTGAGAAAAAATTAACGGAATTAATTTATGAAGGTTTGTGGTTCTCTCCATTAAAAGTTGCTCTTGAAGCATTCTTAAAAGAGACTCAAGTATACGTAAATGGTGTTGTACGTGTGAAATTATTCAAAGGCCATGCAATCGTAGAAGGACGTAAATCTCCGAATTCCTTATATGATGAGAAACTTGCAACGTATTCTACTAATGACGAGTTTAACCATGCATCTGCAGTCGGCTTCATTGAGTTATGGGGTCTTCCAACAAAAGTACATGCTATGGTCAATAAAGGAGAAAAGAAGGTGTTAGTATGACCAAACTATGGGGAGGTCGCTTTCAAAAGTCTGCTGAACAGTGGGTCGATGAATTTGGCGCATCCATTGGCTTTGATCAACAACTCGTGATGGAAGATTTGACGGGTAGTATCGCTCACGTAAGAATGCTGGGTGATTGTGAAATTTTACCACAAGATGATGTAACTGCTATTTTGAATGGTCTCGAGCAACTAAAAGAAAAAGCCGCAAACGATGAATTGGTTTTTGAAGTTGCAAACGAAGATATTCACTTGAATTTAGAAAAGCTACTTATTGAATTGATTGGTCCAGTTGGAGGGAAGTTGCACACAGGTCGCAGTCGTAATGATCAAGTGGCGACAGATATGCATCTCTTTTTAAAACATCGTGTAGCTGAAATCGTAGACAGTATAAAAGCATTTCAGAATGCCATCCTTTATCAAGCTGAGCAACATGTCGAAACCATTGCACCTGGCTACACCCATTTACAACGCGCACAACCCATTTCATTTGCTCATCATTTAATGGCATATTTCTGGATGCTTGAGCGAGATCAGCAACGTTTGTCCGAGTCGCTTAAACGTATAGATATATCACCACTAGGTGCCGGTGCACTCGCAGGTACGACATTCCCAATTGACCGCGATAAAGCAGCCAATTATCTCGGGTTTGAGCAAGTGTACCAAAATAGCATGGATGCTGTGAGTGACCGTGATTTCATCGTGGAATTTTTAAGTAATGCATCGCTTGTGATGATGCACTTATCTCGTTTCGCTGAAGAAATCATCCTGTGGTCGAGCCAAGAGTTTCAATTTATTGAACTCGACGATGCGTTCGCCACAGGCTCTAGCATCATGCCACAAAAGAAAAACCCTGATATGGCGGAATTGATTCGCGGCAAGACGGGTCGTGTGTACGGAAACTTATTTAGTTTGTTAACCACGCTAAAAGGTTTACCACTCACGTATAACAAAGATATGCAAGAAGACAAAGAAGGCATGTTCGACACTGTTCAAACATTGAATGGATCATTACAAATTTTCGAAGGTATGGTTCGCACGATGACAATCCATACGAAACGATTGAATGAAGCAGTACATCAAGACTTTTCAAATGCCACAGAACTCGCAGATTATTTAGCGACAAAAGGTATGCCATTCCGCGAAGCACATGAAGTGACGGGGAAGCTAGTTTTCCTTTGTATTCAGCGTAAGATTTACTTGTTAGACTTAACACTTGAAGACTTACAAGAAGCTAGTCACTTAATTGAAGATGATATTTTTGACGTAATGTCACCAGTTTCCGCAGTTAAGCGACGCAATTCCCTGGGCGGAACAGGGTTTGATCAAGTTCGTTTACAAATAGAGAAAGCTAAAACACTTTTATAACAATCAAGAAAATCCCACTTGTCGTTTAGGCAGGTGGGATTTTCTTGATGCATATTAACTCTGCTATTCATGGGGAAGGAGTTAAATCACTCAAATTACTGTGATGGAAAAAAGCTATATTCCTCAACATCGCGTATCCATACTCTTGCATTTCTTCCATTCGGATCAGCTATCCACAAATCACCTTTTACAGAACCAATATCACTTCTTCTTATCCAGGTTATTTTATTAATTGAAGGTAAAAAATTTGGCTTAAAATCCCCTTATCTTTTGAAGGAGTCGTAATTTTTATTTGTTTTCGCCTGTGAGTGTTAAAAAATATAATGAAGGTTTCGGCCGCTTTTTCGCAGCATTTGACCATTCGCTTTCAGTTACCCTCGAAACAATGAGTGAGGTATCATCAACCCAAGTAAAACCCATTTCCGCATAGTTTTTAGGAGTAAGGTCAAAAGTAAAATAAGCAGGTAGTTCCGTTACTTTTAGGTTTTTATTTTTAAATCCAAATACAATTCGTCCACCTCCAGCTATATACCCAAGAAAATCTTGGTTATAAGTCCACTTTGGCGTGAATCCAAGATCATAGAAGATTTTTCGATGCTTTTCTGTCTCTACCTCATAAATACATAATTCATTTTGAGTCACCTTATTTTCATTAATTGTTTCAGATACTTCTTTTTGATAAAGGGGTATCTTTCCGTCGAATGACCATTGTGGTGGGTGAGAGTATGATGCTTTTTTATCAGTCACCATTTCTATTTTGTCATTTCCTTGTATCCACAAAAATCCATTCTTAATAAACGCTACTTTCACACTTGGAGTTTCCGGTTCGGCATCGATAATGGATGGTGAAATCAAACATAAGATAACAAGAATATGAAATAATTTTGCCATAAAACCACCTCTTGACTCATTTGTTCTCCCAAAAATGAAAAATTAATTATAAATGAATATTCACCTTAACTGTTGATTAATTTCATTTTGAAAAGAAGCATTTTTTTGTTTATCATAAGAATCAATTTGGTTGAGGGAGGATTTGGAAGTTAAAAGACGAATAACTTTATATTAACGGAAGGCTATTATAATGTGGTAGAGCTCTGAAAAATTATCTGTCTATTTCCCCAAAGATATATGGCAATATTAACTTTAAATGCATATCTTTGGTTTTGTTGTTAATGGGGGGATTTTTATGAGTTCTATTTTTACTGTTTTGACACGTTTTTTATATGTTGTAATCGGTATTATTCTGATAAGTGCTTTTGTCGGGTTATTTACTAATGGAATCCAGCTTGAAATTACATTGTTTGTGGACAATGTACTTCACATTATGAAATCCTTGGTTTTCCCTGAAAATCTAATGATTTTGGGTCCAACAAATCGACAGTATTCAATTTTCATAAATTTTTGGGATTATTACTTTTACTCTCTAATCATTTTCCTAGCGGCATTATGCATTTCGATCATCATTGGTTTATTCATCACTTATGTAACAATCCTATTGCCGCAAAAATTAAATGATGTTGTATCTAGAATTATTTCTTTGCTGGAATCCTTACCTGATTTATTCATCATTATCGTCATTCAATTTTCAGTGATTTATTATTTTAATCAAACAGGCACCTTACTATTTCCTGTTGCTGGCTCTTCACAAAACAATACCTATTTCTTACCAATATTTTCATTGGCTCTAATTCCGTCCTTTATGATCTATAGGATTAACCTCCATTTAGTTAATGAGGAGTGGAAAAAGCCATACATTGAGTTAGCCAAAAGCAAAGGCTTTAACAAAAGCAACATTTTTTTCTCTCATGTATTAAGAAATATAGCCCCTAGTACTTTTAGTCATAGTAAATCGATTGTTCTGTATTTATTATCATCAATGGTGATTTTTGAGAAATTATTCAACATATATGGGATCTTTACTTTTATTACGAGTTACCCAAACCCTAATGTGATTGCATTCGCATTAATCATGTTTTTCCTGCCTGTGTTCATTTTATATGCGCTTATTACCACGCTGATTGAAAAAAAATACTGGCCAAAGATTGGAATGGTGATATAAATGTACATTGTGAAAAGGCTGTTTATTAATAAGCTGTTTTTAACTGGATTTGTCATCATAAGCACGATGTTTTTGGTCAGTATACTTTACTTTCTCATATTTAATGACCGCATTCCCACAACACCATTACTATTTGATAGCAGTGGAAAACCTCTTCCAGCTCCGTATAGTTTGAAGATATTCCCTCCTTTTGGAACAGACAACTTCGGTAGAGATTTATTTATTGTGATGATAGTCGGTGCGAAGTATACGATTGCTGCAGGACTAATCATTACTTTTTTACGAGTTTTCCCATCCATATGGATTGGATTATTCATTCATTTTTTTCTTCAGAAGATAGAGAGACCACTTAAATCTATTGCAGATGCATTAAATTACTTCCCAATCACATTATTGGCTTTCTTGCTTTTGAATGTGATTCTTGTCCAAGAAGTCATGATCTATAATATTGATGGAGTATTAGTGAACGGACCTGAGCCGTTGCCTTATTGGAATCGGGTTGTACTTTTTTTAGTTGTATTGGCTTTACTTTTCATTCCAACAAATTCAATATTAATATCAAATGAGGTAAAAGCTATTTATAACAATGAATTCATCGAAAGTTCAAGGACGCTTGGTGCAAGTAATTGGCGAATAGTTACAAAGCATATAAAACCCTTTTTGGTTCCTCAATTAGCTATTATATTTTTAAGAGATTTTATCCAAACACTGATTCTAATGTCACATATAGCTGTATTGGGCCTTTTCATTGGTGGATTTACAAGGAAAGACGATTTATTTGGACAGCCTGATAAGCTCTCGAATTCAAATGAATGGTCAGGGTTGCTCGGCATGTGGTGGGATTTTCTATGGACATCCTACCCTTGGATAGCCTTTATCCCAATCATCTTCCTATCGATACTAATACTGTCCGCTAAAGGTATGATGGAAGGGCTTACGAATGTATTAACAGCTGTGGATCGGTTGAGGGAACCTACTGAGAAAAGAATAGAAACAGGTTTTATCAAAAGCGATAACCCTTTTCAAAGAGTTAAACTTTATTAGATACATATAGAAGGGATGGCGAAAAATGGCTATAAACAATAGCAGTATAAAAAGTGACCTTCCAGCTGAACTAGCGAAGCCAGCACGTAGAGCACTTGAGGGAGCTGGGTATTTGCAGCTTGAGCAATTCACCAAACTTAGTGAAGTTGAAGTGTTGAAATTACATGGTATGGGACCTAAAGCACTTGAGCAAATTCGTAGAGCTCTTAACGACAGAGGTTTCTCCTTTAGAAATGAATCTTAAATAGAAATTTGATATGCCTACTAAGCTTTTTTAAACAAATCTAATTATGATGAGGAGATATTTTATTTATGTACGAAATAAAAACGAAGGAAACAGAAAGTAGTGTCATTGAGTTCCTTGAAAATGTCGACAATCTAAAAAAGCGAGAAGATGCATATAAATTATTAGATGTTTTTTTTGAAACGACAGGTTTTCCTGCAAAGATGTGGGGACCAAGTATTATTGGATTCGGATCATATCATTATAAATACGAATCTGGCCACGAAGGGGATACCGCTCTAGTTGGTTTTTCACCTCGGAAAGCAAAGATCAGTTTGTATTTTGCAACAGGTAATGCTAAGCGTGATGAATTATTAAAAGACTTTGGAAAACATACGTCAGGAAAAGCTTGTGTTTACATCAATAAAGTAGCGGATATTAACGTAGATGTCTTGAAAGCTCTAATCAACCAATCTGTCACTTTCTTACAAGATACTTATCCGAACCGGTAAAGAGCTGCTTAGTCAGCTCTTTTTTAAATTGAATAGATGTAAAAAGAGCATCATTTAGAGGCTAATTAAATTACATAGGATAAAAAAGTGAATTAATTAACCTTTTCTTTCTCAGGTAAATTTATAATTTTATCAAGGCGACTTTTCCGAGCATATGAATTGACCAACAGTCTTCGTATAAACAATACGAATGATAATATTCCTATTGTGAAAAGAATTAAAATAATAATCTTATAAAAAATGTCACCAGTATTCATCCTTCAACCACAGAAAACAGATTTGGTTAAATATACCACATTTATAAACTTGAATTTACAGAACAATAAAATGAGTTTTCAGAATTTGTTTGTAACTTAATTTTATTTAGACCGTCTTCTAAATAAATGGGGGGACTTTACATGAGAAAATGCTTTTTACTTTTTTTAACTGGACTTAGTCTGATGGGGTGTTCAAGTGATGGACTGTCGGGAAAAAAACCACCTGGAACCACGATAGAGATTGGTAATAAAACGTTTGAAACAACACTCGGAACTTATTGTTGGGGAAATACCTGTGTTGATACCGCTGGACCCATCTACCTTTTAGAAGGAAAAGAACCTATCAAGGTAAAACAGGGTGAAATAATATCTTTAGTAATGGACTATAATCCAAAACCAAATGAATTCTATTTAGGACAAATCAGTGAGAATAAGGAAACTGAAGTTGTGATGAAAGATAATCAATTTACCGCTCCTACACAAAAAGGAGTATATTATTATTCATACGGTGTCTGGTGGATGGACGATAAAGCTAAGAACGTTTCTAATGGCGATTCCTTCTATGCCTTTGTTATAGAAGTAAATTAGTGTTTCAGTAATCCTAAATTTTTATTTAATAGCAGCAAAGAAAAGGTGAGGACTGTGGTTAGTTTTTTATTGGATATAATTGCAGGGGTGTTAGGCGGTACTAGCATTGACAATAGTTTGGATACGAGAAAAATTGACCGGAATATTGTTCGGTTAAAAGAACTGGATTGGTTTAAAACAATATATGATGAGGAAAGATATCATCGTTTGTTTTTTATAAATAGAAACATTCGAGGGTATTTGCAAAGCAGAAGTCGGGTTAATAAAATTATTCGCAGCGAACAAGCCCAAATTAAATTTATGCGTTTTCTCGATAAACAAATACAATCGTAATTTATTAGAAAGAGCGTTAAAGGTACATCTAAGCTGTCTATGTGACATACTACTCCTTTGATGATTGCTAGTTGTTACGACCAATTTGAAATCGTGAAGTTGCTTGTACAAAGATCTGCGGATATCAATGCAAAAGCTGACGATGGAAATTCTGCCATCTCTTTTGCAAAGGAATATGGAAATGAGGAAGTCGCTGTTTTTCTAAGTAAGCAAGGTGCAGAATAGTTTTATTATAAACCTCATTCTTCATCAAAAAAGGATTTCGTTGTAAGAAAGGAGCATACCAAATGCAATTAACAATTCAAGCTTCAGGTGACAACGTTAAAGCCATATCATATTTATTGTCAAAGAACCCAAGCAATCTTTATGAGAGAAATCACAAAGGGCATCTCGTACGGCTATTTTATAGTAAGTTTACGGAGACAGAGCTGGAAGTGACGATCTTTGTAACTCCAGATCCAATTGAACTAGTAAAAAACAATTCAAATTCATATGACATTACGCATTACATAAACGATCGGGAGTTTGCAGTGAGCAGCATCTTTTGTTCATTTATCAGGTCTGCACTAGGTACTGCATTGAACGGTCAGCCGAGGGAAGAACATATAAAATGGGTAGATTATCCGTTTCCTTTCAACTTCGAGTTTGGGCCAGTAGTGTCTACATTATCAGATGAAGAATTAAAAAATCTATTCGAGCCGATTGGATATGAAGTAACGATTACCCGACCAGAAATTGAATACTCGTTTCAAGTAAAGGACAAGAGTTCTGCAAGATACATTTCAATAGAAGGCGTGAAGACACTGCAAGAAGGGTTGAGACATCTCTTTGTATTGATTCCGGTTATCGATAACTACAAGCATTATTTCATTGATGAAAAAGAAATCGAAAAACTGGAGAGATATGGAGAAGGCTGGCTGGAACAGCATCCGTTGCGTGATCTGATTTATCGTAAAGCTCTCAGGTTTAAAGAAATTTACAGCTTAGTGGAAAACTCGGGTAGAGAAGAGAAAAAGGTAGAACCGGTGAAAAAGGTCCGATTAAATGAGTTGCGCTATGAAAGAATCGTTGATACCGTGAGCCGAATGAAACCCAAAACTGTCGTGGACTTCGGTTCGGGCGAAGGCAAGCTTTCCGTACAGCTTGGTTTCGTGGAAGGCGTAAAAGAAATCCTGGCTGTTGAACCGTCCGAGTCTGAATCACTCAAAGCATTGAATCGATTCAATAAAGTGAAGAATATAGATGAATTTGTAGTCCCGGAAATACTTTGGGGTTCTCTCTTTTACTATGATGAAAGATTGAAGGACAAGGATATCATCATTTTGTGTGAGGTGATCGAGCATATCGACGAATACCGTTTGCCGAAGGCGATGGATACTGTGCTGAATGACTATCAGCCGGGTGCCCTGATTATTACAACGCCAAACCGGGAATACAACGAGGTATACGATATGGAAGAACATCTCCGTCACAATGACCATCGGTTTGAATGGACAAGAGAGGAATTCAGTCGATGGTGCACAGAGCGAAATCACAGAAATGACTATGAACTTCTGTTTGATGGGATTGGCGAGGAGCATGAAACTCATGGCTTCCCTACACAAATGTGTGTGTTCAAAAGAAAGGAGGACTGATTATGCAGATTAGATTGCCCCATGCAGGAATTGTTTTGCTTATTGGTCCATCCAATAGCGGAAAATCTACGTTGTTAAAAAGGATGATTGAAAAAAATGAAATTCTTCTATCAGAGGTCATAAGTTCAGATGACTTTAGGGTTTTGGTAAGTGATATTGAATTCATTGAATGGCGTGACAGACCGAAGGATGAAGCAGACAATTTGATGGACGAATACCAGACCATCTCCAAGGAAGCTTTCTCAATGATGGATTCAGTTATTGATGCTAGGTGCCGCCTGAATAAACTGACCTTTGTGGATGCAACTCACCTTCATCCGGATGATCGAAAAAGATACATTGCCTTGGCCAGAAAAAACAATGTCCCTATTTTATCCATTGTTTTTGATATAGCCGAAGAAGAATTACTTGAACGGGATGAAAGAAGAGACAATCCGCGTGGGAAAAAACGTATTAAACAGCAATATCAGACATTCAAAAGGGAAAAGAACTACCTGAAAAAAGAAGGATACATATCCGTTTATACAATAAAGGGACCGGATAATCTGGAATTTATCAGACGTACAAACCCGATTGAAAAAGATATCCAGCATGGAATCGACATTATTGGAGATATTCATGGTTGCTTTGAGGAAATGATTCGCTTGCTTGAACAATTAGGCTATGAAAAGAATCAAGAAGGTCTCTATTTTCACCAGCATGGCCGGAAATTTATTTCCATAGGTGACGTTATGAGCAGAGGGCCACAATCACTTAATACCATCCTCTTTTTCCATGAGCATGTTGAGCAAAACCTAGCTTATATGATTGACAGCAATCATGGTTGGAAAATTGCAAGGTGGCTGGATGGAAGAAACGTTACCCTGAACCATGGCGACGAAAAAGTGGAAGACGAATTAAAGGCGTACGAAATGGAATATGGAAGTGAAAAAACAGAAGAGATAAAACAGGTACTTAAGGATTTTCTTCTTCGAGCTCCCTCCCATTATGTATTTACGAAGAATGGGATTCGGACTCTGATTTGTGCTCATGCCGGTATAAAAGATGAATTCATCGGGAAACAATCGGAGGCAATAAGTGACTTTTGCCGCTATGGTGATACGGATGGGTTTAACGAAAAAGGAAAGCCAGTGCGTAAAGATTGGTTTATCTCACATAAGAAAAGTTCCCTGATTGTTTGGGGGCATGATCCTAAGCCTACCCCTCTTCTAATCAATAACACGATTAACATCGATCAAGGAGTAGTATTTGGCGGTTCATTGACTGCTTTTCGTTATCCTGAAAGAGAATTCATCTCTGTAAAAGCGAAGCAAGACTACTCAGGAACTCCTGACAATCCCTTAAAAGAATGGGAGAAAAATCGCTTGAATCCGCCGAATATAGGTAAGTTCATCAATGGCTATTCAGTACTTACAGAAGAAATGGGAGAAGTTAAAATACATCAAGACATCGTAAAACCTGCAATTGACACAGTATCTCATTTCACGATACCAATTGAACAATTAATCTACATTCCACCAACGATGAGCCCAACCCCAAAACCATCATCTATAGAAGGGTTCCTGGAGCATCCAAAAGAAGCAATAGACTATTACAAGAGCCAAGGGATTCAAACCATGGTTGCGGAAAAGAAACATATGGGAAGTCGTGCAATTCTGTTCTTGTTCAAAGATATGGAATCCGCCAAAAAGCATACAGGCATAGAGTCACTAGGAGTCATCTATACAAGAACAGGCAGACGATTTTTCGATGTCGCTACTGAAGAACAAATAGTTGGCCGGATCAATCGGGATTTGCATGAAAATGGCTATTTTGAAACGTATGATACAGATTATTTATTACTTGATGCTGAAATCATGCCTTGGAACTTGAAAGCAAAAGAGCTGATTAGCAGCCAATACGCGCACGTATCTGAAAATGCAATACTAGACCGAATGAAGCTGAAGGAAAAAATTGAATCAGCTGTAAGTGGGAATGAAGCCTTAAAAAGCTGGTTGGAAGAATACAAACAAAAGCTTGAAAATGCACATACATTTAAAGAAGTTTTCCAAAAATACTGCTGGGAAATAGAAGATGTGGACTCCATTCGAATTGCCCCATTCCATGTCCTGGCTCACAGCAACCAGACATTCTTTGACCGGCCCCACACATGGCACATGGAAATGAACCGGAATTTTTCAAGGCTATCCAGCATGTTTGTTGAAACGGAGTACAAAGTCATTAAGGACGTGGCGAGTGAGGAAGAAGTCATTAATTGGTGGCGGGACATAACTCGCGAAGGTCACGAAGGTATCGTCATCAAGCCGGAATTCTACACTGCAAGGAATAAAGGGAAGCTGCTGCAACCTGCCATAAAAGTAAGGGGAAGAAAATATCTCAACATTATCTATGGGATGGATTACTTGCTGCAGGAAAATCTTGAGAGGCTTAAGAATAGAAATACAGGAAAAAAACAAAAACTTGCGCTTAAAGAATTTTCACTTGGAGTAGAAGGTATTAAACGGTATGTGAATGGAGAATCAATTGAAAGAGTTCATGAATGTGTGCTTGGGACATTGTCAATGGAGTCAGATCCTGTAGACCCAAGATTATAATTTTGAGTAGACATACATGATAAAAAATGAAAGGAGTTCAAGTCCTATGGCTTGAACCCTTTTTTGATATTGTATCTGTTTCATAAAAGTTTTAAAAATTTAAATGCACGGATGCCGACAGAGCAAATGTTAACCGAGGGACCATCTATCTTCATTATCTGGTTAAATTCGATCTCTGGATAAGCTCATTGAAGAACATATTAACGAACTACGTGAAATGTGCGAATCGGAATCTGAAACTAATTCTTCAGATGGGAGTGTGAGCTGGTTCGGATATTTTAAAAGTCATCTTTTATTCTTTTCGGCGATGTTAGCTAGTAAAGGAGCCCCTTTCTTTCGTAGCCGGTTTCTTGAGTTTGTCATCGAAGATATCAAGAAAGAATGGAATATAACAGAAGGAAAAAATCGTGGTTTAAGCGAAGATATTATTCTTGAATTTTTTGGAAGGGACAGTGGAGTGGTGGTTTAAGAATGGAATGCCTTATCCACCTCATGTCATGGAAGAACAAATAGGGATATTGTTTGAGATGAATTTATAGGTATCTCTTATGAAAAACGTACCTCAATTTAGTGAGGAAGAAAGAGAATCATACCTAAGAGGATGCCTTAACAAAAATATTGTCACTTACTATACAATAAAATTCGATTGTAAAGGATTGTACTTAAGCTAACGGCTGCCTCCATGGCAGCTTTTCTTATAGAATTAAAATGTAAGAATAGAATTAACTTTAAAACCTAACTTTAAAATGTCTTTTTAGAGGACAATACCGTTAATCTTGTTCATCTAACGGACGCTTTGATCCATGAAGGATTAACGCATTTTTTGTTGAACTATTTAATATGGCAAAACAGCGATAAGGAAAACCCTATCGCTATTTTTCGGGTCATTTTTCAAAGGAGAGCTGTTTTGCCGAGCCATCTAAGAAAAGCAGAAGTGAAAGAATATTTCATAAGGCAAATTTGGCGCATAGCGATTAATTTTTCTCCAGGTGTTATTGGTGCCATAATAGAGACAAGCAAAGGAAGTAGTAACTAGATCGTGACATAAAACACAATATCAACTTCAATGATAAATGTACTAAAGGGGAATGTGAAAAATGAACTGGATGCCGGATAGAAATGCCAAGAAAGCGATCTATAAACAGCTTGCGGATTATATCGAAGCAGGAATTTCGGATGGTACTTTTCCGCATGATAAACCACTTCCGTCGGAAAGGTTCTTGGCCAAGGAATATAACATTAACCGCAGTACAGTTGTGTCGGCATACGATGAATTGGAATCTAATGGGCTTATCCAAAGAAAAAGAGGAAGCGGAACAACAATTAATAAAGATATATGGGGAATTACGAAGAAACGGATTCCGAGTTGGAATCGATATATTGAGGCTGGCTCTATTTTGCCCAATTTACCGGTAACCCAAAAAATCCGAAAAGAAGTGGCTGATCATAAATTGATCAATTTAGCTAGTGGAGAATTGTCAGAAGATCTCTTCCCATTAGGCTCGCTGAGAAGTATTGCATCAAACAGGTCATTTGTCGGGAGCTTGGGCTATGATCACCCTCAGGGAAATGTGATATTAAGAAATACAATTGCAAAACATGTGATTCATGAAAGGAAATTGGAGGGAATTGATCCGTCCTCAATCCTTATTACCTCGGGTGCACAGCAGGCTTTGCATTTAGTCATCCAATGCCTGTTAAAGCCGGGTGATGCAGTAGCTATAGAGAATCCATCGTATTCTTACAGTCTCCACATATTCAAATCTGCAGGCATCAGGACATATTATTTGCCTATGGACAAAGAAGGGATTAATCCGGATGACTTAGTATCCTTATATAAAAAGCATAAAATCAGAATGATTTTCCTGAATCCTGCTTTCCAGAATCCAACTGGTACATCTCTATCCCATAGTAGGAGAAAAGCTGTTTTGGACATATCAACTAAGTACGGAATTCCCATTGTGGAAGATGATCCATACAGTTTAACTTCCTTTATGGGCGATAAAGTCAACACATTAAAGTCGATGGACTCCCATGGGAATGTCCTGTATATAAGTTCATTATCAAAAATCGTGGCTTCCGGATTGAGGATTGGGTGGATTATAGGTCCAAAAGCGGTTATTGAACGATTGACAGATGCGAAGCAGCAGATTGATTTTGGACATTCGAGCTTCACTCAATGGATTGCAAATGATTTCCTGGAATCAGTAGACTTTCCTGCACATATAAAAAAGTTAATCATGCAGTTGAAAAAGCGAAGAGATCAAATAGTCAAAAGCCTTAGATTTTTTTTAGGAAATCAAGTTGATTTTCATGTTCCCGAGGGCGGCATTCATATATGGTGCAAGTTGAGAAAAGAAATTGATGAAATGAAACTACTTGAAGAATCCATAAAAAGAGGGATTATATATGTTCCCGGAACAACAATGGGTTCAGAAAAGGGATATGTCCGTTTTACATATGCGAGGGAAAATGAAGAAAATATACATGAAGGAATAAAACGATTTGCAGAAGCCTTGCAGGTGGTTCAAGAGTAATTTTATTTTTGTAAAGAATCATGATTTATACAGTGTGGAAGTGGATGGTATAATTAATGGCGAAATGGATGGTCATAAATTTAGTAAATCCTTTATGATAATAATATGCGATAGAGCAGTAGGAAAAAGTAGAAATTCAATTTTTGTATCAAGAGTAATCATTTCAATGATTGAATGCAAGGATAGATTCTAAGAGAACGTTTACTATAAAGTTGACTTCAAGGAGGAAATATGAACAATCTCATTATATTAATTATCGTTGCCATCATTATGGGTATCGCTCTGGTAAGTACACTGTTAATTACAAAGGAAAGAGACGCTGTTTATAGCAGTGAAAAAAGTATGAATAACCAGGCATGGATGTATATCGCTTTAATTCCAGTACTGGTCATTGTAGGGTTGATTTTTTGGTTTTAATATAGCTGCCATATTGGATGGACTATTCAATATGAAGAAATCGGACAGGAAAATGCTCCTGTGCGATTTTTTGCGTGTAGTGGGTTCTTAAACTACGAATACAAGATATTTGAATAACAATGGAGGCGTTGATCCAAGAAGGATTAACGCTTTTTTTGTTGAACTTATTGAACTAACGGGGCAGGTTAGTGAAGAAGGGCTTCGGTTTTATACAGAAGTCGTAACAAACAAAAGGAATTCTATTTCCAAATAGATGATATGACTTGATGGCAGACCTATACGTCTGCCAATTTTTTATATTTTTGTAACGAAACCCTCTTAACTTAGTCTTATTTATGAAAGGAGGTTGAAATGTGACTGACTTTGAGAGTATTTATAGTCAATATTTTCGAGATGTTTACTCGTTTGTACTATTGTTAAGCCGTAACGAAAAGGTCGCAGAAGAAATAACACAAGAAACATTTTTCAAGGCTTTAAAAAACATTGATAAATTCAAAGGGAATTGCAAACTCAATGTTTGGCTTTGTCAAATAGCCAAAAATACATACTTTACTTATCTCGACAAACAAAAACGATTTGATACAGACGAAATACCAGAAGCAAGTGAAAATAGGATTGAAGAAATGATAATAAATAAGGAAGAGACTTTCCGTTTACACAAGGTCTTACATCGCTTAGAAGAGCCTTATAAAGAAGTCTTTACGTTAAGAGTATTTGGAGAACTTTCATTAAAACAAATAAGTGAACTTTTCGAGAAAACAGAAAGTTGGGCGAGAGTCACATTTTACCGAGCTAAACGTAAAATTCAAGACTTGCTAAAGGAGGAATAGAAATGAGTAAAGTATCATGTGAAATCGTTAAAGACATGCTTCCATTGTATTATGACAACGTTTGTAGTGATGACAGCAAAAGAATGGTAGAAGAACACCTTGTCGAGTGTGATAGTTGCAAAATGGAATTAGACAGAATACAAGCTGATTTTAAATTACCAAAAGAAGAAATTGAAAGAAATAATAATGATGGTAATGTTATAAAAAATATATCTTCTTTTTGGAACCGTTCAAGAGCCAAATCATTTATTAAAGGGGGAATAATTAGTGCATTATTATTGTCGCTTATCACATTAGGGTATTTCGGTTTGTTTCATTGGCACATAACTAACGTTCCAATCGATGTGGTAGAGATAAAGGACGTTAGTGAAATGTCAGATGGCAAAATCGTCTATTATTCCGAGATAAATGATGGGTATAGTTTGAATAGGTTAAAATACGATATGGATAAGGAAGGAAACTTTTATATCACTCCTTTACGGCCAATGATAAAGCAAAAGGCACAATCACTAAATGTTTTGGAAAAGGGATATGAATTTATTGACATTAAGGAACAAGAAATATTTCGTGGTGAGGAGATAAAAACGATTAATTATGGAACGCCAAAAGAAAAAATTTTGATTTGGAAAAAGGGGATGGAATTGCCCAAAGCAAGCGAAGAAATAGAAAATATGTTTGACTTTAATTAAAAGTAAGGCAATTTTGTTCTTCAACTAACGGGTGCTTTAATTAACGATCATCGAGATGCTTGAGCAGCCCTTTTACTTATTGAACTAACGGGGCAGTTTAGTGGAATATTATTTATAATTCGGGAGGGTATTCATATGTCTATAGGTGCGTGTGATTTATCAATTTAACCGTAGGTCCAGCAGTAATTTCATAGGTCATTCGGTCTTTCCCAATTGGAACCCATTGTCCACCATCGGTAGGCTCTATTTCAAATGTAATTTGCAATTTAAAGCTACGAAAGCCATCAACTCTTCTTGTTTCTTTCACTTCAATTCTCCAAGGAGCGACAATAGGTGAAAAATCCTTAAAAACGTTCGGATAATAGTAGTTACGCAAGTCTTTTTCAATATAAGGTATAAGCATACTCATAAGCATATCCTGTAACCTAAGTTCTTCAGAGTCTTGAGTTGGTTTAGCTGATGAAACGATTGAAGAAGTAATAAGAACAAGGAATAGTATAAAAACGATTAACATCTTTTTCATTCTTTTAAAACACCTCGTTAAGAATTTTTCTAATTAATTGTATTGTTACCTTTTCTGAATAAAGTATGTGCTTATTGAACTAACGGGTGCTTTAGTTGAAGAAGAAATCCAAAGAGAAATTATCTTTCTAAAAACAAGCTGAGCCCAATTCAATGCGAATTTGGCTCATTTTATGTTTAATTTGTTTTGTACTAGATAACTGAACAGGTCACTATTTTAATAGGCCGGCTCTTCTTCTTGTATTGGAATACTTCTCATATAAAGCTTTAACGCAAATAACCCACCATTCTTGTAACGCCCAAAACCCTTGATATATAAAGGTTTTGGGCGTTTTTGTTTAGGTGTTAATGTTATGGAATGAAGGATTAACGCTTTTTTTGTTGAACTTATTGAACTAAACGGGGCAGGTTAGTTGAATAAGAAGGGATTTTTAGAATGGTATGATTAAGTAATAATTTTTTTTTGAGTAAGGCAGAAATAATGGGGTGTATAAATAGTATTTCATTTTGAACTAACGGAGGCGTTTCAATGAAGAATAGAAACGTTTTTTTACTAACTAGGAAGGTTACTTGAAGAGGATAATTTAATAGTGAACTGAAAGGAAGGGAAATACCATGAAAAAACCGTTCGGTTGGACACTTACTTTTACTACGCTTTTGACAAGCGGAGTTATTTATTATTTCGTTACACTTTCTCTATACGAACCGTCAGAGGATCTATATAATTTCCCTGTTCCTAAAAATGCTGAATTAGTTCAAGAAAATGTCCATGGGAAAAGTTATGATTGGACCCCTACATCTGAAGAAAATGGAATCCCATTTGGATATGAATTAGCTCTTAAAGCGAATGGTTGGAAAAAAGGAGAAAGCGATGGTGCTTCAACTTATTATAAGAAAGGGGCTAAGAAAATTGATTTGATTTCATCTACAAAACATTTGAACATCCTTAAAGGGAAATGATTTGTTAGAAAAAAATCACTTAAGCTGCTCCTTTCTTCTTAAACTAAGGCAGCAGATTTGTGTATTATGGTACATCTCTACAATAAGTCATATTAAACTAACGGGACAGGTTAGTTGAAAGAAGGGATTTTTTCTTTATTAGCGAATAATATTTCAAAAGCATCTAATTAAAGGAGTTGGTTTGTTGTGTGTGATTTTGAAACAAAACACAGAAAAAGAGATTTGGAAATTCCGAAACATCGTCAAACTTTACTAAATGCAATTGAACAAGATTTGCTAAGTGATGGAAATGTTTTAGCCGTTTTTTATGGAGGTTCATTAGGGAATCAAAATACAGACTTGTATTCTGATATTGACCTTCGTGTAGTAGTCAAAGATGAAGTGTTTGAAAAATATAGGTTGAACAAAAAACAGAGAGCTAAAAACTGGGGTAAGGTTTTGTTTTTCGAAGACTTCCCTTGGGCAACACACAGTATTGCTCACTATGATACTTTTATTAAGGTGGATACCTTTTATTATAAAGTGAAAGACATTCAGTCATCAGTCTGGCTTAAAAATATCAAAATTGTCCACGACACTGATGGATTGGTGAATGATGTATTAGAAAAATCAATGAGTTTATCCTATACTCCATCTGCTCAAGAGGTAGAGATTTGGAGAACAAAATTTTTTGCTTATGTTCACGAAGCATATCGAAGAACAATGAGAAAAGAATTTTATTATGCTCTAAATTGTATAGATAACTTACGATTGTCGATGACAACAGCTTGGTATATGGAAGCAGGAATACAACCTAATACTTTTGGAGATTGGGCAAAATTAGAAGGCGCAAGGAGTAAACTGCAAGATTGGCAATTAGTTCTTCTTGCAAAATGGCTTAGCAGTAGAGAACCAAATGAGATACAGAACGTAATAAAAACTATAGTACCCGAATTTATAAAAACACATAAGAGTTTATGTGAAAAACTTGGGATTGACGAAAACCCTGAACGGGTAGATGAAATTTTAGATATGGTTGTATGATGATAAAAACACCTGTTCGCGGGGTTTTTATTGCTTCCCTTCTTAAACTAACGGGTGCTTTAGTTGAATAAGCAACCCAATGAGAAATCATCTTTCTAAAAACAAGCTGAGCCCAATTCATTTACGAATTTGGGCTCAGTTGTATTTTTTATTTTAATTTTGAACAAGATAACTGAACATGTCACTATTTTAATACGCTTGCTCTTTTTCTTGTATTGGAATACTTCGCATGTAAAGCTTTAACGCAAATAACCCACTATTTTTGGAACGCCCAAAATCCTTGATATATAAAGGTTTTGGGCGTTTTTATTAAGATATTAAGGTTATAAAAAGAAGGATTAACGCTTTTTTTGTTGGACTTATTGTACTAACAGGGCTGGTTAGTTGAAGATGGTAAAGAGAAAATATATAAATTAGGGGAGATTATAACTTGGATGGAATTATGGGGGTCTTGTTGGGTACATTAGGTTTGTTTTATCCATTACTTATAGCATCAGTCATTACTTTTGTATTTGCACTTATAAAGCGTTCTTGTATTTGGATGTTGTTAAGTGCAATCTTACTATATCCCGATGCTTGGTTTTTTAGTGGTTATCCGCCATTTCCTTGGGCGAAATTTGTTCCTTTAATTCAGGTGATATTGGCTATAGTTTTTTATCTATTGAAAAGAAATAAATCGATAACATAGTTTTATTTAATTATGGGGTTATTAAGCTAACGGATGCAATTGCGAAATAAGATCAGTCGTTTTTTTCCTAACTAATAGTAAAATAAAACCGAGCCGGTTTTATTTTCTGTATCTCATTTTCCTATTCGATAAAATCCGGCTATAAACCCACCATTGGCAGTTTCTAAATATGCATTGTATGGTTTGTCTTCTTCTAACTCAATTATACATCGGATCATTTCAACGCTATTAGTTGCTTCAAAAACAGCTGCATCGAAAGTCATTTTTTTGAATTTAGTTAAATCAAGTTTAACTTCATGTTTTTGATCAGTATGAATCCAGCAAGATTCAGTATTAATCTCGTAAAAGTTAAGAGTTACATCATGTAATACAATATTATCACCGACGACTAAGTTATGTTTCAGCTTTTTGTTTGTTAAATATTCCAACAGTGTAACTAGTGCCATGGTCTCAACTCCTTTATGTAGTTAGTTGAGTATATGGTTGGAAGTAAACAAAAATGAACAACATTGTCCCTGAACGAGTCATTACAATAAAAGTGAATATATCCGTGTAAGTAGAATTGATTATTACGCTGTAAGAACCTATTTTTTAACCAAAGAGGAATTTCCTTATTGGTAGCTTTTAAGGTGCTTTATGCAATAGAAGAAATAAAAATCGACCTATAAGGAGGGCACTGCAAAACGAATACAGAAATTAGGGGAAAGCGCTAGATTCGCTTTTCCCTTTTTCGTTATAATAAATAAAAAGCTCTGAAAGTGTGTGTTAATCATGTTAAATCAATCAAAACAAACTACTT
>NZ_QBUC01000013.1 GCF_003058165.1 Paenisporosarcina sp. OV554 | reverse complement strand
CACTTATTATACAACAAAAAAAGCGAGCCCTTCCTCGATAAAAATCGAAGAAAGGCTCGCTTAATTTAAACAATATAGACTTTTTCAGTGGCCTCGGAATTAATGAGGAGGTTTTTTGATTGGATTGTTTTTCAAGCGAGAATATTAGTGTTTAACCAGTTGACCTCATTGTTATACTAGGAAAGTAAGTATCAAGGAGGATTTTGGAAGTGAACTTTAATTTTCGTAAAATAGTAGCGTTATTGATTATTGGAAGCATCCTTATCTTTTCAGGTTGCGGAACTACTTTATCAAGTAGTGAAGATGAAAAGTATGAGCCTGTTGTAAAAGAGACGGAAGCTCTAGAAACTCGCTCCGATGATGCCGTAAAAGAAGAAACTGTTGAAGACGAGAAAGAAGTCGCGAAGCAAGAGAAAGTGAAGACCTCAGCCCCTGCCAAGACTGTTCCGAAAGAAGGAACAACAGATCAAATTCCGGTGACGCTTGTTTCAATCACTGACGGAGATACCATTCGCGTGATGTATAACGGTGTCAATGAACCGGTTCGTTATTTATTAATAGATACACCTGAAACAAATCATCCACGTCTTGGGAAACAACCTTTTGGGTCTGAAGCCAAGGAACGCAATCGTGCCCTTGTGAATAGTGGGAACTTAACACTAGAATTTGATGTTGGTGAAAAACGTGATAAATACGGACGTTTGTTGGCATATGTGTATGTCGACGGTAAAAGTGTTCAAGAAGCGTTGATACGCGATGGGTTAGCACGTGTTGCTTATGTGTATCCTCCAAATACTCGCCATTTAACACCTTACGAAGAAGCACAGCAAGTTGCTAAGTCGAAAAAATTAGGCTTTTGGGCAGTTGAAGACTATGCTACAGATTCAGGATTTGCGAATACGCCAACTGCTTCTTCAGAAAGATCTTCTGATGCAAGCTCGGAAGCTGGATCTGAGCGTTCGTCAGAAGTTTCAACAGAGACGACAGAATGGTTCGATAATTGTACGCATCTGCACACTAAGTATCCAAACGGAGTTGCAAACAACCACCCCGCCTACCAGGTCAAAATGGACAGAGATAAAGATAACTTTGCATGTGAAAACTAATGAGAATGGCGAAAATCGACTTTGAATGCGATTCATCCAATTAGAATGTCTTTTCAACCACCTTTGGCGGATTTTCGACCAACTAGAAGGCCTTTTGAACCAAGTTGACTTTTTCACTCGTTTTAATCACTTAAAAACAAAATGGACCTCCTCGGAAAGAAATCGAGGAGGCCTTTCGTGTTTTTAAGATAATTCAATACGATTACAAGAAGCCGACGAAGATACCTGCCAGTATGACAGAAACGATTGTTACAGTGATGAAACCTGCAACTAACATTGGTGGCAACATGTGGCTTGTTAACACTTCGCGTTCCTTTTCATCTGTTGTTAATGAGTTGATTACTTCGTTTGTAATGATGTAATCCGCTGGGAAACCGTATAGTGCGGTTAATGAAACGGCAAAAGCCATTTCTTTACTGACTTTTAATACTTTGCCCATAATCAATGAGAACACGTACATGCCTGCTACTCCAAGGACGATACAGCCAATCAACGGCCAGATCAGTTCCACCATCATTTCTGGTGTGGCTTTTTTCAAACCGTCCAGAATGAACAACATCAATCCTAAAATGGCGAATCCAAAGCCATTTGCTTTTTTCAAAGGGTGTTTTTCTAAGAAGCCAACACTTGTTGCGATTACTCCAAACAATAAACACAATACGAATGGACTAATGGTCACTATCGGCGCAAGCCATACAGACACTTGATAAGCTAAGAAACCAACAAATGCTAAACGGAAAAATTTGAAGAATTCGGTATTGTATTTTTCGGGCATCCACTTAAATAATTTCAATTCATTTACACCTGAATCAATGTTCCCGCCTTCAACTTGTTTCTCCACAATTTCCCCATCTCGGAATTGTTGAAGCAAACGTTTTCCTTCTTTTTTCAACACAACTGATGTTAATGGATATCCTGCGAAACCTTGCATTACATAAATAACGATAGCGAAAACTGCTAAGCTTGGAAGTCCTGCCGCTGCAGCACCTTCGGACATAATAAGTGCTGAAACAAGTCCGCCTACTAAAGGTGGAATGGCAACGATAATCGTTTCACTGCCAAATAGGAATGTTCCTATTGCAAATAATGCTGTGATAATACCGAGAATTCCAGCTAATGCGATTAATATCGTTCTCCATTGCTTGATCAATTCTTGCACAGATAACAACGTTCCCATGTTAGTAATTAACAAGTAAATTAGCATCACCGCTACGGTTGGTGGTATGCCAGCCAGCTCCACAATATTTTCCGGGAAAAATGTCCAATATCCGATTAAGAAAAGGACGGCACTAATAAAAATGGAAGGAACCCAAGCTTTCGTGCGAACCGCAACTACATCTCCAATAAAAAGGAAAAATACCAAAATACTCAATGCTAACATCTGTGACATTACGATTTCCCTCTCTCCATAAACTTTTCTCTTACTCTTCGTTTGTCGAAGTAATGTGTACAACAGTAACATGATTCGACATGATAAATATATAGAATAAATAGAATTGAATGAATATTATGATTTAAATAAGGAAAAACGTGCATGTAAACGCTTATATATGACATAAACGATTAATTATCGTCAGGAAGACTTTATTATGGAAGGAAAAGGGGAATAGAATAAAAATGGACATTAAACTTTCTTAAAACATGACGAATCTACCAATGTCTTTTATGCTACTAATTACAGAATGAATTTTCCCAAATTCTTTGAAAGTTTAGGTGCTCTATATGAAAAAAACAGTACTCGGAATTGCGGCTATCGGAGCTGCTTCTACTCTATTTTTACAGCATTACCCGATGTTCGGAAAAACGCCAAATGCGAAGAAAAGATTGGATTATCAAGGCTCACCAAATTACGAAAAAAATAAATTTAAGAATATCTACCCAACGACTATGGGAAGTGATTTACAGTCTTTAGGTTCTATCATAAGAGATTATACTCGGAAAATCCCTAATTTAACGCCTTCTCTCCCACTTCCGATGCAGAGTTTTAAGTGGGATAATCATTCGCATAATCAAGCAAGAGTAACCTGGTTCGGCCATTCAACTGTGTTTCTAGAGCTCCATGGAAAGACGATTTTTATCGACCCGATGCTTGGTCGTTCGCCATCGCCGTTTCCACAAATCGGTGGAAAACGCTACAGCCAAGACCTGCCATTTGATAAGGAGGACATTCCATTCATTGATATTGTGCTTTATTCTCATGACCATTACGATCATCTAGATTATGATTCAGTTAATTTGTTGAAAAATAAAGTCGGGCAATTTATTGTACCTCTAGGTGTCGGGAGTCGGTTAGAAGGATGGGGTGTTCCTACCGGAAAAATTAATGAACTGGATTGGTGGGACGCAATAGAGCATTCGGGAATACAGTTTATTAGTACGCCTGCTCGTCACTTTTCAGGACGAAGTCTGTTCGATCAAAATTCCACACTTTGGACGTCTTGGGTTATTCAAAGCGGAGAAACGAATATTTTTTATAGTGGTGATAGCGGATACGGTCCTCATTTCAAAGAAATTGGAGCTCAGTACGGCCCATTCGACTTTACTATGATTGAATGTGGACAATATGATGATCGTTGGGCTGATATTCATTTAACTCCTGAAGAAACGGTGCAAGCTCATCTTGATGTAAATGGAAAATTGATGATGCCAATCCATTGGTCAGCTTTTACTCTAGCCTTTCATGAGTGGACCGATCCAATTGAACGTGTAACGAAAGCTGCTATTGAACGGGGTGTCGCTATTACAACGCCGATAATTGGACAGTCGATAGTTGTTGGAGCTGAAGAATATCCATCAGAACAATGGTGGATGACGGTTTAATGTTACAAACATAGAGACGGGCAATTTTAGTTCCATAACGATATAGCTATCATTTTTATCAATAGACCATCTATTTCGTTATCGATAACATGGAACTATTTCGGTTGTTTGAATAAGCGCAAAGAAAAAACTCCTTTTAAAAAGCTAAACATCTTCTTGTAAGATGTTGCTTTTAAAAAGGAGTTTCCATTATGCTAAGTTTTTTTTGCAGTACTCAAGAATTTCTGCTTCTTCGTCGTCTTCTAGAGCAAAGTCAAGTGCATCTCTTGATGCTTTTTCCGTAAAGTAATATTGCACAACGCGCTCTCCATTTTCATCATCTGAAGCAAAAATCACCCGAAGCTCTAATCCACCTTCTGTATAAAGTTCATCGTCTTCTTCAACTTTAATATCTAGTAAAAATTCATAACGGTCTCCGACGATAATACCAGTCGGATCGTTTATTTTATTAACCAAATGACTTATAATTTCCATTATTTATTCTCCTTTAGATGATTTATTGGTCTTGATGTTGTCTTCCTATGGTCTAATTGTATCTGTAGAGCTTATATAATGCCAATCAATATAATAAATCTTTTAATTCTCTTCCCACACATTAAAAACCATGCCGAACGGATCGCGCACATAACAATCCTTTCCTTTACCTTCCCAGCGAACAATTTCACAGCCATTTTGCACAAAAAGTTCCTTAGCCTCATCCAAATTGTTGACGACTGTTCCATAACAGGACCTAAATTTTCATTGCCTGGAATTAGAAAAATGGAATTGTGGTTCGTTCGAAATTCCACTTCATCTACCTCACTTTGGGCAGGCTCTTTCAAACCCATAACCCTCTCATAAAAAAGTTTCGCCTTCTCTACGTCGTCTACTTGAAAACCAATATTCTTAGACATACTAAAATTCATCTTATTATCTCCTCCTCATCAAGTAAAAGTTTGAGGACCTTGTTAATTCCATATTCTATCTAGATCCTATTAGGTTTTTCAATACTTCATTAGTTAAGTTTGGCACGATATTAAGCGTAAAATCGCGTTCCATTCGTTCGTATTGTTTATGTGCATCGTATCCGTAAGGTCCGATATTGATAACGGGGACGTTTATGGCACGAATGGCTTCATAGTCGACATAGTGTTTTGTTCCCCATCCAGGATTATTCGTTGAGACAGCAGAAATCCCTGACTCGTCGTCGCTTAATGCGACAAAACTCATGTCCGAAATGTACGGGAAAAAGTTTTTTGTGACGATTGGATGCGGGTAGTTAGGTTGAACGGTTTCCACTGCCATATCTAAAGCATCAAGTAGGTTTTGTTCTTTGTCACTTTTACCAGTCACTTCAATTCTTGGTGAATAGAGTGATGAGTAAAACAAAATGATGGTTGGATTTTTATCAGGCATCCATTTCCAAGTTTCTTCAACAACGCGAACAGCGAACATGCGTGTATCGAGGTCGGTTTGCTGTAATAATTGATCTTTGAAAGCTTCCACATGTAGCGTAAAAGCTTCACCATGCTCTTTCTGCAGTAGAGATAGCATGTCCTCGTACTTCATGACTCGTGGTTCCCACAGGATGTCATTCATTGGTTCCCCACTTACTTTGCTAAACGTTGCATAATGTTGTTTGAATTCTTGTAGTGCCGTGGAAAATGCCGTTTCTGCTTCGACTGTTAAGAGCTCAAGTACTTCTTTTGGTGACCACGAATGTATAAAGAAATTGAAATAGACATACGCAGATAAAGCTGTCTGCACAGTGTATGTTGGTTTTAAGTCCATTTGTTTTAATGAAACTGGTGGCACCGTCGTTTCCCCAAAAGCTTCATTGCAAAGTGCCGGATTATAACTGATTTGTCTTGTTAAATGAGCAGCGATAAAATTAGGATCAATTCCTTCAAAGCAAGAACCCACATGGGTTTCAGACCCCGTAATGAAGAATGATGGCAATAACTTCCCAACTGTTCCTTTGTAAATGTAGCGGTTAGGATCCCCATTGTAACGAGGAGATACAAAATCAGCATTAATCGCTGCTACATAATCAAATCCATGAACGTCACGAAGACGTTTTAATTCGGTTAATGAAGATATAATCCCGTGCGAACCATCTTCTTCATCACACTCAAAGACCGCCATTAAATTACCTTCAAGCTCTTCAGGATGCTCCGAATAATATTTCAACAAGTACAGATGACTAGCCACGCCTGACTTCATGTCAAGAACACCTCGTCCAAATTCGAATTCACCTGACGTGAGATGATCTTTCACCGCTTCAGGCAAGTCTTCTTGTTGTAAGGCTTGTGCTAGTGCATCGGGGTCCAGTGCATGCTCTTTTAAATTAAAATCGTCGATGCCAACTGTATCAATATGTCCCATTAATAAAACCGTTTTATTGGAAGGGTTTTTTGTTCCTTTAACAAACGCAATGACATTGTAACGCTCTTGCTCATCGTTTTCCGTCTGTTGATAGATTATGTGTTCAATATGTTGTTGGAAATAAGGATAGGAAGAAATGAGCGTATGAAGTGCCTGCGACATCACCTTTTCTCCGCCCTCATTCACAATACTTTCAATTCGCACTAACTGTTTCGTCAATGCCCACACTTCTTCACGGCAATCAAACATGTCTAGTCACCCCTCTAGTCGATATATTTAGTTACACGTAATATATCATAGACAGTCGACATGGGGAACACGCTTTGATTACAATAAGGAGAGTTAGGAGTGAACGAGTATGCAACCATTTACAGCAGAAGTTGTACGCGTATTAAAAGAAATACCTGAAGGCTACGTAGTCACTTATGGACAAGTCGCACGCATGGCAGGTAGTCCTCGCGCTGCAAGACAAGTCGTACGCATTTTACATACGATGAGCGAGAAACACGGATTGCCTTGGCATCGAGTAGTCAATATTCGAGGCGAAATCGCCATTTCTGACGAAGAGTCAAAGAATTTGCAACGCACGTTGCTTGAAAGTGAAGGCGTAGCGTTTCTAGCAAGCGGACGAGTAGATTTAAGTGTGTTTGAAAAGTAAGTGTTTGCGCCAACACTAAAAATCCTCAATAGAAAAAGGCTGCCGAGGCAACCTTTTTCATACTCTATTTATTTTTAATTTTATCTTCTGGACGCCAGCCATTTTGCAAATCTCTTATCGATAAGTCGAAAGTATACTCTAAATGAGGATAGTCTTTGAAGCCAGCCCAGTCACCGCCCCAGTCAAATCCTAGTTCTTTACCGAGTTTGGCAACCTCTACCCAATCCGCTTCACCATTGTTGTTCATGTCGCGTTCCAAATCGTAACTAATCGAGCCATCCTTGTTTTTCAAGACGAAATCGATGGCAAGTCCATAGTTATGAAAGCTTTCACCACCACGCGCATACGTAACGATGTCCCCTTCCATCGAACGTCCTTTGTCATATAATACGTCTTGAGATTCTACAGATCGAAAGCCATCACTTATCATGATGGGGACGCCTATTTCTTCTGCTTGATCTAGTAATTGATTACTTTTTTCTCCAACAATTGGATGCAGTCCTTCTGGTAAAGTTCGTTCCTTAAGCTCTTCTCTAAACTCTAATTCATTGTGAACCCATATAAAGAAGAGCCCGCCAATCACGAGCCAGAACGCAATATTTAACCATGTCCATAGTCGTTTCAGGCGAACTCCTCCTTCCTACACACTGTTTTCCATCTTACGAAATTTCTTTTATTTCTTTCAATGATTTTAAACCGACTATTCCCTTATCGATAAAAGAGTCGCTCCTTTGAAAGGAACGACTCCATTGAAATTAAGCTGTGACATCTCGCTTAGTAAATGACCAGAAGCTGATGACTAAGAATAACAACATATAGATGGTCAAGACCACAAGGGATAATGGCCAAGTAAGTCCTGGAACAAACGTATTTCCCGAGATATATCCAGTTAAATCTGTATGTGTAAACAAGATGTATTTCACGAATTCATATTTACTTAGGAATAGTACGATACTTGGTCCAACAAATAAAAGGAATATCGATAATCCAATGGCAAGAGAACTTGAACGGAAAACACTGCCAATCATAAAGGCAAATGTTAAATAAACGATTATACCTACGAATTGCAAGGCGTATAACGCAAGCACCCTTCCCCAATATGATACTTCGACAACTGCTCCATTACGATAGTCTAAAATTGCGCCGCCACTTGGATCATAGAACAAGTAACCTGCAATTAATGATGCGACAAATGAAATCATAGTTAGCATCAAAGCAAATAACAATGTCGTCAAATATTTCGACGTTAATATTTTCCATCTCTTGACCGGTCTACTTAGTAACATCTTAATGGTGCCTTGTGAGAATTCAGATGCCACAATACCAGCTGCCGCAATAACTGACAACAAGACAACCAATGACAACATAAAGTGTGAATCAAGTATAGACTGTTCTCTACCACTAGGATCCATTGGTTCTAAATCTTTTTCTATACGATATTCTGAAATTGCTAGTTCTTTTTCTAATTGTTTTTTCGTCGTATCATCTATGTTAGGATTTGCAAGTTCAGCAGTCAAAAACGCTTTATTTTCAGCTTCATTTTCTTCCCATGATGGCTGATTTTCTGGTTGGTCTAAAGTGGATTGTACAAACTTCATAATACCGCCAATACCAATTAATATGAATAATAATAAGGCTACCATAATCCAAGTGGCTTTTTTATGCCATAACTTCATCCATTCATTTCTTATGAGATTCAGCAATTTGGCCACCTCCGGTCATTTCTAAGAATTGATCTTCGAGCGTTTTACGGAATGGTTGCACAGCAAATATTTGAAGATTTGCAGTTACCATGGATTGAATGATTGCAGGAATTTGGTCTTGCTCTACTTTGACGATAAATCCATGACCGCTTTCTGCCACAGTTAGTCCCAGTCCTACTAATAATTCACGTGTTTGTTCAACTGGTTGAGCTTCAATATAATAATGTGCTTCTTCTTTTTGATTCATTTCACGAATATCGATAAGTTGACCGTTTTGAATGATTGCAATTCTGTCACACATAAGTTCGATTTCAGTGAGTAAGTGACTCGATACAAATACGGAAACTCCATCTTCTACAGCGATTTTCCGCAAATATGTACGAAATTCTCGAATCCCTGCAGGATCTAATCCGTTTGTTGGTTCATCGAGAATTAAGAATTTCGGACGATGTAATAAGGCTTGTGCTAAGCCTAGACGTTGACGCATTCCGAGTGAATATGAGGATACTTTTTCGTGTATACGATTTTGCATGCCTACTTGATCCACTACTTCGGTAATACGCTCTTTTGTAATCGATTTATTCATGCGCGCAAAGTGCAATAAATTTTTCCATCCAGACATGTATTTGTACATCTCAGGATTTTCTACAATTACTCCTACTTTACTCATCGTTTCTTCAAAATGATCTGTCAGTGTCTGACCTTCAACTATAACTTCTCCACTTGAAGGTTTCATTAATCCTGCCATCATTCGAATAGTCGTTGTTTTACCTGCTCCATTCGGCCCTAAGAAACCTGTGATTTGACCAGGGAATAATTGCAAATTCAAGTTATCAATAATTTTCTTTTTGCCGATGGTTTTTGACAAACCCTTTAACTCAACAATTGGTTGTTGTTCCACTCTTATCACCTTCCTTAAATAACGACATCTGCCATCTACTCCATAAGACGAAGTAACTACTTAAAAGTTCATCATTTCATTGATTACTAATCAATAATCTTTCGGTGGCTATTTTTATATACGAAACACATGGGTCAAAGTTTCATTTTTTGATAAATTTTCTATTTATTTTACAAGTAATTATATGGGAATTATTTCATGCGAAGGATTTATTCGGTGATGTTTATAGGATAAAATAGGGAAAAGGATGTGGTGAATTATCGTGAAAAAATTTCCCAGGAAATATGGGTTGCATTTAGAGTATCCCATAGGAACAGTCCGCTATTCTATAAATATTGATGAAGTGTTTAAGTCTGCTAGCGTCATCAAGCTACCTATTTTTCTTTATGGTTTCAATTATGCAAAGGATTTGGATGATCTCGTAGAAGTTTCACCTGAAGATATCGTAGATGGATCTGGCGTTTTGCAAACACTGGTCACCCAGACGAGAAGTTTTTCAGTTCGTGATTTACATGTACTGATGATCGTAGTTTCAGATAATACTGCAACTAACCTACTGATAAAGCGTTATGGGTTTAAACGTCTAAACAGTTATTTGCAGCATCTTGGCATGACGAAATCGAAACTGGGACGTGAAATGTGTGACCCTATTGCAATTTCCGAAGAACGAGATAATTTTATTTGTGCGCGTGACGTAGTAGCTTGCTTACGTACGCTGGTTAGTTCTCCTGTTTTTCATGACATGTTACATATTTTAGAGAAACAACAATTTCAAGATAAAATACCGGCTGGAGTTAATAATGAGAATTTTGTTTTCTTTAATAAAACGGGTGAGTTAGATGATATTGAACATGATGTTGGACTATTTGTTTATAAAGGACAAATTGGACTTTTCGTTGGCTTAACTGAAGGTGATAATTCACTAGATCGCGAGTTTTTACATGAATTTGGCCATATGTTTAATGAATTATAAAAGAGCAAACCGCTATCGGCTCGCTCTTTTATTTTTCATTGAACAATTGATCATCTATTTTACTTGATTGTCCTGAATCACCGAACCATGATTTCATTTTTTCTTGGGCACGTTGTCTAGTTGGCTCATCAATATGTGAAATTACTTGATACAAAGCATATGCAATAACACTTGCATCATCCGCCAAACCAATGACTGGAATGAAATCTGGAAGGACGTCAGCTGGGAATATTAAGTACCCTAATGCACCAATAATCGTTAGTTTTGCAGATTTTGGTACTGCTGGATTTTGAGTAGTGAAGTATAGTAATAAACTTGTATATACTGTCGTTTCTCCTGCTTTTTTGCTATATTTCAATAGTTTTCTCCAAAACTTTTCTTCTGAATAATGCATTTGCGAGCTTTCAATCTCACTTTGCGGATCTAAGCTTTTTATCAAATCCTTGTTTTTGTTCATATCAACACCCCTTTGAAACTAGTATGTCGGTTTGTGTGATAGTTTTCAATGAATACCTATAATATGTTTTCAAAGACTAATTGCAAAATGAGCAAAGCAGTAACTATCCGTAAGATTGGTTTCACATACTGAGGTTTTATTTTCTCCGCAATTCGTACACCTAGTTGGGCACCTGTAATCGATCCAGCCATTAAGGCAAGTGTTAATGGCCATATAATGACTCCAGATGAAATATAACTAATCGCTGCACCAAAACAACTAGAGAAAGTAGCAAGTCTTACTAGTCCTACTGATTTCACATATGCGATGTTCATGTAACTAAACAAGTAAAGCATTAACGTACCTTGTCCCGGACCAAATAAACCATCATAAATACCGATTCCAAAAAGACCTGGTCCACTAACTCGTGTCAGTTTTAACGGTTTTTCTCCTGTGAAATTGCCTTTTCCAATAAAAGATGTGAGAAAAGCAAATGCTAGCAGGCAAATTGCCAGTACATACAGATTGCTTGCAGATAACTGAGAAGCAATAAACCCTCCCGTTACACCCCCACCCAAACTTATCGGAATTAGCCAAAAAGAATCCTTCAACGTGATTTGTTTACGTTTATACAATGTGAAAAAACTGGAGAAAGAACTTACTGTGTTGGATACTTTATTTGCGCCAATGGCTGAATGAATCGGCATGCCTAGAAGCAACATCGTTGGCAAACTAATGAGGCCACCACCACCTGCCAGAGTGCCGATTGTTGTTGCCGTAACACCAATCAAATACAGTAGTAGATAATCCATAGTCGTCACCTGTCTTTCTTGTTATTCCTTATTGTACTTCGCGTCTCGAAATAAGAACATGACGATGATATAATGAGTTACGATAAGAAAAACTTATGACAAGGGGGATTGATTATGTTTATTGGATCAAAAATTCGTTTAACAGGTATCAGAAAAGAAGACCTTCCAACATATCGTCAGTGGAATAGTGTTGAATCATTTGGCCGTTTTTATAATTCTTCACCTATTCGCGAAGAATCCGAGAAAAATGCGAACCAATTAATCGATGATCATTCAGACCGCAGTTACCGTTTTGCGATCCGTCCTCTTGATACGGAAGAGTTTTTAGGCGTTTGTGCAATTGAAGAAATCGTCTGGCCACATCGTGTTGCCTGGCTTTCAATTGCTCTTGGTCCTGATTTTCATGGCCAAGGGTTTGGTAGGGACGCCATGCTGTTGTTAGTGAATTACGGGTTTAACGAACTCAATTTACATAGATTGACTCTGACCGTTTTTGGCTATAACAAAGGCGCTATCAAGCTCTATGAATCTCTCGGATTTAAACATGAAGGTACTTACCGTGAATTTTTGCAACGCGACGGAAAACGTCATGACATGCATCTATACGGAATGCTTGCCTCAGAAGTAAAACTACTCAAATAATGGAACCGAAAAAGGATGCCTTCTTTTTAGGAGTCATCCTTTTGTTATGCTTTTGAATGGGTAAAGCGCTCATACAAACTGCGCACAATCGTCGTGAGACTTAATATAAATACAATGATTAATGTAATTTGAATCACCATAATCATCCAGTCTGGGAAGGACAGGATGCCAATATTTATTAAGTGATTTAAGCCAACAAAAATAGAGACGAGGGCCGCCAGAAACGCAATCATGGTTGCAAAGAGGGCTGCGAATTGTAGGAATGACAATTGTTTAATATGTTTTCGCAAGCGAATCACTTGCAACAGAATGACCAATAAGAACAGGATGAATGACAGATTGGAAGAACCTATGTAGATTGAATTAGCAATATAGAAAACTAAAATTATACTAAGAATGATGCTTTGGTATTTGTCTATAAATGTTATCATGATGATTTCGCTCCTTTACAATTAGTACGAAAAAGCTATTAAAAAGTTTCAATTTTGGTAAAATTAGATAAAAAACCCATACTTTAACGAAACGAGGAATTTGATGCTTACAATATATATTACTCGACATGGGCAAACTGAATGGAATGTACAATCTCGCATGCAAGGGTGGGCTGACTCCTCCTTAACAGCCAGTGGAGTGGTAGCGGCAACACAATTAGGCAAGCGTCTTCAAGATGTGCCACTAGACGCCGTATACAGTAGTACGAGTGGTCGCACGATGCATACTGCACAACTTATACTCGGCAAACGTACTATTCCACTCATTCGAAAAGAAGACTTACGCGAAATTAATGTCGGTGAGTGGCAAGGTATGTTATCTTCTGACATCGAGCGTGATTTCGCGGAAGATGTAAAAACCTACTATGAACAGCCAAGTCAATTTCAACCAACTTCTGGTGAAAGCTTCTATATGTTGAAAGAACGAATATTGCGTGCTGTTGAAGAAATCGTCACTGCTCATCCAAATGGTCATGTTTTGATTGTAACGCATGGTGTCGTTAAAAAATGTTTAATCAATCATTTTAACGGCGCTGAGTTGGATTCACTTTGGGATCCCCCTTTTATCCACGGCACAAGTTTGACAATGCTGGAAATTGATACTGATCGACGAGAACTCACCTTGATTGGCGATATGTCGCATGCGGAAGAAGTAGAAGGTACAGTTCGAGTGCAGTAATTTTGGATTTTGTACAACCTGGAGCCGCACTCCGTCAACCTAGAGCGACACAACATACATCCACACAACAAAAGCGGGGCTATTAACCCCCGCTTCTCATTTAATGTTTCATTTGAATACGTTGTTTACGGTGTTCTCGACGAGCAGGGCCGGATTCGTAAAGTCGAATTTCGGATTCGCTTTCAGCGATAATGCCCGGCACAGGTGTTGGCTTACCTGTATAATCAATTGCGACAAACGTTAAAAAGGATTCGGTCGTTAGCTTCGTTTCACCTGTTAACAAATTCGTTGATTGCACGCGTACATAGATTTCCATTGATGTTCGACCTGTCGAACTGACGACTGCTTCTAATTCGAGTACATCACCTACACGAGCGGATGATAAAAAATCGACGGAATCGATAGACGCGGTCACGACTGCATTTTTACAATGCTTCATGGCTGTGATTGCAGCTATTTCGTCAATATAAGATAAAACTTTCCCCCCGAAAATGGTTTCGAGATGATTGATATCGGGCGGCAACACTAAATGTGTTTGAATCGTACGGGACTGCTTCATCGGAATTGGTTGGGTCATAATTTAATCTCCTTCATGATTCATAGGTTCATCATACAAAACCTGACCATCAATTTAAAGTATCTAACATAATTATCGTCTTAGCTTTTATTTTTGCAAATAAAAAAAGCCAGTCCTCTATTCATTCATGGACTGGCTTTCAAACTATACGTAATGAATCAGGAAACTGCTTCTTCAGATCTTGCATAGCGTCTTACTGCACACAATTCATTCTCATACTTCGTACCCGCTAATTCAATAATTTCTACACATTGTCCTGTCGATGGAGAATGAACCATTAGTCCATTTCCACAATAAATTCCAACATGTCGAACTTTGTTAGAAACTTCATTTGCAAAAAATAATAAATCGCCTATTTCCCACTGATTTGTATCTGTTGAATTAACTTCTTGCCCATTTCTTGCTTGATCGTCTGCATCCCTTGGAAGGAAATATCCATGTGCTTTATACATGTTGTAACTAAGGCCGGAACAATCATAGCCATATGAAGACATTCCGCCCCAGAAGTATGGTTTCTCTATGAATTTAGTAGCACAAGAAACGATGTCGCCTCCTGAACGTTGAACAAATGATTCAATACCTGGTGAATGTTCGACTTCTTCACTTAAAATTAGCGCTTCTCCATGAGGGGTGTTCACTAAAGTAAACTGATCATTATTATCGATAACCGGTAAGATTGTATTAAATGGAACCACAAGTAACGGTTTTCTTTCCTTCGTCCAAAGCTGAACTTTAGGGAGACGGACTTTCGCATATCCGAAATCTGAAATGCGTTCCATTTCTTTTAATTGAACGAGGGGTACCCATCCTGGATAGCCACGTTCATCTTTTTTAGAATGTTGCCAAGTACAAATTACTTTAGCCCAGTCGCCGACAATTTCTTCGATTAACACAGGCTCCCCATATAACAATTGTGTTTGAATGCGGTTTCCTTCACACAGATCGAGCAAGTCTTTATACGTTAATTCTTCCAACCATTTTGGAACACGGACTGGATTTTCTAAACCTGGTGTATCTTTTTGACGTGCTGATTCAGGAGATGTCCATACTGTTGCTACTGAAACTGAACAAACCCATCTTGTTACTGATTGAAATAGCATTTTACCTCTCCTTATCCTTTTAGAAGTAAACGTTTATTCATTAACTCACTATGTAATCCGAGACCAGGTAATTTAGAAAATCGAATATGTCTGCCTTCGTAAGTTATACCGCCTTCAACAATATCTTCAGCCAACATTAACGGTGCATCAAAATCAAAACGTGTCACATTCGGTTGACTTGCAGCAAAATGAGCGGCTGCTGAAATGCCAAGTTTTGTTTCAATCATGCTACCTGTCATGCATTCTACACCATAACTTTCAGCTAATGCATTAATTTTCAGCGCTTGATAAATGCCTCCAGCTTTCATGAGTTTAATATTAATTAAATCAGCTGCACGCAGTTGTAACACACGTACTGCATCTTTGGGGGTGAAAATAGCTTCGTCCGCCATGATTGGCGTATGTGTATGCATCGTTACATATTGTAGTCCTTCTATATCATACGCTTTTACTGGTTGTTCGATGAGTTCTATTTCAAGACCAGCGTCTTCCATTTGACCAATAGCTCGGACCGCTTCTTTTGCTTCCCACCCTTGGTTCGCATCGAGTCGCAGCTTTGGTTCTTTACCAATCTTCTTTCTGATTGCACGGATACGTTCAACGTCTTTTGCGATATCATCAATACCTACTTTGATTTTCAACACATTAAACCCTTTACCTACATAACGGGCCGCATCCTCAGCCATTTCTGCTGCATCATTTACACTGACCGTAAAATCGGTTTCAAGTGTATCACGATAGCCTCCGAGAAGTGTGACAAGCGGAAGCCCCGCTAGTTGACCGAGCAAATCATGAATGGCCATATCAAGCGCCGCTTTTGCACTTGAATTACCAACCATGGAGCGATGCAATTTTTGGAATACCCGCTCCGAATGGTGTAAATCAAGACCAAGTAAGTGAGGCCCGATCACTTGATCGATTGCAAATTGAATACTCCCAAGCGAATCACCTGTAATGACATGAGTTGGGGGGGCTTCTCCCCACCCATCCAAGCCATCCTCGGTGGTGATTTTCACAAAAACAGATTCGGCAATCGTGACGGTACGAAGTGCAGTTTTAAACGGTTTTGTGAGCGGTACCGCAACCGAAAAGGTTTCGATTGAATGTATGATCATGATGGATTACCTCCCTTTTATTTGACGCCTGGTAAAATGGTCAATGTTTTTGCATCCGCATCTAATCTTGCTTCCACTCCAAGTGGTACTGCAAAATGTGGTTGACAATGACCAATTTTAAAACCAGATACTACTGGCTTTCCTAAATCCCCTAAATAGTGGTTCAGCACTTCTTCAAGTGTTAATGTTGTTTTTCGTTTTTTTGGTTCTGTTTTTGAAAAATCACCTATAACGAATCCAACAGCATCATGTAGTTTCCCTGCTAAACGCAATTGGTTTAACATGCTATCCACTTTATATGGTTCTTCATTTACATCTTCAATTAACAACAATTGCCCACGTGTATCAATCTCATATTTAGAGCCAAGCGCACTGACCAGCAGCGATAAATTACCTCCAACCAATTCCCCTTGTGCCATTCCACCACTTAGAGTTGTTAAAGGTGATATATCTTCGGTATAATGCAGTTCGATTGGTTCGAATAATTGTCCAAACATGCGACCAGATAGTTCCTGGAAGGTGTCTTTTCCGACATCCGATGCGAGCATTGGTCCGTGGAATGTGACTACATTGGCGAATTGACCAATAGTCGTGTGTAAATAGGTAATATCGCTATAGCCCCACAATATCTTAGGTTGCTCAGTCATTAATTGAAAATCGATGCGGTCCGCATAGCGAGCAGCTCCGAATCCTCCTCCTGCGCAAATAATAGCTTTAACGTTTGGATCTGAAAGCATATCGTGTAAATCTCCTAAGCGTTCATCATCTGTTCCCGCTAAATAACCATGAATTTTTTCAACATGTTTCCCCATTTTAACGTTTAATCCTAATTGGTCTAAAAAGGCTAGCGAGCGGTTTAAATTTTCTATATTAGGTGGACTTGATGGAGCGATAATTCCAATCGTATCCCCTTTTTGTAATCGTGTTGGTCTAGTGCGCATGGATGTTGCTCCTCTCTTCTGTCTTGAAAACTAGTTATCTATATTTAAGTATAACTTTTTTTCATAATAGAAGTATTCGACGTCCATTTGAAACGCCACAGCTTTTCATTAATTTCCGAGTCAGTTTTCAGCGTATTGATTATTTGTTGCTGTTGTGCAAATCGCACTCATACTAGCAAAATGTCGTTTGGCACGCTAATTCCACTTGGACTAACATCGCTCGGTAAGCTTCCAATATATCTTTGGCTTTAAATTTCACAATTGTTGTTCCTGGTTCAATTTCACAGCCCGGCATAAGTGCTGCCCACTCGGCTTGTCCGTAGTTGACAAATTCAATTCGTAAAGTTGGATTTTTAGGTGGCAGGAGTGGTTTTACCAAATGTCGATTGTCGACGGCTTTTTGAATTCGTTCAGTTAAAAGTGCTTGTGATTTTTTGGGATGCATCGTTTTTACAGCTTGGCGTGTAATTGATTCTTTGACCGCTACCGTCGTTATGTTTGGAATAAGCTCTTCTGCTTCACGACACGCACCGTCATCACCGGCAACTAGGATGACTGGCACACCAAAATGACCCGCCACATATGCGTTGAACCCAAGTTCCCCAATCTCCACTTCGTTAATATACATATTGCGAACACCAAAAATCATGCTGTGACTCATGACACCAGGCTGTCCAGCACGCGAATGATATCCTACAAAAATCGCTCCAGCATATGTTTCATCCAGCGCTTGCACCATCGAATACGGTTTCACTCCACCCGTAATCAATAGCGCTTCTGGATTCAGTTCTTCTATTAGCAAGTTATTCATTTTCGAATGACTATCATTTACCACTATCTCGGTAGACCCTTTTTTCAGTAAACCTTCAATAACCGCATTTGCTTCATTGGTCATGATACGACGAGCACGTTCATAATTGTGTTTCTGCGAATCTACGAAAGTGTGATCTGGTAAACCAGTAATCCCTTCCATGTCGACTGAGATAAAAAATTTCATATTCTTGCTGTCCCCCTCATAACATATAGTTAATATGTGATTGTTATTATTAAAGTACCAATATTGATTGAATATTTCAATATTATTCCTTTGTTTTTTTCGAGTATCAAAATAAATACAGAGAAAACTCTTTTGATTACTCGTATAAAGAATGGATATTCTATCATGCATGGTTTTCGTCCATTCGAATGGTTTTTCCGACCATTCGTGCATAGTTTCCGACCACTTACGCTTCGTTTTCGACCACTAAAATGTAGTTTCCGACCATTCGCCTATTTTTTAGATTATTTATTAATTTCTCCCCGTATCTGTTGACATATGATTCTATGCGTACTAAGATAGGAACAACTTTTTGATTCGGAATTTTGGTAGAAGGTGTCGGGAGCGACATCGCCAATAAAATTTTAGAACATAGTTGAGAGTGAGTTTAGCTGAGAAAAATCGATGACAAAGAATAGTAGCAGGAGTTTGTCTTAATAGAGAGTCAGCGGTTGGTGGAAGCTGATAGACAACTTGTTGTGAATGGTCTTTGGAGAGTTTCCCAGAAGGTAAGTATGGGAAAACGTTTGATCTACGTTACAGGTCCTAAAGTGAAAGCCATTAGAGGCTTTTAATTTGAGGTGGCACCGCGGTAATTCCGTCCTCTGTACATGAACTTTTCTGTTCATGTACAGGGGACTTTTTTGTTTTTCCGGATGTACACGAGCCGAGCAGAGGAGAGAATAGTATGAATACAAACCTACTACAAACCGCACGAATTACGATTAATGGTGACACGTTATCCCCCATAGCCATTTACAAACGCTTGCAAGGCAAGCGTAAGTTTTTGCTAGAAAGTTCTTTAAAACATGATGCATCTGGTCGCTATTCTTTTATCGGAGCAGAACCAGTAAAAGAATTTAAAGGATCGGCTCAAGAGTTAAAGGAAACGTCCTTTCTATCTGGTCAAGTAATTAACCATTATGGAAAACCGCTTGAATTGTTAAAAACTCTACTACCCGTTATAAATGAACACGATGAATTCCCATTCAACGGTGGTGCAGTTGGGTATATCGGGTATGATGTTATCTCGCAATATGAAGACATTGGTCTCCCCCTCCATGACGACCTAGGAATGCCTGACATTCATTTACTCGCTTATGAAACCGTCATTGTCTATGACCATCTAAAACAAGACGTAACGATTTTGCACACGGGTAACACTCCAAGCAAGATTGAAGAAGTGGAGCACCAATTAGCAGTGAAAGAAAGTGAATTAGTAACTACCACATCTCCACTTCCTTTTACATCGAATATTACAAAGCAAACGTTTATCGACAACGTCTTACGAGCAAAAGAACTAATACGTTCAGGAGAAATTTTTCAAGTAGTGTTATCTCAACGTTTACAAGCACCCTTTTCAGGTGACTCTTTCTCATTGTATCGAAAACTAAGAAAAGAAAATCCTTCTCCCTATATGTTTTATGTGGATTTTGACGAACATGTGGTACTTGGTGCTTCTCCAGAAAGTTTGATGAGCATTCAAGAAAAACGGGTGACGACGAATCCAATTGCAGGTACTAGACGCCGTGGCAAGACATCAGAAGAAGATAAGTTGCTTGAAAAAGAACTTCTCGCGGATCCAAAAGAACTCGCTGAACATCGCATGTTAGTGGATTTAGGACGAAATGATTTGGGGCGAATTAGTGAAGTTGGCAGCATCCATTTAACAAAATACATGGACATCGAAAAGTATCAACATGTTATGCACATCGTTTCTGAAGTTGCAGGTACTTTACGAGAGGACCAACACCCCCTCGATGCACTCGTCGCTTGCTTACCCGCTGGCACAGTATCGGGTGCACCAAAAATTCGAGCAATGCAAGTCATTCAAGATTTGGAGAATGTGAAGCGCGGGGTTTATGCAGGCGCTGTCGGCTATATCGGATTTAATGGCAATATCGATATTGCCTTAGCTATTCGAACACTAGTCGTGAAAAATCAAACCGCTTACGTCCAAGCTGGTGCTGGAATTGTCTATGACTCTAATCCACAAGCAGAATATGAAGAAACGTTACACAAAGCAAAGTCATTGCTAGAGGTGTTGTCATGATTTTACTACTCGATCACTATGACTCGTTTACGTATAACTTGTTTCAAAGCTTGTCGATGCTCGGCGAAGATGTACGGGTGGTTCGTTTCGATGAGATCTCACTTGAAGAAATCCGTCAGATGAATCCAAAAGCAATCGTCTTATCTCCCGGTCCTGGATCGCCAAATGACAAGTTGAACTCTTTATCAATTATCAAAGAATTTTATCAAACAATTCCGATGCTTGGTGTTTGTTTAGGACATCAACTGCTTGGCGTAGCATTTGGCGGAAAAATAAAGCGCGCTACACAAGTCATGCATGGAAAAGTATCCGCAGTTCGTCATTCACATGCGGGCATGTTCGCTTACCTTTCTCAACCTTTACCCGTCATGCGTTACCACTCTCTCGTGTTAGAGGATTTGCCTTCGTGTTTTAACACGACTGCGATTGCGATGGACGACCATAGCATTATGGCAATTCAACATGAGAAATATCCGCTTTATGGTTTGCAGTTTCATCCAGAATCCATAGGGACCCGTGATGGCGAAAAAATTCTACAAGCCTTTTTAACAGACATAGCTTAGCTGAGAATATTTACAATGAGGAGAGATTGAGATGAGAAGATTTACTGAGAGTGTACGTGCAGGGAATTCACTGACGTACCATGAGATGAGAGAAGCAACGAATGCTATGTTTTCAGAACAAATTGCCGGTGTCGACATCGCGAACTTTTTAACTGCATTATCGATAAAAGGGGAAACAACAGAAGAAATTGCTGCACTGGTTGAAGTGTTAAGAGAAAATGCTACCCAAGTTCCAGTTTCCTCTTCAGTCGTCTTTGATAATTGTGGTACTGGGGGCGATGGATCGCAAAGTTTTAATATCAGCACGACGTGTTCTTTTGTATTAGCGGGAGCAGGATTAAAAGTTGCTAAACACGGAAACCGCAGTATCTCGAGCCGCACAGGGAGTGCTGATGTATTGGAAGAACTTGGCATCGCTTTGGATTTCCAACCTCATGAAGTTGATGAGTTACTCAAGTCAACGAACATCGCTTTTTTATTCGCACCACATGTTCACCCAAAAATGAAACGCATACAAGTCATTCGGAAATCTTTAGGGAAACCGACAATTTTCAATATGATTGGCCCATTAACAAATCCCGTTTCTTTATCATCTCAGTTAGTTGGTGTGTATCGACAAGATAAACTAATGGATTTAGCGGATGTCCTTCATCGCTTAGGTCGCAAACGCGCAATCGTACTAACTGGGGCAGGCGGAATGGATGAAGCATCTCTTGCAGGAGATAACTATCTCGTACTGATGAATGAAGGTAAAAGTATTCCGTTTACGCTAAATGCTCATGAAGTAGGTTTATCATATGCACCATTAGAAGCGATTCGCGGTGGAGACGCAAAAGATAATGCAGCTATTTTAAAAAGCGTATTACGGGGTGTTCCTTCGCCTTATTTAGATACCGTTTTGCTTAATGCCGGAATTGGTTTATTTGCAGCAGGTGTCACCTCGACCATTAACGAAGGCGTCCACCAAGCTCGCAAAAGCATTCAAAGCGGCCGCGCACTAAGTATCATGAAATCAGTCATCGCATATAGTCAAAACCGCAAGCAATTGGAGATGAACGCATGACCATTTTAGAGAAAATCTTAGAAGTGAAGAAACTAGAAGTGGAAAACTTATTAGAACATCAAATCCCTTTTGAATTAACTAAAGCACTTACTGATAAGCTTTCTTTATTTGAAACTTTATACAACACGCAACATTTACAAGTAATTTCTGAAATTAAACGTGCCTCTCCTTCCAAAGGATTAATTGAAGGCAATGTGAATCCCGTACAGCAGGCGCTTGCTTATGAAAATGCGGGTGCTGCAGCTATTTCCGTGTTAACAGATCAACAATTTTTCAAAGGATCCTTGAGCGATTTACAAGTAGTTTCTTCAGCAGTTCGCCTTCCCGTGTTGTGCAAAGATTTCATCATCCATCGATTGCAAATCGAGCAAGCAAAACGCGCGGGTGCTTCTATTATTTTGTTAATCGTGGCAGCACTTGAACAAGAGACGCTAAAAGAATTATTTGATTTTGCCACGACTTTAGATTTAGAAGTTTTGGTCGAAGTTCATGATGTTGAGGAATTGCAGAGAGCTTTATTAATAGATGCAAAAATCATTGGAATAAATAATCGTAATTTAAAAACATTTGAAGTGAATTTGGGCAACACGGCAGAAATCTCTGCACACTTCCCTTTTCATGAACAACGCGTGTTAATTAGTGAGAGTGGAATTCGGGATGCAACTGATGCGTCAACAGTCGCCAAAGTTGGTGCCCATGCAGTGTTGGTCGGAGAGACATTAATGCGTAGTGCACATATTGACGAAACGTTGCGTTCGTTTCACGTGAAACGTAGGGAACGATGATGACAAAAGTCAAAATTTGTGGATTGATGGAACTTGAACATGTAAAAGTAGCTGTGGAATCAGGTGCTGACGCAATCGGATTTGTATTTGCCAAAAGCCGGCGACGAGTCACAGTTGAACAAGCTAAAGAACTTGCAACAGCCGTGCCGATTGATGTGTTGAAAATTGGTGTGTTCGTAAATGAAGTGATAGAAGAAGTGGAACGAATCGCAAGAGAAGTATCTCTTGATATGGTTCAGCTACATGGTGATGAAGATCCAGATTATGTTCGACGTCTTTCCTTCCCTACTATTAAAGCATTGTCTATAAAGACTCAAAAAGATGTACAAAAGGCTTCACAATATGAAGTCGATTACTTTTTATTTGATGCACCCGGAGTTGAGTTTCGTGGAGGATCGGGCCATTCATTTGATTGGTCGTTACTCGCCAAGGCGAATATCTCACATAACAAAGTGATTTTAGCTGGTGGACTCACTGAAACTAATATTAATGAAGCAATCAATACCGTACACCCTTTTATGGTGGATGTATCAAGTGGAGTAGAGACAGCGCAACGGAAAGATGCAGAAAAAATCCGCACGTTTATCCGTGCAGTCCGAGATGAGGAGAGATGAGCATGGTAACAACTTACAACCAACCAAACGCAACTGGTCATTACGGCAGATTCGGTGGACGATTTGTTCCTGAGACATTAATGCAAGCCGTGATTGAATTAGAGGAAGCGTATGATATAGCAATAAAGGATGAAGAGTTTCTAAAAGATTTTCGGTTCTATTTAAAAGATTATGTGGGACGAGAAAATCCGCTTTACTTTGCTGAGCGCTTAACGAAGAAAATGGGCGGCGCCAAGATTTATTTAAAACGTGAAGATCTCAATCACACAGGTGCACATAAAATAAATAATACAATTGGCCAAGCTTTACTTGCCGTTCGTATGGGCAAACGAAAAATCGTCGCGGAAACAGGCGCTGGTCAACATGGAGTGGCAACCGCTACCGTCTGCGCACTTTTAGACTTAGAATGTGTCATCTTTATGGGAGAAGAAGACGTTCGCCGTCAGCAGTTGAATGTTTTCCGTATGGAATTATTAGGTGCAAAAGTCGTAACGGTGACGCAAGGTAGTAGAACGTTAAAGGATGCAGTGAACGAAGCATTGCGTTACTGGGTGACGAATGTTGAGGATACTCACTACATTATGGGATCTGTTTTAGGCCCCCACCCCTTCCCTAAAATTGTCCGTGATTTCCAACGTGTGATTGGCGATGAAACGCGTAAGCAAATCGTTGAAAAAGAAGGTCGTCTACCCGATGCAATTGTTGCTTGTATTGGTGGTGGCAGTAACGCAATGGGTATGTTCTATCCCTTCATTGAAGATACAGATGTAAAATTATTCGGTGTTGAAGCTGCGGGTGCTGGACTAGGAACGGATAAACACGCGGCCACTTTAACAAAAGGTTCTGTTGGCGTGTTGCACGGAGCACTTATGTATTTACTGCAAGATGATGCTGGACAAATTCAAGAAGCGCATTCTATTTCAGCAGGACTTGATTATCCTGGTATCGGACCTGAGCATAGCTATCTACATGAAAATGGCCGCGTTAAATATACATCCGTAACAGATGACCAAGCGTTAGCAGCTGTTCAAATGCTGGCTCGCACGGAAGGTATCCTCCCTGCTCTTGAATCTGCACATGCAATTCATTTTGCTGGAGAACTGGCGGCTACGATGAGTCAAGATGAGATTGTTGTCATTTGTTTATCAGGACGTGGAGACAAAGACGTCGTCACTGTGCGTGATGCTCTTGGAGGTGGAAGTAATGACTAAAATGAAATTACAAACTGCCATTGAACAGCAAATCGCAACAGGTGGAAAAGCGTTTATTCCATATATCATGGCCGGTGACGGTGGGTTGTCAAAACTTCGTGAGCAATTACTGTTTCTTCAAGAAGCTGGTGCCACTGCGGTTGAATTAGGTATTCCTTTTTCTGACCCTGTAGCAGATGGACCAACTATTCAAGAAGCTGGCAAACGTGCGTTGGCTGAAGGTGTGACGTTGCGTGGTGTATTAGAAGAAATCGGTCGCTTGCGCAGTGAAGTGACCATTCCGATTGTCTTAATGACGTATTTGAATCCAGTGTTCCGCTATGGCATTGAGGCATTTGCAAAGGATTGTGCAGATGTGGGCGTTAGTGGATTAATCGTTCCAGATTTGCCACTTGAAGAGAGTGCCATGGTGCATGATGAATTTATTAAACACGATTTAGCCCTTGTTCAATTAGTGAGTTTAACAAGCCCTACAGAAAGAATCGAACGCATAGCAAAAGCTTCGGAAGGATTCTTATATGCCGTAACGGTCACTGGAATCACGGGAGCTCGAGCAGAATTTGCGGCAAACGTTGGGGAACATTTGGCGAAGCTGAAAAAAGTTAGTTCCGTACCCGTCATGGCAGGCTTCGGAATATCAACACCTGAGCAAGTTCGAGAAATGGGCAACCTAGCAGATGGCGTCATTGTCGGCAGTCGTATTGTTGATGCGCTTCATGCCGGTGATCTAGATAGTATTCGTGAGTTGATTGCTGCTTCAAAAGCAGTGGGAATTGTTTGATCGTGTAATTTAAAGCTTTTGGACCTCTTGCCTATTGCGTAAGAGGTCTTTTTTAGGAGGGAATTGGGTGAAACGGAATATACACTGGTTGAAGCCGATTAAACTATATTCTTAGCCGAAAAAATTAATTGAAATTTACTTCACCTTTTTTCGGAAGCTTTTCTTTAAATGCAAACTTGATGATTACTCACTAAATCAGTTGTTAGTCATTTGAGTGTGTTTATATCGCATACAATCAAGCTTTCCTTTTTACCGTTGCCTAATCCTGTAATTTAAAACCTAATCTGAACCTCATGCCCATTGGGTCTTTTTTGGGGAGGGAGTTTGGTGAAACGGAATAAACGCTGGGTTAAGTGGAATAATGCTCGGTCGTAGCCGATAAAAGTTCCAGTGAAGCCGAAGAAACTTCCCACGTAGCCGATTAAACATAAATTGAAATTTACTTCACCCCTTGTTCCGGAAAGTGAAACTCTTACGTGCATGACTCGTCTAGTTTTTTAAAGGAGGAATACATGTGGAGATGAAACTTTTGTTGGTTGCCATTATATTATTTTCTTCACTTTGGGTCACTGGGTGTTCTGGCAATACGTTTAACGCAGGAAAAGACACTGCGGTAGTAAGTAAAAATGAATTTCCTCCATCTATCCCTGGAGTCGTTAAGGTTAATAATACAAAACACGAAATGGTAGCTGGAGGTTATAAATGGGAAAGAGAACAAGGTTCTGAAACTCAGGTTGTCCAAACTGACGCTGCTTCCCCATACCAAATTGGTGAAGATTTCAAAGCCATTACTTTAGAACAGAACCAAAAAATCACGATTGAGATTGAAGAAAATCCCGAACTAGTTGTTTACTTATGGAATAAGGACGGAAGAGAAAAAGAAATTACTTTAAATGAAAATCAAATAACAGCTCCTGCAAGTAAAGGTAGATATATATTTGAAGTGTTAGCAAAATGGACTAACGGTGAAGTATCATACACATTTGTGGCAGAAGTAAAATAAAGATTCATTTTTATATAAAGAGAAATTACTATTTGAACTATCGGCACAAGTTAGTTAATTAGTTGTATTATTAGAGCATAATCTTTTCCAGGATGTGATTTCAATGCCCGATTGGTCTTATCATACTGTGTTTAAACCCGTGCTTACTCGCTTGCCGGATTCTTATGGAAGAGAATTCATTCATCGTGGCATGAGTCTTATCTCTACAATTCCAGGGGGAAGCAGTTTAATCAAGAATCTTGGTCATACTGAACCCTCCCAAAAGCTCGAAACAAGTATCTTCGGTCTGACCATTTCGAACCCAGTAGGTTTAAGTGGGAAAATTGATCCTAAAATAACGGGGACTAAGGCTTTTGGAAATCTCGGACTAGGTTTTTTAGAAGTTGGCCCTGTTTCAATAATCCCAAATGAATCGAGTTCACCACGATTTACACAAGAAAGGGACAATCTTGTCTACTCTTATCCATTAGAATCACTAGGTATAGAGGAAACAGTTAATAAGCTTAAAGAACTGAAGAAATTTAACAAGCCGATCTTTATTCGAATTGGGAAAACTGGCTTATGCGAGGAAACTGTCTCATTAGTAGAAACCTTATTTGATTACGGAGATGCTTTTATACTGGAGAAACGGTTTAGCGACCATGACTTGGAATTGATTAAAAAGGTCTTAAAAACGAAGCCATTATGTTTCTCGTTCTCCCAATCACAACTGGATACCGACTACTTGTCTAACTTAATAAGAAAAAAATATATAGATGGCGTCATCATTGAGGAACAGGCAATTGATACGGGTTCTGGTCAGATGTTTCCACTCGTTCAAGTCGAGAATTTAACAAAGACCATTCAAGAGGTTAAGGCAATAACGGATATCCCCATTATCGTTTCGGGTGGAATCCTTGAACCTAAAGATGCTTTGGGTTTATTTCAATCGGGAGCCGACCTTGTCATGCTATCAAGTGGCTATGTCTTTTCAGGACCCGGACTACCGAAAAGAATTAATGAAGCGTTAATGAGTGTAAAAGTGCAGGAAAGAACCGAGTATAAAGGCTGGATTTGGCATTGGTTATTCGGTTTGATTATGCTTTTTGGCGGCTTGTTAGCTTTACTAATTAGCATGACAGTGATTGTCCTACCTTACGATGAAGCATTTTTGCAGTTAACGCGTGAACAACTAATGGCAATAAATCCAAACATCATCCGATTCATGCAACACGATCGAATGACGTTAGCCGGAACGATGATTTCGGGAGGATTTCTCTACATGCGCATAGCCCGATATGGTGTTAGATACGGGATGTATTGGGCCAAAAAATCGATTCATACGGCAGGAATCGTTGGATTTCTTGGGATACTCCTGTTTATTGGATTTGGTTATTTCGATTGGTTACATGGGCTTCTTTGGCTCATGTTACTTCCATTTTTCTGGATTGGTTATCGAACAACTAGAAACTTCGCTGAGCATCCGACTTCTAGTAATCGGACCAACCATTCCGCTTGGAAAAAAGGATTATGGGGGCAATTTGCATTTGTGATCCTTGGATTTTCGTTTATCCTTGGTGGTTTCGTCATTTCCACAATTGGCGTTACCGGGGTATTTGTGCCGACCGACCTTATTTATATCTGTATGACTCCAGATCAATTAAACGACATAAATAACCGACTAATTCCAGTAATCGCCCATGACCGAGCAGGCTTGGGAAGTTCCTTAATCAGTGTAGGATTATTAGTATTAATGCTGGCATTATGGAGCTTTCAGCAAGGTGAAAAATGGGTGTGGTATACGTTCCTAATCGGAGGTATACCTGCTTTTAGTGCAGGTATTTTCATTCATTTTGCTATTGGATACATATCTTTTATTCATATACTACCTGCTTATTTTGCGTTGCTGCTATTTGTGATAGGGCTTGTCCTTTCAAAGGATTTTTTCTTGAAAGGGAAATGAAAAACACTTAAAAGAGATGTGTTTTTTAGGTCACCCAATTTTATGGTTGATCTTTTTTTAATGAAGGGACCGGTTGATAAAAAATCAGTATTACTTCTCTAATTAAATTAAAAGGCAACCCACTTATAAAAGTAGATTGCCTTAGTTGCCTTCTATTAAAACACGGTTTTCATCGTAATAAACTTCATTTCGGTCATTTCATCGACTGCAAACTTCACGCCTTCGCGTCCGTAGCCACTCATTTTTATACCGCCGTATGGCATATGATCTGTACGGAAGGTTGGAATGTCGTTAATAATAACTGCTCCCGCTTCAATTTCATCTGCAGCTCTCATGGCATCTGTTAAGACATTCGTGTAGATTGCTGCATTTAAACCGAATTTCGAATCATTTACATACCCAATCGCTTCATCAAGCTTGTCGTAAGGAATGATTGAAACGATGGGTGCGAATACTTCTTCGCATACGATTTGCATGTCTTCTTTTACGTTTATCATTACTGTTGGCTGCAATTGACGTTCTGTAAACTCTCCACCTGTTGCGACCGTAGCACCGAGAGTCTTGGCTTCTTCAATCCAACTAACGATGCGTTCTACTTCGTCAGGATGAATCATGGAACCAATATCCGTATTTTCATCAAGCGGATCGCCCACTACTAATTTTTTCGTTTCTTCCACAAATGCCTGTACAAATTCATCATGCACTTTACGATTTACATAGATACGTTGCAGGGATATACACACTTGTCCAGCAAAGCCAAACGCCCCTTCCACGCAACGTTTCACGATTTTTTCAATAGGTACACTTGGCTCTACAATTAGCGCAGAGTTGGAACCTAGCTCAAGAGTGATTTTGCGTAATCCCACTTTTTCTTTAATTGATAATCCGACAGGCACACTGCCGGTAAAGGTTACTTTTTTTACGTCTGGATGAGTAATGAGTGAGTCACTTAATTCACTCCCACTCCCCGTGATAATTTGAAGGACTCCGTCTGGCAAGCCAGCTTCTTTAAAAATTTCTGCCATGACAATTGCGCTCAATGGAGTTTGTGTGGCAGGTTTTAAAACTACTGTATTGCCTACTGCAAATGCAGGTCCAAGCTTGTGTGCAACCAAGTTAAACGGAAAGTTGAAAGGTGTGATAGCTGAGACAACGCCAATCGCTTCTTTTTTAGTCCAGCCAATTCGGTTTGCTCCACCCGGTGCTGCATCCATAGGAATCGTTTCCCCGCGGTATTGCTTCGCTTCTTCTGCAGAAAATTGATAGGTAGCAATTGTGCGATCCACTTCAGCACGCGCGGTTTTTAGTGGTTTCCCTGCTTCTTGTGCCAAAATCTTCGACAGCTCTTCTTTGCGTTCACGCATGATATTTACAACTTTATATAACATTTCCGCTCGATCGTAAGCTGTCCATTTTTTGAAGGAATGAAAAGCTTGTTCTGCTCCAGCAATTGCTACTTTGACATCTTCTACTGTCCCTTTAGCTACATGTGCAAGTACTTTCCCATCATATGGAGCTTTTAATTCATACGTTTCACTTGGTTCTCGCCAATCACCGTTAATCCAAAGTCCGGTTTCTTTCAAAAGAAACACCTCCTGATATTCGATATAGTCCTGCTTAATCTTAGTCTATCATTCTCCCCCACCACTTGACGCAGTTGCCGCATTCGTTGCAGCCATCGTAGCAACCATGGCTGCTTGTTGTGCTTGCATCATCATCTCAATCGTGGTGGCAAAACTAACCGATGTGATATCTTCATTGTCTATCATATGTTTCGTTTCAAGCTGAACAGCTATCGATAAAATCATTTCTTTATACCAATTGAATAACTTCATAGTTTCAAGGTCACGGTATGTTTCAATTACATGTTCTAATGCCCCTTCTTTTATTTCCAATGCTGCTAAAAACCCAACCATAACATAATGCATCGATTTTATTTTGATTTTTGCATTTTTTAATTGGTCTCTTATTTGGACAGCCTGTGCAACTACATTAGCATTATAAGTTGGACTCTTAAATGTAAGAATTTGAGACATCCACTGTAGCTCATTACCCATATAAAAACCTTGGGACCGTAATTCCCTATAGTATCTATTCATCGTCATTGCTCGCTCTTTTGGATCACCAGGCATTTTTCCGAGCATGACTGCATAAGGCACATCGTCAGGTTGAGTTAAGAATGGATGATGTGACTTCATCTCATCATATAGATACTTAGCTTGAGATGCTTCATGATTAGAGTCGTCGGTCATCAACACGGCTGCTAAATAACTGTAGACGTTCGATTTGAAGCCTGCCGCCTTTAAAATGTCTTGTTTCATTAAAAGATTATCGACCATTATAGATGAATCTTTATGTTCATTTTGTAAAAAGGCAGCCATCATGTAATGAATATGAGAACGAAGCGGTGAAAACCAACCTGATTTTTGCTTAATGGCATCGGAAGTGACCAAAAATTGTTTCGCATTAAAAGTTTTACCCGTAGTCACATAATAACTAGCTATCGATAATGAAATTCGTTTATCGACAGTCCATCCAACCGCGTTTTTCACTTGTTCAAATGTGGTTTGTAAATCTTGTTTCATCTGGTCCATCGTCATATCATTCACTCCCTTTTGTTACTTCTACGAGGGATGACCATTAAAAGTTTCGTTCTTCCACGTTCTCAACTCATTTTCATATGGGATTCGATTGTGACGTAAGTTCTCTTCCATTTCTAAAAGCTTTTCGGACTGCCACTCTTCTAAATGTTTAAGATCCCAGCTCTTTTTGAATAACAAGTATAAAAACAACTCCCGCATTTGCAAAAACAATTCCAGTTGGACTAAATCATTTTCTGTAAGTTCTCGGACGCTCAAGTAACCTTTTAGAAAATATTCTAAAAATTCTTGGTGAAACTTGTCCCACTTCGGATGGTAAGCACCACCTGTCCATAGCGCATGGTAAATAGAAGTCGAAAGGTCTTGAACGTACCAATTATAAGAACAATCGTCAAAATCAAATAGTACGAGTTGATTAGAGCTAACAAAAAAATTCCCTTGATGCAAATCGTTATGAATCAATCCGAAATTACGTTTGGCTTGAGGGAATGTAGCTAGTTTTATTAAAAGGTCTTTGTAAATTTCCTTTAACCAGTGCTTATTATCTACCAAGAGTGATGGAATTGGGTTTACTTCCCTATCATCTTCCATCCAAACTGGTCTATGAATTTTTTCCAGTGAAGTTTCACTGATTCGGTGCATCTGGCCAATAGTTTTACCCCATTCAAAAAAGAAATTCGCGTTCCATATGGATAAATCGGATACATCAAGTTCCTGGTTTTCTACAAATTGAAAAATAGTAATGTAAAAGAGCTTATTATCAATAATCAATTCTGTTACTCTTTTGTCATTAATTGAAATCACATCTGGTGTTTGAATATTATTTTTCCTCATTGCTTTCATAAATGACAGTTCAGCTTCAATCAATTCTTTTGACCTCTTTTTTATGGGTGTTAAACGTGCAATATACCAATGGTGATCCATTAAAAACCGAAACACATGGTTTTGGAAACCGCCAGAAAGTGGTTCAACTTTCTTAATCTTTTTTTGGGTTAATAACGTTAAGTTCTCTGAGATGCTTTCAATATTCATCTTGATTCCTCCTGTTCGTATTATGATTCAACTCATCGTAATTCTATAAAAAAATATAAAAATGATTAAATGAACCGTTAATTCGTTCACTTTTGGGCATACCAATATAAATTGAATTGAAAGGATGAGGATGAACATGACATTCAAAAAAACTAAGGTTGTTGCCAGTTTACTACTTTCTGCCGCTTTGCTCGGAGCTTGTGGAGATAAGGACGAGATAACAAAAGATGTTACAAATAATAATACGAACAATGACATTGAAGATGATGCACCTGGTGAAAATCCGGCCGATACCGGGGAAAATGAAATTTATGGATTTAAAAAGTTTGAACTTGAAGTAGATTATCCAGATCAAGAAGAAGCGATTGATGTGAATTATGAAGAAGAGAAAGACTCAACGGATGCTGAATATAAAAATGTGGCGGATGATACTTCAAATGCCACAGGTAAAGAAGCAATGGCCAAACTTAGACCATTATTTGGTCAACTTCAATTAAAAGAAGACATGACCGATGAAGATATCATTAATCGAGTTGTTGAAACGTTCGATATACAAGACAATTACACCAAAATCGATGTTGATATCATCTGGCATAATAATAAGAAAAAAGAAATTGAATTAGTAAAATAGGCTAGAAATGAAGTCCTTAACATTGGTTGAGGACTTTTATCATGAAAAAAATTGCCGAGTAAGTTACATTACTACATACACGTTACTCTATGTGAATGAAAGGATGTTCATTTTGCAAAAACAAATTAAGCTCATTCAACGACCTACAGGTACACCTACAAAAGATGATTTCGAAATGGTGAATGCACCAATTGGTAAAATATCTGAAGGCGAAGTGCTTGTTAAAACTGTCTATATTTCTGTTGATCCCTATTTACGAGGACGTATGAATGATACGAAATCTTATATTCCTCCGTTTGAATTAAACCAAATGATTTCGAGCGGCGTTGTTGCTCAAGTTGTTGACTCCAAGTCCGCACTTCTTGAAAAAGGAGATATGGTTTTAGGATCACTTCCTTGGCAAGAATTCAGCATAGCAAAAGATAATACGGTACGTAAAATTGACCATATACTTGCCCCTGCCTCTGCGTATTTGAGTGTACTTGGGATGACTGGATTAACAGCTTATTTTGGTTTACTGGATATCGGGAAGCCAAAAGAAGGTGAAACCGTTGTCGTTTCCGGAGCAGCTGGAGCAGTTGGTTCCATTGTTGGGCAAATCGCAAAAATTAAAGGTGCTCATGTTGTGGGAATCGCTGGTTCAGATGAAAAAGTGAAGTTCCTAATAGATGAATTAGGATTTGATGCAGCCATTAATTACAAAACGCAAGATGTGGCGGAAGCCTTACGTGAAGCATGTCCTAACGGAATAGATGTTTACTTTGAAAATGTTGGCGGAGAAATTGCTGATGCCGTCTTTCCACTATTAAATAACTTTGCACGAATTCCAGTGTGTGGCGCTATTTCTTCTTACAATAATGAACAAGTAGACGTTGGACCGCGTGTGCAAGGCTACTTAATCAAGACTAGCTCGTTAATGCAAGGTTTTACGATTGGTAACTATACATCTCGTTTTGGCGAAGGCGCAAAAGATTTAGCAACTTGGTTAACTGAAGGCAAACTCAAGTATGAAGAAACAATTACAGAAGGTTTTGACCATACCATAGACGCATTCTTGGATCTTTTCAAAGGTGCAAACCTAGGGAAATCTGTTGTTAAGGTGGCTGAAATCGAAAAATACTAATAGAGCAATGCCGTTTTGGAGTAATTCCTGAGCGGCTTTTTCTTTGAAATTATGTTAGAAGTTTTCTACCTTTCTGAGGACGATACTTTTTTCCTATTATGAATATGATTGGTGTTCCAATTATTGTTGGCAAGAACCAAAACCAAATCACGGGGTATTCATTTAACAACGGTATTCTATCGATATTCACGACTAAAGTAGCGGTGACTATACCTATATATGAACCTAACATTCCACCGATATGTGTCCCTAGCCAATTTTTCCATCGTATTTTCGCAGATAAATAACCAAGGAAAGCAAGTGAATACGAAAATACGCCAATATAAAATAGATAAGCACTTTCATTCCAGTGAATGATGGACATAACGACTGCACTAATAAATACGAAAACGAAAGAACCGTGATATATTTCCCCGAATGCCGTATGTTTTCCTTTTCTTTTCTTCGATAATCCTGCTAATAAACCTGTTAGTAAACAAATCATTCCTGTTATAATATGAACTGTTAAAAATATATTAAAAGTTTCATATGACCTCCAATACTTACAATCTTATACAGTTATTATAGCAATTAAATGTATGTTACTGGTGACAAAAAATAGAATATTGCAAGTTGTCACTTTTCTCAACAATTAACCTAAAGGGGCATAAAAACATGAGTGAATTTGATCGCGTACAAGAAACCACTTCTTTTCAATCAGTGGAAACGTTAAAACAACAATTACTGACGCTTGGTATTCAAGCGGGAGATGCTATTATGGTCCACTCTTCTATTAAGTCAATGGGATGGATTGCGGGTGGAGCGAAAGCCGTTATCGATGCTTTGATGGAAACCATAACACCGCAAGGCACTATCGTCATGGCTGCACAATCTGCAGAGAACTCCGAGCCTTCCTATTGGATGTTACCGCCTGTTCCGAAAGATTGGCATGAACCTATTCGTCAACATATGCCTGCATATGATCCACACTTAACACCTTTACGTGGAATGGGTAAAATTGCTGAATGTTTTCATCGTCATCCGAAAACGATTCGTAGCTATCATCCTGTACATAGTTTTATGGCTTGGGGCAAAAACGCAGAAAAATGGATGATGGAACATCCTTTGGAAGATTCTTTTGGCATGGGATCACCACTCGGCACTTTTTTAAATGAAAACGTCAAAATCCTGTTGATTGGTGTAGGCTATGATTCCTGTACAGCTTTACATCTATCTGAGAATTTTCTTGAAACGAAAACGTATACCAATCAAGGTGCGGCGATGTTAGTGGACGATGAGCGAATATGGATTGAGTATCAATCTGTAGATGGAGATTCGGATCGTTTCCCGGAACTTGGGGAAGCTTTTGAAAAAACACATGCAGACGCATTCTTTGTTGCTAAGTTAGGTCAAGCTGATTGTCGTGTTATTCAAATGAAACCAATTGTGGAATTTGGCATAGAGTGGTTAAAAGTGAATCCAGTAGTGGACCAATAAAAAATTTTTGAATTGCACAAGTAAAAATCTTATTTTTGTTCATCCTAAAGTATTCAATACTTTGGAGGGTCAAAATGAAATATTCGATTTATAAAATTGTCATCACAGCCATTATTGGGCTGTGTGTAATTGCTCCTATTGCTACTTTTGCAACTTATTACACTAATTCTCAAGATGAAAAATCAACTAATCTTGAAATTAACATTCTACAGTCAATTGATGATGACAACATGTACAAAAATATCAAATCTCTATCCAAAAAACCTCGTGTTGCGGGAACCGAACAAGAAGATGAAGCGGTTGGCTATATTAAAAAGCAATTCGATTCCTATGGCTATAAAACCGAGGTTCAAACATTTACTTTCAATGACTATACAGCACCTCATACCATTGAATTAACGCTAGATGGATTTATACATATTGTAGATCCAAGTGCCTTAGAATATTCAGTTAGTGGACATGTAGTTGGCGAAGTTATCCCAGCTGGGCTCGGGAAAGTTAAGGAGCTACAACATCTCGATTTAGCTGGAAAGATTGTTCTTATAAAACGTGGCGATATTAGTTTCAAGGAGAAAATGTTAAATGCGGCCAAGAAAGGGGCAGCTGGTGTGATTTTTTACAACAATGCTCCTGGCGATATTATGGGAAGTCTTGGTGAAGCAAACGACTCCTTTATACCCGCTGTATTATTGACACAAGCTGAAGGGGAAAAGTTGGTAAAGCAAGTCAAAAATAATCCCGATACTCAAGCTACACTTAACATTGAAGGAGCAAAATCTATTACAAATATTTCTCACAATGTCATTGCTACTAAGAAACCCTCAAATCAAAACAACTCTAAAATCAAAGCCAAACATGACATAATCGTAATTAGTGCACATCATGATTCGGTTGCTGGAGCACCTGGTGCCAATGACAATGCATCAGGGACTGCTATGACGCTTGAACTCGCTCGCATCTTTAAAACCATTCCTAGCGATACAGAAATTCGATTTATAACATTTGGCGCTGAAGAACTGGGATTACTTGGCTCAAATCATTACGTTGATCAGTTATCAGCTAATGAAATTGGTCGTATCAAAGCAAACTTTAATTTAGATATGGTAGGTAGTAAAGATGCGGGTAAATTAACTTTAGAAACGATAGACGACAAGCCTAATCTAGTCACAGAACTCACTCAAGCAGCAAGTTTAAAATTAAACGGAAAACCAACTCCTGTAAACCAAGGTGACCGTAGTGATCATGTTCCTTTTGCAAAAGCAGGCATTCCCGCTGCTTTATTCATTCATAATCCAGCAGAGCCTTGGTATCATAAACCCGAAGATAAAATAGATAAAATCAGCAAAGCAAAGCTCCAAGATGTTGCTGAAATTGTCACTCTTGCCATCATGAATCAAACCCGTGTAGAGCACTATGCGAAATAAATCATCATACATGAAAACCCTACGTACCTGGAAAATAATCAGGTTACGTGGGGTTTTCTTTTAATTAGATGGAAAAAGCAGGAACTTGTTTTTTAGTAACGAATATTATAAGATAAAAACTTTTTATTTGTTGTTCTTAAAGGAGAATGAATGTAGATCCTTCATTATAATTTATGTATCTAACAGAAGATGAATTACATAACTATGCTATAGCGGGTCCTTATGCAATTGTTCAAGTTAAACATGACATTCTTTTTGGATTTAACCACTTTCGTAAAAGATGGGAACTACCAGCAGGAAGAAGAGAATTAAATGAATCTCCTAAAGAATGTGCTATTCGTGAACTGTACGAGGAAACGGGACAAAAAGTTGAAAACTTGGCATTTCAAGGTTTAGCAAAAATTCGAAATCTAGAAACACAACGTGTAAAATAAAACCCCGTCTACTTTTGTAAAGCCTCTCACTTAACTTCTTTTATTCCGAATGACGAAATGGAACGAATCACATTATGGGATTTATCCAGTGATATTGGACCTGTCGATCACTTAGATTTACAGATTTGGATGGCGTTACAACATAGTCAACCACTTATTCACGGTTAGCGCTTAGACCTATATCGTTCACCCTGGGATCCTCCTTTAGAGGACATTTTAAAATAATTAAATTTTTAATTTTACGAATGGCGGTGTTTTATGTCAAAGAAGGGTAATTTTAAATTCTTTCCTTTCGATATTATTAAAGGGGAAGAAATCGATTTAATAATAGAACAAAAAATTCCTGAAAATAAAGTAAAAGGATTTGTTCCAACCTATTGTTATGCAATCAATCTGACAGGAACTAAACTAACCATAGGAACCATTGATCTTCGTATAGGTAACAATACACTTACTTACTATGGTGGACATATTGGATACGGCATAGATAAGAAACATAGGGGACATCACTATGCAGCGAAAGCGTGTAAATTACTCGGAAAAGTTGCGCTAGCTCATGGAATGGATGAGTTAATTATTACGTGTAACCCTGAAAATATCGCATCCCAAAAGACGTGTATTAGAATTGGGGCAGAACTTATTGAAATAGTAGACTTACCAACTGACACCGATATGTACTTAGAAGGGGAACGTCAAAAGTGTATCTATAAATGGAGGATTTTCTCATGACTACAACCTACGTAACCTGGGGACAATCTCTTAATGATGCACTCCTTTCTCAACTCTTTATAAAATTGAAAACAATATAAAACATTGAGAAACATAACTTATAGGTTAAGCGTCACTTAGAAACGAAAGGTTGATATTCTACATGCTTGAAAAATTCAAAATTCCTATCTCGGCTTTCAATCATGAAAGAACGATTCGCGTTTATACACCACCCACTTATGAGGCAGAACAAACTAAACGTTACTCTGTCCTGTATATGCACGATGGACAAAATGTCTTTGAAGACCAAGATGCAATTCAAGGGGTTTCATTAGGATTGAAAGATTACTTAGATAAAAGTAGATTAGAACTAATTGTGGTAGGCATAGATACAAACACGCTAGGTGATGAACGCAAAAATGAGTACTGTCCTTGGGTTGATGGTGAATATAGTAAGAATTGAATTTAATCGGGATAGAAAGTACTACCGGTGGTAAAGGTGCAGCTTACGTTGAGTTTATTGTTAATGAACTTAAGCCATTTATTGATTCTAAATATAGAACACTTGAGCACTCCACTAGTATTGCGGGTGTTTCCCTGGGTGGTCTGATTTCAACGTACGCTGTATGTCGATACCCTCACATATTTACCAAAGTCGCAACCATCTCTTCTGCTTTTTGGCGTAACCAAGAAGAAATAGAAAAGTTGCTAATACATACAGATTTGTCGTCCATAGAAAAGTTTTACATGGATGGTGGAACGAAAGAAAGCGAAGACGAGCGGATAAGCAAAGGATTTCTAGAATCCAACCAAGCAATATTTGATATCCTATCAGGGAAACTAACGGATACTAAATTTGAAATACTGGAAGATGCTGAACATAATTATTCGTCTTTCCGTAAAAGGGTCCCTGAAATATTCACTGAACTATTTAGTTGAAATCGCTCAAACAAGTAATTTGGTTACTTTTTAAGAAATAGGAAATTGCAAAAGGAATGCCTCCTTCTCTCAATATGAAGAAGTCATTCCTTTTTCTGAAACTTATTTAGCCAAACCATTAAATCCTTTAACATCTCTAGGGAAATTTGATGGTTGATATCTTCGTAAATCAACAAATCGACATCTTTTCTCCCTTCGACTTCAATCAAGTGATTAAAGTAATCCTTTTGCCCCTCCACTGGAACTGTTTGATCTGAATCACCATGCATAAGAAGTACGGGTGAATTACAATTTTTTCGCTCAACTGGATTATATTTTCTCGACATATGTTCTTCTTCCACTGGTATCTCAGGTCGGTTGTCCATCTTTCTAAACTGTCTTTCTGATAACAAAAAAGATCCAGACCCGTTAATGTTTACTAAGCCGCCTAATTTTTTTGAGGATGCAAAAATACCATTCGCAATAAAACCTCCCATAGAGCTTCCCGCAACGATGGTTTTTTGCAATTGAATGCCTAATTCTTTCGTAAACTCATCAAACTCTTCAATACTTTCAACAATCGTTTTCCAAAAATATTTCTGTATTACTTCTTTATTAATGTGGTTTTCTAATAAATTTCTAGTATCGTGATAAATGATTTCCGGAACGATTACCCTAAATCCTTTCTGTGTAATATTCTCAGCTAAATTACTGTAGCTATCCGCATCTGTTCCCCAACCATGATATAAAATAATAGTTAGCCATTAATGTTATGTATTGGCTCGAACAACTTATAATTAAAGTTTTTCAATTTCACTTTTTTCATTAATCAGTTCAATCCTTATTATAGATTCTGTTACCTTTAACAGATTTCATAAAAAAGCACTTACCACAATTAATCCATATTAAAATTCCGGATATCAGCTATTGGACCGACTTCTTTATAGTCTTCGTTTTCCATGAACGAAATTAGTTTTCGCGCAGTTTGTTCGGCACTGCTTAGTAAACCTTGTTCTTTGTAATCAATGAACTTATCAAGTAGTGGAAACGCATCTTCACTGCTAGCTCGAATATTCTCTTGCATGCCCGTGTCGATTATACCAGGAGCGATTGAAACAATTTCTATAGGATGCTTAGCCTTCAATTGCTCAAGTGCCACAACCCGTGAAAAATGATCAAGTCCCGCTTTTGTCGCACAGTAAGTTCCCCAGCCTTCATATGCATTTCGACCAGCACCAGACGAAATATTGACAATACGCTTTGTTCCCTGAAAATCCTTCAACTTAGAGATATATGCATTAGAAATAATCATTGGTGCAGTCAAATTGACCGCGATTGCCTTCGTCATTTCTTCAGGACTTACAGACCCAATTAACCCTATTGGATCAACCATCCCTGCATTATTAATGAGTGTGAATGAACCAACATTTTCTGGTACAGACTCGATTACTTCATTCAACAGCGATTCAAGTTTCTCCGTCTTAGAAAGGTCTGCCTGAATGAATTTCATCCCGTCTAGTTCGCTCTCTGTACGGGCGATTCCAACAACACAATGACCCGCTTCGATAAGCTGTTTCGCAAGTTCAAGGCCAATTCCTTTTGATGCTCCAGTGATAATATATGCTTTCATTTATTCCATCCCTTCGAGGCTCTATCTTAAAAGTCGTAAAACTCCATATGTCCCTTATCTTTCTTGTAATAATCCATTCGGTCTTTTAGGGTGCCCGTATGAAATTCGAATTTATGTCCGTCTGGATCTTCAAAGTAAATGGACTTTTTATCCCGAGCATCTCTCGCTCGACTAGGCAATATCGAAACATTTAATTTCTTCAATTTATCAAGTGTTTCATCAAATTCACACAGATTGATTGTGAATGCCAAATGTGTGTAAGAATCGTAAATTTCATTTCGTGGAATGTCTCTTTCTTCATTCAATGCAAGCCACAAACCATCTAAGTCAAAGTAGGCGGTCGTTCTGCCTTTTGCTATTAACTTAGCACCAAGGACTTTCGAGTAGAATTCAATCGAGTTCTCTAGACTCGATACAGAAAACAACAAATGATTAATCTTCATCTCGGCTATCCCTGCACACGTTCAAGTAATCGATATGGTCTTACTTCATATGATTCATAGGCTACATTTCCTTGGTTCATGGCATCAAAGACTCGCGTTGCAAAGTGCTCTCTTGTAATCCAATCGGCTACATTCGTTTCATTTAGTTCAACAAACTGCGCATCGATTGTTTCTCCCGGGTTAGGTGTAGCGCTTCCCGAAATCCACTTTCCTCTGTAAACGAGACAAAGTACTCCAGTCGTGACATTTTGATAAACACCCACCATATCACCAATCTCCGCATGAATTCCTGTTTCTTCAAGAACTTCGCGAGCTACAGCATCCTTCATACTCTCCCCTGGCTCTACTCGTCCACCTGGCATCTCGTACGTGTTGGAACGATGTTCATTTCGAACAAGCAGGACTTGCCCCGCTTCATTTTGAATAAAACCAGATACAGCCACAATATAAGGTGATGTTGAATAGTTGCCTGTCGACTCCATAAAGTCTTCTGAACTGTTCTCAAATAAAGACGGTAGGGTCTGTCTGTAGTTTTGAGCAGTTTGATGATGTTCTGATTCACGAATAGCAGCATCAACATGTTCAAAATCCGCTAGGTCTCGGTATGCCCACATTGCCATAATTTCCGTTCTGCTTTCATTTACCCAACGGCCGACAAGGCTTGCACCATGTGTCAGTTGATTTGGTAATAGAAAGGTGTGAAAAAAATGGTTAAACGTATCGTACATGTCCGGATTTATAGTGTAGGATTTTCTTCGAAATAACATTAATTCTCCACCTTCATTTTCAATAAATGTTCTATTATGTAGCGTTAGTCTTTTTTGGATGTTGATTCTTCATCTTCTATTTCGTGTTTTGTATCATGGAGAAGTGTAGTTTTGCTTTCCTCTTTTTTCCCTTTAAAATCATCCTCAACTTGCGAGAAATAATCTAAAGGCAATCGACGATTAGTAGCTAATCGCCACAACGACCAAATAATAACAACCACTAATAACATAAAAATGATTTTACCCAAATCATATTCACTCCTTTTCTTTAATTGTACCTTAAGCCGTGTTAGAAAGTAGTTGGCGCATAGTTATTGCTATCTTTTACCTTTCTCTAATCCATTTTGAAAACCCTTTATTTCATTTGCCCATCTTTACCAGTATTTATTCCCATTCAGTTTGATTTATTCCTTTTCACGAGGGGTTTAATCCCGTTCGCGACTGTTTTATTCCTATTCATCCCCGTTTATTCCTTTTCAATCGATGTTTTTTCCCGTTCACCCAATTTCCCCATAAAAAAGCCGTCATCTCACAAGTTTTCACTCGGAAAAATGACGGCTTTTCGTAACTCTTAGTTTGAATTTGCTTGAATTTCTTTATTCTCTTCAGCCGTGAAGGCGCGCGATCTGGTTAAGAATCGTTTACCTTCTACACCTTCTAAAGAAAACATACCGCCACGACCGTCTATCACGTCGATAATCAGTTGTGTATGTTTCCAATAGTCATATTGGCTTTTGTGCATATAGAAAGGACTGTCGCCGATTGAACCGAGCAGCACATCTTGATCCCCAACCATCAAATCGCCTTCTGGGTAGCACATTGGTGCAGACCCGTCACAGCAACCTCCTGATTGGTGGAACATGACAGGACCGTGCTTGCTTTTCAATAACTCGATCAGTTCAAGCGTGGCGTCCGTTGCAGTAACGCGTTCAATCATTGGTCCATTCCCCTTTCGATCAAAAGAATCCTAATTTGTTTTCGTTGTAACTAACAAGTAGGTTTTTAGTTTGTTGGTAGTGATTCAACATCATTAAGTGGTTTTCGCGACCGATACCTGACATTTTGTATCCACCGAACGCAGCATGTGCTGGGTAAGCATGGTAACAGTTTGTCCAAACGCGACCAGCATGAATCGCACGCCCGAAACGGTATGCTGTATTCATGTTACGTGACCATACACCTGCTCCAAGTCCATATAAAGTATCATTGGCAATTTCAAGTGCCTCTTCTTGAGTTTTGAACGTTGTTACTGAGACAACTGGACCAAAGATTTCTTCTTGGAAAATACGCATTTTGTTATTCCCTTTGAAGACAGTCGGTTTCACATAATATCCTCCCGCGAAATCGCCGTCAATATTATTACGTTCTCCACCAATTAAGCATTCTGCTCCCTCTTGTTTCCCGATATCCAGGTAAGACAAGATTTTTTCTAATTGTTCGTTAGAAGCTTGAGCACCCATCATCGTATTTGGATCAAGAGGGTTTCCAGTTATAATTGCTTCAACGCGTGCTAATACTTTTTCCATAAATTTATCGTAAATAGACTCTTGAACTAATGCACGTGAAGGGCATGTACATACTTCCCCTTGGTTCAATGCAAATAATACAAATCCTTCAACTGCTTTATCTAAGAACGCATCATCATGATCCATTACATCTTCGAAGAAAATGTTTGGTGACTTGCCGCCTAATTCTAAAGTAACTGGAATTAAGTTTTGAGAAGCGTATTGCATAATCATACGACCTGTAGTCGTTTCACCAGTGAAGGCAATTTTTCCGATACGCGGGTTCGATGCAAGTGGCTTCCCGGCTTCTAATCCAAAACCATTGACAATGTTCAACACACCTGGTGGTAATAAATCTCCAACTAGTTCAGCAAATACTAGAATACTAGCTGGTGTTTGCTCAGCAGGTTTTAACACTACACAGTTTCCTGCAGCTAGGGCTGGAGCAAGCTTCCATACCGCCATTAATAGTGGGAAGTTCCAAGGAATGATTTGTCCTACTACTCCAATAGGTTCATGGAAATGATAAGCAACTGTATCATCATCAATTTGACTTAATGAGCCTTCTTGCGCACGGATAGCCCCTGCAAAGTAGCGGAAGTGGTCGATAGCAAGAGGTAAATCTGCATTTAATGTTTCACGTACTGCTTTCCCGTTATCCCAAGTTTCTGCAACAGCTAACATTTCTAAGTTTTCTTCCATACGATCAGCAATTTTATTTAAAATATTAGCACGTGCAGCTACAGACGTTTTTCCCCAATCGTCTTTTGCTGCATGGGCTGCATCAAGAGCTAGTTCAATGTCTTCTGAAGTTGAGCGAGCAATTTGAGTGAAATTTTGACCCGTTACAGGTGTTACGTTATCAAAATATTGACCATTTACTGGAGCAGTCCACTCACCATTAATATAATTATCATATTTTTCTTTAAAAGTTATGATAGAACCATCTGTGTTTGGAAATGCATATACCATTCTCAAGTTCCTCCTATTTGTACAAGTAGTAATTTCCATTGTATGCGCTTTTATCTATTAAAATGATAGAATCCTAAACTTTGGAAATCCTTCTATTTTATATTGTCAGATTACATCGAAAATTACAATATATTTGTTGTTAGAATATGCTAATAGATTTGTTGGCAGAAATTAAATAATCGTTTAAGGTAATTATAGAGAGGAGGTGTGATTTTGAACCTTATCGACTTAAATCAATCGGTGCCATCCCATATTTTCAAACGTGGTAAATCTTATTTTCAAAATGGGCAAGTCCAACATATAAAGCTAAGTAAAAGCAATACTTCTACTTTTCACGCAGAAGTGTTGGGGACAGAGCTATATTTAGTTCAGCTGGAAGTGAATGATCAACATGACATTCTTTCCTCCAACTGTGACTGTCCATATACAATAACAGATTTTTGCAAACATCAAGTTGCACTGTGTCTGGCTATTCTTGATACTGTTACCGCTCTTCCGACTCAAGCTGAATCGAAGGTATCTTCTATCCACATAGTTCGTTACGAAGATGTGCTGGATAACAATGAACTGAGCCAATCCAAAATCATTGTCCAGTCTTCAATTAATTGTGCTAAACAGAGGGGATTTATTACTTACAGTCAGTCATTTATGGCACTCCATGGAGCAGAAAAGTTAATACTTCTTATTGATCAGTACATCGAAACGAGTCGTTATCAGATGGCCGTTAAGACAGGACTTCAAACGTTGCAACCCGTCGTCAAAGCACTACAGTTCACCGACGATTCATCTGGGAATTTTGGTGATGTGATTCAACAATTGCAATCTCAAATTCACTATGCTATTTCCAATGGCGTCTTCTCATGGTCAAGTCAAGAGAAGACCTCGATGCTTAAACAAATTATAAAAGCTTCTGAAAATAAAATTTACACGGATTGGTCCGATTGGAAATTCGAATTGCTTAGGGCTGGGATGACGCTATGTGAAGATGAGAAATTGTTCAACTTAATGTCACTTCATTTGCAATTTCTTGAAACTTTTATCCAATCCGAATCCGGCTATAGGAGCAGATATGAGCTCAGTCAATTGAAAATTCTCCAATTCAACTTGTTGTCCATTCGACAAGATGATCAAGCTATTGAAAATTTTTTACAAAATAATAGACATCTAGATGACATTAAAGAAATAGCCATTGAACGGGCCATTGCTTTACAGAATTTGGACGATGCTATGGATATCGCATTAGCAGGTGAATTCGAGCATTCTGAATATCCAGGATTGGTAAATAAATGGCGAATTCACCAATATAAGTTGCATAAAATGCAAAATCACTTGGCACATCAGAAAGAACTTGCTTTTCAACTAGTTTCACATGGTAATATCGAATTTTTCAACGATTTAAAAGAGCTTTATAGCCTAGACGAATGGCCTGATGTGCTTGATAAACTTTTATCAATCTTGAACTCCAAACATCAGTACTCAGTAGTGTATACAACCATTTTGAAACAAGAGAATTTATTTAGCCAGCTGCTTCACTATTGTCAGGTGAATTTGTATAATCTACCTGAACACGTACAATGGCTTAAGGCAGAGTATCCGCAAGAAACAAAAGAATTGTACCTTCTATGGTTGTATGAAAAAGCAAGTAGTGCATCCAACCGCTCGAATTATCGTCAAGTATGTCGGGAAATCAAGGCGTTTAAGAAATTGTTCGGCGAGGAGGTCACCGCATTACTAGTGGATGCCTTACAAAAAAAATATCCTTTGCGCACTGCATTCCTAGATGAGCTCGATAAAATGAACACTAAAAAAGGTTTGTAGCGAAAACTCTCGCCACAAACCTTTTTTGTTTCAATTATTCATCTAAACTATTTAAATCAATTATCATACCCGTCACCAAAGTAATGACGACGAATAAACAAATTAACATTAAGACTACCATTTTACTCAACTCCTACCATGTTTTAAAACCTTCTGAACCTGGAGGTGCATGGTGAATCATACCGCTTAATGGAATCGCATATGCGATGATAATGAGGACGAAGGCGATACCAATCCAAATCCACCAGTTTTCCAAGAATTTCGGTGTGTTCTCAACATCACTTTCAGCCATTGGGAAGTCAACAAAATCTCTTTCCTTAACGGCTTTTGGAGAAATGAACATGGTCATAACAACAATATATATTAGTATCATTGCTGATAAAAATAATATACTTCCGCCGATTGCCATGGTTACATGATTGCTTAAAATTCCATCAAACCATTCCATTGCGGATGGGTGATTATTGTAACCAGAATACGCAGTACGTCTTGGTGCGCCAAGCAAACCTAAAATGTGCTGTGATGTCGACATTAACAACATCCCGATAGCCCATGTAATAATTTGGATGAACCCTAATTTTTGCATAGATTTTGAAAATTTACGACCCGTTAAATAAGGAATGATCCAGAATGTCAGCCCCATAAATGTCATAGCTACAGGTGTTCCGACTGTAATGTGGAAATGTCCAACGATCCATAATGTATTGTGAACTATCTCATTTAATTGGAAACTAGCATTAATAATCCCGCCCGCTCCACCAGGGATGAAGAACGCCATCGCTACAAATATGGATGTAAAACGCACATCTTTCCAAGGAAGTTTTGTAAACCATCCGAAAAGTCCTTTGCCGCCTTTTTTACGACCTGCAATTTCAAAAGTTGCAAACATCGAGAATGCAGTCATCAATGATGGAATGATTACCATAAACGTTAAAACAACTTGAAGGAATTTCCAAAAATTAGAGATCCCAGGTTCAGTTAACTGATGGTGGAATCCAACTGGGATAGAAAAGAGAATAAATAATACAAATGATAAACGTGCAAGGGAATCACTAAATACTTTTGTTCCAATTAACTTCGGTACAATGACATACCATGCCATGTATGCAGGTAGTAGCCAGAAATATACCAAAGGATGCCCGAAATACCAGAATAATGAGCGGCTTAATTCAACATTTATCGTATCAACCCAACCAAATGCCCAAGGAATAAATTGGAATAATACGGTTGCCACAACGCCTAAACACGCTATAATCCACATGACAATTGTCGCAATCGTCATGAATGCAAATAATGGACTTAATTGACCTTTATGCTTTTTTCGCCAAATCATATAGTGACCGACTAAAGCAAAACTACTAATCCATGTACCTACTACGAATAAAGCAAGACCTACGTAATACCAACCGCTCGCTTTCAATGGAGCATAGAACGTATATAAAACCGAAGCTTCTCCCGAAACAATCATGGCGGTAGCTAATACGGTTCCTATTGTTGTTACCAGAAAACCAATCCAAGAGAATAGATAGACTTTCGGACCGAAACTTCCAAGACTTTTACTCATACCTGTAATAAAGAAACCAAAAATAAAGAATGTAGTAAAAATAAGTGCAAGCAGCACGCCATGTGCCGTTAATATTTGATAATAATCTAACCAACTCGGTAATTTGAGTGCATCATTTCGAATAAATACTTGTAATAATCCGCATAACGTACCAATTAAGAAGGCGATGTATGCTACTCCAATATTCCATAATGCTAACTTACGATCTCTTATAGCGATCATGACTAGTACACCTCAATTTCTGTAGACATTAAGTGGTGGCCAGATCCGCAATATTCATTACAAAGAATTAAATACTTTCCGGGTTTGTCGAATGTGTATGACTTAGTTGTAATTTGACCAGGGACGACCATCATGTTGACTTTTGTGTTATCAATTGTAAAACTATGAACGACATCTGTACTTGTTAGTTTAAAAATGATTTCTTTTCCAACCGGAACTTTTAAATCTGGTGCAGTGTAACCAAACGCCATTGCTACAATTGCCACTTGGTAAGTGTCATCATTTATTTGGGTGACGCCTGGCTTGTCAAACGGCGCGGTTTCATTTACTTTCTTCGGATCAATTGTCGTCATTCCCCCAGCCGGTGTATGACCATGAGAAAATGCACTAACTCCTACGATACTTAAAAATACAACTAGTGAAACGAGTCCAAATATGAGCCAAATTTTTTCGTATTTATGTAAATGCATTGTAATCCTCTCCTTTTATCTTGCTACGTACATTAAATAAACAGCTAACCACATGACGATGATAAGAATTCCAACGATAAAAACACTAACCAATGTTCCTTTTAAATTTACTTCTGGATTGTGTTTTGGTTTGCTCACTTATTCTCACTCCTTAAATGTAATTAGGTTACGTTCAGCGTAATGCATTCTCCTGTTAAACACTGTGACTTTTATCACACTTGGAGATTTATTAACAAAGAATTCACCTATTTGTCGATAAATATATATTTGCTTTTCTTTCAGCTACGCTCTGGATTTATTCAGCTTTGTCACCCGGATATTCCACACAACCGTGTCCATTTGGTTTCACCTGATTTTTCCCACAAAAAAAGGCCACCCTATTAATGGGTAACCATTTAATCAGTCAATTCTACAAAAGGCTATCGGGCAGTCTTCGCATTTTATTTCATTCTTTAAGTGAGCTAAATCATGAATGATGATTTTGCCTTCCCACATAGAAATATGGCCTTCTTTTTTTAATTCACCTAGCAAACGGTTGACTACTTCCCTAGCCATACCACAAAAGTTTGCGAGCTCTTGATTCGTGAATAATTGATCGATGAGAATGCCATTTGCATGCTCAACTCCATAACTATTGGACATTCGAATTAGCGTAGAATACAGTGCTCCTCTTTTCCCATGCAAAAGGAGGTCACGGAATCGAGTTTGTGTTTTCTGGTGATTGAGCCCCATCCATTTCATCAAGGTAATCGCTAACTCTGGTTTATAAGGGAGTGCATCTTCTATTGCTTCAGCGGTGATTTTGACGCATTGTACTGTTTCAAGTGCTTTGGCATCCAACATGTATTTTGCGGTCGGTGAAAAAAGAGTAATTTCTCCCACGAGCTGATGCGGACCACAAATCCGAAGCGTTAGTTCCCTGCCATCTGGCGTTACTTTACCAATTTGAACTTTGCCAGACTGTACAAGATAAATACCTTTGATTGTATCTCCTTCTCTAAACAAGTAAGCATTTTTCTCGTATTCTTTTATCGTATGTTGAATCGTTAGCAATTCCTTCAAATCAGATGACAATTCATTTATATTGCTCATTTCGTTCCCTCCTTTTCTTCATGGATGTCCGAATGATTATTATAGTAAGATTAACATAATTTAATCTTAGACTGCATTGATGTTGCGAACTCCTTCAAATACTTATCACCACGCATTTTGCGTTATAATAGAGGTATTAAATAAAGCAGGTGATGATATGCGTATTAATAAATTTCTAAGTGAAGCTGGCATTGTCTCAAGACGCGGTGCTGATAAATGGATTGAAGATGGACGGATTACAATTAACGGAGTAAAAGCAGAACTAGGAAGTAAAGTAGCACCTGGTGACGATGTGCGTGCGGATGGAAACCCGGTAAAACATGAAGATCCATATGTTTATATCGCTCTCAACAAACCAGTTGGAATAACGAGTACAACTGAACGTCATATAAAAGGAAATATTGTGGATTACATTAATCATCCACTCCGCATTTTCCATATTGGTCGATTAGATAAAGACTCTCACGGGCTTATTTTATTAACAAATGATGGGGATATTGTGAATGAAATTTTGCGAGCTGAAAATGAGCATGAAAAGGAATATATCGTTAAAGTAAACCAACCAATTACAGAAGATTTTATTAAAGACATGTCCGAAGGTGTAGAAATTTTAGATACGAAGACGTTACCTTGTAAGGTAGAGCAACTCTCAACTCATATCTTTAAAATCACCTTAACGCAAGGATTAAATCGTCAAATACGCCGCATGTGTTCTGCACTTGGTTATGAAATTAAGAGCTTGCAACGAGTTCGTATTATGAATATTCAAGTTGATGGCTTACCTGTCGGAGAATGGCGTGATTTATCTAAATCTGAGTTAGACGTATTATTTAAAAAGCTTAACTATACGCCAAAAAGGAAATAGAGTATTAGGAGACGATAACATGTTATCAATTACTCATACTGAAAATTTTTACAGGCGCGCTAATTAGTGGAGACTTTTGGGATTTAGATGAAATTAACCATGCTATTTTTATTTATACAATCACTGGCGATGAAAATAAGTATTATGACTGGGAAGGTTCGCGTAAACGAATACTAAGCGTCCTTTCTGAAATTAAGAATGCCTCGAAAGCGAACCGTCATGTCAGATTTCATGTCAATAGAACACCATGATCAATTAATGAATTTATTGAGTGAAAACAAAACGAATGTCCAAGAGTATGCTATTCAATTTATTGATGTTCTTAATTTAAATCATATTAACGCGACGAAAGAACAACTTGAAAAAAGTCTAGGAATGATTGCATTAACACTAGCCATTCAAGACAAAGTCTACTATCTATTTCGAAATCAAGTCCTCAAATCTGCCAATGAAACGAAAAGTGACATTCATGATTTATCGATTACAAAGGACAATCCTAAAGAAATTGAATGGTAATAAAAAGCGCCTCAAGAGTACAAACATATAAAAACAAACGATAAGGGACTACAAACCTAACTTGTTAGGGTCCCTATTTTCATTGTTATGTCAAATTAACCTGACCCGTAAGCGCAATCAGAAAAAAATTTTCACTCCGCTTCATATACCAACCATTCGGAAATTTTCCCACCCATTTTATTGTATAACGCAAAGATGGCTCCACTTTCTGTTTAACTTTGCCGAAAACAACCTAAGAAGCGAACCTACTCAGTAGGATCGCTTTTTTTCATCATCATGACATCTTCAGTTTGCTCGGTAAAACCTAGTCTCTCTAATGAATCTTTTAGAGGTACATGTAATGAGGCAATACTGACTAATTTTACGTCTCTTTTTTTACATTCTCCAATGACTATCTCAACCATATTAGAAAAGTTCTGTGCGTTTGGATGACAAGCTACAGCTAGTATTTCAGCATATCCTGTATCTTGTCGAATCGTCACTCCGACATACCCTCCGCCAGCAAATGCTATAGAGAAATCGAAATCAACTGAACCGTAGTATTCACGCATCATGGCAAATTGTTCATCAGATGTATCATCATATTTTTTCACATTTGTCTTCCAGACGTCAAAATCAAAACCTTCTTCTACTTCTACATCATGCGTTTTAACCTTTTTGCCAAGACTGCTTGCAAGTAAAGCTGAACGTCTTGTAACAGTAAATCCTTTTGATAAGAAATACTCAATTTGTTGTGTCCAGTCAAATCGCTGGGCAAACATCTTTGCTCCAAATGTTTCGCTTACAGCGAAACCATAGATCCGATTGTAAAGTTCATCTTGAACCTTACCTTCATATCCTGATATAACCCACGGATAACCTAATGACACGAACTCACTACTCCCCGTGAAGCTCATATAACCGATGAGTTGATCACCGTCAAAAGCAAAGCATCTGGACTTCGGGTGAAATTGTTGCTGTTCAATAAATTGATTTGGTGACAATGTTGGCTTCCAAGCAAAAGGAAGTTTTTTGGTGGCTGTAATCCAGAAGTTGATTTGACTTTGTAAGTCTTCAGGTCCCTCATAAAAACGATAGGTAATCGTCATAGGTGAGTTTCTCCCACTATTTTTTGATAAGCCATTTTCCCAATCATTTCTTTATGTTGAGGATATGATTTTACCAGTTCCTCTTGTGTAAACAATTCGAAGTCTTCGAAATCAAATCCTGGGGAAACCATACATCCTACAAGTAAAAATGACCCTTCTTGATCAACTGACGTCCCGAAAATAGCTCCTTTTGGAACAAGTACTTGTGGTGATTCCCCTTTTTCGAAATTCAACCCTAATTGATGTGCCTTATACTCCCCATTAGGATGAATCACATGAACAGTCAATGAACTCCCATCATGAAAAAACCACAATTCATCTGATTGTAGCCGGTGTAAATGAGAAACCTCTTCACTCTTTAAACAAAAGTAGATTGTCGTATAGAGGTTTCTGATTTTATTCTCTGAAGTATTCATTTTTTCTTCCGAATAAAAACTGCGTGTAAAGTGTCCACCTTCTGGGTGTGGTTCCATGTTTAAATGGTCTATGTAGTAAGCAGCGTCCCGATTTTTTCAAATTGAAACCTCCTTCTATTTAAACTTATCTTCCACTATATAAGAGTAGGATTCAATGCTTTCCGACAAAATGTGCCACGTGAAACATTTTTATGCTGAAATGTGACAATATATTTGACTTCGAAAAGAAGTTTTACGTGCTTCAGATGTGAGGTATGGACTTGGGAGATCATACGGAGAATCGATATTACAAATTTTCTCAATTACTAAGACGACTTTTGTAACGATATTAAGTTGATTTTTGTTTGACAACATTCGATTAAGAGAGAAGAGATAATTTTTTTCATTATTAAAGTCATTAGGTCTTGCCCATACGTCTTGGAAGACTTGTCGTAAGATTTCCTCACAGATAGCATTATCAGCAACAGTTCGGTACGAAATTTCCACAAAAGCAAATAGTAGCGGTCATATAACTCCACCAAAGACTGTTGTTCCTGGTTACACAGTCTGATAATCAAACGCTCATCTGTAGTCATCTTGTCACACTCCTCTTCCTCAAGTTACCCGACAAAAATTTAACGAAACATTTGAATGTGCTAATTCTAGTTTTTTTTATATGTTTGAAACTTTGCATAGAAAATGTTGTCTTTCTCAAGAGGAATGGTGTCCTTCTCCAAGCGAATGGTTGAAAACTCATGATAAGTGGTCGGAAACCTAAGTTGAATGGTCGGAAATCCAATCTATAATAAAAAAAGACTTGAGTGAGACACCTCAAGTCCTTTAGCATGTTAATTATTTTGAATATATTAATGTTTTTTTCTGTATTATCGTAAAAAATCCAGTTCCTAACATTATTAAAGCCGACAAATAAAAGGCGCTCGTAATCCCATATGTTTCAGCGATCCAACCAAAAAGAAACGTCGCAATGCCGAAAGCTCCCATTACTAAAACAGATTGAACGGAAAATACATGGCCCAGTTGTTCGGTTTCCGTATGTGTTTGCAAAATAGTCAATTGAGCAATCAATTGTATTTGACCAAATATACCAAGAAAAAGCGAGATAACTAGAGCCACAACTGCTGCATGAGGGTAAATAAACCACACCGTTAAAAGACTCGTGACAAAACAACCAACCATTATCATATGTTGACCAGAAATTTTTAAGAGTTTCGCAAATAAGTAACCACCAATAATAAATCCACCTGAATAAAAGGCGTTAATGTATCCCCACCAAGCTTCGTTTTTATCAAGGACTTCGTCGACGTACACATATAAAATGGCGGAAATCCATACGGCACCTGCAAATGCCGTTAACATATCTAATATAAGTACATTGCGAATGGATTTATTAGAAAAACTATACCTCCATCCTCCTGAAAGTTGTTCCTTCAAAGGGGGTATTTCTTTTCTCACAAATACGATGGACTTAATTCCATATGTCAGTAACCATCCTAATATATACAAAAATATTGTTACTAAAATAAGCAACCCACCATCAAATTGAGCTACAAAAAAAGCTCCTAGGGGCCAGCTAACTAAGTTCACAGTGTTATCGGATATGGCTACTAAACTATTGGCTTGTGGCAATGCAGATTTACCTACTAATTCAGGAAGCATGGCTTGTCTGGTTGGAGTTGACCAACCATCTAAAAAGGCAATGATACTGACTAGCAATAGAATCCACAAGATGGCTTCGTCTTTAAGTAAAAAAACCGCACTTAGTACAACGATTTTACTAAACATCGAAAACAATAAGATTCGACGCAATGGAAAGCGGTGCAAAAGGAGCGGTGTTAAAAAACTCCCAATCAAACGGGAAAACGTAATCGTCAACGGAATGAGAGTTAGTGTTAATACAGAACCACTGGATAAATAAACAAGTTGAATAAGCCCTACAATGTACAAGACATCCCCTGCGTTTGCTATCATTTGGCTAACCCAGAGAAAATAAAAAGAACGACGATCGTTCATGTTATACCACTCCTTCACTCTATTCAGTTCATAAAATATAAAGAGGAATGATTACACTCGTTTCGTCCTTTCTTCCATTTAATTTTAATTACACCCTATTGTAAGGTAACAAAAACCCATCTGCAATAAATGATTTGAAAAGCCGTTTCCAAACCCTCTTAATCCGCATTTATTAATAGATATAGACTGGAGGTGAATTTATTATGTATCGTCATATGAAACATTCAAAATGTCAATGCTCGAATAATCAACCTATTGCGTATCCTGCTGCTCAACCCAATGCGTATCCTGCTGCTCAACCTAATGCGCGCCCTGCTGTCCAACCTATCGCACAGCCAGGTATTCCACCAATTGTCTGCCCACCTTTGTGCCGTTATACGGACTCTTATGTCAAACGGGAAGTTCCTTATATTCAACCTTTGATTACATGTAACAGACAACACATTATCGATGTACCTAGAACTTATTACAGAGAAATCACTCAAAACGTTGTTGTTCCGCCGACACGCATGCCTTATGGACGTAGATATTAAAAACTTCCTTTTGTTCATTTTATTTTCAGACTATTCCCTTTATAATAGCCACATTGTAAAATGAATTTCCTCTCAAATGATTCACAAAAAACCCCAATGTCAGTTATCAACTGACATCGGGGTTTTCTATGTTAGTCAACTAACTTAATAAATTGCTTCGTTCGTTCATGACTTGGATTTTGAAAGAATGTAACTGGATCCGCAGACTCAATGATTCGTCCTTCGTCCAACATGATTACTCGATCCGCTACTTCACGTGCGAATTTCATTTCATGCGTCACCACAACCATTGTCATGCCCTCTTGTGCGAGTTGTTGCATGACGCTTAGGACTTCTCCTACAAGCTCAGGATCAAGTGCTGATGTTGGTTCATCAAACAAAAGCACTTTAGGTTCCATCGCTAGTGAACGAGCAATTGCAACACGCTGTTTTTGTCCACCAGACAATTTGCTTGGATATACATCCGCTTTGTCAGACAAACCTACTTTTTCAAGTAAGCCTTTTGCCAATGCAACAGCGTCTTCTTTTTTCATTTTCTTTACAGTCATTGGTGCTTCAATAACATTTTCAAGCACTGTCATATGCGGGAAAAGGTTGAAATGTTGAAATACCATACCTACTTCGGCACGGATATTTGATAATTTATGTTTCTTGGAATCCACTACTTGTCCATCCACTTCAATGGTCCCTTTATTGATACGTTCAAGAAAATTAAAACAACGTAAAAGCGTACTTTTACCGGATCCACTGACCCCGACCAGGACGACCACTTCCGAAGGAGCGACTTCCAGATCAATGCCTTTCAACACTTCCAAATCGCCGAACGATTTATGGATATTTGTTCCTTTTAACATATGATCCCCTCCTTCTTATTTGTCGACATTAAGTTTATTTTCATTAAGTTTCAGTAATTAGGTAAAGATCATAACCAAAACCAGGTAGTAAACCCCAACCACTAGAAATGTTTCCAGGGATTGATGGGACTGTGCTGCTTCTCGGTTAGCCATGGCGAATAGTTCTGGCACGCTGATGATATAGACCAATGAAGAGTCTTTCAACGTGATGATGAATTGATTGCAAAGGGGCGGAATTGAGCGTTTCAATGTCTGAGGGAAAATGATGCGACGCATGCTTTGCGCCCTGGTCATCCCAAGGGAGCTACTAGCATCGCGTTGCCCACGATCAATTTCTTGAATGGAGCCACGGAATATTTCCGCAATGTATGCACCATTATGAATAGCTAGTGCTATGGCTCCTGCCCAAAAACCAGAAAGGACAATTAGTTGAGTAATCCCGAAATACAAGAACATGATTTGTACAATCAAAGGCTTACCTCGAATGATGGTAATGTAGAGATTAGCAATTGTTTGCAAAATTTTTGAGCGTGATATTTTCATCAGTGCAAAAACCAATCCCAAGTTCGTCCAAGATAAGTGCGACAACCGTGATTTTCAAGGTCATGAGCGTCGCTTCAAGGAAGCCGATTAATCGAACTTTTTAACAAGTTAATCATAACTATATGCAGGTTTTCCTGCAAGTTACTGTAACATTTACGCAATAATTGATAAAATTGTGTTCAAAGTATAATTTCGGCTGAAAATATGGTAGTTCACAGTTCAAAACGGAGTAGAAGCCGAAATGGCATCTTCTGCTGCTTGTCTCTGTTGTAAATAGAGATTTGTCATGTCTATGCGCGCATTCGTGTCGTCTATGAGCGGATCTTTGTCGTCTATGAGCGAAACTATAAAAAACAGCCTCAAAGTTTATTCTTATCTTTCAAAAAAGCCCACTTACCAAATTAGGTAAGTGGGCTTTCGTTATAAGTTATCGTAAGATTTTAATTTTCACTGTTTTACGTCCCCATTTTAAAGCACTTGAATGGTTTGGCATAAAGACATCAATTTTATTTCCTTTTATCGCACTACCAGTATCACCAGCGATGGCATATCCGTAACCTTCTACATATACTTTTGAGCCAAGTTTAATTACGCTTGGATCAACAGCAATTACTTTTAAGTTTGGATTCTTTCTTAAATTGATTCCTGTTTTCGTAATGCCTGAACAACCGCGACAATAAGCAGTGTATGCTGTGGTAGATACCATCAATTCTTTGACCACTTTGTCATTAGATCGAGATACTGATTTTTTAGCGGATTTTTTAGAAACTTTTTTTACTGTAGCTTTACCTTTTAATTGAAGTTTTTGTTTCGGTTTAATTAAATCTGACTTTAAATGGTTTATAGATTTAATAGTTGAGACAGAGACATGGTACTGTTTTGATATTTTATATAATGTGTCACCATTTTTAACTGTGTGGACAGAAGCAGCGGCTTCCGAGTCATTGGCAAATGCGACGAGGAAAATTAGTACGAAACTTAACACGAAACTGAATTTTTTCAAGTTGTTTTCTCCTTTATTTCTCGTTTGTAGAAATAAAAATAACACTTAAACATTACAGTTCCGTGACAAAACATAAGATTTTTCTTTACAATTTGGGGTTTTTTATATTACGCGATAGAAATAAGTACCATTTTAAGAAAGCGCAGGAAGCTAAAAAAGCTTATTTTTCACTTCCTAATATGCCTTCATGTATTAATTCGACATTAACAGCCATTGCCGTTTTCACTCCACATGCAGCAGCGATAATCAATTGAGCAGGATACACATTTGATGCTTCTCCCGCGACAAAAAGTCCTGTTATCTTAGTTTTTCCCACTTCATCAGAGTGATGGCCCCCCGTTTCGTTTAATTTAACTCCTAGCAAGGTCCCAAGATCAGATGCTTGTACGAGTTCAGGCGTGACGAATCCCCCTACTCTTTCAATCACAAGACCATTTTCAAGTTCAACTTTTTGTAGCATTCCATCCTTACCAGTGAGGAGACGTATCCCACTCGTCTCTACTCTTATGTCGAGTTTTTTCATTTTTTTCTCATGGCTTATTGTTAGTTCTTTTCCATTTGTGAAGATCACTAAATCTAGCGACCAGTTCCGCACTATTTCTGCTGTATGGAACGTATAATCAACCTCACCAAATAAAGCTAAAGGTTTATCTCTAAGTTCCCAACCATCACAATATGGGCAGTTAAAAATACTTTTCCCATAAAAGTTTCGTAAGTTTGGTATATTCGGGAATTTCTCTTTCACACCGGTTGCAAGAATTACTTTTCTCGTCGCCCATTCTCTCCCCATTTCTGTTCTGATAGTAAATCCATCAGCTTTTTTTATAATTTCAACGACTTTGTCTTCCAACGTGGAAATCGAAGGGTATTGACTGAATTCTTGATGCGCAAACTCTCGAAATTCTGATGGTGTAATTCCATCTCGTGTAATGAATCCGTGAGAGGCAGATGTCACTTTATTACGAGCTTCATTGCTATCCACCAAGATGACATTTCTTCTCGCCCTTCCTAATACCAAGGTTGCATTTAATCCTGCAGGACCTCCCCCTATAACCGTGCAATCTTTCATCTTATTTCCTCCTATTGACCCTTACTAGCGTCTTCTATGCCAATAACTTAGTATGTATGATTAGTTGTATAAAAGTACTCTTTCCTTCTTTAGATCCATTCAAACGAGAAGATTACTTATTTGCTAGAACGGGTAGTTTTACTGTTAAGACCATAAAGGAGGAAAAGTGTGATGAGTTTTACTTACAAACTATTTATGTTCGAAGACGATGGCACCATTCCAAACAATCCGGATTTGCCAGCTATTTTATATCCTGGTGTCTTCAAAAAACATCCACATGAAATTGAAGCAACTTTCAAATTGAATAATTGGCGAAATAGTTGGGTGAATGGTGTACTAGATTATCACCATTACCATAGCATTACGCATGAAGTCCTAGGGGTTCGAGCAGGCTCAGCTAAATTAATACTTGGCGGTACAAAAGGAGAAACGATTGAGGTCAATACAGGTGATGTGCTTGTATTGCCTGCCGGAACTGGCCATAAAAAATTAACAAGTAGTCCGGATTTCGAAATTGTAGGAGCCTATCCTGATGGCAAAGACTACAATATTCAAACTGGGAATCAAATTGAAAGACCTCAAGCACTTGCAGACATCAAACAAGTTAAAGTTCCTACTACAGACCCTGTTTATGGAAATCGTGGACAAGTAGTCGATCGATGGCGATAATCATCCTTTACTTGACTGCACATAAAAACGCATTCTTCACGATGATTGAACGTGATGAATGCGTTTTTATTTTTATTCGTTCATGTTACTTCTTAAAGCGATAAGGTACTGTAGTAACAACCACATCTCTTCGGTAAAGCAAGATCGCTCTAATTAATAAACTGGACTGGTTATGAAGAATGTTTTGCCAGCCTTTTTTAGGAATAAATTGAGGGATTAAGACGGTTACACGATAGTTAGATTCATTCGCCTTATTTTCTACCTTACTAATAAATTTCGATAAAGGGTGAGTGATACTTCTATATTGTGAATGTAAAGTTACCAGTCGAATATCAGGCTGCCATTTATTCCACTTTTCTTCGAAAGTATGTTCATCTTTTCTCTCAAAAGCTACATATACAGCAATGATTTGTTGTGGATTTAGCGATTTAGCATAGTTCAAAGAGTTCTCTACTACATGCGTAATACCTGCGACAGGTACAATAATCACGTTCCCTTCGATTTTCATACAAGGTTCACTAGTAGATATACTTAATTGTTCACCAACAGCCACATAATGACTTTTTATTTTATGGAAAATAAAAACGAGTAATGGCAAAAAGATGAGAACGGCCCATACTTGCCCAAATTTTGTAATAAAGAAAATCATCATAACCGTAAAACTAATGAATGCCCCAATAAAGTTAATAATGAGTTTGGTCATCCAACCTTTCGGCTTTTCTCTCATCCATTTTACGAGCATCCCTGTCTGAGATAACGTGAATGGGATAAATACACCAACTGCGTATAGGGGGATAAGTTGTTCCGTTTGCCCGTTAAAGATGATAATGAGAAGGATAGATGTAAAACCAAGTGTAATGATTCCATTAGAGTATCCCAATCGATCTCCTCTCATTTTAAACATACTCGGGATGTATTTATCATTTGAAAGGCTAAATGCTAGCAGTGGAAATGCCGAATATCCTGTATTCGCTGCGAGAACAAGAATCAAAGCCGTCGTTCCTTGTATGAAATAATACATATAGTTTCGTCCGAAAATTTCTGATCCAATTTGGGAAATAACTGTTTCTTCTACTTTAGGTGTAATTCCATAGAAGTAAGCCAACCCAACTACGCCCACAAATAACACAGCAAGCAAAGAACCCATAATCGTTAAGGTTTTAGCGGCATTTTTAGCAGCAGGATATTTAAAGTTAGGGATTGAATTAGAAATAGCTTCAACTCCCGTTAATGCAGAACTACCTGAAGCGAAAGCTCTAAGTAATAAAAACAAGCTGATACCAGCCACTGGAGTACCAAGTGGTGTATGCAAATCAGGTGAAACATTTCCAGTTAAAATATTGAAAAACCCAACGCCAATTAAGATAAATAACGCCAGTACGAATAAATAGACTGGATAAGCTAAAATGGAAGCAGACTCAGTTATTCCTCTTAAATTTAAAATAGTAATCAATATAACCAGAACACTTGCAATGGCCACATTATGATCGTGTAGGGTCGGCACCGCAGAAGTGATGGCATCAGTACCAGCCGAGACACTAACTGCAACGGTCAGAATGTAATCTACTAATAATGAACCTCCTGCAATCAATCCTGCATTTTCTCCAAGGTTTTCTTTCGCAACAATATAAGCACCACCTCCACGTGGATAGGCAAATATAATTTGTCTATAAGACAAAATAAGTGCTGATAACAGGATAAGGACACCTACTGCAATAGGAATTGAGTACCAAAAAGCGATTGTACCTAACGTAATTAAAACCAGTAAAATTTGCTCCGGTCCATATGCAACCGAAGATAATGCATCTGAAGAAAGAATAGCTAAAGCTTTTGTTTTATTAAGCTTTTGTTCACCTAATTCAGATGACTTTAATGGACGACCGATTAAAAACCTTTTCACTGCCGATAACATTTTTTCCACTTCTTTCTTTATTGAGTCATCTTTCCTCATTCCGAAAAGATAACCCTTAATACAGTGATTAACGACAAAAAAGCCCACAAGGCATAGGGAAATAGCCTAGTGGACATTATTTCATTCTCACTAGCTCCAATTCCTCTCTCATAACGCTTACGGGGTTAGCTGTCGGGTTTGGGCTAAAAGAGTAGCCCTACCTAAATTCGTAGGATTCACCCCACGCGGCTGTAAAAGCCACGATAAAATGGTTCCCCCGTTCCAAATGGATTAAGCGATTTAGAAATATGAAACTGCACACAATACTACTCCTATGTTTTCAACATGTAAACATAAATTTTGATGCATTATGAAACGACATTACGTGACCTATTATTAGTAGTTTATGCACTATAAGAATCATGCACATTGATATTAGTCTACTTTCACTTTAAATAATTGAAGTCTTTCTTTTTTCTATCTTTAACAACAAGTTCGGGCCTACTATAGAAATATGTATTGTGAAGCCTTTTCAACATAAAAACAACCAGATCCGAAGACCTGGTCCCTTTTTTAATGGCTTGCCGTATTATGTTGGATGTTAGATGGTGCATAAGAATTCACAATGGCCATTGTATCTTGCTGTGCGAGCTGTGGCACTTGATAATAATGATGTTTGTTTTGATAAATAGAAACTTCATATGCCATTTCAATACAGTTTGGAACTGAATCTGCTAGCACACGTCGTACAACTGGATTCGTTGTTTCGAGTGCAGACATAGCTTTAAGAGATGCTCCAGACTTATGCACACCAAGCATAAACCCTGAAATGATTTCATCTGTTAATTCAGCAGCTGACTGAATTGGCTTTTTCGGTTGTGAAGGTTTTAATCCAAAAACGAAATCATTATCTTGTTTCATCATATATTTTTGTGTTGGTTTTGAAGGGTCTAAACCTGTACTAAAACATTCTACTGTAATGTTATATTCTTCCTGCATAAATCGGAACTGACGATCCAACATAGTAAGTAATTCTTGATCTTTGACATGTGGACGTAATAAAGTGTACTGGTTTAATCCCCCAACAGAAGCTGATAACACTTCATGAACGTCGAATAATTCATGGCCACCATGGTTCATTTGTGGTGGTACAGGACCTGTATGCATATTTTCGTGCATTTGACCTTGTGGGTTTTGCGTCATATAATATTTTCCTCCTCTTCATCAGAATTGTGCATCTGAATTAGTATGAATTAAAAAGGAAAAGTTATTCAAAACGTTTTTTTGTTAAGTTATCTGGATTTCAAAAAAAAAATTTTTATTTTTTTTATTGAATAGTCTTTCACACTTTACTCACCCATCATATTGGAAATGAATAGGTTATTGGTAATTCATAAAACATGGTGGTGTTTTTAATGGAATTACCATTTATCTTAGCTGGGCCGATATTAAGAAGAGTAGACACTCACAATATTAACGTTTGGATTGCAACAAGCCGACCTTTTCAAATGGGAGCGGAACTCTATATGTTGGACGAAGAACTGACTCCCGTAAGTATTCGTTGTAAAACAAGGTCAGTTCAACTTGGAAAAAGCCTTTATATTTATTTGGTTAGCATGTTACCAGAAAGCGAAAAGTTTCCTACTGATTCTCTTCTAGGCTACAATTTACTATTTAATCAAGGATCAGAGATGTTAGATTTAAGTAGTTTTGGATTACTCAATCCAAATAATACTCATTCGATTGTTTATGGAGATTTACCATTTCCTTCATTTTTTATACATCACCAATTAGAATCCCATATTTTATACGGTTCCTGTCGAAAGCTACATGGTAAAAGAGATGATGCTTTAGCTGCAGGAGATATGGAACTTCAGTCGACATATCGAGACCTTACGAAGCGGCCTAACTCCTTATTTCTTTTAGGAGATCAAATCTATGCGGATGATGTAGCCGATCCCCTTTTCCCCGTCATAACCTCCATAGCCAATCGAATAATGGGACGGGATGAAGCACTCACAAAGTTAGACAAACGATTAGATGAAACACCTTTTCACAAATCGCTCCACCAGATTAATGGAAGGCAATTTATCATGGAGCAATTCTGCCACTTCACTTCTAATCATTCACAGAACCATTTGATGAAATTTGGTGAGTATGCAGCCATGTATTTGCTCTCATGGGGACCAGAACTATGGGAAACCATTCAAGAGCAAGGAGGACTACCTACATTTGAAGATGAAGATGGAAATAAACGAATATATTACGCATTTCCACAATCAACTCAATTTGAAAAAGAACATCAAATGGAACATTCTTTACTTCAGAAGCGTTTTGAGGAACAATCAGATGACCTCAGACAAACCCTCTCTTCACTTCATCGTATTAGACGACTTCTCGCAAACATTCCTACTTATATGATTTTCGATGATCACGATGTGACGGATGATTGGAACCTTTCAAGTGACTGGAAAGAGAATGTCTCAAATTCTCCACTTGGTAAGCATGTGGTTGCAAATGGTCTTGGAGCTTATTGGGCATTTCAGGGTTGGGGGAATGCCCCTGACTCTTTTGATCAACAGTTTATTAATAAAATGAACATGCATTTTACTAAACTCACTTTTGAATCTACTACCTATCAAAGCTGGGTAGATTGCTTATGGAACTATACAAATTGGTATTTTGTCGCGCCTACTGAACCGAAGACTGTTTTTTTGGATACGAGAACACAACGGACGTTTGATAATTTTCCTCAACCAGTCAAACTCGGGATGCTCATTCAAGAAAACCTACGAAGTCCTCAACTTATTAGTCATAAAGGCTGGCAACTAGTCTCCCAATCTTTATTAAACACAGGTTGGCGTAGCGGTGAACCTTTAATTATTGCCTCGCCTGCCCCCTTATATGGGGTGGGTCTCATTGAATCTTTTTTACACTCATATGTGTATCCGTTAAGAGCGATTGGGTTTCCAGTTCATCAAGCAATAGATTTTGAAGCCTGGAAGTATAATGGAAAAGGGTTTAGTGAATTCCTCGAATGGATTTTTAAGTGGAATCCTAGTATCTGTGTAATCGTCTCAGGGGATGTTCACTATGCCTCTTCCGTCAAGACTTCCATTCAATCCACGGATGGCAAGGTAGCCGAAATAATTCAGTTTACAAGCAGTCCGATGAATAACATGAGTTTCTCTGGTCTCTGGGGAATGCTGTTAAAATCAACGATTTGGTTAAATAGTATAAAAAGGAAAAAGCAAAGCATCGTCCGGTATTGTGACAATGCTTACAACATTCGGTCTGAATCCTCAAATACACCTTGCCCTTCTGACTACATTTGGAGGGAAAACCTTCGCTATCTTTCAACAGACAATGGGACCATCATTAAAACAGACAATAACTTAGGCCTGTTTTCAATTTCACCGGAGATTATCCAAAACAAATTGCTTCAAATGAAGAATCTTGAAAAAGAAGATTTGTCTTTTGAACCTATCCAAATGCCAAATGAGCCTTAATAGATTTTCGATTATTCATATAAAAAGGTGCAGAAGGATAGTCGTTCTCCTTCTGCACCTTTTGGCTTTAATCGGCCTTTAACCTATCTTTATACTAGGCCCTGTTAACTTTTACTGTTGATTTTTTATAAAAAAGAGAGAATCTGCTCCCTTTCCGCAGGAAAGATAAGAGCAAAAGTAGTTTGGCCCTTATCTTTGAGATGAAGCTAGCGCAGTGATGCAACGTACTTTCATGTTTCGAAGCTAGCGCAGTGATGCAGAAACAGAAAGAGAAACAGGAGCAGAGGTTTTCAGCAGAATCGCTTACTATCAACAACATCATTTAACAGAGCCTTATACAAAAAGCCCCACAAGATGAGGTATCAACTTGTAGGGCTAATCTCATTAGTTTTCTTCTACTTCTTTACGATTTTTTTTGAATAGCTTAGATAATACTTCATAAACGATTGGAACAACAATTAATGTTAATAACGTTGAACTTGTTAAACCACCGATTACTGTAATACCAAGACCTTTCGAGATTAAACCACCACCACCTGATCCAATTGCTAATGGAATTAACGCACCGATAGTTGCCAATGCTGTCATTAGGATTGGACGTAGACGTGTAGCTCCTGCTTCTAGAATCGCTTCACGCATAGTCATACCATCACGTTCCATATGAATAATACGGTCTACAAGTACGATGGCGTTCGTTACAACGATACCAATTAACATTAATAACCCCATCATGACCGATACAGAAATTGTTTCACCAGCGATCCATAGACCGACGAATGAACCGATTACCGCAAATGGCAACGAGAACAGGATCGCGAATGGTGCTACACCTTCACGGAACGTTACAACAAGGATGAAATACACGATTGCGATTGCCGCAAGCATTGCCAAACCAAGTTGCGTGAACGTTTCAGTCATATCAGCTGCTGCACCAGCAACATCGATTGTAACTCCTTTAGGTAAATCCAATTTATCAATTGCTTTATCGACTTCAGATGTCGCTTTTGAAATATCTTCGCCAAGAATTGTTCCTGAAACGGTTGCGTAGTATTCACCTTTACTACGTGCGAGGGTGTTCATCGTTGTCCCTTTTTCAACTGTTACTAGTTCTGAAAGTGGCACTGTTGTACCAAGTGCTGTCGGTACTTCGGTAGCCAGGATATCATCGATTGATTTCGGTTGTGCAGCTTTTTCCTGCTGAACGATTACATCTAATGAGTCCCCGTCTTTTTCAACCGTTGTCAATACTTCCTGTGTCGTCGTCGGGCTTAACATCATGACGATTTGGCCCGTTGTCAATCCATACTGCAATAATTCATCTTGTTCTACTTTGAACGTATGTTCAACATATGCATCCTCTGAGCTTGAGGAAACTTCTTCCAGTCCGTCATTTTCTTTCATGACTTCTTCCACCATAACAACAGCTTCATTCAGTTTATCTAAATCTTCACTGTTAAATGTGTAACTCACTTCATTTGAAGCCATCGACGTGGACGTGAAGCTTTGGCTCTTCCATTCGCCCGTCTGACCGATGTTAAACACATATTCCTCAATTTTTTCGCGTGCTCCAGGGAAGTCATCCATTTCAGGGTCGAAGATTAGGTACATTAATGCACCGCCTCCACCGCCACCCATCATCGCGGACATTTGATCGCCGCTTTCGGTTAGTGATAACTGAACGATATCAATATCTGCATGTTTCAGCATTTCTTCTTCCACGACTTCAATGTTTGCCAAGGTATCATCCATCAGCTCACCAGCTTCAGGCGTGTAGGTCAAGTACATCACTTTTTCTTCTTCACTACCCATGAAGCTGAAGCCGATCAATGGCGTCAACGCCAAGCTCCCCCCTAATAGAGCAATGGCAAGGATGGAAGTGATGATTTTGTGGTTAAGTGTCCATCCAAGGACGCCTTTATACCAGTGGGATAGTTTCCCAGACTCTTTATGACTGCTTGCATTCTTTTCACTATATAATTTCTTCTTGAACAAGAAGTGCGATAATGCAGGAACGATCGTAATCGCAACAATCAATGAGGCCACAAGCGCAAACGTCATTGTTAATGCGAACGGCATGAACAACTCGCCAACCATTCCACCAACGAAGATAAGTGGTGCGAATACCGCAACTGTTACCAATGTCGATGAAAGGATTGGTTTGAACATTTCAATTGTTGCTTCACGAACAAGGGCACGACCCGTCAATTTCTCATCTTTCAGATGTAAACGTCGATAAATATTTTCAACGACCACAATGGAGTCATCAATAACACGACCGATGGCGACCGTTATCGCACCGAGTGTCATGATATTGAGCGTAATATTCATCCAGTTCAACACCATTAATGCCATGAAAATCGAGACTGGAATCGATACGATTGAAATGATGGTTGATTTGAAATCACGCAGGAATAAAAGGATGATCAATACGGCAATCAAACCACCGAATAACGCTTTTTCAATCATCGTTGTAACCGAGGCTTCAATTGGTGCACCTTGGTCAAGTGATACATCTATAACAAGACCATCGATACTTTTCTCTTCTTCTTCCATTAACTCTTTCACAGCGTTTACGACATCAACCGTATTAGCTTGTTGCCCTTTTACAATTTGTATTGAAATGGCTTCTTCGCCGTTTGTACGTGAAACTGATTGAACTTTCCCGACTTCTTCAATCGTCGCGATTTCGCTCAGTTTCACAAATGGTGATGTATTTTTTTCCGATGGTGTTAAAGGAATAAGCATTTCCTTCAATTCATCGGCTGTCATGAATTTGCCGTCTACAGCTACCGCTTCTTCACCTTCTTCAAACTCGTAAAGACCAAGGGAAACTGATAGGTCACTTACCTGAATCACTTGCTTAACAGAGTCTTCAGTCAAGCCAAGTTCAGCCATCTTAGCTTTATTGTAAGTAAGTTGTACTTCTTTAATATGCTGTCCCGCAATGGTTGCAGAAGCTACACCATTAATCTTTTCGATTTTCGGAAGTATGATTTCTTCTACTGTTGACGTTAATTCAACAATATCCTCTGTCGTACTGGCTATACTCAACGCAGCAACTGGCATCATGTTCATGCTAATTGCCGTAACTGTCGGCTTTTGTGCCCCTTCAGGCAAAGTCACTGCTTCCAGCGCAGATTTCAATTCACGATTCGCCTCGTCCATATTTACACCGTACTCGTATTCCACTTGAAGATTTGCCATATTTGAATATGAATTCGAAAAGACGGCTTTCACACCTTCAAGGTTTTCCACCGCTTTTTCCAAAGGCATGGACACGTCTTCCATTACTTTCTCGGGAGTTGCGCCAGGATATACGTCCATTACCATTAAGTAAGGAATCGAAATATCTGGAATTGTCTCCATGTTCATACGTGTACCCGAATAAATACCTGTTACAGTGATGATAATGGTTAGTAACCATACTGCCAGTTTATTATGAAGAACAAAATTAACTAAACCTTTCACTCTTACACCTACCCCTAATTGACTTTACTATCTTATTTATTTATAATAATGACCAATCGGTCAATTGTCAACAATAGGAACTAGGAGCGATAAAAATATAATGAATAAAAAACAGCTAATTATGGAAAAATCACTGGAACTCTTTGCAAAACAGGGTTTTGAAGCGACTTCCATACAACAGATAACAGATTATTGCAGCATTTCAAAAGGGGCTTTTTACTTATCTTTTAAGTCCAAGGACGAATTAATTTTAGCATTGATTGACCATTTCATGATACAGTTCACAGCGGATGCTGACTATGTAGTCACAAACACGGAAGACGATGAAAAACTGTTCTATGAGTTTTATTACTCGACGTTCCATTCCTTTCAAAAACACTCAGATTTCACCAAGGTTCTAATGAAAGAGCAAACCCATTCATTCAATAAGGACTTCATCATTAAAATGCGGGCCTATGACAAATTGTTCGAGAAGACCATTTTGTCAATGATTGAACGTGTATATGGGGAAGAGGTCGAACATACCAAATATGATCTGGTGTATTGCATTAAAGGATTTATCAGCATTTATTCACAATTATTTTTACTTCAGAAGGCACCGGTGGATTTGAATTTACTTTCCCGATCGCTCGTGGAAAAAACAAATTTACTTGCGAGACATACGACCATCCCGTTCATTTCACAAGAGATGATCCAAATAGGCAATGAACCGTTGAATGAAGAAGTGACAAAGGAACAAATCCTCGACATCATGGAACAGAAAATTGAGGAAATTGAAGAATCTATTGAAAAAGAATCGTTAATCCTGCTAAAGCAACATTTAATTGAACCAACGCTGAGTCAAGCCATCGTGAAAGGGTTATTAGAAAATATCCGAAATCATCCTCATTGCAAATGGATTTCTTATTTGCTTCGTGGTTATTATAAGTTTTAATAAGGAAAACCCGGAAAAAATGCTATCATTCAGCTGAAATTGTTTGAATTCCACTTAAAAACCTATGTTATCGACATAATAAAAAGACTTGTCTCGCGACAAGTCTTTTTGAATTTCATTTATAAATTTTATCCTAATAAATCACCGAGAATGTCGGTCATTGATTTTTTTCGCTTGTGTTTTGGTGGATATCCGTCTTTTGAATACTTAGAATCGTATCCTCTATCATAATCATTTCTTTTATCTCGATCGTCTCTATATGGACGATTATCATTTTCGTATGACTGACTAAAAGATTTTTGATCTTCTTTTAAACCTTGTGTAATTTTTTCTAGTTCTCCACGATCAAGCCAAACACCTTTACAATCTGGACAAACATCAATCATCACATTTTCTTTTTCGACTTCTCTCATTCGAACATTATCACATACTGGACAATTCAACTAAATCACTCCTTCTGTATCAATGAACATGGTTTCTCCCATAAGCATAACACGATGTTCAGAAAATTGACCTGCCTCATCCCTCAGGAACTATTACTTAGTATCTGTTTCCAATTCAAAAACATTAGTATGCCACTAATAAAAACAATGGCAGCCCCTACTGTAAAAATTAACATGGCGGATGTTCCAAGAAGTCCAGCTATAAACGACCCCGAAATGACACCTAATGAAAAACAAGCGTAATAAATGCCGAATGCTTTCCCTCGATTTTGAGAGTTTGTACCTTTCATAATCGTTGCACTCGTGGAAGGAAATAATAAGGCAAAACCAATCCCATAGAAAATCATGGATATAAATAATTCACTTGAAGATGTTGAAAGACCCAAACCGAAAACAGATAAAGAAACGATGAACAATCCACTAAACATTAATTTACGATTATTGATTCGATCAAACATCCGATTAGAAGGCAGTATGAAAAAGAGAATAGCCACAATGCCAAATACACTTAAGAATATACCTGTCATTTCTTGCGCTAGATTAAGCTCTTCCACTTTCAAAGGCATAGCATAAGTAAGTAAACCTTGCATAAGAAGCAACAAGAAAATAGCGATATAAGCAAATTGAATATCAGGTTTTTTTATAAAAGCAAATCCCGACACTTCTTGTATGTTTGATTCCTTCACCCCAGGTGGTTTAGATGTAATCAATACGAGAGAAATGAATCCAACTAAAATCAAGGCTACAGAAATGAAGTAAAATAACCATTCAATACCAAATCTACTGCTAATGATTGCTCCCATTGCAGGACCAATTATTGCTGCTATTCCGATGGCAGCTCCTGAATGAGACATCTTTTTGCCATTAGATTCTGTATCGTCATTTCGTCCAATCGCAGCAAATGCGGCGGGCACGATAAACCCAGCCGCAAATCCATGAAAAAACCGTATGGCTAATAGTTGAGATGGATTAGTAACGTATGTATAAAAGAAAACGAGTCCACCAGCTAGAATCAAACTGCTAGCTAAAATACGCTTTGACCCAAACTTATCTACCCAAATTCCCGACAACACATTTCCTAACATATTGGAGAATGAATATACCGCGATTACCGAGCCTACTATTATCGGTGCAGCACCTAAACTTGTAGCAAAAGGCGCAATTACGGGTAGCTGTGAAAACATATCGATAAATGCCACTACCAGTAAAACATACATAAAAATCAAAGGAATTCCTTCTTTCTAAACAGAGCAATTTCTTTCTGAATCCCAAGCCTTACGTAGAACGGAAGAATTTGAGAAATAGTCGAAAAAATAAACGAATGGTCGAAAACCATCGATGAGAAAATATTAAATTGGTAAAAGCATCTTCTCGGTATGAGAAGATGCCCTATTATCCTGCTTACATCAACCAACCGTGCAAGGCACCTAGCAAAGTAAAGATAATTAGATGATCACCGACTGCAATCATGAATGATTGCTTTGTCATAAGACCAAATAATCTATTTTTCAAGTACACAAGAGTAATAATGAGACCTACCATAAATCCAATGAGCATACCTGCTCCAATTCCTTTAGACCCAGTAGCTTGTACAAAAACAGCCATAATAAATGAGCTTATAAATGCAACTACCACAGAAATAACGTATTTCATTGGTCCTTCTACTTCATTTTGTTTCTTCTCTGGATGTTTATCTCCTCCTAGTCTCACAGAGTAGTAAATCCCCCCATATACCATGTACAATAAGCCACCAACGATTATGGCGATTATATTAAATTCATTCCAATCGATTAACATGTAACTCCTCCTTTCCTAGATAGTTCAATTGTTAAAAGAATTACCCCTGCACAAAACCTAATTTTTTATATAAATGTAGGGCATCCGAATTTTCAGCTGTTACATTTAGAATCAATTCATCATACCCCATGAGTTTTAGCGTATTCATGCTCTTTGTAATTAACGTACTCGCCATTCCTTGATGAAGAAATTTTTTTCCTGTGTAAATTTCCGTTATTAACGGTTTTTTGTCCCACAGATTGATGCAAATCACAGCAGCCGCTTCGTTATTCATTTCAATCCAATAAGAAGCTTCGGCTATAAACGGACCATAACCGTCTTTTATTATTTTGTTCACCTCAAGAATGGCTTCTTGCAACGTGTCCTCTTGTTGATCGACCGTACCTTCATAAGCTTCTAACATCGTAGCAGCTACTTTCATGATGTCTTGTTGTGTAATGGGTTTAAGGTGAAAAGTAGTGGAAATCAGTTGTTTTTCAAGTTTACACTTCATTTTAATTCTACTTTTCCCCAATGTCATCACCTTTTCATATTTAATCAACTGAAAAGACTCCCAGTTTCTATATCAAGATGAGTTACTTACACACAAGAATTTCTCTCGAAAATATCCCTTTTTTCGCAACACATCTGTCGATTATGTTAAACCCTGCTTCTATAATCATATGGTCAATATTATCAATCGTAACCACGACTAATTTCTTCGAAAAGGGTCGAGCGTTCTTGAGAATCGAAAGCTGATCTTCGGGGGTAGCATGCGTGTAGAGATTGTAAGGCATATCAATAATTGTCGCATCATAGTTCTTCGTCACTTCCGCTATTGGACCAAGGTCTACTTCTCCAGTCAATCCAAAATGGGCAATATTTTCACGCGAACCTAACACCACGAGCGGATTAATATCACGGCCTACTATATCAATTCCCATTGAAAGGGCTTCAACTAATACCGTGCCTATCCCGCAACAAGGGTCGATTGCTTTAACACCTTCAGGGATAGGGACTGCAATATTTGCTACTGCTCGAGCGACACGCGTACTAAGTGCGGTTGAATATTCACGAGGCTTTTTCAAATGACGCAACCATACTGGTTCACTTTTCATATATTTCCCGAAATACCATCGACCATCGAACGGTACTAGACCAAATGTGACATCCGGATGATGAACATCTGCTTCCCCTTCAATGATCATGCCAATGTCACGCTCAATATCACGTTTTTGTTGGTATTCCACTTTTTTCGCAGTTGCCAAATCATTAATTTTGACAAAAATCACTTTAAATGTTGTGTTATTCATCTTAATTACTTCCACTTGCTTTACAATATCCGTTAGCTCATCGCCGTCAAATAGTACTTCAATCCGCTCTTTCATAAATGGGCTTCTGCTTGGATTAATGTCTATTGAGCTTTTGAGTATTTTTGAATGAGTATCTATTCCAAAAAAAGAACGCATTTCTAGGTGACATAAAGATTCTTCGTCTGGGGTATAAGCGTATGTATAAATAAACTCACCTGTTTGAGCTAGTTGATTCAAGTCATTCCCATCCTTTTTTCAAGCTCTTCTATTATTAATTGAGCTGCTACTTGTAAGTATAACAATTGGTGAGTATTCGTAACGGACTTTTTCACAAATACTCAATTTCCATCTTTTATTTAAGATATTGAAATAAACATTAATTTGAATTCAGTTGAAGGAGGTTTGAAGATAGCTATTCAAATCCATACTACGTTAAGACGGACATTTTGAAAGGGGATCTAATCATGAAAAATAATAATCAAAAGTCTTCAAGTAACAATCAAAAGCCTAAAACACAAACACCTAAAACGGAAAAGCCACGCACAGACAATGGCCGAGACGAATTTTCTCGGGATTTAACGGAAATAATTAATAACAATATTCAACCAGAGAAAAACAAAGACAAGCCAAATTATCGACGCTATAAATAAGAAATATTTTGTTTTAGTACTCTCATATTTAACACCATTTACCTTCAATAAACCATGTTTAAGAGCCAACATTTCTGCGTGTTTCAACACTTCGTAAATGCCGCCGCGCGCTTTAATGGAATCTGAAATGGGAAGGTGGCTGTCACATTTCAATAAAAACCCCTTCTAATGGGTTTGTACATGTGTGATAACTGTTGATGCATCGCCGGGATGGGTACAATAGGAGATTCAATGATTCCATTTAGGTTTCTTGTTTCAGGAAAAACTTTAGCAATGTAAGGAGCAAAACGCTTGAGCCTTTCCTCAGCATCTTTAACATATTTTTCATTAAGTGGAATTTTTTTAACCTCAGTTTGAAATGGTTCATATTTAGGATTTGACCAAAACACTGAAACGATTAGCTCCATATAGTAAAAAGGGGAGAAATGCTTTCGCATTCCTCCCCTTTTATCAACATCCCTCTTGTTATTGTTTCGGCTCAAGACCGACAAGACGCAGGAAGTATTCCAGCCCTTTTTTGCCAATCTTTTCTTTCGGCTGTTTATTGGCAGGTGCGTCAGGTCCCTTCGTTAAGAAATTTTTCTCAACGAAGCGAATGTCTGTCTCGTTCACCAAACCATCTTGATCGATATCTTGCTGCACGATGGATGTATCCTTCGTACCATATGCATCCACGACACTCTGGATATCGAGGATATCAATCATTTTGTCGCCATTCACATCCCCTGCAAGACTTTTCAGGCTCATTGTAATACTTTGGCCAATTAGCTCACCTTTCCCATTATGATATCCAGGAATGAACTGCCGCATTACTTTGAGATGCCCCGGAACATCGGCAACAATTGTATATTCTTGATCGCTAGCCGGTATATCACTAATCTTGTAATATCCTTTACTATCAATTGTTCCTTTATACTTTTTGCCACTTCTGGAGAGAGCATATACTTGTGCACCTATTTTTGTATAATCCCCTTTCTTCAAATATTGAGAACCTGGTTCCCCTAACACAAATGCTTCCGGCAGTATGGCTCCCGGCACCTGTGTATTTTTTGGAATTATATTAATATATTCAGTGCTGTAATAAGGAATGGCAGTGTCTGCTATTTGTCCCGATTTTTTATAAGACGCCTTGTCTACATTAAATTTAAGAGGAATTTGATAAAATTCATCGTCCGTTACTTTAAACGTTACATCGAGGAACGGTATATCTCCGTTCAGTCCTCTGAATACATTTCCTGTAATAGACGCACCGATTTTCAAATTATCGTAGCCTGTACCCTCCGTCACAATAGGCTCATGGAGTGATACCTGTAAACCTCTATCCTTTGCATACTGTTTTACCGTATTGTTCAGCTTCACATTCGCAAATTTAAAAAAGTCTTTACGGACCGATACATTAAATTCTCCAGATACAAGCTGCTTCACATTATTAAGACTGAGTGTCATCGTAACATTGTCGCCGAGTTTCAACTCTTTCTTATCAAAACTCGAAGTCGTATATTCCGTCCCTTCCTTCAGGAAGACATAGTTTTGCCTTCCAACAGTCGTTGCAATATCAGATGTTCTCAATAAAAAATCTAAAGGCTTTGTTGCAATATCACTTTCCTCGATTCCGAATTTTACATCCCCATTCGCTTGAATCGGGAAGTACCCCGTTATATATGGAGAGTTTGCGTTGTATGCCATTTTGTTGGACGATTGATCGAAGTCCAACCCTTTAGATTGTAATAGATTCACTGTCGCATCCTTAGCTGTTCCATGCAGCCACACTGCTTTTTGGCCATCTTCTACTGTGTACATCGAATCATTGATTTCGATAATACCCGGTTTAATATCCATATTCACTTCTGGTACTGTATTGTCCACGATAAGCGGATTGCTAAAAACATAAGTTCCCCCATCCTCATCATGTGCAACCAATTCTACTAGATAATCGCCTTCCGTAAGCTTCACAACAGCGTCACCGATCGGCTTGGAAGAATCATTTGTAAATGGATGGACCTTGCCGTTGAACACACCAAAAAAAGCAAATTCCACATCTGTAGGTGCTGTACTCACGTCCGCTGTTCCTATGAACCCTACTGCTTTTCCTGTTTTACTTTCTTTTACAAGCACATCTATGGTTTTCATTGGGCTATTCAACTTTACTTTGGCATTGATTGATGTATCATTAAATTGCCAGAAAGGCGTCGTATTTGTCACGGACGGTCTAGTCGTTTTGACTTGAGCAATTCCCTTTTCCGTCGCCATGACAGCAAATGGAACTTGATAGGTTTCATCTGGGTTGTTGGCATTGGTCACATGAATATACCCTTCATATCTTCCGACCGCAGCGCTGGTTGGTATCGTTATTTTTGGCTGAAGCGCTTGTACTTGGCCGCCTCCCACTGTAATCGTTGAAGGCACATCCACTGTAACACCGTTACTCTCTGCATCTTGAATCCCTGTGCGCTCACCGTGATACTCCACTTCTAGTGTAAAAGATTTTTTTTCCTGGCTGTTGTTTTGAACCGTCACCTTTTTACTTGCTTCAATGGGCTGATCATCTTTTTTATAATATCTGCCGAATACAATGGAACCTGTTTCTTCATCAATTTCTACAACTTTTCCATTCTCGATATTTTGTGTCTTATCCCATACTTTGATCGATGTATCTGCATGAACTGCTTGATAGGCATCGATTCGTCCTGAGCCCACTTCATATACGGAATTATCCCCTTGTAAATCATCTGATGTATTCATGAGTGCCAATTTCACATCGAAAGGCGTGTATTCCGGATGCTCCTGTAAAATCAATGCGGCTGTACCTGCCACATGTGGCGTAGCCATCGATGTGCCCGACATTCGCACATAGGCATTTCCGTAATTAATGCCGTCCTGCGGATCATTAATGTATTCCGGTGTCGTAGAGAAAATCGAAACACCAGGAGCAACCACATCCGGCTTGATATCGTAGTTCCCGTTTACCGGTCCACGCGAGCTGAAATCAGCCAAGTGATCGCCTTCCGTTTTAGTATTACCTAACGTTTCAAATGTGAAAGAACCTTCTTCTAACTCCTTTAACCGCTCACCATCCGCTTTTGATAGGCGGAAAGACGGGATTAAACCAACGACCTCGCCCAAGTAGCTAGGTATTTGTCCGTCGACATTGTTGAACACAATCACAGCTTTAGCCCCGGCGTTTTTGGCATTTTTGATTTTTTCATCAAAGGCTAGTTCCCCGCGCTGAATTAAGGCGATTTTTCCGCTGACGTCTTTTCCTGTAAAATCACTTGTTTTACCAAGTCCCGCAAATACAATGGGTAGAGATTGTCCTTGTAAATCTTCTAATTGGTCAGAAAAGTCTTTGCCGAGAAGTTGCAAATCTTCTAATTGGTGAGACAAGCCCTTCTTCTTATCTTCTAATTTAGGAGAAAGGTCCTCGCTGTTAAGATTTGAATCTTCTAATTGATGAGATAGGTCTTCACCGAGACGTTGCAAATTATCAAATTCATTCGTATAAACGCTTCCACTAAATGTAGGAATGGTCATGGAAACATCGCTTGCTCCTACTGAAATACCGAGAGCCGCTGTTCCTGGAGAACCAAGCGTTTTTTCGTTAGGTCCGGAGTTCCCTGCAGCAACGACGGCCACTACGCCTGAAAGCATGGCATTATTTATCGCGATAGAAGTAGCGTATAAAGGATTGTTCGTCGCGGCCCCGAGCGATAAATTAATGACGTCCATGCTATCTGTAATCGCTTGATCGATTCCAGCAAGGATTCCTGCAGTAGATCCTGAACCCCAAGGTCCCAATACTCGATAAGCATATAAATCTACTTCCGGCGCTACCCCTTTTACAGCGTAATCCACATCGTTTTTCTGTTGGGCTGCAATCGTCCCTGCGACATGTGTTCCATGATTCGTGTAATACACACGACCAGGGACTGTTGGCTTACCGGCTTTTATCCAATCCTCGTATGTTGTTTCCATCGGATCTGCATCGTTATTTACAAAATCATATCCGCCTTTATAAACATCTTTTAAGTCCGGATGATTATAGTCAATCCCTGTATCCAGCACACCGACTTTAATGCCTTTACCCTTAATATTCTCGGCATGAAGCTTGTCCACGCCAATTTGCGGAATACTATCTGCCATTTTCGGTTCAATGGCTACTTGCGTTTCTGCCTGTGGATCTACTTTTACCTCGTAGTCTTTAAAGACATGTTTAACTACGCCGGATTGCAGCAAATCTTGTACGGCCGTACCAGGCAACGTCATCGCTACCCCGTTGATGGCCTTTTTATATTCTCTTGTGATGGTGACGTCTTCCGCTTTGTATGCGGTCGAGTTCTTCTGCACTTTCAATGATTGCACATGCGCTTTAAAAGCTTTGTGAGATTGTTCCACTTTTTCATTTGCAGCAGAGGAAGATAGTTTTTTTCCTTTCGCCGCTTGTTTCATCACTTCAATTTGCACTGGTGCCTGATTGAATTCCACGATGACTTTGACTAATTCAGTGCTTTTCGCATCAATATCCGGTGAAATGGTAAAGGTTGTATTTGTTTCTAATTGCTCTAATGCCTTTCTTTGTTCTGCAGACAGGCTCGCTAAAATCTCTTCCGCATTTTCAACTGGATTCAGCTCAAACGGGCTTTTCGCCAATACGTTATATGGAGTACCTTGAGATAATAACATGCCAACCACTAACGATCCTGTCATGATTTTACTGAATTTTTTCCTCTTCATACCGCATCCCCTTGTCCTTTTGTAATTGTTTTTTTCTAGCTTAACTTATATTACAAACAAGTCTTTTAAAGAAGAATCCCTGAAACTAGTTAACTCGATTCTGTCTTACATCATCCCATATTTCTACTTTTCAGAAAATTAAACATAGGATGTAAATTTAGCAACCATTGGTTTTACTACCCGATAAAACAAAAGCACTATTCTAATCACTAGTATTCAAGCGGAATAGTAAAGTACAGGACATTTTCTTACGTTCAGTCAAGTGTTTTACCGAACTTTATTTACGCATAATTTTTATGTAAGTCGGGACGAGTAGAAATCTAACGATTTTGACGCAACCTATGTCGAAGCCCGTAACCGTGCACCATTTAAGAAAGAAAATGTGATAACGGAACTGAAAAAGAAGCCACTCATCCATTGTTTGAAAAATAGATTGCTGATCAACTAGATATACCACTATTAGAACTTCGTTCTTCTGTACCCATTCATCCTAAATGGAGGAAAAAGAATGGTGAAGAGAAGAACGTCTTCTGGTTTGGCTTCAAATGTCATCTCGCCGTCGGAACAAAAGGTCAATATATTGTTTACTCCCTATTTTCTTCAGGGCTGGAACACAACTTAAAGGTGCTCCAGTAATCATTTCGTGATCGAACACAGTGTGTTTGATCGATATCAGTTTACGTAACAGAAACAAGTGGAGCATGCGGTGAAGCGCTATATTTGGTTCTACAATAACAAACGGCTCCAGAAGATATTAAAAAACCTTAGCCCCCAAGAATACAGGGCTAAGGCTGCTTAATAATCATTTTTTTATTAATGTCTACTTGAGAGGGGTAAGTCCAACGTACAGAAACCATCTTCTTTATGTGGCCACCCTTTTAGTTCTTTTATGAACTTCCTAATGAGATTATGTTTATTGCTTCGGCTCAAGACCGATAAGACGCAGGAAGTATTCCAGCCCTTTCTTGCCAATTTTTTCTTTTGGCTGTTTATCGGCAGGTGCATCCGGTCCCTTCGTTAAGAAATTTTTCTCAACGAAGCGAATGTCTGTCTCGTTCACCACACCATCTTGATTGAGATCTTGCGGCACGATGGATGAATCCTTCATGCCATATGCATCCACGACACTCTGGATATCGAGGATATCAATCATTTTGTCGCCATTCACATCCCCTGCAAGACTCCTCTGGCCAATTCTAAGAAATTGCCCACGTAGCTCACCTTTTGCATCATGATATCCAGGAATGAACTTCTTCATCGCTTTCAGATGCCCCGGAACATCGAAAACAGCTGTATATACTTGATCGGAAGCCGGAATATCATTGATCGTGAAAGATCCATTTTTATTAATTGTTCCTTTATATTTTTTACCACTTCTGGAGAGAGCATATACTTGCGCTCCTATTTTTGAATAATCCACTTTTCTCATAGTTTCACCCTGCCCTGGATTACTTATCACAAATGCTTCCGGCGTGATGGATCCCAGCAACTGTGTATGTGTAGAAATTACTTTAAGATTCTCATTACCGTAAAAAGGAATGGCAGTGCCTGCTATTTGTCCCGATTTCTTATATGACCCCTTCTGTACTTTAAATCCAGGAACAATATCGTAAACTTCATCATTCATTACTTTAAACGTTACATCGAGGAACGGCATATCTCCGTTCAGTCCTTTAAATGCATTTCCAGTAATGGAAGCACCGATGTTCAAACTATTAAGGAATCTACCTTCTTCCGTCACAACCGGCTTATGGAGTGATACCTGTAAGCCTTTTTCATTTCCATATTGTTTGACTGCCTTGTTCAGCTTCACATTCGTATACGTGAAGAAGTCTTTGTCGAACTCTACATTAAATTCTCCGGAAACAAGCTGTTTCACATTATTAAGGCTGAGTGTCATCGTAAAGTTATCGCCGACTTTCAACTCTTTCTTGTCATAACTGGTAGTCGTATATTCGGTTCCTTCTTTCAAGAAGACATACTTTTGCATATTATCTACCGTGGCAATATCCCACGTTCTCAACCACAAATTTAAAGGTTGTGTTGCAATATCACCTTCCTCAACTCCCAATTTTACATCACCATTTGACTGAATCGGGAAGGTCCCGGCTATCCATGGAGAGTTTGCATAGTAAGCCATAGTGTTGGACGATTGATTGACGTCCACCCCTTTAGATTGTAATAGATTCACTGTCGCATCCTTCGCTGTTCCATGCAGCCACACTGCTTTTTTGCCATCTTCTACTGTGTACATAGAATCATTGATCTCGATTACACCCGGTTTTATATTCATGTTCACTTCTGGTACTGTATTGTCCACGATAAGCGGATTGTCTACCACATATGATCCACCTTCCTCATCGTGTGCAATCATTTCCAGTATATAATCGCCTTCTGGAAGCTTCACAGGAAGATCACTGATTGGCTTGGAAGAATCATTTGTAAATGGAAAGACCGTACCGTTGAACACACCAAGAAGAAAAGTTTCTGCATCTAATTGTAATTTACTCGTGTTCGCTGTTCCTATGAACCCTACAGCTTTTCCTGTTTTACTGTCTTTTACAAGCACATCGATGGTTTTCATTGGGCTATTTAACTTCATGATGCCATGGATCACTGTGTCATTATGTTCCCAGAAAGGCGTTGTATTTGTCACGGATGGTCTAGTCGTTTTCAGATAAGCAAATCCTTTTTCCGTCACCATGACAGCAAATGGAATTTGATAGGTTTCGGCCGGATTGTTGGCATTGGTCACATGGATATATCCTTCATATCTGCCTTCCGCAGCGCTGGCTGGTATCGTCATTTTTGGCTGAAGCGCTTGTATTTGGCCGCCTCCCACTGTAATCGATAAAGGCACATCCACTGTAACACCGTTACTCACTGCATCTTGAATCCCTTTACGCTCACCGTGATACTCCACTTCTAGTGTAAAAGATTTTTCTTCCTGGCTGTTGTTTTGAACCGTCACTTTTTTACTTGCTTCAATGGGTTGATCATCTTTTTTATAATGTTTGCCGAATACAATGGAACCTGTTTCTTCATCAATTTCTATGACGTTTCCATTCTCGATATTTTGTGTCTTATCCCATACTTTGATGGATGTATCTGTATGAACCGCTTGATAGGCATCGATTCGTCCTGCGCCCACTTCGTATACAGAATTATTCCCTTTTAAATCATCCGAAGTATTCATGAGTGCCAATTTTACATCGAAAGGAGTATATTCAGGATGCTCCTGCAAAATCAATGCTGCTGCACCTGCCACGTGTGGCGTAGCCATCGATGTGCCCGACATTCGCACATAGGCATTTCCGTAATTAATGCCGTCCTGCGGATCGTTGATGAATTCCGGTGTTGTAGAGAATATAGACACACCTGGAGCGACTACATCCGGCTTGATATCGTAGTTCCCGTTTACCGGTCCACGTGAGCTGAAATCAGCCAAGTGATCGCCTTCTGTTTTTGTATTGCTCAACGTTTCGAATTTGAAAGATACTTCCCCTAGCCCCTTTAACCGTTCGCCATCTGCTTTTGACACGCGGAAAGATGGAATGAAACCTACACCCTCACCTAAATAAGCAGATATTTGTCCGTCTACATTGTTATACACGATAACAGCTTTTGCTCCAGCATTTTTGGCGTTTTTGATTTTTTCATCAAACGCAATTTCCCCGCGCTGAATCAACGCAATTTTCCCGCTGACATCTTTTCCGGTAAAATCAGTTGCTTTACCAAGTCCCGCAAATACAATTGGTAAGGATTGTCCTTGTAAATCTTCTAATTGGTCAGAAAAGTCTTTGCCTAGTAGCTGCATATTTTCAAATTTCTCGGCGGAAGCGCTTCCACTAAATGTAGGAATGGTCATGGAAACATCGCTTGCCCCTACTGAAATACCGAGAGCCGCTGTTCCTGGAGAACCAAGCGTTTTTTCGTTCGGTCCGGCGTTACCTGCAGCAACGACGGTCACCACACCTGAAAGCATGGCATTATTTACTGCGACAGAAGTGGCGTATAAAGGATTGTTCGTCGCGGCGCCGAGCGACATATTGATGACGTCCATGCCATCTGTAATCGCTTGATCGATTCCAGCAAGGATTCCCGCTGTATCTCCTCCACCCCAAACTCCCAATACTCGATAAGCATATAAATCTACTTCCGGTGCTACCCCTTTCACAGCATAATCCACACCGTTTTTCTGTTGGGCTGCAATTGTCCCTGCGACATGTGTTCCATGGTTTGTATAATACACTAAACCAGGATATGTTGGCTTGCCAGCATTAATCCAATCCTCGTAGGTTGTTTCCATCGGATCTGCATCATCATCTACAAAATCATATCCACCCTTATAAACATCTTTTAAGTCTGGATGATTGTAGTCAATCCCTGTATCCAGCACACCGACTTTAATGCCTTTACCCTTAATATTCTCGGCATGCAGCTTGTCCACGCCAATTTGCGGAATACTGTCTGCCATTTTAGGATCGATGGCTACTTTCGTTTTTACCGGCGTTTCCACTTTTACCTCGTAATCTTTAAAGATACGATTAACTACTCCGGATTGCAGTAAATCTTGTACGGCTATACCAGGCAACGTCATCGCTACACCGTTAATGGCGTTTTTATACTCTCTTGTGATGTTTACATCTTCCACTTTGTAATTAGTGACGTTGTTCTGTGATTTTAAAGATTGCACATGCGCTTTAAAATCTTTATGAGCTTTTTCCACTTTCTCATTCGCATCAGCAGAAGATAGTTTCTTTCCTTTCGCTGCTTGTTTCATCACTTCAATTTTCGCTGGTGCCTGTTCAAATTCGACGATGACTTTGACTAATTCAGTGCTATTTTCATCAATATCTGGTGAAATGGTAAAGGTTGTATTTGTTTCTAATTGCTCTAATGCCTTTCTTTGTTCCGTAGTCAGGTTCTTTAGAATTTCTTCCGCATGATCAACCGATTTCAGCTCAAACGGGCTTTTCGCCAATACGTTATATGGAGCACCTTGAGATAATAACATGCCAACAGCTAGCGTTCCTGTAAGAATCTTACTGATTTTTTCCCTCTTCATACCGCATCCCCTTGTCCTTTTGTAATTGTTTTTTCTCTCTTAACTTATATTTTTTACAACCAAGTCTTTTAAAGAAGAACCCAAGAAACTAGTTAACTCGATTCCGTCTTTCATCATCCCATATTTCCACTTTTCTGAAAATTAAACATAGGATGTAAATGTTGCTGTTATTGGTTCTATACCAGTATAAAACAAAAGCACTACTCCACGACTTTTTATTTAATCATTCATCTTTTGCGTATAAAAATGGCACCATGCATCGGGCATGAAAAACCCCAAGTGAATCATTCTCACTTGGGGCGCAATCGGTTTATTGTTGGAGAACCGTTACTTGTTTAGGCGTTGTTGTTACTTTAAAACCGTCTTTTGTCTCGACATCAATTGATATAGAATACGTTCCATTTTGAAGGTCCGTATTAGGTAGCCATTGTGTTTTCAGTGAATGTTCATTTTCCACTTTAAACGAATCGACTATCTTTCCACTTGCATCTTTAACATTAATCGTCCAGTCTACTCTGGCATAAGCCCAGGCACTAACTTTTGCAGGTTTGCTTTTGTTAATATTTGCAGTCGGAGTTATACTGACCGTTTGAACGGCCATAGTATCTTTAATATAGCTCGGATCTCCCCAAACTTTGTAGGATTGATTTCCTGCATAATCAATGGCTAGAATAATAATACTTTTCGGTTCTGTATTAACTAAGAAAGATTTTTGCTCAAGACTTAGTGAATGAACTTGTCCATTCACCCATACAACAGCAGAATTAAAGTCACTTGCATTGTCTTGCGGATTGAAGGAAATTTCATATTTTTCGTTCTTTGGCGTTACTGTAATATTTGAAACGGTCGGAGCGACAGAATCTATCGTAATTGGCATTTTAACAATCTGTGGTTTTGCGTTTGAATAATCTAATGTTGTTTTGACAACATATTGGTAAACACCATCAGGCACATATTGTCCGGATGAGTCTTTCATATCCCATTTATATCCGCCATACTTTGTATCCCCATATGACATTATATTTTTTCTGAATTTCCATGGAGTACCAGTATATTCACTAAAATCGCCTAAATTTTTAATGAGATTTCCAGATTGATCTTCAACATACATTTCAACTTTTTCTAAATTACGTAATGCTTGGAATGACGGAAAGATTCCATCATTAATATAGTTTGGTGAGAAGGCAATATGGTTAAGAGAGAAAGTATCAGAATATGGGTTATATCCTAATGGATATCTTTCTGCACTTTCATCCCAAAGTGCCGTATATCCTACAAATGCATCCTTCTCCCATGCAGGTGCGTCGATATTTCGTGGTTCATCCCATTTTCCATAGAAGCCCATATAAGGGACAGTTAAAGGCACTGCTTTATCTTGGTCCTTGGCTACTGGAACTAGACGAACAAATCCTTCTACAAAACTATTTTTCTTTAAGGAATCTGGTAAATTCACACTAACAGTTAGCATTTTTGTTTGACCTGGTTTAATTTTAACTAATACTCCAGTTTTATCTGTTACTACATTATCATTTACAGTGACAGTCGCACCATTAATACGTTCACTAGTTAATGTTAAATACTCTTTTGAATCCAATTGCCCATCACTATCTAAATCGAATTCCTTCATTTCAGTCTTATCTTTCAATAGATCTACATAAACATTGTATTCAATATCATCACTATTATTTTTACCCTTAGGAAGGTCGAAAGCTTCCAAGTTTAATTTAAAACTTGTATTTTGACCTATTTTCTTTAAAGCAACCGATCCTGCTTGTTCTAAAGACGTGTCTTTTCTTGTTACAATGGCAGGTGTGTTAATGGCATGTTGAATTTTCATTAAACCAGACCCTTGTACACGTGGTGAATATGGAACTTCACCGTTCGTTTTTGGATCCATAACCACATTAGCTGTATTCATTAAAGCAATTTTTGCCTTTAAAACAGTATCTTCTGAATGTGTTAATCCTTTTTGATAAAGTGCCTGTAATAACAATGCAGAACCGCCTGCAACATGTGGCGTTGCCATGGATGTTCCACTCATCATTTCATAGTCATTTCCTGGTACAGTCGAATAAATATTTCCACCAGGAGCAGAAATCTCAGGTTTAAAATCTAATGTACTAGGTGAACCAATAGATGAAAAATGGGACATTGTGTCTTTCGCTGGGTTATCTACTGAAGTATCGCTTGATAATTTCATACTTAGATATTGGCCAATTGGTAGATTATTCATTTTTTCCAGTAATGCTTCACCTACAGCTTTACTTGTTGAAGCCGTTGGTGTTGCAGTTGGGGTTACTGGTAGAGCAGTATAATCATTCCATACTGCAGGTGGTATCATAATAATAGCCTTTGCTCCTGCACTCTTTGCAGTAAACTGAATAGATGAAACAGTACTATATGGATTTAATAGTTTAACTACCGCAATGTAGTCCGTTTTTCCTTTTGGATAATTAGTTGCTTTACTTCCTTCCCCTACGTATACCAAATCATAAGGTACATCTGGTGAAAGAACCTTAGAGACTTTAAAATTATAGGCTGCAGGGAATTGTGTTTGATTTCGGAACGGCAGTGAAAAACCATCTGCTGTAGTTAGTGTATTCAAATGATATTTAGTATTTTCATAGGAAGCAACCGATAGAGCATATGGACTTACACCCGGTGCACCAACTGTTCCGATATCAGGATTTTCTGCATATGGTCTTAATGAAGACATGATGATATTATTTTTCGTACTATAAGCTGAATTACCAGCTGCCACGACAACAAGGGTACCTTGTTCAGTCGCAACTCGGATAGCTTTTTGAATCGGATCAAATACTTCATCTACATAACCTGCATCAACACCTAGACTCATGTTGATTACATCTGCACCCATAGTGATGGCATGCTCAATACCAGCAATAATATCATCTTCATAGGCTCCGCCACCATTATCTGAAAATACTTTCTCAGCTAATAGCTGCACACCTGGTGCAATTCCTTCGACTCCACCCTTCGTTTCGTCTCCACCTGCCCCAATAGTACCAGCTACGTGTGTACCATGTGGACTACCTTTTACACCTCTAGGAATGACATCGGTATCGTTATCTGCCCAATCATAGCCTGTTGGAACTTTATCAGAATACCAAATTTCGTTTGCGGCTGTCTCTGCCATTTTTTGATTCATTTTATCTTGAGTCCATTTTTCTTTTACTTTTGCATCAGCAGATAGTTTCATATCATTGTGCGAATGATCAATTCCTGAATCAACGACCGCGACTACTAAACCTTCACCTTTATATCCGTATTGTTCCCATACTTTTTGAGCTTGTACTAATTCTTTACTTGCACCCATGGTTTCCTGGAATGTTCTAGCAATATGTACATTCGTAACCCCTGGAATAGATTTGATTTCTTTCATATCTTGGAACTCTGTTTCGACACTGAATCCGTTAAACCCTTCATAATAACGGTGTTTTACTTTAGTCGGTGAATTTGATTTTGAAGATTTCGTGTTAGCGATTTGATCGATTACTTTGTCTTGCTTTTGCTTCATTAATGTTTTTTTATTTTTAGATGTGTTGTCTGTATTGTCCACATCTGTTGGTTGTTCTACTTCTACAATTAGACGAACAATATCATTTGGATTATAGGCTTTATTCGAACCTTCTTTTTTAATGTCTTTATTATATAAATCATTACTTCCAGGCTCTAACTTGTCATTATCAAAAAATAAATTTCCTCCTTGTTCCTCAATTTCTTCAACCATTTGCGACTTAGCTTGCGTAACATCACCTTCTGCAGAAACGGTAAGTGATGAAAATAATAAGGAAGTCATCGCTGCTGTGGTCATGACTTTCCATGCCTTCATTTTTCTTTTTTTCATGAACCTATCTCCTTTTCCTAATAAAATAATAAATAGATGAAACTAGTAAATTTCAAATCTATCTTTATTATTTCACTTTTTCACTTTTCTGAAAATTAACCAAAAGGTATAATTGCTACAGCTTTTGGTTCTATACCAACATAAAACAAAAGAACTATCCGCACCTTGTCTAGGCGCAGGATAGTTCTTTAAGAAAAAGGAACAAGTTGATTTTGAACGGCATAAATGACTGCTTGTGTACGGCTTTTCACATTCAGCTTTTTGAAAATCTTATTGATGTGAATTTTAACTGTCTTGTCACTGATAAATAGGACTTCAGCAATTTCTTTATTGCTAAGACCTTTGACCAATTCAAACAGTACTTCTTTTTCACGCTCTGATAGCACATTTTCGTTACGTTCTGAGTTTTTTTGATGATACGTTATCAACTTTTGGGTCATGCGAGGATGAATAACCGAATCCCCTTGTGATACCTTTCGAATAGCTTCTACCACTTGTTCAGATGACGAATCCTTCAATAAATAGCCATCTGCACCCGCCCGAAGTGCTTCCATTAAGTATTCATCATGTTCAAACATCGTTAATATAAGAACGCGGCAATTCGGATACTGACTTTTCACGAGGGACGTGACCTCAATGCCATTTTTTCCAGGGAGATTGATGTCCATCAATATAAAATCAGGTCTATACTCCTCTACTTTCTTCAATACCTCCTCCCCGGAAACGGCTTCTCCTACGACTCGGATATCGGATTCGAGATCCAATATGCTCCGAAGTCCATCACGCAAGACAGCATGATCATCCACTAGTAATATTTGAATCATGATACTCATCCCCCGTTTCTGAATCTGGAATTGACAATGTAATTTCTGTACCTTTTCCTACTGAACTATCAATCTGAAGGGTAGCTCCCAGCTGTTCAGCTTGTTCATTTATATACAAAATGCCATAATGAGGCTCATGTTTCGATTTAATCATGGCTTCAAAAAGGGAAAAGCCAACCCCGTTATCCTTCACCTTTAAAAGTGTATGTTCACGTTGATAGCTTAGGAGAATGTCAACCTTGTCCGCTTTTGCATGTTTTACAATGTTCTGCAAGCTTTCCTGTAAAGTATCAAAAATAACTCGTTCTTTTGAAAAACTGAGTGTACGAGAACGGCCTCTTTCATGATAAGTAATGGCCAGATCATATTCTTGTTTTATAGATTCAATTTTATTAGCAATTGCTTGTTTTAGCCCTAGCCTTTGGGTAGGATATGGCTTTAAAGCATAGATAGAATACCGAACTTCACTTAAACTATTCCGTAATTTTTTTATGCTTTTGTCTACCACTTGCTGCATGTTTCCTGATTGATCTTCGGATTTCTTCTGAGCTGATTCCAGCTGAAATATGACCCCAGCTAAAACTTGTGCAATTCCATCGTGGATTTCACGGGCTAGTCGATTTCTTTCTTCCAAAATAACTCTCTTTTCCTGTTCGGAGACGAGCGACCGTGTTTTAAGCAAGCTACCCAAATGATTGGCAAACGTAGCTAAAGACTGTATATCTTCGGTAATAAAACTTGCCCCCCTGCTTTTGCCTGCAACAAACATTCCAACCAACTCATTATTGACTTTAAGAGGTAAGTAGACGAGGGAGCGTATGACATCTTCAAATACTTCATCTCCTGGAGCCATACCCGTCTTCCAATCAGTAACAACAAAGGTTTGGGCTATCTCCTCAAAATTCGGATGCAGATCAAACGAACTTGAAATATTGGAATGTACTTTTCCATCCATTAACAGAATCTGCCAGTTCCCTTCATCTTTTGCCCATAAAGCATATGCTTGTATTCCCAAGAATCCTTTAAGTGATTGTTTCATCTGATGTAAGTTTCCGGCAGATAGCCCCTGACTCAACTCCGTCGTAATAGAAAAAAGTTTATATAATCGTTCTTTTTCAATCCGTATTTGCCGGGAGAAAGAACTAATGATGCAAATGGCTACAAGCGGGAAAAAGAAGAACAGAACAGTAATTCCATCCATCTCTCCGCGATATCGATGTTCTAAGATATATATAAGAAAGGCGTAGAATAAACAAAAACTTGCACTCAAAAATACTAACATATTTTTCTTGTGCCATTGTTCTCGCGTGTATGGCTGAGGAAGAAGCACCATTAAAAGATCGAAAAAAAGGGTGTTGATAGAGCAAAAGAATACGGTAAATAAAAGCAAGCTTATTAATTCTTCAGATAAAACAGGCAGGTTCATCTCCGTAATAAAAAAAGAAATACATTGTTTGGACAACCATTCTGCTAGAATGATACTTAAAGCAAATTGAGTAGTATTAAATAGTGTTCTTTGCATGGGTAAACGGCGAATGGACTGGGTAAATACCATTACACACACACAAGCAATGACAGTTATATGTATCCCAAACTCCCAAATCATTGGGTAAATGAGCGTAAGGCTGAGCGTGATTCCTCCTCTCCCAATGCGGATAGGAAAATACTCAATAATCCCCATAAACACCGCTAACAGCAAAAGGATTATTAATTCAGAAGGCATTTCACTTTTAAATAGGGAACTTATAACAGCAATCATACCAAGAAAAGAAATAGAATAAAGATAAAAACTCACTATTTTTTCTCTCATAGAAATAGAGTCTATCTTTTTCAAAACGATCCCTTCCTTTATCTCAAAGAAATATAAGATTACTATTATTATGCATCAAAAAACCGGCACTGGCAAAATGAAGAAATTCCCCACTAGTCAATCACCGGCTGTGCTCCAAGACACAGTACTAGTATAAAGCTTAAATCTTCATTTGCCTGTTCATCAAATGTTATAATTTTAACCGCACTTTTTCACTAGACACTATAGTACAAAAGATATATGTTGATTCCCGTCACATGCCATCAAGAGTTCTGGATCTGTTCTACTTTTGTCTATTTCAGCGAAAAATCCATACTTTTGAATTTCTTTTCTTACTTTCTCTAAATACTCGGGTTCAACGATTCTAAAGTACCCCATCCTGATAACTACTCTGGCCATGGGACAATATTTATCATGAATCCGGCTAATCCCAATTCGGCTGGGTTCCTTGTGATAACGTTACTCCTTTTTTATAATATTCGTTTTTCGTTTCTTTAGGAACCATACTTCCACCGGTAGCCCACATGATATGTGTAGCATTTTTCATTTTATCTGTTAAGTTATGATTTTGTATGTATTCTTTTCCTTCTTTTTCAGTCCATAACTTTACCGGCCCTATTACACCGGCTAATGCGGAAGGCTCCAGGTGAATATTTTCTGTATCGACCAATGCGCTTAATAGTTTAAATAATTCATTATCGCTTACCGTATAACTTCCGCTTAATAAAGGCTCCATGGTTTGACCAACGAATCCTGATGGTCTTCCTACCGCAAGGCCGTCTGCTGATGTGATGTTGTCAATTCCAAAATCTTGTACAGAGACTTTATCATGCAGACCTGTTACTAGCCCAAGTAACATACATGGAGAATGTGTAGGCTCTGCAAAGAAGCAATGTACTCGATGTTGATACATTAGTTTTAAACCAAAAGCCACTCCTCCCGGCCCACCGCCCACTCCGCATGGAAGGTAAACAAATAGTGGATGGTTTTCATCTACAGTTACATTTAAATCTTCTAATTGTTTTTTTAGTCTAATTGCTGCCACTGCATATCCTAAAAACAAATCGCGAGAGTTCTCGTCATCAATGAAGTGGCAATTCGGATCACTATCAGCCTGTTTGCGCCCCTCTTCGACCGCTTTGCTGTAATCTTCCTTATATTCAATCACCGTTACTCCTTTGCTTTTAAGGAGATCTTTCTTCCATTTCTTTGCATCCGCAGACATATGGACCGATACTTTAAAACCTAATTTGGCACTCATTATGCCTATACTTAACCCTAAATTGCCTGTAGATCCGACGGCAATGGAGTAATCGGAAAAGAAGTTTCTAAATTTATCGCTATCAAGGATCGAATAATCATCCTCTACTGATAATAAACCATATTGAATCGCCAACGTTTCTGCGTGTTTCAACACTTCGTAAATGCCGCCGCGTGCTTTAATGGAACCTGAAATGGGAAGGTGGCTGTCACATTTCAACAAAAATGTCCCTTCTAATGGATGCTCATAGGTGTGTGATAACTGTTGATGCATCGCCGGGATGGGTACAATCGGAGATTCAATGATTCCGTTTAGGTTTCTTGTTTCAGGAAAAACCTTAGCAATGTAAGGAGCAAAACGCTTGAGCCTTTCCTCAGCATCTTTTACATCTTTATCATTAAGCGGAAGTTTCTTACCCTCTGTTTGAAATGGTTCATATTTAGGATTTGACCAAAACACTTCCTTTGTAGCAACTAACTCGTTTATTAAAGGATATTCTTTTATCCAATCTTGAATAGTTTTCATCTCTCTTCTCCTCCTAAGGTTCGTACCTTTTTCTGCATCTAGCTTATCGCCATTTAAAACCCTGATATTAATGTCCAGAAGTCATTTTAATACCTACTGCCCCTGTAATTATACACATAATCAATAGGGTTAATCTTAAACTTCTAGGTTCATTAAAGAATATCATTCCTGCTAAAACACTTCCAACTGTGCCGATAGCGGTCCATATTGCATAATGAAGGAATCAGAATAAGTAATACAAAGAAAAAGGCGTTATTTCGTTCGATTTCGAACGAAATGACGCCTTTTAAAGTTAAATCACACTTACAAAATTAAAAACGTAAGTTTTTCAGTGGCCTCGTAAAAGGCAGCCGGTTCTTCAACTAACGCACATGTTTGTTTAAGTGATTTCATTCACAATATTCCAGTGAAAAATTGAAATTCTTGTTTATTACTACCTCACAAAAAATCCTATAATCACTGCAATAATTAAGATAATTCCACCCAAAAATTGTCCTATTCCTGAAGCTTCTCCCATTAACAGTAAATTGAATAAGTTTTTGTTTTTTTGATTTTTTCCAAATAAGCCATCATCTGTTCTCATACGATAAATACCCCAAACTACTAAAACTATCCCTAAAATAAATCCTATAATATACATTTAAATTCCTCCGTTGTTTATGTTATATGTGCATCTTTATGAAATGTATTATTTGTCATCCTCATCAAAAATAAAAGTTTCTTCAATTGATAAATTAAAAACTGAAGCTATTTTATATGCAAGTAGTACAGATGGATTATACTTTTGTTTTTCCAATGAGATGATTGTTCTAGAAGATACACTTACTTTATCAGCTAATTCTTGTTGCGTTATTCCATATTCTATTCGCAATTCTTTTACTCTATTTTTCATAAATCCTCCGAATTAAAGGACAAGATTGTAATACTTTCTAGACCCAATTTCAATAATTATTAATGATACTAAGACAACAAATAATGCAGTATTTGTTGGGATAACGACAAAATTAGTTATAAACATAAGAATAAAAATTTCGCACATCAGAATATGCAAGGAAAAGTGAGCAACTTTCCCATCAATTAAAGCATCTCTTTCGTCATACTCCTTCGATAATTCCTTTTCTAGTGATTTATTCTTACGGGAAGTAATGTAAGAAATTGTTGAGTACAACAAAATTATTCCACCTATGAATACTATGATATAGCCAAAATTAAAGCTTAGTGATGTATCGAGAATTATTTGAATGATTCCCAATATAATTATCACAGTTGAGACTAAAAAACGCTGTATGAATAGATTTTTCAATCATACCTCTCCTAACCAACTTATTCTCCTTTAGTGAAGTTAACTTCACGTGAAGTTGATTTCATGTTAATCTATTTCAAAAAAAAGTCAATAGTAAATAATGGTGCTAGAAGTAACGAAATATTTCATCATTTGAATAATTTTAGTTTTAATAGTGTTCAACTAACCTGCCCCGATAGTTCCATTAGAAAAAGGCTGCCGCAGCAACCCCTGTTATTGAAGTAAAGCACCTGTTAGTTGATTAATAATCAGAAGCGATGATAGCGTTTAAAGTTTGTTCTAATCCGATAATATAACTTGGATCCATTAAAAATCCCAATTCAAATTTTATTTTAATCAATCGTTTATTTGCTTGTATCTATTTTAATCTATTTTTTTCCAATTACAAATGTACTCGAAAATCCTCAGAGTAAATGTTCCGCTAAACATCGATTCACTTACTCAAATGGCTTGTATCACGTATACATCATAGGTTGACATAATATAGGAAATGCCCGATGTTAATATAGAAAAAGACAAATGATCTTCAACTAACATATTGCTTAACTTCAATAAGAAGGAATTCTTTAAAACCGAAGGCGAGACAACGTCAATGGTTTCATAAGTAATGAACTAAATAGTACGACTGCCACTACGAATAAAATTAGATAAAGGTAAGGATTTGAAATCAAATTCATCCAATGGAAGGTCGCCTTATGAGCAAATATAACTTTTGCATATTTTTCCTTTTTCACTTCAACAGCAATAGCTGTATCTGTTGATATACCACTTATCTCAAAATACTGTGTTCCTTTGGATAGAAGCAAAAATAGACCGAATTTCCGCCTTACCGTAGGAAAATTTGGTATTTTTATTCCAAAAATTGTATTATCGTAAGTTTTACGTCAAAATATTGGCTTTACATCAGTCCCTATATAAAGAAAACGAGTTCCGCTTTCGAACGTAAAAGTTAAATAAACAACATGGCCATGTCGGGCTCTTTTATAATGAAGGAATAATAATTGAAAAACATGTTCCCTTCCCTTTTTCACTTTTTATTTCTATATCCCCGTTTAATTCTTTAATAATACCATATGCAATCATAGTGCCGAGCCCAGTCCCCTCCTCTTTTAATGAATAAAACGGCATGGCGATCCGCTTTATCTCATTAGGAGACATTCCAATGCCTGAATCGATAATCTCAATCACAATACTATTCTTTCCCTTTTTCACATTAATTCGTAGCATCCCACCATTAGCCATGGCTTCAATCCCATTTTTTATTATGTTAATTAAACACTGTTTTATTTTATCGGCATTTGCATTTATAGAAAGTGAGTCATTAATACTGCTTTTGATTTCAATATTATGTAAGCTTGCTAGCGGTGAAATGTTATTTATTACTTGATTGACAATTAGCCTAATATCTAACGAGTCTTTTGTAACATTATTTTGTGGTTTTCCTAATGATAAATAATCGTCAATAATAAGCTGTGCCCTTTCTAACTCCTGCAGCGTGACTTGTAAATACTCATCCTTATGTGTTTCCGAGATTTCATTTTTATGAAACAACTGAATAAATCCATATATAGTAGTTAGTGGATTTCGAATCTCGTGAGCAAAAGAGGCGGCCAATTCACTTATCACATAAAATTTTTCTGCCCTTTGAATTTTTTCTTTCATTTTAAACTTTTCAATCATTCCTTCAATTAAATAAATAGATAATAATCCCGTAAGGATATTGATTACTATAAAACTGCATAAAAATTGCATACGAACAGAGCCGGCCGTTCCATCTATCTTTATTTCGTTCATTATAGCAAAAACAGAAAAAGAACTAGTGCAAATAAGAATTAGCAGTGTGCCGAAGAATTTTCTCCTTTTCTCTAAATCAGCTGGTCGAACAAAATAAAATATTACAATAATAGAACCGAACAAAATAACCATAATAATAACTGATGGGAAAAAGCCGTTTCCTCCTAAGCAAAAACGGTAAGAAAGATAAACAAAGGTGACAAAAATAAAGCTTCTTAAACCGCCATATAGAAAGGCTAAAATGATAGGAATAAGCCGAAAATCATAAATATATCCCAAATGAAAACTGAAGGGGAACGTCATACAAAGAATAGTAGAAATTGATGAAAGAAAGGAAATTAATACATTATTACGCACTTTATTTCCATCTTTATCTAACCAAAATATTTGATAGCAAAAAATACAAAGGATAATAATGAATGCATTTAATAACAGTGTATGTATCCACATACTCTACTCCCCTCCTTTCTATTAATATACATGTCTATCAAGTATAATAAACGAAATATTATTATGATTATACATGATTTATCCAGAAGAAAAGTTTGAATATTACGAAATTTTTAATAAATTTTATTAAAAATTTTGAAAGGAGGAAATAAATACATAAATCCGTTATTGTTTCAAGCGATAGCAGTTGGAACAGAAGAACTTTTCACCCCCCCTCTCTCAAAAGGTACGTTGTGAGGGGGGTGATTTTATGGTTGGGGATATTACTGACATCTTTTGTTTTGTTAATCATCTATTTTATATTTTATCTACACAAAAATGGAGAGATAACTATTTTACAGAAATTTATCCCGCTTGTCTTACAGGAGTAGCGTCATGGAAATGCGGAAAATAAGAATTTATCCTTATCCATTTAATTAATAAAAATGAATGTTGGCATTGGAGGATTTTTTGTACTACTGTTAGATAATACTGAAAACTTAAATGGAGGTTAAATTGTGGAGAAAACACAATTTTTATACCAACTCAAATTAATTCCCGCGCTATTAGATGAAAGTAATTGGACGGATAAAGAAAATAACATCGTCCAACACCATTTTGAGGTGTTACAAAATTTGCAACAAGAAGGCACACTGATTCTTGGATCCATCAGGATTTGGAATTGTTATTTTGGAAGTAAATTCAGAAGAAGAAGCAATTACGTTAATGGAAAACGATCCGGCAGTTAAAGAAGGCATTATGACAGCAACATTATTCCCATATCGAGTTGCTTTAATAAAAAATTAATTCAAAATTTTTTCTACCTTCATACCACATAAAAAACCCTTTTTTAAGCCATACTTTTCAAGAACAAAATACTTTGGAAAGAAGGCGAACAAATGGGTAGAGACAATCACAATTCATCTAGCAACAACAAAAATTCATTGCCACAAACACCAAAAACGATGAAAACGTCTCCTGAAAAAGCAAGACAAGAGTTTTCTCGGGAATTCACGGATTTAATCAATAAAAACGTAAATGGCAAAGCATCAAACCAACGTAATAAAAACAACAAGAAGTAAACAAGCTTTAACCATTGGAGTGAAGACTTTTGAGCCTCAATCGTGAAAAAGAACTCTTTTCCGATCCTAGCAATATTATTGTCAGTGTTAACGGAGTTCAAGTATTTCTTGATAATAAATTTGAGGATCAAGCTTTAAATGAAGACCCACCTCGTCAATCATTCGAAGAGAATCTCAAAAAACCCACTTCATAAAAATTTTAAAAAATAAAACAGCCACCTTTTTCGTCTAGGTGGCTGTTTTATTTACAATAATCGTTCCATCTGCAAATCCAACGGTTCTTTATGCATTTATTTCACTTGCTAAGGTACAACCCATTTGTTTATAAAGGCGTTGCGTTTCAACAGATGGATGAGCAGCTATGTACAATTTTTCAGCACCTAATAATTTGGCTTTTTCACAACAAACTTCAAATAATTTTTCCCTATCCCTCTTCCTCGCAAATCATAGGAGACGTGAATATATGGGAGTTCGACATACACATTGTGTTTGCCAAACCGTGTGCTTTCCACGTTAGCAAATGCAATTAAATCCGTTTGATAATAAACGCCAATCCCAGTCGTCGATAAAAATTCGGTTTTCCTTCAAAACAGAAGGTGAGCATTAGTATCTTTTGCAGACAAAATAAGCCAGATAAACACCTAACGATTAGGTCCTATCTCCGACATGGCAATACATTGTCGAATTGGTTTTTTAGTATATTTTGCTTCCAGGGGATTTCAGGCTTCTTTTTTAAATTGGTTTTTGCGTAACGCATATATAACTACTAACAAAAGAGGTAAAAATAATCCTATTAATAATGAATATGAAACAAGCGTTGTACTGTCCCAATTTTTTTGGTAGATAACGTTTGGATAAATCACAAGAGAAAGGGCAATGGTAATCATGCCTAACGGTATAGTTAAGGGACGATAATCTTTTAAATTTAAAATTTGTGCAATCCCTAAAACGGAAGCGTAAAAATAAAGGGTCACCTTAAAGTAGAGCGCAATGATCCAAAGGGTGGCCATTAACGCCTCGATACGCTGTACAAAATCCCCGACATTTATCCTTTTAGCCAATTCATAGCCAGGATATATCTGTCTTGTAGTATTCTCAGCACCTAATACCGCAACACACAAAAATGTAATGATGATGATGACGATTCCACCTATTAAGTTTCCAATTAAAAAGGATTTTTTACCTTGTTTAGTTCTGTTTATAAATGCAGGAAAAATCATTAACAAAATAACAGCATTGACAGAAGAATAAACGACAAAATTCAGGGATGATTGAATGATTTTTTTTGTACCAGCCTCATACACAGGCTGTATGTTTTCAAACTTGATTTCTGGTGAAATAAACACCACTAAAATGAGAAATAGGAAGAAGAAAACAACAATTAAGATTTCGGCCGACCTAGCGATTGTCTCTAACCCAAGACGGACACCCATCACGATAATCATTCCCATAAGTATATTAAGCGCTACCATTGGAGTACTTGGCAGCATATGGATATTTAGAAAAGTTCCAGAATGAGCTAGAAGAGTAGAGGTATAAAGAAAAGAAATCGACACAAATAAAAGAGAAAATATTGTCCCTATCCATTTCCCAAAGAGTTTATTATTGATTTCAATAAAAGTGAGATGAGGAAACCATTGCGCTATCGTGCAAAAAAGCCAAATGATTAATAACCCAATCCCCGTCCCGAATATAGCGGCAATCCAAGCGTCTTGCTTCGCATTTTGGGCTAAGCCTGATGGTACAAGCAAGATGCTCGAACCAATGGTAAATAAGGTGACTAGAACTAGAAATTGGTACGAATTTATTTTTACATCCTTCATCATTTCATATCATATCTTCCTCTCCACACCACTAGAACTCCCGGGTACCCGTCACTGACTTGGCAATGCATTGTCGAATTGGCTTTTAGCATATTTTGTTCCTAGGGATTTCAAGCTTTTTTTTTTATTGTTTTTTTTCGTATGGCATATACGACTACCAGCAAAAGAGGTAAAAAAAGTCCGTATGACAATGATAAGGAATTACCCGTTGTACCGTCCCAATATTGTTGGTAGATGACGTTAGGATAAATCACAAGAGAAAGGACAACAGCAAACATGCCTAAGGGGAATGTTAAAGGGCGGTAATCTTTCAAATTTAGAATTTGTGCAATACCTAAAACGGAAGCGTAAAAATAAAGTACCGTCTTAAAGTAGAGCGCAATAATCCAAAGTGCGGCCATTAACCCCTCGATACGCTGTACAAAATCCCCAACATTTATCCTTTTAGCCAATTCATAGCTAGGATAAGACTGTCTTGCAGTGTTCTCAGGACCTAATACAGAAACAGTCAAAAATGTAATAATAATAATGATGATTCCACCTATTATGTTTCCGAATAAAAAGGATTTTTTACCTTGTTTCACTTTGTTAATAAAGGAAGGAAAAATCATTAATAAAATAACGGCATTAACTGAAGATACTACGAAATAAAATAAGGATGATTGAACGATCTTTTTTGTACCCACCTCAAATACAGGCTGTATGTTTTCAAACTTGATTTCAGGTGAAATAAACAACACTAAAATGAGAAAAAGGACGAAGAAAACGGCAATTAAGATTTCTGCAGAACGAGCGATGGTTTCCAATCCAAGACGGACTCCCATCACCACTACCCCCGCCATAAGAATATTTAGGACTACCATTGGAGTACTTGGCAGCGCATGGATGTTTAGGAATGTTCCACAATAAAACAAAAGTTCTGAAGTATAAAGTAAAGTCGTGAGTACAAAGAAAACAGAAAAGGCTTTACCTATCCATTTTCCAAATACTTTTTCATTGATTTGGATAATGGTGAGGTGAGGGAACCAAAGAGCTATAGTGATGAATAGCCATATGAACAATAACCCGATTCCCGTACCAATTATAGCGGCAATCCAAGCGTCTTGTTTCGCGTCGGCCGCTAATACTGATGGTACAGTTAAGAGACTTGTACCAATCGTAAAAAAAATAACTAAAATTAGAAATTGGTACGAGTTTATTTTAACGTCTTGCATCATTTCATATCATACCTTCCGCTCCACACTGTTCTTTTACTTTAACAAATGAGCAATAACATCATTAAGAGGTTTAAACACAAAAGTGAGTAAATCTAGTGGAGTTGGAATAGATTTTCCAAATCCTAGTGTAATACTACTCAATCCTACGGCAATAGCAAGAAGAATAGCAAACACAAGTAACTCTTTTTTATACTTTTTTTCCAATAGGGGTGGAACTTCAATCCACAGAATGGTAGCCGCAATCAGGAGTATTCCTATACATTTCAACATAATTATTTAACTTCCTTTACATCTTTTAGGAAGGAATTACCTACCGTACCCGTATGCTGAAGTTTCACGTCAACTTTAACATTCGCTGTCAACTCAGAAAATCCTTCATCCCTCCACTGCCCTTTAATCTTTTTCCATTCTTTCGGATTGGATCGATGAATGGCTTCACCAAATCCAAATATGTCTGATTCATATTGTTTTTGTACCGATTCAATG
>NZ_QBUC01000012.1 GCF_003058165.1 Paenisporosarcina sp. OV554 | reverse complement strand
CGAGAGGAATGGAAAAAAACACTCTATTATGCTCGAAAACTAGAGAAAATAGCTAGAGAAGGGGAACATTATGGAAGAGCCCTTGTGTACCAGAGTCTTGCATTACAACGCCTAGGGAGCTCTTTAGAAGAAGTTTTAGCCCTTATAGATCGTTATGAGCAAGTCAGTGATTATTATGCAGGTGCAGCTATTGGGAATCGATTTTGTGTTTTTTTAGATTTCGGTCAGTTCGAATATGTGGATGAATACTTAAATTGGTTAGAAGGCAGGGACGATATGTTTGCTGGTTTACCGCGAGTATTGGAGGCGTATGTCCATCTGCATCGATTAGAGGATGTTGAGAGATTGATATATAGATTTCAAGATGTTATCCAAGACTGGGCTGCCAGTATTCATCCGTATCAGCAACAATTGTACTTGCGTTTCCGTTATGCTTATGCTTTGTACCATTTTGAAAACAAGCGGTTTTCAGAAGGGCTGTATGAAGTGTTGGATGTAGCATATGCGGCAAATCAGATCGGAAATAGAGAGAGATTTAAACAATGCATTCTTATTTATTGGGAATATAGAGAATACGTCACAGTCGAACATGAAGCAATGTATGTGAAGTTATTCCAAACAGAAAATATGATCAAACAACTTTTAAAATAAGAAGCGGTTTATTCCCCTATAATTTGTTGGTTATTCAATTCACTTAGAAGAAAGCAAGCGGAATTTTTCATTATTAAAAATTAACATGCGCATGAATAAGTAATAAAAAAGAGGTCTCAAAGTGGAGACTTCTTTTTTATTATCTTAAAAAATAAAATTGATAAATGCGGCAAATCAAATAGGGAATATGAAAAGATTGAAACAATGCCTTCAAGTTTACAGGGAATTTTGATCCTATGCGACTGCTGAACCTGAAGAAAAATATATACAATTATTAAGATAAGAAGAATTTAACTGTCCAAAAAGGTTGGCTCAGTAACAGGTTGTTCTTGCATTTGTTTGTGTAAAAGATCTGTAAAGGTAATAAGAATGTATTTGATTCACATTAAACGAATAAGGTCATCAGATATAAGCTGGAAAGAGAAACCACTGTTTTAAGATTTCTGATTTCCTTAAAAAAAATGAACTTGATAGAATTTTTCAAAAACTAATATTCTATCAACCTTATATACAATTAAGATGTAACCAACGCAGTAAGAAGGGGAGAGGAATATGATACAGAAGTTTGTAAAGAATACCGCAATCTTTGCGCTCAGCACCGGAGTTATGCTTAGCACCTTGCCAAACATCATCAATAATGCCGCTGTTAGCGCAAAATCACCAACATCATTCGAACAAGTATTATCAAATCTTACGCCAGCTCAGAGACAAGCTATTAGACAGCTGAAAACGAAGGACCAAGGAGGACTTCAATTATCTCCTGAAGTAGATTTAAAAAGTGATGCTCCGATTTCAATCATTGTTGAATTTAAGGACAAGCCAGAAAAAACCGCAGTTTTAGTAGCACAAGCGGAAGGCAAATCTCTTGATTCTGCTGAGGCAAAACAAAAAGTAGAGGCTGCACATGAAACGTTTCAAACCGATTTGAAAGTGATTTTCAAAAATGAGCTAAAAGAAAAGAAAAATTCTTACACAGTTAAGCGGACATATAAACATGCGTTTAACGGGGTTGCCATGACACTTCCTGCCAACAAGGCCAAAGCTTTGCTTCAATCAAAGGCAGTAAAGACAGTCTGGAGCGATATGCAGGTACAGGTAGAGTTACCGGTAGAAGAACAAGCATCGAAACAGCAAATTGATACTCATACAATGGTAACCTTTCCCGGCATCGAAAAGCTTCATCAAGAAGGCTTTACGGGAAAAGGTGTGAAGGTTGGGATTCTCGATACAGGAATTGACTACAATCACCCGGACTTAAAAGATGCCTATAAAGGTGGATATGATTTCGTGGACAACGATAACGATCCAATGGAAACAACGTATGATGATTGGGTGAAAGCAGGACAACCGTGGTCAGGTAAAAAATATTATACCGAACATGGAACGCATGTGGCCGGAATCATTGCTGGACAAGGAGAAAATAGCACGGACTTAGCAGTTACAGGTGTGGCGCCAGACGCTGACATTTATGCGTACCGTGTGTTAGGTCCGTACGGTTCTGGTAGTACCACAGCAATATTAGCAGGGATTGACCAAGCGGTAGCGGATGGAATGGACGTCATAAACATGTCCCTCGGCGCGAATATTAATGACCCGTTGTTTGTGACAAGCATCGCGGTTAACAATGCCGTAATGGCAGGCGTAACTGCAGTGGTGTCAGCAGGAAATTCCGGAAATAAGATGTATACGCTTGGCGCACCTGGAGGTTCTCCGTTGGCTCTTACTGTTGGGGCCAGCGACACATCTGTAACTATTCCAACATATAAAGGAACGCTTCATGCGAGTACGGTTGTATCAGCTGATTTGAAGCTGGTTGCAAGAGGATTTAGTGATAAAATCGAGGAGTTCCAAGGACAAAACTTGCCAGTTGTGGATGTAGGGCCAGGTGATGCTTCCTCATATAAAAACAAAGATGTGAATGGAAAACTTGTTCTCGCGGCTCGTGGAACATTTGATCTGAATAATATTATGGCTACGGCGAAAGCAAATGGAGCCATGGCGGTTCTGTTGTACAATACAAATCCGCCGTTACAAGATGTGTATTTAGGAGAAGGATTTAATTCTATTCCTGTATTCTCTCTAAATAATGAACAAGGAACAGCAATAAAGGAAAAATTAGCTTCCGGCAATCCAACGTTCTCCTTTGATGATATGAGTCAAGTAGTAACAGAAGGGAGCGTATTAGCTGACTTCAGCTCTCGTGGCCCATCCCGTGTATTGTATGATATTAAACCCGAAGTAACCGCGCCTGGGGTATCTGTATTATCGACTGTGCCGTCTTATGTGCACGGACCCGATCAAATAGGAAATTATCAATATGCTTACGAGCGCTTATCCGGCACATCTATGGCAGCCCCTAACGTTTCAGGCGTGGCGGCGCTGTTATTGCAAGCCAATCCGAAGGCCACACCATCCGAAGTGAAGGAAAAATTGATGAACACAGCTGATCCGTTAAACGGGGACTATAGCGTATTTGAAGTTGGGGCAGGACAAGTCGATCCGTACGAAGCGGTTCATTCTCAAACACGAATCGAAGTAGTCGATAAAACGGAAGGGAAATATGATAAAAAAGGAAATCTAAAAAACATAAAGGATGACACAGGAGCAATCAGCTTCGGTACATTTGCGCCAAATGGAAAAAATGTGCAGGATAGCCGTTCTCTAGTTATCTACAACAACAGTAAACAAGTAAAAGAGTACGATGTGAAAGTACAGTTCCAGCCGGACCGAAGAGGTTCAAAGGATGCGGCTGCAAATGGTGTTCAAATCGTAACGGATAAGACAATGACAGTAAAGGGCAATTCGAAAAAGAATTCAAATGTCTTAATTAACGTACCAAAGGCAGCAGCATTAGGAACGTATGAAGGATATATCACGTACACAAACAAAAATAACCTGGAAGAAACATACCAAGTTCCGTTTGCAATTCATACAGTGGAAGAAGGAATCGATCATATCGCGGTAGATCCACCTGCCTTTACGACAGCGGTTGAGGCAGGGTATAACGGAATAAGATGGTCAGTCGGCCTTTTATTCCAATTAAAATCTCATATGCGCACAATGGATCTATTCCTTGTAGATCCGAAAACGAACCAAGAAATTGGCTTCCTTGGCACATTGGAAGGCCTCGGTGCGGATGAGAATATTGAATATTATCTAAGAGGCGTAATGAACGAAGGGTATTATTATCCGTTAACGGGAAATCCGGATCACCCGATTGCGTATGATCATGAACAAACCGAACCGGGATTGTACAAAATCAGGCTCGTAGGGACAAATGACCAGGGAAAAACCTTTAGCTCAGATGCTCCGGTTTACTATAGTGTTACGCAGCCAACTCTCAATCTCAGCGCGGACTCTGGTGTATATGAATATAGCCCAGACCAACAAACCGCATCGTTAACAGGCTCGGTATATGATAAAGATGTCGAAGAGATGAAAGCTGGCGGCATGAACGTCTCTCAAGCAGATAATAAAGTAGTCTATACAATGCCGGGTAGTGGGGGAGGACTGGGAGGAGGGACTAAGAGCGTATCGGTACCGGTTGACGCAAACGGAAAGTTTACCACACAAATCCCGATGAATCCCAATGTACAACCATTACGAGTGCAAATGTATGCAGAAAACAAGGCGACAGTACGGAACTATTCAAGTTATAAGTACCTATACTATGTGAAGCAAGGCACGCCGTATGGGACAGCCATTCCTGATAAACAGAAAGTAAAAGCGGGCGATACAGTGACGGTTACCCTTTCCATGAACAATATGACAAACATGAAGCAAGCAGTGTATTCATTGATTGATAGTGTAAAAAATGTCGATGTGGTAAGTATTAAACCACATGCGACATTGGATGGGAAATTAGATCTAAAGACAGAGAATATAGATGTAAATGGAAACGGAACTACAATAAAAACGAAGATCACTGCTACACTAACTGGTGATGTAGCACAAACAGGAATTTCTGGAAAAGCTCCGTTGGTAGATATCACATACAAAGTGAAAGATGATTCTAACAGTGTAAGCCGGGAGTTAACACAATTCAATGCATCGTATATAAATACAGATGGCACGACGAAGTCCGCATTTGGTATTAGTCTTCCTTATCAGGTTGAACGAACTTACTCCTACATGAAATCGTTTGTCTATGGAGAAGCGTTTATGATTCCTCATCTTGATGAGCCATCATCAGCCTTGGATTATGTAAAGGCAGGTGCAAAAGTCAAAGTGACAGATGAAGCAGGAAAGGAATATTCAAACAAGATAGGAAGTATTGCGTTTCCTTGGTCGTTATCATCTAATTTACCGCTAACGGATAAACCATTTACACTAGAGGTAGATATGCCGGGACATTTCACTGTTAAGAAAACCTTTACGATCGGGTTGAAAGAAAATGGTGAAGTTAAACCTTATTCGAAAGCACTCTATTATAACAATGCACCTGCAGGAGATGTGAATAAAGATCATGTGATCGATATTCATGATGCGCTTTACATTCAAACCTATTGGAAAACAAATAAACGTGAAGCCGACATCAACTATGATGGTGTGGTAGATGAGAAAGATATGCAGTATGTGGTGAATAACTACTTAATTCAAAACCCATGGATGTTGGACAAGGCTCCAAAACCAGAGAAGAAATACAAAAAGAAAACAGTAAATGATGTTCTTCTCGAGGTGGGAATGTAGTAATGGATAAGAGCACTATATGATAGACTAGATTCAATTGTAATAACCTAAACTTAAAAATCGGTGACTATCGTTTAGTAAGGAAAAACAAAAAAAAGTCGATTCCCTAGCGTAAGGGAATCGGCTTTTTGCATATCAAAATATGCTTAGTATAATTTCAACTAAATAATTTGTTCAATATAGAATGTTTATTATATTGAGAAAGGCCTCTTCTATAAAGAAAGAGACCCTCTTATAACTCAGTCAGCTTCAATTCGAATAGCTATAATCTCTTGACAGTCTATGATAAGTGTTGAACCAGGTTCTGTTGTTGGATCAGTAAAGAATGCACAGCAATTCTCTTGGTCAAAGGTTATAAAAATAACATCTTCTATCACCTGACCACCGGATAAGAAAAGATCAACTTCAGTCTGTGTTTGTAATCGTCTTAATTGATCACAAACACAACCTTTACAATGATTGACATCTTCCGCGGCATTTCTTGTATCACGACAACCGTTTCTTGTATTTCTCGTATTTTCCATTTTCAAGACCTCCTTTCTAGTTTTAATAGTCTTGCATTCATATCTTATGATTTTAAAATGAAAAGTGATTGTACATTTTGTCTAGTTTCAATAGAGTTATTTAATTCGGAAGTCTTAGAGCTACATTCTTTCGTATAAGAATTATATTATTCTTAAAATAAATTCGTAAAAAAGAAGTCCATTTTATGAACAGTTGATTATGGATTAGTAGTTTGAAAGGTATGTAAAGTGAAATTTTTTAATTAAAAATATCTATATAGTTTCAATTCTAAATCACCATTAGTTTCTTGTTTAATTGAACTAACTAGTGCTTAACTGGATTTAGAGCAATTGCTGAAAAGAAATATGCGGAAAACCCCAAGGACTATCTTATACGTTGAGTGAGCTGGGATTTCCAATGGTGATTTTTTTATATATACTTACTATTAAGGTGTTTCCTGAAGTTTTTAAGTATGGGATTATATAGCTATTAAAAGATTAGCACCTGCAGGAAATATTTTCCGTTAAAACCGATAGGGGATAAGAATTTCTAAACTAAATTCAACATGTGAATCTCTTGTTGGGGAATGGAAGGAAGGCTCAGATTGAAATTGATTAGGACATTCAAGAGCGGACGAAATAGTATCTTCGGCCGCTTGGTCTAGTGCTATGGGTGTCCATTCATTCATCAGCTGCAATAAAATTTTCAAGAAATTACCTTAAGGTCTCGTCAATCAATTTGAAAATATCTGTATTTAAAAGATAAGCATTATCGCTTTCTTCTCTTCGCCACATTCTCATTGACCATTTCATACATAGACTCAACACCTACTTCAGAAGCTACAAAGTTAAATGCATTCTCTGCTTGAATACCCATACTACTGGCTTCCTTAGCCGCATCCATGTTTGCACCGATGAAAATGAACTCCCATGAATATTTATCTTCCTGTTGCTTAATGAGCTTTTTCACTTTATCATGCGTAAATTCACAACTAGCATTTTCCATTCCGTCTGTTGTGATGACAAATATGACTTTGCCTGGTTTTAGCTCTTCTGGAGTTTTCGAAAGTCGATGACCGACATCCACAATTGTCTTTCCTACTGCATCGAGCATGGCAGTAGTGCCTCTTACATAATAATTATCATGGGTTATCTTTGCTCCAGCCGCATTGATGCCGTCCCATAGTATTTCGTATTGATCGTCAAACAGGACTGTCGTGAGCGATACTTTCCCATCAAGTTGGCATTGCTTTTCAATAAACGCATTAAAACCACCGATGGTATCACTTTCAAGTCCAGACATAGAACCGCTTCGATCAAGCAGGAAAATAATTTCTGTTAGATTGTTATTCAAAGTCATCATCCTCTTTCGTTTGTTGGTAAACTAATCATAACCAGTTTTCAAATCGATTTGGTCGCCTGAAAAGCGACATTTTAGGAGGCGAATCTTTTGATCAATACCCAAATATTAAGTGAGTTAGAAGAGTACATACAAGATCACTTGTATACCGAGACGATTTCTTACAACGTAGAATCTAAATTGGATTTAGAATACACCTTACAATCAGAAAATATTACGATTGATTTGGAGGACTATATAAAAAATCATCGCAAACCGACATTGAACGAAGTGTTGTTTCGCTTGATTGACAAATCAGGTGCAAGAGACGTAGATATTTACAAAAAGGCAGGTATCGATCGGAAGCTGTTTTCTAAAATTCGTTCCAATGCAGATTATCGGCCAGGAAAAAACACCACCATTGCTCTCGCTTTGGCCTTAGAGCTAAATACTCAGGACACCGATGCGCTACTGAGTTCTGCAGGTTACTCGTTATCAGACAGTAATATATTTGATTTGGTTATCCAGTTTTGTTTGGAAAATAAAATCCATGATCTCTTTTTGGTCAATGAAGTATTGGAACATGTCAATCAGAAAACATTATAGGAAGTCTACGTAGTATTGAGACATTGAGTTAATAAAGATTGAAGGGAAATAATGAGGAAACTACTGGTAATGAAGCTAATGCTTGGCTATAAAACGGCTTCTATTTCAATGGGTAAAAATTTGTAAATCTCCGAAGGGATGGAGCGTAATGTCATTAACAATAATTTTCGATATGGATGGTACGTTATTTCAAACTGATAAAATACTAGAGCTATCCTTAGAGGATACGTTTAATTATTTAAGGTCTTCTAATTTGTGGGATAAAAAGACACCTATTGAGGTGTACCGTGAGATAATGGGAGTCCCGTTACCAGTCGTATGGAATACCTTACTGCCTAACCATTCAATTGAGATTCGAACAAAAGCGAATGAATTATTCCACGAGAAATTAATCGATAATATAAACATGGGCAAAGGGGCACTGTATCCGAATACAGAGGAAGTCCTAAGCTATTTAAAAAATAATAATCATCCAATATTTATTGCAAGCAATGGTCAAACCGAATATTTAAATGCCATAGTAAAATATTATAAATTAGACAAATGGATTACCGAGACTTTCAGTATTCAACAAATCCCTTCACAAAATAAAACTGATTTGGTTAACACGATTTTAAAGAAATATAAAGTGGTAAAAGGTGTAGTTATTGGAGATCGACTTTCTGATATTAATGCAGCAAAGTCCAATGGATTAATATCAGTAGGTTGCAATTTTGATTTTGCTCAAGAAGATGAGCTATCTCAAGCAGACGAAATAATAGACGATTTATTACACGTAAAGGGAATCGTGGACGCATTATCTGCTCCAACCTCTTATTAATAGATAGCGTACAACAAATGCAATGTTTATGCTGTAAGAATGACAATATGTGTTGAGAATCACTGATAGTACTAGGGAGATGAAGAGGATTTCATGAGTAATCAACGAAAATTAGTATTATTTATAGCAACGAGTTTAGATGGTTACATTGCTACAAAAAATGAATCTTTAGATTGGTTATTTAAAGTTGAAGGGGAAGGCGATAATGGGTACTCAGAGTTTTATGAAACTGTGGATACAATATTAATGGGAAGAAGAACTTACGATTGGATTATGAACCAGGAAACAGAGGATTTCCCATATCGTAATAAAGAATGCTACGTTTTTTCAAGATCAGTAAACGAGGATAACAAAGATGTGAAATTTGTAAATGAGAATATAGTTGATTTTACTAACCAACTAAAAAATAAAGATGGAAAAAACATTTGGATTGTTGGAGGCGGAGAACTATTGCATTCTTTTGTAAAAGAGAAATTAGTTGATGAACTTATCCTTACCGTTGCTCCGACTTTGATTGGAACAGGTATTTCTTTATTTAAAGAGGATAATTATCAACTGGATCTTTCTTTGAAAGGAATCAGACACTTCAACCAATTTGTTGAACTCCATTATGAAGTGAAAAAGTGAAAAACATTGTTCAACATTTCCAACTAACGTCTGAATGTACTACGCAATTTATAGGTATAAAAAAGTATACTGAGATTATTAACTACAATTATGTGAATCGACAGCTAGAGAGCTGTCGGTTCTTTTTTTGTGAATTTTCAGTCATCGTTCAGAAATAGGATGTTGTGAAGCATGTAAAAAGTGCTGTTATCTGTTTTTTCATATAGTTCTAATGACTGAATACTTCGGCCTACGAAGAAAACTATTTAGCGGGACGAAATGTTTATCGTTTGAGATGTCTTTTGGTATATATTTTTTTAATTGGATTATAAATACATATTACGAAAGGGCTGAATATTCAAATAATATTTACTCGTCTAATTTTCTTTGTTATGCTGTCTGCGAATCAATGACAAAAAATAGAAATAAAGGGGATGAGTAAAGTACTAAGACTAATGAGGATAAATTAAAATCTAAAGGAGTGGATATTGTGAAGAATAAATGGGCTAGTACAATGTGAAATTCATGGGAACGAAAAAACAGGTACGGTAGCACTCCTTAATTTATTGCAAAAACTTTCAACTAACTCGAAACAAGCACAAGAAATACGTGAGGAATTGACACTTGTTTTCATGCCGATGATGAATCCAGATGCATCTGAAGCTGATAAACGGAGAAACAGTATGACATGGGATGAAGTCCTATACAATTTTCCACAACTCACTGGTACGACACCATCATGGAACTATTTGGACCGAGGCATCAGCCAAAGTTATAACTATGGGGAAAATCCTGGTTTTGACGTGAACCGCGACTTCAATCCGAATCTAAATTATGTGCCTGAAGCACAAGACTTTCCAGGTGCTTCTAATACGCCAGGTTGGTTCATTACACCAGAATCCCAGACTACTCGAGATGTATACAAATCACTAAAAGATGAGTATGGAAATGTAGATGTCTTTATCGATCTACATCACCAAGGTATGTACTACGTGGAGGGTACAGATGACGAAGTAACGCTTTCCTTATCCGCTCAGTTTGTTCCGGATCCAAATACGTCGGAAGGGGCTAAATACGCCGAATATGCAGAAAACTATAGGTACGATTATTCAAGACAATTAAATGTTGCTGCTTACAATGAACTGCAATCTTACGGTAACTCTAAATTTACGAATATCTCTCTTTATTCCCAAGGACTTGACCTTCCAGGAACAGCACTTGGTAGCTATGCATTAAATGGCAGCGGAACAGTCCTTTTTGAAGTAAGAGGACAGACTCAAATGATGGGGCAGAAAGAAAAAGGACAACTTGTAAAATCAGTAGAACAGGGTCTTACTGGAATTATCGAAGCAGTAGCTGATGGTTCAGTTGAAACATTGAATCCGGAAGATTACGATAATATTCCGCTTACATCTAATAAACCAACCAACTAACATGACAACATTTTACTGATAATGTAAAAAAATGATGAAAACAAAGGAGGAATTTGAATGAAGAAAACCGTACTTACTTTATCGATTGCTGGAGCGATGATCCTCAGCGTATCGCCCTTCGGTTCTCCCGTTGCGAACGCGGTCGGAAATGGTCCTACTTATGGAGGGAATGAAACGATTAATACTTCGATACTCCATACTTATGATGAAATGGTAGACTACCTAAAGAAAGAAGAAGCAAAACAACAGGATATGGAACTTGAAGTAATTGGCCAAAGTATCAAGGGAAGGGATTTATATCTGGCGAAGTATATGAAAAACCCTGAAAATCCAACGATTCTGTTTTTAACCCAGCAGCATGGAAATGAACAGCTTACAACTGAAGGTGCTCTTGAGTTTATTAAGCATCTAGGTACAAACAAGATGAAAGGTGTTACAGACGGGGTGAATATCTTAATCGTTCCTATGCTGAATGCAGACGGCGCCATGGGTGATGTGAACTTCTCTCTTGATGATTATATCGCAAAGGGAGATCGAAATTTAACTCGGTATAATGCAGCGGAAGTAGACTTGAACCGTGATCATGTAACTAAAATTCAACCAGAAACAAAAGCACTGCATAATAATGTTATGAAGAAATATAATATTGATTATATGATTGATCTTCATCATCAAGGAGCAATGAGTGAAAGGGACGGTGAGCTTGTTTCTGGGTCCATTCTTTATCCGACAACTCCAAATGCTGATCCCGAAGTAGTAGAAAAGTCGAAACAACTAGGTGCAGTTGTGTTTGAAGCAATTGATGAAAAAGGCTGGGGCCACCTCGGTAAATACAGCGGGGGCTCTGCTGAAACAATCAGCAGAAACGGTATAGCCGTAGAATACGGTATTTCGACACTGTTATTTGAAATGCGTGGAATGTCCGATCATGAGTACGAATCATATGTGTTAGGGCAAAAGAGCAACGGCTATTTGATTAAACAAACTATTACCACTCTTGAAGCAACGGTAAATGCAATTGCAGACGGTTCGATTGAAACTAAAGACACATCGTTTTGGGATTCACTGGCTTACCAAACAACTCGTCCATCTGAATAATTCAAAAAACGCCTCTAGCCGCAAAATAGTCTTTATTTTAAAAAAGCACAGAAGCTAAGCTATTTTTCCAAGGAGATTAGATGTTTTCAAATTAAACAAAACAGGCATTAGGAAAGAAACCCTTATACCTGTTTTGTTTTTTGGTTAAATTGCCGGAAGTACGAAAGGGATTTTTTAGATTTACATATCTTCGTACGAAGTCATTTTATCCATATTACTCGCAATCATGGCGATGATTGTGCTTGCTTCTTCTTTTGTAAAGGATAAGGCACTTTCTTCTTTATAAAACTCGTCGTCTTCAGACCAGAATCTATTTACTCTACGGAGAACGCCATTTCCAGTCGTACTGACTACCCCAAATTGATAGGTTACTTCCACCTCATCTTCGATTTGGAAAGCAGTTACTTCAGGTGTTTCCCATTCGATTTCAACCTCATTTAGCATGTTTTCCTCTTCTACAATTTCACCGATGTAATACTCTTCTTCATCGTCATCTTCTAAAAGGAATTCATCATCTTCATCATCGTCATTTCCATCAACAGCTACAAACATATCACTATCACCGTTGATGAAATCATGGAAGCTGTCATGAACAGCGTCAATCACATCCTCAATGTCAGCAAGAATTATTCTTGCTGGTTGTTCGAATTCATAATCAAAAGTTTCTACGTAAAACTCTTCATTATGTGGATCAAAGAGGAGGGTACAGAAGTAATCCCTTTCGTTACCTTCCGTCTCGACAAAAAACTCGACTCGTGGATGTTTCGCACTCTGATCAATCGTCATCTGACCGATTTGATCATATTCTTCACAAATTGAATTCAGATGATCCTGTAGCTCACCAGTTACTCTGTTAAACCATTCCATCGACATGCTCTAGTCGCCCCTTTAATTTTAATGTTCTTCTTTCAATCATTTATCTTTTCCTAATTCGGGTATTTTATTCCATGCCAATTAAATCCAACTACCTAATTGCCATATGAAATGAGTGGAAAGTTGAATTCTAACAATAAGATGTAAAATAATCCTACGTATAATCAACAACCGATTCCCAATACTAACGAAGCTGTAAATTAATGAAGGAGGATGATTAAATGAGATTTTTAGCATGGGGTGCAGTTGGTGCTGCTATTTATGGAGTAATTAGAGGAATGCGGAATGGAAATGTTCAACAATTAGTTAAAGATTTCCCGAGTAATTTAAACCCATCGAACTTACAACAGATGATACAGCCATTAGCAGGGATGGCAACAGCAGGAACGGCAACAGCAGGAATGGCGCCAGCAAGAATGACTCAGCCGTTAGCAGCGATGGCGATGTATAATTCTTCAACAAAAAACCAAACAAAAAAACAAGGCGTCTAATTTATACCAAAACGTTCTAATTAACCATTTTGCTACTAAGTTTTTTCATTTAATCATTAACAATAACCCATCCTTGAGCTCGTGCTCAGATGGGTTATTTCTATGTTTTGTAATATAATTTGTATTTTGTGTTAACCATTTTATGTTTTTGGTTTACAATAGAAGTGTGATGTGGCTGAAAACTAGTTTAGTCATGACACCAAAGCTAAAAGAAAAACAAAAGAATGCATTCGAAAAATGAATGAGAATTACGTAACATTATTAACTAAATTAAATGGGGGCTGGAAAATGAATCAATGGATGGAACTTGCAGATCGAGTATTAGATGAAGTGGAAATAACAAATCTAGAGGCACTTTCAATCTTAGAATGTCCAGATGACGATGTACTGTTACTTATGCATGCTGCTTTTAAAATTAGAAAGCGCTATTATGGCAAAAAGGTGAAGCTTAATATGATTATTAATACAAAGTCAGGACTGTGTCCGGAAAACTGTGGTTACTGCTCTCAGTCTTCTATTTCGACAGCACCAATTGAAACTTACAGAATGGTTAATAAGGATACTATTCTAGAAGGGGCAAAGCGTGCACATGAATTAAACATAGGAACATACTGTATTGTGGCAAGTGGTAGAGGGCCATCTAATAGAGATGTCAATCATGTGGTGGATGCGGTTAAAGAAATAAAGGAGACCTATGGATTGAAAATTTGTGCATGTCTTGGGCTGTTGAAACCAGAACAAGCGATTCGTCTAAAAGAAGCTGGGGTAGATCGTTACAATCATAATATTAATACATCCGCTAGCAATCATTCGAACATTACAACTTCACATACATACGATGATCGTGTCAAAACAGTAGAAACGGTAAAAGAATCTGGAATGTCACCATGTTCAGGTGTCATTGTAGGGATGAGGGAAACAAAGCAAGATGTTGTCGATATGGCTAACAGTTTAAAAGCCCTTGATGCGGATTCGATTCCAGTTAACTTTTTACACGCGATTGATGGTACACCATTAGAAGGTGTAAAAGATTTAAATCCACTTTATTGTTTAAAGGTTTTGGCATTATTCCGTTTTATTAATCCAACAAAAGAAATTCGAATTTCAGGGGGACGAGAAGTTAACCTTCGTTCATTGCAGCCATTGGGACTATATGCGGCCAATTCAATCTTCGTGGGTGATTACTTAACAACGTCTGGACAAGAAGAAAGTGAAGACCATAAAATCTTACTCGATTTAGGATTTGAGGTAGAGTCTGTAGAAGAAATGAAAGCAAGCCTTGTGGGAAATTAAAAGGGGAAAATGTTTCAAGGATTTATAAACCTGCAAGTTAGTTGATCGTTTGGTGTTTAACCACCAAACGATCTTTTTTTGTAATTAAATGCTATTGTCTTTTTAATATTTCTAGTTCTTGTTGGTTATTTGCAAATAAAAAAGGGAACGTCCTTGAAGTGGAAGTTCCCTCATTATTCAACCAGGATAGGACTCTAAAAATTCTTCATGACTTATCGAAAAAATTCTTTGATAGTTAGAAACCGCATTAATTCTTTCGACAATACGAGGGTCTTCAGTCATATACAATTTCATTTGATGTATTTCATTATGGTTTTCCATGTAATGAGCTTCTATTTTGTCCATTGCATAGTGAAATAAAGTAATGATCTGCTCTTTTTTATTAGTATTAGGAATGACAACATAGTATACATATTCATCTCTTATTCCTAAATACTCCCCATTCTCGTCCTTAAAATATTTAAATAATAACATTACCTAGCTCCTTAAACTTAATACCTTTATTGTAAGCATATTAAATACTTTTTATTCCTTCTTTGACAGGTGAGCTGGAGAAGATGATCTACCGGCTTCATAAAATTATTGAATCTAAAGTTAATTTGGTTTTTATTCCAAATGATGGAACTTTTTCTTGCTCAATTCGTAAATAACACATAACAAAAGAAATTATGACTAGAAAAGGGGAGCACTATTGCTAAATACAACAAAATACATATTTCTATTAGGAATTTTCTTGGTTTTTACTACGGCTTGCTCACCAACAACGGAAACGGAAACACAGAAAGAGTTTTTTGAAGATAAAGCATTTGAGTCCGTTGTTCTACAGGAACTTGATAGTAAGGAAGTAAATGTTAAGAAAGATGATTTTGCAGCCATTGAATCACTGAAAGCTTCTGAAACAGGGATAACAGACCTGGATGGTATTGAATTATTAACCTCGCTTAATTACTTGGATGTTACCGGGAATGATATTGATGATTTATCACCTTTATTATCGTTAGAAAATTTATCTGAAGTTCACCTTGGGGACGTTTACTTCTCTGGAGATATGGAAGCACCTGTGTGGAGTGTGCTAGAAAACCTAAAGAAAAAAGGTGTGGAAGTTCATACTAATGCACGACTTTCTTTTGAAGAACATGATGGGCCTTCGGAAGGTGTCTTTTACAAAGTACAGAAAGATAATCAAACAGTTTATTTACTAGGTTCCATTCATCTAGGAGACCAAAGTTTGTACCCTCTAAATGAACAAATTAATACTGCGTTTGAAGAAGCTGATCACTTAGCTGTTGAAATCGATATAGAAGAACTGGATGAAATGAAAGTTTCTCAAACCATTATGCAACAAGGAATGTATCAGGATGGAACAGTTCTCTCTGAAGTGGTTGAAGAGGATGTTTTCAATGATGCATTGGAGCAATTGTCAGCTTTAGGTATGAATGAAGAAATAGTTGACCAATTTCAACCATGGTTTGTAACGATGTTGCTCTCTGAAGTCGCGTTACAAGACACTGCATTAAATGCAGAATTCGGGATAGATAAACACTTCATTGACCGTGCAAAAGATAAGAATTTACCAATTATTAGTCTTGAATCTGTAGAAAGTCAGATTACCTCGATTAGTTCTGCGACAGAAGAAGAGCAAATTGATAGTCTTGAATATGCGCTTGTATCTATCAATGATTCTGAAGAAGAATTAACCCAATTAATGCGTGTTTGGCGCTCTGGCAACACCGATGTGTTTGCACAGTTGAGAGAAATGAATCAAGGTTCTGATCAGTTAGCAATGGACGAAAGAGACTTATTAATGACTGATAAAATAGAAGGATTTTTGAATGAAGATGATAAAGATACCTATTTTGTCGTTGTAGGATCGCTACACTTAGCCGGTGATAACAGTATTATCGACTTACTTAAAACTCGAGGTTATTCAGTTATACCTCCTGCTGAATTCTAAACGACTAAATATAGACAGAAGAAAGACGTTCACATAGTATCGGATGGAGGTAATTTAATGGAGTATAGAAAGCTTCTCCATTCAATAGGATTCGTATTGGAGAAGAAACAGGAGAATCATTTGAATTTAATGTAAATAATACAGAAAAAGTTTCTCTGACAATCTATAATTCATTGTACGGAGCAGAAGAATGGTGGAGTTCATATCCGAACTGGTGGAAGGTTTAAATACATAACTACGGAGGCTGCCTGTAAAAGGTGGCTTTTTATATTGTTATAATTGGGAAAGTAATCCTAATATTAAATTAAACGGATACTTATAAACTATCGTCTTTTTAACACCCTTTGGTAAATTAAATGAGTGAAGACATAATTGTTTAATATTGATATTATGGGATAATATAGAATAGTTTGATTATGGTTTTCTATTAAAGGAGTGATTTTTATTTTTACATATAAGATTGATAAAACAACAAAATTAAAGATGCTAGACTTACAAGATGCAAAGCAGTTATTTACATTATTGGATCAATCAAAAGAAAGTTTGAAGGAATGGTTGCCATTTATTGATAGCAATAAGTCTTTAGCAGATACTGAGACATTTATTAAATCAACAATGAAACAGTTCAGTGAGAATAATGGTTTTCAAGCGGGAATTTGGTCCGATGATAAAATTGCGGGTGTAATAGGATTTCATCAAATCAATTGGAATAATAAATCTACTAGTATAGGGTACTGGTTGGGTAAAGGCTTTGAAGGTAAAGGATTAATGACCAAATCAGTAAATACTTTTGTGAATCATGCATTTACTGAATTGAATTTAAATCGAGTAGAGATTCGTGCAGCTGTAGAAAACAAGAAAAGTAGAGCTATTCTATTCCAGTGAGATTGAATTTTTTAGAAGAAGGACGAATTCGCCAATCTGAATGGCTATACGATCATTACGTGGATCATATTGTCTATGGAATGCTTGCTGAGGATTGGAATAAGAAGTGATTTGCTAGTTCATCTGCTAATAGCGGGGGTATTTTTTTGGAGAAAAAACGATGCTCAGGTTGATGGCATTCTCTTTTTTTTTGCGAAAAGCGACTATTCAAGAATAAAGAAGATTTTTCATTTAGGCTATGTGAAATCATAATGTTTTTTGACCAAAAGTAAACCGCCTTTCAGAGAAGGCGGTTAATTGAACTATCATTTTTCGTTAGTAAGACTGGGCAAGACGGAATCCAAGGTCGTCTATGCAAAATGACGGATGGCTACGTCGACGACATGAAGCCCCACAACCCCTTGATTCTTCAGCCCAGCTACCTCCTCGAAAAATTCGGTAGGAGCCGTATACTTGTTCATCATATAAATCCCAACACCATTCCCAAACATTCCCTAACATATCATACAGACCCCATGCATTCGGTTCCTTTCTTCCTACTTCATGGATCTTGCCACCAGAATTTTCATTATACCAGGCAATCTTATCAAGCTCTCCGTATCTATAACCAGTAGTCCCTGCTTTACATGCATATTGCCACTCTGCTTCTGAAGGAAGTCGATAGCCGTCCGATTCCCAGTCACAAATAATGTTTTCACCATCATTACTTATTGAATAACACTCTTTTAGTCCAGCTTTTTGTGACAGTAGATTACAAAAAGAAATTGCATCATTCCAAGAAATATTCACAACCGGTTTTAGATTTCCGTCAAAAGAATTAGGTGATTTATTTGTAATCGAATAGTATAGATCCATATTTACAGGATACTGGGCAAGAAGAAACGGTCTTATTTCAGTTTTCCATGTGCTTTTTATTCTATCGTCTCTTAATTCAATTTCTCCCCCTGGAATTTTCACCATTGGATAGTCAATGTAACTGTTTATTTCATTTGACACTCTACCATCCTCCTGATTATTTTGATGTTACATATTTTACCATACGAATGATTTCTACCATCTAACACAATTACATTTTCGCCTTAGGCAGCCTGTCTAAACTCGTTTGTGTTGCAAATGACAGTCACCGTCTTGCTCGACGAAAAACCACATTGGAGCAAATACCGGAAGGCGAATACAGTGTAATCATTCCAGGCAAGAGCCTTAATGAATTAAGCAAAATTATAGGAGATTCGTCGTCTCCCGTTCATATCGTCATGACAAACCAACAAGTTTTAATTAAAACATCAAGTGTAAGTTTTTACTCTCGTTTAATTGAAGGTATCTATCCCGATACATCTCGATTAATTCCAAATGAATTTAATACGAATGTCACTATTGATGGGAAAGCATTATTTCAAGCGATAGACCGTTCATCTTTAGTAGCACGTGAAGAACGTAATAACATTGTCCGATTCACTTCATTAGAAGGAAATGTCGTTGAGATATCATCTAGCTCAGCTGAAATCGGTAAAGTAGAAGAAGAAATACAAACCACATTAATTGAAGGCGAAGAGTTGAAAACTTCGTTCAGTGCAAAATATATGATGGATGCGTTAAAAGCGGTTGGTGGGCAGGATGTAATGGTTAAGTTCACAGGTTCCATGCGACCATTCATTATTAATTCTGTTCATGATGACGCTGTTTTACAATTGATAGTACCGGTTCGTACATAAAGAAGAAATGTGCATTTAGTAGTATGATGGTTTTAGATTCATTTAAAATGAACCACAAAAAAGGATGAGAAGACTGTGAAGTATGATGTATTAATATTTGATTTAGATGACACTTTGTTTGATTTCGGTGAGACGGAAAAGCATGCACTCGATAATTCATTTCGTGCATTTAGTTTCCCTAATGGTTTAACTGAATACAGAGCAAGTTATAAAGAGATAAGTAAAGGACTTTGGCTTGATTTAGAGCAAGGACGTATCTCGCTTTCAGATTTAAAAGTAGAACGATTCAAGCGTTTATTCCTCCAACATAAACTACTTCTTAATCCAGAAGATTTTGGTCATGCATATATAGAAAATCTAGGAAGAGAAGTACATATGATTGATGGTGTTCAGGATATGTTGACCAATCTATCTAGTTGCAGACTTGTTCTTTTAACAAATGGATTTCAAGATGTTCAACATTCGAGGATTGCTCTTTCGCCACTAAATCAAACATTTGAAGCGATTATTACTTCGGAGGAGTCTGGTTATCAAAAGCCACAAGCAGAAATTTTCGAATATGTCTTTAGAAAGCTGAGTATTAAAGATAAGCAAAGTGTGTTAATGATTGGCGACTCTCTAAGCGCAGATATCCAAGGTGGCAATAATTTCGGAATCGATACCTGCTGGTTTAATCCACATAATAAAGCAAATGAAACAACTATTACTCCAACATATGAAATCAGTAATTATGAAGAATTAGAACAAATCGTAAAGCAAAACGTATTAGTAAAATAATTCAAAGTTGTAAATGGATAAGATTTCCTTGTAAGTATTATAAAAAGAGTGTAATTAATCATCTACAGTCGTTTGTTAGGATGAATTTATTATGCTATTATGAACCTAATTAAAATAGTTGCGGGGGGACGCTTTGGCGTTGAGAAGGTTAAAACCTGACCCTTTGAACCTGTTCGTTAAGACGAACGTAGGGAGCAGAGTACATAGCGTTTCGACGTTTTTCTTTTGTGCTGAAGCTCTCCATTTTGGAGGGCTTTTTTGTTTGCTAATTCAATATTTTAATTGCGGGGGAACTATTTAGTTGAGAAGGTAAAACCTGACCCTTGGAACCTGACAGTTAACACTGACGTAGGGAGCAATGTTTCATTGGAAACGCTCTTTTGTCATGCGCAAAAGGGCGTTTTTTGCACTTGCGTCCATCCGAAAAAGGAGGACTTATAATGACATTTTGTGAAGAAGTACGAGAGGAAACGGATCTTTATTGGCAAGGAAGTTTTGATCACCCATTTGTAAAAGGACTTGTCGATGGAACGCTGCCGCTTGAAAAATTTAAGTTTTACATGATGCAAGACGCTTATTATTTAAAGAATTACACAAAAGTACTCGCGATTGCAGCTTCAAAAGCTGAGACGAACGAAGATATTGCCTACTTTTTAGAAACGGCTCGTCATATCAACGAGGCTGAGCTTGAGTTACACCGAACTGTCTTTAAGGAGCTAGGTATAACTGAAGAAATGGAAGTAAACTTTGAACCATCACCAGCTGCTTATAACTACGTATCACATATGTACAATGCTGCACATAACGGAGATGTTGCAGAGGCTTTTGCTGCGATGTTCCCTTGTCCATGGTTATATCAAGAAATTGGGGAGAAGTATAAAGACGCAAAACCAGGCATCAAGCTATATGAAGAATGGATTGAAATGTATAGTGCACCGGATTACAAAGAAAAAATCGAGCTGCAAAAGGCGATGATGAATCGTTATGCAGAAGAAAATCCAGCCAAGCACTCAGTATTAAAAGCTCATTTTGAAAGAAGTTGCTACTATGAGTGGAAATTCTGGGAAATGCCATGGACATATGAAGACTGGCAAGATGAGGTGAAGAACTATGCCTATTAAACAAATTCGTAATAAGAAGCCACTGGTACATTGCATCACGAACTATGTCGTGGCAAACTTTACCGCTAATGGTTTACTTGCAATTGGTGCGTCACCTGTCATGGCTGATGAAGTAACAGAAGTGGAAGAAATGGTCGCGATTTCAAATGCTCTTTTAATTAATATTGGCACAATCAATACAAGAACGAAAGAAGCCATGTTAATAGCAGGGAAAAGAGCGAATGAGCTTGGAATACCTGTCGTTTTAGATCCAGTTGGAGTAGGGGCAACTTCTTTTCGACAACAAGTAGTAAAGGAATTATTAGAAAATGTCCGATTCGATTTACTCCGCTGTAATGCAGGTGAACTTGCGACCATTGCAGGCGTTTCATGGCAAGCTAAGGGCGTGGACAGTGGTGAAGGTGAGATGGACGTTGCAGTCGTCGCCAAACATGAGGCGAAAAAATGGAACTGTTTAGTGGTGGTCACAGGAGCCTCTGATTATATTACTGACGGTGAGAACGAATTTTGGGTAGCAGGTGGTCATGAACAGATGACAGAGGTAACAGGTACAGGTTGTTTGTTGAGCGCGATTTGTACAGCAGTTCTTAGTTTGGAAGGAGAGGCTCTTTTAAACTTACGTGATGTATTACAAGAATATAAAAAGGTGTCTGAACATGCGGTTCAATCGCCACTTCTTGGCTCTTTCCAGACTGAAGTCTTAAATTCATTGCATCAATTGTCTAGAGGTGAAGCCAATTGAACATCGTGATGACCATAGCAGGCTCAGATAGTAGTGGTGGAGCTGGCATACAAGCAGATTTAAAGACGTTTCAAGAGCTCGGAGTGTTCGGTACAACAGCGATTACAGCGTTAACAGCTCAGAATACACTTGGTGTAGAGGGAGTTTTTCCTGCATCTGTAGACTTTGTTAAACATCAAATCGATGTCGTCTTTCAGGATTTACCCGTAAAGGCAGTCAAGACCGGTATGCTTTTTTCAGCACCAATTATAGAGGAAGTAGCGAAAAGCTTATGTGAGAAAGATGTGCTGCTTGTCATTGACCCTGTGATGATTGCCAAAGGAGGTGCAAGCTTGCTAAAAAATAACGCAGTTGAGGCATTAACGACTAAGCTTTTACCACTTGCAACGGTATTAACTCCTAATATTCCAGAAGCTGAAGTGATTAGTGGTGTTGAGATTAGGTCGGAACAGGATATACAAAAAGCTGCTGAAAAGATATTAGGGCTGGGTGTAAAGTGCGTGGTTATGAAGGGGGGCCACTTAGATGAGCAAAGAACGGCAACGGATACTGTGTTTTTTGCAGATGGTACAAGCTTTAAAATGGAATCTGCCCGTATTGAAACGAAACATACACATGGAACAGGCTGTACTTACTCCGCAGCACTTACAGCATTTTTAGGACAAGGTTGGTCACTAAAAGAGGCAATCATCGGAGCTAAAAAGTTTGTCCAGCTAGCCATTGAAACCCCGTTAAACATTGGGCATGGGCATGGCCCAACAAATCATTTTGCCTATAATATAGCAAAAGGTGTCTGTGAGGTGAACATCATTGAATCGTAACGATTTAGCATTCTATTTCATCATGGGTACCCCGAACTGCATTGAAGAGCCATTACATGTTTTAGAAGATGCATTAAAAGCAGGAATAACCATTTTCCAACTGCGTGAAAAAGGCGAAGGGGCATTAACAGGTAAAACACTTGAACAATTTGCTCGTCAATGCCAAGTATTGTGTAAATCATACAACGTGCCGTTTATTGTGAATGATGATGTGGAGCTTGCCTTGAAGCTCCACGCAGATGGCGTTCACGTAGGACAAGAGGATGTATCACTTACGGAAATTCGCGAAACTTTTAAAGGACGCATCGTAGGCGTTTCTGTGCATACATTCGAAGAGTTGGATCAGGCTGTTAGAGGTGGTGCGGATTATGTAGGGATTGGACCGATTTATGAGACACAGTCGAAATCTGATGCAAAGGCTCCTGCTGGTCTAACTTTTTTGCAAGAAGCGAGAAACTTGTATCGAGATTTTCCGCTTGTAGCAATTGGTGGAATCACAACAAAAAACGCGTACGAAACATTGCTAGCCGGTGCTGATGGGGTTGCTGTCATTTCAGAAATTTGCCAAAGTCAGGACCGACAAGAAACCGTAAGAGCATGTAAAATTCAAATGTGTTTGTAAGTAAGAAACAGATCATGTAAACCTGAGTAATAAATCATAAACATTCTAATGCTGTAGACGGTTTTTCTAACTTTAAAATAAAAATAGCTTATCCACTTAAGGAATAAGCTATTTTTGGATTATATTTTGGTCAAACTTTATTTAGGTGATAACTCACTTTCCGTTACCCATTTATGATTGGTCACTTCTTCTCCGTCAGTAATTGAAGTGTAATTAATCATATATACTGTCGTTTTTTCGGCAGAATCAATTTCAGCTTTTGCACCATCCATCCCTTTCGTATGATCCGCATCAATTGTCACTTCGGAACCTGCTTCAAAAGGTTTATCACCGGCATCTTCGATTTCTTCATGAATAACCCATTTGTGATTGGTCAATTTTTCTCCACCTGTTGTCGGAGTATACGATACAGTATAGGCTGTAGTATCAAAGGCATTAACAATAGTAGCTTCAGCACCCTTCATCCCTTCCAAGTGATTTTCTTCGATAATCACTTGGCTGCCAACTTCAAAGGTTGGATTATCTTCCACTTTCAAATCTTCCGGAACTTCACTTGATTCTGAATGGTTTCAGAGGAATCATCCATTTGATTATCAAAACGATATAGGAATAACAAGAGCAGCCGAAATAACATCTTCGACTGCTTCATTTTATTTTAAGTTCTAATTTCCCTTCTTTTTTCCTACAGTGTAATAACGAAATGAAAAGGGAGAGCATGAATGTTAATTGATGGGGTGTTTTCAGGTGGTGGTTTGAAAGACTTTGCGTTAGTGGGGGCTTATCAAGTTATAGAGGAAAAGGGATTTCGCTTTCAACGTTTAGCGGGAACAAGTGCAGGGGCGATTCTTGCTTGTTTTATTGCGGCTGGTTATACAAGTAAAGAAATCGAAGTGATGCTAGATGATCAAGATTTTCAAACGCTCCTCGATCCACGTAAAACCATCCTTCCTTTACCGATCATGAAGTGGTTTTTTCTTTATTGGCGAATGGGTTTATACCAAGGCAAAGCATTAGAGCAATGGTTCATGAAAAAGCTTGCAGCAAAAGGGGTCTATACGTTTGGCGATTTACCACAAGGCTCATTGAAGATTATTGCTTCAGATTTAACGCACGGTAAGATGTTGGTTCTTCCAGATGATTTAGAACATTATGGAATATCTTCTGAAACATTTCCACTTGCTCGCGCCTTACGCATGAGTTGTGGGATTCCTTTCTTCTTTGAACCTGTCAAATTAAACGTGGGGGGTGGGAAAGCGATTGTTGTAGATGGTGGGGTTTTGAGCAACTTTCCATTGTGGTTATTTGATGAACCAGATGGCAAGAGACAACGACCACTTCTTGGTTTGAAGATTAGTTGTGGCCATAAAGAAGCGCGAGGACATAAAATCGACAATGCTTTGAATTTATTCGATGCACTATTTTCTACGATGAAAAATGCACACGATGAAAAGTATATTTCTCGAAAACATGAAAAAGATATTATTTTTATCCCCGTAGATGATACGAGTGCTACTCAATTTAATCTAAATGAAGAAATGAAAAATGCATTAATTGAAAAAGGGCGTAGTAGCGCCATCCACTTCCTAAAAACATGGTCACCGACAACCGATATAAAAACTAAACAAACGATTTATCATATTCTTTAAAATTAATCAAATTATTATTGGAATCCATCTACCAATACGGTTGTGGATTCTTTTTTTATAAATATATAAATGAATAAGTGGTAATAATTTTTCTGGAGGTCAATCAAAGAAATGTAAAGACAATTAAACAGTTCGTAAAATGTACACTTTTACGAACTTTTTTAAATTGCTCATACTTAGCCGTTTATATCATTCAACTCATTAAAATTGAGGGGTAAAGTGATTCAATCTCCTCGCTACACCACGTTCAACAACGGAAATGCCACTAAGACAATTCATTAGTGAAAAAATCCTCCAACAATTCAATTAGTTGATTTGTTGCATCAAGTGTTATATAGTAATTGACGGGTCAATTATTGACTTATCAATTACCTGAGAGAGGTGAATGTTTTGTCCAACTCATGTTCTGAAGAAGGAAAAATTGTCTATCGATTATATGAGATTAGTAAACAAACAAGCCCGAAGTTTGAGCGCTGCACAGGAATCAGTCAATCTCGTTTAGATATTTTAAACAAACTGTATGAAATAGAGGAAATTAGTCAGACGGAACTACAAAAAGAAGTGAACATAGATCATGCTGCTGTCACGAGGCACTTAAAGCAACTCGAAGAAAAGGGAATGGTATCACGACGCAAGAATCCCGCTGACAATCGATTTACATTTGTACGTCTTACAGATGAAGGACGTACAAAAATCATTGCTTACCAGGACGAGAAACAAAGATTCATTTCTAAAGTTTTAACAGGATTTACAGAAAAGGAACGTTCATCACTCTTGGAGATGCTTACGCGCATACAAGATAATGTTAAAAATATTCACCCGAACGACTAGAATCATGCAATAAATGCTACACATAATTAATCAAACTACAGTTAGAAATAAAGGAGAATAACAAAATGAACCAAACACTAGTGAATGATTTTTATGAAATAGTAACAGGACGACGCTCTATTCGGAATTATGACCCAACCGTAAAAATCAGTCGTCAAGAAATGACCGAAATATTAACTAAAGCAACTCTTGCTCCTTCATCGGTAAATCTACAACCTTGGCGTTTTGTAGTCATTGATAGCCCAGAAGGCAAAGCGACATTAGCTCCCCTTGCAAAATTTAATCAAACTCAAGTGGCAACTTCTGCTGCGATGATTGCTGTATTTGCAGATATGAATAGCCTAGATTATGCAGATGAAATTTATGGACAAGCAGTGGATGAAGGGCATATGCCAGCTGAAGTAAGAGATATTCAGTTACCAGCTATAAAAGGATTGATCAGCACCATGACACCCGAGCAGTTGAAAGATATGAACTTAATCGATGCTGGTTTAGTGTCCATGCAGTTAATGCTAGCTGCAAGAGCTCACGGTTATGACACGAATCCAATCGGTGGCTATGAAAAGGATCATATTGCAGAAGCTTTTGGCATGGATAAAGAGCGGTACTATCCTGTTATGCTTATTTCAATTGGTAAAGCTAAAGATAAGGGTTACCAATCAGTCCGTCTTCCTGTTGATACAATTACAGAGTGGAAATAAAGAGTACTTAACTTAACCAAACAACATAAGAAAAGAGGAACGAATACAATGATTATTATTCACGCTGGATTTCAGATACAAGCAGATAAAGAACAAGCATTTTTAGAAGAAATTCGCCCATTGATTGCTGCTTCTAAAGCTGAACTCGGGAATGTAGCGTATGACTTAATGAAAGATATAGAAAAAGAAAACGTCTATACAATGGTAGAAGTGTGGGCAGATTCTGCCGCTGTCGATATTCATAACAAAAGCGAACACATCACATCCTTTGCCGGTAATGCTCCACAATATTTTGCAGCACCCTTAGATGTGAAACTTTACGACGCTACTGAAACGCAAAAAATATAGGTAAACGTCCCACAGTTGCATAGCCGATAAAGAATCCAACACCATAAATAGGTGCTGGATTCTTTTATTTATACAAGTAACATGCTTTTGGCATTCAATTTCACAATATATACTCAAGAATTCTTCCTCATTCCTAGAGTGCTCACGTCTCGGTATACCTTTCCGTCACATTTTAAGTAATTTCCATGATTTTTTTGTGGTAGCAGTAATTAGAGGATTATCTTCTTCTGTTATTGAATGTTATGTAGAACGTAAATTAACTAGAAGGAGCCGAATCTAATGTTAAGTACTAACCTGTTAACTTAAATAGAAGAACTTGAAAAGAAAATCTTTGAAAAAAAGAAGCAATTAACTCAATTAAGAAAAGCAGTACCAGAGAGACTTGTTAAGAATTATGAATTTATATCCACAAATCATCAGAAATTAACTTTACTCGAATTATTTGGACCTAAAGATGAACTTTTTGTCATTCATAATATGGGGAAAAGTTGCTCGTATTGCACGATGTGGGCTGATGGATTTAATGGTGTTTATCATCATTTAATGGACAAAGCTGGTTTTGTAGTGGCAAATCCCGACGATCCGACTGTTCAGGAAGATTTTGCAGCTTCACGTAAATGGCAGTTTACAATGATTTCGGTAAAGGAAACTACCTTCACTAGCGACATGGGCTTTCAAAATGGTTCATCCTTAACCCCAGGGGTCTCTATGTTTTGTAAAGATGAAGAGGGAGATGTCTACCTTCATGCACAGGCGTAATTTGGACCTAACAACGATTATTGTGTGACTTGGCCATTATTTGATTTACTCCCATCTGGAGCGAGTGATGTGGTTGCCAAGAAAAAGCTAAACAATCAATCTGATTTTCAATTGACGAATAATATTGCCATCGGTGTAACAAATTATGAAAATGCTCTTAAATTTTATGAAACTATTTTAGGGATGAAGAATGTACAAACCATGGAAAATGAAACGAAATTTTCAATAAGCAGCACGACCTTTTTCATTGAAAACAATTCGGCTAATCAAGTTTTCTTTGAATTCGCAGTTGAAGATTTTAAATCTGCTAAAAAGTTACTTGTAGAAAACGGCTGCGTCATTACAAAAGAATACAAGGATACAAGCGTAATAATTGCTGATCCTTATGGCTTAAGGTTTCACCTGTTCGAAGTGAAAAAAAACTAAGGTTCCTCCTTTAGATGACACGGAATTGATGTTGTAACAAAAGTATGACTGTTTTTTACTTAATGCGCGTCTAATCAGTCTTTATTGAGTTGTTTAATATGACAAATAGATGTCAATTTGATGTCATGAAGGGCTTTTGGTTTAAATTTACCAAAATGTTCGTTAAGATGCAGACTAGGCTTTAATTAAAAATAGAGTATGAAGATATGAAAGGGGATAACATGTACATGAAATTCAAAAAAATACTACTTCCGTTTGTAGCTGGCGCTTTAGCTTTAAGTTTAGCTGCTTGTAACGACGATGATAAAGCAACAAAAGAAGAAACACCTAAGGAAGAAACAGCAAAAAAAGATGCTAGCCAAGAAGAAGCTAAAGCTCCATCTAAAGAAGAGTTAGCTAAAATGCAGGCCAAACTAGATGAGCAGCAAGTTGATAAGAGTGAGATTGTTGCTGTTGTAAATGATGAAAAACTTACCGGAGATAAATATAATCAAGCCTTGATGTCAATCCAAGGCCAAATGCAACAAATGGGTCAAGATCCAACTAGTAAAGAAGCTTCTAAACAAATAAAAACTCAGACACTTGATTCTCTTGTTAATCAAACATTGATCCGTCAAAAAGCAACTGAAGCAAAATTGACTGCAACTGAAGAAGAAGTGAATAAAGAGTATGCAACATACGAAGAACAAGTTGGTGGAGAAGAAGCAATGGCTAAAGCTCTTAAAGCACAAAAAATGGATAAAGAGACTTTAAAAGAACAAATTGCTGAGTCTATTGTATTTGGTAAATATCAAGATAAGGTAGCACCAGCGAAAGAAGTAACCGACAAAGAGATACAAGCTTATTATGATCAAGCTGTAGCTCAAGCAGAGGGAACTGAACAGAAACTACCACCACTTGAAGAAGCAAGTAAAGAAATCAAAGGAATTCTTGAACAACAACAACAGCAGGAGCTATTTGCTGCTCACGTTGAAAAACTCAAAGCAGATGCGAAAATCGAATTAAAGATTTAATGTAATTGGAAAGCACTTTCCATAGCGGAGGGTGCTGAAAAAGTACCCGAAGCCACCCTTTCTCGATTTATCGAGAAAGGGTGGCTTTTCTTTTGTATAATAAAAGGACTTACTTAGGTGGTGTCTTGAATGATTTCAAATCACCAGTCTCTTTCGCTCAGTCCATTTATGGCAATTTACGATATTGTAGTACCGAAATATAATATGCTTCGTCAAATTAATGAGTTAGTCGATTTTTCATTTGTCCTGGTAGAATTGCAGAATAAATATTGTCTCGATAACGGTCGCAATGCATAGTTAAGGGTGCTTTTCTTATGCCATTTCAAACGAATAAAGGACATCTCAGGCGTTAGCCGTGAGATGTCCTTTGTCATTTACTTATTTATTTTTTGTATGCGATTAAGACAAGTTTCCCTTTATCGAGTTCTTTTTCGTATTGTTCTGCCTCTTTAACGGTTAAACCAACCGACGCCATTTTGGTACGCAGTTCATCACCACGTGAGCTTGTAATATTTTTCATGCTGTCGAGTAAGCCTTGCTCTTTCACACCGACACTTTCCGTGTCCAGAGCATCTGTTATATGTTTTGAGCGATCTTTATCATGTGCAAAGATATAAATATCATCATGAGTAAATCCTTGCGCTTCTAACTTTTCAATTTCTGTTTTCGCCTGCACTGCATTTTCTACTGTTAGTTTTACTGTCAAAGTAATCCCTCCATTATTTATAGCTTATTACACTACATACCACTTAAGTTGCACGCTTAAACAAAAACAGAATAAATAGTGTAATTTGAAGGGGGAATTTCATAACGACAGTGCCACAATTAATTGTCGAAGAATAATATGAAATTGTAGAAAGGGGATGTTAATGAAATTTAAGGTTTTAGTGGTGTTTGGGTTACTGATATCTTTGTTAGCGGGCTGTGGAAGTAACCCTATAGAGGAAGATTTATTAACGTATATGAATGAGAGCTTGCCGTCACTTTCCGAGCAAGAATTTGAGGCAGTTGCATTATACGATAGTGTTTCAGGTCCTAACTATACAGATGATGAAACGATGTACTACACAATATTATATGAAGTTATTCCAAAATATCGAGTTTTTATTGATAATTTAGAGAAAATAGAAATAGAAACTGAAGAATTAACTAAAATACACGAAATTTATATTGAAGCTGTCAATATCCAAAACAGTGGTTTCTTAACCATTCTTACGGCAATTGAAGAGCAAGATTCAGAAAAAATCAATGAAGCAAATGCAAAACTTACTGAAGCTAGAACTATGATTAGGGACTATCAAAATAAACTTGATGCCCTTGCTGAAGAAAATGATGTAAAAATAGAATAAAATCTGTCTACATCGGTTGTAATTGAATTATCTGGCGTTATTTTCAAATGACATCTCTTAATATCTTGCTAAAATTCAAATGCAGTGTAGAAATACACTTTCAATATAAATAAAGCACCACAACAGTCGAAAGGTTGTGGTGCTTTTTGCGTTTGGAAAAAGAGAAGTTACAGATCAAATCCGTTTAAAGGAGAATCATTGGACTCTATTGAATTGTAATGTATGGTTCCATTTTCTCCACGTTTTTTTGAGTGATTGGATGTACCTTGTTGAGCTCATCTTTTTACACCATAACCAGTGATTGAAAATTCATCAACGACGTTGAGGTGAAATTAATCATGAGAAAAAGAAGTTTTCTTTTTCTTAGTTCTGTAACGTTCATTAGTTTCCTTGTATTTGTATATTTCTTTAAAGGTGGAATTATCCTGAACACTATTGGCATTCACATTGACCGTCCTTAGGAACAGGTTGTTCATGTACCTGAAGCCTATTCTTTGGTCGATAGTAACGACAATTCAATTGCTGATCCAATTGATATCGTAAATTCAGCTAGGAAAGAAGTTGAGAATCGTACCAATTATAAAAGTGGTTACTATGATGGAGGATACCCTCCAGACGATGAAGGAGTATGTACGGACGTTATTTGGCGTGGTTTAAAAGGTGCTGGAATCATCTTAAAGGATGTTATAGATTTAGATATTAATAAGCACACCAATCTATATTCAAGAGTAAATGGCAAGCCTGATCCTAATATCGATTTTAGACGAGTTCCAAATCAAGACGTTTACTTAAAACGCTATGCTCAATCTTTAACGACTGAATTAATATCTGGTAATATTGAAAATTTAGAGCAGTGGCAACCAGGAGATATCGTCGTGTTTTTAGAAAAAGGTTTCCATCATACAGGAATCGTTTCAGACAAGCGTGTTGAGGATGGAACACCATATTTTATTCACAATATCCGACCATTTGCAGCTGAGGTGAAACTGTCTTCTTTTAAAACTCCAATCGCAGGACATTATAGATGGAAGTACTAAATAAAAAATAAATTATAAAAGGGGGTCTTTGAAATGTTGAACAAAAAAAATTCTTTATTTGAAGCATTTAAACAAACGAAGTATCAGATGGCTGGTCATGGGAAAAGAGATATTCACATTCTAAAAGAGGCATTTCAAGCAGTTGATGGTGAACAGGAAAGTGATATATATGGTAAAGGGAAAATTATCGAAGATTTTCAAGACAAAATGGCTGCTTATTTAGGGAAACAAAGGGCCGTCTTTTTTCCAAGTGGAACAATGGCACAGCAAATCGCATTACGCATATGGTGTGATAAAAAAGGAATAAGAAAAGTTGCATATCATCCATTATGTCACTTAGAAATTCATGAGGAAGATGGATTAAAAGAATTGCATCACATTGAGACTGTGTTGCTGGCAGATAAAACTCGAGTGATTGAATTGGAAGATGTAATTACCATGGAAGAGGAAATCTCATGCTTACTGCTCGAATTACCTCAACGTGAAATTGGTGGTCAATTACCTGATTACGAAACGCTTGAAAAGATTTCAAGTTATTGTAGGGATAAGGGAATTAAGTTGCATTTAGATGGTGCACGACTTCTCGAGATTGTTCCATATTATAATAAAACTGTTGTTGAGATTTGCAGTTTATTTGATAGTGTTTATATTTCGGTTTATAAAGGAATTGGTGGGATAGCAGGAGCAATTCTTGCGGGTGATCAAGACTTTACCGAGGAATCGAAAGTATGGAAAAGACGCCATGGTGGGGACTTAATCAGCCTTTATCCGTACATCATCAGTGCTGATTATTTTTTTGATCAACGGTCACAGAAAATGAATCAGTATTATGAAGATGCGAAAGAACTTGCTGAACTTTTCAACTCATGTCATGCAATTTCAACTTTGCCGATGGAGCCTGTTTCAAATATGTTTCATGTGCATTTTCATGCCCCAAAAGAGCAAATGGAATCGGTATTGATAGAAATCTATGAGACAACAGGTATTGGTTTAACCAGCTATTTAAGAGAAACAACTGAGGAAGCGTGTTCTTACGAAGTAAGTATTGGCGATCAATATGCGGCTTTACCAAAAGAAAAAGTAAACCATGTGTTTAAACTGATTGATGAAAAAATGAGAGAACTGAATTAAATATCACTGATAATTTGGAAAACGCGAGATAATTTACCGAGGAACTAAAACTGTAGTTTAAGAATGGAGAACAAATTGATCTACATAATACATATGTATGGTACAGGATTGGACACAACTCTAGGTTGTGCCCGAATCTGATACCCTTTAGATTAATATGTTTTTTCTGCTTCAGTCTTTTTGCGCTGATTAGGAGTCATCGGTTCGTGTTTTGGTTTCAAATTCCCTAATTCAGCTAACTCTAAAGAAATCTCTTCTTTTCCTTGGCTAGGCCGTGGTCTCGCGTTTTTTGATGTTTGTTGCATTGAACCTGAATTTTTAAAAGCTCCATTTAGTTTATCTTTGTCCATAAAAAAACCCCTCTCAACTATATCGTACCTCCTTAACATGGTTCAAAAAGACGTAAAAATGTATTTAACTTAAATTAAATATTTGAAAGAAATTTTTAATAAGTGAATAACATTTTTTAGTGGATACTTCTTCGTTTTTTGCGAAAATGATTTACCTTATATCTAAAAAGTATCGGTATCATAAGTTGTCTCCTTTCATACTATGAATAAACCAAACCCTACTGGAGGGAATAGGATGGACATTTTAAATAAGGTGAAGAGATACCGGAAAGAAGAACATGAACTTAAGTGGGAAGGTACGTTTGCTGATTACTTAGCCATTGTGAGAGAAAGACCAATTGTTGCCCAGATGGCTCATTCACGTGTATATAATATGATTAGTAGCTCTGGTTTAACGGAAAGAAATGGGCAGAAACTGTACCACTTTTTTGGAGAAGAAATATTTGGACTTGAAACGTCAATTGAAAGACTTGTAGAGGAGTATTTTCACCCTGCAGCCAAAAGGCTGGATGTTCGTAAACGCATTCTCTTACTCATGGGACCGGTAAGTGGAGGGAAATCGTCCATTGTGACATTGTTGAAAAGAGGACTTGAAAGCTATTCTAAGACAGATGATGGAGCGGTTTACGCCATTAAGGGATGTCCGATGCATGAAGATCCTCTACATTTAATTCCTCAACATTTGCGTGCTGATTTTACTGAAGAATACGGCATTCGCATTGAGGGGAGTTTGTCTCCATTAAATACGATGAGACTTGAAAAGGAATATGGAGGACGTATTGAGGATGTGCTGGTTGAGCGTATTTTATTCTCAGAGGATAAACGAGTTGGGATTGGAACTTTTACACCATCGGATCCGAAATCACAAGATATCGCCGATTTAACGGGAAGTATAGATTTTTCAACAATCGCTGAGTTTGGATCAGAATCTGATCCTCGAGCATACCGATTTGACGGCGAGTTGAATAAAGCGAATCGGGGAATAATGGAATTTCAAGAAATTTTGAAACTGGATGAAAAGTTTCTTTGGCATTTATTATCGTTAACGCAAGAAGGTAATTTTAAAGCTGGCAGGTTTGCATTAATCAGTGCAGATGAGATGATTGTAGCCCATACAAATGAAACCGAGTACCGTTCATTTATTTCCAATAAAAAGAATGAAGCACTTCACTCTAGAATTATCGTTATGCCGATTCCATATAATCTTAAAGTGAGTCAGGAGGAACGTATTTATGAAAAAATGATTCGTGATAGTGACATGAATCATGTTCATATTGCTCCACATGCACTGAGAGCAGCTGCTATTTTTTCTATATTAACCAGACTCGAAGTCCCTAAAAAACAAGGGATTGATATTGTGAAAAAAATGCGTCTATACGATGGTGAAAGTGTAGAAGGATTTAATCAAATTGACGTTGAGGAATTAAATAAAGAATTTCCAAACGAAGGTATGAACGGCATTGATCCGCGTTATGTAATCAATCGAATTTCTTCGGCCATGATTCGGAAGGAAGTTCCTTCGATTAATGCACTGGACGTATTACGTGCACTGAAGGATGGACTTGATCAACACGCCTCCATTTCTCAAGAGAATCGTGAAAAATACCTAAATTATATTGCAGTCGCGAGAAAAGAATATGATGAAATTGCTAAAAAAGAAATACAAAAAGCCTTTGTCTATTCTTATGAAGAATCTGCGATTACATTAATGGATAACTATCTTGATAATGTAGAGGCATTTTGTAATAAAAATAAACTCAGAGACCCTCTTACCGGGGAAGAAATGAATCCAGATGAAAAATTAATGCGTTCTATCGAAGAACAGATTGGTATTTCTGAAAATGCGAAAAAAGCATTCAGAGAAGAGATTCTCATTCGCCTTTCTGCCTATGCAAGAAAAGGCAAACGTTTTGAATACAATTCCCATGAACGTCTTCGTGAAGCCATTCAAAAGAAACTGTTTGCGGACTTAAAAGACGTCGTCAAAATTACCACTTCATCCAAAACACCTGATGAATCTCATCTTAAAAAGGTTAATGAAGTAGTTGCAAGACTTATTGATGAACATGGTTATAATTCGACTTCAGCAAATGAATTATTACGTTACGTCGGTAGCCTGCTAAATCGATAAGGAAGTACCTAAAGTTGGAAGACAAGACTAATTTTTTTATTAGTCTTGTTTTTTTTATTTATAAGGTGATGGCAATAACTTACCTGCCATAGCATAGTATAAGGAAATTAAAAACTTTCTAATAAGAGATGGGTGTGGATGGAAATGAACGACAAACAAGAAAATCATTATGTCATCTCACAGGAAAACTGGTCTCTCCATCGCAAAGGACATCAAGATCAACAACGTCATATAGACAAAGTAAAAGAAGCTATTAAGAATAATTTGCCGGATTTAATTAGTGAGGAAAGTATTATTATGTCAAATGGACGAGATGTAATTAAAATTCCAATTCGTTCATTGGATGAATACAAAATCCGGTACAATTACGATAAATCAAAACATGTAGGCCAAGGCGATGGAGATAGTAAAGTAGGGGATGTAGTCGCTAGAGGATCAGAAAAAGGAGAAAGCGGTTCTGGTAAAGGGAAGAAAGCCGGTGATCAAGCGGGAGAAGATTTTACCGAAGCGGAAATAACTATGGCTGAGTTGGAAGAGGTCCTTTTTAAAGAGCTGGAATTACCAAATTTAAAGCAAAAAGAACAAGCTGAAATCACAACAGATAAAATTGATTTTAATGATATTCGAAAAAAAGGCCTGATGGGGAATATTGATAAAAAGACCACAATATTAACGGCAATTAAAAGAAATGCAATGAAAGGTAAAGCTGAAATTTCACCCATTCATAATGAAGACCTGCGCTTCAAAACATGGAATGATGTCGTAAAACCTGAATCAAAAGCTGTTGTTCTTGCGATGATGGATACTAGTGCTTCCATGGGGGCTTTTGAAAAATATATGGCAAGAAGTTTCTTTTTCTGGATGACTAAATTTTTACGTTCAAGATATGGAACAGTCGAAATTGAATTCATCGCTCATCATACATTAGCAAAAGTTGTATCTGAAGATGATTTTTTCACAAAAGGAGAGAGCGGTGGAACAACTTGTTCTTCTGCTTATCTAAAAGCATTAGAACTTATTCAGCAAAAATACAGTCCTTCACGTTATAATATTTATCCTGTGCACTTTTCTGATGGAGAAAACATGCCAAGCGATAATGAGAAATGTATAAAACTTGTAAATGAACTAATGGAGGTGTCGAGTATGTTTGGTTATGGGGAAGTAAATGCACATAGCCGTTATTCTACATTAATGTCCACATATAAAAACATATCGAATCCAAAATTTCGTCATTATGTATTGAAAGAAAAAAACAACGTATATGATGCACTGAAAAGCTTCTTTCAACCAGATCAAGCTCCAGTATGAGCCGAGTGATGTGCATTGTGCCAGTCTATGAAAAGTACACTCGGAGGGATTGAGTTCATGGAAAAAAACATTCATCATGCTATAGCTGAGATTACGGAAATTGCATCTGGATTTGGCCTTGATTATTATCCGATGCGTTATGAAATTTGTCCAGCTGATATTATTTATACGTTTGGTGCGTACGGTATGCCGACACGTTTTACGCATTGGAGCTTTGGAAAACAATTTCATAAGATGAAGCTGCAATACGATTTTGGCTTAAGTCAAATTTACGAGCTTGTTATTAATTCAAATCCTTGTTATGCATTTTTGCTTGATACCAACAGTCTTATGCAAAATAAACTCATCATTGCCCATGTCCTTGCTCACTGCGATTTTTTCAAGAACAACGTCCGATTTTCAAATACGAGACGTGATATGGTGGAAAGCATGACGGCAACTGCTGAACGAATCGCGAGCTATGAAATGATTTATGGGAAAGATGAAGTTGAAAGTTTTTTAGACGCTGTTTTAGCTATTCAAGAACATATTGATCCTTCTATTATCAGACCCAAACTACCAGACTACAATTTAGATGAAGAAGAAGAAGAGCTTGTTAGGAAGACTCCTTACGATGATTTATGGAACATAGGTCAACCAGTAATTGATAATAAAAGCATCCCACAAAATAGAAAAAAATTCCCACCTAAGCCCGAAAAAGATCTTTTACTATTTATAGAAGAATACAGTCGTGAACTAGAAGACTGGCAACGTGATATCTTAACCATGATGCGAGAGGAAATGCTCTATTTTTGGCCGCAATTAGAAACAAAAATCATGAATGAAGGATGGGCAACCTTCTGGCATCAACGAATACTAAGGGAAATGGATTTAACAACTGACGAAACAATCGAATTTGCAACATTAAATGCAAATGTTGTTCAGCCATCGACAACAACTATTAATCCATATTATTTAGGTTTGAAAATTTTTGAAGACATTGAAAAGCGATACGATCATCCAACAAAAGAGATGATGAAACTTGGAGTTAAGCTGAAATCTGGCAGAGATAAAATGTTTGAAGTAAGAGAAATCGAGTCGGATATTTCTTTCATTCGAAATTATTTAACAAAAGAATTAGTGAAGCAAGAAGACCTCTATTTGTTTGAGAAAAAAAGCGGGAATTATCAAATTACTGATAAAGATTATGAAAATGTTAGAGACCAACTAGTTTCCATGAGAGTAAATGGAAGTTTTCCATACATCGTCGTTGAAAATGGAGATTATTCACGAAATGGTGAATTGTATTTAAAACATGGCTACGAGGGGACTGAACTAGATCCTCGTTATTTAGAAAATGTACTTCCATATATTTTTCAATTATGGGGACGCCCTGTGCATATGGAAACATATGTTGAAAATAGACCCATTATATTTTCATTTGACGGAAAAAAAATCCAGAGACGTTCTCTTTAAAATCCATACAAAAAGGTCACAAGAATTCTTGTGACCTTTTTCAATGTGAAAAAATCATTCCTATTCTTCTTCTATTATTAAGACATTTACCGAGCCACTCAGAGGCTGGCTCATTTCTATTATTTATGAAAAAGGCAAAGTTTAAGAATGCTGTTAATAATGAAGAACAAACAAAATAGTACATTTGCGCCTAGCACGCCGCAAGAGCGTGAAGAACGAGACCAACAAGTATGTGGTTTTCATACTTGTTGGCTCATGCGGAACGTGCGGCTAGCGCAAATGTACGATAAACAACAGTATAATTTAACAGAGCCATGAAAAAAGAAGACCGATAAATGGAGCTATTTCCGGTATTAGTGAGAGTGCTAACAAATTGTAAACAATTTTCTTTTTAAATCTGCTGCTGATAAATAGCCTGCAATCGATTCTCCAATAGATGTCAGATTATGATGTATTTTGTACAATAAACGATCTAAATCAGATGTCATTGCTTGAAGATGAATATGAGGTGATAAATCAAACGCATTAATAGTAAATTCACCAGCTTCACTCTTAGCCAACACCCTGTGGTTCCCATCAATTACCACACTAGGTTGGGGACATGTAGGGTAATAAGCAATAATTATGGGTTGTTCATTTTTTAATGCAATTGGTAAATACTTTTGGTCTATTTCATTCTTCCTAACTTGATCAATGATGCCTTTTAAATCGATTTTTACCGGTTTGAGCTGATTTTCGAGTATCAATCTCTTGGCTGTAGGTATACACCAATTAATAAAATAGTAGTTGTATTGATCAATAAAAAATTCCTGGGTAAATACTTCTCCATTGATGGTCAGAACGTTTGAGGCAAGAGTGTCCTTAATACATTTTTTGTAATTCAAAAATTCCTGTCCGAGATTTGATGGTATGTATTTTATTCGAGCTCCTTTTGCTTCAATGGATTTTAAATAATAGCGTTCATTTAACATGGCATCTAAGTTAGGATTATATTTAGCATTCAAATTCTTCACCCCTGTGTAGTCGCTAGTAAGAATGTATGTGGGGGTGTTGAATGTTTAGTACAAAACCATGTTGATTCAGCTATTCTCACGTATTTTCATTTTGTATTAAATGATTTTTCCGTATTATATTATCGGAGAAATTGTTGTTTTTTACATATTGACGAATAAAACAACTTGAATGAATGATATATTAAAAAGAAATTCTTCTGAATGGATGTGATTGATTTGTCTACACCTAAGATTTTAAAATGGGTTAGTGGTGGTCTTGAAGCATTCCTAGGGATCCCCATATTAGGTGGAATAATTGTCGTTAGTTTTTTATGGATACCTCTAGGTGTTATGCTTGCTTTGCACATTGTAACTTTAGTCTTGACTAAAAAGAGCGGTGGTTCTTCGACGGGTAGTATATTAGGAATAGTCACTTCTTGTATCGCATGGATTCCGTTTGTAGGAATGGTCATGCATATTCTTACTGCAATTTTTCTTATGCTTGATGCCGCAAAACCCGAAGATGAATTTATGAATAATAATAATGATGTCGCTTAACAGGGAAATGCAAAAAGGATGATTCTCATTTGAGATTCATCCTTTTTGTTTTCATTAAAACTAATAACATGAATACTTACCTCTAACTTTACAATGACCGAATTAAAATATCTTTAACACTTTCTCGATCCAGTTCTTTATAAACACCGACACCTGGTTTAATAAAGGTTTTATCGATAATCAACTCGATATCTTTGTCGTCGATGCTATAGTCGCTTAAACGATTTGGAGCATTAAGAGAGTCCCAGAATGCACGAAGCGCTTTTGCTCCATCTCTCGCAACTTCCAGGTCACTTTTTCCTTCATCTGAAATGCCGAAGACGTTCATGGCTAGCATTTTCGCACGTGATGGGTCTTCTTCTAGCACATGCTCTAACCAATGGGGGAACAAAATGGCTAGACCTCCACCGTGAGGAATGTCATACACAGCTGAAATGGCATGCTCGATTCGATGGGTAGCCCAGTCACCACCATCTGTTCCATTCGATAATGTTTCATTAAATGCTGTTGTACTGATGTACATCATCGTTTCGCGATGATCGTATGATGTTAAATCGTCCAGTAATTTTGGACCTGTTTCAATAGCTGTTCGAAGTAATGATTCAATAAATCCATCAATCATTGGTGTGTTTTTTGTGCGATGAAAATAGTGTTCAAGAGCGTGAGACATGCTATCGACAATGCCATAAACAGTTTGCTTACGAGACACCGAAAACGTATAAGTAGGATCTAAGATTGAAAAACGGGGGAATACATGTGGCGATCCCCAACCTAATTTATCTTTTGTTTCCCAGTTTGAAATAACTGATATGGGATTCATTTCAGAACCAGTTGCAGCTAGAGTAAGCACGGTCCCGATAGGTAGGGCAGATTCAATGGGAGCTTTTCGTGTAATTAAATCCCACACATCGCCATCATATTTTGCGCCGATAGCCATTGCTTTTGTGCAATCAATTACACTTCCGCCCCCAACAGCTAAAAGAATGTCAATTTCTTGTGATTTACACATCTCAACGCCTCTATGAACTGTTGTTAAACGTGGGTTTTGTTCAACACCAGGTAATTCAACTATTGTGGCTTCTGCTTTATTAAGTTCTTTCATGACATCTTCATAGACCTCATTTTGTTTAATACTTCCTCCGCCATAAACAACAAGTACTTTCTTCTTTTCAACTTCTGTTGATAATTGACTAATTTGCCCTTTACCAAAATATAATTTCGTCGGGTTATGTTGTGAAAATATATTCATCTGTGCACCTCATTTTAATCGAATCTTGTTTCCCACAATCATGAATATCTTGCGGTTCAATGTATACTTTACCACTATATCTGTTTAATCGTTATCGATGATGATTAAACTGAGTATTAGTTTGTCTTTACATAAATGAAATCAATCCTAATCATAATTACTAAAAATAGATCTCACTATTAAAACCGACAACAGAGTATCCTGTACTTTACTTTCTGCTCATTATTGACTACGTTTAATTAACTTACCCATTTAGAAAAAGAGGATGATATTGTGAAATTAAATTCGGTCAAAATCATTACGTTTTTATCATTAGTTGCTACTGTCATGTGGGTGGTTGGTTTATCCTTCACTATCAACGATCAATTTTTCAACAATCCTCCTCCACCTGTAGAAAAGTCAGCGACCATTTCTACAGACACAACTCAAACAAAAGATGTTTTTATCGTTGCGATTGGTGATTCATTAACTCGTGGAACTGGAGATTCGACGGGGAAAGGGTACGTTCAGTACATGTTGAACGACTTGAAATCAAAAACGAAACAAAATGTGAATTTATCAAATTTAGCCATCAGTGGTTACACTTCACAACAACTGATAAATCAGCTTAAACAAACAGAAATGCAAAGACAGATACGACAATCAGACATCGTTGTCATGACAATCGGAGCGAATGATTTATTTCAAGGAGGGACAACGCTAACTAATTTTAAGCAATCTAACATTGATGCTCTTGAAAAAACGTATTTAAGTAACCTCAAAGAAATTTATGGAACGATAAGAAAAATTAATCCTCAAACAACGGTTTACCATATTGGACTTTACAATCCGTTCATCGAATTGTCAGATGCAAAAACCACATCAAATGCAGTTCGTAAGTGGAATTTCGATACTGCTGATTTGGCTGCAACTTTTGAAAAATTCGTATTTGTTCCTACTTTTGACTTGTTTCAATTGAATGTTAACAATTATTTAGCTGGTGATAAATTTCATCCAAACAGTATGGGATATCAATTAGTTGGAGATCGTGTAGCTTCTCTCATTAATTTTGAGAAGGAGAATGAGAAAAATGAATAACCTCGAATCTACATTAGTAGTTAAAGACCTTCAGAAAAAAATTAGAAACAAAGAAATCATCAAAAAGATTTCATTTGAACTAAAACAAGGTGAAGTTTTCGGTTTCCTTGGACCAAATGGAGCTGGGAAAACAACCACTATCCGCATGCTTGTTGGATTGATTAAACCAACTTCTGGTGAAATATCTATTTGCGGTTTTAACTTAGCTGATGACTTTTCAAATGCCATAAAACAAATTGGCTGTATTGTAGAAAACCCTGAACTGTATCCATATTTATCTGGCTGGGAGAATTTACAGCAGTTTGCTCGTATGGTTCCCGAAATTAATGAAAATCGCATAAATGAAGTCGTCACACAAGTGGGACTTCAAAACCGGATTCATGATCTAGTTAAAACCTATTCTTTAGGAATGCGTCAACGTCTGGGAATTGCTCAGGCATTACTTGGAAAACCAAAAGTTCTCATTCTAGATGAACCAACGAACGGACTTGATCCAGTGGGTATAAGAGAAATGCGTGAATTTATTCGGACTTTAGCAGAACAAGACCAAATAAGTATTCTTATTTCCTCCCATTTACTAAGTGAAATCCAATTGATGTGTGATCGAGTAGCCATTATTTCAAAAGGCGAAATTATTAAAGTTGATTCAGTGGCTCTCTTACTAGCCGAACAGGAGCGAGTATCTTGGAAGCTTCAACCTTTGGCTGAGGGGAGAAGAATTTTATCAGAAGAAACAACAATAATATTTGAAAAAGATGGAATAATAATTACCCATTACGATGAAGGAAAGCTCTCTTTGATAAATGAAAGATTGGTTCGCGAAGGCGTCAAGGTTAGCGGAATCCAAACGAAACTTCCAACACTCGAAGATTTATTTATTGAGTTAACAGGAGGTGAGACAATTGATTAATTTAGTGCACAATGAGCTGATCAAGCTTGTCCGAAAAAAACGGCTTTACATCATTTTAGCGATAGTAGCCGTCCTAGTTGCACTGTTTACTTACGCCCAAATGAAAGAAGTGAAATCCTTACAAGAACGTTTAGGTACGACAGACTGGAGATCACAATTACAACAGGATATTGTAAATACACAAAACCGTCTTAATTCGAGTACCATTCCAGACGATTTACGCAAATATTTTTTGATTAGAATTAGCGAACAAGAATATTACTTAGAACATGATGTGGATCCTTCAGCACCTGGAGCCCCAACGTTTATGCGAATGTTTGTGGAAAATTCAATTGATTTATTAATGCCACTAATGGTTGTTGTGGTCGTAGGAGATCTGGTGTCATCTGAATTAAGTGGTGGCACAATTAAAATGCTCCTAACAAGGCCTGTTAAGAGATGGCGCATTTTAATGAGTAAGTTTCTCACAATGATTCTTTCCGTTTCTTTTATCGTATTATCGCTTGCTTTATTGTCTTATCTCATCTCAGGTGCTGTTTTTGGCTATTCCGGGTGGACGATGCCTATCCTGACTGGATTTTCAACAAATGGCAACGTTCTCGTCACAACTAATGTTCACTTAATTTATCAATGGCAATACCTTTTGATGGAATTAGGTCTTGCTTGGTTCGTTGGAATTATTGTCGGGTCCATAACGTTAATGCTATCTGTTTTAATACGTAGCACGGCTGCTGTAACTGGCGTTATGTTAGCGACTCTGATCTCGGGTCCCATTTTAGCCAACATGGTGTCATCTTGGGAGTCCGCAAAGTATTTATTTATGGTCAATCTTCGAATTACGGATTATATCAGTGGAGGGGCTCCCCCAATTCAAGGGATGACCTTGGGCTTTTCAATGATTATTCTAACGATATGGGGAATCGCTGCACTCCTTGTCGCTTTTATTACATTTACCCGAAGAGATGTATATTAACTAGTATATTTAAGGACTTACCTTTGTTTGTGAAGGTAAGTCCTTTTGTTGTAGAGAGTTATTGCATCTTCGTGCTTCACAGTGATGAATTATTTACAAAAGCGAAGAAACTGTCAATTCTAAACTAAATTAAAAATGGGTTTCTATGTAAAACCAGTTAGACTATTACCAACAATTAGATAGATTAGAAGTAAACACTTTGAAAAAGAAATCTAATGTAAAAGAGGCGTTAAGTCAAAAACGATAGTTTTATGAATAAATAGGATATCTATTATGTTAAATAGATAGTGAGTATATGAAAACAGGAGATTCGATGAAAAACCAATTCTATAACAGGCCAAAGAAGAGATGAGCTTTTGATGTTAAAAGATTTATATTTCAAGTATCGGAATGAATTATCAGAATTATTTGGTATTTTAATAGGGTTTATTTCATAAAGTTAACTAAGGGTAAATTGTCTATTAGAGGGGGATAGATTAAAGCAAAATAGTATTTTTAAATAGTAGTTTGAAAAAAATAGGGGGTTGGGACCAAAACATGAAAAAACATTTATTAGCTTTATTAAGCATTTTACTCATATTTTCGGTTGTCTTAGCTGGATGTTCAGAAGAAAAGGCTGAAGAAACCAAATCCAAATCACAATTAGATATAGTCAAAAAGCGAGGTAAATTAGTGGGTGGAGTTAACGCTGATATACCAGGTTTTGGTTATGTAGCATCTGATGGAAGTTATTCGGGAATGGATGTTGATATTACAAAAGCGATAGCCGCAGCTATCTTTGGAGACCCCGATGCGGTTGAATACAGACCCTTATCAGCAGAGGAGCGTTTTATTGCTGTTCAAACGGGCGAGGTTGATGTTTTAGCGAGAAATACCACGTATACCACTTCTCGAGACGCTTCTGTTGGACTAGCTTTTGCACCGGTTACGTTTTATGACGGCCAAGGGATGATGGTGCGTGAAGATAGTGGAATTAAAAGTTTAAAGGATTTACAAGGAACACGAATTGCAGTTGAATCCGGCACAACAACCGAACTTAATTTGGCTGACCAAATGCGTAAATTGGGAGTCACTTATGAGCCCGTTGTATTTGATAGTCAAGATGCAGCAATTGCTGCTTATGAAGAAGGAAGTGTAGATGGGTTTACTACGGACCGCTCTGGATTAGTTTCTCGTCGATCGACTTTAGCCAAACCAGATGAACATTTTATCTTATCAGAGGTTTTATCTAAAGAACCGCTAGCTCCTTCCGTAAAAGACGGAGATTCGAAATGGGTAGGCGTAGTGACATGGACTGTATATGCATTGATACAAGCAGAAGAGTACGGAATTACGCAGGGCAATGTAGATACTTTCATTGATAGTGAAGATCCTGAAATTCGTCGTTTCTTAGGTGTTGAAGGGGATCTTGGTGAGCAACTGGGATTACCAAAAGACTTTGTTGTTCAGATCATTAAGGCTGTGGGGAACTACGGCGAAGTTTATAATCGCCATCTTGGCCCAGACACAGTGTTTGATTTAGATCGTGGTCCAAACGAACTTTGGACAAATGGTGGCTTAATGTATTCTCCGCCTTTCCGATAAAGTACTAATTTTAGTGTAGAAATGTCGATTATAGATTTAGGCCTGCATACCTTTTCAAACTAGGGGGGCAGGCCTCTTCTTTTTAAGTTTAAACAAGAAGAATTACTTTTGGAAAAATAACGGTGAGGTGAATCATACGTGAAAAAACTTTCATCTTCGACGTCACCACCTTTTTGGAGAGATAAACGAGTCATTCCCATTCTTCTTCAAGCTATATTTGCTTTACTGGTTATGCTTTTAGGAGCATTCTTTTTCACCAATGCTCTTGGTAGTTTAAAGCAAATGGGAATGAGTTTTGGTTATGATTTCTTAGGTAAAATGGCGTCATTTGATATAGGAGATAAGTTGATAGAGTTTTCTTCGACAGATACTTATGGTAAAGCATTCCTTGTAGGAATTTTAAATACAATTAAAGTCGCTTTAATTGGAATCATTTTAGCTACTATTCTTGGATTCATCATTGGTATTTCTCGGTTATCGAATAACTGGTTAGCAAAAACAGTGGCTACTGTCTATGTGGAAGTTTTTCGTAATACCCCTTTGTTAGTTCAGATTTTCATTTGGTTTTATGCTGTGTTTTTAAGCTTTCCCAGTATAGAAAAAAGCTTAAATGCATTTGGACTCTTTTATTTTAGTAATAGAGGGACTGTTATTCCTTGGTTCGAGCTAACGCCATCTTCCATGATATGGTTCATTTCTCTTTTAGTTGGTCTTTTTCTATCGTATATCGTTTGGAAAGTTAGAATCATAAAACAAGTAGAAACAGGTCAGCGAAAATATCCGTCATTCTGGGCTCTTGGTTCTCTAGTTGGATGGGGAGTAATCACATGGATTTTCACATTACAGTCGCCACTTTTACTTAGTGTTCCGGTGATTGCTGGACGAGGTTTTGATGGGGGTTACACAATTGGACCGGGTTTTGGTGCACTATTAGTAGCACTTGTCATGTATACCGCTTCCTATATTGCTGAAATTGTACGGGGAGGTATTTTGGCCGTACCAAAAGGACAAGTTGAAGCAGCAAAAGCACTAGGCTTGAAAAGTCCAACTATATTAAGACTTGTTATTTTACCTCAGGCTATTCGGATTATTATCCCTCCTTTAACGAATCAATATTTAAATCTAATTAAGAATTCAAGTCTAGCTGCAGCGGTAGCGTACCCAGAACTAGTAGGAGTTGGGATTACAGTTCTAAGTCAAACAGGTAAAAGTGTAGAAGTCATATCAATCGTGATTCTAGTCTACTTATCTATGAGTTTATTCACGTCACTCTTAATGAATATATTTAACAAATATACGCAACTAGTAGAGAGGTGAGAAAAGTGAATCGTGAAGAATTTCAACAGACACAAGAAGCTCCATATAAACCACTAACACATACAGTGAGCTGGTTGAAGAAGAACTTATTTAGTAGTTGGAAAAACACACTGTTAACGATCGTATTTGGGATCATTAGTTATTTGATAGTGAAGAATTCGATTGTATGGATTTTCTTTAGTGCCGATTGGCAGGTTATTTCAGCTAATTTCAGGTTATTAGCAGTGGGTCAGTACCCGGCAGCAGAAGTTTGGCGGCTATGGATTTGTTTAACGCTTTCTTCGGTACTAATGGGTCTTTCATGGGGATTGTGGAAGGGAACAGTCGCCCACTTAACAATAGCAATGGTAGGAATGTATACGATCTTAGGATGTTTGCCCTTCGTCATGACAGAAACCCGTATATGGTTGCTAGTAAATGTTGTCGTACTTGTGACTGCATATGTAATAGGCAAGAACCGGCCAAAGTTAAAAAAACCACTACTCATCGCCTGGTTTCTCATGTTTCCAGTCATTGTTTTTTTATTAAGTGGTTTTGGTGTATTTAATCATGTTGGCACTAATTTATGGGGTGGTTTTTTATTAACTTTACTAATATCTTTGGTAGCTATCGTTTTTTCTTTTCCACTGGGGTTACTACTGGCGCTTGGAAGAAGAAGCAAATTACCAATAGTTCGTTGGTTCAGCATTGGTTATATTGAATTGATTCGAGGAGTTCCCTTGATTACCATCTTGTTTATTGCTCAGTTGATGCTGCCGTTGTTTATGGGACATGGAATAGACATCAATAATGTCATCCGAGCGATGGTTGGATTCACTTTATTTACTGCAGCATACTTAGCAGAAAACATACGTGGAGGATTGCAATCAATTCCTCGAGGACAATTTGAAGCGGCGGAATCACTTGGACTAAATACAGCATTCAAGATGACATTTATTATCTTACCTCAAGCGTTACGTGCAGTTATCCCGGCAATCGTAGGCCTTTTCATCGGAATATTTAAAGACACTTCCCTCGTTGCTGTTGTAGGCTTAACCGATATTCTGGGCATTGGAAGAAATATAATATCTAATCCTCAGTTTCTAGGGACACAGATGGAAGTATTTTTATTCGTTGCTCTCGTCTTTCTTATCTTTTGCAATATGATGTCCTATGCGAGCAGAAGATTGGAAGTAGCTTTAGGTGTTGGTAAGCGATAAATACGAACTTTAATCCTAAGGAGGGACATGTATGTTTAAAAACTTTGACGCTGATATATCTCTGGAACTCAGGAAAGATATAGTCGTTTGTAATAATGTGAATAAATGGTTTGGAAATTTGCATGTATTAAAAGATGTATCATTAAAGGTTAAGCAGGGTGAAGTTGTAGTTATACTAGGTCCTTCTGGATCAGGGAAATCTACATTTATTCGAACAGTTAACGGGTTAGAAGAAATTCGAAAAGGGGAAATCACAGTTGATGGGATTCCTTTATCCAATGATATTTCTGATATCGAAGCTATTCGAAAAGAAACAGGCATGGTCTTTCAATCATTTAACTTATTCCCTCATATGACCATATTAAAAAACATTACCCTAGCACCTATTTGGGTTCGTAAATGGCCAAAAGCCAAAGCAGAAAAAATTGCATTAGAGTTGTTAGAACGTGTTGGTATTCCAGAACAAGCTCATAAATATCCAGGTCAGCTTTCTGGAGGACAACAGCAACGAGTAGCAATTGCTAGAGCTTTAGCCATGCAACCTAAAATCATGTTATTCGATGAACCAACTTCAGCATTAGATCCTGAAATGATTAAAGAAGTTTTAGATGTAATTAAAACTTTAGCAGGATCTGGGATTACAATGCTCGTCGTGACTCATGAAATGAATTTTGCTCGTGAGGTCGCAGATCGAATTGTTCTTTTTGATTTTGGGGAAATTATAGAAATTGGAACTCCAAGTGAATTATTTGATAATCCACAACATGAGCGAACAAAACTCTTCTTATCACAAATTTTATGAAAAGTTTGTTAGCAACGGTTCAAATATAGAGGACATGTAATATAAAAAAATAGAAATCCAGTAGCTACATTCGCTTCTGGATTTCTTATGAGATAGCTCGGCGTATGGACAATGAAGTGTTAGATAGACAAAGAACGTCGGCGAATTTCATTTTCTAATAGGCATATAAAATCCGGACAAAGTTTTAAGTCTTTTGCTTTAATATAAGACTCCATCAACAGTTTGGTCGATAGTTTACTCATACGTAATTCACCTCCGATTTCATGAAATTTGCTTCTATTTTTTTATAAATAAGAATATATTGGTAGGCAATCTTGGTGTAATTTAAATCTATCAGATTGTTTGGTTAAGAACAATCGTTCGGTTATCCACAATATTCTGTGGATGGATTGTGATTAACTTGTGAATACAATAGGTAATTGTATAAGGTAAGGCAGATGAAATGTGTATAAACTTATCCACAGACTCGAAAATATGAAAAATTTGTCGAAACATTTTTTGGGGAAATAGTTAGATTATCATGTCCTACCGCAAAAAACTAGGAAGATTTCTATATAGAAAACTGGACAAATAGTTATAGGTATTAAAACACCTTTGAATTTAGCACTCACATAAGTGCTAAATTCAAAGGTGTTTTATCCTGGATCAAAATGTTTTGAGACTCACAATCTAGATATGCTGTTTTCAGACGTGAAACGAAATTTTTCAGACGTGGAGCCCTTTTTTTCAGACAACAGCTCTCTTTTTTCAGACGTGAAGCTCAAAAAGTCAGACTGAGCGATCGCTCAGCCTTTAAACTAATATTCTTAATTTGTATCTTTCTTCAGCTATCTGACAATATCACGATAAACGGTTAATTCACGTAGTGTTTCTTCATTTATTTCTATACCTAATCCTGGCTTATCAGTTAATCGTATAAAAGGGACATCATAAGCCAAATTGCCAATATCCTTCGAGAACTTTAATGGACCAGTTAGTTCTACCGAGCTAATATTTTTTTTGGAAAAAGCAACATGATATCCTGCTGCTGATCCAATAGAGGATTCGACCATTGAGCCAATTTGACAATCTAATCCAGCGAGTTCTGCTTGATGAGCCATTTTTACTGCAGGGTAAATACCACCACACTTCATTAATTTAATGTTCACTTTATCAGCAGCACGTTTTTGGATGATTTCCAGCATTTCACGAGATCCCTTTAAGCCTTCATCAATCATTAAAGGAATTATTGATTTTGACTTAATTTCAACCATACCATCGATGTCATCTGCCACCACTGGCTGTTCAATCCAATCAAGATTACAATTTTGCAATTTCTTTAAAGCCACTAAAGTTGTAGCACTATTTTGCCAACCTTGGTTTACATCAACGCGAATGGCAATATCTTCGCCTACGCGAGCACGAACTGCTTGAATTCGCTTAACATCTTGTTTGATATTTGTTCCAACCTTCATTTTAAAGGATTGGTAGCCCTTGGTAACATGTAAAGCAGCTTCATTTGCCATCAATTCAGGCTCGGCAATACTTAGGACGTGTGTGAGGGAAAACTCGTCATGGTAACGACCGCCTATGAGTTGAAAGACGGGTTGCTGTAATTTTTTTCCGATGATATCATAACACGCAATATCGATGGCTGCTTTTGCGGTAGGTGCTGAATAAATGGTTTTGTTCATTAAATCATGGAGTCTCTCGATTTCCAATGGATTATGTCCCAAAACTACAGGAGCCAACGTATTTTTTATGATGTGATATGTGCTTTCCCATGTTTCACCTGTCACGTGTTCGTCAGCCACAGCTTCACCATATCCCGTAATGCCTTCGTCAGTTTCGATTTTCACGATAACTGAAGGCATAAAGTTATATGTTTGGTAACTGATGACAAAAGGTTGGTGAAGAGGTAAATGAATGGCATATAAATAAATGGCTGTAATTTTCATCTATTAAACATCCTTTCTCGATTTTCTGGTATATAAAAGATGATATGTATATCTAAAAGCGATTCAAGGCAAATCAATTGTTAAAACTAAATCCTTGTGCGTAATAATAAGCTTTCTAGTTCTTTGCGTCAATTTAAGGGTAAGTTGAAAATTAACTCGTTCTGTGCATAGTCATTATATGTAGTTAATTAAAAGATGCCATTTTCAAATAATTAGAAAACAGCAAAAGCGACTTCGCTTTTGCTGTTTATTAGTTAATCTTGTCGGACATCTAAATACACTGGACGAATCGTTCCCCACGGTGAGACATCGAGTGTTACGGCTAAATTACGTGCTTTTTCAAGGTCCGGTCCAGTTCCTTGTTCTACGTAATACTGCTCAAGTTGTGGAGCGGTAATGAGTTCGTTGTAATAAGTTCCTCGAATAGATCCAAAGAAAGCTTGTGAATCGATTCGGTCAATGACAGCATAACCATCGTCACCTTGTTTTAATGTGAAGTAGATTTCACCATTCTGCAAAGAGTCTGAAGGTTTTAAGTCAGGATATTGTAGCAAAACATATTCCCCATAAAACGGATCAACTGGATCGAACGGTTCTGCTCTTAAAACAAACTGTTCACCTAACCACGAAGTTGCGTAAAAGCTCAAGACGATCAGTGCAATAAAAAGACTTTGTAAAGCAGGGAATAAGAACGATCTCATGTTGCAACACCTGCTTTCTTCCGGTTTACATACCATGCGATTCCTGAGAGGACAAAGAGCAAAATGGCACCGACTAGGAAGAAGAGAGACATGTCGAGTCTTTCCCATGCATAAATGAAGTAAAGAACAAATTGAACAGCAATAAAATAGACAAAGCCAAAAGTAAGTGGTCTATCTTGCCGATGTGCAATGACTAAATACGCGAGAGCTACGATTTCAGCTACTATGGCGAGCGCAATAGCTGTATCATCGAATAACAATAAACCAACTGCCCCTAAAACAGAAATCCACGTAATTGATTGGAAGCGTAGATAAGTGAGTACTAAGACACCTACAGAAACAACTAATAATGAGATGGACTCCACTAAATTTATTTCAGGAATTGATAAATCCATTGCACCTCTAACTGTCAAGTAGACTACTAATTGAAAAGCTCCAACTACTAGAGACAAAGACCCCAACAAACGTTCTTTTTCTGGAACACTTAGAAGCAGAAAAACTAGCGTAAACAGAGTCCAAATTGGCCATAATATTGTCTCGTAATCTACAAGTATCCATAGCATTAAACCTGATGCGAAAAGCAGCGACCAACTGAATACCATAGAAGAATCAATATGGCTAAAATAGAACCAGGCTAGTGTTACAGCAAGGAAACAACCCCATTCAAACCAACTCATAGTAGGGATCGACATCATTAACACGAATGCTCCAGCAATAAAAGCAATTAAAGCATACGGGAACTGACGCCAGTAAAAATAGTGGGCGAGAGTCACAATAAATATAGCCCATGGTAAAATCGAATTTGATACCGAAAAATGAAAAGCCTGAACGGTTACAATAATGCTTGCTCCAAACATTGCAAGTCCTATGAGACGAAAAATGATGGCACGACCGAAGTTTTTACGTTCCGCTAAATAGCCGAAACCGTAAAACATCCACATCAGTAATTGAACCAAGCCTATTTTCAATAGAGCTGGCATTACCTGCCAATTCGCTGCAATGAAACTAAACACTGCAAGTGAAAAGAAAATGAGTCCAATAATTAAGAGCAGCGGAAGTTTGGTAGGTTTTGGTTGTTGGTTTTCAAAAGTTAGAATCTTTTTAACCGCTACTTGGTCGATAAATCCTTCTTTTTCCCAACGCTCCAATTTACGTTCAAGATCCACAACGACACCCCCTTTATTTTACTTCTATTATATTCCCTTATTATATGAATAGACAGATGATTACACTATTTTATTCTGAAAATTCAGGTAACATTTTATTTGAAAATATAAGAGAAAGGGGGAGTACTTTGGGCAGTGTTTATTTCTTTTTACGAATGATTGATCGATTGACTTGTTGCAGGGATGCGAATCCAGTAAGTGCTAATGAAACGTCAATATCATTAATGAAATCATTTAACACATGTCGAACCCCGTTTTCTCCAGCTACAGCTAATCCGTAAACAAAAGGGCGTCCCAGTAGTACCGCATTTGCCCCTAATGCTTTCGCTTTAATGACATCAGAGCCTCTTCTAATCCCACTATCTAGTAAGATAGGAACTACTCCTTGAATTACTTCTGCGATTGAAGGTAAGGCTTCGAATGATGAGATACAGCCATCGAGCTGTCTGCCCCCATGATTAGAAACAATTACTCCATCTACTCCATAATGTAACGCTTTACGCGCATCCTCTTCATGAAGAATTCCTTTTAATAAAACAGGAAGTTTGGTGTGGTTTTTTATCGTCCGAAGATCATCCCAAGTTAAGGAAGGATTAAATATCACATCTACTATTTTTCCAATTACATCAGGATCATCACTAGAAGGATTACTACCCAACCGACTTAGGAAAACAGGGTCATGTAGATAATTAGCTGATCCTTTTCCAAGTTTCAGAGGTGAATAGCCATTGTTTAAATCTCGTTCTCGATTTCCTAAAAGAGCCGTGTCTACCGTAATGACAATAGCCGAATAACCTGATTCTTCCGCACGTTTAACCATACTTAAAGCCAGTTCTACATCCTTAGACCAATACAATTGAAACCAGCGTGGCGTAGTCCCAAGATTTGCAGCAATCTCTTCTAAAGAATATGACGATAACGTACTAGCGATAAACGGGACTCCGTGATGAGCGGCCGCTCTTGCTGAAGCAAGCTCACCATCTGGATGGAATATGCTCTGTACTCCTACAGGGGCAATCGCAAAAGTAGAAGGGAAGGTAGTACCTAAAACTTGCGTTGAGGTATCCCGAATGCTGACATCATTCAAAACTCGCGGAACAATATGCCAGTCATCAAAAGCATTAACATTTGCACGTAACGTACTCTCGGCACCAGAACCACTGTTTACATATGTAAAAGGACCTTTTTCTATCGATTCAGAAGCCATGTGTTCTAATAGTTGAACGGAATGTGGTAATTCGATATTTAATATAGAATTTGTCATAAGGTTTCTCCTTTCGAAAAGCTTTTACTTAGTATAGGTTACTAAATACGTTCTTTCAACGACATTAACGGAATTTTCTTATAAATAAAGACTCTGTTAAACGATATTGTTGTTTATCGTACATTTACGCTAGCCTCATGTTCCGCATGAGCCAACAAGTGTGAAAACCACATATTTGTGGGTCTCATTTTTCACGCTCTTGCGGCATGCTAGGAGCAAATTCACTCTTTCGTTTGTTGTGAAATATAACTGCATTTTTTAACACAGCCTTTTAATGGCTCTGTTAAATTATGTTGTTGATTATCGTACATTTGAGCTAGCCGCACGTTCCGAATGAGCCACCAAGTATGAAAAACCACATACTTGCTGGTCTCATTCTTAGGCCCACACGAAGTGGGTCATGAAGGTGTTGCCACAAAATTTCTCGCATTGCATTTTGCGACGAGTAACCGCAGGAGTAGGACGTGGCGTTTTTAACCTTCGTTTCGTTCCTTTACATGCTAGGCGCAAATGTACTCTTTTGTTTGTTTTTCAATATCAACAGCATTATTAAGATAATTTCACATTATGAAATTGTAAGCTTGAATACTACAATATAGTAAAGTATTCTGGAACTATCTCCCTTTCAATTTACTGATTTTTCAATCTCTTTACATTTTAGGGGGAAACATCAAATCAATTTAACAGAAAAAAGTTTTGCAGTTTACTAACAATTGAAAGCGCTTACAATAGGTGAGGTTGAAATTTGATAGACAGTTTGTGATTGGATATTCTGCGGAAGAGGGGATTTCATCGTGATAGAATCTGTTAAAAAAGCTTGTCATATTATAAGTTGTTTCTCAAGTGAAGAGCCTGTGTTAGGTAATACAGAGATTGCTAAAAAGCTTGGTATGAATGCTGGTACAACTCACCACTTAGTTACCACACTTTGTAATGAGGGAGTCTTAATTAGAGATCATAATAGAAGGTATCGATTAGGATGGAAATTATTAGAGTGGAATAATAACGTAATGTTTCAACAGGATATTTATGATAAGGCCATACCTTTAGTAAAAGAATTAATTCATAGATTTGTAGGTACAGCTCATATTGGGATGTTTGACAAAGGCGAAGTTGTTTTTGTATTGAAGGTATCGTCACAAGAGGCATCACCTATACACACGTATATTGGTTCAAGGAAACCTGCTTATGCGACGAGTACAGGAAAAGTGTTGCTATCGTATAATTCAGCTTATCTGCAAGAAACTATTAGCCGAGGGTTGTCGATGCAAGCCCCAAATACAATTACTGATATTAATAAATTGAAGAAAGATTTAGAAATGGTGCGTAAAGTTGGTTATTCAGTTAGTAATAATGAGAATTCGACAGGTACGTACGGTATTGCTGCACCTATTTTATCGTATTCAGGAAAAACTATAGCTGCAGTTAATTTAGTTGGACCTGTTTCATATATGCAAGGAAGTAATCGCTCCATGATAATCCAAAGTGTAATAAATACTGCTCAATCGATTTCACAAGAATTAGGATATATTGAGGTTTAGTTAATAACTTACATCCCATCTTATTGAAGGTTTTTAAACTTCATATCATAGATTGGGGTGTTTTTGCATATTAATTATTGTTTATTAATAATTCGCACCTGCGAAAAATAAATAAATAAATTATTCACGCTATTCCATATTATGAAATAGTTGCGTTGAGTGAAAAAAAAATATTCGATATATTTATTGTACTTTGATAGATAAAGAGAGGTAGGAGAAATATGGATTTAAGAGAGTTAAGAAATTGCTTTGGACAATTTGCAACGGGGGTAACGGTAATTACCTGGAAAGATGACCAGGGGGAAAGACATGGTATAACTGTGAACTCGTTTACTTCTGTTTCTTTAGATCCAGCACTCGTACTTGTTTCAATTGCGAAAAATGCAAAAGCTTGTTCAGGATTAAAAAATCGTTCATTTGTAATTAATGTGTTATCTGAATCTCAGGAATCATATGCTTGGCAATTTGCTGGTCGACCAGATGAAAATCTAGTTGTCGAATGGGAAGAATCCAATGGTCTTCCACATCTGAAAAATGCACTTGCAACGTTTGAATGTATTCCATGGGCAGAATATGAAGGTGGCGATCATATTTTGTACGTAGGGAAAGTTGAGGATTTCTCATATAGCGATGAAGAAGGACTATTATTCTTTAGAGGAAAATTTATAAAAAAAGAAATGCAGCAGCCGGCTTTATAAAGTTAATATTGGAGGAATGAAAAATGGGGATTAGATCAGGAGTAGATTATATTAACGCGTTAAAATCTCGCCAACCAGAAGTTTGGTTAGGTGGGAGAAAAATTAAGGATTTAACTAATGAGCCAGTATTTAAGCAACCAATTAAGGAACTCGCAAGACTATTCGATATGCAACACGATGCGAAATATCAGGATAAAATTACTCATATCTGTCAAGAAACTGGTGAACGTGTCAATAACGCCTTTCTAATCCCACGTAATGGAGAGGATTTGAAAGCACGCCGAGAACTGTTTGAAGTTTGGGCGCAGGCGACATTTGGTTTAATGGGGAGAACACCCGATTTCTTAGGCACTGTAATAACTGCAATGGCTTCAAATGACTGGTTCTTTAGACAGTATGGAGAACAGTGGGGAGATAATATTGTAAATTACTATAAATATATTAGAGATAACGATTTATTTCTAACACATGCAATTATTAATCCACAGAATGATAGGAGTAAAGCTTCGAATGAGCAAGAAGATACCTACACGCACTTAGGTGTTGTAAAAGAGACAGAAGAAGGCTTAATTGTTCGAGGCTCTAAAATGCTTGCAACGCTTGCACCACTTACAGATGAGGTAATTATTTATTCTTATCCAAGTTTTAAACCTGGAGACGAGAAGTATGCAATTTCATTTGCTCTTCCTATCGACACCCCTGGGTTACGGATTTTATGTCGCGAAGAAACACAGAATGGCACAAGGTCAACATGGGATCATCCATTAGCATCTAGATTTGAGGAAATGGATGCAATGTTAGTGTTTAATGATGTTTTAGTTCCATGGGACCGTGTTTTCATTAATCAAAATGTAGAAGCAGGTAATTTACTTTATCCTAAAACAGGTATCAATTTACAGCCATCCCATCAATCAGGAGTTAGGGGTCTTGTAAAACTTTCATTTGCTACAGAGGTAGCATGTTCAGTTGCAGATTCTATTGGTGTTGATGGATTCCTAAATGTTCAAAATCAATTAGCTGAGCTTTTACAAGGAGTTGAGACGATTAGGGCTTTAGTACGTGTTTCTGAGTATGAATATGTCATGACTCCATATGGTGAAGCAATTCCAGCAATTATTCCACTTGAAACTGTCCGTGGACTATTACCAAAATTGTATCCAAGAGCAGTAGAAATCCTACAAATCATAGGAGCAGGTGGGCTTTTGATGTCACCAACTGGTGCTGACTTTGCAAATCCAGAGTTAACAGATGATATGAATAAACATTATGTTGGTCGTTCAGGAGTAGCCGCTGACGAGCGAGTACGTCTATTTAAGTTGGCTTGGGATCTTTGCGGAGAAGCATTTGGTCAAAGACTTGTTCAATATGAGAGATACTACTCAGGAGATCCTATTCGTAAAATGGCAATGTTTTACGGTATGCACAAACGAAATAATCCAACATATCCAATGGTGCAAAAAGCCCTTGAGGATTCACTAGAAATGTCAAGAACAGCCGTGACTAATTAACTTCTTTGTAAATGAAAGCGTTTTCGATAATTTGTAAATTAAAAGAAAAAACTATAAAACGGAGGTAACATTGATGACAAAATCAACTATGGCTAAATTACAAGCATTTAACTTACTGGGTTGGATTGAAGAGAACAAAGACAAACTTAAACCACCTGTTAATAATAAAGTCCTTTGGGAAGATTCTGAATTTATTTGTATGATTTTGGGTGGTCCAAATAAACGTCGTGATTTCCATGTAGATCCTTCAGATGAATTCTTTTATCAGATAAAAGGAGATTGCTTCGTTGAAATTATTAACAAAGAAGGCGAACGTGAAGTTATTACAGTTAAAGAAGGAGAGGTATTTATGTTACCAGCAATGGTTCCTCATTCTCCTCACCGTATTGCTGATACCTTTGGTTTAGTAATTGAACGAAAACGGGCTCAAGGTGAATTAGAAGATTTTGTTTGGTTCTGTGATAAGTGTAATCACAAAATGCATGTAAATCGTGTTCAATTAACAGATATTGAAAAACAAGTAAAAGGCGCAATTGAAGAATTCAATAGTAGTGAAGAACTACGCAAATGTGAGAAATGCGGCCACGTCATGTCTGAAGAAGTCGGATTATGGAAATAAGAGTAGACTTTCATACACATATTATTCCAGAAGAAATACCTGAATTCGCAAAAAAGTATGGTGGAAGTCGTTGGCCAACATTAGAAAAAACGTGTTCTTGTGGTGCTAATATCATGGTCGCTGGAAAAGTATTTCGTGAAGTGACAGATCAAGTCTGGAGTCCGGAAAAAAGAATCCGTGATATGGACGAAGAGGGTGTTGATATTCAAGTGTTATCGCCTATTCCAGTGACGTTTTCTTATTGGGCTGAAGCTGAAGCTGCAGAAGAAATGTCGAAAATCCAAAATGACTTTATCAGTAATACAGTTAAACAATATCCTGATCGTTTTATTGGTTTGGGGACTGTACCTTTGCAAGATGTAAAAGTATCGATCCGAGAAATGGACCGATGTATGCATGAGTTAGGATTAAAAGGTATTGAAATTGGCACGAATATTAATGGTAAGAATTTAGATGACCCTTCATTTTTAGCATTTTTTGAAATGGCGGAGAAGTGGGAAGTTCCACTGTTCGTTCATCCTTGGGAAACATTAGGCACAGATCGAATGCCTCGACATAATTTTATGTACACCGTTGGTATGCCAAGTGAAACAGCCTTAGCTGCTGCGAGCTTGGTTAGTGGTGGGGTAATGGAGAAGTTTCCTCGATTAAAGGTTTGTTTCGCTCATGGAGGGGGTTCTTTTCCTTACATTTTACCGCGTTTGGATCAAGGGTGGAAAGTCTGGCCGCATTTAAGAGTAACGAGTAAACCACCGAGTTATTACGCGAAGAACTTTTATTTTGATTCATTGAATTATGATCCGTTGACCCTGAAATATTTAATAGATAGTTTCGGATATGAAAAAATTGTTATGGGATCTGATTACCCGTTTTTATTACGAGAGATTCCTCCCGGCAAAGTAATTGATGACACACTTGAACTAACTAAAGAACAAAGAATAGCTATTTTAGGCAAAAACGCGCTTGATTTTTTAAATATTAAAGTAAAAGAAGTGGCAAAACGATGAGCACTCCTGAAGAAAAATTAATGGAACTAGGTTTAACACTTCCTCCGATACGACCCACTTGGGGAAGTTATGTCAGCTGTGTAAGAACCGGAAACCTTTTATTCACAGCAGGACAGGGTGTAGATGAATACCACGGAAAACTAGGTAGAGATTTAACTACGGAAGAAGGGTATTTAGCAGCTCAACAATCGATGCTCAACTTACTAAGAGTCGTCAAAGATGAGATTGGCGAGTTAAGTAAGGTAAAACAGTTCGTAAAAATACTAGGCATGGTCAATTGCACTGAAGATTTTACCGAACATCCAGCAGTCATGAATGGTGCATCTGATTTAATTGGGAAGGTTTTTGGTGACAAAGGAAAACACGGGCGTTCAGCAGTAGGAATGGCTCAATTACCAAATAACACAGCAATTGAAATAGAGATAATTATAGAGATAGAAGATTAGGAGGAAATCTCGTGACTAATGAGGTGGTAGCTGAAAATATCATTATCCAAGATGCCAAACTTTTTATTGATGGAAGGTATGTAGAGTCTCTTTCCGGAGAATCCTTCGACACGATTAATCCGGCAACAAATAGAAAGTTGGCCACTGTCGCAAATGGTGGAAAGGCTGATGCCAAATGGGCAATTGATGTTGCTCAGCGAACATTTGCAAGTGGTGTTTGGAGCAATATGCCTGTTGAAGAAAGATCAAGCATATTGTGTAAAATGGCGGATTTAATTATGAAGAACGTTGATAAACTTGCATATGTTGAAACATTAGATGTAGGCAAGCCAATAAAAGAAAGTCGTGGATTTGATATTCCTCGCGCTGCTTCCAACTTCCGTTTTTTCGCTGAAATGGCGAAGTATATGGTACATGAGCACTATGATATGAGTAGACATATGTCATATGTTCAATATGCGCCAGCGGGTGTCACGAGTTTAATTATTCCTTGGAATTTACCATTTATGCAGTTGACCTGGAAAGCTTCAGCTGCTTTAGCTGCAGGAAATACAGTTGTGGTTAAACCTGCTTCTTATACTCCGTTAAGTGCAGTTATGTTAGGCGAGATTGCAAATGAAGCCGGATTACCACCTGGAGTATTAAATATTTTAACAGGACCTGGAAGTACTGTTGGGACAGAGATGTGTACGAATCCCTCAATTCGCAGAATATCATTTGTAGGGGAGTCCAATACAGGAAAAACCGTCATGCGAAATGCTGCTGAGAACTTGATACCGGTCTCACTAGAGCTTGGAGGCAAATCAGCAAATATTATATTTGAAGACGCTGATTTGGATGAAGCTGTGGCAGGATCTATCGAAGCGATTTATCGTAATCAAGGTGAAATTTGTTTAGCGGGTTCACGAATTCTTGTCCAAGAAAGCATTTATGATTTGTTCTTAGATAAATTTGTGGCTGCTGTAAAGAAAATTAAAGTAGGAGATCCTACTGATGAGTCAACAGATATGGGTGCTCTTGTGTCTCGGGGGCATTTGGAAACGGTTGATAACTATGTTCAAATTGGCCTTGCAGAAGGGGCGAAGCTTGCATATGGAGGAAAGGTTGTAGCGAATCTCGCAGATGGAAATTTCTACGAACCTACAGTTTTATATGATGTAGATAACAAGATGCGTGTAGCACAAGAAGAAATTTTTGGTCCTGTTCCTGTGATTATTCCATTTAAAACTGAAGAGGATGCAATAGCAATTGCAAATGATTCTATCTACGGGTTGGCCGGAGTCGTATGGACGAATGATTTGCGAAGAGGTCAGCGTGTAACATCACAAATCCATGCAGGGTTGTTATGGGTCAACTGCTGGTATGTTCGTGATTTACGAACACCATTCGGAGGAGCAAAAGCGAGTGGTATTGGCCGCGAAGGTGGAAGACATAGTTTTGATTTTTATACAGAAGCAAAAACGATTACGATAAAAAAATAAGATAACAACAAAAGGTGGCTTTTGCACACCTTTTGTTTTGTATTAGGAGGTTTTTTAGTTGAAAGGTAAGAATGTCCAGTATGCAACAGAACTCTTAGAAGCAGAGAAATCACGCCAAGGAATTATTCCTTTAACAGAAATGGATAATTCTTTAACGGTTGAAGATGCTTATCAAATTCAATTAGAGACAGTAAAACTTAAAATTGCTCAGGGTAAAGTAATTGTGGGCAAGAAAATAGGTTTGACAAGTGTTGCGATGCAAAAAATGTTGAATGTGGATGAACCAGATTATGGTCATCTTTTTGATGATATGCAAATAGAAAATGGAGCTATAGTTAAAGTTGATTCAATGATATCTCCAAAAGTAGAAGCTGAAATTGGCTTTGTTCTAAAAGAAGATTTAGTGGGTCCGAATATAACGTATATTGATGTTTTAATGGCTACCAAGTATGTAGTACCGACACTTGAGATTATTGATAGCCGGGTGAAAGATTGGAAGATTAAATTAGTCGACACGGTCGCTGATAATGGATCATCTGCAAAAGTGGTTGTTGGCTCTAAGACGACAACGATAGATTTAGTGAATTTGCGAACTATTAGTATGGTGCTCTTTAAAAATGGAGAGCTTCAAGCAACAGGTGCTGGAGCTGCAGCACTAGGTCACCCAGCATATGCAATTGCATGGCTTGCAAATAAATTAGCTGAATTTGGAATTACATTAAAAAAAGATGAATTAATTTTACCAGGTGCATTATCTGCTGCGATTTCAGTTTCAGCAGGAGACACCATAGAAGCTAAGTTCGGAGCACTTGGCTCTGTAACAGTTCATTTCGAATAGGAAAATGAGAAAGGAGATTGAACATGGCTAAAATAAAAGCTGCAATTATTGGCTCTGGTAATATCGGAACGGATTTAATGTACAAATTAGAAAATAGCGATGTTATTGAATTAATCGCAATGATAGGAATTGAATCAGATTCAGATGGTCTTCAAAGAGCCAAACAAAAGGGCTATAAAGTCTTTTCTAATGGAATACAAGCCATAGTTGAGAATCCTAGCATGGTAGACATTGTGTTTGATGCAACTTCAGCAAAAGCCCATGTCCACAATGCCGAAATTTTAAAAGAGTTAGGTATATTAGCTATCGATTTAACGCCTGCAGCAATAGGGCATTTCTTTTGCCCCGCGGTTAGTTCATTACCAACTTCTTTAGATATCATGAACGTTAATATGATTACTTGTGGTGGACAAGCAACGATACCGATTGTTCATGCTATTAATCAAGTGGCTGATGTTACATATGGGGAAATTATTGCTACGATTTCTAGTTTAAGTGCTGGACCAGGTACTAGAGCAAATATCGATGAATTTACGATTACAACACGTCGCGGAATAGAAGAGGTTGGGGGTGCGGATAAGGGCAAAGCTCTAATCATATTAAATCCTGCAGATCCACCTATTTTAATGCGTGATACGGTCTATTGTGAAGTGAAGAATATGGATGAAGCTGCTATTAGAAAGTCAATCAAAGAAATGGTTATAAAAGTGAATGAATATGTTGGTGGCTATCGTTTAAGACAAGAACCAATGTTTGAAGGGAATTGCGTAACCGTTCTTATTGAAGTTGAAGGTGCAGGCGATTATTTCCCTCCATACGCAGGGAATCTAGATATTATGACAGCTGCAGCTATGCGAGTCGGGGAAGATTTTGCTCGGAGGATGTTAACAAAAAACATGATAGAAACAACCATATAAATCGATTAGAAAGGAGATTACCTCATGGCTATTAATTCTGGAAAACCAATTCTAGTAACAGAAGTTTGTTTACGTGATGGCAGTCACGTCGTTGCACATCAATTTACTGTTGATCAAGTACGAAATGTAACACGTGCATTAGATGACGCGGGTATGCACTATATTGAAGTGAGTCATGGCGATGGTTTAGGTGGTTCTACATTACAGTATGGTAAATCATTAGTTGATGAAATGACTTTAATTGAAGCGGCTGTAGATGAATGTGAAAACGCGAAAGTAGCTGTTTTACTCATTCCGGGAATTGGCACTATAAATGAGTTGAAACAAGCAAGTGATTTAGGTGCTCGTTTAGTCAGAATTGCAACTCACGCGACTGAAGCTAATGTATCAGCTCAACATATTAATAAAGCACGGGAACTTGGTATGGAATCATTAGGATTTCTAATGATGGCTCACTCTGTTCCAGTTGAGAAATTAGTGGAGCAGGCTAAATTGATGGAAAGTTATGGAGCAGAGGCTGTTTATGTAACGGACTCAGCAGGTTCTTTACTACCACACGAAGTGCGTGAAAGAATTAAAGCACTTCGAAATTCATTGGATATTGAAGTAGGATTCCATGCGCACAACAATTTATCTGTTGCAGTTGCCAATACACTTGTTGCAATTGAAGAGGGAGCTACACGAATTGATGGCAGTGTTCGTTGTTTAGGCGCAGGTGCAGGTAATACACAAACCGAGGTCTTGATAGCGGCACTGGATCGTATGAATATAAATTTGGGTATCGATTTATATAAAATGATGGATTTAGCTGAAGATATTGTTGGGCCTCTAATTCCAGGATCTCAAGAAATTCGGAAAGGTAGTTTAGTTCTTGGCTATGCGGGTGTGTATTCTAGTTTTTTACTACACGCAGAACGAGCTGGAGCGAGATTCGGGGTCGATCCACGCGATATATTAATTGAATTAGGGAAAATGAAGGCAGTCGGTGGACAGGAAGATATGATTCTGGACGTTGCAGCTGAAATAGCAAAAAGAGATAAAGTGAGGGTATAAAAAATGACTCTACTAAAGGATAAAGAGAAAAGTATTATTGATTATTTATATAACGCAGAACGCGATGTAAAAGAAGTTATTAAAGTGACAGACGAATATCCAACACTGACTATTAAGGAAGCTTATGAACTACAAGATGGATTACTTGCACGTAAAAGAGCAGAGAGTGGTTCTAAGTTAATTGGAGTAAAGCTGGGCTTAACAAGTAAAGCGAAGCAAGAAATGATGGGAGTCAATGAAGCAATATATGGGTATTTGCATAGTGACATGCTTTCATTCGAATGGGAAGCTGTTGCATTTTCTGACCTCATTCATCCGAAAATCGAACCAGAAATTGCTTTTTTAATGGCTGAAGACTTACAAGGAATAAATATCTCAGCTGAAGATGTCATTAATGCAACGAAATATGTGGCACCTGCGCTCGAAATTATAGATAGTCGCTATAAGGATTTCCGATTCACATTGGTTGATGTAGTGGCTGATAATTGTTCTTCTGCTAAATTCTTAGTAGGTAGTAATTGGGTTTCGCCGAATTCAATAGATTTGAGCAATATCGGTATGGTAATGTCCAAAAATGGTAAAGTTGAACAAACTGGATCAAGTGCAGCTGTTCTAGGGAATCCTGCAACAGCTATAGCATGGGCAGTAAACGAGCTGGGTGCCCTTGGTAAAGGACTAAAAAAAGGTGATATTATTTTAAGTGGAGCTATGTCAGAAGCTATTGCATTTAACCGAGGGGATTCAGTAATTGCTGAATTTGATGGGTTAGGCAGTGTATCGATGTATTCTAAATAAAACAAAAGAGAAAAACTCCGACTGCAATCGGAATTTTTCTCTTTTAATTTTAACTAGATTTTTTACCAAGATAAGCTTCAACAATTCTTGCATCTTCTAAAAGATCCTTTGCCTCGCCATTAATAATTACTTTTCCTGTTTCCATTACGTAACCGTAGTCGGCCACTTTTAGTGCTTGTTTTGCGTTTTGCTCTACCAAAAGGACTGTCGTTCCAGCCGCTTTAATTTCTCTTATCATCTTAAAGATATCAGCGACGATTAAAGGAGCCAAGCCCATAGAAGGCTCATCCAGTAATAATAGTTTAGGTTTTGAAAGTAATGCTCGAGCGATGGCTAACATTTGTTGTTGCCCTCCTGAAAGGGTTCCACCAAGCTGTTCACTACGTTCTTTTAAAATAGGAAACTGTTCCATTACTTCTTCAATGTCTTTTTTAATATTTTTATCACTTCGATGATAGGCACCCATTTCTAGGTTTTCCATAACGGTCATGGTTGATAATATTGCTCGGCCTTCAGGGACCAGTGCAATCCCTTTTCTAAGAAGTTGATCGGGTCTAAGTCCTGTGATATTTTCCCCTAAAAATTCAACGGTTCCATGTTTGGGTTTTAGCAAACCAGAAATGGTTTTCATTGTAGTCGATTTTCCAGCGCCATTTGCACCAAGAAGGGTTACAACCTGACCTTGTTCTACTTCAAGACTAACACCTTTGAGTGCTTGGATTTTCCCGTAAAAAGTTTCAATTCCCTTTACTTTAAGCAATTTGATCGTCCTCCTCTGAACCGAGGTATGCTTCAATAACTTCTTGGTTGTTCTGAATTTCTTCAGGCGTTCCTTCTGCAAGTTTTTTACCGAAATTCAACACGGCAATTCTGTCACAAAGTTTCATTACAAAGGGCATATCATGCTCAATTAATAACACGGTTACTCCTCGTTGCTGAACTTTTTTTATTAATTCGAACAAGTTTTCAGTTTCGGTTTCATTCATTCCAGCTGCAGGCTCATCTAGCAATAGCAGGCTTGGGTTACTGGCTAAAGCTCTTGCGATTTCAAGTCTTCTTTGTTGACCGTAAGCTAAATTTTCTGCAATTACATCTTCATAGTTAGACAAGCCGACTAATTCCAATAGCTCTGTTGCTACTTTATGTGTGTTTGCTTCTTCCTTGCGTTGGGATTTTGTGCGAAAAACACTTCTCAAAACTCCAGAGTTACTTCGGCAATGTCCACCTACTAATACATTTTCTAAAACTGACATTTGTGAAAAGAGACGGATATTTTGGAAGGTACGACAAATCCCTTTATCAGTAATTTTGTGTGGTTTAATACCGGATATCTTTTCTCCATGAAAACTGATTTCCCCAGAAGTCGGAAGAAACATGTTCGTAATAACATTAAACATGGTAGTTTTCCCGGCTCCATTAGGTCCAATTAGACCAAATATTTCACCTTTATTAATTTTAAAAGATACATCGGTTAGAGCGGAGATTCCGCCAAAGTTTTTAGTTATGTTTTTTAGTTCCAGTACCATGGTCGGTCCTCCTTCTAGACTTAATCATGTTTTTAATCCATTTCAGAAGTGACACATCGATAATACCTTGTGGACGGAATGCCATCATTAAGATAAGAATTACACCGTAAATCATATAACGGTATTCACTAATCACGCGTAATGCCTCTGGTAATATCGTCATAAATGTAGCTCCAAAAATGGCACCCCAAATTACTTCACTACCACCGAACACTGAGAAAATCAATATTTCTATAGCACGATGATAGGCAAAATCAGCTGGGCTGATATATGCCATAACATGTGCATATAATGCACCTGCAAAGCCAGCTAAAAGAGCTCCTTGAGTAAATGACAACACTTTATAGTAGGTAATGTTTATCCCCATAGATTCTGCTGCTTTTTCATCCATTTTAATCGCTGCGAAAGCTCGGCCAACACGGGATTTATTTTGTCTAATGAAGAACCAGATGAGTAAAATATTTATCACGACTAGGAGGGTAAGGACCATTAAATAGACAACTTGATTATTCCTTAAGCCAAGCATCTCTGGCTCAAACCCCATAGCTGTTACAGTTTTAAAGAGTTCTCTACCTAGATGTGGAACACCTGATAAACCGACGGCACCTTGCGTAACTGATTCCCAGTTAACAAAGATTACCCGGATGACTTCACCGAAGCCAAGAGTCGCAATTGCTAAATATACGCCAGACAATCTGAGGGCTGGAATACCAATTAGAATTCCAAATATGCCAGCAACTAATGCACCAAGAATAACACCAATGAAAATGGGTAATTCAAAGTGAATCGTTAACAAGGCAGAAGTGTATGCTCCAATTCCCATAAAACCTGCATTTCCTAAAGATAATTGACCTGAAGAAAGAGTTATGTAGATGCTTATTCCTAAAATGATGTTAATCATGATAAAGGAAGCAATTTGTAAATGATATGGATTTAGTAATTCTCCTAACATAACATCACCTTCCTGCCTCAGAGGTATTTTTACCGAAGAGCCCCTGTGGTCTTAATAGAAGAACGAAAATGATTGTAATAAAGGCTACAGCGTCACGATATCCTGAATCCCCATAAGCAACAATCATGGTTTCAGCTACACCAAGAAGTAATCCTCCTGCCATTGCACCTTTGACATTCCCCATACCACCTAAAATGATAATGGCTAATCCCTTAAGTCCCATGGATAGACCCATTTGCGGGTTAACAGAGTTAAACGCCATCCCAACTAAAATCCCAGCAATACCACCAAGTGCAGAAGCAATAATAACAGTGGTTGTTATGGTTCTTTTGGTATTCACACCAAGGAGACTGGCAGTTTCTAAATTTTCCGCAGTAGCACGGAGGGCCTTTCCTGCTTTTGTTTTTGAAAGCCAGTATGAAAGGATCAACATTAACGCAATCGATATGACAAATATCAAAATCTGCACAATGTAAATAGTTATAGAACCAATCTGAATTTGGATTTCTGCAAAGGAATTTCGGAAAGGATGATTCCCTGCACCAAATATATGGTGGGAAAGATTTTCTAGTAAAATAGATACTCCAATTGTGCTTATTAATGGTGCAAGATGCGAAACACCTTGCTTACCTCGAAGAGGCCGTAACGCAATTCGTTCGAGCATATATCCTAACAACGCTGTTACTGCGATTGCTGCGATAAACGCAATCCACAATGGTAATCCTAAAACACTGGTAACCAATACTCCGATGAACGCACCGATCATGAAAATCTCACCGTGTGCCATGTTAATAATACCAAGTACACCAAATACAAGAGTGAACCCAAGGGCAACGATTGCATAAATGCTTCCTAGTGTTAATCCATTAATTAGTTGCTCTAATAACAAGATATTTCACCCTTTATCTATTAATTTTTAATATTTAATGGGGAGTAGGAACCTTACGTTTATTGAGTAAATGGCAAAAGCAATGTGCTTTTGCCATTTACTATAATTTGGCTTCAATTCACTAACTGTAAGACGCCTAACCCCACTATTTATTACTCGAATAATTGGAACTTGCCTTCTTTAATGATAAGTACAGTTGGTTCCATAACTACATCTCCGACTTTGTCAAAGGAGAATTTACCAAGTACTCCGTCTAAATCTTTTATTTCTGCAAGAGCATCTCGCAGAGCATCACGATCAGCTTCACCAGCATTTTTTAAGCCTTCCTCCATGATATAAAGTGCATCATAAGCTTGTGCTGCAAATTGATCTGGTTTAGCGCCGTATTTCTCTTCATATTTTTTAACAAATTCTTGTACTTTAGGTTCGTCTTTTTCTCCAAACCAAGGTGTTGCAACAATTAGTCCTTCTGAAGCGTCTCCAGCAATTTCAATAACTTGAGGAGAGTTAAAGCCATTTCCGCCTACAAATGGTACATCAATTCCCATTTTTCGTGCTTGATCCATGATTACCGCGCCTTCATTATATAGAGCTGAAGCTAAAATCAAGTCTGGTTTAAGATCCTTAATTTTTGTTAGTTGTGCATTATAATCCGATTGGCCTTTTTGGAAAGTTTCAATCGTTAAAATATCAAGCCCCATGTTTTCTGCTTCTTTTTTCATCGTGTCATAGCCTGATTTTGTGAATAAATCGTCATTTCCGTAAAGGATAGCAACCGTCTTCGCATCATTTGCAGCTACCGCTTTTTCCAAAGCTGCTGGAATCGCTAAAGATTCAGGTAAAGAATTTCTGAATACATAATCTCCAATTTGAGGAATTCCGGCTGCTGTAGTAGAAGTACCCATAATCGGAATACCGTTTAAGTCAGCCTCAGGTCCAACAACATTCATTTCAGTACTTAAAGTAGGTCCTAATAAACCGACAATATCATCATCACTCATTAATTTTTGAGCAACTGTTAGAGCTTGTTCTTGCTTGCCAGCTGAGTCTTCAATTACAAGTTCAATTTTCACATCGCCTTTTTTATTAATTTCATCTAGAGCTAAGTTGAAACCATTTGTGATTGCTTCACCATATGCTGCACCAGGTCCAGATAAGTACGAAATAACCCCGATTTTTGCTGATACTGGTCCACCAGCATTTTTTGAACTGTCTCCACTTGCAGGGACAGTACCATTGCCACTACATGCTGCTAACAAAATTAGCATTAAAACTGAGATTAATAGATACGATTTTTTAGCAATCTTTCTCATTCTTTGACCCCCAAATATTATTAGAATTTTGTAACTAAACTCTATTAAAAGATATTACTTCAACAAAGTAAAGTAATTTTACAGAATAATTCGAATTTTAATTATTTTAAAAAAGTAATTGGGAAATACAAGAAACTAAGGAAAGATATCTAATATAGCAGTTTTAAGTGTTGATTTTTAGAGGTATAATAGAAAAAATTATAGTAGGAGTTTGAATAAATCAATTAATAAAAAGGGGAAAACCAAAAAGCATCGAAATATATGTATGTAAATAAAAGAAGCTCTTGCATTAAAATAACGAGTAATTGCAAAGGTTTAAAGCCAGCCACTTTTTTTCAAATAATCGAATTAAAGTGTCAAGACACTTTATATAGAAGGAAAAAATTAATTGGTGATAGAAAGGTTATTCAAAGAACTGAAAAAATACATAAGTAAAGAAAGGAATGGATAAATTTGAATATTATTGATTTGCACTGTGATGCGTTATTGAGACTCTATCAAACTCAAGGGGAGATCAAATTTAAAGATGCAAAAGAACTGGAAACGAATAAGGAACGATTGAAAAAAGGAAAGGTTAAAGTTCAAGCTTTTGCACTTTTTGTTTTCCCAGAAGTGAAAGCAGAACAAAAATTTCAAGTAGCCCTTGATCAAATACATTATTTCTACACAGATGTCCTCGGAAATAATCCAGAGATGAAATTAATAAAAGATTGGTCAGATTTTGAAAACTTACAAGATGATGAGATTGGCGCTTTACTAACACTCGAAGGAGTGGATGCAATCGGCAATGATTTACAAAAGCTCTCCATCTTATATCAATTAGGCGTACGATCTGTTGGGCTTACATGGAATAATGCTAATTTAGCGGCAGATGGAGCACAGGAAAAACGTGGAGCAGGATTAACCTCTTTTGGTGAAGAAATCGTTGTGTATAACAATGAACACAAGATATTAACAGACGTTTCTCATTTAAGTGAGAAAGCATTTTGGGATGTGATAAACGTAGCGAAATATCCAATTGCTAGTCATTCAAATTCGAAGGCTATCATGGACCACGTCAGAAACTTATCAGACGAGCAAGCAAAAGCTATGTTTGAAAAGGATGCTATGGTGCACATGGTGTACTGTCCTCAGTTTGTGAAGGACAAGGAGGAAGTTACAATAGATGATTTAATTGAACATATTGAACATTTCTGCTCGCTAGGCGGTGAAAAAAATATTGGCCTCGGTTCAGATTTTGATGGAATCACAAAGAAAATAATGAATTTAGAAGATGCGTCGATGCAGCAGAATCTACTAAATGAACTTTTAAAGCATAACTACTCGGAAGAGATCGTAAAAGGTTTCGCATATGAAAACTTTATGCGTCATCTTCCAAAGTAATAAATGGCAGTTGAAGCTAGTAAGCTTACTGTGCACAAAAGGAGACCAATCTGGAAGAAGCTTTTCCTAGATGGAAAAATTTTTCGGTAACTAACAGTGACATTAGACCGTATTTCACTTTCTCGTATTAGTTGTTCCTTTTTATTGATACGACCATAAAAATGTTTAAAACTCTTGATAAAGGCGATGAAGAATTCAGCTTCTATCAAAATCATAATAGCGTATATGACCAAAAGTAAAAGACCCACTAAAAAAAGCGAATCCAGCCATTTAAATAGACTCCAAGATTGATGTTGCAAAAAAGGTAGGGACAAAGAAACCCCCAAAGAAGTGATTGTTAGAATATTTTTAAATTTCATGAGTATACTTTCCTTTCTTCATCTTCTTAAACATTACCATAGGGAAAATATTTTCAGAAAATTTGAAAATTTAATTGCTTTATATGAAAATAACAATTATGATTGTTAAAAATTAGAGAAAAATGGGGGCATGAAAATGAGGAAAAAGATTAGAAATTCAGCTTTAACGCTGGGTATGGCAACAGCATTACTATTATCAGGATGTAACTTTAGTAATTCCACAGAAAAAGTAGATGATGATAAGGATAATAAAGTAAATCAAACATTAAATGTCACTGAGCCAGCTGATGTACCTACACTGGATTCTACTAAAGCCCATGATGGTATTGCATTTACAGTGTTAAATAACGTAAATGAAGGTTTGTATCGCCAAGATGAGAATAATTTACCTATAAAAGCTTTAGCTACTGAACATAAAGAAAGCGAAGATAAAGTCGTACATACATTTACACTTCGTGATTCTAAATGGAGTAACGGTGAGCCAGTAACAGCAAAAGATTTTGAATTTGCATGGAAACGTGTAATGAAAGACAACAGTCCATACGCGTTCATGTTCGTAACTGCAGGTATTAAAAATGCTGAAGCCATTTTAAATGCAGAAAAAGATGCAGATGAACTTGGAATCAAAGCAATTGATGAAAAGACACTGGAAGTAACACTAGAAGCAGCAAATCCATTGTTCCAAACATTGTTAACTTTCCCTACTTTCTTGCCACAAAATCAAAAATTCGTTGAAGAAAAAGGCGATCAATATGCACTTGAAGCTGACGGCATTTTATTCAACGGACCATTCAAACTTGTTGAATGGACACATGAGCAAGGGTGGAAATATGAAAAGAACGAAGATTACTGGGATGCAAAAGCAGTTAAGTTGGACAACATCAACGTCTATGTTGTAAAAGATCCATCAACTGGAACGAACTTATATGAGACAGAGAAAGTCGATCGCGTTGAATTAAGTTCTGCTTTAGTCGATCAATACAAAGATGATGAGAACTTCCAAACTTTGAAAGAATCAGGTCTGGTGTTCCTACGTTTCAATCATAAACATCCAGTATTAGGGAACAAAGATGTTCGTAAAGCAATTAATATGGCAATCGATAAAAAAGGCCTTACGGATGTTATTTTAAAAGACGGTTCTTCACCATTAAATGGAGTTGTTCCTGCAGGTTTCTATAACTCTCCGGATAATAAAGATTACCGTGAACTTAACGGAGACTTCAATACAGGTACAGTTAAAGAAGCACAAGAAGCTTGGGCAAAAGGGTTAAAAGAAACGGGTCAAAAAGATGTAACGGTTTCTATTAACATTGCCGATTCAGATGATCAAAAGAAAGTGGCTGAATACATTCAAGCACAACTTGAAGACAATCTTCCAGGATTCAAATTGGAAATCAAAGCGGTTCCATTTGCACAACGTCTTGAAATTGAAAAAGCAATTGAGTATGATTTATCACTATCTTCATGGGGACCAGATTATAGTGACCCGATGACTTACCTAGATATGTGGTTAAAAGGCGGATCTGCTAACCGTATGGATTATTACAATCCTAAATTAGATGAATTAGTAGCAAAAGCAAGAACAGAATCGGATCTTACAAAACGTTACCAAATGTTGTTAGATCTTGAAAAAATCTTATTAGAAGAGGATGCAGCTATTGCACCACTTTATCAAGAAGGTGAATCTATCCTAATAAGAGAGAAAATTAATGGAGTTCTAGTCCACCCAACTGGTGCTGAGTTTACGTATAAATGGGCTTCTATTAAAGAATAAAGTAGTGGGTTATACAGCTAAAAGTACGAGGGTGTAGCCGAGTTCCGGCACACCCTCGTTTTGAATTTTACTCATCTTATAGAATAGGGGAGTTCGAATGAAGCGATACCTAGTAAAGCGAATTGGATATATGTTAGTTACTCTTTTTGTCATCGTTACGATCACTTTTTTCCTTATGCAACTTCTACCCGGAACTCCATTTACAAATCCAGAAAAATTAACAGACCAACAAATGACGATTCTCAATGCAAAATACGGACTCGATCAACCAGTTGGGATTCAATACATACGTTACCTTGGAAATCTAGTACAAGGGGATTTAGGATATTCCTTCCAACATGAAGGAAGAACTGTTTCGAGCATGATTAGTGATCGTATTGGTCCTTCTGCTTTTATCGGGCTACAAGCTCTTGTTTTTGGAGCAATCATTGGATTAGTTCTTGGGATTATATCAGCCTTAAAACACAATTCAATTTTTGACTATGGTTCTGTTGCGATCGCCGTTATCGGTATGTCCATTCCTTCTTTCGTTTTTGCAGCATTGCTTCAATATTATGTAGGTGTAAAGCTAGAATGGTTACCCGTAGCTCTATGGGAAGGATACTCTAGCACGATTTTACCGTCGTTTGCATTATCTGTAACAGTGACAGCAACTGTGGCCAGGTTTATTCGCAGTGAAATGCTAGAGGTACTAGGACAAGATTATGTAATTACAGCGAGAGCTAAAGGAATGACCGAAAATCAAGTTATCATCAAACACGTAATTCGAAATGCACTAATTCCTGTTGTGACCATGTTAGGACCACTTGCAGTATCCATTATGACTGGGACTTTAGTTATTGAAAAAATCTTCTCTGTTCCCGGGCTTGGTGAACAGTTTACACTTTCGATATTAGTTCTCGATTATAGCGTTATTATGGGAATAACGATTTTCTACAGTGCATTATTTATATTTGTAGTCTTTTTAGTCGATATTATTTACGGATTTTTGGATCCCCGAATTACGTATAAAGAGGGGGAATCAGCATGAAAAACTCACAAGAAAAAGAAATTGGACGCAAAGATATCCAAAATCAGAATGCCTATATACCAGAGGAAATTACAGCAGATATGTTTGTAAAGGCACCACTTGATCCGAGAAAGAGTGAGGAAATTGGAACTCCTTCCGTATCTTTCTGGAAAGAAGCATTTCAACGGCTTGCTAAAAATAGAGGATCAATGATTTCATTAGTTTTATTAGTATTATTAATTATTTTGGCTATTATAGGTCCAAGCATGAATGAGTTTACATATCGCGGTCAAAATATTGAACACTCCAATATGCCACCTAAAGTGCAGGGGTTAGAATGGTTAGGTTTTGACGGTAAAGATGCTAAAGGAATCGACCAATATGCAGAGAAGAATGTGAAAACTAACTATTGGTTTGGAACAGATGAATTTGGTCGTGATTTATGGACACGTGTATGGAAAGGTACACAAATTTCTCTTTTCATCGCGGTAGTAGCTGCAGCGCTTGATTTAATTATTGGCGTCATTTACGGGGGAATTTCCTCATTTTATGGGGGCCGAGTCGATAATATTATGCAACGTATAATTGAAGTCCTTGTGGGGATACCGAACTTAATTGTCATTATCCTCTTTATTCTTATATTAGAGCCTGGTATCAAATCGATAATTTTAGCGATGATTATTACGGGGTGGGTTGGAATGGCTCGAGTTGTTCGAGGACAAGTGCTGCAATTGAAAGGTCAAGAGTTTGTGCTAGCTTCAAGAACACTCGGGGCATCAAACCCACGTCTTATATGGAAGCATATTTTACCCAATGTAATGGGGCCAATCATTGTAACAGTAATGTTTACAATTCCAACCGCCATATTCTTTGAAGCCTTTTTAAGCTTTATTGGACTTGGTTTACAGGCACCTCTAGCTTCACTTGGAGTGTTAATTGAAGATGGGTATAAGTCAATGCGTTATTTTTCCTACAAGTTGATTTATCCTGCGATAATTATTAGTACCATTATGATTTGCTTTAACTTACTTGGTGATGGTCTACGAGATGCTCTGGATCCAAAAATGAGAAAATAGGGGAGGGTCCAAGATGAAGAGAAATATACTGACGGTTGATAACTTACATGTGTCATTCAAGACCCAAACCGGAAAAATTACAGCAGTGCGTGGTGTTAACTTTGAGTTGAACAAAGGTGAAACACTTGCGATTGTAGGTGAATCAGGGTCTGGAAAATCCGTTACTGCAAAATCGATTATGCGGTTATTGCCAAAAAATAATACTGAAATCACAAAAGGCGACATTCTGTATGAAGATAGAAGTTTAATAAACATTTCACTTAAAGAAATGACCGAAATACGGGGCTCTGAAATTTCGATGGTTTTCCAAGATCCGATGACATCGTTGAACCCAACAATGAAAATTGGAAAGCAAATCATGGAAGGTTTGCAAAAACATCAAAACTTATCAAAAGAGCAAGCACGGGCGCGTTCTCTAGAAATGTTGAAGCTGGTTGGTATCCCAAGTGCTGAAGCTAGGTTAGAGAATTACCCACACCAGTTTTCAGGTGGAATGCGACAACGTGTTGTCATTGCGATGGCACTTGCTTGTAATCCAAAGGTATTAATCGCAGATGAACCAACAACTGCTCTCGATGTGACCATTCAAGCACAAATTTTAGATTTAATGAAGAACTTACAAATGAAAATGGATACATCCATTATTTTAATCACTCATGATTTAGGTGTTGTAGCGAATATGGCAGATCGAGTTGCAGTTATGTACGCTGGGAAAATTGTGGAGCAAGGAACACTTGATGAAATTTTCTATAATCCACAACATCCATACACATTAGGACTCTTACGGTCGATGCCTAAGTTAAATGAAGATCGTTCCATTCCCTTATTGCCTATCCCAGGTTCACCTCCTGAATTATCAACACTTGGAGAAGGATGTGCGTTTGCGGCAAGATGCCCACACACGATGAAAGTGTGTCATCATTTCACGCCGCAAGATACAGTGATAGAAAATCAACATACAGTGGCATGTTGGCTACAAGATAACCGTACACCAAAGCAATATATACTTGAAACAGTAGAAGCGGCTAAGTTATTGTGATATTCAGTGAGCCAAACTTGATTCTTTAAAACAAGGCTAAGTTAAACTAACCTGTCGTATATCGTACATTTGCGCTAGCTTCAAGGTCTCGGTTTGTAGTTGTAGTGATATTTCTTAGTTTGTTCTTCAATATCAACAGATTCTTTAACATAACTTAGGACAAAAAAACACCTTCAATATATTCAACACTTGAGATAAGGTGTTGATATTGAAGGTGTTTTTCTTCTACCTTTTTATAAAAAAGTCTTCATTTTCATTATCTACGTCCATAATTAATCCATTGAACTCCGTCACGTTCTTCCAGTTGAAATCCACGCCAGCCTTCAGCGAGTTTTGCTTGTTGCGCTTCAAAATCATCTACACGAATAAACATAACTTGGTTCCATATCGGAGAATTGACTTCTTGCAAATCTTTCACAAAAATAAAACGCATAAGACCGTTATACTTTTCTTTTAGTGCCAAGATTTCCATACCTTGTACGAACTTGTCCTTCAAGCTCGGTATATTTGAAGTTGCCACTGTACAACAAACGTAACGATAATCATGATGTTGTTGAGATAACTCTTGCATAATAAGAATCGCTAGCGTTTTTTGTAATTGATTACCACGGTATTCAGGCAACACGTTTGATATTTCTTGATATATAACCTTTTGTAATTCTTCTACTTTCAAACCAATATCAAGTCCTAGATGTTCCTCATCTATTTGTGGAACTAGCAAAGCCCGAAAGGCAATCAGTGTTTCGTCGACAAATGCACCAATCATTAAACCGTTGCCATTTAATATAAATTGGAACTCCTCCATTGAGAGGGGTTGTAATATTTCTTTGTTAGTTAATGAATGGATTATTTGTTCTTGTACAAATAATATATCTGACAAATGATCCAGTGTTAAAGCCTGAACAATAAATGATTGTTCAACTTGATTGTTTTTTTTAATGGTTCCTTCAAATATGGGACTCAACATAATTCGTCTCCTTAACCGCACTACATTTTAATTCGTATGGTACTTTCGTAGTCTATTTTTAAATTTAATATTTTAATAATCGAATGGTACACCATATGCTCAATCGCACTACAATAGTACATTAAAATATATGTATATTAACTTTATTATATACTGGAAAGTAGAATCCAGGATATATTCTATATAGTTATACTTTTCTTAATAAAAAATCATGAAATATATATTGAGTTCATACAGAGAAAAGATCCAGCAGCTAACAAGCGACTGGACCTTATTTTCTTATATTTAACGTGAAGCTTTTCGTTCTTGTTGTTCCCATCTTTTGAGTGAAGGATAAGGATCATAAGCCCATTCTGTTCGTCCATTATATTTATACATCCCATAATGAAGATGGGGAGGAAAACGACCACTAGTCCATTTCTTCCCATATCCTGTACTACCGACATAACCAATTATTGTCCCAGGTTTTATGATATCGCCTTTTTTAATGTCTTTGCTAAAGCTGGATAAATGAGCAAAGTAATGATACGTATTTTGTACATCACGAATACCTACTCGCCAACCTCCATATTCATTCCAACCCTTAGTTTCAATTAATCCGTATGTGGTTGCTCGCACAGGGACACCATAAGAGGCAAACAAATCAGTTCCTTCATGAATTCTGCGACCACCCCATCCTCTTCTGTCTCCCCAGGTGCTTCGATAGCTATAATCTTGATTAACTGGAAGAGGAAAGGCGTTTTGATCTAATTTTAATGTCTCAAAATGTTCGTAAATCTTCGCAATCGTCATAATTTGGGTAACTGATTGTTCATTCTTATAGTATGCCTTTAATGCCCGTTTAAATTCTTTTTCACTATGTGAGTGATTGCTTAAGAAATGAGCCATGGTTAGCATCACGTCGTCATCATTTTTTTGATCTGCAAATCCGTCATTATTTCCATCCATCCCGTTCCCATCAAAAAAGGCGATGGATGCAGAGAGAGTATCATTTTTAATCGGATTGTTGACACCAACCCAGTAATCATTAGAAAATTGTATGGCAACTGTTCCTTCTCGCTTTGTGAGATCATTACGCACTTGTTGGATGTTACGTTCAAACTGATCCACAGCTGCTAAATAATACCAAGGTAATGTTAAGTTGGAATATTTTGTATAAGTTTCCATTCGTTCATCTAAAATTTGTTCTCTCGTTTGTTGATCTGTTGCTGAAACAACGGAGGAACCAAGAAAGAAAAATGCGCTCATAATACAAGTTAATTGCAGACATCGACTCAAACCAAAATACCTCCTTTTTTCAATACATTTTATAGTTTTCCCATTCCGCATGTTTTCATGAATAGAAAATGATGTAAAGAGGATATTGATATTAGTCTAAAGAAACAAAAAAAGGCCATTATTCAAGAATGACCTTTCGAAATTTATTATTTTTAAATATTTTATTTTTCACATGACAATATAAATGCTTCAAAAATGGCTGTTGATGCGTGGTCGTTTTTCGATAACAAACACTCCGGATGCCATTGTAAGCCCATGACAAACTTGTGGTTCATACTTTCAAAAGCTTCAATTATCCCATCACTGGCAATTGCACTCGCTTTAAAGTCAGCAGGAATTTTACGTACAGCTTGATGATGAAAACTATTCACTTTAAACTTTTCTACTTGGACGATATCACTTAGCCTCGAGCCTTCAATAACATGAACAAAGTGTGATGTATGGCTCCTTGGAGCAAGTTGAGTATGTTGTAATAGTTTATTTTGCGATTGCATGTAAATATCTTGATACATATCCCCACCAATTGCAATATTCAAAATTTGCAAACCTCTGCAAATCCCGAAAATAGGTTTATTAAGCTTCATCATTTTTTGGATGATGGCTATTTCAAACTCATCTCTTTCAGGTGTAATAGTTCCAAGATTTTGATGAGGCTCTTCATTAAATAAAGTGGGGTCGATGTCTCCACCGCCGGTTAAAAGCAAGCCATCAAGTAATTCGACAATCGATTCGATAGCATCCACCTGAAGGTTTGGGAGGATTATAGGTACACCACCAAACTTGGTAATAGCATTTATATAATCTATTGGGACTGACAGCACATGCTCATTTAAACTTGAAGAAATACCTATAATAGGCTTCAAATGATTATTTCCCTTCACTGTGTTTTTGATTATTAAAAGTTTGGAATTAAGCTATTTCGTGATCCATCGAAACTTGCAAGATCTCAAACCACTGATCTCTTGATAATGTTAAATCTAATGATCGTATTGCGGACTCAATCCGATCCATTTTACCGGAACCAACAATCGGCATAATATTTGCAGGATGACTTAATAACCATGCATATAGAACTTCGTCAATTCCGTGTGCGCCGATTTCACCAGCAATTCGCTCCAACGTATCACGCAAATTCTTCGCTCTTGAATCATTAGAAGAGAAAATACTTCCTCCTGCTAGAGGTGACCAAGCCATCGGAGTAATTCTTTCTTCTTGGCATAGATCTAGCGTGCCATCCTCGAAGTTCTCTAGTTGATAAGCAGAAAGCTCAATTTGATTTGTGATTAATGGGAAATCTAAATAAGACTGAAGCATTTTATATTGTGAACGTTTAAAATTCGAGACACCAAACTGACGAACTTTACCTTCGATTTTCAGCTGAGTGAATGCTTCTGCTACTTTTGCAGGGTCCATAAAAGGATCTGGTCGATGGATAAGGAGAACATCTATATAATCAGTTTGTAAGTTTTGAAGTGACTGATTTACTGACGCAATAATATGCTCTTTACTCGTATCATATGATTTAACACTGTGTTGTGGTCGATTATTAGAAACAAGTTTAATGCCGCATTTCGTTATAATTTCCATTTCTTTTCGAAGCTCTGGTTTCAATGCAAGGGCATCTCCAAATTTTTTCTCACATGTATAATTACCATAAATATCTGCATGATCAAATGTTGTAATACCGGCTTTTAAGCAATCTTCAATGAGTAAAAGCACTTCTTCATTTGACATATCCCACTCTGATAACCTCCATAAACCATGAATGATTCTTGAAAAAGATAAATCTTCATAAAGTTCTACACGTTGCATTATTTTTCCTCCAATTTGATTAGAATTGTTGAGATATATGTTCACGATTAACGTAACACAATTTGGTCAATAATGGCAGAGAGAAGAATACAATATTCAAAAGAAGAAAATCTTGTTCATTTCTCGATTATTTGTCGAGAGTCCTAAACATTGTTATAACTGAACATATTAATTGGTATAATTAGGATAGGTAGTTTTATTTGGAGGGTGTATGTATTGAAAAGGAAATACGGTGATCGCTCAGAATGGAAACGAGTTATTGATAGAGATTATACGCAATCATTTTTTGATACTAAAGAATTCAAAGGATATGTAACTTTAATAAAAGTTAATAAAGTTGCGGCACCTTTATCTACTAAATATGGAGAAGAAAAATTTTGTATCGTGGATGATGGGTATATTTGGCTTCAACACTTTCCCACGAATAAACATCATTCTGTTACAACCATGTTTAATGATAAAGGTGAAATTGTTCAGTGGTACATTGATATTTGCTATAGAAATGGCATCAAAAATAATGTCCCATGGTTGGATGATTTATATTTGGATATTATCGTTCTACCATCGGGTAGAGTCATTCAAAAAGATATTGATGAACTAGAAGAAGCTCTGTCCAAAGGAATAATTGATGACTATTTATACAATATGGCATGGGCAGAAACAAATGATGTAATGGAATTAATTAAACAAGGGAACTTTAGTTTACTTGAGATGTCGAATACTCATAAAGATCAATTGTTAAAATTACTAAATTAACTAGTAATTCTTTGTTGACGCCGAGAAAGGATGTAGAACATGGTCTTTGAACAAAAGGAAATAGATAAATGGATACAAACATATCCACTTTTAAAACATATTATTAATTTGGAACCAGTTGTGTGGTTGAATCCTTCTCTGAAAAAGATGAATCAATTATCGCCTATGGCAGTAAACAAAGAAGATATGGAAGATGCAGCTCGCTTATGGCAGCGTTTTGCTCCATTCTTGGCCAATGAATTTCCCGAAACGGAAAAGGCGAAGGGAATCATTGAATCGCCTCTAAGAAAAATAACAAATAGTAAAGATAAGCTTAACCTTATACACCATACCAACATACAAGGTAATCTTTATTTAAAATGTGATAACGAACTGCCAATTGCGGGCTCGATAAAAGCACGAGGCGGTGTCTATGAGGTCCTTTATTATGCTGAAAAATTAGCCATTGAAGCGGGATTAGTTAACCAAGATGATGATTATATCGTATTTTCAAGTAATAAATTTAAAGAGTTTTTCAAGCAATTTACAATAGGTGTTGGCTCAACAGGTAATTTAGGTTTAAGTATCGGCATTATTGGTTCAAAGCTTGGTTTTCACGTATCCGTTTACATGTCAGCTGATGCAAAGCAGTGGAAGAAGGACTTATTGAGGTCAAAAGGAGCAACAGTTCATGAGTTTAAAGGTGATTTTGGGGAAGCTATCTTCACTGGCAGACAGCAAACCATTGGGAGTGTAAATGGATATTTTGTGGATGATGAAAATTCAAAACACTTATTTTTAGGTTATAGTGTGGCAGCTATTCGACTTCAAAAACAACTTGAAGAAGAAAAGGTACTTGTTGACGCAGAGCATCCTTTATTTGTTTACTTGCCTTGTGGCGTCGGAGGTTCTCCAGGTGGGATTGCATTCGGGTTGAAACAAGTCTTTGGTGACCATGTTCATTGTTTCTTTGTAGAGCCTACTCATTCACCAGCTGTGTTAATAGGGTTGTTAACTGGTGAAAAGGAAAAAGTGTGTGTTCAGGATTTTGGAATAGACAATCTAACTGAAGGGGACGGCCTAGCTGTAGGAAGACCTTCATGTTTTGCCTCATCCATTAGTGAAAAATTGGTAAGCGGTATTTATACAATCGAAGATGACGAGTTATTTAAATACTTAGCGATCCTTGCAGATAGTGATGGAATCTTTTTGGAACCTTCTGCTGCAGCAGGTCTAGATGGTCCAGGGAGAATCTTAGCGTCAAATTATGTACAACAACATACTTTGGATACTTCACAAGCAACACACATCGTCTGGGCAACGGGTGGTGCTCTAGTGCCAAAAGGCGACATGGAAGGGTTTTATAAGAAAGGAAAGAGTTTTATTTGATCTGATTGATTTCAAGTTCTACAAACATAATTTGGAGATAAAATGTGTCATCCAGCAGCTAAGTCAGTGCTGGATTATTTGTTATTCAAAAGTATTCATAAATACATTTGATGAAATTGGGGAAACTATTTCTTGTATGATTTTATAAAATGAAGGAGGGAAATTAATGACAAGAAATACCCCGAAGCCTGATGACCGTTCTGATAATGTTGAAAAGATCCAAGATACAATAAAAAACACAATTGCTAATATGGAAGCTGCTGAAGAAACAATGGCTTTTAGTGATGGAAAAGAAATTGAAGCAATCAGGGAAAAAAATGCTCGCCGTAAAGAAAGCATTAAAGGATTGCGAGAAGAAGTAGTTGATGAAGCTACAGATCGAAAGAACGGGAATTTATAAGTAAAGATAATTTTTAAATGTGAAATTCCAAAAGTAACAAGTGTAGATATTAACAAGAGAATCCAGCAGTAATTTGCTGGATTCTCTTTCTTATATAAAAAATAAGAAATGTATTAAAAAAAGCAAACCCACTAATAATATCAATCCTAAAATATCCAGAAAAACATCTTTTTTGGTAGGTTTATAGCCTAGAAATCCTACTAAAAATAAAGCGAAAGCTGCAAAATATGCTATAGGAAACCATTGCGTTATTACAATTAAAAGAATGGCAACCAGGAGAATGCTCCAAACATAATTACTCTGTTTTTCAGGGGTACGTCTAAACATAAAAAATCACTCCTTCCATTTTTTGAATAATATATACATTATTTTGAAAAAATGAGTTATGTTTAGTGTAAGGGTAGCTACCTAAATAAACAATAGGGAGATAAATTTGTGAAGAAAAGTACGATTATAGTGTTTTCAGCAATATTAATTTTGCATTCATGGCTGCAATTGTCTCACCTTTTCTATTGAAAATTGGTGCAGCAATTGAACGTAGCCCTACTTCTATTTTATTATTACCTTCTGTATAACCTTAAGAACGACATGTTGCTAAGTGTCCTTCGAAATCTTCAAAAGTTGTAATTGTTTTATCTGTAAATGCTTCAAAATTTCGCACTATTAAGAAGACTGATTATATAGCCTTGTTTGACTATGTCGAAAAGTATGAATATAATTAAATAGATTCCGAAAATTTTTAATAAGCAAAATACATAGAGTAATTGTTTGAAATAGGAGGTAAAAAATGATTGAGTTTAAGCAAGTAAATAAGTTTTATGGTGATTTTCAAGTTTTAAAAGATATTAATTTGAAAATTAATAAGGGCGAAGTAGTGGTTGTAGTAGGTCCTTCTGGTTCAGGAAAAAGTACTTTATTACGTTGCATGAATCATTTAGAAACCATCTCTGAGGGAACTCTCACTGTAAATGGAGTTTCAGTAGGAGATAAAAAAACCGATATTAATAAGCTTAGACGTAATATTGGTATGATTTTTCAGCATTTTTATTTATATCCACACAAAAAGGTGCTTGAAAATATCACTCTAGCCCCAATGAAAGTATTGGGACAAAGCGTGAAAGAAGCAAAAGAGACGGCTATGTATTATCTCGAAAAAGTAGGGATTTCAGATAAGGCCGAATCTTATCCTTCCCAGCTATCTGGGGGGCAACAACAACGTGTGGCAATTGCTCGCGGTCTGGTAATGAAGCCAGAAATTATGCTTTTCGATGAACCAACTTCTGCTTTAGATCCAGAAATGATTGGCGAGGTTTTAGACGTAATGAAAGCCCTTGCAAAAGAAGGAATGACGATGGTTGTCGTTACACATGAAATGGGTTTTGCTAAAGAAGTTGCAGACCGAATCGTCTTTATGGATGAAGGTAGAATATTGGAAGAAGCAGTTCCGGCTGAATTTTTCGAGAATCCCCGTGAAGAACGGGCTCGACTATTTTTAAGCCGTATATTAAATCACTAATAGGGGGAAAAAGGAATGTTTAAAACAAAAAAATTATTAAAAATGGCTTTCGTATCTACAGTAGCTGCTGCTTTTCTTGTTGGTTGTGGTGGGGGCGATGATGCACAAGAAGATAAAGATGTGCTAGCTCAAATCAAAGAAGATAAAAAGATTGTTTTTGGTGTGAAATATGATACTCGTTTGTTTGGATTGAAAAATCCTTCAACTGGTGATGTAGAGGGATTTGATATTGATCTTTCTAAAGCACTAGCAGAGGAAATGTTTGGTCCAGATGTAAAGCCTGAGTACAAAGAGGTTACATCAAAAACTCGAGTAGGACTATTGAATAACGGTAAAATTGATGCAGTAGTTGCTACGATGACAATTAATGAAGAGCGTAAAAAAGAAGTAGATTTCACTGATGTATATTTTGATGCTGGTCAATCACTGCTTGTGGAAAAGGGAAGTAAAGTTCAAGGTATTGAAGACTTATCAAAAGATACAACTGTCCTTGCTGTAAAAGGTTCAACATCAGCTGTAAATATTCGTGAAAAAGCTCCAGAAGCTAAAGTTCTTGAATTCGAAAACTATGCTGAAGCATTTACGGCATTGAAGTCAAATAAAGGTGATGCTCTTACTACAGATGATTCAATCCTTTATGGTATGGCCGAAGAAGATCCATCATTTGAGCTTGTCGGCGGAACGTTCACTGAAGAGCCTTATGGTATTGCCGTTAAAAAAGGTAATAAAGAACTTGTTGATGAATTAAACAAAGCATTGAAAAGCCTGAAAGATTCAGGGAAGTACGATGAAATTAAAGATAAATGGATAAAAGAATAATATTTTATAAAGTTTTCTCGTCAGGATGGGCAGTTGTCCGTAAGTGCATTTACGGATTTGCTCATCCTGATTAATTAGGAGGAGATCGTTTGCTGGATTTCTCGATTTTAACGGATAATATGGATGCATTTTTGGAAGGTTTTAAAGTAACTCTTATTGCCAGTTTTATTGCGTTAATCTGCAGTTTTATTTTGGGAACTCTTATTGCAGTCATGCGAATCGCACCATTTAAACCGATAAACTGGATTGGCACAACTTATGTAGAATTTATCCGTAATATTCCAGTGTTAGTTATCGTGTTTTTTACGTACTTAGCTGGGAATTTTGGTGGAATGGCTGCAGGTATAATAGGATTGACTGTTTACACTGCGGCTTTTATTGCAGAAGCGATACGTGCTGGAATTATGTCTGTTCCAAGAGGTCAAATGGAAGCTGCCCGTTCTTCAGGATTAACTTATGGACAGGCAATGAGAATGGTTATTCTACCGCAAGCAGTTAAAATTGTTATTCCACCTTTGGGCAACCAATTTATCAATTTGGTTAAGAATTCATCCTTGTTAGCTGTAGTAGCAGGAGGAGACTTAATGTATCAAGGTGATTTAATTTCTGCGAGTACATTCGTCACTTTTGATACGTATATTTTTGTAGGCTTGTTTTATTTGATTTTAACCATACCTTTAAGTTTTGGCGTAGGATACTTGGAAAAACGCCTGGCTAGAAGTAATTAAGGAGGTGCATAGATGAATTTACTGGCACCGTTTATTGAAGTATTGACACTGGACAATATAAAGTTTCTACTTGAAGGATTTATGGTCACACTTAAAGTTGCTGCTATTTCAATTGTGCTGAGTTCTATTATCGGCGGCCTTGTGGGGACTCTTAGATACGCTAAGATTCCTGTTGTTTCCCAATTACTTGCAGTGGTTGTCGAGACAATTCGTAACCTTCCTTTACTACTAATTATTTTCTTCACCTATTTTGCATTGCCTGAAATCGGGATTGATATGGAAATAATGACAGCTGCTATTGTGGCTTTGACTATTTTCGAGTCAGCAATGCTTTCGGAAATAATCCGAAGCGGCTTGAATTCCATTGATAAAGGGCAAATTGAAGCAGGACGTTCATCTGGATTAAATTACATACAGACATTAAGTTATATCGTTATGCCTCAAGCACTGAGAAGAATGGTTCCACCTATTGTTAGTCAATTTATCTCTCTATTAAAAGATACATCTTTGGCTGTTGTTATTGCGTTACCAGATCTATTGCACAACGGTCAAATTTTATACGCTCAAACCGGATCGGGTGTAACACCAATTTTTACTATTGTGGCACTGATGTACTTTATCGTTAATTTTACGTTGTCTCGAGTAGCGCGAAGATTAGAATTGAAGCAAGTATAAGAATTCGGCTCAATTATTGAGCCGAATTCTTTAATTTAGCAACAATATCATGAACTCACGACATATTTAGTAATTAATGTATAAAAATTTTGAATTGACTGAGAAATCCAAATTTTGTTATGTACAAGTAGTTTTTAATTATGTTATGATTGCGAACATTAAGAGCAATGGTGCTTAAGATTTAATTGCTGGAATTTTTTTGGGCATGTTGCGAAATTTGTCGAATTGTGACGAAGGGGAATATATTTAGATAGAGGAGATGAAAAAATGGCTAACAAGTTATTTAGGAAAAAGAGCATTCAGGATTTAATAGATACATCAACAAAGGGGAATACACTAAAAAAAGAATTAGGTACATTTGATTTAACAATGCTTGGCATTGGAGCCATTATCGGTACAGGAATTTTTGTTTTAACTGGGGCCGGAGCGCTAACAGCTGGTCCAGCTCTTACACTTTCATTCATTATTGCTGGGCTTGCTTGTTTTTTTGCTGCTTTATCGTATGCTGAATTTGCGTCTACCGTACCTGTATCAGGCTCTGTTTATACATTCACATATACAACACTAGGTGAATTTATAGCGTTTATTATTGGGTGGGATTTAGTTCTCGAATATCTGCTCGCCGTTAGTGCTGTTTCTGTAGGTTGGTCAGGCTATTTCCAATCACTACTAAGTGGATTCGGAATAAACATTCCTACGATTCTTACAGCGGCTCCTGGAGCTCTTGAAGGTACTAAAACATTTTTCAATTTACCAGCCTTTATAATTGTTATGCTCATCACGTTTTTACTTTCCATCGGGATTAAGCAATCTAAACGAATAAATAATATAATGGTTGTTGTCAAAGTAACTGTTGTCTTAATATTCATTGCTGTCGCAGTTACGTATGTTAAGCCTGAAAATTGGCAACCATTTACGCCTTTTGGTTTTGAAGGCGTATTCTCTGCAGCTGCTCTTGTATTCTTTGCTTTTATTGGATTTGATGCAATCGCTTCAGCTGCCGAGGAAACAAAAAATCCGAAAAGAGATTTACCTCGAGGAATCCTTTTATCGCTACTTATTTGTACGATACTTTACGTTATTGTTACTTCGATAATGACAGGAGTCGTTCCGTTTCAACAGTTTGCAGGAAATATTGATCATCCTATTTCTCTTGTATTGCAATACTCAGGTCAAAACTGGGTTGCTGGAATTATAGATGTAGGAGCAATTCTAGGTATGACAACAGTCATGTTGGTTATGTTATATGGACAAACAAGAGTAATGTTTGCCATGTCGAGAGATGGCTTAATGCCAGCATTCTTTTCTAACATTCATGAAAAATACCGTACACCGTATAAAGCAACATGGTTTTTCGGATTCGTTGCTGCACTATTTGGTGCATTAATACCTTTAGACGAACTAGCAAAATTGGTTAATATCGGAACGTTATCTGCCTTTGTTCTTATCTCAGTTGCAGTCATTGTTTTAAGAGTAAAACAACCTGACTTACCAAGAGCATTCCGTTGTCCAGCAGTTCCACTAGTACCAGGATTAGCTATTCTATTCTGTGGATTTTTAATCTTCCAATTAGGACAAGAAACATTTATTCGTTTCGTTATTTGGTTACTAATTGGTATAGTTATCTACTTTACCTACTCACAAAAAAATTCTAAACTTAATAAGAAATAAAAAATGAATTATAGAGAATCCAGCAGCTAATTTAATGCTGGATTCTTTATTTGTCTTTATTACAAATGAGTGAATATGATACGTGACCAGTTAGATAAAAAACCTATTAATTGTTTTAATGAAATGGGGAATGCTATCTTATGTACACAATTAAGAAAAGGAGGAATAATAATGTCTAGAATTACGCCAATACCAAATAATTCAGAAGATAATGAAGAAAGACTGAAGAAAACCATAAATAATATGGAAGCAGCAGAAGAGGCATTAAACTTAGCTGACGGCAAAGAGCGCGATTTAATCAAAGAGAAAAACGCACGTCGTAAGGAAAGTATTGAAGGTTTGCGAAATGAAATCATAGAAGAAGATAAATCCCGAATAAATGGTTACTTATAGGATCAAATAAAAAAGTTGCGAATAGTATGTTTAGCGAAGAATCCAGCTGTCAGTTGCTGGATTCTTTTTGATTCTTCAAACATGCAAATCGGCAGAAATAACCCTATCTAGAATACTGAACATTTCCAAGCCCTGGAATGATGAAAATTGCTTTATGTTTAACAATTTGGCAAGAGAATTTTCACCTTATGGAGTCGTACAAGTCGTAAGTACTGAATATGATGAAGGACATCATATTATTGGAGGGCTATTTCATCAATTCACTATTTACATACTTCTTTTTAGGTGTATCCCTAGCTGCACCCATTGGCCCGGTTAAAGCAACTCTATTAAATACAGGAATTAAAAATGGTTTTTTTCATGCTTGGATTTTTGGCATTGGTGCTTTAGTTACTGACATCATGTATATGCTCATGGTTTTTTTTGGAGTTGCTCAATTTATTGATTCACCTATTCTGAAAACTATTCTTTGGTCGTTTGGCTGTTTTGTTCTTATATATACGGGTGTAGAGAATTTACTTACTCTAAATAAAATCAAAATGGACTTCAAAATAGGTAAAACTATCCGATTCAGACAGTCATTATTATCTGGTTTCTTTATGGCCATGTTAAATCCAATAACTATCCTCTTTTGGCTAGGTATATATGGTTCAATCCTTACTGGAACAGCTGGAACCTTAACGTGGTACCAAATAATTATTTATAGCATCGCCATTTTATTGGGTATTTCTTTAGTTGATTTTATAATGGCCTTTATATCAAGTGTAGCTCGAAAATTGTTAAACACTAAATTATTGAGAAGTATCTCCATTATATCTTCGATTGCCATGATCGGTTTTGGAATATTCTTTGGCATCCAGGCATATAGGTCTTTGTTTTAATTCATACATAGCGAAATTTCACAGCATAATTTTAATGTATAAAAAGAATTCATAAGGAAAACATACATTTACTTATCGTTACTCGAGGTGAAAGTATGGAGAATACAGAACAAAGTAAAGACACAGTAAGTAAATGGTGTATTGTAAGTATGGCCTCAATTCCTCTAGTCATGACACTCGGAAATTCTATGCTTATTCCGGTGTTACCAATATTGGAAAGAAAGGTTGGAATCACTTCCTTTCAATCTAGTATGATTATAACTAGCTATTCGATCGCTGCTGTATTTCTAATACCGGTTGCAGGTTATTTATCGGATCGTTTCGGAAGAAAAATGGTGATTTTACCAAGTTTAATTCTCGCTTTAATGGGAGGTTTGGTTGCTGGTTTTGCTTCTTGGTTGCTGGATGAACCATATACATGGATTATTATTGGTAGGATTCTGCAGGGAATAGGTGCAGCTGGTGCTATGCCAATCATTTTGCCACTAGTTGGCGATTTATATAAGGATAATGATGAAAAAACAAGTTCTTGTTTAGGAATTATTGAAACGTCCAATACGTTTGGCAAAGTATTAAGTCCCATCCTAGGGTCAGTCTTTGCCGCTTTTCTTTGGTTTCTCCCATTCTTCTCCATTTCAATATTTAGTTTGATTTCAATTGTACTCATTTTTTTCTTTGTTAAAGTGCCAAAAGAAAAAGATGAACCATTAAAGATGAAAGAATTCTTGAAAAATGCAAAAAATATATTCAAAGAGGAAGGCAAATGGTTGTTTACCGTATTCCTCAACGGGATTTTTGTCATGCTAGTCCTATTTAGTATGTTATTTTTTTTATCCGAAAATCTAGAAAAAGTGCACGATATAAAAGGTGTAATAAAAGGGTTTGTTCTCGCTATTCCTCTTTTATTACTATGTATTGCTTCCTATATTTCAGGGCGCAATATTAAAGGGAATTTATCGACGATGAAAAAAATAATGATTATCTGTTTAATCATTCTATCAATCAGCACGGGATTTGTAGGAATTACTAGTGATAAACTTATCCTTCTATTAGTGGTCACTAGTCTAGTGGGTATGTCCATTGGCGTATTACTACCTGTGCTGGACGCCATTATTACAGAAAACATTAATAAAGAAGAGAGAGGTACAATTTCTTCTTTTTATAGCTCAGCAAGATTTATTGGGGTTGCAGCCGGTCCTCCACTTATGTCCCTAGTAATGAACGATTATTTAAGTATCAGTTTTATTACAGCAAGTGTATTGGGATTAATCTTATTATTCATTGTAATTACGTATATTAAAGTCGAAGAAATTGAAAACTAACGAAAAACCCTTGGCTAAGTGTAAGTAGCCAAGGGTTTTCCTTTTTAGACCAATCTATGTATGACGTAATTTTTTAGATAAAATGCATAATATTCATGGCATCGAACATAATAAGTCAGACTAACTGAGGAGGAATATTAACATGTTGAAGAAATTATTTGCACTAATTTTTACTTTAGCATTCACATTTACAGTAATCGGAACTGCAACATATGCTGCGGACACTAACGGAAATGATGATACCATCAATGAGAATGCAGCTGTTGCAGCAACTGACGACGATGATAATGATATGGAATGGGGCTGGATTGGGTTATTAGGCCTTGTTGGTCTTATGGGATTAAAGAGAAGAGACGACCGAAAAGATTCATAAATAATGCCTCTACTCACTTGAGTTGAGGCATTATTTATGAAAAGGAACGTGAGCATATGGATGGAAGTTCTTCAACTGATAAGTTTATTCCTATGACTTCAGTATCAAGTGGTCAAGGGAAAGAAATTGGTCTTCATGGGAATCAGTTAAGTTATTAGAAAAGCTTAAACCTGCATTAGCTGTTACCGGTCATGGACATCCTGTTTCTGGCGAATGGCTAACTGAAAATTTATCCGTGCTTTCGAGAGACTTTGACAAATTAGCTATACCGAAACAAGGTAAATACGTTCCATAAAAATATTAACTGATGTGTAAAAACTCCGTTATGAGAGAAGATAATGAAAAACGAAATGGAGGCGACCTTAATGGAGAATAATCAAAACACACAAGGATTTACTGCATCTGGAACGAATATTGCAGAGGTTAAAAGAAATAATGAAAACTCGGGTCTGACTTATAATGAAGTGAAAGAAATTCTTGCGAAAAGAACAGGCAACCCAGATCCTGGGAGCTATAGTCAAACAGATATTAAAAACGTTCAAAATAAATATTAATTACAAAAGCGGGTACCAAATTAGGGTATCCGCTTTTATGTTTGATGAAATCTAAGTTAGTATAAAGGTAAGTGGGGGTGGCTTTATGAATAAAACAATTGGGGTATTTGCGCATGTAGATGCGGGAAAAACAACTTTTGCAGAACAAATACTTTTTCATACGAAAAGTATTAAGAAAAGAGGAAGAGTAGATCATAAAGATGCTTATCTCGACAGTCATGAAATTGAAAGGCAACGAGGCATAACTGTGTTCGCTGACCAAGCGACTTTTTCATATCAGGATTCTACTTATTATTTAATTGATAATCCAGGTCACGTAGATTTCTCTCCAGAAATGGAACGATCCGTTCAAGTAATGGATTATGCCATTGTCATTCTTAGTGCAGTTGAAGGTGTTGAAGGACATACAACAACAATTTGGCAGATGCTTAGAAAACATAATATACCTACATTTTTCTTTATCAATAAGATTGATCGAGAAGGTGCAAATGTTAAAAATGTCCTTCAAGAAATTCATGATGACTTTTCAACGGACATAATTGACGTCACCGAAGCATTTCGAAAAGGACAAATGACAGAAAATCTAATTGAATTTTTAGCCGAAAGGAATGAAATTCTTTTAGATCATTACATGGATAAGGGCTATCAACATGATTTATGGTTGAGGGCAATGAATGAATTAATTAAAGAAGGCAAGATTTTTCCATGTTCAAATGGTTCTGCACTACAAGACATAGGAATCCTTGATTTCTTGAATACTTTTCATTTATTAACTGAAACAAATTATGCAAATGAAGACATATTTTCAGGACGTGTTTACAAAATTAGACATGATGAAAAAGGAACGCGAATTACGTTTATAAAATCTTTAAGTGGATCTGTGAGCATAAGAGATGAAGTCTCATATGGTAATGGTGAACAAAGAAATACGGAAAAAATCACACAAATAAGAGTGTACAACGGAAATAAATACAAAACTGTCGAGCAAGTTAAAGCAGGTGAATTATTCGCAGTCATTGGACTGTCAAATGCATTTACGGGTGATGGATTAGGGACCATACATGAAAAAGCTGTTTATGAAATGGTGCCAACTTTAAAGTCTAAAGTAGTCTTTGCCTCATCGGTTCATATAAAAGAGGCTTTACGATACTTTCAGCTATTAGATATAGAAGATCCATCTTTAAATGTCACGTGGGAAGAGCGGGTGCAGGAAATTCATATACATGTGATGGGAACGATTCAATTAGAAATTTTGCAACAGTTGGTAAAAGACCGGTTCCAATTAGAGGTCAGTTTTGATGAACCAAAAATTTTATATAAAGAGTCAATTGAATCAACTGTAACAGGCTATGGACATTTTGAACCCTTGAAGCATTATGCTGAAGTGCATCTGAAAATTGAACCAGCAGCAAGAGATAGTGGGATTTCGTTTGAGAATGTGTGTCATGCGAATGACTTGTCTATTGGAAATCAAAATTTAGTCCGACACCATCTTTTTGAGAAAACACATAATGGGTTGTTGACTGGCTCTCCTTTAACAGATGTTAAAATCACTTTACTGACAGGACGAGCAGACAATAAGCATACGTCTGGCGGAGACTTTCGCGAGGCTACATATCGAGCTCTGAGACAAGGATTAGAAAAAGCACAAAATCATGTGTTGGAGCCGTATTACCATTTTAAAATAAAAGTAGATTTGGACCAAATGGGAAAAGTATTATCAGATATACAGATTGCTAATGGCAGCTTTGATTCACCGAAAACAGAAGACAACAAAGCAATATTGACAGGAAAAGTACCGGTGGCAACTTTCATGAATTATGCGTCGGAGATTGCCTCATTTACACAAGGAAAAGGCGTACTTAATTTAGTCTTTGGAGGCTATGAAAGATGCCATAACGAAACAGCAGTAATTGAAAGAATTAATTATAATAAGAATGCAGATCCCGATTATAGCTCAACTTCGATTTTTTGTTCAAAAGGAAAAGGTTATGCAGTTCCTTGGGATCAAGCAGAAGCTGAAATGCATTGTCTGTAACACAAACAAATATAAGTGAGGACACGAATTATCCAATAATCGAACAGAGGTATTTTTATGAACGATACAGATTTTGATCGATTGCTTCATATAAAAACAATGGGAATGCTAGAAGTTATTAATCAGTCAGCGCATTATAATCGTTATGAAGCAACTCCATATAAGGCAATAGAAGAATTTTTTAACGAATATGAGTTAAATAATATGCAGAACGTAGTAGATTTCGGAAGCGGCAAAGGTCGCTTGCCTTTTTATATCCATCATCGTTTTCTCATATCCGTTAGAGGAATTGAAATGAGTAACAAGCTCTACCGGGAATCAATTGAAAACCTAGAATCATATATGCAAAAAACTAAGAAGAAGAAAAATTTAATTACTTTTGAGAAGTGCCTAGCACAAGAATATGAAATTAAATCACAAGACAATGTGTTTTATTTCTTTAACCCGTTTTCAGTTCAAATTTTTATGAAGGTGGTTGAAAATATTTTACAATCGATCGATCAGCAAGAGCGCTCGGTTGACTTGATTCTTTATTATCCGACTATCGAATATATCCAGTTCCTTAATACGAGAACTACCTTTAAATTAGTGAAAGAAGTAAAAGTCTCAGGACTATATGAACATAATGAGAATGAGCGATTTTTACTATTTCGGTTTCTTGTGAATGAATAAGATCTGTATTATTGCAAATTCATAATGCCATGCTCCTAGAAGAAAATGTTAAGATAAGTACAAGATCAACTATAAAAGAAAAGAGGAAATAACTAATGACGTTAGTAAATGAACTTGATGGTGCGAAAGTAATAAAACAAACAAAAAATGATACTACCCAAAAATTGAGTGTCATGTTTTTTGAAGAAAAAAAAGGTGTAACAATTGAAGTAGCCATTACCGCTTTAGCTATTGCCCGATATGAAGATGAAGCAGAAAATGGGTACTATATATTTATGTGCGATAGTGAATGGACAGTTCAAGATGACCATAAGGTAGAAACTGTTGAAGAAGCAATTGCATGGGCAGAAAAGAATTTCGACATTACTGAAGAAGACTGGCTCTAGGATTAATTGTTACGTATATAAGGAGGTAATGATTGATGAAGCCCTATAAAAATTGCCAAAGTTGTGGAATGCCATTTTCTAAGGATGTTGAAGGCGGAGGTACAGAAAAGAACGGGAATAAAAGCGTTGTCTATTGTAGTCATTGCTATCAAAATGGGACTTTCACCTCACCTGATATGACTATGAATGAAATGAAAGAAAAAGTAAAAGGGAAATTGATGGAATTTGGAATACCGAAAGTATTTACTGGATTTTTCACTCGCAATATAAATAAATTAGAACGTTGGAAGATGCCTCGTTAAAATGAGTTTATGGCATATCAAAGAGAGTTGGTTCCTATAGGAGCCAGCTCTTTTTATATGATTTTTTTTCGATTCTACTCAAAGAATGATCTGAGAAAAGAGGGGGCGAATGACGCAGTCACAAGTCCTACTCTATGTTCACTAGCTCATGGTGCAGCAGTTAACACGTCCGAAGCGAGCTGGAAACCTGTCATCCTCAGTAACTGGAATCAAGCATTCGGTTTGTAGTTGTTAATATTAATAAGATGTTTTGAAAATAATGGGTCTGTTAAACGATACAGTTGTTTATCGTACATTTGCGCTACCGCACGTTCCGCATGAGCCAACAAGTATGAAAACCGCATACTTGTGGGTCTCATTCTTCACGCTCTTGCGGCATGCTAGGCGCAAATGCACTCTTTCGTTTATTTTTAATTGTTAAACTTTACCAAAATAAAAAAAGTAGGAAAAGGCCGAAATATCATCTTCGGCCGAATATCTACTTAAAGAAAGCAACTATTCAGTAGTTTGCCTAACCATAATTCCTTGGGTCATCTAGGTTGCAAGGGAGCGAAGGACGCACATCAGCCGCAGGATGATCTGAGAAAAGAGGGGGGCGAGTGACGCAGTCACAACCCTCTCTTTATTCTCTAGCTCATAGTGCAGCAGGAAAAGCGTCCGAAACGCACTGAAAACCTATCTAATTCAGGAAACTAATTGGCCTTGACCTAACAAATCGTAATTATGCTACGAATGTATTAAAGAACCCATTCAATTTTAAGGGTTTTCATCAGTTTGATAAACTAAATATTAGTAAAAGCTAAAAGTAAAATACATTTAGACAATTTGCTTACTTGACAAAATAAGGTTACAAAAATATAATTACTTACATAAAGTAACTTAAGGGAACTTAAAGGAAATAGAAAATTATTCACTATTAGTTTTTTAATGTGATATAAAAAAGGGGATATTAATATGAGTGAAACAACTATGGTTTCTAAAGAAGCGCTTTCTGTATTAAAAGATAAGATCAAATTAATCAATTCAAGTGACGGGGCCATCTATTTAGTCGGACCCATTCGACTTCCTGTTAATTTATATGGAGAGACAGTCGTATTTCAATGGTATTGTTGGTTACAAACGAAAGAAGCAAAAGAAGATATTCATCACATCATCGACAAACTATCTTCTTCAAACTTAGCTGAATTTCAACAATCAAGTGTACTCGTTTATGGTGACTTCGAACATGAAGAAGATGCCTTAATGAGAATGCATTCCATCTGTCACACCGGAGATATCTTCGGAAGCAAGAGATGTGATTGTGGCTATCAACTCAAACAGTCAATGCAAATGATTGTGGATCATGGAGCAGGTGCTCTATTTTATTTAGCGAACCATGAAGGCAGAGGAATTGGTTTATTTAGTAAAGCAATGGCCTATATTCTTCAAGAAAATGGCTACGATACAGTTGAAGCTAATGAAAGCCTAGGTTTTGTTGATGATTCACGCAATTATGATGATGCCATTCAAGTATTGAAAGCATTACGTTCGAAACCAGTAACATTGTTGACGAACAATCCTAAAAAATTAGCTGCACTTATTGACGCGGGACTTCCGATTTCAGGACGTACACCTTTGTGGGGAGATGTTTCGGAATTTAACGAGGCATACTTGCAAACTAAAATTAAACGCTCTGGACATCTTAAGGTAGAGGATGAAGGGACTTGTCCAAATGACTAACCACGAATTTTATATGGATTTGGCTTTGAAAAATGCACAAGCCATGAAAGGTCAAACAGATCCGAACCCTCTTGTGGGCTCTGTAATTGTAAACGACAACCGAATTGTTGGAGTTGGCGCTCATTTGAAAGCTGGAGAACCGCATGCAGAAATTCATGCGATTCGCATGGCAGGGGACAAAGCAAGGGGTGGCACAATTTATGTCACACTCGAACCTTGTTCTCATCATGGGAGAACAGGTCCATGTGCAGTAGCGATTGTGGAAGCGGGAATAAAAAAAGTAATCATTGCGACACTTGATCCAAACCCTATTGTTTCTGGGAGAGGGGTTAAAATTCTTGAAGAAGCAGGGATTGAAGTTGTAGTGGGTATCCATGAAGCGGCATCTCGAAAAATGAATGAAGTGTTTAACAAGTTCATTGTGAAAAATACACCTTTCGTTACATTAAAAGCTGGAATTACCTTAGACGGTAAGATTGCAACACATTCTTCTGATAGTAAGTGGATTACATCTGAAGAAGCTAGACATGATGTCCATCAGCTTCGAAATGAACATATGGCGATACTGGTAGGTGTGAATACTGTGATTGCTGACAATCCAGAGTTAACAACTAGACTTCCTAACGGCCGTAACCCAATTCGTATTATTTTAGATTCTACACTAAAAATCCAACTAGATCGCAAGGTCATAACTGATAAATTGGCTGAAACATGGATTTTCACAAGCGAGATTTTTGACAAAGAAAAGAAATCGTTGTTAGAAAGTATGGGAATCTCTGTATTTCCTACCACTGGTTCGAGACAGGTAAATCCAACAGAAGTCGTGCAAATTCTAGGTGAAAAAGGAATTTCCTCCTTATTGATTGAAGGTGGAGGCACAATTAATGCAGCCTTTTTAGAACATAAACTAATAGACAAAGCTGTTATTTATATTGCACCGAAATTAATCGGCGGACAACTAGCACCCACATTCCTAGAAGGCTCAGGTATCGATAAAATGGGTGATGCAGTTGAATTACAGGATGCAGATATCATTAAAATCGGGAAAGATTTTAAGTTTGTCGGTTATCCAAGTTACAAAAATTGATTAAGCAATTGAGGGATTCTACTATGAAATTCGGATTTGATATCGATGATACACTCATCAGTCTAAGAGAACATGCCTTTAACATTTACAATAAAAACTTGAAAAAGTCTGTCCCTATTGATGTTTTTCATGAAATAGAGAAAGTTGAAATTCATGAAGCATTTGGTCTAACGGCAGAGCAAGGATATAACATGTGGAACAGCTCGCTAGAAGAGATATATTATACTTCATGTCCTCCTTATCCAGATGCAGTAGAAACATTAGTTGAACTTGATAAGCAAGGACATGAGATTTACTATATAACAGCTAGACCAAGTGAGCACGGGGAACGTACGAAAAAATGGATGCTTGAACAAGGTTTCCCGGTGAAAGAAGAAAGATTCTTCTGCGGAATGAAAGATCAGGACAAAGTTAAAATAATTCAAGAGTTAAAGCTTGATTATTATTTTGATGACAAGCCGGATGTTTTGAACACACTCTCGGATGATTCGCTGAAAGTATATGTCATGAATCAATCGTATAATCAAAAATTAACGATTCCAAGGATTACTAATTGGTCAGAGTTAAAAGAAATCATTAAGCAAAATTTAATCTAAAGTTAATACGAAAGGGGCAGAGCTGCATGAAGTCTTCTGCTTCTTTTTCTATTAGGGTACTAAATGATCACAGGGCAAAGGAATGATGGGAATATGGAAACAACATTTACTTATGAACTTAGACAACCAAAGAATATTGAAGAAAGGAAGAAGTACCCAGCGTTGTTTGTGATGCATGGAATGGGAAGTAATGAGCAAAACATGCTGCAATTAGTTGACGGTCTTGAAGAAACATTTTTCATTTTTAGTGTACGTGGGCATTTGCCACAACCTCCAGGATATGCGTACTTTACCATACAAGGTTTTGGTAAACCGCATCGAGAAGTTTTTGATAATACAGTTGAAAAACTGACCGCGTTTATTGATACTGCTATCATAGAATATCCATTGGATGAAAGCAGTATATATTTACTCGGATTTAGCCAAGGGGCAATCCTTGGTATGACGATAGGTTTGACATTTAATCATAAAATAAAAGGCGTTGTAGCGCTTAGTGGGTACCTACCGCATTTTGTAAAAGAACAATATAGCATTAAGCCAAGTGAAAAATTATCCGTGTTTATTTCACATGGTGAATTAGATCCTATTTTCCCATTAGCTTGGGGTTCTGCAAATGTTGAATTTTTTAAACAGTTAGGTACAGATGTAACTTTCAAAACGTATACAGAAGGCCATACAGTATCAGCAGAGAACCATCGCGATTTTCATGAATGGTTATTGGATGACCTGGCACAATAAATTAATCTTGAATCGTATATTTGAATCGACTTATTTGGCTTTTAACAAGGATTTTGTATAAATAATTCATTTTATGAAACAGAGTATGTGATTGGTCAGAAAATGGTACAATACTTGTTAAAGGATATTCTGTTCCATGCATGAATGTTTTCTTGTCCACAAATGGATTTTTATATAAAAGGAGATTGAACAATGACTAACAATGTACAAAATGAATTACCAGAAAATTACGAGGAACTAAAAAAGGCTGCAAATCGTACATCGAGTTGGAGAGTACGTTTTGATGCAGTTGAAGAATTGGGGCAACACAAACACAGCAAAGTGATTGATGTTCTTACTACAAGAATGACAAAAGACCCTGTGTTTAAAATCCAAGAAGCAGCTTACAGACAACTTAAGGCTTTTGGTGAAGATGTTACGCCTCCAAAGCAAACGAAATTCGATATTATTAAAGGGACTTCTAAAATCTTATTGCGTATTAAAAAGAGTTTGCCAGCAGATCATACTTTTGAAGAGTTTAAAGAGAAGTTCAAGAAAATGAGACTGGATGTTTACGATGCGTATGAAGGCGAAAAAGGCTCAGACTTTGACAAGTGGCTTGAAACTGAATGGGCTTCTTTATTAAAAAAATAAGTATCAAATCAAAAAAGCCGATTGCATACAACTGCAATCGGTCAGATTGTAGACAAAAGGGGTTCGGAATGGTCTCATTCCGAACCCCTTTTTTAATTTTTATTGGATTTGAATCAATTATTGAGAATAGTAGACC
>NZ_QBUC01000011.1 GCF_003058165.1 Paenisporosarcina sp. OV554 | reverse complement strand
CGACGTGTGCAGCTGACGAATACTAATCGATCGAGGACTTAACCACAATTTTGAATGGCTTTCAATGGCCCGTTTATCCAGTTTTGAGTGAACAAACACTCAATTAGTCTAGTGATAATGGCAAAGAGGTCACACCCGTTCCCATACCGAACACGGAAGTTAAGCTCTTTAGCGCCGATGGTAGTTGGGGGTTTCCCCCTGCAAGAGTAGGACGTCGCTAGGCAATTAGAAAGCCGATACCTGTTAAAAGGTATCGGCTTTTTTGTGTTTGTTTATGAGGGACTAGGACTTTTCAAAGAGGTACTGATTTTATTGTATTCAATTTTCTATAGATTTGAAGGTGTGTGAGAAAGAGGAGGAACAAAGAGTTCGAGGAACCAAGGGGGCGAGTCTCGGAGCGTATTCCATACGCGAGAAACGAGAAGCCCGCAGGTGACGAAGAAATCTGCCGTTCATCGTCTTTCGCAGCCTAGCGCCGATGGTAGTTGGGGGCGCGCCCTGCAAGAGTAGGACGTCGCTAGGCAAGTAAGAAGCCGGTACCGAAAGGTACTGGTTTTTTTGTGTTCATTTTTTCTATTGAGTCGAAGGTGTGCGAGAAAGAGGAGGAACAAAGAGTTCGAGGAAACAAAGGGAAGAGACTCGGAGCGTATAATATACGCGAGACTCGAAGACCTGCGGTTGACGAAGAAATCTGCCGTTCATCGTCTTTCGCAGCCTAGCGCCGATGGTAGTTGGGGGCTCCCCCTGTGAGAGTAGGACGTCGCTAGGCAAAATAAAAAACCGATACCTTCCGAGGTATCGGTTTCTTACCAATTCTTTATGCATCGTAAGCTGGATAATAAAAAATCTCCCTTTAGACTTCGCACTCTAAGTAGCAATAACCATCCACATCGTTACTTAGAAGAATGATAACCTCACTATGTAGGTCACGTTTTGGCAATCCCTATTACAAACTAAATTCATCAATTGCCTGGTCTATTTCGTCCTGAGATATCCCAATATAACGATCTTGTAGTGCAGGATATCCATCTTTTATAATATCATGTCGATATTCCTTAAAGTATTGTGCAAACTCAATGGTAGTTTGGTTATATTACGTAAAGAGTTTACTAGATATAAACTATCGATTTTGAATAATCAGTCTTATTTCGACAAAAAATACTATTATATTATGCTATGTTAAATAATAACAACTAGAATTTCGCAACAGACACCATTGAGTACCTATACTAATTTGTAGAAAGGGGGCAGGTTTTTTTTTATGGACTTCTTGAAGAAGTATCGCAATAAAAATTGGAGGAGAATGAAGTTGAAGATGAAAAAGAAAGGTAATCTAAAAAAAATGTTCAACATTGTTGCGACATTACTCATGGTACTTTCCTTAATTGTACCGGGAATAGCAACTGCGGAACCAAATAAAAAACTGCACCAATCATTAAATGACTCTAACGTACTTTCGGGGAACAAATTGAGCAGTAGTTTACTAGAAACATTCGAAAAAGAGGACAGAGTTACTTTTCTCATAAAATTTAAAGAGAGTGCAGACGCGGAAAAAGTAGCAGAGCAAGCAAAACAAGATGCCGGTAATGCAAATCTTTCGGCAAAAAAATCAATGCTCATGCAACGTTCCGCTGTTGTATCTGAATTGAAAATGACATCTCTTGAATCGCAACAAAATGTAAAACAGTATTTGGATCAGCAAGTGAAGGCAGGGAACGCTAAAGATATTACGTCGTATTACATTGTCAACGGAATGGCTGTTACAGCTACAAAAGAAGTGGCGCAAAAAATAGCGACATTCGCTGAAGTTGAAAAAGTTCTACCGAATGAAACACGGGAACTATATACAACGAAAACCAAAAACGCAGTAACACCTGATTCCCAAATCGCCAATGTAGAATGGAATGTTGACAGGGTCAATGCCCCTAAAGTTTGGGACATGGGTATTGACGGTTCGGGAACAGTCGTCGCGAGCATCGATACAGGTGTCCAATGGGATCACCCTGCATTGAAAGAAAAATACCGCGGCTACAATGCAGCGACAGGTGAAGTGAATCATGATTTCAACTGGTTTGATGCGACTGCAGGACAAGCAGCACCTTATGATGACCAGGGGCATGGTACACATGTTACCGGTACGATGGTAGGTGGCGAGCCAAATGGTTCTAACCAAATTGGTGTAGCACCGGGTGCGAAATGGATTGCTGTCAAAGCATTTTCAGCGGATGGGGGATCAGATAGTGATCTATTGGCAGCAGCGCAATGGATTTTGGCCCCGACAGATGCAAATGGCAATTCACGTGTCGACATGGCACCAGATGTTGTGAATAACTCATGGGGTGGGGGTGCTGGTCTTGATGAGTGGTATCGCGACGTCGTTAAAAACTGGCGTGCTGCACAAATATTTCCTGGATTCGCAGCTGGAAATACAACGATATTTAACCCAGGGGGACCAGGATCAGTAGCATCTCCGGGTAACTATCCGGAATCATTTGCAACTGGTGCGACCGACATTGACAATAAAGTGGGAGCTTTTTCCTTACGCGGTCCATCACCGTATTCGGAAATTAAACCAGATGTCTCTGCACCTGGAGCGAACATCCGTTCAGCAGTCCCGGGGAGTGGTTATGAAGGCGGTTGGAATGGAACATCGATGGCTAGTCCGGCAGTTTCGGCGATAGCGGCAATGCTCCGCCAAGTGAACGCGAACGTAACAGTCGATGAAATGGAACAGATTCTTTTAGATACGGCAGTCCCGTTGACGGATATTGAATATCCACAGACTCCGAACGATGGGTATGGATATGGACTTGTCGACGCTTATATGTCTGTTTCTGCAATCATTAATGGTCTTGGAAAGCTTGAAGGCCAAGTGGCGAAAAAAGGGGAGGATAATGAAGCCCCAACATTCACTCATACTGCGCCGATAGCTACATATGTAGGAATGGATCTCGATTTGAAAATCAAAGTGAGTGACAACATTAGCTTAGCATCCGTCGTACTGAACTACCAAGGTGCAAACGGAGAATGGAAAGCAGTGAATGCCTCTCAGAAGTCTGGAGATTATAAGTCCGGAGAATATGTAGCAACGATTCCAAGTGAGGAAATCGCTGGTGATTCGATCGCTTACAAATGGACAATCAATGACTTCGGGAATAACGAAGTAGTAAGTGAAAATCACAGAATCGAAGTGAAACCAGCTATTACAGTTGGCTATTTCGAAAATTTTGAGAAGACACCAATAGGTTGGGCTTCATTTGGGTTGATGGATACTTGGGAGTGGGGTGTACCGACATCCGGCCCTGGTAAAGCTGCATCTGGTGAAAAAGTGTACGCCACAAATCTTGAAGGTCCGTATGGGAGTAATATGAACGCAACACTCCTTATGCCTCCAATGGATTTGCCTGAAGGAAATGCCTACTTGCAATTCAAACAATGGAATGAATTCGAGCAATCATCAGCAGGGGCAGCTTATGATTACGGACATGTTTTCATATCCACTGATAAGAAGGAATGGACACAACTACTCAAGATTCAAGGTCGATCAAGTGCTTGGTCTGAGACGGAAGTCGATTTGTCAGCGTATAGCGGTCAGCGCGTCTATATCGGGTTCAATGGATTTTCTGATGGAAACGTTGAAGAGGATGGCTGGTATATCGATGATGTCTCTTTAGTTGATACATCACATATATCAAAAGGGATTAAACAAGGTGACAAAGGGAGTAAATTGAATACCGAAAAAAGTGGTCTTGATGGTGTCAAAAAACCAAACAATATAAATCCCGACGTGATTACAGAGAAAGGGAAAGATTTATTCGAAGAAGCGATTGACCCAACAAAAATAAAACCCGCATTGCCTGAAAAAGAAACAACACTAGGCGAAGGGAATTTCAACCCGATGGTCTTACCAATTGGAGCACAAGTGAGTGTACTTGAAACAGGACGTTCAGTCTATTCAAACCTTGCTGACGGGAAGTATTCGTTAATTCATGGCATAGGTACATTTACTACGAAAGCAGAAGCTTACGGATTCCAATCTAAAGAACAAACCGTTAAAATCGAGGCGGATAAATCGACACAAGCGAATTTCATATTAGAAGAACTGCCAAAAGCAACGGTTAGCGGTACAATTACAGACAAATCAACAGGTGAAGGAATTGAAGGAGCGAAATTACTTCTCCTTGAAGATGCAAATATCACACCTGTAGTGACAGATGTAAATGGTAACTATTCCATCACTGCTTATGAGGGGGACTATACGCTTGTAGTGTTTGCAAGAGGTTACGGTGGTCAGAGAACTACCATTTCAATCGGCAACGATACGGCACTGGATCTTGAGCTTGAGCCGTATTATACGTACCCAGGTGGGGAAATTGGCTATGATGATGGAACAGAAGAAAATGCATATGCGTTTTTTGCAGCTGGAAATGCTTGGGGAGTGAAAATGACTCTTCCTGCTGGAAAAGAATCTGCAATCGTATCCGATGGCGTCTTCCGCTTCTCGGATGAGAGTTGGCCTATACCTGGTGGAACTGCTTTTGCAGTAGAGGTGTGGGATGCAACAGGTGCAGATGGTGCACCCGGTAAGAAACTGGCTGGTCCATTTAGCGCGCAAGCAAAACGTGACGGTACATGGACAGTCGTTGATTTGACAGAATACAATATTGAAGTTGATAGCGATTTCTACATGGTCTATGTCCAGACGCAGGGTAGAACGAATGCACCTGGACTTGCGTCAGATACAAATACCCGGAACTCTAATAGGAACTATCAATTTGATGCAGGTTCATGGACGCCTTCACTTACAAGCGAAGGAAACTTCATGATCCGTGCTCGTGTCATCTATGAAGTGATTGAACCGGTTATTACATCACCAGTACAAGGCTTTAGTACTAATGAGAAAAACGGGGTAATCAAAGGAGCAGCGTCTACATCGACGACAATCCAATTGATGAATAACGGAAAAGAGGCAGGTTCTACTTTAGTTGGTGATGATGGAAAATTCGCTATCCCAATGGAATTTGTTGAAGGTGCAAATGAGATGATCGCTGTGTCGAAGATGGGTGGTAAAGTAACAGGTAAATCTGCGCCAGTTACAATCATGCTTGACACGATCAATCCTAAACTGACACTCGACAATCCGAAAAACGGAGATAAGACGAATCGTGAAACGGTGACAGTTGAAGGGACGGTTTCAGATGTCAACCTCAAATCAGTCCAAGTGAATGGTTTTGAGGCAGCAATTGTTGACGGCAAGTATTCGAAGCGGATTTTGCTTGATAATGGTGTGAACGAAATTACAGTTGTCGCAACCGATATTGCGAACAATCAAGTCTCAAAGACAGTTACATTAACAGCAAAATTCAAGCACAAACTATCGCAACGTTAACACCGAAGATCTTCATTTAGTTACTGGTAAGAGTGTGAAAATTGAGTTTGATAGTGAGCCAGGGCATAAGACAAGCTTTTTGTTGTTCAGGCATTCTCACAAAATCCTCTATTATAAAATCAATGTTGGTAGCACTCTTTTATCAAATTTTTACGACCGTTAAAGTAATTGAAAAAATCTATAATGCTATGCTGAAATCAACTCAATCATAGTACGCAAAGCGGAAGCACCGCTAAACAGGGAATCTTCCGTTTAGCGGTGTTTTTATTCAGTCCGTGAGATTACTATTCTTATTAGGATATAAATATGAGATTGAGAAATATCTTGTAATAGTAGTAGTTGTGGTTATCTGTTCAATAGCCCTGATTGTTGGTGCAAGCTGTAGATACATCAATGTTTATAGAGGGAGGTTAATTGAATAAATATAAAATAAACTGATGATAGATAGGAAAAAGAAATGCGTAATAAAAAGGTACGAGGACTACGAAGAAAAACAAAGGATATGATTAATCGAATTGAGGAAGAAACAAAAGAGTTCCCTTCCGATTTTCAGAAGATAACAGGGAATTGGAAAAATATAAATAAAAAATCATCAAAACTATTTACTTACTTTATTCGTCTAATATATGTAAAGGTTTTAGAATATTGAACAACACAAAGGAGATTTTAATCATGAAATATTTAAACACAAAAAAAAATATTCGGAACAATCGCATCAGCTACAATTTTAATGAGTGCATATGGGACAACCTTAGCATCAACATCATCGAAAACACTCAGTAATCTGCACAATTAACTGTTCAACAGCAATAATAATATGATTTTATAAAATACATATTGTATGTTAGTTATTTGTGTTACTCAAATCTATGATAAAAGGGATTTTCCCTTTTTAAGGAAGTCCCTTTTATCGTAGATTAAGAACACCCTTGCTAACCTTCTTAGCAAGAAAACATAAGTAGAACTGTGTTGTTGAAGTCTAATTTATATAATTAAAACTATTTTAAACTAATACGACTTATTTATAGAACACCTTCTAAGAAAGGAGCTTTTTAGATGAAGGGGAATTTGCACATAGAAAAGAAACTTGTAGAATGTATAACCGATAACAAAGAAGCTTTTTATAGATTAGCGTATAGTTATGTGAAAAATGAAAATGATGCAGTAGATATACTACAAGATTCTATACAAAAAGCCATTTCATCAAAACGACACATAAAGAATGAACAATATATAAAAAGTTGGTTTTATCGAATAGTAGTGAATACATCACTAGATTTTTTAAAAAAACAGAAAAAGTTAATGTTTGTTGATGAAGAAGCACTTGAGTCATACGCTGATGGAGTAGAAAATCAGTATTCAAATATTGATCTAGAAAGAGCTTTAGAATCTCTTTCTCTAAAATACCGAAGTGTGATTATTCTTCGCTATTTTGAAGATTTAAAAATAGAAGAAGTCGCAGAAATATTAAACGAAAACCCAAATACAATTAAAACACGATTAACCAAAGCTCTAAAATTACTCCGAATTCAAATGGCATGATCTTATTTTTAGGAGGAAAATGATATTGGATAAAAAATTAGAAAAATTAAAATCTGATTACCAGAACATCCCGATCCCAGATAATTTGGATTTCATCGTAGCGAACGCCATTAGTCGTTCTAACGTAAGAAAATTTCCATTTAAATCAGTAATTGGTTTAGCAGCATCTGCTATTTTTATTCTCTCCATAAATAGTAGTCCAACATTTGCGAAAACATTGTCGGATGTTCCGATTGTTGGAACGTTAGTGGATGTCCTGACATTTACTGAATACACTGTAGATGAAAAAACTTATCAGGCACATTTAAAGGTTCCTGCTGTTTCTAACTTAAAAAACAAGGACCTTGAAAATAGTTTAAATCAAAAATATTTGAACGAAAACAAACAACTCTATGATACGTTTACGAAAGAAATGGACGAGATGAAAAAAGAAAATGGAGGTCACTTAGGCATAGATAGTGGCTATGAAGTAAAGACAGACACGGATAATATTTTATCGATTGGAAGGTACGTAGTGAATACCGTTGGATCTTCATCTACAACCATGACATATGACACCATTGATAAGAAAAAAGAAATCTTATTAACCCTTCCACTACTGTTTAAAGATGAAACATATATTAATTTGATTAGTGAGAACATAAAAGAGCAAATGAAAGAACAAATGAAACATGACGAAAACAAGTTATATTGGTTTCGAGATGAAGGGGATGAAACGACGATTGGATTGTTTGATAAGATTAGTAGCAAACAAAATTTTTATATTAATAAAGACAATCAATTAGTCATTTCCTTTGATAAATATGAAGTTGCTCCTGGGGCTATGGGCATTATTGAATTTATTATTCCATCTGATATTCTTTCGGATGCCTTAGTTAGCAACCACTACATTAAATAGTCACCTAAAAGTCATCATTTATCAAATCGCAATCAGATTTCCTAGATGTGTTGCGGAGCAGTCTGCGAAAACTAATTTGGCTTGTGCTGCGTTTCTCTGCCCTTCGCAGCTTCGGCAGACTTCGCAATTGACAAAGACGCTGGCAAGCCCTGCCCCAACCTGCAATCGAACTGCCGTTGAGGTGTTCGCAAAAACCTCAGACGGCTAGGCTTTCGAGTTGCACAGGTCTTTCCCCTATTTATGAACTCACGTCTGTACCATTACGTTCAAGCCGTATAACTAACAAAAGGAGAATCAGAGATAATGACCAGATCCCAAAGTAAGAAACGCGGACCCTGGATTGATGTTGCCTGTATCAGTATGATTGTAGTTCTGAGTATGACCCTCACTTTTCTCGGATCCTCAAAAGAGAGCGATGCAAAACAAAATACAAACAACGGCCCAGAAGTAAAAAAAGATGTGTCGACTATAGAATCAGCTTTTCCTGGAATACTTATTACAACTGAAGTTAAAAACGATGACTATTCTCCTTATGCCATTCAGTATCCACAAAGTAAAGTAGTCTCATTTAATGATCGTGTCAAAAAATACATAGATGAACAACGGGATAATTATTTAATTGCAATGGAAGAAAATAAGCGAATCGATAGTACGACTCCTGGAGAGTTGAACATTGCTTTCGAAACATTTCCACATGCATCCGGATCGTATTCATTAGTTATGATTTCCGGAACGTATTTAGGCGGTGCAAATGGTTTTAACAGTTTTAACACCATTCATTTTGACCCAGAGTCAGGTGAAATTATTGAGATTGCTGATTTATTTGGACATGACGAATCTAAGCTTGTAAAACTTTCATCACTTGTACGAGATGGCATTCAGAAAGATCCAAGCTTAACAAATAGAGTCCTAAAAGAAGATATGATGTTGGCTACCGAACCGAAGTGGAGCAACTTCGAGAACTTTGCCCTCATAGACGATTCGCTCGTCCTATATTTCGATGAGTACGAAATCGCTAGTGGTGCCGCAGGTGCACCGGTTATTGCTGTGCCACTTGCTGCGCTAACTGAACAATTAGTAGCACCTTATAAACTGGATGTAGAAGAAGTATTACCAAAACCTCCTGTTGAAGAAGTTTCAGATGAAGCAGGAGAAGAACCGATAGAAGAACCGGATGACAGTGATGCGTCTGAAAATATAGTTGTTGTTCAACCTGTAGAAAAGGGTGCGAAGCAAGTCGCCCTAACGTTTGATGATGGTCCAGATCCAAAAGTAACGCCGCAAATCCTTGCCACTCTAGCAAAGTATGATGCAAAAGCAACATTCTTTATGCTAGGCAGTCGAGTAGAATCATATCCGGAAATCGCGAACGATGTGTTGACTGCTGGCCATGAGCTCGGCAACCACACTTGGACACATGCAAACTTAACGAATATGGCGACGGATTCGATTACAAAAGAAGTTTCAAGGACAAATAACATCATCGAACAAGCCACTGGACAAGCACCCACTGTTTTTCGTCCTCCTTACGGTGCTTTCAATGATGACATATTAAACGAGCTGCAATTACCCGTTGTTTTGTGGGATGTAGATACACTCGATTGGAAACACCGCGATGCTGCTCAACTTTTAACGTCTGTGAAAAGTAGCGTCCATGACGGCAGCAACGTTTTAATGCACGATATTCATTTATCGACTGCTCAAGGATTAGACAGTGTGCTTGCTTACTTAACAAGTGAAGGATATGAGTTTGTAACCGTTTCAGAACTAGAATGATAAGTTGAAAGATTGACCCAAGAGCTTGCTGTTGGGTCAATCTGACACAAGTATTGAAATCAGAATTTTCAAACTACCCTTAACTGTTTTATGCAACACCAGTGAAGTTATATAGAGTAATTAATGATGAATACAACTATTCCTTGTTGAGCTAACGGATGCTTTAGTTGAATAAGAAAATATATATTTTTTAAAAAAAGGTATTGAAATTGTGAATAAGATTAATTTGGAGGAAAAGTAGCCGTCTACTTTCCTTTTTTTTTATGTGTTTTTTAAACTCAGTTTATCTCATTTCAGCTTCTCTCCTCAAATTTCAAGTAGCAAGTAAATCTACAACAATTTACACAATATTTACAGAAAATCAATAATGATTGTGTATTATTTGTTTATACAAGAGGTAATTTGTGTGATTGTGTTATATTGTGCCGTCTATTGTCATGTATTCCCCCTATTCTGGGAGGTGAACTTCAAAATATCGGCCTACCAGGATTAAAGCACTGTTTCAGTTTAATGAGAACAGTAGAAGGAGAAATCAAGGTTCCAATATTGGAAACGAAAGGGGGATTTCCGTGACGAAAAATCTCCTCTCATCCCGATCGATAGGAGGATGCCCACCATCCTTGTAAAGAGGGGCGACCTTCTCCAGCACAATGGAGTCGTCGACATAATCGATATAATCAATGAGTTCCGCATCAAAGTTTCGCTACGGTTTTGTTTTTTACTCAATTTTACAAGCTTTTTGAACAGACTCTTAAAATACTTAAAATTTGGAGGTTTCATGTAATGAAAAGAATTTTATCTATTTCACTCGTATTCACGATGATATTCGTTATGTTATCGACCACCGCAGGCGCACTTACAAACAAGTCGGACGACAATATCGTCAAAATCGACAATATGCAGCCGGTTTACGGTCAAACGATCACCGCCGGTGCAATCATGGATCATGGTTCAATGAGCAAAAATCTAACATTTCAATGGCAAGTACAGGAATCACGTATAAGCGATCAATATATTAATGTGAAATCGGGTGGTACATCCAAAAGCTACACCGTAACGTTAAATGATATTGGTAAAAAATTGCGCGTTGTAGTTGGTTTACCATCAAATGGTGACAGAAAAACTTCATTGCCCACGAACGCAGTATTAAATGCCAATCCCCTTATTGCATCGATGAAATTCGATAATAATTTAAAGGACGATGCAAATCAAGAGAACTTGGAAGGGAAAGGAAATTATAGTTATGTAGACGGTGTATTACCTGGGACCAAAGCTCTGCACTTAGAAAGTGGAGACGGCAATTATGTCGGTACACCGCATAGCTTGAATTTTGGTAATGACAGTTATACCACATCCTTCTGGTATAAGGGTGACACTAACAATAATCAGGTAATATTATCAAACAAGGATTTTACTAAGAGCTCTAATGAAGGCTGGGCGATTTATACATCAGCCAATTCGGTCAATATGAATTTAGGATTCCCGACCACATCAGTAAAATTTGGGCGCGACACGTTTAATGCTTCCGATTGGCGTTACGTGACATTTGTTGTAGACAGAGATAAAATGCTCGGATCGTTGTATATTGATGGTTACAAAATGACTGAAACTTCGCTGGGGATCGGATCTTTAGATACATCGAACCCATTAAATATAGGTAGCGACGGATTGGGCAAACATGGCGATAATTCATTCGATATAGCTGATCTGAATGTTTGGAAAGGTGCATTTGGCAGTGATGTAGTTCAAGCTAATTATAAGAGTTACGCTGTAAATAAAGTAGATGTGAATGCACTTAACGACACAATATCAGAAGCAAATACACTAATAGCAGACGGTCTCGGCAACGGCTTCAGCCAAACCGATTTTGATCATTTGAAAAAAGTTTTGAATACGGCAACTACGGTTGCAACAACGCAAAAAGTAAAATTATATACACAGGAAACCATCAATTATTACGAACGTGAACTAAACAACGCCCTATTCATCTATCAAAAAAGCAATAAAACATTAACTCCCGCCGGTTTAAATATGATTATAGACAGCGACCCAGAAATCAGTTCTAATCCCGCAAAAATAGCGCAAATTGAAAAAGGCTACAGAACAGAACTGAGACTATTCCCACAGGCCGACGTACTTTTTATCCCTGGCGACGTTACCGGCGGTAACAATGCCAATGAATATGTGTGGATGAAAAATCTGACAGACATACATACTAAACTTACAAATGAGGGTTTGTTAAAAAATACGAAGTTTTATATGGTAAGAGGCAACCATGATATGGGCGGAGCCGAACAATTTATTCCTGTCGGTTCGGCGGGCGCGTGGAACGAGTCAACGAATTCATACGATAACAATTTCTTTAACGATTCTTATAGGGTAAAGGTAAAAGGATATAATTTTGTAGGTTTTGACGGAAATTATAACAACGAAAAAACGGTGGGAAAAGCCACCAATTTCCTCGACCAAATTAAAAAAGAAGAGGATTACGATCCAACCAAACCCATATTTGTATCTTCTCACTACCCTATAAGCGGAACTGTGTGGGGATCGGCTTGGAGCAGCGCGGCAAGTAATAATGTAGGTAAATATATTGCCAACAATAATTTTTCGCAGGTGGTATATATGTCAGGTCATACGCAATACGACCCGACCGACGAACGTTCTCACTATCAAGGTGCGGCTACGTATCTCGACAGCGGTGCGAGTTCATATTCCAGTTATATTGATAACGGTCCGTACGGCGGATATATAGAAGGCTCGTATATTAACTATAAAACCACACCTCGCATCGTGAATTTCGTAGAGGTTTACGGTTCAAAAATGATCATCAAACAGTATAACTTAAGTACAGATGAATATGTAGGCATACCTTCTGTAAAAGTCGTTGGCGAAGGTAAAGAGGCCTTTACCTATAGCAGGAGCGATATAAGAGAACTCATAGCTCCGCAGTTTGAAGAGGGTATTACGTTCGATTCCTACAAAAACAACGAACTTGCTTTTACAATAAAGCAAGCAAATGACAATGTGCGCGTTTTGGAATATAATATTCAGCTTATCAACAAGCTCACCGGGAAAGTGGACAAATCGTTTAACAGCCTTTCACTGCCGCTAGACAAACCATTCGATGAATACAGACAGTATAAGTTTACAGATTTGTCGCCGACAACTCCATATATACTCAGGGTATTTGCCGACGATTCCATGTATAACCGTTCGTCGCAGGACATTGACATTGAGGCTCAAAGTGTTAATTTAAACAGCATCACTGCGCCTGCTGACATAACAGGGTTGACAATCGGAACGGCGAAGACAGCGGACGCCCTTGGATTGCCAAAGACAGTATCCTTGGATACTGATGCAGGCAGGGGAGAAGCCAATGTGACATGGAATGTAGATGCTTCAAACTATGATCCCACTGTAAAGACTGCACAAAACTTCGCTGTCAATGGAACTGTAACTTTGCCAACTGGGGTGAAAAATCCCAATAACGTCCCTTTGACAACAAGCATTAAAGTAACGGTTAATAAGATCACTCAGTCTCAGATGACGGCAACGGCGACAAGTCAGGAAACGATTGGTGAAAATAATTCAGCATCCATGGCGATTGACGGAAATTCACAAACTTTTTGGCATACAAAGTGGGATAAATCTGATGTTCTCCCTCAATCGATCACCTTAAATCTTGGAGGAACTTACCCAATCGATAAGGTCGCGTATTTACCAAGGCCATCAGGCAACAACGGAAATATTACAGGATATAACGTTTATGTAAGTACAGATGGAGTGACCTTTACTAAAGTTGCAAGCGGAACTTGGGCAAACGACAATGCGGAGAAAGTAGCAACTTTTGATCCGACAGATGCATCATATGTCAAGCTCGAAGCAACGGCGGGTGTTAACGGCTGGGCAGCGGCCGCGGAGATTAGCGTCCTTGAAACAGAAACTGTAAAGAATTAGCTTCTAGCTTAAAAGAATTTATTGAACGCTGGACACGGTGAATTAAGGAAAGACCATTACAAGTGAGGATTGGCACATGGTTAAAGATGCAGATATCAATCATAACGACAAGATTAATTTTGCAGATTTAGTTTGGATCGCCAATAAGATTTTGCAATAGCACCAGATAATAAGGAGAGAAAAGTAAATCTTTTCTCTCCACTTTCTATGAAATGAGGTCCCATTATGATTCGACGTTCATTCCTGTCATTGTTTATCATCTTATTATTTTTTGGAACTGCCACAACTTCGCTTGCGCATTCCATAAATATGAATTACTCGGATTTAAACATTGAAGGGAACGAGATTCTCTATGATCTTTTTATTGAACAAACAGACTTGTTTCCACAATTCGGTACTGACTTGGATAATCTGGTAAACGATGAACTGGCCTCGCAAAAAATCGAATCCTACCTACAGAAAGGTCTTCGCATAGATGCGGATTCGAAGCCCTTAACGATGGAATTGGTTTCGATGAACATGGCGCAAAAGGGTGCCGTAAGAGGCATGGAAATTCAACTGGCGTTTATCGCCGATGAAGAAATCGAACAATTTAATCTTCATTACGATCTGGTGTTTGACGATGCGCCTGCTCATACGAGTGTACTCATGGTCCATGCAGGGGAATATTTTCAGCAGGATATGATTGATAGCACTAATAGAGATATTCTGATTAACCTTTCCCAGGACCTGCCCCAGCCTGAAATTGGATCCGTCCTATGGAAATACTTTGTACTTGGAATCGAACACATTTTGACCGGGTACGATCATTTGCTGTTTTTGCTATCCTTAGTATTAATCGCATCTCGCTTCAAGGATGCGTTGAAAATTGTTACTGCTTTTACAATCGGCCACAGCATAACACTAATCTTGGTGGCCACCGACCGTATTCAGGTCAGTTCGCATTGGGTCGAAGCCTTGATTGCCCTGACGATCTGTTATGTGGCAGTGGAAAATATGTTTGTTCAAAAGGCGAAATGGCGGTGGCTACTGACGGCCTTATTTGGCCTGATTCACGGCATGGGCTTCGCCGGGGCTTTGGCCGAAACGGGACTTCCAAAGAGCAATCTGATTGGCTCACTCCTGACGTTTAATTTAGGTGTGGAAGCGGGCCAGCTCATGTTCCTATGCCTATTACTTCCCGTCTTGCTATGGCTGCGAAGGTTCCCATGGTATCGTAAAATGATGATCTCAACGTCTTGCCTTATTTTTGTGCTGGCATTTTATTGGTTGATTCAAAGATTGTAATTAGGCCATGTATTGATCAATACGAGAGTTAGCGGTATTTTTGCTAGCTCTTTTTTATTATTGCGTGTCTAACCAAGTCAGGTCCTTATATTGATGAGGCATATGAAAAGAGAACTTAATGTTTTACCTTTGAAGTTACCACTCTCAACTATATAGGAACTATTCTTATATTGTGAGCTTTTACGATGAACGAAGGAAACACTCCACTCACGTTGTAAAAATGCGCTTCACGTTGTAATAGTAAAATCATGGAAATTTATATCACTCTATCTGTTCACTTCACACCAACAGAAAGGCTGCTTCCAAACGAAGCGTGCAGCCCTCTTTTAAAATATAAGAAAGTATAAAATTCCGGTGTTACTATGTCTAGCTCCAAGCGCCAGTCTGCATGCCACTTTTCATGGCGTCAAGCTAGAGAGGCGCATTCCGCTTTTCTTACATCTGTTCAAACGGAAGTATAGGGGGATCCAACTGAATTTCTTTATCAGCGTGTATCGTGGAAATTTCCGCTGAGTTTAACAATCTTTTGATTTCGTAAGCGGGGAGCTCCATGGCCACACCATTGTAAACGGTCTTATACGATCTAGTTATCGAGTAAGGGACTTTTTCTTTTTCTAACAGTGTTTGAATGTCTTTATGAAAACGTATATGGCTGTCTTCTACATTTTTCGTTGCTTCTTCTAACGATAATGTCAGTCCTTTTGCCTGTGCTTCTATGACAGCTATCTTAGCTGGCTTAGTTTTAAACTGGATAATTACGGAAACTTGCTTATGGCTCGTTAAATCGATTTCTGGATCAACATATATGGGCGTGTTCATCATTTCTTTTACCTCCAGTTCATTCTCCGTCTTCGTATCCACTTTTCTCCCATCTACAATGTCAAATTGACAACCTAAATAGATGACACATAATCCTATGATAACCACTCTATAATAGTTCTTCATCGCAGCAGGTTCTCCTTTTAATTTTATTGCCAATGCAAACTTAATGAGTTTCAATTTCTAGTACTACTTTACCCTTGTTTAGGACATTTGATCTCTTTGCTAGGTAATTGAACAATAATTCACTCCAATTTATTTTGTCCTTTCAAAAAGTACTGGCGAGAATAGGGCAGTAAAAGAAACGAGTTAAATCTATAATGCCAACTTAAAAGAAAAGGATGGTTTCCAAATCACAAAGGGAACCATCCTTAAAATTGTTTATATAAGGTTTTCTCAATCGTTTCAAAATCCAATATGTGAAAAGAGTTTCTTCTATTGAAACTTTGCAAGAAACATTCAATCGATTGATAGCATTAATAAATGAAATTAAAACTAAAGATGACGAATTCTCATTTTGATTTGTTGAAAGTAAAAGAAGCAGTTAGTGTTGTTGAATCTTTTGAAATAGTAAAGGGAAAGTTTTTTTAACAAGCTGAAGCGAGGGACATAAATTTTTTTTTGCTTCTTTTTGAATTTGGAGTAATCTCTTTCTGTAGATCTAAGGTAATGAATTAGATTTGATGTTTTAAAGTAAAGTTGATTTTTCTCGGTACATTTTATTGATTTTACCCATAATGCACGAAAATCCCCCTAAATACGACAAATTGATAGATTGAATTTTAGTCTGATTTTATTGTGAGATAGAAAAGGCGCTCTATTACCCGAATTGACAGTGTTTTCAGCTTTGTTTATGATTGGGGCAATAAGAGATTGAATTTAATAACTAGCCTTCCGTTCAATGTGCTAGCAAAAAATCCGAAAAGTACAAAAATGGCGAGAAAATCTTGAATCAGCTGACACCTGACAACGTCCAGCAATTCAACAATTGAAGTAGATCAGGGATTTGTCATTACTCCTGGTATTGATATTACTAGTTCGGAAGTCTGTCACGAAGGAAGAGATTAAACCCAAAATGGCGGATTGTATCCCTAAAATTGGGGGCAAATGAAAGTCTGATTCCAAAGGAAATCGCCTAGAGGAAACAGACTTTTTCTAATTGGGGTAACACTTTGAAATATACATCTCTATAGAACTTATATAAACAAAGTTTCATGATAAAAATAATTCCATTCATATTACTTAGGAACATAAGGGGAGATTTATATGTTAGAAGGGAAAATCATTAAATTTTACCGACAAAAAGCGGGTCTAACACAGGAACAATTAGGCAGAGGAATTTGCTCAGTCACTCACGTTAGCAAAATCGAGCGCGGGCAAACGTCTTATTCTTCTGAAATCATCGGATTGTTCTCAGAACGCTTACACATAGATATAGAAGAAGGGATTATCCGTCTTGGGAACATGGAGAAACAGCTCCATCGCTGGCATAACTCAATCATTATGCAAAGGATGAAGGCGGTGGAGAAAACTAAAAAAGAGCTAGAAGAAACCCCATTTATCAGCTTTTCTAACTATGATCCCCTGTACCGATTGCTGCAGGCTAGATATTATATCTTGCAGAGTGATTTCGATAAGACATATGTCATTTTGCAGCATATCAAAAGAGACTATCCAGAGCTACCGCCTTATGAAAAGAACCTGCTATTGCACGTATTGGGCATATATTACATAGCTAATTACAATAGCTCAAACACTGAAAATCATCAAAAGGCTGTAAAAGTCTTGAAGGAAATAGATAAGGATGAGTATGGCAACCCTGAATACTATTACCACTTGGCCGTAGCCTATTACTGGATCGATTCCAAAGTAAAGGCCTATGCATTTGCGGAAAAAGCGTTACGGCACTTCAAGGAAACGAATAACTTCTTGAGGGCAATCAACGCTGAGTCCTTGATGCTTCTACAGATTGGGGGAGATATACATCTTGATTTCAAAGAGATGAAGGAATCCTATTATAATCTGATTCATGACAGTGAAACACTGAATGCACCTGATAAAAAAGGGATGCTCCTGAACAACTTAGGCTATCAATACTTTAAAAGAGAAGATTATGCCAATGCACAGAAGCTTTTTAGAGAGGCGCTCCGTATGGCGGAGAAGCCTTCTGTTTTATTTCTTCAACGTCTGCACAATTATTTGAAAAGCTGCTTTGAAGGAAAGCTGCTGCGAAAAACGGCAATGCTGAACAAGGCTCAGGAAGGGATGTCCGTGGCAAAAGAATTGGACAACCGTTTATACAAAATATTATTCAAGCTTCTCATCTATCGTATAGAGGATAAACTTGATCAGTATTACAGCTTCATAGAGAAGGATGCTATCCCTTACTTCAAGTCCAACAATCATGCGACTTTAACTAACAGGTACTGCAAGCAATTATACTATCACTTCGTGGAGATGAAACAGTATGAGAAAGCTGTCCAAATTTCAAACATCTTTATGAATGCTATATCTTAGAGCACAGTTATTTTTCTCCTTCCGATTCCCGAAAAACTCATGCTGACACGAATGCTTATAGGGAATTGCTTTTTTATTGTACGCCGGTTACAGATTGGATTTTTGGAACTAACAAAAATACTTTAAAGTAACATCACTTATGTATGAGACATAATTAAACCACCATACATCGAACTGTACGGTGGTTTAAGAGGTAGGTAGGGAAGTCATTTCCCTATTTGACTATATATTAGTTGTTGTTATCATCTGTATCGTCGTAATAAGTTCCAGCTGTTTGCTCTGCGTTAAACTTCCAATCCACTTGTAATTTATCGCCTTGGAATTTGTTTTGATCTTGTCCATTATCTACAAACTCGAACAATACGAACATCTTTTCCTTACCTGCAGCAGGAATTCCATCTGGTTTCGTAGTATTGCCTTCGTATACATCAATTGCAGTTAAATCTGGCTTTTGATTTTGTAGGTCGTATAGTGTTGTCTCAACAATGGGAGTAGTCGCACTGCTCGTGTTATACATAATGGTCACTTTAATATGTTTTGCGAAATCATCAGTATTATCTGATTTCAAATCTTCGACATTATATTTAGTATCTAGTAATACTTTACTAATATCTAATGTACCGTTGTTTTCTAAAGTAAACTCACGGTAAATTTCATCGCCTGGTTTAATGTTGTCGATATTTACAACAAAATTAGGATTTACTGCTAAATCTAATGTACCCGCAGCAAATGTGTTCTGTGTATTAACAGTATCGCTAAAGTATGCAAATGTTCCTCCCCCAACTAATGATAATCCTAATGCAGCTGTCATAACACCTTTACTTACCGTCTTTGTAAAGCTCATTCTTAAATCCCCCTTATTATTATTGAATCAAAATTTATTAAACTCTTATGTATTTTTGTAGGTACATAGGAGATATAACCAAATTACAATGCTTTTTTTACTTCTAGCTGTTTAATTGCACCAAAAATGGAACGTAATGCAGAAATGATCAACAGTATACCAGGAACTATTAACAAAAGAGCTGACCCTGCTTTAGAATTCGCATAATTCATAGCATATCCTACATAAGGAATCGTATAGTTCGTGTACTTTCCAACTACATCTTGTGAGGAAACAGTCCATAAATCAGGACCGTCATTATTATCACCTTTTGTTTTATAAGATACTTGTCCATTCGCTTGCTTTACATCCAAAATTCTATGTGTAATTAACTTCTCATCAACGCGAAAAGTTATAATATCACCTTTTTTATAAGAAGAAGAATTTCCTAACTTGATAGAGATGATAGAACCTGTTTGAAATGTAGGTTCCATCGATCCTGATAATACTGTTTTTACTTGGTATCCTGAAATTGTTGGTTCACCTCCTGATACTCGAGAAGAAAGAACAACAAATGCTAATAAACATACGGCAATTAGGAAAACGCTTCTAATGATGCTACTCACTGCGCTCAATATTTTCTTCTTCATGTTCTGTCACCTCCTCATTATTATTTGAATTCGTTGATGCTTCTTGATTAGATGTTATTTCATCCGGAGATTCAGAGTTGTCTTGATGTTGATTGACTTGTGTATTTTCCTCGGAAGCTGTTTCTTCTGATGTTGTTCCATCTGGAGATTCAGAGTTGTCTTGATTTTGATTGACTTGTGTATTTTCCTCGGAAGCTGTTTCTTCCGATGTTGTTTCATCCGGAGATTCAGAGTTGTCTTGATGTTGATTGGCTTGTGTATTTTCTTTAGAAGCTTTTTCTTCCAGTTCATTTATTTGCAATGTGATAGTAGAGCGAACTGCTTCTAGTTGTTGAAAATCAATCGTTCCTTGTACTTCTTGCAAAATTCTATCTATGTTTTCAAAACCCTTACGTACATATTCAAATGTACGGTTATCAGCTTCTCCTTGATCTTGAATCTGATTATTATATGTGGACATTTCATCATAAACATTCTTTAGTGTGCCTAATTGGAGGTTTAATTCCTGTTCGATTTCTGTGATTTCAGCAAGCCTTTCATATAATGCTTGTAATGATAAACCTGGTGAAGTAGCAATGATAGTTTCAAAGTTGACATGCATAAGCTTTGCAATCTCTTGTGCATATTCCTCTAACTGTTTAATGGTTGCTGGAAAAACAAATGCTGCAGACATTGTTATGGGATCTGATGAAACTTGGCTAGAAAATGACGCTTCTGTTTCTCCTACTATCTGAATTCCTGCATAGAAGGAAACGCAACATAAGCAGGGAAGTATGACAACTCTATTGAATGTTCTCTTCATTTGTACCCTCCTTCGTAAAGCAACTCTATCTTTCTGCCCTCATTATTTCAGAATTGAGCGAATATTTAAATGGGGTTATTTTTATCATAAAACAAGGCGGAATTTTGTCGAAATTGCTTATTGGAGCAGATAAATGCTAATAGCCGCATTAAAAATAACCCAATAGGGAGTTGGCTAGAACCGATTGACTTTGTTTAGAATTTTCTAAATAATTCTAATTGTGATATCACATTTTAAAGAAGGGGTGAGTGTATTGAAAAAGAAAGATCAGAAGAAGATGAGTAAAAAAGTTGTTATTCCTGCTGTATTGGCTCTGGCAGTTACATTTGGAGGAATCGTACCAAATGCAGCTACATTTGCTGCTCAACCAGCAAGCGCATCAACTTTACTATTTAAAGCTGAAGGATTAAGTAAGCAAGAGGTTGTGAAAGCTTTCCTTCAATCACAAGTAGCTGGAATTCAAACGAAGGCAACTTCAGGGGATCAATTCAAAATTATTAGCGAGCAAGCGGATAGTACAACAGGTACATACCATGTACGTACTATTGAGCAATACAAAGGAATTCCAATTTACGGTTCTGGACAAGTTGTTGCATTAGATGCAAACAATAACGTATATGCATCTTTTGGCAAAGTAACACAAAAACAATTAGCGCGTTCGATTATTCCAACCGAAGCATCTATTTCAAAAGATGATGCAATCGCAATTGCCAAAGAAGGTGTTGAATCACAAATTGGTGCAGTAAAGAATTACGATGGAATTGACTCTGAGTTAACAATCTATAATTATGGAGGGCAATATCATTTAACTTACCTAATCAAAGCATCTACTTCTATTCCAGCGCCTGGATACTTCCATTACTTTGTAGATGCAACAAACGGAGAAGTAATTGATAGCTTCAATGCAATTCATGAGGCTGATGCACCGGCAGTTACTCCAGTAATGGCAAGAGGGTTAGACGTAACCGGTACTATGCAAAACTTTATTGCTGTAAAAGATGCTGCATCTGGTAAAAACTATTTACAAGGTGCTGCTATTGCTGGTGGCACAACCGCTAACCCTAATATTGTATCTGTCAACACTTTCGACGCGAGACGCATGGGTGAAAATTCTTTCATTCTCCTGTCAGCATTTTTTGGATTCACGGGATTTGAAGTAGAAACAAAAACGAACTTCTTTGCAGATCCTGCTGCTGTTTCAGCGCATACAAACTCTATTAAAGTGAACAATTATTATCAAAATATTCACAAGCGTAATAGCTTAGATGATAAAGGTACGGGATTGATAAGTACTGTTCATATTGGGTCGAAGTGGAATAACGCCGCTTGGAACGGAAAGCAAATGTTATACGGAGATGGTGATGGGGTTACATTTAGCTCATTAGCTGGTGGCATGGATGTCGCTGGTCACGAAATGACGCATGGTGTTATTTCAAATACTGCAAATTTAACGTATCAAGATGAGTCTGGTGCCATCAATGAATCACTAGCTGATATTTTTGGCGCATTGTCTGAAATGCATTCTAATGGCGCTACTAGCCCAGCAGAATGGGACATGGGTGAAGATATTTACACTCCAAATAAAGCCGGTGATGGTGGTCTTCGCTCACTAAGTGATCCAAGATCTAAACTTCTTTCTCCGGCATATGGGATGAGAGATAATCGTTATCCAGATCATTATCAAGATCGCTATCAAGGTACGTTAGATAAAGGTGGCGTGCACATTAGTAGTAGCATTAACAACAAAGCTGCTTACTTAATCTCTGAAGGTGGCGAGCACTACGGAGTAAAAGTAACAGGAATTACTCGTTCAAAAACTGAAAAAATCTTCTACCGTGCTTTAACAAAATATTTAGTACCTTCTTCTGGTTTCAAAGAAATGCGTCAAGCTGCTATCCAAGCTTCTAGAGATCTTTACCCAGATAAGAATGGTGTACCATCACTAGAAACTAAAACAGTAATTGATGCATATGATTCTATAGGCGTTCCAGCAGAATAAAACTTAAAAAACCATGAACGAGTGAATCTGTTCATGGTTTTTTTATCTTCTAGTTTGCTAACAATCTGATAGTTTGCAGAAACAAATAACTATACTGGGTCTTATTAAAGTTGCTGAAGAAAATCTATTTCCTATTTGTTAAATAGATCTTCAAGAACTTCGGCATCCCATGAATTTCTTCTTCGACTAGCATGGAAGTTATTTTGGGAAATATAAAAATCCACGTCTCCAAAAATTATATTACTTAAAGCCCGTTCAATTTTCCCTTTTAATTCCTGATATTCTGCAGCATCATACATTTGTATCATGGTCTGACTGATTGCTTCTTTCGATTCCCAGTTTTTTAAAGGCAAGAAACTGGTAAATATACTGGTGTATTTTTTGCCGTCTTCAAAGGCAGAATCCCGTATTACTACTCCTTGGCTCCGCAATGCATGTAAAAGTTCCAGTCGTTTTTTCTGATGAAGTGGACCCACTTCGATTTTTAACATTAGGCGCTGGTTGCTGTTAACAAACCATGCGATTAACCCTCGGTCTAACCACCATTTTTGACGTAGATCCTCTCGGCTATATGCACCAGCCCATTCTCTTTCTACGAAGGATGGGAAGCGATGATGGGCTGTAAAGTTGTTAATTTCCATATCTTTTTCGGATGCAAAAAATTTGAAAGCTTCGGATATAATGCTGTTGCCAACTTTTACAATATAGTCAATTGCTTAGGTGTCTATTCTTTCGTCCACCGAATTTAAAGAACTTTGATTGTGTAGGTTGGAGGGAAGCGTAAGACGCAAATCTACCGCTGGATTGTCTGTAGAAACAGAAGAACGAGCTGTGACAAAGTCACAGCTCGTTTTTTTCGTTCTTTAGATTATGGTGCAGTCAGGTTTGCAGTCTAAAGCGACTCGGAAACGATGATCCATTGCATAATTAAAAGTGTTGTTCATTGTTTAAAATACTGTCCTTTGAGCACCCTTTAATCTTAGTGGCTGAAGTTCATTTTTTGTTTATATAAATAAATTTTTGTTAACAATGAAAATAAGAGATTTGTCATTTCTGGTTTGCTCTTAACTTGAAAAACGCGAACCTTAATTGTCTTTTACTTTGACGTATAGCCGAACAAACAAGAATCTAAAAATACGAAGGTTCTAATTTCAAAGGATACCTCTGGATTTCTTTAAACAGGAGACGGTGAGTACAGTGAAAAAGTGGTTTCAAAAGAAAAACAAAGAATCAAATGAATCAAATGAATCAAAGGAATCAAATGAATCAAAGGAATCAAAGGAATCAAAGGAATCAAAAGAATCAAAAGAATCAAAGGAATCAAAGGAATCAAAGGAATCAAAAGAATCAAAAGAAAATCTTTCTGAAATCATGAGTCGATTGAAGAAATCTAGTGATTTTATTTGCTATTCCAATAACCATTCTTTGAATCCTTTTTATATTTCTTATTGTAAATCGTTGGTTAACGTAGAAATATTACATCGTGATATTCTTGCTCTCATCAACGACAAGCCAATTCGAACGTATGAAGAATTAAAGGGTGCCATATTGGTTGAAGATATTATTATTACAAGTGAGATTGATAAAATTGAAAAATTGATATTAAACGGATTTGTCATGATTCAATTGGATGAAAAGGATAATATGTGCGCGTTAGCCCGGGCGGAATTGCAAATTGGTCGCAATATTTCAATTCCTGAAGTGGAATTTAGCGTTATTGGACCAAAAGAATCATTTGTAGAATCTTTAGATAGCAATCTTAATCTGATTCGTAGACGACTGCCTATTTCTGATTTGCAAATTAAAGAGGTAATGGTTGGCACACTTACAAAAACGAGAGTGGCTGTTCTTTATATTGAAAAAATTGTAGATAAAGAAAACGTGAATACCGTTATTCAGCGGATTAACGATATTGAATTTGATCAGATTATAGATAGCGCTTATATTGCACAGATGATTGCGGATAACCAGAATTCGCCGTTTCCACAGCTGTTGGATACGGAACGGCCCGACCGGGTGGCTGGTGTATTAGCGGAAGGAAAAGTAGTAATCCTTGTAAACGGGTCACCTCATGCTTTGATAGGCCCAACCACACTGATCGAATTTTTTTCTTCATTTGAAGATTATTTTTTATCGTGGCATGTTGCATCGATTTTCCGTATTATACGGCTTTTTGCGGTTACCTTTTCTATTTTCTCGACCCCGATTTACGTGGCTGTTGTTACCTATCACTATGAATTAATACCAAAAGAGTTAATGGTAACGCTTGTCACGTCAAGAAGCAATGTGCCATTTCCACCCATACTAGAAGTGATTTTTTTGGAAATGGCAATTGAGCTGTTACGTGAAGCTGGGGCAAGATTACCCACAAAGATTGGTCAAACAATCGGTATCGTTGGAGGTATTGTAATTGGAACTGCGGCCGTTGAAGCTGCGCTGGTGAGCAATGTCTTGCTTATTATCGTAGCTCTAGCCGCTCTCGCATCGTTTACCACTCCCGTTTACAAGATGAACAATACGATCCGATTGATTCGTTTTCCTTTTCTCTTATTTGCCCAGTTATGGGGATTAGTCGGTTTGGTTCTCTGTTTTTGCTTTTTGCTTGTTCACTTAATTCGGTTGACATCGTTGGGTAGGCCATTTTTAGAACCTATTTACCCGCTGCGTTGGGCAGATTTGAAAGATGCATTTATCCGTTTGCCCTTCTCATCGCAATCGAAAAGACCTATTCTGTTGAGGACAAAAGAACCTAATCGTTTTAATAAAAAACAAGCGAAAGAGAAGAAAGATATCGATGAATAAAATTCCGATGGTTAGTTAGGAGGTGGGAAGATGCCAACAGCTATTAAAGAACGATTTCTTGTATCGCCTTTTCTTGTTTTTTTTCTTGTTAATTCCATTCAAATAGGAATTGGAGTACTGGGGTTTCAAAGATACATCGCCAAATCTGCAGGTTATGACGCCTGGATCGCTGTATTGGCTTTTGGGTTTATAGTCAATCTCCTGATTTGGATGATCTACAACATTATGAAAAAGGGAAACGGAGATATCACGGTCATTCATCGGGATCTATTCGGAAAATGGATAGGCGGACTATTTAGTTTATTTTTTGTCGTTTACTTATTATTTTTTACGATTACCGTCCTCCGTACGTTTATTGAGGTTATTCAGGTTTGGATGTTTCCAGAGATAAAAGTATGGGCATTTAGCCTGGTGTTTCTGATACTCACCTATTATGTGGTTTCCGGGGGATTTCGAACTGTAACCGGGATGAGCTTTTTGGGAGTAGTTTTGCCTTTATACTTGCTGTTAACCCTATGGTTTCCGCTAGAGTTTGCGAATTTCAGAAATTTATTACCAATCTTGGACCACAGCTTAAAAGAACTCGCCATCTCCACGAAAGACACAGCATTAAGCTATCTCGGATTTGAAACGCTGTTCATGTTTTATCCCTTTATCAAACAGCCGGAAAAATCTCAAAAATGGGCGCATTTCGGTGCTCTTTTTACGACATTAATTTATCTTGTGTTAACGATCGTATCGTTTGGGTATTACAGTGAAAAACAGCTGGCCGGCACTGTCTGGGCTACATTAAGTATATGGAAAATTGTGGAGATGCCATTCGTCGAGCGATTCGAATATATCGGGATAGCAACCTATGTGCTGGTGATATTGCCCAACATCTGCCTCTCAATATGGTCTTCCAGCCGAGGGGTTAAGCAATTGTTTGGCGTCAAGCAGCATACGGCCTTAATCGTATTGCTTGTCATTATCTTTGTTGTGAATTGTTTGCTAACTAATCGTACTAGTGTTGATATGCTAAATACAAACGTATCCCATATTGGCTTTTACATCATTGTCCTTTATATTCCATTTTTATTTATCATCTCCCAAATCCATCATAAAGTGAGGAAAAAAGGATGATAAAAACAATTATCATTCTGTTATTATTTATTTCATCTATACTTACAGGTTGTGTAAAGACACAAATATTGGATGATCTTCACTTAGACTCTGCAATAGGATACGATTACGTAGCCAAAGACCTCATTCAGGGGACAGCTGTTATTCCCGTCTATAATCCTGATAAGTCCATTTCGAGTGAAACGTTTACGGAAACTTCATCTCTCAGTAAAGAATTTCTCATCAAAATAGATACGAAATCTCCGAAAACTGTAGAAACCGGAAAGCTGGAATTGGTTCTCTTCAGCAGCGAGCTTGCGGGTCATGGAATTTTTGATCTTGTAGATAATTTCCAACGCGATCCAAATATCACGACAAATCTTTTGTTGGCAGTCGTAGATGGTGAAGTGAGAGAGATGTTAACCACACAATTTAAGAACGAGGACACAGGGAGGTATGTTTCCCAAATCATCGAACAGAATACGAATCTGGGATTGCTACCAAAGAAAAATCTACATCAATTTATGTTTGATTATTATTCAACAGGAATGGATCCATTTTTGCCTTTACTGAAATTAGAGAATGATCAAGTAACGGTTAGCGGTATCGCTCTGTTTGATAAGGATAAATTTGTGGATCAAATCGATTTCAGTGATTTATTTGTTTTTACTGTGTTATCTGAAACATCGGAAAATGGTTCTTACAAGGTACGAACTGATACTTATGTCCGAAATCTTGGTTCAAAAAGAAAATTTCTAGTCCGTAACATCAAGACAACCCCTGAAATCACAGTAAATCTACAGATTAATGGAATTATCAGGCAACACTCCGGTAAAAAAATTCAACAGAAGAAGATGTATAAAAAGGTCGAACAACAAATGGAACAAGATGTTAAGGAGCAAGCCGAAAAGATGATTAAAAAGTTTCAAACGTTAAAGATTGATCCGCTTGGGTTTGGGGAACAGGTACGGAGCCGGACAAGGAATTGGGATGAGAAAAAATGGAACGATATGTATCCAACGATTAATGTAAACGTAAAAGTGGATGTAAAGATCACGGAGTCAGGAGTGTTTGAGTGATAATAATCAGTGTCCCTAGGATGAAAGAAATTCTGATTATTCGCTGCAATTAATTGATGTGAAGACAACTTCAATCTAATTTTAGCCTGATTGAAATTGTCTTCTGTATGACTATGTGTTTGTATTAGGGGACAGTTGGTGGAGAAGTCTTGATAGTAAAATTTTGGTGCAGTACCGATTGATAATATAAAAGGAAAAGTATTAGGATATAAAAAAATAACATTATCTTTTGTTACACAAGGAGGTCTTGGAATAAAATCCAAGACCTTTTTTAATTAATTAATAAAAGCAGGGCGTGGAGTCCAAGCTATATCAAAAGAGTAAAGTCTGTTCTTAATCTGAGGGAAAAGTTTGGTCAACTAATGGGAAAGCTTAGTTAAATATAATACTTTTAGTTATGTGATAATATTAGGTTTATTAAATAAAGCCAAAGTAGGGAAATCAAATTGGAATTTATTACAGAAAAATTAGTATTTATATTTTTATTTATTTTTATAATCCACTCAATAGAAACGCTTGCCTACGCCGTTAGGTTATCGGGTGCAAGGGTGAAAATGATTGCTTCAGCTTTATCCTTATTTAATCTAATGGTCATTGTTTCAAGGTTAGCTAATATGATGCAACAGCCATTTACGGGGAGTCTAATAGATACGGCACCTAAGGAAAACACTTTAGAGTTTGTTGAAAGTCAATATAGAGTTCTTATTGGTGCTTCAACAATGGGGACATTACTTGGCATTTTTCTACTTCCTACTTTTATTGCCATATTTTCAAGAGCAATAATCCATTTATCAGAAGAGAAAGGGTCAATTCCAGCTTTAGCTAAAAAGGGACTAACCCTGGAATACATGAGGCGAGGATTAAAGCATTTTAGTTTACCAAAGCTTGCCTATTTGAAAGATATTAAGATAAAAGAAATCCCTTATAAATTATTTTTAGTCAATATGATAATAACTGCAATATATACAATTGGGGTATTATCTGCATTGTACGCAGCATTATTAGCACCAGATAGAGCTTCAACTGCTATTATGGCATCTGGGCTAATAAATGGAATTGCTACTATTCTTCTTGTGATATTTATTGACCCTAAAATTTCAGTTCTTGCCGATGATGTAGTTAATCAAAGGGGAAATTATCTTTCACTAAAGAGCATTTCTTTAATGATGATTACTTCAAGACTATTTGGAACATTACTTGCCCAATTATTATTTATTCCAGGTGCTAAATACGTAGCTTGGTTTACTAAATTTATGAACTAAAAGCTATCGAGATTATTCACTAACAGCTACCTTTTACACATGCAGCCTTCCTCTGTGGTGTAGCGCTCGCTTTTGTTAGATGGAAGGCCAACGGGTGCTTCGTATTATAAGGTTAACCAGTTTTTATTGGTTGACCTTTTTTAATAGGGTTTAAGTAGGGGGGTGACAGTTTAGTTGACGGCATCATTGCCCCACTCACCCGCAGGTTCTACGCTGGCATCTGCTTAGTTGAAGAACCGGCTGCCATTATAGGACTGCTTTTTCTTATGGATTATCAAGTTGAATACTATTCGGGTGTTATCTCAACCTGTAGGGCCCATTTTGGATTCATTAAATGATTTTATACACAATGAGGTCTTGGAATAAAATCCAAGACCTTTTTTTATTAAGTAATCACAGCAGGACGGTTTTTTTCCTTACTCTTGAACTCGGGAAGAACAGCATCCAACGGGGACTAACCTCGCTTGATCATCAAGAGAGTTTCTAGGTAGGTGCACCTTTAATCTATTGCGCGGGAAACTCTATATATCGAACTGCAAGTCCACTGGCTTTTTGATACTGAGAGGTTTTTCGATAATATTGAAAAAGCTCCTTTTCATAGAGGGTGATTAAAATGCTATTCCCTGTTTCCCGTAAATGGGGGAGGAATGTGTTTTCTGAAAATGGGTAATAGTCCTTTTTATCCTCATCATGCAATAGAATATCCAGCATATGGAACACATATTCATAGGTTTTATTTTGAGTTTTTTTAGCAATCTCCTGTCCATCACAAATACAATTTTTTAATTCTTCCTTGTTATTTAGATTCTCTATGTAGAGACAACTGTGTACGTATCCTCTTAACGCGCTTAGTTTTAAATGAGGATTTTGGAATGATTTACACATTTCAAGTACTTTTTTATATACGTCAACTGCTTCTTTGTAATATTCCTTTGAAAAGTATTCAACTCCTAAATTGTGCCATACGTTAATTTCCTTTGCCTCTTCTTGATAAGTTCGGCAGCTTTTGATTAACGACTGATATTGCTGAACTGTATCTTCGAAATGATCAAGGTCGTTAGATCCCATTTGTGCTAACATTAGCATTTCTGAATCCAGGATTCTTTTGAAATTATTCGTTTTTCGAAAATAAGATAAGGCAAGATTTCCATAATAGTAGGACTTTACTTTAGCATTTGTGTAATGAGAAGCAGACGCAAGATGAAAATAAAATTCATGGTTATTGTACTCCATCGGGTTAATTTTCTTCAAATGATGAATTGCTTCTTTACTTTTATTTAAAGTAAGGTAATAGATTCCCAATGTATGTTCCAACAAATTTTTTTCATAACGATCCAACTCATTCCAATGAGCTTGGCAGCTCTTTAAAATGTCTTTTCCTTTTTCCACATCCCCTTTTAATAAGAAATAGCGTGCTACTAGGATACGATAAAAATGATGTGCTTCTGATACATGTACAAAAGTGTTGTCTTCGATTTCTTGTTTGAGAAGTTCTATATCTGCTATCTGTTGTTTGACCATTACTTCCAGCCATTCATTCAGCTTCTTTTCTAATAATTCATTTTGTTCTAATTCTTTTTGTAAATCGATGTTAAGTCGCTCACAAATAAGATTGATAATTTCTTTTGAACATTGGGTAAGTCCACGTTCAATTTTACTTACATGAGTGACAGAACAAATCCCTTTTCCCAGTTGTGCTTGTGTCAAACCTGCTCGTTCACGATACAGTTTAATAATTAATCCTTCATCCATGTTCCATCAACTCCTTTATTCTGTTTTACATGTAACATGTTTAGAAGAAATAGATATAACAGATGTCTGTTTTTCACATAAGAAAGCTAGGAGGAACAATACTTTAATCCGACTAACCCATTTGGAAAACGAGTATTTGGGGTAATTAATATGAAGAAAATGCTCTATCAAAATACTATTTGTAAGAAGATGTAAGTTTTAGAGGCGCTTTTATCTAGTAAAAATATTTTTTTTACATATTTTAGTTAAAATGTTATAAGTAAATTCCTATTTATTTCCAACTGATTACCCCGATTTACTTCCTATTAGGCTAATACTACAATTATATATGAAAGATTCTTAATTTTGAAACTATTAAAAAATTGAGAAGTAAATATTTTTTTGTTTTTTGTAAAAAACGGGGAAGGGTGAAAAAAATGAAAAAAAGAAGAAAATTTCCGTACAAGGTATTTGCAACGACGACTTTGACTGCGATGTTGTTAACGACAACAGTGTTTGCGGAAGGGCCTCAGAATAATTCGGTTTCCTCTCCAAATGTAGAGGAGATTGCGAAGCAAGGATTGAAAATTTTCCAAGATGAACAAAACCAAGCTGCTGAAGAAGCAGCGGATAGGCTTGGATATAAGAATTTGAAAAAAGACGGCTTAGCTAAACCGTATAAGCCGGATGAAAAGGTGCGTTTGATTGTGGAGGTAGAGCAGCCAATAATATTGGAAAAATCTATCCAAAACAAAAAAACGCAGTATAAACAAAAACAAGATCAAGTAATTGCACAAATTTCTAAGGAAAAATCAGCTTCTAAAGTAAAGCATCGATTCTATGAAAGCTTTAACGGCTTTAGTATGGAAACTGAGTTTAGTAATGTAAAAGAAATTCAGGCAACTCCAGGTGTTATAAACGTGCATATCGCAAGGACGTTCCAACCATCTATGGGGGCAAGCAAAGAATTGGTACAAGCACAAAAGGTATGGGAACAATACGGATATGAAGGAGAAGGATTGCTTGTTGCGATTGTCGACTCCGGACTAGACTATACTCATAAAGATATGACGTTGACGAAAAAAGGAAAAGAAAAAGAGAAGTGGACGCAAGAGAACATTCAAGGGGAACTCGCAGAAACAGCAGTAAACGAAGTATGGTACAGCGACAAAGTTCCGACAGGTTATGACTGGGCTGATAAAGATACAGACGTAATACCACGCGGTCAATATGGAAGTTCACATGGTATGCATGTTGCAGGAACTGTAGGAGCTAATGGTGATGAAGCAAACGAAGGAGTACAAGGGGTTGCACCAGGTGTGCAGTTGTTGGCAGAAAAAGTTTTCTCCGATAATGGCGGTGGAGCTTATGAAGATGATATTATCGCAGGTATCGAGCACGCGGTAACATTGAGCGCCGATGTTATCAACATGAGCTTAGGTTCTGACGCGGGATTCGTTGGCGAAGAGAACGACCCAATTCAAAAAGCAATTCGTCAAGCAACTGAACAAGGCACGCTAGTTGTTGTTGCGGGTGGTAACGCTGCTTACAGCACAAAAAACAATCTCTTGCCTTCTTCCGAAAAACCATATGCTGAGAATCCGGATATTGGAACAGTTGGGGAACCAGGAGTAAGCCCTTATGCGTTATCTGTTGCTTCCTATGAAAACACAAAAATGCATAAGACCACGCTGGCAGAAGAAAACGGTTTACAGCTTCCGTACCAAGACCAAACGCAATTTAATTTTAAACTCTCCAGAGTACTAACTCCTAGTGAAAGCTATGAAATGGAGTATGTAGGGGAAGGAAGAACGGCAGACTTCGCTGGAAAAGACGTCGCAGGCAAAATAGTAGTTGCGAAACCGCATGTACCCTATACATTTTATTCTTATATTCAATTTGAAGCAAAGAAGAATGGTGCCAAAGCAGTTATTCTTGTACCGCCAACCACGATGGAAGATTTCCCATATCTTGGTTTCAGCTATCTAGCTACTCCAGCTGCTACAACAAGTAAGGTGGCAGGAGATGCGTTAATTGCAAAACTTACAAGTGGTCAAATTGTGAAGATGAATATGACAAAGGGTATTTGGCTTGATAATCCTGATAAAAATACCATTTCCGACTTTTCATCTGTCGGAACACCGCATACGTTAGACTTTAAACCAGAGCTTTCAGCACCGGGCGGCAACATTTATTCAACTGTTGCGGGCAATGAATATGAGGTTATGAGTGGAACATCCATGGCAACTCCTCATGTTGCAGGTGGTTCTGCATTGTTAATGCAAGCATTATATGAAAAAGGATTATCTCATTCAAAGAATACAGCACTAATGGCAAAAATAGCATTGATGAATACAGCGCAGGTTGTACAAGATCCGCGCACAAATAATGAAGTACCATACTCACCACGTGTACAAGGATCCGGCTTAATGAAAATTCAAAATGCGATTAAAACACCTGTTATTGTGACAAGCAAAGATACTCGGTTAGAGCAAGCCGGAGCTGTTGCGTTAAAAGAGATTAATAGAAAAAGTACGAATTTCAAGTTGAATGTGGAAGCCTTAAAAAATGTAGATGTAAAAGATTTAGAATACACGGTCTTTGTAGATGTTTTGACGGATGGAAAAGAAACAAAAGAATTTGACTTAGACGAAGACGGGAAATTGGATTCTAAAGAATATTTAACTTTAACAAGCAAGCGTGTAAAAGGTGCTATTTCATCTATAAATGGCGAGAAAGTGACACATACACAAGGTGCGAAATTGAAAATTAAACCGGGTCAAGAAAAGAATCTAGACGTAAAACTTGTATTACCTGAAAGCTTGGAGGAAGGGACGTTTGTTGAAGGATTTGTTCGCCTAGTGCCAACAGGCAAGAACAGCAAGGCGGCAGTTCCGTTAACCGTTCCGTATATGGGCTACTATGGAGATTGGGGTCAGCCGCAGAACATTGATCCTGTTGCATGGGATAAAGATGCATTCTTAGGATATACCGTGCTTTGGAACGATGAAGGAGCACGATTCCCGTTGGGATATGACCCGTATACGGGAACCTTTAATATGGACCGAATTGTCATTTCTCCAAACTTTATCTTGCCAGGTGTATACCCAACATTTACAGCACTTCGCAACTTAAAGAAGACAGAAATGTACGTGGAGAATGATAAAGGGAAAATGGTTCAAGACCTAGGCGATTTTAGTGAATATACTGGGAAACCGTGGAAGTTCCGTAAAAATGTTATGGCATACGGTGATTATATGAATAGTGGTTATTTATGGGATGTAAAAGACCAGGCAGGACAAGCAGTCAAGGATGGCACATACAACTTTGTTATTAAAACAACACTAGATTACCCAGATGCAAAGCCACAAGAAGTGAAGCTTCCAATCCATGTTGATTCTGTTGCCCCAGTTGTATCTGATATTCAAGTGCAGCCAAAAGAAGGACAATATGAAATTTCTTTCAAGGCAGTGGACAACAAGGGAGGTAGCGGATATAACGCAGCAATCATCTGGTATAACGGTAAGTATGAATCCCTACAGCCGGGACAAACGTCTTTACTAGTAAAAGAAGAGCCGAAGAGTGTGGTAGTGTTAGGTACAGACTATGCTTTTAACCACAGCTATACGGTTTGGGGAGATCCTTCTTATATTAATGAAGAAATGCTTGTAAGTTATTTCTCCGTGTATCCAAACGACAACGTAAACACAACCTCCCCTGCCCAAATTAATGCGTTTGCCAGTAACCGTGTGAACTGGACAATAAACGTTAAAGATGTAAACGGCAAGGTAGTGGACACGATTGTAGCTGAAAATGAGCATGAAATTCACTTGAAATGGACTCCAGAAGCGGATGTTCCAAGCGGTACGTATACAGTTTCAGCAGAAGTAGTAAACAAGCAAGGCTTTAAAGTAACGACAAGTCCGCAAACAGTAACTGTATTGCAGCAATAATTAAAAATAAGAGCCGGCCTCACTATTACTATTAGTGAGCCGGCTTTTTCTGTAAAGTGATCCGAAAACTGCAAAACATAACTCTACACGTAAATTCACACACGACCTCATTCATCTCTCTGACCGAGAGTCAATTTGATAATCATAATAATAGCAAAGAGAAGCCTGTATTATTGGCTACTCTTTTTTTGTTTAACCATAAATACTGTGAACCATTAGAGCATGCATCCCCCCTTCAGTTCCCGTAAACAACGTATTCAAATGAAACATTAAATGGGAAGCGGGGTTAATAGCCTCGCTTTTGTTGTGTGGATGTATGTTGTGCAGCGCCAGGTTGACGAAGTGATGCTCCAGGTTGACGAAGTGATGCTCCAGGTTGACGAAGTGATGCTCCAGGTTGACGAAGTGCCGTTCCAGGTTGACGAAGTGATGCTCCAGGTTGTACAAAATCCAAAATTACTTCACTCGAACTGTACCTTTTATTTCTTCCGCATGCGACATATCGCCAATCATGGTGAGTTCTCGTCGATCAGTATCAATTTCCAGCATAGTCAAACTTGTGCCGTGGATAAAAGGGGGATCCCAAAGTGAATGGTGGGAAAAGTTGATGCAACTGATATCAAGTTTGTCCAAACTAACTATCTTAAAGTTAATCCATTTGTAAGTAATTCGCCAACACCAGTGGATCAAGTGAATGGAAAAACACTAGAAGATATTCTCAAAGAGTTAGGCGTAGCTTTGTAAAACAAATGGCGATAGTCTTTATCGCTGTTCCGAAAAGTATTAATATAAAACAGCCCAAAGCATTTTATTAAAGTGAAAAGGCGATTTTCCCAATACTAAGGGGAAATCGCCTTTTTTGAACCTTCAATTAATGAAAAGCAACTTGTAAAACCCCGATTATTGACCCTTGTTTACACTTTCCCTCAATTTACACTATTTGAAAGCAGTATTTCCAGCCGGAATATAAAATTCAAACGTAGTAGAAGGCTGTGAATGAACGAGTGTGTCATTTATTTTCCGAATGGTCAATATTGCGTTTACTGTATACATTCCTGCCGGCACTCTCTCCGCTTCATTCGTTTTGTAATTCCACATACTTTCAAATTGAATTTGTTCTCCTTTGTTTAACGTTTTATATTGAAGTGCTTGGAGAAACATTTTCCCTTTACTAAAATGATACACTCGTTCTCCTTGGGCATTATACACTGAATAGTCATAAGACTGACTCGTTGGAAATTCTAGAATTATTGGCTGCTCACTATTATTTTTAACCGTAAAAGTAAACGTAGCTTGATCTACATCTACGGTGACTTTTCCATCCCATTTCAATTCTGTTATGACCCTAACCTCCGTATTTAAAGTTTTATGGTTCCTTACGACGAAAATCATCCGAAAATTGGACAGCAATTCTCCACGAAATGATACCCCTTACTTATCAAATAATGATTAAACGAGTTCGTTATTTTTTCGGCACTTCTCCAAAATAGGCAATGCATATTTATTAGCTAGGTCCATTTCTTCTCTTTCCATATAATAGTCAAATAATTTTATCTCATAAGTCTCAGCTGCAAGGGCATAACCCATCTGCTTAAAATACGGATAACCCTCTGTCTCTAGATAATGGTAATATAGTTCTTTTTGATTTTGAATCTTATATATATGTAACTGGAAATAGTGTTTAAACATGGTATCCATTAATTTAGTAGCTAGCAAGAAACCCTCATTGGCTAAACGCAACAATTCTGTGTCAGATGTTATCCCAAGCTTTGTGGAGGCATTCAAATATCCTTCCAATGACACTAAATACTGTGAATTGGATGGCTCTAATATTTTCAAGGCCTTCCTATAGTTTTCAACAGCCTGGTCATAGTACCCATACCTAAATTGCTGATAGGCATAATTGTGGAGGAGTTTGGCTTTTTGATCGTCTAAACCCAAATCATCAGCCATCTCAATTAAACTAGGATACCCTGAATCCGTTTCGTCAAAATATTCTTCTTGCTCAACTTGAATCAGCATCAACATCTCTGTTTCGATTATTCGAGTAAAACTATGTGCTTTTGTAAAAAAATGAAGAGCCTTATTAGCGTAATAATATGCTAGTACTCGGGAATCCATGCAATGGTAGGCAATAGATAAATGGTAATAATATTCGGGATTGTTGTAATACGTTAGGTTAATTTTTTTTAAATAAAAAATTGCCTCACTATATTCTTTTTGGTAATTTAAACAAAATTCTCCTTTAATGTGTAATAGCATATTTTGATCGTACGGAGTAAGATTTTGCCAACTATCCATTTCTTTAATCAAGGTCTCAGCAAGTGTACTTTCCCCAATCAATAAATAATACCTGGTAAGTATCAGCGTATTGGAACGATAAAAATCAGGTATTTGTAAGAGAACAATGCCCTCCAATTGCTGCTTAATGTTTTCCGCTTTTGCGTTCAGTTTTAGAATTATAGATTCATGCCATTCTTTTAATAACAAATCCACTCTCAAGTAGGTATCAATCTCTTCATTCATGTCTATGCGAAGCCTCTTGGACAATACCTCTATTGTATCTTTTGATACTTCTGTAAGACCCCGTTCAATCTTGCTTACATGCGTTTTAGAACAAATGCCTATCCCTAACTCTGATTGCTTCAAGCCTTGAAGTTCACGGTGAAATTTGATGATTTTTCCTTGAATCATGATGACCTCCTTCTTGCAAATCCCAATAAAATCCGAATAAGAACCAAGAACCCCAATTCTAAGTTACTATTTTAGGGATTTTTCTACTTATTTTGTTGAGAAACACTCCTTTTTCATATTTTTATTGATTTTATTAGACATACGGTCGTAACAAAACCCCCATTGCCAGTAAGTGGGGAGAAAGGACTCTTTGATTATCATGCTAATTATATATTTATTATGAATATTTAATAAGTATTAAATTTTTTTTAGATTCATTGATTAGCTGCATTGAAGCGTATATGCATGTTTATTTTGCTCATATCGTGTCTTCAGCTACTCACTTTTTATTTGAAAAATCCGAATTTCAAGGAGTTGAAGTCTATTAAACTATTTTTTTATAAGCATCCTTATGCACTCAAATTCATAATAACCTAATAGTTTTAGAAGAGGAGAATAATTGATGAAAAATCCAAAGTTAAAGAAGTTTGTTGCGACTATGGCAGCAACGGCAATGTTATCCGTTCCTGCCATTCAAGCTATTGCAAACGATCCATCTTTCAATAATCAAAAAGCCTTCAATGTAAAAGCAGTTGATACAAAATCGACTGGTGAGCGCTCTGATTCTAGCAAAGGCAAACATGTCATAACACTTATTACAGGCGATATTGTTACAGTGACAGATCTTGCAGATGGAAAGAGTGTCATAACTGTCGAACCTGCTGATAAAGCCGGTGACGGAGCTCGTATTATGACAGTCGGTAAGGATACTTTTGTTATTCCTAATCAAGCGATGTCATATTTAGCTTCCGATCTTCTGGATAAAGATTTGTTCAATATCACGGCGCTCATCGCTAACGGTTATGATGATGTGAAGCGATCTACACTGCCCGTGATAGTCCAATATGCTCCAACAAAATCTCGTTCCAAGGTTGCTTTGCCTGCTACTCCTGAGGGATCTGAGCGTACTCATGTTTTAGAAAGTATTGGAGGTGTTGCAGTATCTGCGGATAAGGAACAAGTTAAAGCGTTCTGGAACGATATTACTCAACGTTCAACAGAAGCGAAAGGTATCTCACCAATGGGAGCTTCTTCTCTAGAGGAAACAGTGCAATTGAATGATGGTATTGAGAAAATCTGGCTGGATGGTCGTGTAAAAGCGAACCTTGAACAAAGTGTTCCGCAGACTGAGGCACCACAGGCTTGGGCATCCGGTTACGACGGAAAGGGAGTTAAGGTAGCCGTACTTGACACTGGCATAGATACAGAACATCCAGATGTGGCTGGTCAGCTAGATGAGGCTGTGAGCTTCGTTCCAGGGGAAGATGTGCTCGACCACCATGCACACGGTACACATGTAGCATCCACTGTACTTGGAACAGGATCTGCATCTGAAGGACTCAATAAAGGGGTAGCCCCAGGAGCACGCTTACTTGTAGGTAAGGTGCTTAGTAATGAGGGTTATGGTCAGGATTCCTGGATTATTGATGGAATGGAATGGGCTGCCCACAATGCAAAAATTGTTAGTATGAGTTTAGGTGGCACGGAGCCTAGTGACGGAACTGACCCAATGGCTCAAGCAGTGAATCAACTTAGTGAAGAGACAGGTGCATTGTTTGTTATTGCTGCCGGAAACACTGGCGCTGAAGGTATTGGTTCACCTGGAGCTGCAGATGCTGCACTTACAGTTGGTGCAGTTGACAAGTCTGATAGTCTTGCTTGGTTCTCCTCTAGAGGTCCGAGATTTGGGAATTCAGGATTAAAGCCTGATCTAGTAGCTCCTGGTGTAGGAATAGTAGCTGCCCGTTCCCATTTATCAAGTCGAGGTAGCGGTTCTTATCTCAGTCTTGACGGTACGTCCATGGCAACACCTCATGTAGCTGGAGCTGCAGCCATTCTCTCACAGCGCCATCCTGATTGGACAGGTTCTCAACTGAAGGATGCCTTGATGAGTACGACAAAGAAGCTGGATAACATTAAACCGTTTGAGGGGGGAACTGGCCGTCTTGACGTTGCTGCAGCCACATTTGGTACTGTACGTGCCACAGGATCCTTGGACTTTGATTTCTTTGATTGGCCGCATGAAGGCGACGTTCCTGTCGAAAAAATTGTTACGTATACCAACGATAGCGACAAGTCTGTAACACTGGATCTCTCAGCAACTTTTACAGATAACAACGGTTCAGAGGCACCTGCTGGTTTATTAACACTTTCAGCTAATAAGATTACCGTACCAGCTAAAGGAAGTGCTGAAGTTTCAGTGACACTTGACCCTGAACTTGCTGCTCTAGGAAGCCGATATCAAGGACAGCTTTCTGCCGAAGTAGACGGCAAAACGGTTGCACATACGGCAATGGCTGTGATGAAGGAAGAGGAGAGATATTCTCTTACAGTTAATGCAACAGATCGTGACGGATCTCCTAACAGAACCATTATTTCTCTTGTTGGTCAGAATAAAGAGCCAGATTTCTATGTAGTTGAGGGTACAAAGGAATTTCGACTCCCAGCTGGAGTCTATTCCGTCATGTCATTGATGGATGTCGATGTGAACACGGACCACGCAGGTGTTGCACTCGTTGGTAATCCTGAAGTTAATCTGAACGAATCAAAAACTGTTGAACTTGACGCTCGTAATGCACGTGAATATACAGTAAACGTTCCGGAAAAGAATGAAGCAAGTTTTAGGAGAATGGAATATTACCGCACCTTTAATGGATCAAAAACTATAAATGCCATGTACATTTTGCCGGTATGGGTGGATAAAATGTACGCACAGCCAACTCAAACCGTTAAAAATGGAGAACTCGATATGTCCACACGCTGGCGCCTTATCAAGCCGTTATTGACCATTAACTTCAATGGAAATGAGCTAGATGATATACCACAGGTAGGAAGCAAACTTTTAGAAGGTAAACATCATTTAGATGCTGTTTATGCAGGAAAAGGAGCTCCTGAAGATTATAAACGCCTCAATGCGAAAGGCAATGTCGTTTTAGTTGATCGCAGTGATGAAATTTCTGGCTCTGAACGTGCAGCAGCAGCCCATGCAGCAGGTGCAAAACTTTTAATTACAGTTAACGATGGCCCAAGGGAGCTTAGTGAATGGGTTGGAATTGAAAATGAAGATTTTACACTTTCAGATGCCCCTATCGCCTTCCGTTAGCGCAACAGAAGGCGATAAACTTATTAAAGCTGCCCGTTCTGGAAAATTAAAATTAAATGTTGAGGGTACACCCGACACACCATATGTTTATGATCTTGTAGAAGGACACCAAAACGTTGTTCCGAAGGATTTGACCTATTCTCCTAACAAGATTGAGCTTGTGAAAATTAATTCTCAATATAAATCAGACCGCTCAGCTCCAGGAGCAGAATTCCGTTGGGATATTCGACCATACAGCACATATGGAGCTGGATTCCTTTATAATTTATCTCTTCCTTCTGTCCGCACCGAGTGGGTGTCAGCCCAGGAAGGCACATCTTGGTACCATCAGGCAAACGTACTTGACGGCTCTTGGGAAGTACGGCAACCAGTAGTCAAATACAAGCCGGGTCAGCAACTGGATGAGGAATGGTTTGCACCAGTTGTACGTCCTCGCTTCGGAGAGGGTTACTGGACACCTAAACGTTCAGGAAATTACATGCAATTTAATGTTCCTGCTTGGGCGGATTCAGGAGCAGGGCATACGGGGTCAGTTAAAACTTATCCCCAAGAGCAAACACTGAAACTATATCAAGGATCTACTCTAGTAAGCGAACAAAATGGGGCACAAGATCTCCATGTATTCAATAATTTCCCAACGGAAAATACTCAGTATCGCTTGGTAAGTGATGTAACTCGTGATGCGGAGCGGTGGGCAACATCTGTTAGCACACATACAGAGTGGACTTTTTGGTCTAAACAGCAAGAAGTATATAATTCAGATCTTCCGCTGATTTCACTGGATTATGAAGTAGAAACCGACATGAGCGGAAATGCATTTGCAGGACACACAACCAAGCTGAACTTAACCGCATCACAATTGGCTGATGCACCTGGAAATGGAAAAATCGATTCCGCTTCTCTGGAAGTATCGTTTAACGAAGGCGAGTCGTGGAAAAAAGTGAAATTGGTTCGTGAAGGAAATGGCTGGACAGCCGATATTAAGAATCCTAGTAAGAGTGAATCCTTTGTCTCACTCCGAGCGAGTGCATGGGATGATGCAGGCAACCGCATCGACCAGGAGGTTATTAAAGCTTACGGATTAAGGTGAAAACTAGAATAATGAATATAGAGAAGTTTTAACAAAACGACGCCCTTAGAATCTATCGGTTCTAAGGGCGTTATTATTAATTGACAACACCATTGAAAAATCAAAATCAATAAATTTGGAGATTTGACGAAAAGGTAGTTTGTTTATTGATTTAACAAGGTTAACACACACATTCATAGCATTTAATTTATTAAAATAAAAAAGGGAAAAGCGATTTAGTGCTTTTCCCTTTTCTGTTTTCATTTTGCAGTGCCGTCTTTACAGGGCTTTTTCATAGTCAGCCACTGCATATCAAGACGAAACTATCTTCATGGACGTGTAAAATCTTTCAATCCTCGGTCCAGACGTTAAACTTAGTAACTCAATAATCCTTTATAACTATGTAAAACCCCATCTTATGAACAATTTCATAAGGTTATTTAGAATAAACCTACAATAAATAAGCTGTTTTAGAGGTTTTATTTAATCAACTAGATAAAAAGACCTTGAATAAAACCCCAATAGCCATAAAAAGAAATGCAAACTATAATCTTATTAACATTGTGAAAAAGGAAACCCCAACTTGAAAGACAACATTATTAAATAGATACACCAATTAAAATTAAGGAGAAATATGGAAATTTTAAATGATAAAACATTGATAGAAATATACAAAAAAGCAGTTGAACTGAATATAAACAAAGATTTTCTTTATATTATTACAACTGAGATGATGGGAAGAGGTTTATCTTTCGAAATTGAGATAGACTCTTGAGTACCTAATCTTTTCACGATTATGTGAACTATATCAAGAATAGGTTTTAAATAACAGAATATTATAAACTTATCTAATATTAATTTTCTTAGAGAGATATGTTAATAACTATTTCGGAAAAAAGGAAATAAATTATGCGAATTAACCAATTATTGATTATCAATGATATTGCCAATTCTAAATCAATTACTCGATCCTCAGAAAGATTGTATATATCAACTTCAAATATTAGCCAAGCCATAAGCAGCTTAGAAGAAGAACTGAACATTAAAATATTCACCCGATCAAGAGCAGGTTTAATTCCAACTATTCCAGGTAAAGAGATAATAAATAAATCCACGGAAATTATGGAAAAAATTGAAGAATTAACACAAATAGCTATTCAACATTCTGATAACCAAATTTCGAATCTTGCAATTTCATCGGAATGGAGTATTGCTAGTGATGTGACTTCTCAAATCATTAATGTTACAAATCGATATGAAAATTTTAATATCACGGTAAACGAAGGGGGTACAAGTCAAGTTCGCAATGAAGTATTATCTAAAATGTCAGACTTTGGTATTATTAGTGTCCCTCGCTCTTATAAAGAATCGAATAAGTATTTAACGAATACCTATTTATTTGAAAGTCCCATGGTAGCATTGGTCGGAAAAAATTCTGAACTTGCACTTAAGGAAACACTTACTCTTTCTGATATTGTGAATCACCCCATTGCATCCTTGGAGAGTATCCAACAAAATCATCCGGAAGTATCCGAATATCTTGAAAAACAAGGTAAACTTCTTTTGTTTAGTACGACCAGTCCAAACATAAGAAATTTACTCGTTTCACAAAGGAACGCTGTAGGTTTTGATTCTGAATTTTCTGTGTCTAAAAATCCATACATACAAAATGGAGATATCATCGTAAAGCGAATTGTATCTGAAATAGCTATTCCAAAACGAGCGTTTTATTTAATAAAACTGAAACAAATCAACCTTTCAGGAGCAGCACAGGAGTTTTTCGATGAATTACAAAATCATTATACAAATGACATTAAAAACTAAAATTTTACTTACGGCTAATATTTGATCGTTACTTTCTGTAAGGTTTTTTTCACGCTGTTGATTGAAAATTAGATTGCTAGGAAATCGAGTGATTATCGGATTCATATTTATCGGATGGATTCTTTCAAAACGTAAATATAAACACCAAAAACCTCTTTTAGAGGTTTTTTTACGGTGTGCTTTTTATATATTTTTCCCCATATACAATTCATTTATATATTCCTCGTTAATCAATAAAGAATTACTTCGTGTGCCTTCTACTACGTATCCCATCTTTTTATAGATAGCTAGAGTAGGTTCTTTTTTTTCAACAACTGTTAATTCTAATCGAGAAATGCCAACTTTAAGTGCCCAAACTTCTGCTTTTTTCAATAACGATGTCCTAACACTTTTTCCATAGTACGCTCTGCTTACACCAATTGTAATAGTAGCTCGGTGACTTGCTCGGGGAGAAGGACCGGGAACTAAAGCCACAAAACCCGCGAATTCTCCGTTCAAAATACCGACAAATAAACTGGTGCTCTTTGATTGTTTCCATTCGACAATTCTTTTGCGAATGGATTGAAGAGACATTTTGTACTCATCTTTCCCAAACAGTATAAAGTCGAATTCTAAGTCAACCTCATGTTGAAGCTTAATGAAAAAACGCGCATCATCTAATTCAACAGGACGAATGATTAAAATATCCTCTGTATTAGTTGAACTGACATTTATTACATCAGTTTCTTTAACAAAAGTCACGGAACTACCTAATTTAATTTCTTTAATTGTAAAATCAGAATTCATCCAAGCTGAAAAGTGTGTGGAAGGTGGTTTCGATTTCTTCCACCATGTAATATTTAAATACGCGGCATTTGGTAATGGTAGACCCACAATATTTTCGATAGCAGTATAAGTCAGAGTGACTTCGTTGTGTGTAACTTTTGTAAAAAACGAAGCAAGAGGGAGATACTTAGTCTCTACTTTCGTTACCATAAATAACCTCATTTCTAATTAAAAAGATATGGAGACTGATTGCTACAAATTTGTCAATTTCACTAGTAGGCTAAAAGATTTTTAATGAAAAGAACCCCACTTCATAGAAGAGCAAAGAAATTCCCTTTTGAAGTTATTATTAGCTGTGAAAGCTTGCCTTTATGTCCTGCGAGTAAAATTTACTTCCTCAAAGAGGAGGCAAGTTGTTGAATAGATTTTTACACCATGTAATGAATCGGAACTTTGCCTTAGGAGCACTAGCCAATGTCTACTTAAATGCTTGTGTATCATTGGTTTATTCTTAAGATATTTCTCGAAATGTATTTTTCTTATGAACTTGAAATCTAGAAAAATAGTAGATATTCTCTATTGAATTACCACAACCGTCTTGAGAACATCTTTATTGTTCTTTGATTTCTTTAATGACACTAGTGTAATGTATTCTAATGGAATAGACATTTCGACTTTCGGGATATTGTTTCACAAAAAAAGAAGTGACTTTTTTCTATGTCACTTTAGCGTTTTTAGTTAGAGGTTAAATGGAATATTTTAAGTTTTATAGTTAATGAGAAATACAGCTAAATTAATCTAAATAAAAAAGCATCTACTTTTTTGTAGATGCTCATTCATTAGAAGGGACAGGGTTAAAATTATATATCAACTTTTATAGTTTTCGCTTTTTCAATGCTTTCGTCCTCGTTGTTAACAACATCGCTAGTTAGAATTTCAATTGATTTAATATCATCCGTGTTTTCCACAATGAAACCAATATTACCTTTCTTACCACCGTTTGTTTGTATTTCTCCAGTCAATTCCTCGAGGAATATGTCATCTTCCCATGTTTTTAGCTCACCGCTGCTCGTTTTAACAAAAGCAACTGGTGTGAATTTTATGTCCTCATTAGATGTATTTTTAACTTCTATTCCTACCTTTACAAAGTCAAATTCTTCTTCATGAGTATAGGCATGAAAAAAGTCAATCATGCTGTAATCTGGAACATAATGCATCAGCTTGGCTTCTGTTAAAACCATTTCTACTCCGCCCATATTTACAGTTTTATTTATGTTTTTATAAGATTTTAGTGTAAGTTCACCTTTATCATCAGTTACGGTTTCTCCAACTGTCACAAGATTAATGTCATCCGTTATTTGCGGGTTCGGTACATAGACGTCTTTTTTTACACTTTGGACTTTTTCCGTTTGGTCGATTGTTTTCACTGGATCTCCACTAGTTTGATTTTCAGCGTTATTTTCTGCTGAACAGCCCGTGAGAAGTAGTAGGAACATCAGGATATAAGACAATTTTTTCATATGAATCCCCCTAAGATCAACATGATAAAAGCACCCGTTGCTTTTAAAGAGCAACGGGATTTTTTATGCTATGTGTTATTTTTTATTTTTTTGATTCACCTAAAAGCTCGAAGATAATATTAGCATTATCTGTATTATCAATTTGTCCTGCAAATCGTTCTTTGTAAGGTCCGTAGGCATATACAGGTACGTCTTCACCTGTGTGACCTCCAGTTGTCCAGCCAGTATGTGACCGCTCGTTAAAGATTGTTTCGATTGCATTGTCAATTTCAGTGACTTTTTTAGTTTTTTCTGCATCTTTAACAGATTGAATTTCTTGTGCACTTAATGCTAATAGATTTTGATCAATATACGTTTTTAATGTTTTTTCAACATCCGCACCTTTAGCAATTTCTTCTGCCATAAAGTCAGGTGTGCGCTTAGCCGCTTTTAACGGTTGGCCAAACCAGTTATAATTCCCATCTGCACCAATAGAATATCCGCCTGTGGAATGGTCAGCTGTAATGACAACTAGTGTATGCTTGTCCTTTTTAGCATACTCAATTGCGGCATGTGCTGCTTTTTCAAAGTCTTCCATTTCACTCATTGCACCTACAATATCATTATCATGTCCTGCCCAGTCCACCTGACTTCCTTCTACCATTAGGAAGAAGCCGTCTTTATCTTTGCTTAAGCGTTGAATTGCTGATGTTGTCATATCTTGAAGAGAGGGAACTTCTTTTGTACGGTCAATCATTTTTGGCAGCCCACCAGAAGCAAACAATCCAAGAACCTGTCCGTTTTTATCCTTTGAAAGTTGCTCTTTGTTTGTTACATAACTAAATCCTGACTCTTGGAATTCTTCTGTAAGATTGCGGTCAGGGCGAACAAAGTTTGCAGAACCGCCACCCAGAAGAACGTCAATTTTATGTTTGCCATTTACTAATTCATCATAGTAGTCATCAGCAATAGCATTCATATTTTTACGGTTTTCATCGTGAGCACCAAATGATGCTGGTGTTGCATGTGTAATTTCAGATGTAGCGACAAGGCCTGTTGCTTTACCTTTTTCTTTTGCCGCCTCTAATATGGTTTTTACTTCGGATTTATCGTTATCCACCCCAATAGCCGCGTTATATGTTTTTATCCCGGCAGACATTGCTGTTGCAGCGGCAGCAGAATCTGTTACGTTTTGTGCAGGATCTTCTGGATAAGTCATCTGTTGTCCAACGAGGTATTTATCAAATACTGTTCTTTCAACAGCAGCTGTTGAAGAATAATCTTTAAAATAACGATAGCCTGAAGTATAGGTGGAACCCATTCCGTCCCCGATCAAGAAAATAACATTTTTGATTTTCGCATTATTACTTTTGTTTTCTTCAGCTTGTACATACGTATTGGGGATTGTTCCAGCCAAGCCACCCAACGCAAGTGCTGAAATTACACAAACAGGGAGAAGCTTCTTTGTTATTTTATTATTAAACATATGAATAACCTCCAAATTTCAATTTAATATGACTCTAAGATTTACTATAAAGGAAGATTGTTAATCTCCTATTAAGCCTACGTAAAGGTAGATTAAAAGCATGTAAATCTAAGTAATTATTGAACATGTAGTAAAAATGGTTGTATGATCGAGAGCTCGATTCATATGCGTAATTGAAAAAAAGAGCATCCACTATTAATGGACACCCAAATTAATATGAATATTTAACTGTAGTAAGTGAAATAGGATAGGTGCGTTTTAGAAAGAATGACGACAGCGATATTAGACCGTTTACTACATTTGATTTTTTATTTAAATGCCAGGAGTCTCTTAGTAAACATTTTTCCCCATATACAATTCATTTATATATTCCTCGTTAATCAATAATGAATTACTTCGTGTGCCTTCCACGCTATATCCCAATTTCTTATAAAGATCTAGCACGGGTACGTTATTTTCAACAACTGTTAGTTCTAAGCGAGAAATGCCAACCTCTTGTGCCCAGGCTTCTGCTTTGCTCATTAACGATGTCCAAACACTTTTTTTATAGTACGATCTGTGTACACCAATTTCGATAGTAGCTCGGTGACTAGCTTGGGGAGATGGCAAAGTAACTAAAGCCACAAAACCAACGAATTCTCCGTTAAGAATGCCTACAAACATTCTGGTATTCTCTGATTTTTTCCATTCACCAATTCTCTTGCGTATGAATTGGATGGACATTTTTTGCGCATCTTTCCCAAACAACATAAAGTCGGATTCTGTATCAATATCTTGTTGAAGATGAATAATAGCATGCGCATCATTTAAATCAACCGGACGAATAATTAATATATTGTCTGGAATAGAAGAACTACCAACATTTATTGCATCAGTCTCTTTAGTGAAGGTCACTGAACAACCTAATTTAATTTCTTTTATTGTATAATCAGAGTCGATCCAAGCTAAAAAGTGTGTGGCAGGTGGTTTCGTTTTCTTCCACCAACTACTATTTAAATATGCGGCATTTGAATCATCTTTTTATTACTGGTTTCGAGACTGAATTTTGTTGTATGTTTACGGCTATTTCTGCATTTGATAGGGGATATAAAGTGACATTTATTGAGAATGCAACCGGAACAGGTAATACAGATGAAACATACGAAATGCAAGGATTAGAAAAATTTGTTGGAAAAGTCCTCCAATGGTCGAATGTTATTGAAGTATTAGACTACGAAGAATATGTTGAGGAATACAAAGCTGAGAATACCATTTGAGAAAAGGGATGTTAATTCATCCCTTTTCTTTCATAAACGTTCAACTCTTTACCTTGATTGCATGGAGTCGTTATGAATGCTACTAACAAGTAGACACTATTAACGTGTTGCAATTGACCTACTTCTGGTTATATAAATAAATGGAACCGAACATCAGCAAAATTGCGATTGCTTTTTTTATGTTTAAAGGATATGTTTGGCCTCCTAATAAACCGAAATGGTCAATGATGGCTGAAATCAAAAGTTGTCCAGCAATAATTGAAAAAAAAGTAGCGGTTACGCCAATTTTAGGAACTGACATGACCAGTATAAATACATAAAAAGCTCCCAGCAATCCACCAATCAATTGCCATTTAGGAACTTCATTGATGGCGAACAAATTGCCTTTTCCAAAACATAGCATCGTAACCAATAAAGCAATTGTTCCGATAAAAAAGGATATAAAAGACGCTTCGATAGTGCCCACTTTCTTACCTAATCCACCGTTAACAATCGCCTGTATGCCAATTGCGACTCCTCCAGCGATTGACATCAATAAATACATCCACTTCATCGATCACAACTCCTTCATATATTCCATAACCCTATCATACATCGAACAATGTCTATATTAAACTACTGAGTCTGTCCTCACACTCGCGGATGAGTGTAGAGTATCTTGTTTATTAAATGAAAAGAATCAATAAAATATCGTCCCTAGTTTAAATACAATTGTGTTTTTTTCTACATAAAAAAAACCTCCAATCAACACGGCTCTTTCATTCAATGAAAAGATATATATAAACACCTTTTATATTATCTGAAAAATTAAACAAATTATTTGTAATATGTTACCATTGTTATAGCTGGATAAAAAAACGTTATTAAATTTATTAATTGACTTGGGGGTAAACAGATGAAAATTCTTGATGCAATTTATAACAGCAAGAGTGATAGAAAGCTAATTAGCTTGCGGGAAATCACGACAGAAAAATATATGAAAAAATACAGAAAAAAAATTTTCTGTGCAACTAGGAATTGTCATGCCAGACTTTGTTTTGTAGCTAAATCAGGCAATAAGAATTACTTGAGAACCTGGAGAGAGAGTAAACATGCTAAAGAATGTCCATTTTTCTTCGATAAAGAAGAGTGGAGAACTGGTATCAGGAAATCAGGTACTGTCATCGGGATTGTATCTGGTGATCAAATAAAAAAGTCTCTAAAAGAGGCTTATGAAATGGAAAGTATAAGTGAAGAAGAAAGATGGAAGCAAGCAGAAGAGAAACGTCAATCCCTCACCAATAAAAGTAAGAAACCAAAAGTAAATGAAACGTCACAACAGTTGACCCTTACCATTGTTTCGGATCCCACTAAAATGACTGCAGAAGCTCAATCAACTAAAGGACGACTATACAAACGTGATGTCGATTCACTGAAAGAAACCGATGTAGGACAGACGAGAACAGTTACAGGAAGAATTCACAGTGTTGAAGTTTCTAATGGAAACCCTGCAATAAGGGTTATTAAAAATAACATCTTAATGAATGTGCATTTTGCAGATGCTTTTTTTGCACATGCAGAGCAATATTATGACATGTTTACATTCGTTGAACGCCTCAGAAAAGACATGGGCTCAGCTATAATAAATGCAACAGGTGAGGTTGGGAAGAGTAAGAAGAATGATGAATTTGAGCTAATCGTGTTTGATCGGGATGGTGTGTTGGTTGAAGGAATGTCATTGACTTCACTTGTATCCTATTATTCTACTGAGCAACTTTCCTTTTAAATCTTGCCTACAGGTTGACGAAGTGTCCCTCTAGGTTGACGTAAGCGCACAACAGGTTGTACAAAATCCTGAAATTGCATCTTCAGCAAAGAACTTTGATCGTGTGGGTTGGTCGGAGGGTAAAACGCTAGACGCAAATTGTAACGACTAAGAAACCATAGCTATTTTCAAGCGGCTTGTATTAATAAGTCTTAAACGATTGACAAGTGATAAAATACATGTTAAATTTATCTCAGGTTCAAGATAAATATATTAAAGATAAATATATTAAAGGTAAATTGAAAGAAGGGAAACGAATGGTATCAGCTAATAATAAATTAAAAGCAGTTACAGTCATGATTCGTGCCTCCCAAGCCGTTCAAGAAGTTCTGAAAAAGAATATAGCCTTACATGGTTTGAATCAAACCGAATTTGCTGTTTTGGAATTGTTATACCATAAAGGTGATCAACCGATACAAATTATCGGGAAGAAGATTCTTATTTCAAGTGGTAGTATCACGTATGTAATAGATAAGCTTGAGCAGAAGAATTATGCAATTCGCAAAGCTTGTCCAAGTGATCGTCGTGTGACTTTTGCTGCTATCACTAGTTCTGGGAAGGCGTTTATGGATGAACATTTTCCTCAGCATGAAGCGAAGATTGATGAAATCTTTGAACAGTTATCAGATGAGGATATTAATGACACGATTGAATTACTTAAACGGATTGGACTTCATGCAGCGACATTGTAAAATTTTTTTAATATAATATCTCGAATTTAAGATAATTTAATTAAGGGTAAATTAAAGGAGGAGAAATGATGAATCATTTAAAAGGAATTCACCATGTAACAGCTATCACAAGTAGCGCAGAGAAGAACTATGAATTTTTCACATATGTCCTAGGTATGCGATTAGTGAAGAAAACAGTCAACCAAGATGATATTAAAACCTATCATTTATTCTTTGCAGATGACAAAGGAAGCGCTGGAACGGATATGACGTTTTTTGATTTCCCAAACATTCCAAAAGGAAAGCATGGCACAAATGAGATTTCAAAAACATCATTCCGAGTGCCAACTGATGAAGCACTCGACTACTGGGTAAAACGTTTTGATCGCCTACAAATTGAACATACTGGTATTGAAGAACAGTTTGGTAAAAAGACATTATCATTCGTGGATTTTGACGACCAACAGTATCAAATGATTTCTGATGAGTTTAATGAAGGAGTCGCTTCTGGTACACCTTGGCAGAAAGGGCCGATTCCATTAGAGTTTGCAATCACAGGTTTAGGGCCGATTTTCATACGTATTGCGAATGTTAACTACTTTAAACAAATGTTAGAAAAAGTTCTACTGTTTAAAGAAATTGCTACTGAAGGAACATATCACTTATTTGAAGTTGGCGAAGGTGGCAACGGAGCACAGGTTATTGTCGAGCATAATGATTCATTGCCAGATGCTCAACAAGGATTCGGTACAGTTCACCACGTTGCCTTCCGTGTAGAAGACAGAGCGGTATTAGATGAGTGGACCGAAAGACTAGAATCCTTTAAGTTCCAAACATCTGGTTATGTGAATCGTCACTTCTTTGAATCACTTTATACACGTGTTACACCACAAATTCTATTTGAATTTGCGACGGATGGTCCAGGATTTATGGGCGACGAGCCATATGAAACTGTTGGTGAAAAGTTATCTTTACCACCATTTTTAGAACCAAACCGTGTCCAAATTGAAAAATTAGTTCGACCGATCGACACGGTAAGAAGCACAATAGATTTCGAGAAAAAATATGAATAACGAGGGATTATGATGGGTTTTATTAAAAATTTATTTGGTTTAAACAAAAATACACAACAAACAGGAGGAAATGACATGTTAAAAATCGGGATTGTTTTAGGTAGTACACGTGAAGGAAGAGTTAGTCCACAAGTAGGTGCATGGGTAAAAGAAATAGCAGATAAACGTGGAGACGCTGAGTACCAAATCATCGACATCGCAGATTTCAAATTACCACTATTAGGTGAAGCGGGAGGCGATGCTTCAGGAGCAGCGGCATGGTCAACACAAATTAATGGATGTGACGGATTCGTATTCATCGTTCAGGAATACAACCACTCAATCACTGGCGCACTAAAAAATGCTTTAGATTACTTACGTGTCGAGTGGAACAATAAAGCAGCTGGTATCGTATCATACGGTTCAGTAGGCGGAGCTCGTGCAACAGAACATTTACGAGGTATTTTAAGTGAATTATCTGTAGCGCATGTTCGCGTACATCCCGCGTTGTCACTATTCACTGACTTCGAAAATGGTTCAGTATTTAAACCAAAAGATGTGCAAGCAGATTCAGTAAACCAAATGTTGGACCAAGTAATTCCTTGGACAACAGCATTAAAAACAATACGTTAATCAATGTACACCAGACAATATGTGCACATGTGCATAAGCGCATATGCACATATTGTTGTTTTAATAAAAGGGTGAATGTTGGGCAAATGAATCAATGAGATTGCATCATTTGCGCAGCATTTACAAGTAACGTAGGCCAATGAAAAAATTAGTGAGTGGTAAGACTTGCAAATGAACCATAGGCATAGATGTTAGGTATACGTCCACTAGACTAATAAAGGAAGGATTTGAGAGAAATGATTTCAATTGATCCAAAGCAAAATAGTGAGCGGGAAAATTACAAACTACTAATTGGTTCTATCATTCCTAGACCCATAGCATTTGTCACGACCCAGTCAGCCGATGGTGTTTTAAATGGTGCACCGTTTAGTTACTTTAATATTGTTTCATCAAACCCGCCAATGATTTCTTTAGCGGTACAACGCCCAAATGGACGCATGAAAGATACGGCAAATAATATTTATGCTACTAGTGAATTTGTTGTGCATATCGTAGATGAGAAAAATGTGGCGCAGATTAATGAAACAGCAGCGAATTTACCAGCTAAGGAAAGTGAAATTGAATTGGCAAAGCTAACTGCTATTCAAAGTACACAAGTTTCGGTACCGGGAATTCTGGAGTCGAAAATTCGTATGGAGTGTAAGCTCGTACAAGCGATTCCCTTAGGAGGAGAAAGCGAGCCAAGTTGTGATTTATTCATCGGCGAAATTCTCCAATTTCATCTCGATAAAATGATTTACTCGGAAGGACGAATTGATCCAAGAGCTTTACAAGCAGTCAGTCGCTTGGCTGGGACGGATTATGCAACCATTGGTGACATTTTCTCAATTGATAGACCGGAATAGACGTAAAGATGTTTACAGAAAGCAATAACTTGTAAGGGAGAGTTAATTAATGAAACATATTTTTAAACAAGGTTCAGATTCTACAAAACCAGTCCTCTTGTTATTACATGGTACAGGCGGAAATGAACAAGATTTATTGCCTTTAGCAGGCATTGTCGATAAAGAAGCTTCTGTTTTATGCGTCCGAGGCAATGTATTAGAAAATGGGATGCCTCGATTCTTTAGAAGATTAGCAGAGGGTATATTTGATGAAGAGGATTTAATTTTCCGTACAACAGAACTAAATGAATTTTTAGATGAAGCAGCTACCAAGTATGAATTTAACCGCCAAAACATTATTGCTATTGGTTATTCAAATGGTGCTAATATTGCAGCAAGCCTTTTATTCCACTTCAAAGATTCAATAAAAGGAGCAATTTTACATCATCCAATGGTACCAAGACGAGGAATTACACTTCCTGACTTATCAGGCAAACATGTATTTATAGCGGCAGGGAAAAATGATCCCATTTGCTCACAACAAGAATCAGTGGATCTTCATCAATTGCTGGAAGGTGCAAATGCAACGGTTAAAGCACATTGGGAAAACCAAGGACACCAATTAACAATGAGTGAAGTCGAAGCGGCAACAAAATGGTACCAACAAATAGTAAGTAATTGAGGAGAAAAAAATGTATAAAAAAGAATTAGGAGCACTTATTGTGCGTGTAGTATTGGGTGTTATTTTTGCAGTACATGGTATCGTGAAATTTCAAGACGGCATTAGTAATACAGTTGGATGGTTTGAAAGCATTGGTTTACCAGGCTTCTTAGCTTATGGTGTAGCTAGTGTTGAAATAATTGGTGGACTTCTGTTGATCATAGGATTAGCAACACGCATTGTAGCAGGGGTATTTTTATTATTATTGGTAGGAGCAATTATAACAGTGAAACTTGCTGTTGGATTTGTGAATGGCTATGAATTTGATTTAGCACTAATGGCAATGGCAGCATTTTTAGCAATGGCTGGCAGTGAACTATTTGCGGTAGATAATCGTATTAACCCTATAGAAAATAAAATAGTTTAGAATAAACTGTACCCCGAATCTCGGACACTTTAAAATGTCCTTGTTTCGGGGTATTTCCATGTTTGCTCAATAATCTTCGAAATGAATGTACTAAACAGGTTCATTTTACCCTTTTTTAGAATATCCTTGTTTTACTAAATCCTTATGGTAGTATAATAATTGATTGACAATTATAACTATTCTAATATATTATTTAATCTACTACTGGGGGGATACATATGAGCAAAAAATTGATTATTGTTATTCTAATTGTTTTACCTTTTATATTTATGCTTGGCGCCATACCTTTTGTAAATCGAATTGAACCGATCATTCTTGGATTACCATTTCTTTATTTTTGGTTATTTTTAGGAATGATCCTTACTCCATTATGTACGTATATCATTTATCGAATACAGAAGTCAGAAGGGAGTATTGATTGATGCAAGGGAATTTAACAGCTTTATTAATTACAAGTTTCATTGTTTTATCAGTCGTACTAATTGGATTTATCGCTGGACGAGACAAATCAAGTAGAAGCTCTGTTGAAGAGTGGTCAGTTGGTGGCAGACGTTTTGGACCATTACTTGTATGGCTCTTAGTAGGTGCTGATTTATATACAGCTTATACATTCTTAGGATTAACGAGCACAGCGTTCGCAGCTGGTAGTATTGCGTTCTTTGCCATTCCATATACGATTATTGCGTTCTTTGTTTCTTATTTTTATCTACCTAAGTTATGGGAAGTTTCGAAAAAACATAAATTAACAACCCTTGCCGATTACGCAAAAGGCAGGTTTGATAGCAGATTTTTATCATTGCTTATCGCAATTGTTGGTGTATTTATGCTAATTCCTTATATTGATCTGCAATTAGCTGGTATTCAAGATACGTTAACCGTAGCTGGTACAGGCTATATTAATATCAAGTTTGTTGTTATTATATCTTTCCTATTAGTTGCACTATATACGTTCTTTAGCGGAATAAAAGGACCAGCCTATACAGCTGTAATTAAAGACATTTTAGTGTGGGTCATTATGTTATTCCTAGTGGTGTCCATTCCAATCATACATTTTGGAAGTTGGGGATCGATGATAAATAAAATCGTGGTAGAATCTCCGGAGCTATTAACCATCCCAACCACTGGTCCAAAAGGAATCCCATGGTTCCTCACAGCTTCATTAGTTTCAGGACTCGCATTATTTATGTGGGCTCATGCAGTAACTGGGGTATTCACAGCGAAAAATGCTGACGTACTTCGAAAAAATGCAATCTATCTACCATTTTATAATATCGTATTGATTCTTGTTGTCTTCCTAGGGTTTGCTGCATATATTGTTTTGCCAGAAGGAAGCGATCCACGATTTGCATTACTACATCTAATTCAAATGTCTTACGGTGGAGTCGTACAAGGATTAGCCTATTCTACCATTGCACTTGCTTCACTAATCCCTTGTTCAATCATGGCAATTGGTGCGTCGAATCTATTTGCGAATAATATTTACCGTGATTTCATCGATCCGAATGTAAAACCTGCAAAATTAACGATGATTACACGTTCAATGGTATTTGTCGTTATTGGACTAGCATTAATCTTTGGAATGCTTTTCCCAACAGCACTTGTATCTCTTCAACTTCTAGGTGTATCTGGAATGGTTCAAATATTCCCAGCAATCGTCTTTAGTTTGTTCTGGAGAAACCAGACAAAAGAAGCGACAATCATCGGATTACTTGTCGGTCTTACTGTGACCTTTACCGTGTACGCTACAGGAAATTCATTCGGTATTTATGAAGGTTTCTGGGGATTGCTAGCTAACATTCTAGCTCTATTTATTCTAAATCCTTTATTCGTTAAGAAAGCAAAAAATAAAACTAACCCAATAATGGACCAATTGTTTACTAAACAACCAGTCTCAGATAAAAAAATATAAGATCAGTAGGAAGAAACGAGCAGTGATTAGTCACTGTTCGTTTTTTTCGAAAGATAAGTAGAAAGTATAAACTTTGAGAATACAGTGAACCCAAGATAAAAAAGCTGATTTGTTAAGGACATCCCCCTTTGCTGGATGTCCCCTTTTTTTGCTAAACGCGAATAGACGACAGAGAACCGCTTATAGTCGACAAAATTCCGCTCATAGACGACAAAAATGCGCGCATAGACGACACGAAACCGCTCGTAGGAAGTCTATGTTACGAATTTTGCAGAAGCGCTAGCATATAAGATTCCTTACATGGGTCAATCCACCGATACAGCTGGAATAAAGTGCGTGATTCCAGTGTGCCTCTCCCGTTTTAGTAATTATAATGCTGTGGATTAGGTGGATTTTGATAGTATTGCTGATTATATTGTTGAGTTGCATAGCTTTGGTTGTCGTAATGATTTATATATGGATGCTCATATGAAATGCTTTCATTTGCTTCGTCACAGCCCTTAGGAGGACCAATATATGTTGATGGCTGAACGGGAGCGACTGCTTTTTTCCATACATTTTCATCAATACAATAGGTGTGCGCCATGATATTCGCAGGTGTAAATTTCAAAATATCTGAACCCAGAATTACCTCAGGTGTTGGAGCATTAAAAATAGCCAGTATATGTGTGTGATCGACAGTAGCAATTTCGTAATGCCACCAACCTTGGGGGACGTTTGCTACCTGTCCGGGTGTAATCGGATAATTTTGAAGTTGTTTTGTAAAAGGGTTCAGTATTGAAACAATAACAGCTCCAGAAATACAATAAACTAACTCTGCAGCATTTTGGTGGTAATGGGGCTCAACAACATTACTAGCACTAAGAAAAATATCAAGTAATGATACATTATCTAGTGTGTTTAATTGGTTGATGCCTAGCACATTAATAAAGTTTTGATTATCTTTCTTGAAAAGTGTACTTTTATTTACATCAAAAGTGTACTGCGTTGTTGGTAAAGTGTAATCCATAGATGATGAACTCATAATTACTTCCTTTCTTAATCATTTCAAATGTGCATGGTTAGAACATTTTATACAGGATATGTATGATTTTGATTTAAGGATGAGCCATTTTATCTTTTTTCTTATGAGTAATGGAAATTTACACTTAGAAATTAATACAACTAAAAATCCGAAATCTGCATCAGCCTAGCGAAGTGACAAAATCTCATCGTTCAGCTTTTTCAAAGCAATCAGGAAACAAACATTATCGATTTAGTTGTAAAAAAGGGACATTTAGATGTAAAAAATCACGTATCTAGTTATAAAATTTAATTAATGGAAACTATAACGAAAGGTTAGGCTGCATTGATATCAATCACAAAAATAGTTACTCAATCCGGAATGCCTCGCATAAATGAAATAGAAGAACTACTAAAATTCTGCGGAAATGTGTCAAAGATGAGCAGTGACTAAGTCGCTGCTTGTTTTTTTCGTAAGATAAGCAGAAGTTATAAACTTGAGACTACAGCGAACCCAGTGATCATGGTAGTTTTTTAGTTTCGCGAATAGAAGCGACCAAACCGCGCATAGTCGACAAAGAACCGCTGATAGTCGACAAAAATTCGCGCATAGACGACACGAATGCGCGCATAGACATGCAATTCAATGAAACCGCTCGCGAATAATATTTATTCACTTAATTAAACATAGTAATTTCTTTTTTGGACAACCTTATAAGAAAGATAAAGTTGTCTGAGGTGATGTTTATGATAATTGAAAAGTCGTCTGAGTGGAAAGAAGGCTTTATAGAACGATTGGAGAATCGTGAAGCTTGGGATAATTGGACATTATACAATATGAGTTACGAAGTAGTGAAAAACAGCTTGATTACTGATTTTGCTGGTCTTCAATCGCCTAAATATCTACCCAATCTGACACCTCTTCAACATCAATTGGAAGTGGCACAGACGGTTATTGAAAGAATGAATGGTAAAGCAATTCTTGCAGACGAAGTAGGACTCGGTAAAACGATTGAAGCTGGTTTGATTTTGAAAGAGTACCTAATCAGAGGCCTTGTGAAAAAAGCGTTAATTTTGGTCCCAGCTTCTTTAGTCAATCAATGGATTGAAGAACTGAACCAAAAATTTTATATTCCAGCCATGCAATATAAAAAGAATTACGATTTAAACACTTGTAATATCGTCGTCATGAGTATGGATATGGCAAAAAGAAGTCCACACAAAGAAAACATATATGAACAAAATTATGATTTAATCATCATTGATGAAGCACATAAATTAAAAAATCATAAAACTAAAAACTACGAGTTTGTTCAAAATTTAAAGAAAAAGTTTTGTCTATTGTTAACTGCAACGCCCATTCAAAACGATGTGTTTGAATTGTTTTATCTCATTTCCTTACTTAAACCGGGTCACCTTGGAAACTACGAGACGTTTCAATCTGCGTTTTCCGCTAGTAAACACAATGTGGAACACGACGACTTTTTAAAAGAACTGGTGAATCAAGTTATGGTGAGAAATAGAAGGCAGGATACAGGTATTGAGTGGACAAAACGTCGCGTTCAAACTATTCCCATCCATTTTACACAAGAAGAAAAAGAAATCTACGAAATGATTCTAGAACTTAAAAATATTTCTCCTGTTTTTTCGGGTGCCTTCTCCATGATCACTCTACAAAAAGAAATGTGTAGTAGCAAAGAAGCTACGTATATGACCTTAAATAAAATGCGACAAAAATGCACCGATCCACAAGAGATTGATTATGTTGAAGGAATTATTCAAAAGCTGATGGTACTCGAAGTAAACTCGAAAGCGGAAAAGGCTTATGAAATTATTTCCGAGGCAAATGATAAGGTCATCATCTTTACCGAATACCGAGCTAGTCAAGCTTATTTGCAGTGGTACTTATATACAAAAGGAATCACAAGCGTCCTCTTTAACGGGAAATTCAAGAAAAACAAACGAGACTGGATGAAGCAATTATTTAAGGATCAAGCGCAAGTCCTCATTGCGACAGAATCCGGAGGCGAAGGAATTAACTTGCAATTTTGTCACCATGTCATAAACTATGATTTACCTTGGAATCCCATGAAGTTAGAACAACGAATTGGACGTGTCCACCGGTTAGGACAAGAACATGACGTTCATATATACAATCTAGCTATTCACAATACCATCGAAGAAGATATATTGGATCTGCTCTATGTGAAACTTGATGTCTTTGAAAAAGTAGTGGGTGACTTAGACGATATTTTATCATCATTCAAAAAAACCATTTGAGATAAAAGTGGCAGCTCATTCTAGGGAGGATGTACATTGTATCCACAACAAATTCATGGTTATTTAGAAAAGTTTTTCACAGAAAACAATTGCGATATTATTATTGGTAATGACCATTATATGACCGTGCAATTAACGATTGATATGGATAAAAAAATTATGAACCGGCCATTCTATTGGAAATACTTAGAAAATATAGATGGCGTGCCAAACCCAGCAAAACTAACCTTCATCACCGATCAAAATCAGCTAGAAGAAGAGATTAAAGGGGAAGTTGTCCATTTTGGTTCCCCTCGGCTCAATCAATTGTTTCAAACAACTAAAAAGCTTGGTTCTTATGTGCAAATGTATGAAAGGGTATTAGATAATCCCAAAACTAAAACCATTTTAACCCCTTGGTTAGGCGTGAATTATAAAGTATCGTATTACAGCGATCAAACGAAAGAGATGTTTCATTCTTTAGGCATAAACTTAATTACAGGGAATATGATAGACAGTTTTCAGGAATGGATAAGTGGCGTGGATTTGGATTCAACCATGTCAAAAGATGCGTTTAATATAACGTATATAATAAAGCCCCTTCGTGCCCTGGAACGGTTAGATGGGGCAATCGAAAATATCATACAACGAGATGATCACACATGGGCTGACGAAGCAAAAATGAGATGGAAAAAGGATCGAGAAGTATTAGAATACTTCTACGAAGGGGTAGAAAACAAGCCAGAATGCTACGATATGGAAAAAGAAGCAATGGACCAACAATACGAAGCAAGAATTAAAATTGAAATCATAAATGGTGGATTGTTTTATTTGAAATGAAATGGCTTCCTTGTTCAATCATAGCAATTGGTGTTTTCAAATCTCTTTGCGAATAATATTTACCGTGATTTTATTGATCCAAAAGTAACTCTTGCAAAATTAACGATGATTACTCGTTCAATGGTATTTGTCGTTATTGGACTAGCATTAATCTTCGGCATTATTTTCCCAACAGCACTAGTTTCTCTTCAACTTCTAGGAGTATCTGGTATGGTTCAAATGTTCCCAGCCGTGGTCTTTAGTATGTTCTAGAGAAACCAAAACCAATTGAAGCAACCATAATTGGATTGCTTGTTGGGCTTTCTGTAACATTTGCTGTGTACGCAACAGGAAATTCATTCGGGATTTATGAAGGGTTCTGGGGACTGACGGCAAACATCATCGCGTAGATTGTCCTATATTCGTTAATAAGGCAAAAAATAAATCCAATCCAATCATGGATCAACTATTTACTAAACAATAAGAGGAGGGAAGTGACTTGGTCACTTTCCTCCTTTGTCATCCTTTCGCTTTTAGCAGTTTTCACAATATTCGTCTTTTTTGCTATCTTTTCGATTGCTGAAAATTTTCTTGAACAGTTCAAACAGAGTCAATTTTGCATTGTTTTTATCTATTTGACGATAAGAAGACTGTTGTTGGATTCGGAGATCTATCTCCATTTTTTTCGCTTCGATTATTTTCTGCATTTCAAAATGATTAATCATGTACTCACCCTTTTCTAAAGTATTTTTTCTTGCAAATATGATCAGTTTATTAAATGTCCATTTAAAGAAAACTGTATTTCAATTTTGACCACATTCAATAGTTATATGCTCGGTAGATAAAAGATGACACTAAAAACACCTTTTTTATTGGTGAAAATAAATCAGTCAATAAATGGTCGATTACCCTAAAAAGTAAGAAGACATTCGTGAACTTAGATAAATCAACAAAAAAGAGACATTCAATTAGAGGTTAATTGAACGTCTCTTTCATCTTTTAGGTTGAATCATACTCGTCAGTACGATTCCTAGTTCTCAATGGTCTTAATACTTCCAGAGTTAAGTAGTATGTCTTGCTGGGCGTGGCCAGATAAAGTAGCTCAATGTGATGAGCAAATCAAGGCCGAGTACAAGCGCCCATACGCGAAGAATTTGTTGGAAAGCTTCCGTTCTTTCGGCATCTCCAACCCATATTGTTAAAACAAACAATAAACCAGCGCCGATCATAAAGGCGAAAAGATGTCTTAGCCAATTGAGGAAATCTTGTTTAGCAAAAGCCATTCCCGTCTTTTTGGCGGGCTTTTCCCTCGTTTTGAGGATATAAAAACAAAACTGATCATCAGCCCAGCGAATCATCGATTTACCGTAAGCGATGGAAACGCCGATGTAGATAGCGGCAATTCCGTGGGCCATCGTGGCAGTCGAACCCTTGTATAAGTCGTAACCTGTCAATCCAAGTAAAGCTAAATCAACCAAAGGTGTCATTGCTAATAGGGCAAAACCGAGTTTTTCTCTTTTTCCTATATATCGAGCGGCAAGACCACTGACAATGAAGACCCAAAATAAAATTTCACAGATGACAATAGCCCAAGCAATTCCATTCATGTGTGCACCTCCATTTTTTATTTAGTACGTTTGTATTAATTAAAATATACCACCGTGTTTTATTTAATACAAGTGTTCTATTTAGATTGTATGCTTGTATATTAGTCGCTATAATGAACCTATGCCAAAACAAGTGAATCACGAAGAACGCAGACAAATTATTGCAGAAGCCACGTGGGAATTGATTATGAAGAAAGGGATTGAAGGGACAACTGTCCGATCGATTGCCGAGGAAGCCAATCTGTCGTTAGGCTCTTTGCGCCATTATTTTTCTTCTCAGGAAGAACTGTTGAGTTATTCGATGGAGCTGGTGAAAGAAAGAGTGACGGAACGGCTTGAGAAGAAGTTTGCACAAGACATGCCTATGGATGAGTTGCTTGTTCATTTCTTTTTGGAAATTATTCCTTTGGATGACCAGTCCCGCCTCGAAATGACGGTTTGGTTCCACTTCATCGCCAATGTCCAGTTCCGCCATAAATTCGAGGGGGATGATGGGATTTTGCAGGCACTCCAGCAACTCCTCCCTGTGCTTGAAGCAAACGGAAGATTGAAACCGGGAATTGATTTCCAGGAAGAAATCGAAACATTGTATGCGCTGGTAGATGGACTGGCCATTCATTGTCTGTTTGCACCGGAACGTCTGACGAAAGAACGAATCGTTCCAATTATCGTCAAGCACGTTAATCGCCTCCTTATACACCCATTGAACAGTTCCCGATTTTTGTAATGTGAATGAAAATAGAAGCACCGCCAATCGACTGTCAATCCGATTGGCGGTGCTTTCTTATATTCGCATAGAAGTTTTTGCCATCGGGAAATAGCTTTATGGGGCAATGGAAAATCATGACATAATCGACTGGAAACAGGTAGGGGTTTGAGAGATAAACCAAAACCCGGCCATCAATCCTTTCTCGCTAGCCAAGATATGGTTAGTCATATCTTCATATTTCACGTGAATTTTTCATTTGTGTTTTAAAATCGTTTTACATGACTGTCCCTTAACTGAGGCGTTATTGAAACGTTAGGGAGGGTAGAAGCTCCAAGTGGGTTAAGAAAAAAGTGCTTAAATCATGATTGGATTGCAATACAAAAGACGAGCTGTGACTTAGTCACAGCTCGTCTTTCTTTAGGTTGTGGAGCAGTAAGTTTTGCGGTCCTAAGCGACCCGGAAACCATTAAGGATACAATTCAATATCCGTATTGTTTTTCTCATTTCTCACACGAAGTGCGACATCAGGTCGGTCTGTAAAAATGCCGTTTACGTCATAGTTCATAAGACTACGCATTGTTTCTTCATCATTGACGGTATAAGGATGAACAAGCAAGTTTTCGCTGTGCATCTTATCGATGAATTTACGATTAATCGCTTCAACATTTACGCCAACGCCTGATGCATATTCGGTCAGTTCTTTAAGTTCTTTTTTAGAAAGATGCGCTTTTTTGCCGAAGGTATATAGTTTAATTAAGGGAATGGATGGCTCCATAGCAAATATTTCTTGCAAGCTTTTTGTGTTAAAGGACTGGATAATCACTTTTGGAATGGGGTCAACTCTATTAAGAAGTTGATGTTCCTGTAGCTGTCGTAACAGTTCTTCTTCAATACCCGGATACACTTTTGGCGATTTTATTTCAATGTAGTAATTGACTCTGTCCCCGAAGTAATTAAGAATCTCCGACAAATCAACAATACGTAACTCAAGAAAATTCGGTAACGTATATGATAAATGGTTTTTATCGAACTCTTTGCCAGGTGAGAGAAGTTGAATTTCGTCAAACGTGACATCAGCCACAGCTTGTTGAGCATTATGTAGCGTGACTACCGAGTCGTGTAAAGCAACAAGTTTTCCATCTTTGGTCATTTGTAAATCAATTTCAATATAGTCCGCACCCATTAGAACAGCCATTTCATAAGCAGCCAGAGTGTGCCCTGCTGCATAAGCTGAAGCGCCACGATGACCTATGATCAGAAAACCATTTTCTGGCAAAGGAGTTGGTGGAATAGTTTGAGGTTGTGGTTTTGATTGTTGTGGGGTACACCCACAAATGAATAAAAGGATTATCAAAAACTTCATTATTTTCATGTAATTCCTCCAACGATGGAATGCAAAATCATTAGTCTAACAAATTATATGATAGATAAGTTGATGTTATTTCCGATACTTTCGTAAGGCTCCTACTTACAAAACGGATTGCCTCTAATAGTCGCCGAATCAATATTCAGAAATTTATGTTTATATCCATTTTATAAGGGGTAAAATTCAATAAGAACGCAAGACATATTCTAAACACATTAAAGGAGGAACATGAACATGGCAGATTATAAAAAGGCATTACTAGCTAGTGGTATTGTTGGCGGATTACTATTTGGTGGTTTAGCAGGTTGTGGCGATGGAGTGGACCAAGATAATGGTATTGATGACGGCGAAGAAAATGACGATATAGATGATGCAAACAAGAATAAAGAAAGCGATGAGTAAGTAGGAAAAAGGAGCAAATTGCTCCTTTTTTCTTGGCTAAAAAATGTGAAATATCAATCCCTTATTGATGTGGAAAAAATTGGTTGATCAAATAAATGCCGATTTCTGTGACCATTTCCTCTCCCAAACGTCTATTATATAATGCACCGATAAAGGGAGTGAGAAGATGAAGAAATTATTTATAACAATTGTGATTTTAGGAGCAATTGGTTATGGTATTTATTATTTTGGAACTAATGTCGCCTCGGATAAACTTCTAGATTCAGCTTCAACTGAACTTGAGAATAGTGGACAAATAAATGACTTAAAGGCCTATATAGAAAGTGATCCAGAATTATCAAGGATGATTAAAGAAGCGGAGTCCGCAGATGAAAGCACTTTGCCATTTACATCTAAAGGAGAAGCTACACGTGTCCTTATCAAAAAGGTGGGCATCACCAAACTCCAAGAAGTTCAGTCACAAGTTCAAAATGGAACAGCATCTAAAGATGAAGTATTACAGGTTCTGAATGAGAAACTAACAGATGAAGAAATGTTGGCGTTACAAGTCATTGCCTATAAAGAAATTTATAAGAAGTAGGTAATAAATTAATATAAGAAAAAGGCGGCTGAATTTACTTCTTCAGCGGTCTTTTTGTGTTTCCCCTATTTTACATTTAATCAAAAAGAACAGCGGTTCACTCCTATGGAATGCGTTAATTAAGGTAACTTGCAGTCTATTTCACTAAAGGTGCAATACGATCGATTCGATTTGTCCATATTCCACCAGAATAATTTGTGGGTAATCTTTTAAAATCTTCTTCTGAATCAAACCCTTCTGACCAATTACCATCACCTGCAACTAAAATAACCCTTGTATCGACCGCATCCATTCGATTCGAAAGTTTATCGGGCCAACCCCAAATCCAAGGAGCATATTTTTCAGGGATATGCACTTCGGTATGTTTACACTCCTCAGGCATCACTCCAGTCCAGCCAATGCCAATATAGGGTAGTAGGCAGCTTTTTAACGTTTCCATCGACATGACGCGTAAATTTGGCAAACGATTCTTTAAGGTGGCGATTGGTTGATCACCACCATAGACGGTTAGTTGCTCTAGTCGATCATTTGAAAGCGTCGAAAGGAAATCAGCCAGTTGCTCTCCCTCTTTCGGGTCATCGCTTTTGATATGAATCAAAAATAATTGATCTGGAAACTGGCTTAATGCTTCGTTCAGTGAAGGCATGAGACCTATACCTTTTCCACGGAAGGGAAATGTTTTCCCATTATCAGCTGTATAACCATAGCCAATATCAATTTTTTTCAGTTCATCCATTGTGTAATCGACTATCATTCCTTTGACGTTTGTTCGACAATCGAGTATCCAGTCATGAAATACTGCGAATTGAGGTTTATCTGATGGAATTTTTGGTGAGCGATTGCTCAGTTGGAAAATATAAGCGCCAAGTTGGAAAAATGGGGAGCCAAGTTGGAAAAAATGAATACCAAGTTGGAATCGATGCAGCCTGGTCGAAGTGTCCGCCTATAAACGATATTTCGGCTGAAGCTGCACCATCTTCAAATGACCTTAAAAGCTTAGTTGTAAAAATTACGACTTAAGTAGTAATAGTGAAATATTAAAGACAGGATGTCACCAACAGAAAAGGCTCTTGGCTGGAGCCAAAAGCAGTAATAAAGCTTTTAAAAGAATAGAGAGCAATTTCAGCCGCAACTCTCGGTGTAAGGAGGCGACGATTCATTATTTCCCAAAACTGACAAAAAAGTTTGTGGATGAGTGGTCGATTTGAAGGCGGCAATCCTTTACAATAGGAAGATATGGTTTTGGACGGGTTAGGAGTTGTAAGGCAGTGAATGTGGTGAAAAGTACAGATGTGACGCGGTGTAATTTGTCCGTGAGCAGCCGGTTTAGGAAAAGTAAACCGAAAATGGCAGATGAATTAACGAGCTTGTTGAATGTGTCGCCTATTCTTGATGTTCATATGGAACGTCTAACAGATGGTCAGGCGAATCAACGACGAGTCTCTTTATATATAGAATCAGAAGTAGTCTCAGGCACCCCAGTAATGGAGTGCGAATGGATTGGAAACGGACTTGAAGTCGCTCATTTCTATGTGACCAAGAAGCGTTTGCAATTAGGAAATAATCGACATATGCAGTTGAAAATGTCGTTTGATCGGAAGGGTTTAGTGTCAACGGAAATGACGCTCTCACTTTACAGAATCATTCAGTCTTTACCGATAGCATCCGATCGATCGGAGTACATAAAGAAGCGGATTTCCGGTTGGGAATCGTATTTGCGTGTGATGGAACGAAATGCAGATGTAGAAAGACTTGAAATTGGGATTCGGAACGCTCGGACAAGTCCGGATTTTCGTAAAGTAACGTTTGAGCTACAAAAGCTGCCGAACGGTTTTGATAAGTATTATAAAAAATCAGCGGTTAAATTGGTTGAGACGAACCAAAGCCTTGGGAATGTCGTGCAAGTCCAAATGGGCAAGCGAACAATCGATGTGGAACTCAGTAAGGATCTTCAAGAAAAAGCGAGAGAAGGAAAATGGAGAGTTCCGGTTAACGGCAAGCTCGCTTTCGATAATGTAGCAGAAATGGCGCAAATCAATCGTCTTAAAGATGGATTTAAACGTCTCGAAAACGGCTGGGCTGTCAATCCCAATCTAGAAAAACTCCTTTTTGAGAAACGTCCGACAGTGCGAAAAGGGAAAGTCCCAGAAGATTTAGCGTTTAAGCAAAATCTCAATGATTTTCAACGACAAGCAGTAGAAGGTGCGATTGCTGCACAAGATTTGTATGTCATTCAAGGTCCTCCTGGAACGGGGAAGACCACGGTTATTTCTGAAATTTGCTATCAACATGCGAAGATGGGGTTAAAAACGCTAGTTGCGTCACAATCAAATTTGGCGGTAGATAATGCACTCGGGAAACTGCTGACAGATCAAGACATTCGGATTTTACGAATTGGTCGTAGCGAGAGTATCGAGGAAGAGGGGCAACGTTTTGTTGAAGAAAAAGTCGCTCTTTACTGGAAACAGCAGACACTATCTTCAATTCAAACACATGTAAGTCAGTTCGAAAAAGAGGGACAGGACCTACTTGTTTCTATTAAAGAAACGGAAAAAACAGTAGAAAATTTGAAAACTGAAATAGCGGAATTGGAATCGCAGAAAATCGAAAAGATTCAAGCGAAAGAAAAGCTAAGTAAGCTTAAGCTCGATTTGACTACTAGTCAGTCTCACGTTCAAGAATTGAATCGTAAAAAAGCCCAAGTCGATTTTCATTTTGACATGGGCAAGGATTTATTTGAAGATGCACAAAGTCGGTATGAGAGATTACAAGGCCAAGTATCTCTCTTTTCAGAATCCGGTGAATTTGCAAAGCTACAAACTCGACTTCAAGATGAGATCCGAGAACTTCAGAAACAGTTGACGTTTGCACAAACGGAAACATCTCTACAACAAAGTAGAACCGATCATCAACAAATAGCGGATAAGCTAAAGACCTTCTCAGCTAAGCACATGATTTTGCAAAACATAACCAAGCAAATCCCAAGCATTAAAAAAATAACAGACCTTCAAGCCTTGATTGGCAATGAACCATGGACACGCGCTTCGGAAATCCGCTCGATTATACATCACATGGACCGATTGCGTTTGAACTATCAAGCTGCTAACCAAACGGGAGGCAAACTTTCCGAAGTAGATGTTACTTTGAATAAAGCCATTGTCTATGCGGAACAGCAGCTGAATGCGCATCAATATAACATGAAGATGTTAGCAAAGAAAATCTCGATGCTCCCAACATTAGAAGGGTCTAAACTAGAGGCACCTTATGTGAACAAAGTGGTGGATGCATTTCGGGAGTATGCAAAAAAAATGAACGGGTTCCGTGAACCTTTAAATCAAGCTGATCGACAAAAACTATCTACTATTTATGAACATATGATGGTTCTAAAAGTGTCGAGATCAGAGGTATCAAAAAGGCGCGATGCACAAGAAAAAGGCAATGAGCAAATAAAGGACGAAATTAAAACTACTTTTGAAAAGTTGAAAGATGTTGTTGGACAAGCATTGGTGAAATATCAGCAAGAAATAGATGCCGAGATTTCTTTATTAACCCCACAACTTAAGGAACTAGACGATGTGATTTCTTCTTTTGAAAAGACTCTTGGCGAAATGTCTGCTATTAAAGATGGGTTAACATCTATGGTTGAAGTGGAAAAGGTTTTAGCAGAAAAAGAGCTTGAACTTGAGCAGATGGGGACAGAAGAAAGCTACGTGGAAGGTTTAGTTCAAGCAACTTCCGTGCAGCAAGCAGTTGTGCAAAAACGAACGCACGAAATGACCCAATTCCAGAATACGATTGATGATATCAAGCAAAAGATTGCTGATGAACAGATGAAACAAACGGCTTTCGTTAAGGAAGTGGCTGATTTAGAAGTAATCGCCCAAATCGACGTGGAAGCTTTATTAATCAAAGTTAAATCGACGCATGAACAAACCTCTTTGCAATTAAATGAGTTAAAGAGAAAAGAAACCTTCCTGAGTGTATCGAACGACATTCGTTTGGAATGGCAAGAAATGCTTGGTGAATCAACGGCTTACGATTTAGACGAAATTAAGAAGTTGTATATCCAGTACGCGAATGTGATTGGTGTAACATGTTCGATTTCAGCCAGTAAAGATTTTGTGAACCAGTATCCCGATTTTGACGTAGTCATAATTGATGAGGTATCAAAAGCGACGCCACCTGAATTATTACTGCCGATGTTAAAAGGGAAGAAAATCATTTTGGTGGGCGACCATCATCAATTGCCTCCTTTAGTTGGGCAGGATACGATGGATGAATTGTTGGAGGATATGGAAGATCCAGCAGAAAAAGCCGAATTGAAATCAATCTTGAAAGAATCGATTTTTGAACGTTTGTTTAAAGATTTACCTGACGACAGCAAGACGACGCTTCGTATTCAATATCGAATGCATGAACACATCATGGAAACGATTAATCCTTTTTACCGTGAGAAAAATTATGGACTCGAGTGCGGTCTAGTTAATTCAAATAAAGACCGAGACCACTTGCTTGACGGGAAATTGTTCAAACGGGGGCAACATATTTTGTGGTATGACATGCCGAATGAGCGAGGCTTCTTAGAGGAGCGGGAACAACATAGCCGAAGCTTTTTCAATGCAGCGGAGCTGAAGAAAACCCGTGAATTGTTGCTCGATTTGAACCAGGCTACAGCAATGGCGAAACAAGAAGGTCGCTTGGACGCAAATGTGAAGAAAAAAGTGGGCATCATCAGTTTTTACGGGGAACAAGTGAAGAAAGTAAATCGCTTGCTCAGTCAAGAACTGGACCTGCCACATCTACATTGCAGAACGGGTACTGTCGACAAATTCCAGGGGATGGAGATGGACGTTATTATCTTGAGCTTCGTACGTAATCATCTTCAGCCTGACGGAAACATTGGTTTCTTGAAAGATTACCGACGATTGAACGTTGCACTCTCTAGAGCTCGTGAACTTCTGATGATTGTCGGAAGCGTGGATATGTTTACACAAAAAGCACACGGTGAATCACAAAAAGCCATGTTCCACCACGTTTTAAAAGTAGTGAAGCAACACGAAGGACTGAAAGAATTGGAAACAAGCGTAAGTAGGAGGTAATGGTTTGAGCAAGAATCTGCAAATCGAGAAAGAGATGTCTCGAATATCTGCCATGTTGCTAGAGCAATCCCATTTGCGTTTACTTGGCAGCGACAGTTGGGCTTTTCCTCTTCAACAAGCAGAAATTCAGATGAAAACGGTTGTTAGGAGTCAAATGGACGTCCTGATGAAAATGATTCTGAAGATATTAGACAGATTGGAAGTAAAAGAGCCGAACGAAATCAGTGAGTTATTGGCGGTTGAAACCATTTTTGTCGACCATATGCTAGAGTTGATGATGCAAAATAACATGGTTGAGAAAATAGATACTATCTATCGACTAACCACTAGTGGTTCTATGCATTTAACCAAAGGTACATTTGCGCATGATCCGATGGATGAAGATATGGAAATCGCTTATAGCTCCTATCATAATGAATCACTAAAACGTGATCACGGTTTTAAAATAGTAGATGAGGACGAAAGTGTACCGGATTTTCGTTTTAAAGAAGTGGCCGAAATGATGGATGTCACTCAACTGGACGATTCAAAGATTAGACAGATGATACAGGACTCAGACTATGAATTTTTAGTTGAGAATGGTCAGAAATTGATCGAAGAAATTTGTTCCGTTGAACTAAAGGAAAACTTGCGAGCGGTGTGCCTAGAATTCCATTTACACGACCGCACGGAAGACACTGTGTTTATAAGAGTTTGGAATACATGGACGGGCAAATTTGATCCATTATTTGAAAACGAACTCAATCAGAAAGATGCCACTAGATTGCGGAAGTTGTATATCGGTTAGGTGATATAGTTACGCATGAATGAATAAGTTGAAAAAATCCCCCCACCAATCGGTCATCAACCTGATTGGTGGGGGGATTTGTGTAAAGAAATATATTTATCTTTGTTTTTGAAGTATCGGTCTTAATCTAAAACCGAACAATCCAGCGAGTACTGCGAGAATGAGATCTTTTGGCAAGGGAACGGCCATCCAAGCCCAAGCCATTTTGTATGAAAAGCCTTCTGGTGCTGCAAACCAAAGCTTATAAGCAGCGTACATCCAGTTAGTACCGAAAAGGTAGTTAAATGCAGTTCCAGCTAATGCGGCTACTACAAATCCAACTTTTGTTGGGAATTTTTCAACAATGAAACCAGCTATGTAAGCGACAAATATAAAGGAAAGAATAAAGCCGAAAGTAGGGCTTATGATTGTATCTAAACCTCCAGAAAAGTTAGCGAAGACAGGTAATCCAGCTAAACCAATCAATGCATATACAAGCATGGCGATTGCACCAGTACGTTTTCCTAATAGGAGACCCGCTAGTATAGCAAAGAATGTTTGGAGTGTAATCGGTACACCACCGATGATTAGAAATGAAGAAATATTGGCGCCAATCATCATTAATGCGGCAAACATCGCGGTTTGTACCAATAGTAACGTACGTGAATAGTTTGCAGTTGTTGTTGCTGTAGAACTAGTCATGTGAACCCTCCAAAAACTCAATATAGCAACAGTATAAAAGAAAATGAATTTATACGTCAACGTAATTTTTTTTTCAGTTTACACAAGTGTGTATCGAAAGATTTGATAAAGAATAATATCTATTGAATTTTAATTAGGTAATAAACTTTAATATATTAACTAATATTTGGATAAAGTTGAAGTATAAGTTAGTATTGTTAAAAAGGGGGTTGAAGTAATGAATCGTGAAGAAATTCCATCTTAGATTTTGTCTTTAGATAAAGAGTCCCTTGAATTTATTAGGAAATTCATTTTAAATTCTTGTTCTCTAAAAAATAGGTCTGCCGTGTAAAAGGATAAAAGAAAGAGCTAGAGAAAATAGAGTTACATGACATATAAAGAATTTAGAGGGGTTTACATATTTTTAAAGAATGGATGGACAAAGGTTTTTTGTTCTTAATAAGAGTTAAAAGGAGATTTCAAGATGTTTGCAATATGTTTACGAGAATTTAAGAGTCTATTCAAAAGTATTCGTTCGATTTTTATTATCATTATAATTCTTGGGGTTACTGTAGGATCGGCAAAAATGTTAAGTAACTTTGGTAATGAATTGCAAGAACTGGGTCTTGAAGATGCTTATATGACTGGGCTGTTCATTATTTTAATGCTTGCTGGTCCTTTATTCGTGACAAGCTTATCCCATGATGTGATAAATGGAGAAATTCACTCTAGAACCATGCGTTTTTTAGTAACAAAGATGTCCCGAGACAAAATTGTTATCGGTAAATTTTTAGGTGTTTCGCTCTTCTGGTTTGTTTGTATTTTGGCTTCTCTGATTCTGGTAGTTCCCTTCGCTAAAACATTCTACTTTGCAGAGTTTGCTGAATCATTTATCTTTATTACATACTTTGTAGCACTTTCTCTATTTCTGTCTACTGTCATTAGTAAGCCTGGACTAAGTATGTTTATAGGCATTGTTCTATCAATTACAATTCCAGTTTTAGGAACCATTGGAATTTTTAGAGATGATTTAATTTTGATAAGAGTATTTAGTTTTATAACTCCTTATTATTATATTGGTCAAGAACAAACAATGTATGTTTATTTTATCCCAATCTTATCCCTTGGTTTTCTTCTTGCGAGTGTAATGATTCTTAGAAAGAGGGACTTTTAATGTATGCTTTTGAAACGAATCAATTAACAAAAAAATATGGACATCATACAGTTGTTAATAAGGTTGATTTGAATGTCACACAAGGTCATATCTTTGGCTTCTTAGGTAAAAACGGGGCAGGTAAATCTACCTTAATCAATATGGTAACGGGTATCATTAAGCCGACATCAGGTGAATTTAAGATACTTGGTTCAAGTGAAATTACGCATGAAAAAGTCAAGAGAAGAATAGGTGTACTTCCGGATTACTCTAAATTTTATGACGAATTAACTGGTATTGAACACTTGAAATATTTTGCAGGTATATTAGGGATGTCTAAGTCTACTTCTGATTTAATAAAGCTATTAGAACTGGTGGAACTTGGAGATGCCATGAAAATTAAAACCAAAAAATATTCATTTGGTATGAAGAAAAAATTGGGTATTGCCCAAACGCTCATCAATGATCCTGAATTAATTTTTCTTGATGAACCTACTTCAGGTGTAGATGCCAACGCCGTTTTAAATATCCATTCCTTAATTAAAAATGTTGCTGCAGATGGGAAGACGATTTTCCTGACATCCCACAACTTAGATGAAGTGGAGAAACTGTGTGATGAAATCGCAATTATGGATAAAGGTGTTATCCGGGCTCAGGGGAGTATGAATCAATTAAGACGCGAGTATCAGTCTCAATTAACGGTTAAAATTAAACATTCACCTTACCCAGAAAAGCAGAAGCCAGAGTTATTACAAATCTTCAATAAAGTTGGAAGAGATGTTCATTTGGGTGAAGAAAATATTACAATAGTGATTGAAGAGGAATCAGATATTCCTGTGATTAATAAAGCTTTAATAAGTGCGGAAATTGACGTTTATCGCATAGAAGTCGATGAACCCTCACTCGAAGACATATTCCTAGACCTTGATTCTAGCCAGTAGATTTGGAAAGGAACATGACTCTCTTCATCAAGTGACTGAAACGCAAGTCGATTTTTACATCAGATGAAAATCAATAGGAATACAAAAAACGAGCGATGACCTAGTCATCGCTCGTTTTCATTATTGAGGATATGATGCAATAAGGTTGCCAGCTAAAGCAATTTGGTACCCCTAGCTATTTCTCTTTGATGGCAATTTATAATCAATTCATCCTTTTTTAACAAATTCGGATTTTAATTTCATAGCGCCAAAACCATCTATCTTACAATCAATATCATGATCTCCATCAACTAGGCGGATACTTTTTACTTTTGTTCCTATTTTTAAAGTTGAAGAACTTCCTTTTACTTTAAGATCTTTTATGATCGTTACAGAATCACCATCGTTTAAGACGTTGCCATTTGCATCTTTAACAACTTTTGTTTCTTCATTCGATTCAGTTTCCCCTACTAACGTCCACTCATGGGCACATTCTGGGCAAATTAAAAGATTTCCATCCTCGTACGTGTATGCTGAATTACATTTTGGGCAATGTGGTAAATCAACCATAATTTCATTTCCTCCATTCATTATTGCAAATTCTGTCTTATAAGAATTATTTTCAATTTCCTTTAGAACCTCGTAAAAAAACCTTACGAAGTAAATTGTATAAAGTGAAATAGATTCTTCTATTATATATGTAAACTTGGGATGATTCATGGTTATATATAAAGATATACTAATAAATGCAAAGGAAAATTAGGGGAAATCAATTTAAGGATAATCATAGTAAGTAAAGTATTCACCTAGATTCTCTTTATTGAGAGCGGTGAATACTTTTTTGGTTTAAATATAACATTACTACCAGAGTTGTGAGATTCAATGAATAAACTATGCGAGATACGCATAGTTTAGAGAATTGAGAGTTGCTGTTGACGACGTAGTCGAAAGTGATTTTTCAGTCCCCGGATCATTCTACTGATTTCAGATGGACAAACATCATATAGAAGGAAATCTTGATTGATTCTATTCCTCGAAACGCACGCGAAATAGGGATGTAGAAGAAATGAAATAGTTTTAAAAATAGAAAGGGGAATGGAAATGAAAAAGAAAGTCATATTGCTGATCATCACTTTTTTTCTAATTAGCCTGATTGAAGGTTGTAATTTTTTTGGAGTAAAAGAAGAAAGTAGTGAAGGGAAAAGTAATGATGACCAGAGTGTATTGGCTCGTATCGAAAAATCCCAAGAATTGAATGTTGCTTTTGAAGGCACGTATCCACCATTTAACTTCTTAGATGACAATGATGAATTTCAAGGTTTTGATGTAGATATTTCGAATGAAATTGCTGAAAGATTAGGTGTTAAAGCCAACTTTATTGCGACAAAATGGGATGGTTTAATTGGTGGACTAAAAGCTGATAAATTCGATATCATTATCGGACAAATGACCGTTACAGAAGAACGGAAAAAAAGTGTCGATTTCACGGATCCCTACGTTATTACTGGTTCTGTTTTAGTCACTCGAGAGGATACGAACGACATTACTAAACTTGAAGATATTAAAGGAAAGAAAGTCGGCGTAGGTGGCGGAACAACTTTTGAAGAAGTTGCAAATAGCGTTGAAGGTGCAGACGTGAAATTATACAAAGCAGTCAGTGATTATATTCAAGATCTTACGAATGAACGATTAGATGTCATCATTAACGACCAGTTATTAATTAGCTACAACATCAAAGAAAATAAGCTTCCAATAAAAATAGCTAGCGATATTGTCAATAAAGACGAAATCGGAATGGCGGTTAATAAAGGCAATGAAGATTTTATTAAAAAGGTTAATACAGCTTTAACGGAAATGAAAGATGATGGGACATATAATGAAATTTATAAAAAATGGTTCGGAACAGAACCGATAAAAAACTAGTAATAGCTTAACCTCTTATGAGCATAGAGAAATCAATGGGAAATTCGATTTCTCTATGCTTTATTTAAACAATAGTTCATTGATAGGGAGGCAAATACATTTGCATATAGTTATTTTAGGAACCGGGATGATTGGGACAACCGTGGTGTGTGAAATTGCGAAATTTAATGGGATTGATTCAGTCACTGCTGTGGATGGGAGACAAGAAAGCATTGATAAGTGTTTAACAATCGCAAAAAACCCAAAAGTAGTAGGCAAAGTGGCATCACTTGAAACAGAAGAAGATATTGCAAACGTTTTAAAAGGTGCTGACGTTGCAGTGGCATGCCTTCCGCATTCTTTGAGTCTTCTCACCATTAAAGCAGCCATTGCATCAAAATGTCATTTAGTAGATTTAGTTGGTTCTAGGTTTCATGAAAAAAGAGCGTTGCATAAAGAAGCACAAGAGGCAGGAGTAATAATTGTCCCAGGGTGTGGGGTTGCCCCTGGAATCACAAACTTTTTAGCTGCGCAAGGTATTGAGATGCTTGATGAAGCTGAGGAAGCAGTAATGATTTGTGGTGGCATTCCGAGACATCCCATTCCACCTTTATGGTATCAAGTCGTTTTCCGCCTCGAAAGTGTGCTAGGCCTTTATACAAAACCTGCGCTGGCAGTTGAAAACGGGGGACTGGTACAGTTACTTCCTCTTACAGGATTAGAAAAAATAACGTTTCCAGAGCCGGTGGGTGTATGTGAAAGTGTTATTACAGATGCCCATAGCACCGCTTACATTCTCAAGGATAAAGTGAAGCATTTATATGAACGCACAGTTCGCTATCCTGGACATTGGCAACAAATGAATGTTTTAAGTGAATTGGGATTCTTCGATAATGATGCCATTTCAGTGGATGGAGTAAGGATTACTCCAAGAGCATTTACAGAAAAAATTCTTGCACCAAAGATGGTTGGAAACTCAAATGAAGATATCACTGTATTACGTGTAGAAGTAAGTGGAATGAAAGACGGCAAATCTACAAAGTATACGTGGGAAATGGTGGACTTCTATGATCATGGACGGAATATCACTTCTATGGCTAAAACAACAGCTATTCCAGCTGCGTTAATGGCTAAATGGATTGCTATGAAAAATATAACAGAAACCGGAGTTATTCCTATTGAGAGCATTATTGTTAGGGAGAGGTTCGAGCCGTTTATAGAAGAAATGAAAAGCTTAGGAATCACCATTGAATTCAATGAGGCAGTATTTGAATAAATGATGAATCTAACTGATTGCTAGTCTGATAGGAGGAGGATTTATGGACCCCACAATCATTATCGATTCCTTGCCATCCTTACTTGAAGCTACATTAATGACCATTTTTTTGGCAGGAATATCAATCGTAATTGCACTGATAATTGGGTTTTTCACCGCAATCGTCAGAATAGTAAAAGTGAGGGTGCTAAATGGAATTGCGAATATATATGTTTCCATTATTCGAGGAACTCCACTTCTTGTCCAAATTTTTGTTATTTATTACGGTTTGCCTCAAATAGGTATTGCTTTGGATCCAATATCTTCAGGAGTCTTGGCCTTAAGTTTAAATGCAGGTGCATACCTATCTGAATCGTTCCGGGCATCTATACTGTCCGTAGATAATGGGCAGATGGAAGCTTCTATGGCAATGGGGATGACCTATTCGCAAGCGTTAAGAAGAATTATTCTTCCACAAAGTTTGCGAATAGCGATTCCCACATTGTCGAATTCGTTTATCGTGTTGATAAAAGATACATCGCTCGTTTCAGTAATTACTGTAACGGAGTTATTGCAAATGTCGAGCTTGATTATCGCAAAAACCTTTGAACCTCTCACCATTTATTTAGTTGCTGCTACAATTTATTGGGTATTAATATCATTTTTCACCAACTTACTAGATAAATTAGAAATTAAAACATCCAGGTACTTAGTACGATAATCCCACGATTTGAAAATACTAATGTTAGGAGATTGCCATGAGTATTATTCAAATACATCAATTAAAAAAGAGCTTTGGAACGAATGAAGTTTTGCAGGGAATCGACTTAAGCGTTAGTAAAAGCGAAGTGGTCGTTATTATGGGTCCTAGCGGCTCTGGGAAATCCACTTTGCTACGTTGTTTAAACTTTTTAGAAGAACCATCGGAAGGCACCATTCAAATTGGTGAATTTCAAGTAATTACAGGTGGGAAAATAGATAGTAAAAGAAAAAAAGCGATAAGAGAGTTGAGAAAACGAACAGGTTTTGTTTTTCAATCTTTCAATTTATTTCCCCATAAAACGGCAATTGAAAATGTTATGGAAGGTCCGATTGTTATACATGGCGCTAAGAAAGAAGAAGCAAGAAAGTTGGGTGAAGCTCTTCTTACTAAAGTCGGACTTGGCGATCGGTGTGACTACTATCCAGCTCAATTGTCCGGTGGTCAGCAGCAAAGAGTAGCAATAGCTAGATCACTAGCGTTGAATCCGATGGTCATGCTCTATGATGAACCAACTTCTGCCTTAGATCCTGAACTTGTAAGAGAAGTTCTGCAGGTTATTAAAGATTTGGCTCAAGAAGGCATGACGATGATAATTGTTACACACGAAATGAGCTTTGCAAAAGATGTTGCGGACAGGGTCGTTTTTATGGATAACGGAGTAATAGTTGAGCAAGGGACATCAGAAGAAATTTTCGGAAATCCCAAAGAAGAAAGAACAAGACAATTTTTATCATCAGTAGAATAGGAAGGTAACAAGCGGCTGAGATTGCATCTTCAGCTGCTTTTTTGAAAGAAAGTATAAACTTTGGGACTACAGCGAAACCAGCATCATGGTAGCTTTTTATAGTTTCGCGAATAGAAGCGACCAAACCGCGCATAGTCGACAGAGAACCGCTCATAGACGACAAAGAACAGCGCATAGTCGACACGAATGCGCGCATAGAACGGCTAAAACCGCGCATAGGAAAAAAATCGTCAGTCATAGGCCCTTCGCTACAGCAGAAGGGCATTTTTTATTTGCACAAAAATGCAATTCTTTCTGTTCATAGAATCAAAGACACTGTATTGATGATTTCTATTGTTATCGACAGGAAGGAAAAGAATCTGTTTGTTACCTGAACTAGAATGGTTGCAGGAAAATACATTGGATTGGTCGAACATGGAAGTATGTATATTCAATGGAGGAGGAAACGGCTATGGAAAAAATTGTTCCGAACTTGTGGTTTGATGATCAAGCCGAAGAAGCGGTGGATTTTTATGCCTCAGTTTTCAAAGAGGTAAATGTAAAGAATGTATCTCGGTTCGGAGCGGTTGGTCCTAGAGAGAAAGGTAAAGTGATGACGATAGCATTTGCACTAAATGGCCAAGATTTTTTTGCGATTAACGGTGGGCCACATTATTCATTCACACCTGCAGTATCGTTTAGTATCAGTTGCGAAACGCAAGCGGATGTCGATCACTACTGGAATCACCTTTCCGAAGGGGGGGAACCAGGTCAATGTGGATGGCTTACGGACAAATTTGGTGTGTCGTGGCAAGTGGTCCCAACGATTTTAGGCAAGTTGATGCAAGACCCTAATCCAGAAAAAGCCCAACGCGTGACAAAGGCAATGCTTGGAATGAAGAAGCTGGATATCGAACAATTACAACAAGCATAAGGGCAAAGTCAAGCCTGCTAAAGTGGGAACAACTTTACGCTGAGAGTTGTCTTCTCCCTATATCTCTTATTAATAAACTTTATCCAGCAGCTGGCCTAGTTGTTGGATTTATTTTTGTTGTTGAGATATGTACTCGAAAAAGTTACACCATAATCTGGAGTATTTCGATGGATTAGAAGGATTTGCTAGGTTCTTAACGACAGCTTTTATTAAGGACAAGAAAATGCGTTCTTCGAGATGGGGGAACGTGTTATTTCACGAGCAATCTTCAGCTACATCTCCAGTAGTGGTGACTCACTATGATTGCTTTATTAAAGTGGATAGTTGGTATGAAACGCTGGATGAGGTTGTTCCTTCAATATGGTTGAAGGGGTTGAAGCCTATATATAAGTGAGGAGAGAATGTCATGTCGGAAATACCAGTACTTGTACAGAACGTTCTAGACGAGTACATTGCTTTGGTGAATGAACGTTTACCAAATACGCTTGAAGGATTGTATATTCAAGGTTCCATTGCACTAGGTGCCTATGTGGGAAAATCGAGTGATATTGATTTCATTACTATTACAAATCGTCGTTTGCAAGAAGCAGATGCCATGGTTCTTTCTGAAATCCATAGCAGGATAGCTACCCAAAATTAAAATCCTGAAATGGATGGAGTGTACATTATGAGGGAGGATGCAGGTAGGCTGACTTTGGGCAATGACAACTACCTCAATTATAACAGTGGCAAGATAAGTTATCGTTCGGACTTTGATCCGATTATTTGGTGGATATTGAAAACGAGGGGAATAAGAATTTTAGGGACAGAACGACATGCACTCAATTTTGACATCCAATCAACTCATTTACTCTCTTATGTAAATGGAAATATGAATTCTTATTGGGCAGAACGAGTTAAACGAATGGAGAACTCGAGTGCAGAGTTATCTAATTTTCCAGCTGAAGATATCGATGAAGAAATTGAATGGGCCGTACTTGGATTATTACGACAATTTTATACCTTAAAAGAACACGACATCATTTCAAAACTTGGTGCTGGCGAATATGCATTGCTACATCTTCCAGTCGAGTGGTATCCAATAATCAAGGAAGCCATGAATATTCGAAAAGGTGAAAAGGAAATAATTTTCACTTCCGATAAGGAGCGAATTAAAATGGCTATAAGATTTTCGAAGTACATAATTCATTACTGCAACGAGGAGAAATGGCAATAGAGTAGAATAAACAAATAAAGGAGTGAATCAAATGGATTTTCAGTAATATTAGAATCCATTAATTATTTAGCCGTTATCGTTGCAGCATTATCAGCATTTATCATTGGCGGATTGTGGTATTCAGTTTTATTTGCAAAGCCTTGGATGGTGGAAAATGGGTTTGATGAAGGGCAATTAAAGAAAGGCAATATGGGGATGATTTTTGGTGGTTCATTAATATTGTCATTGGTCATTTCCTTTGTACTGGTACTGTTTCTCGGTCGAGATTTGGTGCAATGGCAGGACTATTTTGGGTTGCCACTGCAATGGGAATTACTTATTTATTTGAACGAAAGTCAATAAAATTATTTTTGATTAATGCAGGATATCACGTAATTACCTTTACAGACATGGGGTTCATTTTGGGTATTTGGAAATTATTTTTGAATGATGAAATTAAATAGTTAATGGACGTGAAATTATTGAAGAGGTTTTTATCTAGGTATTCTCATTGGATATTACTTATTGTTATAGGCATAAGTTTGATTGCGGGTTTTACTAGCTTTACGTATTCTCAACAAGACATTATAGCGATTGTTTTTGGTGTTATTGGATTAGTAGGAGTTGCCTATATAACGGCTCAAATAGAAGTTCGGAAAAGAGAGGAACAGGACTCAAAATAAATTATTGGTCGCTATAATGGATTAATAAGAAGTCGATTGTTTGATTTGAGAAATTTTAAAGGGATGGTCAGATGTTGATAATTCAATGCACGAAGAAACTGGGAGATTATTTGAAGAAAAATCTTACGAGCAAGCCAAAAGAAACGCAGGATTTGTTTTACTCTTGGCATGCGCATCTATTTCTAATTAACCGTAAGAAGTACATCATGGTGATGAATAGTCAGACGCGTTATCTGTTTGTACTAGGTCCGGTGGTGGCAAAAGATATAAAGAATTTAGATGAGATGATTTATTCAGGAATCCAAGAGAATTTAGAGGCTGACAAGGTCAATCCAATTTTTATTGAGCAATATGTACAACACATGGATAGAATCGAATACATGAAAACAAGTGAACGCTCTATTATTGGTCAAATGAATGACGCCATCTATTATATTGAATGCGTACAGGAAGATGATGGGATTATGGACGTTCAACAATTAAATCGAACATTAAATGATTTTCCTATGATAAAACTTCCTTTAAAGTTTTCGGGTAGGATGATGATGCAAGAGATGGAGAATCGATTTGCGTAACATTTTGTGATGCTAGACTGAGATTCCTGGCACCGATAGGTATACGACGTTCTTTTTTTTCGCATACTGTTGTCGGAAGGAGTGAGTGTCGTGGTTTTGGATAAAGAGGCAAAGCTTCATTTTTCTTTACTTGTCGTCGTTATCTTGGTTTTTATATGGTCCGTTATTAAGCCTGCAGTATTGTGGACATGGGTGGCAGAGGCTAGCCCGTCAGTGGTGGCTGTAATTATTATCATAATTACTTATAAAAAATTTCGACTCACTTCTCTCTCTTATTGGATTATTGCCATATTATCCATTCTTACGTTTATTGGTGGCCACTACACTTATGCTGAGGTACCGTTGTTTAATTGGATAAAGGACGAATTTAATTTACAGCGAAATCATTATGATCGCTTTGGGCATTTTCTGAAAGGCTTATCTGCGATTGTGGTGAGAGAGATCTTGATTAGAAATACACCACTAACTAAAGGCACTTGGTTGTTTGCGATTTCCACTAGTATCGTTCTGGCTATTGCAGCGTTGTATGAAATCATCGAATGGTTGAGTACGAAATTGCCTCATGCTAAAAAAGCAACGGAAGACTTTTTGGGTATGCAAGGTGATGAGTGGGATGCGCAATGGGATATGTCATTTGCTTTAATAGGAGCGATCCTAGCATTGCTGGTTTTTTCCAACCTACATAATCACCAGTTAAAAAAACTTAACAATAAATCTTAAACGTTAATCAAATATAATCCGAACATATGAAAAACACCTCCATTTTTTAATAGTGAGAGGTGTTTTCACTTTTGGCTTAGGCAAAGTACATGGAGCGTGTTAGTTTTTTTCTGTGTGCTCAAATGAACTTATTTAAACCGTTTGTGGGCTAGTTTATTAGAGTACAAAATGGCTCCTACATAGCCAACGACATAAACAAGTATTAATACTAGTAGCGCTGAACCGTTAAGAGTACTGTTGCCAATATACAATTGACTTAGGATAACGAAGAGAGTTGCGGATATTCCTCCAATATGCTTTGAATTTTTGATGAAAAAATGGCTAGCTACTATCCCACCAACAAGTGCAATAATAAAGAAATTGATTTTAATGAGTAAAGCTGTTGATATAGAGTGATTTACAGAAAGTTCAACGAAGATCAACAATTGTTGGATGATGTATTGTGCAATTAATGAAAACAAGATGACAGGCAGCCAATCAAATTTTCTATTTATGATAATAACCTCCTCTTATTATTATTACTATTGTATGCATAACAAGTGACAGATAATTAGTGACAATACCCCAAGGTGAAAATAAAACTACTAATTTGATACTATGATGATAGGAAGTACGCACTCAGTAACTTGTTCATGGCATTAATTAAGGCAATTTTCTGAAAGAGTGGGTATTTATGATACATAAACTAGAACTTGAAACGAAGAACTTCCATGGTTCTTTTAATAAAGGATATGAACCTATCTTAACCATTGATTCAGGAGATTCGATTCAATTAAAAACCCTTGATATTCAATGGGGATATTCAAGCTCTAAGCATGAGTAAGAAGTATCTTTGATTCAAGGGAGAAGGAAGAAAAGCCTGGACATCCGATAATTGGACCTATTTCAATTCGAAAGGCAAAACCGGGAATGGTGTTAGAAGTAAGAGTAAATGAAGTGATACCTGGTTGGTATGGGCGAAATTGGGCGGGTGGAATTCCAAGCTGGCAAAACGAAAAACTAGGACTGATAGATTCGGAGAGGTTACAGGTAAACTGGGAGCTAGACGCAACCACTATGACAGGTAGTGGAATAATAGGAAATCAGACATTTCATGTAGGTTTATCTCCATTTATGGGGGGAATGGGTGGTTGCACCAGTTGAATCTGGTACTCATTCCACTTCTCCACCTCGCTATTGTGGAGGAAATATTGACTGTAAAGAATTGGTGAGAGGGAGTAGTCTCTTCTTGCCAATTTCGGTGGAGGGAGCTTTATTTTCCATTGGTGAAGGTCATGCATTGCAAGGGGATGGCGAAAGTGCTGGAACTGCTATTGAATGTCGGATGGATGTAGTGGATATCACATTGCGTGTTAGAGATGATATGAAGCTAACTATGCCAAGAGCAAATACACCAGCAGGTTGGATTACTTTTGGATTTATGAGGATTTAAATGAGGTTGCAGCTATGGCACTCGACGAAATGGTTGATGCAAAAGTTTTACGGAATTCAAAAGGTAGAGGCGACAGCTCTGGCTAGCGTTTCTGTAGACTTTCGAATTACTGGAGTGGTAAATGGAGTGAAAGGTGTCCATGCCATCTTACCTCATGATGCAATATGGAAATAATAAAAATGATCTGATTCGTAGCAGTATTAAATTCAAAATCAAAGAGCACTACAACATAAAACTGATTGGATCTGGAGGTTAGACAAAATGCATTATGATGTGATTATCGTGGGTGCAGGTTCGATGGGCATGGCAGCAGGGTATTTTTTAGCGAAGAGTGGGAAGCGAACGTTATTAGTAGATTCCTTTAACCCACCTCATGACAAAGGGAGTCATCATGGCGATACGAGAATTATTCGATATGCATATGGTGAAGGGGAAGAGTATGTCCCTTTAGCGTTGAAGGCTAAAGAGTTATGGGATGATTTAGCGAAAGAGACGGATAGGGACATTTTCCTTCAAACAGGCGTGCTTAATGTCGGTGTGGCAGAATCGGAGTTCATCAAGAGTGTTTTGTCTAGTGCTGAGAAGTTCGCTTTACCAGTAGAAGTGATGGATTCTGCTGAAGTGAATCAGAAATGGTCTGGGATGTCTTTACGGACCGATATGATGGGTTGTTTTGAGTCTACTTCGGGCGTGTTGAAATGTGGAGAATGTATTGAAGCATATAGGGAATTAGCTGAGTTGCATGGAGCTACGATTGTAATGAATAGTAGAGTGAAAGATATTGAGATTCATGATGATAGTGTAACAATTAAGACGGATGAACATACGTTTACAGGAAATTCTTTAGTCATTTCAGCTGGTGCTTGGGCAGGGAGTCTCCTTTCTATGGTAGATTTAGGACTTCCTCTTGCACCTGTTAGAAAGACCTTTGCTTGGTTTGACGCTGATGATATGCTTTACGGTCAACAGGATTATCCTGCCTTTAGTTTTGAGACACCACAAGGATTTTATTATGGGTTCCCTAGTATTGATAGCGTTGGTTTAAAAGTAGGTAGACATGATGGTGGAGAGACAATAAACCCGGACGATCCAAGAAGAACTTTTGGTGAAGATGATAAAGGAGATTTACTTAACTTTCTGCAGCAATACATGCCACAACACGGACAGTTTAAATATGGTGAACCATGCTTGTACACATTGACTCCGGATAAAGATTTTATCATCGACTTGCATCCGAACTATTCACATGTTGCCATTGCAGCTGGTTTTTCGGGACATGGCTTTAAATTCAGCAGTGTGGTGGGACAAATATTGAGTGATTTGATTACCGAAGGGAAATGCGAACTTGACATCTCTCCATTTAGAATTGAAAGATTCATTAAGAGATGAATGAGTCCTTAGTGGAGTTATTGGAGTGGAGTAGAGTATAACAAATCTAATTTAATCATGAACAAACGGATGTGGAGTTACTTTGTTCGCACATCCGTCCACTTAACTACTTACAGTAGGTTTCGAGTCTAGTTGAAGTAATGTTGTTATTCAAGAAGGGACATTGGCGGTGGTTGTTAGACTCACAGAACCTTGATCATTAATAAATTTACATCGGGGAAATGACGAACGTATGCGTTATCACGAATAAACGGAATGATAATTTGACTCCTAATACTATGGAATAGGGACAAGATTTGTTGCGAAATGCATCATTCGGTTTAGTTTGATAATCTACATTTCGTAAGAAGGTGACACTCGGAGTCGAACTTAGGACAAAGGCTGTCTTCACCTTTTCCTTGCAACTTGGCTATGTCACCGTGTCGGATAAATGCTTATCCACCCTGGTAATATTGAATTCCTTGTTCTTCAAGGATATCTAACATTTGAAAATATCCGGGCGTGTTCTCAACCTCATAATTTCTGATGCAATCCAATAATTTCATTTTTAATTCTTGAGATAAATCTTCTCTGTATTGCAATTTAGTTTGCTGCAAAGATCGATCGATTTTTGGTGAAAATAAGTCAATAACGATTTCGAGTGAGTTGTTATCCGTTTTAGATTGCTTTACGAGAGTATACAAGCTTTCACTCATTTCTACCCCTTCTTTCTCTATCCGTTTTCAATTATTTCTCTTAGTTTTTTTAATGCTTTTTTATGACTTCTCGAAACTGCTTGTTGGGATTTATTTAGATAAATAGCAATTTCAGAATCATTTAAATCATAAATATAAGCTAAATTTAGAAGTTGACGCTGATTTTCTGTTAATAGATGAATTGCTTTATATAAGGAATAACTTGTTAAATGATCCGCAATATTGGAGGAATCGATCCACACTTCTTGTCCTTCTTGCCATTCTTTTGAAACTAAATAGTCAATTAATGTTAAATTATCACCTTCTTTTAGCTGGGAATCTAAAATTGATTTATTCCTATCTAAAAACAAGTTTACTTTCTTATCAAAATTTATTGCATTAAAGTATATAGCTTTTGACAAATAGTTAGTAAAACGGATTTTGAAGTAATATTCTCTGAACGTATCATCTAGTTTTTTCTTTGATACGTTCGTTGGATTGTTGATTACATCTACTAATAAATCCATATTTTCCTGTATATCTAAAAATGATTTTATTACAGGATTTTGAAGATGTTTTTCGAATTTAGTTAGATAGTTTTCAACACTTTGATTGATACTGGAACTACTGTATACATCTCCCATATTGCAACCCCCTCTTAAAGAACGTTAGTTCGGTTAAGCGGTAAAAAAAAGATATAATCTTACTTGGGTACGAATCTCCAACTCTTTAACTCATTTTGTGGTATCCGTCTTTTATAACTTCATTTAGCTCAAATATGATAACTTCTAATTTTTCGATTTTTTTCTCGAAGCGATAAAATAGATAAATAGTAATCGCAATCGGAAATCCAAAATTCCCTACAATGGCTGTCCATACAGGTACATCTAATCCATTCATAAAATATCCACTCCTTCTTTTTTTTGGTGTTATTTATTAAAGAAGAACGATTGAAATATTTCACAACGTCTAGAGGACAATTTTAAAAAAATTTTTTTATCAATAAATTGGTTCTAAAAAATGCTTTCTAACATATAAAAAATAGATGTGAATAGGGAAGGTAGGAAGGGAACAAAATGAATAGAACCTCTTTTGCTTTGATAGTCAAATATATGAAAAAACAGATGCCTTATAAGAACGTACTGGCATCTGTTTTTTCTCTATATACTTATCAATGCTCGTACAGTTGGTTGATCGAACACTTTTTTTACGTAATCCAAAAGGGTTAAATAAATCAGACCGTTACCTTCAATATTTGGTGAGTTCCCAAGTGGCACTGTTCTTTTTATGAGTTGGGAATACAACTCAGGAACGGTTAATTCTCTTTCAAAGGCAGTATTAGATAGTATTTTTAATAATGCCAATGCCCCTGAAACATGTGGAGTTGCCATAGATGTTCCACTTAATGTGGCATAAGTTCCATTGAGATAGCATGAAATCACTTTCTCTCCAGGTGCAACTAAATCCACTTGATTATTCGAGTTGGTAAATCCGGAGGACTTCCGCTCTAGATTAACGGCGCCTACGCTAATTACTTCGTTGTAGCATCCCGGATACCCAAATTCATCAGTTGAATCTTTCCCATCGCCATCATTGCCAGCTGCACATACAACAAGAATTTTTTGATCTACCGCTTCTATGATTGCATCATGAAGTTCTTGTTTATCAGTCGGACCGCCAAGAGACATCGAGATTATGTCTACTTTTTGCTCAATAGCGTAGCGGATAGCGTTAATAATCCAGTCATATTGCCCTGAACCATTTTTTCCAAGTACCTTCAAAATTAATAAGTTTGCCTCTGGTGCGACCCCTACTACACCACTATTATTTAAATTTCCGGCAATAGTTCCCGCTACATGTGTCCCATGACCATTATAATCTTCGAATTTTAAAGAATCTCCTCCATCATCCTTTGTGAAATTGTATCCGCCAATGATACGATCCACTAAATCAGGATGATCGGTATCACAGCCTGTATCCAAAACCGCGACGGTAATTCCTTTACCTTTTGTTTCCGACCAAATTTCAGGGGCTTGTATAATCTCGACCCCTTTGGGTATTTCATTTACCATTTCTAGCTGCTCTACTAATTCGTATGGGATTAAGCGTACAAAGTTTTCCACGTTCTCCCTCCTCAAATTATTGTTTAAGCCGCTTCTAGATGTAATTTAATTGTATTAATTTTGAAAAAAAAATAATAGATTACAATGTACGATTTTACAGGAAATAAAAATAGGCTATTTTTCTTGAAATTTCTTAAAATATTCCACAAAATATTATGTTTTGATAATGCTCGACAAGATATGACAATAAAAAATTGTAGATTGCAATAACAAAAAAAGCACGTTATCAGGAGGTGGGGATTTGCCAAAAATGTTGCTTCTAGGCATGCCGATTCCTTCAACCATTGACGTTAATAAAGTGTCCAAAGTTCTTTTTAAAGCAACGCTTCTTTTTTGTTCTGTTAGCAAATTCATGGACGTATGTATGTTTCTCCAGGTTGACGAAGTGTCGCTCCAGGTTGATGGAAGAGCTCTACAGGTTGTACAAAATCCGAAATGTTTAGATTCAGTAAGATAAAGGTAGTCATCTAGGTGGACAGAAAATAGAAAAAGGGGGCTGAAATGTTTCAGTCCCCTTTTTTTGTATTGGTGTATATAGAAAGATTCTTCAATGAGTTGCTATGGTTTCTTTGACCATTTGCTTCACGATTTCTTTATTGCGTTTCTTGAAAACGTCGTTGTGAGAGGACACCATTGCAAAACTGTCAGCAGATGGTTCTATGAATTGCTTTGCTTTATTCACAGCATTTGCAGCATCTTGGAAAGTGCCTGCAATCAAATTCAGTTTGGCATCATGCTTAAGGATATCGCCTGCTGCAAAAATACCTGGAATCGAAGCTTCACTATTAATGCTACCTGCGATAAAGGAACCATCCGATAATTCCAATTGTACAGGGCTGTTTTCAAGCAAAGCGATATCACGTTCGTATCCGTGGTTAATCACAATCTCATCCACTGACAAGTACTGGATTTCACCAGTCGTAGCGTGTGTCACTTCAACAGTTTCAATTTTTGAATTATCCCCAGAAGCAATCAATTTAGAAATCGACGAGTGGAACATGCAGATGGCATTGCTTTCAAAAAGCTTGGTGACCTGTGCTTCATGTCCAGTGAAATCGCCTTTTCTGTAAATCACAATCACTTGTTTGGCAATAGGTGAGAGTTCGTTGGCCCAGTCAATTGCTGAATTTCCGCCACCAGAAATCACAACGGTTTTATCTTTAAAGTGCATCAAGGATTTAATGGTGTAATTCAAGTTGCTTACTTCAAATCGATCCGCGCCTTCAATTTGAAGTTTTTGAGGGGTAAGAATACCGCTGCCGATTGCCACGATAATCGTTTTAGAAAAATGATGCTCATACGAATCAGTGACCAATTCGAAAATTTGATCGTCGCCCTGGTGAATTGCTTCCACTTTCGTATTTAGTACGACGGTTGGTTGGAAGGTCAGTCCTTGTTCAACCAGTTTATCGATTAGCATGGCACCCGGAAGTGGAGGGTGTCCACCAACATCCCAAATCATTTTCTCGGGATAGACGTGAATTTTACCACCAAGTTGAGGTTGGAACTCAATAATTTTCGTTTTTAATCCCCGTAGCCCACTATAAAAACTGGCATATAAGCCTGCAGGGCCTCCGCCAATAATCGTTACATCATACAGTTCTGAATGATTCATTCATTCTTCAATCCTTCCCCAACTGGCTTTAAAATCTGAATATTACTACTAATTCCGATAATCTTGACAGTTTTAGCTTACCCTATTATAGTTGCATTGTAAATGAAATTGAGAATCGTTATCACTTAAAAATAGAATTAAAAATAGAGAGGAGGTAGCAAATGGTTCGGCTTCAAGCAAAGGAATTGCAAATCCGATATGGTGATCGAACAATTGTTGAAAACCTGTCTGTTTCCATTCCAGATGAAAAAATAACGGTCATTATTGGACCTAATGGTTGTGGCAAATCAACTTTGTTGAAAGCTTTAACTCGTATTATTCCACATCAAAACGGCTCTATTGTTCTTGACGGTGAAAGTATTGTTAAAGAACCAACAAAAGGTCTTGCAAAGAAAATTGCCGTACTGCCTCAAACTCCTGAAAGCGCAGGTGCGCTAACTGTTGGCGAACTAGTTTCTTACGGACGGTTTCCACATCAAAATCGGTTTGGTCGATTAACCAAAAGAGATTTAGAAATAATTGACTGGGCACTTGATGTGACAGGAACTAAATTCTTCAAGTCACATCCGGTAGATTCGCTCTCGGGTGGACAGCGTCAACGTGTATGGATTGCCTTAGCCCTTGCACAGGAAACAGATATGATTTTCTTGGACGAGCCGACAACTTATCTCGACATGGCGCATCAGCTCGAAATATTAGAATTACTTCAGCATTTGAATGCCACGGAAAAACGCACAATTGTGATGGTGCTACATGATTTAAACCACGCAGCTCGTTTTGCTGATTATATTATCGGCATGAAGTTTGGAAAAATCGTGAAGTCTGGACCAAGTGAAGAAATTATCACAAAACCAGTATTACGCGAGTTGTTTCAAATTGATGCTGAAATTGGTGAAGATCCACGTACAGGAAAACCGATTTGCATTACCTATAATTTAGTAAGAGGAGATTGACCATAATGAAAAAATTATCATTATTATTAATATCGCTACTTGTGATGTTTGTTCTAGCAGCATGCGGGAGCAATAAAGAAGAAGGTACATCTAGTAGCAAGAAAGAAAAAAGTTCAGAACCAACAACGATTACATATGAATCTGAAAACGGACCAGTTGAAGTACCAGCTGATCCGCAACGAGTATTAGTATTATCTTCATTTGCCGGTAACGTCATGGCACTAGATGTTCCTCTAGTAGGAGTTGACTCTTGGTCGAAAATGAATCCTCGTTTTGAAGAAAAACTTGAAGGTGTAGAAGAAGTAACGGATGAAAATCTTGAAAAAATCATTGAACTAGATCCGGATTTGATAGTTGGTCTGTCTAATATCAAAAATGTTGATAAACTGAAAGAAATTGCTCCGACTGTTACATTTACGTATGGTGCAGTTGACTATTTAACACAACACGTAGAAATCGGGAAATTACTTAATAAAGAAAAAGAAGCACAAACTTGGGTGGACGACTTTGAAACTCGCACAAAACAAGTAGGGGACGATATCAAAGCTGAAATAGGCGAAGATGCAACAGTTACTGTGATTGAAAGTTTTGATAAGCAACTATATGTATTCGGCGATAACTGGGGTCGTGGTACAGAAATTCTTTATCAAGAAATGGGTCTAGGCATGCCAGAGAAAGTGAAAGAAATGGCATTGAAAGATGGTTATTATGCTTTGTCAGCAGAAGTACTACCTGAATATACTGGTGACTATTTAATTTTCAGCAAGCATAAAGATGCAGACAATTCATTTGAAGAAACTGAAACATTTAAAAATATCCCTGCAGTGAAAAACGACCAATTGTTTACAGTGGATGCGATGGAATTCTATTTCAATGATCCATTGACACTTGATTATCAATTGGAATTCTTTAAGGAATCTTTCTTGGGGAACTAAAGCATGTTAAATTATCGGATTCAACGCATTCCTTATTCAATTAAACTTGGAATGAGCGTGATTCTGATGATGGTACTTTTCGGTATGGCTTTAGCTTTCGGAGCAGCCGATACGAGTGTAAAAGATGTGTTATCTGCCTTACTATCAACTGCACCGAATGACCAAGCCATCATGTTGCGGGAAATACGTTTTCCGCGAGAAGTAGCCGCTGCCCTTGTAGGCGCGGCTCTTGCCGTTTCAGGTGCCATTATTCAGGGCATGACTCGAAATCCACTTGCCGATCCTGGGCTACTGGGTTTGACTGCTGGAGCAAATGCAGCACTAGCTATTACCGTCGCTTTTTGGCCGTCAGTTAATTATTTTGGTGTCATGCTGACGTGTTTTGTAGGGGCTGCAGTAGGGGCTATTCTCGTATTTGGCTTCAGTTCATTTCATCCAGAAGGATTTACAACTCTACGAATCGTTCTTGCAGGCGCTACCATTTCAGCTTTTCTATATGCCATTGCAGAAGGAATCGGTATCTATTTTAAAATTTCTCAGCAAGTTTCGATGTGGACTGCAGGAGGCATGATTGGTACTACTTGGAATCAAGTACTGTTAATTGCGCCTATTGTTTTGGTAGGGATTATCATTTCATTGATGTGCTCACGCCAACTAACCATCTTGTCGCTAAGTGAAGAAATGGCGGTTGGTCTCGGACAACGTGTTCGATTAATCAAATCGATTTTGTTTGTTCTTGTCATCGTATTAACGGGTGCATCTGTTGCCCTTGTTGGAAATCTTGCCTTTTTCGGTCTGATGATTCCACATATTGTGAGAGCTATTGTGGGCACAGATTATCGCCATGTACTGCCGATGTCAGCTTTCTTAGGTGCTGCATTTATGTTGCTAGCAGATACGTTAGCACGGACCATTAATGCTCCATATGAAACTCCTGTTGCGGCTGTAGTTGCCATTATGGGCTTGCCGTTCTTCTTATACATTGTGCGTAAAGGAGGGCAAAGTTTCTCATGATTGATGCCTCCATTATTCGAAAGCAACGCTTACTGCTCGTCGTCTTTTCTTTATTGATTATTGCAACTGCTGGGGTAGGTCTTGGCCTAGGGTACTCATCGGTTTCTTACAGTCGCATTATTCCGACCTTGCTTGGACAAGGAGAACTTAAAGAAGAGTTTGTGCTATTTTCAGTGCGTTTGCCACGTATTGTCATTACGCTTTTAGCAGGAATGGCCCTTGCATTGTCAGGTGCCTTGTTACAAGGGATCACACGCAATGAATTAGCTGATCCGGGAATTATTGGGATTAATTCGGGCGCAGGAGTTGCAGTCGCGATATTCTTTTTGTACTTTCCTGCAGAGGCTGGTTCATTCATTTACATGTTGCCATTTGTTGCCTTCCTTGGCGCATTGCTGACGGCAGTCATTATTTATGTTTTTTCTTACAGCCGAACGACTGGCATGCAACCAGTGCGACTAGTATTAGTGGGTGTAGGTATGTCAATGGCTTTATCGGGTGTCATGATTGTGATGATTTCATCCGCGGATCGTGTCAAAGTAGATTTCATTGCACGCTGGCTTGCTGGTGATATCTGGGGAACGGATTGGCCGTTTGTCTTAGCAATCTTGCCATGGTTGCTTGTGCTCGTGCCATTTGCTTTGATGAAAGCGAATCGATTGAACATTCTTGGGTTAGGTGAACCGGTAGCAATTGGCGTTGGCCTGTCGGTACAAAAAGAACGTATGGTTCTGACACTAGCTGCAGTTGCATTAGCTGCTTCAGCTGTTTCAGTGACAGGTGGTATTTCATTTATCGGATTGATGGCACCGCATATTGCTCGTGCATTAATTGGCCCACGTCACCAGTTATTTTTACCCCTTAGTTTGCTGATTGGTGGTTGGCTTTTACTTATTGCGGACACAATCGGACGTAATATCGTAGAACCGATTGGCCTTCCTGCAGGGGTAATGGTTGCGTTAATCGGTGCACCATATTTTATCTATTTACTAACAAAGAAATAAATATCATTAGTAGGAAAATGCTCTGTTCATTCGCAACTTGCGAGTGGGCAGGGCATTTTTATTTTAGGACAAGTTGAACTTTTACTCTATTTTTTGAATGACAATAGCGATTAATACCACAAAATGATTTCGGATTTCAAAATCCTTATCAATTTGTGGTTTATTTTCGATAGAGAATCAACTTCAGGAATAATATGGGTGTTAAACCCATATTATTTAGCGAGAAGATGATACTGTTGTCAATCTTATATTAATAGTTTGGTTGAAAAGAACGCCACCTATAAGAGATATTTTGGACTTTTAGAAGAGAAGAGACAAGCAGACGTAATTCGAAAAAGTAAAATCACCGTTTGAAAATGGACAAGTATTCACCAAAACAAAAGAAGTAAAAGGAGGTAATTTTATGAAGACAAAATGGATAATTGGATTAATATCAATCGCTGTTGTATTAGTTGCAGTGGCTGCTTGGTGGGCAAATAATAGTTCAAAAGATGCGAACACTGGGGCAGGTGCAGAATATAATCTTGTGAATCCTGGAAAATTAACAATTGTTTCTTCAGGGGGATTTGTGCCTTTCACCGACATGGAAGACGGTAAAATGGTAGGTTACGACATCGATGTCGGGACTGAAATTGCGAAAATACTAGGTTTAGAACCGAAGTTTGAAAAAGCCGATTTTAGCGGAATGATTACAGGAATCCAAACTGGTCGTTACGACATTGCGATTAATAGCCATACCATTACAGATGAACGCAAAAAACAAGTGAGTTTCACTCAGCCTTATTACTACTCTGGTTCCATGATTTTTTCAGCACCAGACAGCAGTATCAAGACCGTAGATGATTTAAATGGTGCAACAGTAGCCTTGAATAGAAGTTCAAATTATTATGTTGAGGCTCAAGCGTATACGAAAAAATTCGATTTTTATGATGACGACCTTCGGGCGTTGCAGGCTGTGGCTGAAGGACATGGCGATGCTGGAATCACGGATGCGATATCTGGACAACAAGCGATAGCTAATGGGTTGAAGCTTGAGGCGCAACAACAATTCAGCAAAACTGAACAAGCGATACCGATGGCAAAAGACAATGAGAAATTGCTCAAAGCAATCAATGAAGCTATGGATGAGTTGAAAGCGAATGGAAAATTAAAAGAACTTTCTATTAAATGGATTGGTTTTGATGTGACCCAACCACCAGAAGATGTAGTTGAATAGGACTTTCCTCAAATTAAGTCATGGCCATCTTTCTACTGTAGGGAGTGAAACGCTTGAACTCAATCCATCATTTTTTTGAAACGTTTATCACAAGTTTTGACTTATTTATCGTTGGAATGTATTGGACTTTAGCTGTTACAGTTTGCGCATTTTTGATTGCACTTGTTTTAGGAATGTTTTTTGGTTTTTTAAAAATCACTAACATTAAAATACTTGTGTGGATTTCAGACTTCTATGTTTGGATTGTTCGAGGTACTCCTCTTATCGTGCAAATTTTTGTTTTGTTCTATGGCTTAACGAAAATTATTTTGATTCCAACTTTTTGGGCAGTGACGATTGGTCTTGCTGTTCATGTTGGAGGCTACTTGTCTGAAATTATCCGAGGTTCAGTTAGTTCAATAGATAAAGGTCAGCAGGAAGCTGGTCGATCTTTAGGAATGACTGCTTCGTTAACCATGAGAAGAATTATTTTGCCGCAAGCATTTAGACGCTCCATTCCTTCACTTGGAAATCAATTCATTATTACGTTGAAAGACTCTTCACTTGCTTCATTTATTGGCATGCAAGAGTTGTTTGGTGTGGCGAATCTGGAGGGATCAACCAATTTTGATTTTATGACCTATTTATTGGTAGTAGCGGTCTACTATCTGGTAATTGTATATGTACTTACGGTGTTCGTCAGAATCTTAGAGAACAAACTGTCGGTGAGTGATTAGGGGGCTAACCATGGTCGAACAAAACAAAATAATCATAGTAGAAAAACTCAATAAGTATTTTGGTGATCTCCATGTATTAAAGGATTTTGATATGACAGTATGTGAAAGTGAAGTAGTTGTGTTAATTGGTGCAAGCGGTTCAGGGAAAAGTACGTTGTTACGCTGCCTTAATTTTCTTGAAATTAAAGAAAGCGGAACGATAATGCTCGATGGAGAAAAAATTGAAGCGAAGACTCATGACTTAAACAAAGTGCGTGAACGCGTGGGAATGGTGTTCCAGCATTTTAATCTATTTCCACATAAAACCGTGCTCGGTAATGTAATTGAAGCCTTGTTAAAAGTGAAAAAGATGCCGAAGGAGCAAGCAATTAAAGAAGGTAAGGAGTTGCTTGCAAAAGTAGGACTCAGTGACAAAAGTGATGTGTATCCCTCAAAGCTTTCGGGTGGTCAAAAGCAGCGAGTAGCAATCGCCCGCGCATTGGCAATGAAGCCAGAAGTCATGCTGTTTGATGAGCCAACGTCCGCTCTCGATCCAGAGTTAGTTGGAGAGGTCCTGTTAACCATGAAGCAGCTAGCCAAAGAGGGAATGACGATGGTTGTTGTGACTCATGAAATGGGATTTGCTCGGGAAGTCGCTGATGAGGTCATCTATATGCATGACGGTTACATTGTTGAACGGGGGACGCCAAAAGAGATATTTGAAAACCCTTTAAAAGAAAGAACACAGGAATTTTTAAGCAATGTTTTGTAAGGGATGGTCATGACACCTCACATCGATTCAAGATTTGGGGTGTTTTATATGTGTCTGTACTAACTTGAAAAGGGAGGAAAGAGAATGATTTTACTAAATAGAGGTTTTATGGAACGGGATGATGCGATTGTGGATATTGAAGATCGCGGTTATCAGTTTGGGGATGGAGTATACGAGCTCATTCGTGTTTATGACGGTGTCTGTTTTGAAATGGAAGGACATGTGCAACGTCTAAAACTTAGCTCATTAAAAATTGAATTGGCACTGCCATATCCATTGGAGGATATCGCCCGGAATTTAAAGCAGCTTGTTGAAAAAAATGGTTTGTTGAATGGATATATTTATGTTCAGATTACACGTGGCGTAGCTCAAAGAGTTCACCATTTCCCAGGAAGCGTTTCTTCTGTGCTGGTTGCATATGTTCAACATGCGGAGCGTCCAGTGGAAAAAACTAAGCACGGAATTCATGCTATTCTTACTGAGGATATTCGCTGGAAAAGATGCGATATTAAAAGTTTAAACCTACTGCCAAATGTTCTAGCGAAACAACTGGCAAAAAAGCATGGATGTGATGAAGCAATCATGCATCGTGGCTCGACTGTGTCAGAAGGAAGTTCAACCAATGTGTATATTGTAGAAAGAAATGTCATCTACACTCATCCAATAAATAATCTGATTTTGAACGGGATTACTAGAATCGGAGTACTTCAAATGGCAAGAGAGAATGGTTTCAGAGTCGTTGAAGAAGCGTTTACCGTTAACGAACTACTTGAAACGGACGAAGTTTTTGTCACTAGTACCGCGCTTGAAATATGTCCGGTTATTCAAATCGATCATACGTTAATAGGGAACGGTAAACCTGGTCTTGTTACCCGAACTTTTCAACAAGCTTTTGAACATCGTATTGCTTTTAATAGTGGTATCAATTGACTTGATTTCCACAATAAACTAGTATCCAAGGCACTGGTTTTCTTAATGGGAAAATACAATGGTTAAAATTAAATTGTAGACTAGCTTTTAAAATATGAAAACTGTCTTGTATATATAGGAAAAAATAGGTAGTATTAAGTTGGAATATTCAAATATTATATTTGCGATGCAACTAGAATGATCATATAAAAGGCTTGGTGTCAAAATGGAGCTTATCACGAAAGACTTACTTATCAATTTTTTGTTTATCCTTTTTCCCTTATTTTTATTACAAATGTTTTACTCGCTGAAGTTCGTGTATCGAATCGATAAGTTGAAAAATATTTTGTTCACGATTCTATTCATGGTTTCAATCGGCCTTTGTATGCTTTTTCCATTTTCGATGGGAGACGGTCTTAATTGGGATTTGCGCAGAATTCCATTTATTATTGGGATTTTATACGGAGGTCCCAAAAACGGAGTAATATTATTTACATTCCTTCTTGTGACACGTTTTTTTATAGGAGGAGATCCCGGTTTTTATATTTCTGTTATTACTTGCAGCATCATGGCAATTATTTTAAGTCTTTTGTCTAAATATTATTTAAAGATGCCGTTAGGGCAAAAGGTTTTTATGAGTGGTTTATTGGTTATCTTATACACTCAAATCGCATTTTTTGCTTCGATAAATTTAGGTAATGAAGGTTTTCCTGCAAACATGTGGTCAGAATACTTCGTGATTAATATTCTGGCGATTCTAATGGCAACGCTTCTTATTGAAGTAATCCGAATAAACTCGGATATGTTAAAAAAGCTGATGAAAGCAGAGAAACTGGAAGTTGTAAGCCATCTTGCTGCAAGTATTTCCCATGAAGTGAGAAATCCACTTACTACGTGCAAAGGATTCTTGCAACTTTCCCAACAGGAAGAGCCTTCTCCCTACATAAAACAATACCTTGCTACAGCGATACAAGAACTGGACAGGGCATCGGACATCATTAATGATTATTTAACTTTTGCGAGACCTGCACCGGAGAAAATTGAGCAAATTTCGATTTACCAAGAAGTTCGAAATGTAGTGAATATTCTCACGCCCTTAGCAAATATGAATAATGTTCAAATGCTCGTTAATATTGAAAAAAGAGATCAAGCATATATTTTAGGAGATCGAAAAAAACTCGAACAGTCGTTAATCAATATTGTGAAAAATGGGATAGAGTCGATGGGTAATGGAGGGCGGTTGGAAATTAAAATCGACTATCAGTACCCATTGGTCCGTGTTGAGATTCGTGACGAAGGCAAAGGGATGACTCAACATCAAATTAATCGATTGGGTGAACCTTATTTCACGACGAAGGAAGATGGAACGGGACTTGGAATGATGGTGTCCTACAGTATTATCAAAGGCATGGGTGGACAAATCAATGTGGATAGCGAAATTGGCAATTGGACATCCTTTTCGATTGAATTCCCCGTGGCACATTAAACAGAAGTAGTCACCTCTCATTATGGAGGTGGCTATTTGTTTGCAATCAAACACGTGGTGAATCCTAAGATCAGATGATTCAAATAAATTTCAATGGAAATATGTTACTATAGATGGAGAAATATAACTGTGTTTCCTAATCTATCCCAGACGATACATAGCTTTGAATGGTCGTTATATAAATCATTTTTCCGGTTATGATTATTGAATGCCAAAATGGAGAACTTTTTGAGCAGACTATCTGACACATATGGAGTAAGGAATGAAAAGGAGGTTATAAAATGAAAAAAGGATTAATTGGCGTTTTGTCTCTTCTGCTTGTCATTCTCTTAACGGGTTGTCAGGAGAAAGCAACGCCAGAGGAGCGTTTGGCGGAATATGTAGATCACTGGAATAAAGGTGATTTTGCAACCATGTACAAAGACTACTTAAACAAAGGGACGAAAGAAGTGTTTGGGACCGGAAATTTTGTAGAGAGACAAGAAGGTCTACATAAGGATCTAGGCATTAAAAACGTCAAAGTAACTTATAAGAAGCCAGCTAAGGATACGAAATGGGATACAGAGAAACCAGCAGATTTTCCGATAAAAGTGTCCATGGATACAGCTGCAGGCCCAGTGGAATTTGAGAAAACAATCACGTTGGTGAATGAATCGCGTGATAAGGAAGAAAATTGGTATGTGAAGTGGGATACATCGTTCATTTTTCCTGAACTTGGAGAGAAGGATACGATAGGAATTTCTACTAGCAAGCCGGCACGTGGAGAGATTCTGGACCGAAATGGGATGCCCATTGCGAAAAATGGTGAAGGGGAAGAAATAGGCGTCGTGCAAGAAAAATTCATGGATGAAGCAAGTAAGACGAAGCTGGCAGAGCTGTTAGGTACATCCGTTGAGTATATTGATCGTCAGTTAAATCAGAAATGGGTAAGGCCAACTGATTTTGTACCGATTGAAAAAGTAGCCAAGAATGAAACCGCATTGTTAAAACAGGCGATTGAAATCCCAGGAGTCACGTACAAGAAAACACCGATGCGTGAGTATCCGTATGGAGAAGCATTGTCTCATTTATCGGGTTATATAGGAACTATTACAGGGGAACGATTAGAGAAGCTAAAGGACAAAGGATATACAGAAACTGACTTTATCGGTCGTCAAGGCATGGAGCGGTTATTGGAAGATAGACTTCGTGGTACAAGCGGAACACGTATTTACATCCAGCCTCCTGAAAAAGGTGCTGAGACGATTACGGTTGCTGAGAACCCGGCTATTGATGGGGAAACGGTTAAGTTGACGATTGATGCGGAGTTGCAAAAAAAGACATATCAAGCTATGAAGGGTGAAGCGGGAACAAGTGCTGCTGTTGACCCGAAAACTGGTGAAACGCTTGCGCTTGTTAGTTCTCCAGGATTTGATCCGAGCAAATTGATGCTTGGTATGAGTGGAGATAGTTATAAGAAATTGCAGGAAAATCCTTTGAATCCACTGTTGACGCGGTTTGAACATTCGTATGCACCAGGTTCAACATTAAAGCCAATGACGGCAGCGATTGGAATGGAAGCGGGAACCCTCGACCCAACGGAAGGGTTAACAATTGATGGAGAGACATGGGCAAAGGATAACTGGGTTAATTACAAAGTGACGCGTGTCCATGCTGAGGCACCGAATCCGATTGATTTGAATAAAGCACTTGTCTATTCTGACAATATTTATTTTGCTCAGGAAGCGCTTGATATGGGAAGTAAGACATTCGTTGAGGGGCTAAGAGGCTTTGGTTTTGGAGAAGAAACTCCTTTCTTTTATAATGTGAAGGATTCGCAAATTTCAAATGACGGCAAAATTGATTCTCAAGGACAACTTGCGGATACATCGTTCGGACAAGGGGAGATGTTGACGAATATTTTACATCTTACTTCGATGTATGAAGTCTTTATAACGGACGGTGTAATGTACAAGCCGACGTTGTTAATGGAAGATGAAAAGAGCCAAGTGTGGAAAGAGGGACTTGTCAGTGCAGAAAATGCGGCGATTCTACGAAAGAGTTTACGTAATGTTGTCGTAGATGGCTTTGCCCCAGCTGCCAATCTTCCGTCCATTCCACTAGCAGGAAAGACCGGTACAGCTGAATTAAAAGCAGCCGGAGAAGATAGAGGCAAGGAGAATGGATTTTTTGTTACTTATAACTCCGAAAATCCTACCTTTATACTAGCGATGATGATCGAAAGTGTAGAAGATAACGGTGGCAGTGCTTATGTAGCAGAGCTTGTTTCTACAATATTTAAGACAGGTAGTGCAGAATAGTTGTTTTGAATTTCATAGTAACGTGTAAGGACTCTATTAGCCCAACTTTGGCTTTTAGAGTCTTTTTTGAAAGCCTGTGTTAAAGAATGCTGTTGATATTGAAGAGCAAACAAAAGAGTACATTTGCGCCGAACATGCCACAAGAGCGTGAAGAATGAGTGGTTTACATACTTGTTGGCTTATGCGAAACGAGCGGCGAGCGCAAATGTACGATAAACAACATGCCTTTTGAAAATATTAAACCTTCGAACATTGGGATTATTTTTCATCCATTCACTTTAGGTTTTCATCTGTTCAACTTGGGTTTCCATCCACTCATTTGAGCATTTCGTCCATTAAACTTGGATTTTCATCCACTCGCGTAACGTTTTCATCCATTCGCTTGGAGAAAGACACCATTCCTCTAGAGAAAGACACGGGTTCCTATGTCCAAAGTCGAATTTGGCCTGTTCCCATTCTTAACTAGGAGATTTGCTAGAATGAAATTTCCTTGGATCAATGTGACTCCAATTCAAACTTAATCACAAGCATTTGTACCTAAAGAGCAATGTGAATAATTAACTAATTAGCAGAATATTAAGAAATAAACTTAAATCCCCTCCTTCTTTCATGTTAAACTGTTGTTGAAACGTTTCGACAAATAATCCAATACTTAAGTTTGAGAGGAGAAAATCATGAATAAAGTGAAGTTTGTAAGTTTTCTTATCGTATTTAGTTTTTTTACCAACTTAGTACTTACGCCGAGTGCTTCTGCAAGTGATGTTGGAAAAGAGGTTGCTTTACAAGCAGAATTGAAAGCGATTGCAAAGAAGACATATAAATATTTTCAGGACCATACAGACCCAAATACAGGAATGACTTACGATGAGGTTCGTTTTACTGATGAAGGAAAGACAGAAGCAACTCATACATCTCCAACGAATATTGCGATGTATATGATGAGTACAGTATCAGCGGAGCAGATGGGAATTATTACGAGAAAGGATGCTGTTAAACGCCTTCACGTATCGATAAATACGTTAGAAAAGCTAGATAAATGGAACGGTCTTTATTATAACTGGTACTACACGAAAGACGGATCGCTTAAAAAAGACTGGGGACAATTTATTTCCCAAGTTGACAATGGTTGGCTTTCAGCAGGATTAATTGTTGTAGGACAAGCTTATAAAGAATTAAATGGACAAACTAGTAAACTCGTTGAAAATATGGATTATTCAACACTATATGATGCAGAAGTTGGTCAGTTCCGAGGTGGTTATGATGTTGCAGCAGGAAAACTAACTGATCATCATTATGGAATGTTTTACACAGAGCCACGTGTAGGAAGTTATATTTCGATAGGTAAAGGGGATGTGCCCAAAGAACATTGGTGGAAGATGTACAGAACTCTGCCGCAAGAGTGGGATTGGCAAGCACAAATTCCAAACGGATATACCACACAATATGATGGTATTTCTGTATTTGAAGGACACTATGAATATAGCGGAATTAAGTATGTTCCGAGCTGGGGCGGGAGTATGTTTGAAGGACTTATGCCAGGTATCGTATTAAAGGAAAAAGACCTTGGCACAAAAGCATTAGGATTAAACAATCAACGTCATGTTGATGTTCAGATTGCTTATGCAAAGGAAAAAGGGTATAAAGCTTGGGGCTTCTCGCCTTCTGCTACACCTGACGGATATAGTGAATTCGCTGCTACTCCACTTGGGACATCTGGCTATAAAGATGGAGCAACTGTGACTGCACATGCTACATTTTTAGCTCTAGATTATGCACCACGAGAAGTTCAGAAAAACATAAAAGCATTAAAAGAGTTCGACTTATATGGCAAGTATGGTTTTTATGACTCTGTTAACGTCGTGACTGGGGAAGTCGCAAAAGCATATCTCGCACTTGACCAAGGGATGATCATGGTATCAATTGCGAATTACCTAAAAGATGGGGTAATTCGTGAGTACTTCCATCAAGATCCAATTGGTGAAAGACCAGAAGAATTATTAGAACAAGAAGTGTTCTCGATTGAATAGAATAGGACATCTAAACACCAAAATCTTCGGATTCTGGTGTTTATTTTTTACTGTCCTAGTATAGGTCCTTATTAATATTTTCTGAAATTAAAGTAAGAAGTGGAAATTTGGTTACAATAATATTAAAAGTCGCGAATATAAAAGTTAGAATTTTCAATTATATATTATTAAATATTTTTGTCTTTTTATCAAAAGAGTAAAAAAGGTAGGGTGCTGAATGGAACTAATCACAAAAGATTTGCTTATAAATTTTCTATTCATCCTTCTTCCTTTATTTTTACTGCAAATGTTTTATTCGCTGAAGTTTGTATATAGTATCGATAAGTTGAAAGATACCATTTTCACGATTCTTTGTCTTGTATCAATCATCCTCTGTATGCTGTTTCCTTTTTCGGTTGGGGATGGGCTATTCTGGGATTTACGGAGAATTCCATTCATCATTGGCATTCTGTATGGCGGACGAAAAACTGCCTTCATTCTCCTGTCATCTATTCTTGTCATCCGTTTTTTCCTGTGGGGAGAAAATGTAGGGTTTTATATAGCTGTTATCACTTTCACCATCATGGCGATTATCGTGAGCTATGTATCCAGCTTTTATTCGAAAATGTCATTAGGGAACAAGTTATGGGTGAGTAGTTTATTGGTCTTATTATCGACGCAAATCACGTTTGTAACTGCAACCGTGATTTTCAATGTGAATTTGAATGCTGAAATGTGGATTGAATTTTTTGCCATCGCTACTGTGGGGTCTCTGTTGGCAACTCTTTTGATTGAAGTGATTCGAATGAACTCAGATTTGTTGGAGAAGCTTATGAAAGCAGAGAAGTTGGAAGTGGTTAGTCATCTCGCTGCAAGCATATCCCATGAAGTGAGAAATCCCTTGACTACGTGCAAAGGATTTTTGCAACTTTCTTATGAAGGCGAAAAATCACCTGAGATTAAACAATACTTGGGAACAGCAATAAAAGAGCTCGACCGGGCATCGGATATCGTCAATGATTACTTAACGTTTGCAAAACCCGCACCAGAGAAAGTGGAAAAAGTCTTCATTTTCGAAGAAGTCCAAAGAGTCGTAAAAGTACTGACGCCATTGGCAAATATGCAAGATGTGCAGATTTTCACCAATCTGGATGAGAGTGATAATACCTTTATTTTGGGCGATCGAAGAAAACTCGAACAATCCTTAATCAATATCGTGAAAAATGGAATTGAATCGATGCCCGAAGGCGGGAAATTGGAAATCAACACTGTTGTTGACTATCCTGTGGTTCGTATCGAAATACGCGATGAAGGCAAGGGTATGACTCAACAACAAATCCATCGTTTAGGTGAGCCTTATTTCACAATGAAGGACCATGGAACCGGACTTGGAATGATGGTATCGTTCAGCCTAATTAAGAGCATGCATGGTCAAATTACTGTTCAAAGTGAAGTCGGTAAATGGACATTTTTTACAATAGAATTTCCTGTGGCTTAATAGTAAAAATAAGGTAGACGGCTAAAATTGTATTTGAGCCGTCTTTTCTTATGGGCAAAAAGATTAAAGCGTTTACAATTTTGTTTATGTGGACTATCATACTTGTATACAAGTATGCAGAATGTTAATTGAGGAAGTGAGATCATGTCTAAATCAAGTGAATTTATGTATCCTTCTAAATGGAATGCAAACGCTTCCACCGGAGTTCGTTTAGCATGTGAGCTGAGACTTCGGATCATTTCAGGCGTAATTCAACAAGGCAGCGTATTATCAGAGAATAAATTAGCAGCAGATTTTGAAGTTAGCCGATCCCCAATTAGGGAAGCGCTTAAGATATTGGCATCTGAAAACATTATTCGCTTAGAGAGAATGGGCGCAGTTGTTGTTGGTTTATCCGATCAAGACATTAAGGAAATTTATGATGTTCGCTTACTTATAGAAACGTTTGTATATGAACGGATTTTGAAAATAGATACGAGTGAGTTAGTGAGAGAACTAAGTAAAATACGCGAAATGATGGAAGTCGCCATTAAATATAAAGATGCAGATGAGTTTTCCTATCAAGATGTGTTGTTTCACGAAACAATTATTCGTTCGATAAATCATTCCTATATCTTGCTGATTTGGAATAACACAAAACCAGTGATGGAGAGTTTGATTCTGTTATCGATGCGGGTGCGTTTAGAGGAAAAGTCGGATGATTTTTTACGTATCTTGAAAAATCATGAGATTTATATTAAAGCGATTGAAACAAAGGATAGAGAGATTATGATTCAAGCTTTACATCAAAACTTTGAAGATGTGCAAGGGACAGTAGAAGACCTTTGGATGTCGCAACAAATGCTCACGACAGAAAGGGAGCAATAAAATGACGAATTATATGTTAGGCGTAGATATAGGTACGACGAGTACGAAAGCTGTTCTATTTACCGGAAAAGGTGAAATTATTCAACAAGAGAATATTGGTTATCCCCTTCATACACCAGATATTTCGACGGCAGAACAGAATCCGGAAGAAATCTATCAGGCTGTCTTACTAGCCATTAAAAATATAATGGCACATTCTCAAATATCCCCGGAAAAGTTATTGTTTATAGCATTTAGTAGTGCGATGCATAGCGTGATTGTGATAGATGAACATGATCAACCTCTAACGCAGTGTATTACTTGGGCGGATAATCGAAGTGAAGCTTGGACTCGGAAAATTAAAGAAGAGTTAAATGGTCATGAAGTATACAAACGGACGGGGACACCTATTCATCCCATGTCGCCGTTAAGCAAAATTACGTGGATAGTGAACGATCGACCTGAAATAGCAACCAAAGCAAAGAAATATATTGGCATTAAAGAATTCATATTCAAAAAGTTCTTTGACCGATATGTTGTGGATCATTCTTTGGCTTCAGCAATGGGTATGATGAATCTCAAAAATCTGGACTGGGATGAAGAAGCGTTGCAAATTGCCGGTGTAACACCTGAGCAGCTATCTGAGCTTGTGCCGACCACTGAAATTTTCACGAATTGCAACCCGGACATCGCGCGTAAGCTTGGTATAAATGCTGAAACGGCATTTGTTATAGGTGCTAGTGACGGAGTGCTTTCGAATATCGGTGTGAATGCCATTGGCAAAGGTGAAGTAGCGGTAACCATTGGAACGAGTGGCGCTATCCGGACGATTATTGACCGTCCTCAAACGGACGAAAAAGGTCGGATCTTCTGTTATGCATTGACTGAGAAACATTGGGTTATTGGCGGGCCAGTCAACAATGGTGGGATGGTTCTCCGCTGGATTCGAGATGAATTTGCATCTTCAGAAGTAGAGACAGCCAAGAGACTGGGCATTGACCCATATGAAGTGTTAACCAAGATTGCTGAACGTGTTCGACCAGGGGCTGATGGGTTGTTATTCCATCCTTACCTAGCCGGTGAACGTGCACCATTATGGAATCCTGACGTACGAGGTTCATTCTTTGGTTTGACGATGTCTCATAAGAAAGAACACATGATTCGTGCTGCTTTGGAAGGTGTTATTTACAATTTATACACCGTATTTTTAGCCTTACTAGAAGTGATGGATGAACCTGTTGTTCGTATTCAAGCTACAGGTGGCTTCGCACGGTCGGATGTGTGGCGCCAAATGATGGCTGATATTTTTGATCTCGAAGTGGTTGTTCCAGAAAGTTATGAAAGTTCATGTCTAGGTGCTTGTATTTTAGGATTATATGCTACTGGAAAAGTCGATTCATTTGATGTGGTTTCTGAGATGATTGGTAGCACATTCAAACACACACCTATCGAATCTGATGTACAAGAATACCGTGAGTTATTGCCGATATTTATTAATTTATCGAGAGTATTGGAAAAAGAATATTCTAGTATCGCAAATTATCAAAGAAGATTAATAAATAAAAAATAAAGTATTGGGGGAATTGTCATGCCGTTAGTTATTGTTGCGATTGGAATTGTCGCGTTACTTGTTTTAATCATGGGGTTCAAATTAAACACGTTTGTTTCTTTAATTATTGTCGCTTTCTGTGTCGCTTTAGGTTTAGGTATGCCACTAGATAGTATTGTAGGTTCAATTGAAGCTGGATTAGGTGGAACACTTGGCCATTTAGCTTTAATCTTTGGTCTTGGTGCAATGCTAGGTAGTTTAATTGCAGATTCAGGGGGCGCGCAACGTATTGCGATGACTCTAATCGATAAGTTCGGAGAAAAAAATATTCAATGGGCAGTTGTAGTTGCTTCATTTATTATTGGAGTAGCGTTATTCTTTGAAGTAGGATTAGTATTATTAATTCCGATTGTATTTTCGATTTCAAAACAATTACGAGTTTCTATACTATACTTAGGTATTCCAATGGCTGCTGCACTGTCAGTGACACATGGTTTCTTACCACCTCACCCGGGTCCTACAGTAATAGCTGGAGAGTACGGGGCAAATATTGGGGAAGTATTACTTTACGGATTTATTATTGCTATTCCAACTGTTATCATAGCGGGTCCTTTGTTTACGAAACTTGCTAAAAAACTTGTACCTGATTCATTCACTCGTACAGGAGACATTGCTTCTTTAGGTGAACAAAAAACGTTTAAAATTGAAGATACACCTGGTTTTGGTATCAGTGTATTTACAGCTATGTTCCCAGTTATTTTAATGGCGATAGCGACAATTATTACAATGATTCAAAAAACAAATGCTTTAAATGATAATGTTTTTTTCGAAGTTGTTCGTTTTGTAGGTAATGCTTCAACTGCTATGTTGTTATCTTTACTACTTGCTATATATACAATGGGTCTAGCTAGAAATATTCCAATGAAAACAGTCATGAATACGTGTTCGAAAGCAATAGCGAGTATTGGGATGATGCTACTGATTATCGGTGGTGGTGGGGCTTTCAAACAAGTACTTATTGATGGTGGAGTTGGTGACTACGTTGCCGAATTATTCAGCGACACGACACTATCACCTATCCTACTTGCTTGGACGATCGCCGCTATATTACGTATCGCTTTAGGTTCGGCTACAGTTGCTGCATTAACTACAGCTGGTTTGGTTATACCTTTGTTAGGTGCAACAGATGTTAACCTAGCTTTAGTCGTACTGGCAACAGGAGCAGGAAGTTTAATTGCTTCACATGTAAATGATGCAGGCTTCTGGATGTTTAAAGAGTTTTTCGGTTTAACGATGAAAGAAACATTTGCAACATGGACATTACTTGAAACGATTATTTCCATATCTGGATTAGGGTTTATTCTATTATTAAGTTTATTCGTATAAAAAGGAGTTTGAACTAATATGAGTAATACAATTGGTGTTATGGGTTTAGGTGTCATGGGTAGTAGTATTGCTTTAAACATGGCGAGTAAAGGTGAAAAAGTTTCGGTCTATAATTACACGAGAGATTTAACTGACTTACTTATGCAAAAAAATGAATACGAAGAAATGTATCCTTACTATACACTTGAAGAATTTGTGCAGTCTTTACCATCACCACGGAAAATCTTTGTCATGGTCACAGCAGGTCCAGTGGTAGATGCAGTTATTCAATCACTCGTTCCTTATCTTGAGGTAGGCGACATTATCATGGACGGTGGGAATTCAAATTATCAAGACACTGCCCGTCGATTTGAAGAATTAAAAGCGCAAGGAATCGATTATTTAGGTATCGGTGTTTCTGGTGGAGAAGAAGGAGCTTTGAAAGGTCCTTCCATCATGATCGGTGGAGAAAAAGAAGTATATGACAAAGTGGCACCTATTTTCACGAAGATTGCTGCTCAAGTTGAAGGAACCCCTTGCTGTGCATACATGGGTCCTAAAGGAGCAGGTCATTTTGTGAAAATGGTGCATAACGGAATTGAATATGCCGATATGCAACTTATTGCTGAAGCCTATACTTTTTTAAGAAACAGACTTCATCTGCCGTTACATGAAATTGCTGATATCTTTGAAACTTGGAATCAAGGGGAACTGAAAAGTTATTTAATTGAAATCACTGCGGACATTTTAAGAAAAATGGATGACAAAACAGGCAAACCACTTGTTGACGTAATTCTTGATAAAACGGGTCAAAACGGGACAGGTAAATGGACAAGCATTCAAGCAATCGATAATGGAATCCCCGTATCTATTATTACCGAATCGTTATTTGCTCGTAACATTTCTTCTGTTAAAGACGAGCGAGTTCATGCATCAACAATACTTGCAGGACCAGAGGCTCAACTTGAGGACTTAGATCGTGAGTTGTGGATTGAGTATGTCCGCCAAGGATTATACATGGGTAAAATTTGTGCATATGCTCAAGGGTTTACTCAATATAAAATTACTTCTGAACTTAATGGATGGAATTTGCCGTTACAAGATATCGCGCTTATTTTCCGTGGAGGCTGTATTATTCGAGCGGAGTTCTTAAACACTATTAGTGAAGCGTATGAAGCACAAGAAAAAATCGCTAATTTATTGATTGCTCCAACCTTTGTTGAAAAAACGAAGGAGTATCAGCTAGGAATGAGAAAAGTCGTAGCAGAAAGCATGATCTCTGGTTTGTCGTCTCCAGGATTAAGTGCTGCATTAACTTACTATGATAGTTATCGTACAGGTGATTCTAGTGCGAATCTATTACAAGCACAACGTGATTATTTCGGAGCGCATACATATGAGCGCACTGATATTGAAGGTTCTTTCCATACGAATTGGAAATAACAACTATCGGTTTGTGAAATGAAAATATTTGTAAAATAATAGACCTTTCGAGAGTTCAATTGAACTTTTGAAAGGTCTTTTTTTGTATGTTTCTATGTAGAACACTACTCTGCTCCTAAAACATCCATCAAATTAACTAAATATTTTATAGATTCAAAGAACTATTGATGATTTATTAATTGGGTGTTTTAATTATGGAAAGATTTAACTTGTTAAATATGTATTTCCTAACTGGAGTAGCCGAAAAAGCTGCTATTCAATGATCGGAGCAGGCCTTGCTGAGGATGAATTAAAGGAGAAGAAAATTTAGTTAAATAGTTTGCCTGAATTCTTTCAAAAAAAGTATTTCAGGCAAACTATTTCTGTTATTAAAGCATTCACGGGGGTGAGATTTTGTATGATTTACAAGTACTGGGGAAACAAATCGTGATTGAGCTTGCAAGTTTAATTGAGCAGAGCGTAATTGTTACTGATAAAAATGGGATTGTGATTGCAAGTAAGGATCCATCACGTTTAAATTCGTATCATGAAGGTGCGTTTATTTCGATGGAAAATAGAAAGGAAATTCATATAACGAAAGAGATGTGTGACGAACTTCAAGGAGTAAGACCAGGAATTGTTTTGCCGATTGTCATTTCAGATAAGGCTATTGGAGTTATAGGGATTACGGGGAAACCATTGGAGATTGAAAAGTATGCGAAGTTAGTTAGTAAAGTATCGGAGCTTTTTGTTACAGAGTTTATTATGCGCGAACAAAGAGAACGTGTTATTCGTGAAATTGAATTATTTGTTTTTGATTTATTTATGACAGAAGCTAGTATTGATTCGATAGAAAAACGAGCCACATTATTGGATATTGATACATCAATTTACACGCGTGTAGCTGTCATTCAATCTTTTAAACAGTTTGAAATTACGGATATTGAGAACTTGTTACATATTCAAACCATCCACCCTAATTTAAAAATCGTACGTTGGGGAATGGAAAAACTTGTTCTGTTAATCCCCAATATTTCCAAAGAACAATTACAAATAGGATTAGAAAGTTTATCATCGAAAATTCTGAAAATAACTAAACAAAAAGTAAATATCGGAGTTGGAGAAATAAAATCTTTTTACCAGCTGCCTGAATCATTATCACAAGCTGAAATGGCAGTCGATGTTTCTGCGAGAAAAGGAAATATTATTTTCGAGGAAGATTTAAAACTCGAATTACTCTATCATTCAATTCCGAAAGAGATTCGCGAGGAATTTTTAAGACGCACGATTGCTCCACTTCTTGCAGAAGAAGAATTAATGCACAGTCTTGAAGTATGGCTTCATAAGAAAGGTGCTCTTCAAGAAATCGCTGAAGAATTACATATACATAAAAACACATTAAAATATCGTTTAAATAAGATTGAAATGATGCTTGGGATAGATTTAAATAATAAGAACGATTTAACGATGATGTACACAGCGTTTAGCATTTTAGCAAAAAAGTAAGTCGGCACCCTGATTTTAAGGGTGTTTTTTGTATTATAGGACAAAAAAAGCAAATAATTAAGATGTAAATATGGTCCTCACTCTATAGTAGTCTGACTATTTAAATAATATCATTGGTTATGTAAACTGCTTTCAGTCAGAATCAACCAAATAAGGTTAACTAAAAGTGGAGTGAGGTGATGTTTAATAAAGTCTAGAAGCAGTTATTCGGTGGATGTCACTGGACACGTTTCAGCAGAAGAGTTGCAACTGCTGATCTCATTCTCACTGGTTAAAGAGAGAGTAAAATACGAATTCGAAGGAGAAACAAGATGAAAAAATGGACAAATTGTACACTAATTTCTGTTCTGGCACTCTCGTTATTTATACCTTCCGCATCCTTTGCTCAAACAAATGAAAGTCCTCAAGCAGCGAAAAAGGAGTCCTTTCAATATCCGGTGTTAACAAAAGTGAAAAAACCAGAAGATGTCGGCTTTTCCTCAGAGAAGCTTGAAAAAGTGGATCAATTAATTGAAAAAGAAGTGGCAGCAGGTTTTCCGGGTGCTGCTTTAATTGTCATAAAAGATGGGAAAATCGTTAAAAATGAAAGTTACGGCTACAAAAAGAAGTTTGATGGACATACACCCCTTAAGAATTTTTTGGAGATGGAAAACGATACCCTGTTTGATCTTGCTTCAAATACCAAAATGTATGCAGTAAATTTTGCTCTTCAAAAATTAGTTAGCGAAGGCAAGCTTGATGTACATGCAAGAGTTCAGGAATACATTCCTGATTTTAAAGACACAGAGTTAGATGTAATCAAAGGAAAAGATACTATGAAGATTATCGATGTGCTTCATCACACAGCAGGTTTTAAACCAGATCCGCAATATCATAACCCTAAGGTGTCAAAAGAGCTTTACTCACAGGAGCGTGAGAAAACGATTGAATTCATTAATAAAACTCCACTCACTTATGTACCTGGAACGCAAAATGTTTACAGTGATGTCGACTATATGCTGCTGGGTACAATTATAGAAAAAATCACAGGTGAAAAGCTGGACGAGTACGTTGAAAATGAGATGTACAAGCCTTTGAAATTAAAAGATACCGTATATAATCCGCTTCAAAAAGGCTTTAAGCAAAAGGATATCGCAGCAACAGAATTGCTTGGAAATACACGTGACGGAGTCATTGACTTCCCAAATATTAGAAAGTATACGCTTCAAGGGGAAGTTCATGATGAAAAGGCTTTTTATTCGATGGAAGGTGTTTCAGGTCATGCCGGTCTGTTCTCGACTACAAGTGATCTCGCTGTCCTTCTTCAGGTGATGTTAAACGGTGGAGGCTATGGAAATCATACATTGTTTGATCAAGAAACAATCGATGAATTCGTTGCACCTTCAGATATGAATTCCACTTACGGGCTTGGCTGGAGACGAAATGGCAATGACAGTATGGAATGGATGTTCAGTCCTTATGCAAGCGACAGCGCATACGGTCATACTGGCTGGACGGGAACAGTGACAATCATTGATCCTGAAAAAGACTTGGGAATTATCTTGCTGACTAATAAAAAGCATTCGCCGCTTGTGAATCCTGCGGTTAACTCCAATCAATTTTTCGGGGATCTTTTTACAACTGGAAGCTATGGAAGTGTAGTAACAGCTGTTTACGAAGCTTTAGAATCAAAATAAGTAGAGGGGGATGAGAAGATGGTGATAATTAAAAAGAAATGGGTATGTGCTACCTTAGCTGCAGTACTGTCAGTTTCCGTATTAGCAGGTAGCAAACCTGCTAAGGTTTCAGCTGAAACAGATGTGAAAGCAATTGTTGAGGGCATGTCAGTCGATGAAAAAGTCGGTCAAATGCTTATGCCGGATTTTCGGAACTGGCAAAAGCAAGGGGAAAGCAAAGCAACTGGCTTTACAGTGATGAATGATGAAGTGGGAAGCATCATTAAAAAATATCATTTAGGTGGCGTCATTCTATTTGCCGAAAATGTTGTGGGGACGGAGCAAACTGCCCGATTGACAGATGGTCTGCAAAAGGCGAGCCCAGAACTTCCGCTTTTCATCACCATTGATCAAGAAGGTGGTATCGTTACACGCCTGCAAACAGGGACAAACTTGCCGGGCAATATGGCGCTTGGTGCAGCAAGAAGTGAAAAGTATGCTTATCAGACTGGCGAGATCATCGGCAAAGAATTATCATCTCTTGGCGTTAGTGTAAACTTCGGTCCAGCTCTTGATGTAAATAATAATCCAGGAAATCCTGTAATCGGTGTCCGTTCATTCAGCTCAAATCCTGAGCTTGTTTCAAAGCTTGGGATCCAGACAATCAAAGGTCTCCAAAGTCAGAATATGGCTGCAACAACAAAGCATTTCCCAGGACATGGTGATACAGCAGTAGACAGTCATTATGGTTTGCCTTTAGTGTCTCATGATAAGGAAAGATTGCGTTTGGTCGAGCTTGTTCCTTTCCAAAAAGCAATCGATGAAGGCGTAGATATGGTCATGACAGCTCATGTCCAGTTCCCTGCCTTTGATGATACAACTTATACCAGCAAAAAAGATGGTCAGGAAATTATGGTTCCAGCCACTCTTTCAAAAAAAGTGCTAACAGGCCTTCTCCGTGAGGAAATGGGATTTAAAGGTGTTATCGTTACAGATGCGCTTAACATGAAAGCTATTGCGGATAATTTTGGACAAGAAGAAGCTGTTGTTTTAGCCTTAAAATCAGGCGTTGATATTGCGTTAATGCCTGCTCAGGTCAACTCACTCCAAATGGAGGGGAATTTAAGCTCTGTTTTTAATGCTGTTAAGGAAGCAATAGAAATAGGTGATCTTCCAATCGAACAAGTAAATAATTCAGTTCAAAGAATTCTAGAGCTAAAAGAGAAGCGTGGAATTTTAACTCCAGACAACACACCAATCGATGAAAAAGTTGGAAATGCTTTAAACGTTGTTGGAAATCAAGATCATTTGAAAAAAGAAAAGAAAATGGCTGAAGATGCTGTTACTCTTTTGAAAAATGAAGATAAAACATTGCCTTTTAAACCGAAGAAAAATGACAAAGTCCTTGTCCTTGCTCCATTCGCTGATCAAGTAGAAGCAATGACAAGAAGCATTCAGGAATTAAAGGGAAAGAAAAAAGCAGTCAAGGTCAGAGGGCACTGCAAAACGAATACAGAAATTAGGGGAAAGCGCTAGATTCGCTTTTCCCTTTTTCGTTATAATAAATAAAAAGCTCTGAAAGTGTGTGTTAATCATGTTAAATCAATCAAAACAAACTACTT
>NZ_QBUC01000010.1 GCF_003058165.1 Paenisporosarcina sp. OV554 | reverse complement strand
AAATTGTCGATGCAGGCGATGCTTACTTTCGCTGCCATGAATTTAAAAAAACTCGCCAGCTGGACATGGCGAGCTCCGAAAATGGCATAAATAATCCTCGGAGAGGTCTACTTTCCTCAATAATTGCCTCAAATTCAATAAAAATGACAAAAGGGTTTCGGAATGAACACATTCCGAAACCCTTTTGTCTACAACCTGAGAGATTCCGATTAGGGAATCTCCTTTATTTATTCATTCACATCGTAATTGGCTTTAATGTAATCCATTTCCTGTTCGGGGCTCATAATTCCAGTAGCTTCACCAATGGTGCCACCTTGATTGTACCAAATGTGGTTGTGGTCTCGTGCAGCTTGTGAAAAGTCATTGTCAGACCAACGATTTAGAATTTCAAAATATAGCGATTCATTCTCAAATTCAAGGTCATGTTGACGAGTTTCAACTACCTCAATCAATCTTTTTACACGCTCTTGAGTTAATGGTATTTTTGCTCCCCATTTTTCATCGTCTTTTGATATGACCTTCTGATGGGACATAGCGTGAATCGCTTCTCCTACTTCATAATCATTCATGGTTAGAGGAAATTCTCCTTCGATAACACTTAAACTTTCCTCAACTTCAATTATTGCTCCGCCATCTTCGGCAATCGTTACATCTTTTTTTAGAAATACAGGCAAATCTGGTTCCACTTTCATGTAAATCAAAATGCTGAAAAATCCGATACAAGCAACCACAATAGCAGCTTTTTGAATCTTGGTAGTTTTAAATGTTGCGAAGATTTTCCTCATAAATCCTCCAAAATTAGGACATCAAGCACCTGAGCTATTTGGTAATCTCTTTCAGCGATTGCGCTTATTAAACTCGTACAATTATTTTCTCGGAGTACGTCAGCTAATAATTGTAAATCTATAGTCATTTTTTCCAATATGTATCAACTCCAATCATCTTGTTAATTGGTGTTATATTCCAACTAATTCTGGCTGACAAGAGCTACTGAATCTTTACTCAAATTGAGTTAATAAAACTGTATTTACTTATGGAATTATAACCTCGAAAGACGTTGGTCATATATTCAAAATCACCATCGGAACAAATAGGATCAGAAGAACAATGGCTCATATTTTCTAAAGCCCTTAAAATAATTGGATATAGTTTTTCATTGTCAGCAAGACGTGTTAATCCACCTAAGCCTACTCGGCTAGTCGCTTGAATATACTCTGATGTAGTTTTGGGTTGTCCTAAGCATTCTCATATAAAGAAAATCCAGCAACGATATTCGCTGCTGGATTTTTATTTTCTACCTATTTCTTGTTTTTTTAATAATTCACAACAATTTTCTTTCTAAATCGTTCTTACTCCTCTTATTCCGTGAGCTGTCATGACCCGTAATGGAGTCGCACTAGACGGCATTATTAAGTCATAGCAGCCAATTCCTTTTGCAGTATAAATGCGAAAAGAAGAATCTGTCACATCAGTGACTTTGTAAATTGGAATTCGAAGTATACCACGAGCTGTTTGGATTTTTTGGTAGGTGATTGGTGTGGCCATTATAAATCAACCCGTAACCAGATTTGACCAATGGTAGGCGTTGTTGGATCGCTCGTTGTTAATGGTAAAATATCTCTTCCTTTGCTATTGCTATTATCCCCATTATTGACGATTCGATTATACGGAAGGCCCAATCTGAATTGATTGCCTGCACTTGCAAGTTTGAATTCAACCACTGGATTTGTATGTGTGATGAAATGTAAATCCCAACACATTCCGTCAAACTGATTTCCTGTTCCAGTAATGGTAAACAGTTTAGTTGTATCACTCGAAGGTTGAATTTGAAGATTGCTAAACACATTGCCTGAACATTCATTCGGAGGTTGTTTTGCTGAGTCTAGCACAATCATATCTGTACAACCATCGATGGTAATTTTATCGAATCGATTTGCATTCACCCATGCCTCACCAGATGCAGGTTTCACGGCTTGTAAAAAAATACCTTTTGAAAATCTTGAGATAGAGATGTTTTCGAAATTGATATATTGAATCTTGCTTCCGTTTGCACCTGAATAAAGCTTTATAGCTGTGCCTCCAACTTTTCCAGACCAATTGGTCAAATACAAATCCTTCACATTCGTCTTCTCATATTGATATTTTCCATCCAAGAAAATAACGTCAGAGGTGTAGCTGGAGCTATTAATTGTAATGAAACCACCTACTAGAGATGCATTTTGCTGAAGTTCAAATACACGGAAATTTCCTTGGACAGTATATTGTGTCAACCGACTTGCCCGCAATTCAACGCCTTTCTTAATGACAATTGGCGTAGTCAAGGAATACGTTTTATTGCCACTTAATACCACTTTTTTATTATTCGTTTGTGCAAAATTAATAGCAGCTTGTATTTTAATAGAATCCGTTGACCCTGAAAAGTCGTCAACAAAAACGATTGGTAATTCAGCCATTTACATCACCTATTATTCGCTGAGAAAAATGTCTGCTGAATACCAAATCTTCATCAAATTCTTTACTATTCTTAAATAAGATTGGGTATTGATCAATTTTAATTAAAAAAACATATTGGTAGTTTTGAACTTTGTCCTTTTTTATCATTATTCATGTTCCTTTCATTTTCACTAGAGTTCCATCACATCTGTTGTGCGTAGAAACCCTTTTGTTTCATAGGACTTCTGTTTAACCCGCTAGCGCTTCAGATAGAAATTAATGTCCCTATAATTATCATATTCATTAGAATTTATTAAACTTAGGTTTAAATCTATATATTTCATCGATTGTTCCTATTGAAAGAGAGAATCTGATTTAGGAGGAAGTGTTGATGAAAATCGGTATCATACAAAGGCTGGTATTCGACTTTGATCAAAAGTTTGTAAACGAAAATAATTTTCTCCCATAATGAAAGAGATTACGGACGGGATAAGCCTAAAACGGCCTCCTGGAAAGTAATGAAAAAAGCAGGTCGAAAAAGCCTTCTAATCTAGTCGATTAAAAGGCTTTTTATGGCAAAAAGAATGAGCGTATCTTTTTTAAAAGATACGCCCATAGTAATATGAATATTACTTTTTTGAAGTTCTTGAAGTTCTAGGTTCTAAACAACTTGAACATTTTTTCTGATTACTTGCTTTGAATTTAGTTAAAGTCTTTTCGAAATTATTTCCACATGAACATTTAAACAGTAGTTTTTGCGAGAATCCTCGATACTCAGTAGAAAGTAATTCACAACCTGAATTCTTCTTAACATATTCACTAATATTTTCAATAGTCCATTTTTTATTCATATTAACACCTCCGATATTGATTCCGAAATTAATCACAGAAGAAGTTTCGGATACCTTCCTTTTAATTAGACTCATGACTTCCTAATTTAACTGATTAGCCTATTATACCATCACTTTTGCGACCCTGTTTTAAACTCGAAAGTTCCTCCATTTATGCGGGATGAAAGTATTGTAATGCTAAACTCAGAAGTACATAAAAATCGATTTTTGCGTTTCTTTTTTAGAAGTCCATTTAATTAATGATTCTGCAACAGAACATCAAATAACCTTCAAATTCAAAAAGGATTTCACTTTGAGTTTGAAGATTTTTTATTTGGAAATTATTAATTTTGGACCATATAATAATTATCCAAACATATATTCTTGAGTTTGAAACAGAAATAATAGAGTCAATAATAGAATCGGCTTCATATACTGACTTGAAGGATAGTATAGGGAGAGATCTAGACCGAAAAATGTATCCACCAGGATTAAGTTGGATAAATACATTACTGCTGTAACTATCGAGATAATTGGTAATACACTCTCCTATCCTTCAAAAAGAGGGATTTTTTTATTTAAAGGAGGTGTTTATCATAGAAAAAATCATATTTGCTATTTCAGTTCTAGGAACATGGTTCTTATTTTTAATAGGAGGATGGCAATTGTTACTGACAATACTAGCAGTCTTTATGCTAATTGATATTGCTACTGGTATTATCAATGCACTCATCAAAAGAAAACTTACATCTGAGATCGGCTATAAAGGATTCTTGAAAAAAGCCACCATTATGTTAGTTATTATTCTAGCCAATTGGTTAGATATGTTAACTATCTCAGAAGTTCCTGTGTTCAAGACTATCGCCATCTATTTCTATATTGGAATGGAAGGTTTATCAATTATAGAAAACCTTAATCAAATCGGTGTTCCGATTCCCAAAGCAATTACTAAATATATTGATCAAATAGCAAAGGAAGAAGAGCCACCAAACAAAAAAGAATGATTGCTAAGTCCTTTAACGCTCTTGGTATGTTGACTAATTTTCTATTGTGGTTTAGGAGTGAAAGTGGCACCAAATTAATTCTACTCAGCTAGCCGTTTTGGGCGGCTGGGTCTATTTGTTTTCTGGTTTATTAGAAATTTACTCAGGTTTAATAGATTCGGCTGAATACCTTACTCTTAAGAAGAATAATTGGAGGAACTCCCACTAATCACTTTCTATCGTCTCTTGAAAGTTTATTTATGGACAATCTCCAAAAGAAATGGGGTGAAAAAGTAATGGTTAAAATAGTATTAGACGCAGGACATGGACTAAGTACTCCTGGCAAACGAACACCAAGTGGAGAAAGTGAATGGAGCTTTAATGATAAAGTTGTCCTTGCAGCAATCAATAAACTTCGTGAATACGAGAACGTTGATATTTTGCGAGTTGATGATCCGACAGGTAAAACGGATATATCGTTAAATGATCGTACAAATAAAGCGAATGCTTTTAATGCAGACGTCTATATCGCATGCCATCACAATGCAAATACGGGTACTTGGGGTCCGTGGACAGGTATTGAAATATATACGTATGATCATCCACAAGCGAATCCGAAATCAGAAGAGATTGCCAAGGTTATTCATCCATTAGTCGTAAAGGCAGTTGGAATACAAGACCGCGGGTTGAAAAAGCAGAACTTCCATGTTTTACGAGAAACATCTATGCCTGCCATTTTGATTGAGGGGGGCTTTATGGATTCATATATCGACATCAATGTAATGCGTGATAACTCTAAACTCGAAGCACATGGAGAAGCGATTGCGGCGGGGTTAGTTCAATATTTTGGGTTGAAATTAAAAGTTGCAGTAAAAAACTATTTAAGTATTGGAGATACGGGTAAAGAAGTAAAACAACTTCAAGAAAACCTGATTAAAGTAGGATTTAAGTTGGATGCAGATTCAAATTTTGGACCTATTACAGAAAATGCGGTAAAGGCATTCAAAACTTCAAATGGACTACTGGTAGATGGTTTATACGGACCGGCCACTAAAGCTAAACTGGAGAACGCAGTAAAGCCTAAACCTATCCCTAAAACAACTCCACCAAAAGGGACACTATATACAGTTCAAGTAGGAGTCTTCAGCGACAAAGAACATGCTGAACGTTTAGCAAAAGAACTGAAAAGTATTGGGTATTCTGTTTATATTATTGAATCTTGAATATTTAGCCCTGGCTCACTGAGTGGGGCGAAGTTTTATTTTCATTATTAAGGATTATGTGAAGTTATTTTCTATCAAATCACGACACGAATCGACAAAAAGAAGTATAATTCTACATAATATTAAATGGACTTGGTGAGTGGGGGATATTCCGATGTTTGAAACTTTGTTATTGAATATATTATTTTTAATTTTCCCTTTAACTTTAATTGTTATATTTTTTGATAATAGTAGAAAGGCTTTCAACACTTCATTTTTTATTAGTTTCTCTTCAATCTCAATGATTCTGTGTATGGTTTATCCAATACAACTTCAAATTGGTTTTATATTTGATTTACGTTATATTCCATTCATTATATGGGCTCTATATGGCGGTTATATAAAAGTGTTACCGCTGTTCATCATATTAAATGTTTACCGATTTATCATTGGTGGCGATGGTGTTATACAATCTCTGCTTTTCTCAACTGCTATATTGTTGATTATTCCATTTCTACATGGGAAGTTTATTAAGTTCAATTCACATAAACGAATTGCTACTGGGGTCGCTGCAGTTTTATTTACGATGGTTTTATATTTAACGACTCTCAGCACATTTTTTGAAGAACTTACATATGAATTTTGGGAGCTTTCTTTATATTCAATTACGACTCACGTATTTGTCATTATTTTAAATATGTTGATGATTGAAAAGGTAATCTTGAATATTAAAAATCGAGAAAGTTTTCTTCATATAGAACGAATGCATGTAATGAGTGAACTTTCCGCAAGTGTGTCACATGAAATCAGGAATCCATTGACAGTTACCAATGGGTTTTTGCAGCTGTTAAAAAATTCAAAAACGATTTCTGAAGATGAAAAAATTTATGTTGATTACTCGTTAAAAGAATTAGAGCGTGCTGAAAAAATTGTCAGCGATTTTCTAGCTTATGGGAAACCCCAGTCGGAAAATATGGTTTACTCCAACTTACAAGAAGAGGTAGTGTATGTGAAAAATATTTTAACTCCATACGCTAAGATGAATCTAGTGAATATCGATTGCCATTTCAACAATACATCGCTTATTAAGTATGATAAAAATCAAATGCAACAATGTTTAATCAACTTATTTAAAAATGGCATTGAAGCGATGAAAGGTATGGGGGGTACGCTTTGTATTGATGTATCAGAACAAGAACGTAATATTGTTATATTGATCACAGACGAGGGTATAGGCATGATGAAAGATGAAGTATTACAGTTAGGCAAGCCATATTACTCGACGAAAAAAGAAGGAACAGGCCTAGGTTTGCTCATGGTATACGGAATGATAAGTAAAGTGAACGGTAGCATTGAAGTAGACAGTAAAAAGGGACTAGGGACGACTTTCACGATTACAATTCCTGTATAACAAAATGAAAAAGGATGTGCTCACACGCGCATCCTTTTTTCATTTTGTGCTACTATATTCTCAAGAGAAAGGCGGAATCCACATTGCGAAAAAAGTACGGAAAGCTTCAAACTAAAGAAAACATCATTGTCTTTCCGGGAATGGTGGACAGGCTGATATCTGAAGGACTGAAATATGCTGAAGATTTTCAATATGATTTAGCAGTGGATTCAATTAGACAAGCGATGACTTATAGAGAAGCTGATGAACAAACACTTGGCGTGTATGCATATTCATTGTATGAGATTCGAGAATTTCAAGAAGCTCGAGTTATATGCGAAGAATTGTTGAAGTTAGGCCCGACCTATTACTTCGAAACCATGGAACTGTATGTAACCATATTAATGGAACTCCGTCAGTTCACTGAAGTTACGAAAATCGTTAATTCATTGCTTGAAGAAGGTATTATCCCTCCTGAAAAAGAGGAGAGTTTTAACCAGCTGCTAAAATTAAATGAACGTGTTGCTAAACAAAAAGATGAATTGTGGGTAGAAGATGTACCTCACAATAATCAAATTGATGCAACTCTTTTTCAGTACGAAACTTTTTCAAACTTTCCGGAAGATAAACAACAACAACTTTTGGTGGAACTAGACGGAGAAGATTTAACTCCTATTGAAAATGAACTAACCGCAATTATTGAAGATGGATTAATATCGCCGATTACCAAATCTTTTGCCTTACTATTGATGGTTCATAAAGGTATCGAAAGAACTCTGAAAGTAGAAAAGTTCGGTTTCCAAGCGAATATTACTCCAAAAGGTTTACCTGATCCTACACAAACTTCAAAAGTAGAATCTGTTTTAAGTATTACTGGTGAAGAGTTATTACAGAATCCAACCAAACTTGAGATGGTTCATGACTTGATTATCCGTCACTCTTTTGCAACCTATCCTTTCGAATGGTTTACCTACGATGAACAAGAAGTATCATTAGCATACATAGATTATGTAGGGGCAATGTTAGGGGAAGATGTACCGTGCGAAGGAGAATTAAACGAGTTAATCCGGAAGATAGACATTCAGTTCGAAATGCGTAGCATGTAAATAAGTTGAAAGTATCGCTAGGTGTGATATACTAGAATGGTTGTCAAAATCATAGATAAGAATGATTATAACAAGTGAATTTAATGATGGAGGTTGAATATATGTCAGTGAAATGGGAAAAACAAGAAGGTAACACAGGCGTTTTAACAGTAGAAGTGGAAGAAGTTAAAGTTAAAGACGGTTTAGACAAAGCTTTCAAAAAGGTTGTAAAAGAAATAAACGTACCAGGTTTCCGTAAAGGGAAAATGCCACGTAAAATGTTCGAACAACGTTTTGGTACTGAATCTTTATACCAAGATGCTTTAGACTTTATCCTTCCTGATGCATACGCAGCAGCAGTAGATGAAGCTGGAATTGATCCTGTTGATCGTCCAGAAATCGACATCGTAAAAATGGAGCAAGGTGAAAACTTGATTTTCACAGCTACAGTAACTGTACGTCCTGAAGTAACTCTTGGAGACTACAAAGGTCTTGAAATTTCTAAACAAGAAACTGACGTTACAGATGAAGAAATCGAAGCTCAACTGAAAGAACAACAAACTCGTTTAGCTGAGTTAGTCGTTAAAGAAGAAGAAGCAATCGTTGAAGGCGATACAGCTGTTATCGATTTCGAAGGATTCTTAGGTGAAGAAGCATTTGAAGGCGGAGCTGGTGAAGACCACTCACTTGAAATTGGTTCTGGTTCATTCATCCCAGGTTTCGAAGAACAACTAATCGGTTTAAAAACTGGTGAACAAAAAGATGTAGTTGTAACTTTCCCTGAAGAATACCATGCAGCTGAACTTGCTGGTAAAGAAGCTACTTTCAAAGTAACAGTGAAAGAAGTAAAAGGAAAAGAACTTCCTGAATTAAATGATGAACTAGCGAAAGAAATCGATAGCGAAGTTGAAGGTATCGATGCACTTCGTACGAAATTAAAAGAAAAAACAACTGAAGACAAGAAAAATGCAGCTGAAACTGCAGTAAAAGATGAGCTAGTTGAAAAAGCTGCAGACAATGCAACTATCGACATTCCACAAGCTATGATCGATGCAGAAGTAGACCGTATGTTAAATGACTTCACTCAACGTTTGACTTCACAAGGCATGAATCTTGACCTTTACTACCAATTCTCAGGTCAAGATGAAAAAGCTCTTCGTACTCAAATGATTGAAGATGCTCAAAAGCGTGTGAAAGTTTCTTTAACACTTGAAGCTATCTCTGATGCTGAAGGCATTACTGCTTCAGAAGAAGAAATCAACAGCGAAATCGAAAAAATGTCTGGTCAATTCAACATGACTGCTGATCAAATCCGCACAGCTCTTGGTGGAACTGGTGCATTAGAAAACGATCTTCGTATGCAAAAAACAATTGATTTCTTAGTTGAAAACGCTAAAATCTCAAAATGAATTTTAAGTAAGATCTACTTGGAAACAAGGCACGGACAATAAGCCCGTGTCTTGTTTTCTCTAATACATAGATAACGATTGGTGATTAAACCATAAAGTACATAAGCGACTGAAATTTAATTTGAGTTTTCTTTAAATCTTATTAGTTGATTCTACAATAAGAATCTTGTAAGATTCTGTATTGAATAGGGGTGAATATTTTGTTCAAGTTTAATGACGAAAAAGGGAATTTAAAGTGTTCCTTCTGTGGAAAATCCCAAGAGCAAGTACGTAAACTGGTCGCAGGACCTGGTGTATATATTTGCGACGAATGTATAGAGTTATGTACAGAAATCGTAGAAGAAGAACTCGGTACAGAAGAAGAAACTGAGTTTAAAGAAGTTCCAAAACCGAAAGAAATCCTTTCCATCTTAGATGATTATGTAATCGGACAAGAGAGAGCAAAAAAATCTCTTGCAGTTGCCGTTTACAATCACTACAAACGTATAAATTCAAATAGTAAAATTGATGATGTCGAATTGTCTAAATCAAATATCGTGATTTTGGGTCCAACAGGTAGTGGTAAAACATTACTTGCTCAAACACTTGCACGTATTTTGAATGTTCCTTTTGCTATTGCAGATGCAACGTCTCTTACTGAAGCGGGATATGTTGGGGAAGATGTTGAAAACATCCTTCTTAAATTAATCCAATCGGCAGATTATGATGTAGAAAAAGCTGAAAAAGGCATTATTTACATCGATGAAATCGATAAAGTAGCTCGTAAATCAGAGAATCCATCAATTACTCGTGATGTATCTGGTGAAGGAGTACAACAAGCTCTTCTGAAAATTTTAGAAGGTACTGTTGCAAGCGTTCCTCCTCAAGGTGGACGTAAGCATCCTCATCAAGAATTCATTCAAATCGACACAACGAATATTTTGTTCATCGTTGGTGGAGCATTTGATGGAATCGACCAGATTATTAAACGTCGTTTAGGACAAAAAGTGATTGGCTTTGGTTCAGATCCAAACAAAAAAGATTTAGAAGAATCTTCTTTATTATCACAATTGATTCCTGAAGATTTATTGAAATTCGGATTAATTCCAGAGTTTATTGGCCGTTTACCAGTATTGGCAAGCTTAGAGCAGTTAAGTGAGAATGCTTTAGTTCGAATTTTAACTGAACCTAAAAATGCATTAGTGAAGCAATATCAAAAAATGATTGAATTGGATAATGTGAAATTAACATTTGAAGATGAAGCGTTAGTTGAAATTGCAAAACTAGCAATTATTCGTAAAACAGGTGCACGTGGACTTCGTTCTATTATTGAATCGTTGATGTTAGAAGTTATGTATGAATTGCCTTCACGCGAAGATATTGTTGAATGTGTGATTACAAAAGAAACAGTTACTGACTCTTCACATCCAAAATTAGTATTAGAAGATGGAACTGTATTAAATCAAAACGACGAAAAAACTTCAGCGTAAGTATTGTTGAATTGGAAAAGCTGGCTTCGAACGTGCGTATGCATACGCGCAGCTCGGATGTCAGCTTTTTCTTACATATGTTTGATTTTAGGATTAATCGGACAAAATTGGATTGAGGTGATTTTCCACATGACAAAGAAAAGTGAAGAAAAAATTGTTCCATTATTACCTTTACGCGGTTTATTAGTGTTCCCGACAATGGTGCTACATATTGATGTAGGCCGTGAACGTTCTGTTGCTGCCTTAGAACAAGCTTTGTTGTCAGATAACAAGGTCTTTTTGGCGACTCAAAAAGAAATGAATGTCGAAACTCCAGACGAAGATGATTTATATGGCGTCGGTACATTAGCCAATGTAAATCAAATGATTAAACTGCCGAATGGAACGATTCGTGTATTAGTTGAAGGCCTTGAGCGCGCCACGTGGTCTGGTTATACAGAAGGTGACAAGTACGCGACAGTCAAAACCACTTCTTCAAAAGATGAAATTGAAAAAACTCCTGAACATGAAGCACTCATGAGGTTACTGCTTCAATATTTTGAAAAGTATTCGAAAGTATCGAAAAAAGTAACAACCGAAACGTATGATACAGTTTCAGATATTGAAGAACCTGGTCGCTTAGCGGACATGGTTGCTTCATACTTACCTTTAAAGATGAGTGCCAAGCAAGAAGTATTAGAAATTTTTGACGTGAAGACTCGCTTAGAATGGTTAGTAAATCGCTTGCATAATGAGCAAGAAGTGTTGGATATGGAAAAGAAAATATCTGCACGTGTTAAACAAGCGATGGAGCGTACACAAAAAGAATTTTATTTACGTGAACAAATGAAAGCCATCCAAACCGAACTTGGTGATAGAGAAGGAAAAACTGGCGAAGTTTCAGATCTACGCAAGTTGATTGATAAGTCAGGAATGCCTGAATCTACGATGAAAGTGGCGCTAAAAGAGTTAGACCGCTATGAGAAACTGCCTGCAGCAGCTGCTGAAAGTGGTGTCATTCGTAACTATATCGATTGGCTAGTTGCCCTCCCTTGGACAGAATCAACGGCAGATCATATGGACATTAAACGTGCAGAAACAATTTTAAACCGTGATCATGATGGTCTTGAATCAGTAAAAGAACGAGTACTTGAATACTTAGCCGTGCGTCAATTGACAAACTCGCTTCGTGGTCCGATTCTATGTTTAGCAGGGCCTCCAGGAGTCGGTAAAACATCACTGGCTCGTTCTATTGCAGAGTCGCTTGGACGTAAATTCGTACGTATTTCATTAGGTGGAGTTCGTGATGAATCTGAGATTCGTGGGCACCGTAGAACCTATGTAGGAGCTATGCCTGGGCGCATTATTCAAGGTATGAAAAAAGCGGGGAAAATCAATCCTGTTTTCTTACTTGATGAAATCGATAAAATGTCGAATGATTTCCGTGGAGATCCATCTTCAGCTATGCTTGAAGTATTAGATCCGGAGCAAAACCATAATTTCAGCGACCATTACATCGAAGAAACCTATGACTTATCCAACGTGCTATTTATTGCAACAGCAAACGATTTAAGCACCATTCCCGGACCACTTCGTGACCGAATGGAAATTATTTCGATTGCGGGTTATACCGAAATTGAAAAGCAAATGATTGCAAAAAATCATTTATTGCCTAAGCAATTAAAAGAGCACGGTTTAACAAAATCGATGATGCAACTTCGAGACGATGCCATCCGTGATTTAATTCGTTATTACACACGTGAAGCGGGCGTCCGTAGTTTAGAACGCCAAATTGGATCGATTTGTCGCAAAGTGGCAAAACAAGTGGTTTCAAGTGATAAAAAGCGAATTATAATTAAGGCAGAATCTTTAGAAGATCTAATCGGGAAACACAAATTCCGTTATGGACAAGCCGAAACCACAAACCAAATTGGTGTCTCTACAGGATTGGCTTATACCTCTGTTGGAGGAGACACGCTTCAAATTGAAGTGTCCTTAACACCTGGTAAAGGTAAGTTGATTTTGACTGGTAAATTAGGCGACGTCATGAAAGAATCTGCACAAACAGCACTTTCATTTGTTCGTTCTAAAACAGAAAGCCTAGGTCTTGATGCTAATTTCCATGAAGTACATGACATTCATATTCACGTACCTGAAGGCGCTGTACCTAAAGATGGTCCTTCTGCAGGAATCGCAATTGCTACTGCACTGGTGTCTGCTTTGTCTAAGCGACCAATTCGTCGTGAAGTGGGCATGACCGGTGAAATCACATTACGTGGCCGTGTGTTACCGATCGGCGGTCTTAAAGAAAAATCATTAGGTGCCCATCGTGCCGGCTTGACAACAATTATTGTACCGAAAGAAAATGAACGAGATATAGAAGAAATACCCGAAAGCGTGCGTGATGTCTTAACGTTTAAATTTGTCTCGCATGCTGACGAAGTGCTAGAAATAGCACTAGAAGGAGGAAGTGAGCAATGAAGGTTCATAACGTTGAGTTAGTTATAAGTGCAGTACGTCCAGCGCAATATCCGGAAGATGGTTTTCCGGAGTTTGCTTTGGCCGGTCGTTCTAATGTAGGAAAATCGTCATTTATTAATAAAATGATAGGCCGCAAGAGTATGGCACGTATTTCGTCAAAACCAGGTAAAACACAAACATTAAACTTCTACAAAATAGAAGAGAAACTTTTTTTCGTTGACGTTCCTGGATACGGCTATGCAAAAGTATCGAAAAGCTCTCGTGAAGCATGGAGTAGAATGATAGAAGAATATGTGACGGGTCGCGATTTACTAAAAGCCGTCATTCAAATTGTGGATTTACGTCATCCACCTTCAGATGATGATTGTATGATGTACGACTTCTTAAAGTACCATCAAATTCCGTGTATCGTAATCGCTACAAAAGCGGATAAGATTCCTAAAGGTAAATGGGAAAAACATAAAAAAATGGTACGTGATGAACTCGATATGGAAGCACATGACACAATGATTGTGTTTTCATCTGAAACTGGACTTGGCTTTGATGCAGCATGGGCAGAAATCGAGCGCCGTATGACACTTGAATAAAATGGACAAACTCTCTTAGAAGCATTTCGCTTTTTAGAGAGTTTTTTTATGGATTTATTCTGTTGATTGCCTTCTCGATACGATTGCTGTCTTTCTAAAAGCGAATGGATGAAAAAGTTGCATGATTGGTTGAAAAGGTTGCGCGAATGGATGAAAACATTACCTGAATAGATGAAATTATTACGATAGTGGATATAAAAGTAAAATCGTCTTTATGGTTTTTTGCATAGAAATCGGATGTACTTCTCGAGAGGATTGTTGTCTTTCTCCAAGCGAATGGATGAAAACCTCGCGCGAGTGGTTGAAAAAGTTGCCTGAGTGGTTGAAAAGGTAAGGTGAATGGATGAAAACTTTGAGTAAATGGATGAAACGGCCCATGAGTGGATGAAAAACAATAATGAGTAGACAGAAAAAAGTTAATGCAAGACGTAATTTGTCGCGAAAGGAAATAAATCCATAGCTAAAGACATTCAACCAAAATCGTAAAGCAATAAAACATAAACCGATTTGACGCTATTCACAGACAATTCTGTATAAGAGCAAAACAATTGTGTCTTTTTCGACGATTTGTTACACTTACTTTGTAATTATTATAAAGTAGCATACAATCTGCCTTGATTTCATAGCTTGTTCACATTTTGAAACTTGTTTTAACAATGGCTATGCTATAATTAGAGGCATGAAATAGAACGTGAGAGGTGTCATGGAGCCATGCATACCATCGTAGTGGGTGTGAATTATCGTACAGCGCCGGTAGAGATTCGCGAACGATTGTCCTTCGTAGAGTCTGATTTACCGCAGGCGATGCGAGCTTTACAAGAGCAAAAAAGCATATTAGAAAATGTAATAGTCTCGACATGTAACCGGACCGAAATCTATGCGATTGTCGATCAGTTACATACTGGACGTTATTATATAAAACAATTCCTTGCCAATTGGTTCAATATATCGATGGAATCGTTCTCATCTTACTTATTCATTTATGAAAATGATGGAGCAAGAGAGCATTTATTCCGATTGACTGCAGGAATTGATTCGATGGTACTGGGAGAAACGCAAATTCTTGGACAAGTACGTAAAAGTTTCTTAGATGGTCAAGAACGAGGAACAACTGGAACGGTGTTTAATCAATTGTTTAAACAATCCATTACACTTGCTAAGCGAGCTCATTCAGAAACAGCTATCGGTGAAAACGCGGTTTCTGTTTCCTATGCAGCAGTTGAACTGGCGAAGAAAATTTTTGGTTCTTTGAAAAACAAACATGTTGTCATTTTAGGTGCTGGAAAAATGGGTGAATTGGCGATTAAAAATCTTCACAGTAATGGTGCAGGTAAAATCACCGTTATTAATCGTACATTAGAAAAAGCTCAATTACTTGCAGATCAATTTGACGGTCATGCTAAATCAATGCAAGAACTACAATGTGCATTGCTAGAAGCTGACATTCTAATTAGTTCAACAGGCTCGACCGATTTTGTCATTGATTTAGAGTTAATGCAATTTGTTGAACGTATTCGCAAAGGGAAACCATTGTTTATGGTCGATATCGCGGTTCCACGTGATTTAGATCCACGCATTGGAGACCTTGCAAATGTGTTCTTGTACGATATTGATGATCTACAAGGTATTGTTGAAGCGAATTTAGCAGAACGACAACGTGCAGCAGATGAAATCATGCTGATGATTGAACTAGAATTGGTTCAATTTAAAGACTGGCTTGGTACATTAGGTGTGGTGCCTGTCATTTCGGCTCTTCGTCAAAAAGCTTTGCAAATTCAAACGGATACTATGGTCAGCATTGAAAATAAAATGCCTGAACTCACAGATCGTGAACGAAAAATTTTGAGCAAGCACACGAAATCAATTATTAATCAATTATTAAAAGAACCAATCCTACAAGCAAAAGAACTTGCTTCGTCTTCAAATTCTCATGAACAACTGCAATTATTCCAACAAATTTTTGGGATTGAAGAAGAAGTAAAACAAGAAAAAGAGCGTCAAATGTTAATTCCTAAACAACAAGTGGAAGTTGTCGAAGAAGCACAAAAAGTTGTTAATCCACGCTATTCATATTAATTCAAGTTAGGAGGCGTTTTCGTATCTGTATGGTAAACTATACATGCGAAAACGCTTTTTTATGTCTGATGCGAAAAGGGGCAAGGTATGGCGGATATAACCATGACAAGGCTGCATGAAGTAATGGTTATCCTCTACGGAATCAGTCTTGTATTTTACTTCATAGATTATTTAGATAAGGATTCAAAAGCAAAGCGTATTGCATTTTGGCTAATAGGCACTGTATGGCTCTTGCAGACGGTTTTTTTAATCCTTTACATTGTCGAAACAAAGCGCTTTCCAATCTTGACGTTGTTTGAAGGCATTTATTTTTATGCATGGTTAATGCTTACATTATCCATCGTGCTTCACCTTACATATCGAGTGATGCTACCTGTATTTTTCTTAAATGTCATAGGCTTTATTTTTATCACCATTCATACATTCGGACCAGTTCAAATTGAACAATCTCCAATAGGGGAAACACTTCTTTCTGAGCTGTTAATTATCCATATTACATTTGCCATATTGTCTTATGTGGCATTTTCGTTATCGTTCGTCTTCTCAACGCTATATCATATTTTGTATCGATTATTAAAGAAAAAGAAATGGACCAAACAGTTTGGCAAATTGCCTTCTCTTGATCAAACAGAAAAAGGCATGACGATATCAATTGTCACAGGTATACCATTTCTTTTGGTCAGTTTGATTCTTGGGCTGCAATGGGCGTATGTTTCGATTAATGAGTTTTCATTGGCTGACGTGAAAATTTTCGGATCGTTTGTTTTATTATTTGTTTATGGCTACTTATTTTATCGGCGACAAAAAGGCACACTGCAAGGAACAAGTTACGCATGGGGACATGTCTATGCTTTCTTATTAGTATTAATTAACTTCTTTTTAGGAAGTCGTTTATCTGACTTTCATTTTTGGTATTAAAATTTAACTACATCTAAAGTGGGGTATTATCTATTATGAGAAAAATTATTGTCGGTTCTAGAAGAAGTAAATTAGCTTTAACACAAACGAACTGGTTTATTGACCAAATGAAACAAGCAGGAGCACCATTTGAATTTGAAGTAAAAGAAATTGTTACTAAAGGAGATCAAATCGTAGACGTTCAACTTTCGAAAGTTGGCGGTAAAGGTTTGTTCGTAAAAGAAATTGAACAAGCTTTGTACGATAAAGAAATCGACTTTGCAGTTCATAGCATGAAGGACATGCCTTCAGAACTGCCAGAAGGGCTAGTCATTGGATGTATTCCTCCTCGTGAAGATGCACGTGATGCATTCATTTCAACTGATCATGTGAAGTTTATGGAGCTACCAGTAGGGGCGGTTGTTGGAACAAGTAGTTTACGTCGTTCTGCTCAACTTTTATTATTGCGTCCAGACCTTGAAATTAAATGGATTCGTGGCAACGTGGATACGCGTTTAGCGAAACTTGAAACGGATGAGTACGATGCGATTATCTTAGCAGCCGCAGGACTTAAGCGTCTTGGCTGGAGTGACGATGTGGTAACTGAATATTTATCAGTTGAAGATTGTCTTCCTGCAGTAGGTCAAGGTGCTTTAGCAATTGAGTGCCGCGGAGATGACGAAGAATTATTAGCTGAACTTGGAAAACTAACGCATTCAGACACATGGAACGCAGTTCATGCAGAGCGCGCATTTTTATATGCAATGGATGGAGGCTGCCAAGTACCTATCGCTGGTTTTGCAACGATGGAAAACGGAAGCGTTGAGTTTACAGGACTTGTAGCGTCTCCCGATGCGGAACAAGTATTTAAACAGTCTGCAACAAATGTTCAACCTGAAACAGCTGGTAAAGAAGTAGCAAAGATTTTAAGTGAGCAAGGTGCTTATGATTTGATCCAACAAGTAAGAGCCGATTTAAATGTCTAAAATCGGTGATTTGCGAGGACAAACCATTGTCTTTACAGGTCAACCGAAATCGAGCGAAGCTTTTTTAGAAGTTGAAAGACTTGGCGGTAAAGTGGAAGCTTTCCCACTCATTCGAACACAAGAACTTACAGATCAAGACGATATTTTCATGTCAACATTGTCTAGCTATGATTGGCTCATTTTCACTAGTCAAAACGCAGTATCAGCTTTTGAACAGAAGCTAAATAGGCACAAGGTTGTTTCTGATACTCTGACTTGTAAAATTGCTGCTGTCGGAAAGAATACAGCACATGCGTTAGAAAAGATCGGATTTCATGTGTCATTTACACCAACTACGTATAGTGCAGATAAATTTGTTCAACAGTTTCCACAAGTCTCGAATCAATCTGATTGTTGTTTATTTCTGAGAGGTTCCCTTGCAAAAGCAACAATTAAAGCGGGTCTAAGCCAACAAGTTGTTGAATGGACGGTTTATGAAACACTACCCGATAAAGACAATGCGACACGCTTGTCTACATATATAGTCCAACATCCAAATGTCTTCGTGGCTTTTGCAAGTCCGTCTTCTGTTAATATATACGCAACTGAAATTGCCCGGGAAATAGGTTGGAATCAAATAAAAATTGCAGCTATAGGTCATGTGACCGCTGCTGCGTTATTAAATCATGGTGCGCGAGTTCATGTTCAACCAACTACTTATACATGGCTTGCACTCGTTCAAGAAATCGCTATCTGGAAGGATGATTTATACTAATGAAAGAACTTCAATTTAACAGACATCGCCGTTTACGAAATAGCGAAACATTGCGTGCAATGGTCCGCGAAACAAGATTACATACAAACGATTTAATTTACCCATTATTCGTTGCCGAAGGTGAAAATATTAAAAATCCGATTGCTTCAATGCCAGGAGTGTTCCAATTTTCTCTTGATCAATTAGGCACGGAATTAGATGAAATAGTATCCCTTGGAATCCCTTCAATTATTTTATTTGGAATTCCTCTAGAAAAAGACGCTGAAGGTACACAAGCTTATCACGATCACGGGATTGTTCAAGAAGCCATTCGTTTTGCGAAGAATCGTCATCCTGAATTAATTGTCATAGCTGATACTTGTTTGTGTGAGTACACGGACCATGGTCACTGCGGCATAATTGAAAATGGACAAGTGTTAAATGATCCAACTCTTGATTTACTAGCACGTACGGCAATTGCACAAGCAAAAGCTGGTGCAGATATTATTGCCCCGTCGAATATGATGGATGGATTTGTGTCAGCGATTCGCTACGGCTTAGATGAAGCAGGTTTTTCACATCTGCCAATCATGTCATATGCGGTTAAATACGCATCTGCATACTATGGTCCATTCCGCGATGCTGCGAACAGTACCCCACAATTTGGTGACCGCAAAACGTACCAAATGGATTTTGCTAATCGCAATGAAGCAATGCGTGAAGCTGCCTCAGACGTGGAAGAAGGCGCAGATTTCTTAATTGTTAAACCAGCGTTGTCTTATTTAGATATTGTACGTGACGTTAAGAATAACTTCGACTTACCTATCGTTGCTTACAATGTAAGTGGTGAGTATGCCATGGTAAAAGCGGCAGCTCAAAATGGCTGGATTGACGAAGAACGAATTGTACTTGAAACATTAACAAGCATGAAACGTGCAGGCGCAGATTTAATCATGACGTATCACGCAAAAGACGTGGCGCGTTGGTTGGGGGCGAAATAATGGGACGTTCATATGAAAAATCTAAACAAGCGTTTACAGAAGCTGTTAAATTAATGCCAGGTGGCGTCAATAGTCCCGTTCGTGCATTTAAGTCAGTAGATATGGATCCTATTTTTATGGCAAGCGGTAAAGGCGCTACGATCACCGACATTGATGGCAATGAATACATCGATTACGTGTTATCTTGGGGACCACTAATTTTAGGTCACACTCACCCAGACGTTGTAGCTGCTATTCAAAAAGTAGCAGAAACGGGTACAAGTTTTGGTGCTCCAACACTTGTCGAAAATGACTTAGCTAAACTTGTGATGGAACGCGTTCCTTCAATCGAAATGGTTCGTATGGTATCGTCTGGAACTGAAGCAACGATGAGTGCGTTACGTGCTGCTCGCGGTTTCACTGGTCGAGATAAAATATTGAAATTTGAAGGTTGTTACCATGGACATGGCGATAGCTTACTAATAAAAGCGGGTTCTGGCGTCGCTACGTTAGGTTTACCTGATAGCCCCGGTGTACCTGAATCTGTTGCGAAAAATACCATTACGGTGGCTTATAATGATTTAGAGAGCGTTCGTGCTGCGTTTAAACAACATGGTGAAGACTTAGCTGCTGTTATCGTTGAACCAGTTGCAGGAAATATGGGTGTTGTTGGTCCTGAAACTGGCTTCTTGGAAGGTCTCCGTGAACTATCAACTGAAAATGGAACAGTTCTTATTTTTGATGAAGTCATGACTGGATTCCGTGTTGGCTACAACTGTGCACAAGGTCATTTCAACGTCACACCTGATTTGACGTGTCTAGGAAAAGTTATTGGTGGGGGACTTCCTGTAGGTGCTTACGGTGGGAAGCTTGAGATTATGTCTCGAATCGCGCCAAGTGGTCCGATTTATCAAGCAGGAACATTGTCAGGTAATCCACTTGCCATGACTGCTGGACTTGAAACCTTGTCTCGATTAACACCAGAAACCTACAATCATTTCAATCGATTAGCAGACCAGTTAGAAGCAGGCTTCCGTGAGGCGGCATCTAAATATCACATCCCACATACAGTAAATCGTGCTGGATCAATGATTGGGTTCTTCTTTACAAATGAAAAGGTGACCAACTACGAAATTGCTAAAACATCTGACCTTCAGTTGTTTGCGAAATATTATCGTCTAATGGCTGAGGAAGGTATTTTCTTACCACCTTCACAATTTGAAGGAATGTTCTTATCTGCCGCTCATACATCTGAAGACATTGCAAAAACAGTAGCAGCATTCCATAAAGTGTTTGCTCAATTAGCTTAATTTCTTGTCCTGGTACTCACATGAGTATCAGGATTTTTTGAAGAAGAGCAAGACAAATGGGAGTGGTGAGACAGCGTTGCGCAATTCTTGGATTATTTTACGTACATTTTTAATAGCCGCTTCGACGGGTGTCGTCTTTGATTGGATTGGCATCTTTTTACCTTGGTTGCTCGGACCCATGGTATCGTTACTACTTCTTCGACAATATACAAAAATCCAATTTGAATGGCCGAAACTATTGCGTCAAATTGGACTGATCTTTTTAGGAATACAAATTGGATCATCATTTACAAAAGCATCGATTGTCCTGATGTGGAGTGACTTTCCTTTGATGGTTTTAATGACGTTATCGATTGTCGGTGTGGCACTACTTCTTAGTTTATTATTTATGAAAATGTCTGGTGAAACGATTGCTACGAGTGTGTTAGGTTCACTTCCTGGGGGTCTTGCACAAATGGTCCTTCTAAGTGAAGAAGTAGCGTCAGCGAATTCAACGGTCGTTACGTTAATGCAAACATTTCGGATATTTGTTGTCGTAACAGTTGTGCCTTTTTTTACAGCATGGCTTCCACAAGGTACCCATATAAATGATGTGTCACTTGAAGAGCTGTCAACGTTTAACTTAGTTCATTTTGTGGTTTTTGCAATATTATTTTTAGCTTTTTTGGTGGGAATGAAGAAAATTCATTTTCCATTACCTGAACTTATGGCACCTATATTATCAATGGCGATTGTGCAGTTTGTTACGGCTCATCCGGTTGTAGAAGTACCTTCCATCGTATTGATTCTTTCACAGATCTTTGTAGGTGCGCATTTAGGGTTACAACTTGAAAAAGTCCGTAATCAATTATCAATTCGACTGTTTAGCGCAATTGTGCTGACGAATTTGGTTCTTATTGCATTTTGTGCAGGAATGGCATACATATTGACGTTCATTCATCCCATCAATACGTTTTTGGATTTCTTTATTAGTGCCGCACCTGGAGGCATTGCAGAAATGTCCATCACCGCTTTAGAAACGGGAGCGGATTTGTCGACAGTGACCAGTTTTCATCTATTCCGCATTTTCTTTATCCTGTTAATAGCAGGGCCAGTGCTGACTTATGCATTGAAGAGGTGGTTGAAAGCTTAACGAAGTTGAGGTGAATCTTAAAGGTATTTGCTTTGAATTAGAGCAACCTCTGCTGCCCTATGATCTTTAGTAAAAAGAGGTGGGCTTGTGACTTCGTCACTTTGCCAACCTCACTTCTTTCAGATCATCTTGTTGCGGTGGTGCGTCATTCGCCACTTGCAAACCTGGATGCTCACAGTTTTGATGGTTCGGCTTACTAAATAATTAATGTAAATTTAAGTAGATATTCGGCCGAAGATACTACTTCGGCCTCTTTCTGCTTCTTTTATTTTCGTGATCATTATTCCATATAAAGACAAAATAAGGCACGACTTAATGTTTCTGTTTCATTAAGCTGACTAGTTAATGAGACGTGAATGAGCGATAAATCTCTCAAAATGAGTGATAAATATTTCACAATCGATTATTGCCATGTTCCAAGGCTGGCAAAAATCCGAGTGGCAAAGCAAAGGTGAGCTGGAACTTTAATATTTCAATAAAATATCAAATCAATTTTTACAAGCATAAAGGCTCGTTTACTCGCATAAAATCTTTCACATAGCATCGTGAAGGAGGACAAGAAGTGAATCAAGTTAATTGGAACCTTAAAGAAGTATTTTATTTCCCGGAAAGTTTTGGTGTACCAACAAGTGCTCAACGTATAGAGGTAAAACCGCAAGTCGAATTTCAACAGGTCAATGGGGTGAGCAGTTTATACGGTATTTATCATATTGCTGCAAATGTAACATTTTCGCCAGGTGAAAGTGAACATCACGGAACTTCTGAATGGATTTCGATCGAAGATCTAGACGTCAGCGGAGAAAATGGATATTTTGAATACGCAGTTCCCTTATTCGTAGAATTGCCACCTACGTATGTACATGGCAATAAACTACCGGAAATTGAATTGTCAGACGTGAAAGCAAATGTCACAGATGAAAAGGCCTTAAAAGTGGAATGGCAAGTTACATGCTCGTATGAAAAACCTCTCGAGAGGGAATCCTCATCAATAGGAAGTAATAGTGCAGCTGCAGTCGAATTACCAACTTCTGAGGAGAAAACAGCGACCAAAGAAGATGTAGACTTGCCATTTTTCTTACGTGGCTTAAAAGATGCCTACTCTGTTTACGAAGTTAGAAGTTAAATAATGTCTTTTTGAAACAATATCAATATGCCAATCAATAGACATAACAGTAAAAAATCGAATGTAGTCGGGATGAATATGGTTCGGATTAATTCGAATACTGTAATGGGTAGGATAATGTGTTTGCAATAAAAGCGAGTTTTCCGTAGCCAAGGGGGAAGCAAATAGGGGTTATATCCTCGTCTCATAATAAATCCTCCTTTCAAAAATACTTGACGGTAACATTAATCATTCGATACAATACGTATCAATAGTATTAATTAAGAAATGGTAATATAACTAAATAATGATGCATTGATTGGGAAGAGTAAAATGCTGTAGTTTTCATTAGAGAGGAAACGCTTGGTGAAAGTTTCCGTAAACACACATTTGAATGTCGCCCAGGAGCAATTTCTGTGAAAAAATGAAGTAGCAGAAATCGGTTAAAAGCCGTTATATAAACTTGAGAGCGTGATGATTATCTTGTCATCTGCGAATAAAGGTGGTACCGCGAACAACTCCTTCGTCCTTTTTGTGACGATAGGAGTTTTTTTGTATTCAAAAAAGGAGGAACATATGATGACTGAACAACAAAACACACAGCTCCCAACGAAATATGATCCAAAGTCCATTGAACAAGGACGCTATGAATGGTGGCTTAATGGGAAGTTTTTTGAAGCCCAACCGGAAAGCGGCAAAGAACCTTATACCATCGTTATTCCACCACCGAACGTAACTGGTAAATTACACTTAGGCCATGCGTGGGACACAACGTTGCAAGATATTTTAGTACGTATGAAACGCATGCAAGGATATGATGCGCTATGGTTACCAGGTATGGACCATGCCGGAATTGCGACTCAGGCGAAAGTTGAAGAGAAACTTCGTTCTGAAGGCAAATCACGTTACGATTTAGGTCGTGATGAATTTGTCAAAGAAACATGGAAGTGGAAAGAAGAATATGCTGGTCATATTCGTACACAGTGGTCAAAACTTGGATTAGGACTTGATTATTCACGTGAACGTTTTACACTCGATGAAGGTTTATCAAATGCCGTGAAAGAAGTGTTCGTTAAGCTTTATAATAAGGGACTCATTTATCGTGGCGAACGAATCATCAACTGGGATCCGGCAACGAAAACAGCATTATCCGATATCGAAGTTATTCATCAAGATGTACAGGGTGCTTTCTATCATATGCGATACCCATTAACAGATGGCACTGGATTTATCGAAGTAGCAACAACACGCCCAGAAACAATGCTTGGAGATACTGCAGTAGCAGTTCATCCTGAAGACGATCGCTACAAACACTTAATTGGTAAAACCGTTACGTTACCTATTGTTGGCCGTGAAATTAAAATCGTAGCTGATGATTATGTAGAAATGGATTTCGGAAGTGGTGCTGTAAAAATCACCCCAGCTCATGACCCGAATGACTTTGAAATCGGCAATCGTCACAACTTAGAACGCGTGTTAGTGATGAATGAAGATGGCACAATGAATAAATTAGCTGGCAAATATGAAGGCATGGATCGTTTTGAATGCCGCAAACAAATTGTAGCAGACCTTCAACAAGCAGATGTTCTATTTAAAATAGAAGAGCATTCGCATTCAGTAGGTCATTCCGAGCGTAGTGGAGCAGTTGTAGAACCATATCTTTCAACGCAGTGGTTCGTTAAAATGCAGCCGCTTGCTGACCAATCGATTAACTTACAAAAAGGTGAAGACAAAGTTAACTTCGTACCAGAGCGTTTTGAAAACACCTATTTACGTTGGATGGAAAACATTCATGATTGGTGTATTTCACGTCAATTATGGTGGGGTCACCGTATCCCTGCATGGTATCACAATGAAACTGGTGAAATTTATGTTGGACATGAAGCACCTGCTGACATTGAAAACTGGAAACAAGATAATGATGTACTGGATACGTGGTTCTCTTCTGCATTATGGCCGTTTTCAACAATGGGTTGGCCAGACGAAGCGAATGAAGAATTCAAACGTTATTACCCAACAAATGCATTAGTAACAGGTTATGACATTATATTCTTCTGGGTTTCTCGTATGATTTTCCAAGGTCTTGAATTTACAGGTAAACGTCCTTTTGACGATGTATTAATTCATGGTTTAGTGCGAGCTGAAGACGGACGCAAAATGTCGAAGTCTCTAGGTAACGGAATTGACCCAATGGACGTTATTGACAAGTATGGTGCAGATGCACTTCGCTACTTCTTATCAACAGGTTCATCACCTGGTCAAGATTTACGTTTCTCCATTGAAAAAGTAGAGTCCGTTTGGAACTTTGCCAATAAAATTTGGAATGCTTCTCGTTTTGCCATGATGAATATGGAAGGCATGAAGTTTGAAGATATTGATTTAAGCGGAGAAAAATCTGTTGCAGATGCATGGATCCTTACTCGTTTAAATGAAACCATTGATCAAGTAACGAAACAAGCAGAGAAATATGAATTTGGTGAAGTAGGTCGTTCACTTTACAACTTCATCTGGGATGACTTCTGTGACTGGTACATCGAAATGGCGAAACTGCCATTACATGGTGAAGACGAAGATGCGAAGAAAATGACTCGTTCTGTATTGGCGTATGTTTTAGATAATACTATGCGTTTATTACATCCATTCATGCCTTTCATCACTGAAGAAATTTGGCAGAGCCTACCACACGAAGGTGAATCAATTACAATAGCGGCATGGCCGACTGTAAACGAATCATTAACGGATAGCAAAAAAGCATCAAGTATGAAGTTGCTGTCAGATATTATTCGCTCTGTTCGAACAATTCGTGCTGAAGTACAAACACCAATGAGCAAAAAAGTCCCATTATATATCTCGGCAAAAGATGCAGAAACGTTAGCGGTACTCGAAGAAAATGCGATGTACTTAGAGAAATTCTGTAATCCAGAACCATTAGTTCTAGGTCAAGGAATTGAAGCCCCAGGACAATGTATGTCAAGTGTCGTGTCAGGTGCCGAACTATTCTTACCATTAGAAGGCTTAATCGATATCGCAGCAGAAACAGTACGATTAGAAAAAGAGCTTGAGAAGTGGGCAAAAGAAGTTAAACTCGTTCAAGGTAAACTGTCGAACGAACGATTCGTATCAAAAGCTCCAGAAGCAGTTGTAGCTGAAGAGCGTGCGAAACAACAAGATTATATCGAAAAACACTCAATCGTTGAAAAACGTTTAGCTGAGTTGAAAACTTTATAAAAATGAGGGCGTCCTGATAACTCGGACGCCCTTTTTTTCGTAGTGGGGGGAGATCTCAGTCTGACTTTTCGAGGTTGACGTCTGAAAAAATGGTGTCGACGTCTGAAAAAAGAGACTTCACGTGTGAAAAACTTCAATCTCAAAGAATTTCTTAGTGACATAAAAATTTCATTAGTCACTAGAAATAATTTCATATCTTTTCTTCGAATGAACATGATAGAATTAAGTGAATTCTCAGAAGTTCTGGGAATATTCAGATTGAGGAGTGACCTATGTGTTTACATCAGTTGATAAAGTAATTGAATTCATATATTCCATGGATCAGAAAACGGAACGCAATGGTCGACTAAGTCGTATCACAGCTATCTTGTCAGTCCTCGGAAATCCACATGAAGCTTTCCGTTCTGTCCATATTGCAGGTTCAAACGGTAAAGGATCCACTTTGAATGCTCTAAAAGAAATATTAATTGCAGATGGCCTCCAAGTGGGGAGTTTTATTTCACCCCACCTTGAAAAAGTAAATGAACGCATCATGATGAATGATGTAATGATTACAGATGATCAATTTGTCCAATATATGAACGACATTTATCCACTGTTGGAAGTAGGCCAAGTTGGCGAGGGGTCAAACTTTTTTGAAATATTAACCGTTATCGCCTTTATGTATTACCGCGATATGAAAGTTGACATTGCCTTAATTGAAACTGGTATTGGTGGAAAATTCGATTCAACGAATGTGATCACACCTTTATTATCGATTTTAACGTCTATTTCTCTTGACCATACGCAAATATTAGGCGACACAATAGAAGCTATCGCAATGGAAAAAGCAGGAATTATTAAACCAATGGTACCTGTTATTAGCGCTGTTAAGGCTAAGCCAGCAGTACAAGTAATCGAGAATAAAGCGACCCTAGAACAAGCTCCAATCATTCAATTGTATAAAGACTTCTTCATTGAAAATGTGATGCAAGAAGAAAATCAACAACGTTTTACATATCAATTTAATGACAATTTGCTATCGGATTTACTGTTAAAGATGAAGGGACATCACCAAGTCGAAAATGCATCTCTTGCTATTTCAGCAGCACTGTTGTTAAACAAATACTATGGCTTCTCCATTTCCGAAGACAGCATACGCCACGGATTGATAACTTCAAGTTGGGCAGCTCGATTTGAAGAAGTTCTACCAAATGTAATTATTGACGGGGCACATAACCCAGCAGGCATGGAAGTGCTTCTTCAAACCATACATCAACGTTATGCAACCAAAAACATTCACGTAGTCTTTACAGCACTTCAAGATAAAGACATTACTTCAGTTCTTCATATGTTAGACGAAATTGCATCGAGCATTACCGTGACAGAAATTCATGTGAAGAATGCAGAGGTTGCTAAAGTTATTTTTGAGGCAACAAGCCATCCGCGAAAAGAGTTAGTACTAAATTGGCAAGATGCACTGGATCAAACATTAGAGAAATTAGACGATTCAAGTATTGTTCTCGTCACTGGTTCTCTGTACTTCATGTCATTAGCCCGTCCTTACTTAATACAAAAAGCACAAGCAAAAGTAGTTTAAAAATTGACCCTGCCTTAAGTTTAAGGTGGGGTCACTTTGTTTGAAGAAAGGAGAGACAACATTGATACCAAAATTTAATGACTATAAACAACGTTTTGAAATGGAAAGTAAAACGACTATTGAACCTGGACTAGATGCTGTTACGGATGCATTAAACAAAGTAGGTAACCCTCATCTGAACCTTCAATTTATTCACGTGGCTGGCACTAATGGCAAAGGATCGACCATAAGTATGATGAACGCAATGCTTCAAGCACATGGCGTCAAGACCGCGTGTTTTTATTCACCTTGTTTTATGGATGTACATGATCAAATTCAATTAAATGGACAATACATATCCTCGCAACAATTAGGTGATCTTTTTATACGTGCGAAAGAAGCGGGACTTAGCGGACTGCTAACTGATTTTGAATTATTAACGGTTCTCGCATTTATGGCATTTGGACAATTTCAACCACAAATTGTACTACTAGAAACAGGAATGGGCGGCAGGTTTGATAGCACGAATGTAATCCAACCACTAATTTCTGTTATTCCAAGCATTGCATTAGAACATGAACAATTTTTAGGGAACTCGATTGAAGAAGTAGCTTTTCATAAGGCGGGAATCATTAAAAAAGGAATCCCTGTCGTCATTGGTCCACTTGTGGAAGAAGCTGAAGGAGTTTTGGTAACGGAAGCGTTAAAACTTAAATCACCACTGTTGAAGGTAAATCAAGATTTTTCGTTAAATAAAGGAACCTTCGAAAGTAGTGTTAGGCCACAAATTAGGGATATTGTAGTGCCACTACCAGGATCACACCAAATTGATAATGCAGCATTGGCAATTCGAACTGTTTTGTATGCTATGGAGAAACTTAAACTTACTATTAATGAAGATTTGATTCGTATTGGATTAAGTCACACATTTATTCCTGGTCGTTTTGAAAAAATTACAGACAATTTATATTTTGATGGCGCACACAACCCTGCAAGTGCCCGGGCACTCGTGAATACAGTAAAAGAAATTTTCCCAAATACACCTGTTCATTTTTATGTCGGAATGATCAAAGGTAAAGACGCTAAACGTATTTTGCGGATTTTTGAAGAAATCTCATCAAATTTTACATTTGTTGATTTTGAAGAAGTGCGTTCAATGCCTTCTTCGACTTTGTCGAAATTTAGTGAATCAGCCTTAGTTAAAGTGACAAAAGAACCACTTGAAAACATTGTGAAAACCATTTCAGAAACACATGTGACAATAGTAACAGGGTCCTTATATCTCTTGTCCGGACTGCGTTTGAAAGCTCTCGATATGTTTAATATTGATCAAAGATAAAAGATGACAAAACTTTCTAACTTTGGTACGATGTATTTTGTACTAGATAAATGGAACTAGATTGGAAGGGTTGCTTATGGACATTTCTAAACGAATACAAAGATTGATTTGGGCCATATGGGTTATATTTGTTCCATTTGGTATTTATCTTCTCTACCAATTCCAAGCTCCCGGCGAAATTAACTGGCCCATTTTAGTAGGGTATACCGTACTTTCCATACTAACGACTTATTTTCCTTTTAAAGTAGCTGGTACCACCATATTTTTAGTTCAATGGATCAATCTCGCTATATTCTTAAAATATGGGGTGTTTGTTGAAGCGATTGTCATGCAACTCGCTGTTATTCCATTAGCATTGCAATTGAAAATTGGATTCAGTGATTTCTTTCGAGCAATATTTAACTCTTTCATGTTCTTTATGGTATCTGTTATAAGTGGTGTCTCCGTCATATTAATGGGCTACCAAGTAGGATCTCTTGAATTAAAAGACATTATCTTATTCGGATTTATCTATCAAATAATTAATATGTTTACTAATCATGTAATTTTGTATACATATCTTAAATTAACAAAACAAGAAAACGAAGGATTTTTCGGGTCACACACATTTTGGGATTATGCTGGAATAATCGTCACTTTCCCCTTCGGAATTACTCTATATTTACTCAATGAATATGTTTCTACCGCATTCTTACTATTAGGAGTTCCATTTTTAATCATTACATTCCTTATTCGTTTGTACAGTAATTCCGAACGGGTTAATGAAGATTTGAATCAAGCAACTGAAATAGGACATGAACTCGCAGATCGCCTAACGGGTGTTGAAATTATTGACTTGTTTTTAACTAAAATAAGTAAAATGTTACCTGTAGATTATTCCTATATTCTAGACATAAAAAACGGTAAACTAGTCTTCTTAAAATCGATGGAAAAAGATGTGGATGTTGAAATTGACCTCTCTCATGAAGATCTATTAAAAAGTATTGCTGGCATTGTTTATAAAAAAGAGAAATCTATCTTATTTAATAAACAATCCGATTGGAGAAAGGTAAGCTCAGGATTTCTTCCAGAGGATGCAGAAAGCGTAATATCAGTTCCAATCAGTAGAAATCAAACAATGGAAGGCATATTGGTTATTGCCTCAAGAAAAAAATACGCATTCGAATCGTACCAGCTGCAAATTCTTAGTCTTTTGTGTTCTTATTTTGCTGTATCCCTTGAAAAAGCCCGTTTTGTGCAAGAGGCAGTTTCGAAAAGCGAACGCTGCGGGTTAACGAAACTTTACAATTATCGCTACTTAGAACAACAACTTGAAATTAATATGAATGATTTATTAAATGGAGAACTTCGTCAATTATCCTTATTAATGATGGACATTGATCATTTCAAAGCAATTAATGACGCTTATGGTCATCAAAGTGGAAATGACATATTATTTGGCTTAGCTAGATTGTTAGAACGAGAAGTAGAAGATTGCGGAATTCTTGCAAGGTATGGTGGCGAGGAATTTGTCGTCATTCTCCCAAACTACTCAAAAGAACAATCATTAATCTTAGCAGAAGAGTTACGAACAAAAATCGAATCCACACCATTTGAAATTCGCGCTGAACTTGAAGACAAACCACAACTAACACTAGTGCACATTACAACAAGCATTGGCGTATCAACAGCACCTGAAGACTGCGACGAAGCCATGGCCCTCATCCGCAACGCCGATCGCGCACTTTATATTGGAGCGAAGCGGGAAGGTAGGAACAGGGTTGCTGAGTATGTGAAATAGAAGAAACGCGGAGGCAAATAGTCTCTGTATTTTTTTGCGCAAATGTATCGAAAGAACGATATAATTCATTTTGAGAAAAAAATATTATACATATGGATCTGCTGAGTATGTTAAATAAACATTAATTGACAAAAGATTTTATAATAATGGCTATTTTTCTATTTATTGAGAATTTTATCGACATTTTCCTCTAACTATTAGATAATCATACTATAATACTAGGGGAGTGTGACTTTAGGATGAAAATAAGTGCTCCATTATCACGGCAGAATGGATTATCACTTGTTGAAGTTTTGGCAGCCCTAGTCCTTTTAGGAATCGTATTTGTCGGAATCATGACTGTGTTTCCTCAGATGACACTTTTTAATGAACGGACAGATGCCAAACTGGATACTATGAACCTTGCAAGATTAGAAATGCAACATCTACAAGGATTACCCATAAAATTAAACGATAACTCAACCATTAGTACTATCTATTCAGCTTCAAATTATAAGAACGTATTAATAGATGCTTTTCCGGTTGCTCCTGCTGTGGCTACCCATAAAAAAATCAAATTCACATCAAACGGTTACGATTTTGAGATATTAATTAACCTCACTAGAGAACATTTATCTGATATTGAAAAAAATATGAAGTTGGATTCAGTCAAAGTAAAACGTGGAGACACTTTGTTCTCGATTTCGCAGAAATTTTATGGAAGTCGCTCAGGCGAAAGGAAAATCAAACGAGCAAATGGCTTACTGTCGAATAAAGTCATGACTTATCAAACTCTATACATCCCAAAATAATCACGCAAAACTGGAGAGCGCATCATCTCTCCAGTTTTTGTTTCACTACTGTTCTGGTGAATTTCAGGAAATAACTTAAAATCATAATTAAACGTTAGCAAGAGTACTTAATTGTTGAAGATTGAGAGGCATTTATGGAAATCCTATATACAATTTTATTTTTTATTTACGGACTTATTTTTGGCTCATTCTTTAATGTTGTCGGATTGCGCGTACCTAAAAACGAATCAATCGTAACGCCACCTTCACATTGCACAATATGTGATCGTCGTTTGACGTTTAAAGATTTAGTTCCCGTGTTTTCTTTTGTTTTTCTAAAAGGCAAATGCCGTGGCTGTGGCACAAAAATTAATTGGATTTACCCGGTGATTGAACTGACAACTGGAGTGTTATTTGCATTTGCTTTCTGGGAAATCGGGTCTTCATTTGAGCTTATCGTAGCGATTCTATTTATTTCCATGCTAGTAATCATCACCGTATCTGATTTGGCATATATGCTGATTCCAGACAAAGTCTTGTTATTCTTTGGCGTATTATTAATTATTGCTCGTGCCTTTTCTCCACTAGAACCATGGTGGGATAGTATCATCGGTGCTGTTGGAGGGTTTGGTCTTTTGTTGTTAATTGCGATATTGTCGAAAGGTGGCATGGGTGGTGGCGATATCAAATTATTTGCGGTTATTGGGTTAGTTTTAGGGATCATTCCTACACTGTTAACGCTGTTCTTGGCCGCATTTATTGGAGCAATCGTTGGTGTTATTCATTTGCGACGTTCGAAGCAAGGACGGAAAACACCAGTCCCATTTGGTCCATCAATCGCACTTGCCGCTATTATCGTTTATTTTTACGGGACACAAATGCTCGACTGGTATACGAATTTGTTAGTTTAACTCGAAAACTTTTTTAGGCAAGCCGACACCGGTCTTGTCTTTTTTTATTGTTCAAATGTTAGCGTTAAAGAAAAACGAGGTGATAAAATGCGTTTTTCGAAAAACTTCTCAAAGTTTTCCTATACTCTCGCAATTTTACATGGCTTTTTTATCGGAGTTGTGTCGATCGGTATATTTGCGATTTTAATTCAATGGCAAGATATCTCTACTGCCGAAAAAGCTGGAACTGCATCTGAGAATCCGGAGAAATCTGAACAAATAGCTGTAGATGCACCTGGCAAGGACGGAACGACTCAATTCTTTGCAAAACAACATGGAGTTTTTACGACTGCTGAAGGTGCGACAGAGCTATTGCAATCAAGTCCTGCTATGAAGTCTGCGGCCATTATCATTGCGGGCGGCCAGTACTATGTGTGGTCAGCAGCGAGTGTCGTGGAAAGTGAAGTGAAAATCGAAGGTAGTACAGATTCGTTTGTAAAGCCATTCCAGATAAATTCAGCAGCTTGTACAGAAAAAGCTATGAAAAATCTGCCTGTTTTCCTGGCAAATCCAGACCCGGCAAAATTTAATTTTGAGAGTACTGGAAATAAGGATGCAATTCCAAAGGATTGGACAGCTAATATTGCAGCTATATCAACACTTTCAAAGGATTTTAACATCATCCGTGTGCAACTTTTATCGCACTATTCTACTCAAAATGACTGCCTCAAAATTGAATTATGACGGTAGTTAAGTAGGTAAAATTAAATTATTGCCCTTTTGACACATTTTTCAACGGAGAAATAGTTCTGTATGATGTCAAAAAGGAGCTGATTTGAATGAAATTTAAGACAACCAAACCGTTAATTTTAGCATCTGCCTCACCGAGAAGAAAAGATCTACTATCCTTGCTTGGTGCACCATTTGATGTGAAGACAATGGAAGTGGACGAGCACTCAGTTTTCGGTCTATCACCAGCCGAATTAGTTTGTAACATTGCCATGGAGAAAGGCTTACAAGTGGCGGAACACAATCAACAAGCGATCGTTATCAGTGCGGATACCATGGTATTTATCGACGACGAGGCATTAGGGAAACCGGAAAATGCGGAAATGGCGAAAAATCATTTACGCAGATTGTCTGGAAGAACGCATACCGTAATTACAGGTGTGGCTATTTATTTTGACGATATATGCAGCGTGTTTTTTGAGAAGACAAAAGTCACTTTCTTCACATTGTCCGAGGAATGGATTAGTAATTACGTAGCTAGTGGTGATTGTTTTGACAAGGCCGGGGCATACGGCATCCAAACCGTTGGTGCATTAATGGTAGAACATGTAAATGGAGATTACAACAACGTAGTAGGCTTACCAATTGCTGGACTTTATCGAGAATTAAAACATTTAGAACTTATTGAACACGTGACAGCTGGAGCGCGTTATGATAACTGATGTCAAACCAACGTTAATGATCCGAGATGTGCCAGCTTCTGATCGCCCGCGTGAAAGACTAATGAATCAAGGTGCAGTAGCTTTGTCAAATCAAGAGTTGATAGCGATTTTGTTGCGAACAGGCACAAAACAAGAATCTGTTCTACATTTAGCCAATCGAGTTTTAGTGTTTTTCGAACAACTGCACGAATTGAAAAATGCGACGATTGAAGAAATAATGTCCGTAAAAGGAATTGGGGAAGCAAAAGCAGTTCAATTACTCGCGGCAGTCGAACTCGGACGTCGCTTAGCTCAGCAACAAACAGATGGAAAATTCACCGTACGTTCCCCAAAAGATGCAGCCACTTTTTTAATGGCGGATATGACGTCTTTAAAGCAAGAAAATTTTGTTGTATTATTTATGAACGTTAAAAATCAAGTGTTACACAAACAAACTATCTTTATTGGTAGTTTAAATGCAAGTATTGTTCACCCACGAGAAATATTCAGGGAAGCGGTAAAACGTTCTGCTGCCTCGATTATTTGCGCGCATAATCACCCTTCAGGGAACCCGTCTCCATCACCTGAAGACATAGAGGTAACGAAGCGAATTCAAGAAGCTGGACAGATCATGGGTATCGAATTACTTGATCATGTAATTATCGGAGATCATCAATTTATTAGTTTGAAAGAAAAGGGTTACATGTGACACTGTGATTTTCTCTTTTTATCCGTTATAATCAAAGTTATGGTTTAAACTAAGCTAAGATTAACTGGCTAAGGATAGAAAGGAAGAACAAAACGTGTTTGGATTCGGAGCAAAAGATGTCGGGATAGACCTTGGCACAGCCAATACTTTGGTATTTATTAAAGGAAAAGGGATCGTATTACGCGAACCTTCAGTAGTAGCTAAAAACACAAATAATGGTGACATCGTGGCAGTAGGAAACGATGCTAAAAATATGATTGGTCGTACTCCAGGTTCAATCGTTGCCATTCGCCCAATGAAAGACGGGGTTATTGCGGATTTTGATATTACTACAGCGATGATTCAGTATTATTTAAAAGAAGCAATGAAAGCGTCAGGCGGTACTTGGAAAAAGCCAAACGTAATGATTTGTGTGCCTTATGGAATTACATCTGTTGAGCGTCGTGCAGTAATTGATGCAGCTCGTCAAGCTGGCGCAAGAGATGCAGTTACAATTGAAGAGCCATTTGCAGCAGCAATCGGTTCAAACTTACCAGTGTGGGAACCAACAGGTAGTATGGTGGTCGATATTGGTGGCGGTACAACTGAAGTTGCAGTTATCTCACTTGGCGGTATTGTGACAAGTGAATCAGTACGTGTAGCTGGTGACGCGATGGATCATGCGATTACTAGTTATATTCGTAAAATGTACAACTTAACTATTGGTGAACGTACTGCCGAAGCTATTAAAATAGAAATCGGTTCTGCTAGAGTCATTGAAAATGTTGAGAAAATGGAAATTCGTGGCCGTGATTTAGTGACGGGTCTTCCAAAAACACTTGAAATCTCTTCTGAAGAAATTGCCGAATCATTGAAAGAGTCTGTTACAGCAATTATCGATGGAGTGAAAAAAACATTAGAACAAACGCCTCCTGAATTATCTGCGGATGTAATGGAACGTGGAATCGTCTTAACAGGCGGTGGCGCATTACTTAAGAACTTGGACAAAGTGATTAGTGATGAGACAAGCATGCCGGTCTTCATTGCAGAGAATCCGTTAGACTGCGTTGCAATTGGTACGGGAATGGCGCTTGATCATATGAATATGATTCGCCAAAATTCTAAACATTAAGGAGGACCGTTCTAATGCCACAATTTTTTTCGAATAAGCGATTAATTTTGCTGCTTGTCGGGGTCATCTTTCTTGTGGCATTGATCAGCTTCTCTCTCAGAGATCGTGATAATGCGTCGTTACCTGAACAAATTATTAAAGATGTGGTTGGTTTTGGGCAATCTATTTTCTCAAAACCAACACAGTACATAACAGGTGTTTTCGATAATGTTGATTCTTTGTTAAATACGTATGAAGAAAATAAACGATTGAAAGGTCGTTTAGAAGAATTTGCGAAATTGCAAGCAGACGTCAACGATTTAGCATCAGAGAATACGAGATTAAGAGAAGTTGTAGACAAGCAAGACGATCTTCGAAAGTATGAACCGATTCAGGCAACTGTAATCGCAAGAAATCCTGATCAATGGGAAGAAAAAATAATACTCGATAAAGGAGAAGTTCACGGAGTCGAAAAGAACATGGCAATTATGACTGCGCAAGGATTAATTGGAAAAGTTGTACTAACGACGCCATTTACTTCTACTGTTGAACTTTTATCGACACAAAATCCAAACTATCGTGTATCTGCGATGGTGACGGGCGAAAAAGAAGTATTCGGCTTAATTGAAGGATACGATGATGAGCGAAAAGAACTAATTCTAAAACGAATCGATTCAAACATTGAAATCAAAAAAGGTCAAAAAATCATGTCATCTGGACTAGGCGGGATTTTTCCTAAAGGTATTTTAATCGGGGAAATTACTGAAGTATCGACAGACGATTTCGGCTTAACGAATATGGCTTATGTTAAACCAGCAGCTGATTTTGCTCTACTTGACCACGTGATGATTGCAAAACGCGTTATGACAACCGTCGATGGGACAGATGGAGAAAATACTGCGATTGATGAGGATGAATCATGAAGCGTTTTATCGTTCCAGCCATTGCTGTCGTCTTGTTTTATCTTGAACCCGTATTCGGGCTATTTTCTCCCTTAGACATTAATGGGGAGTATCGGTATTTAATCCCTCGATTTCTCATCATGTATTTGATATTCATTTCCATCTACTATAGTCGCAACCGCGCGATGGTGTATGCATTACTTTTTGGGCTCTTGTATGATGTGTTTTTCATTGATATTATTGGATTGTATTCATTTTTATATCCATTAATTTGTTTACTAGCTAGTTATATCGTGAAATTCATTCACCAGAATTTATTGGTGACAACAATCGTGTCACTTGTATTAGTTGCTGGTCTTGAATTCGCGTTATTCCAATTCTTTTCATTTATTGGATTGACCGATATTTCGTTACAAGCTTTTGTTAGCGAACGTCTCATTCCAACGATGATTGCAAATTCAATATTCTTAGTGGTGCTAGGCTGGGCATTTAAATATGTAATCAATGCACGATTGTTGCAACGATTAAATCAGCCAAATTAATTCTACGCGTGAGGTGACGCATTTGATGACGAAAAAGCAACTAGTCTATATAAAAGGGACAAAAGACGGTCTAGTGCTTCGGCTTGATGATCAAAGCGCATATGCCGAACTGGTGGATGAACTAAAGCTAAAAGTTTCGGACGAAGGCATCGATGGACAAGCAGAGGTATTATTACAACTTGGAAATCGATACTGCTCAGAAGAACAAATAAAAGAACTCATTGCAAGCGTGCACACGTCTCCACATTTACGTGTCTCAAGAGTGCAAAGTGATGTGATTTCCATAGAAGAAAGCAATCGCCGCATCTTAGAGCGTCAATCGGAAACTTACGTCGGCATCGTTCGTTCTGGTCAAGTTATCAAAGCAGAAGGTGATTTAGTTGTCGTAGGAGATGTAAACCCAAATGGCAAAATCATAGCTGGCGGCAATATTTTTGTGCTTGGCCGCTTAAAAGGTAGCGCACATGCAGGGGCGAATGGCAATAAAGAAGCAGTCATCGCGGCGTCTTGGTTAGAAGCGACACATATTAAAATTAATGAAACACTTGAAACTATGACGGATGAATTGACGATTCTTTCGGAACAACCCGAAATGGAATGTGCATATTTGCATGCAAATGGCTTCATTGCAATCGATCGCTTACAAGAACTACGTTTATTAAGACCGCAATTATCTACATTTAAAGGAGGAAGCTAATGTGGGAGAAGCTATCGTAATTACTTCAGGTAAGGGAGGTGTTGGCAAAACAACAACAACCGCCAACCTGGGGACTGCATTGGCACTTCAAGGCAAGAAAGTTTGTTTAATTGATACTGATATCGGCTTACGTAACTTAGACGTTGTCCTTGGATTAGAAAACCGAATTATTTATGATTTGGTTGACGTAATCGAAGGCCGTTGTAAAGTTCACCAAGCTTTAGTAAAAGATAAACGTTTTGAAGACAAATTGTATCTACTTCCAGCAGCGCAAACAACAGACAAACACGCTATAAACCCCGCACAAATGAAAGAACTTGTAACGGAATTAAAACGTGACTACGATTATGTCGTAATCGACTGTCCTGCAGGTATCGAACAAGGATATAAAAATGCAGTCGCTGGTGCAGACCGTGCAATCGTCGTTACCACACCTGAAATTTCAGCCGTGCGTGATGCGGATCGTATCATCGGTTTGCTTGAACAAGAAGATATTGCCCCGCCAAAATTAATTATCAACCGTATTCGTCAACATTTAATGAAAGCCGGCGATGCGTTAGATGTTAATGAAATTACTACACACTTATCCATTGATTTACTTGGCATCATCATGGATGACGAAAGTGTTATTACTTCTTCCAACAAAGGTGAGCCAGTAGTAATGGACCCAACAAACCGAGCAGCTCAAGGCTACCGCAACATTGCGCGTCGTATTTTAGGTGAATCGGTACCTTTAATGTCTATGGACGTGCAGAAAAAAGGCATATTCTCAAAAATAAAAGCCGTTTTTGCTAAATAAATTAGCTAAATCCTCCACTTTTGATCGAGTGGAGGATTTTTTTAGGAGTGATAAGACTGAATAATCAAAAAACATACGAGTTTAATGTGTTAAGAATGTGTGTAGTGTATTCGCGATTTAGTGATAAGCGATTGCTTAGTGAAGATTACCGGACGACGAAAGCAGGATTTGCTGGAGAAGATAAAGTATCAAGATTTCTAGAGGAAGTAGTTCTGACTCCCAAGGTTGAAATTTATCGAAATATCATGATAGGCAATACGCAAATGGATGTCATTGTAGTGACGCCAAAGATGATTTGCATTTTGGAAGTGAAAAATATGAAAGGGGAGTTTTATTTTGATTCCATTTCAAAACAATTTTATCGAATAATTGATGGTAAAAAAGAAGGTATGAGAAATCCGGAACTTCAATTGCAACGAGCAGTAAAAGTATTACAGAGAAAATTAAATCTAAAAGGAGTTCAAATACCTGTTCAAGGCTTAATTGTGTTTGCAAGTCGAGCCGGGATTGTCATTCAGCCGCCAACACTTTTCAAATCTATTCCCATCGATGCCGTGTGCGATACGCTCGAAGAAATGGAAGTGAAAAGTAAAGAAATGATATCAAACGAGGAGTTGAAAAAAGTAAGTCATATTCTGAAACGTGGAACTTGTACTATCCATGATGACGTACTAATGGGACGATTGGGAATTGAACGGAAAGGGATTCGTCCAGGTGTCAAATGCAGAAAGTGTTTTGAAGTAGGGATGAAGCGAGTATACGCTACATGGGTGTGCGGTTATTGTGGTTGTCACGACAAGGAAGCACATGTAGCGACATTGCAAGAATACCAACTACTATTTGGCAGTGAAACTACAAGTAGGGATGTAAAATGGTGGTTAGGTATTGATAACAAAGATTTAATTTCGAGAATTTTAAAGAGTTGCATAGCGAAATATACCGGTAGTCATAAAAATAGAATATATACATTGAAATTTGAACCATGGCGCTTGGAACCATTTTTAGCATTTGAAATGAAGAAGAGATAAGCAATTTCAAAAGTTTGTTGGAGTAGAATTAACCTTCTAAACACAATGAAGTTAAAATCTTAATTTGGCAGCCCAACGCTTTCGCGAAGGGCTGCGTTTTTGTGGGAAGAAAATCGAGTGGGAATTAGGAGGGAATTGGATAGTTGCGACAATAAAGGAAGAAGTTGCGACAATACAGCTAAGAGTTGAGACGATACCACGAGAAGTTGCGATAATACGAGCAATAGTAGCGTCAATATCGAAGAAAGTTGCGGCAATACCCTATCCACGCAAAGTGTTGAAATCTTAATTCGGCAGCCCAACGCTTTCGCGAAGGGCTGCGTTTTTTGTGGGAAGAAGATCGAGTAGGAATTAGGAGGAAATTGGATAGTTGCGACGATAACGGAAGAAGTTGCGACAATACAGCTAAGAGTTGAGACGATACCACGAGAAGTTGCGATAATACGAGCAATAGTAGCGTCAATATCGAAGAAAGTTGCGGCAATACCCTATCCACGCAAAGTGTTGAAATCTTAATTCGGCAGCCCAACGCTTTCGCGAAGGGCTGCGTTTTTTGTGGGAAGAAGATCGAGTAGGAATTAGGAGGAAATTGGATAGTTGCGACGATAACGGAAGAAGTTGCGAAAATACAGCTAAGAGTTGAGACGATACCACGAGAAGTTGCGATAATACGACCAAAAGTCGCGACAATATCAAAGAAAGTTGCGACAATACCTATCCACACAAAAGTGTTAAATCTTAATTTGGCAGCCCATCGCTTTCGCGAAGGGCTACGTTTTTGTGGGAAGAAAATCGATTGGGAATTAGGAGGAAATTGGATAGTTGCGACAATAACGGAAGAAGTTGCGACAAAACGACCAAGAGTTGAGTCAATAACACGAGAAGTTGCGCCAATACGACCTATAGTTGAGACGATACTACGAGAAGTTGCGACAAAACGAACAAGAGTTGCAACAATTCCTCGAGAAGTTACGCCAATCCCCTAAATCTTGTCTTCATCCTGTATAGCCCCACTCTAAAATCCATATATCAATAGAAATATATAAAACCACGTCTGCATATACTACCGGAAAAGGGGGGCTGCGGCATGAAATCTGTACAAAAATGGATTATCGCATGTATATTTACCGTTGGCATCATTGCAATTGTTCAAATCCAAGAGCAAAAAGGTGGAACTTCACAACTTCGCACAATATTTACCCAAGGGAAGGATATTCAAATGGTTCGCGAATTTGTAATCGCACAGTTACCAAGAGATTATCGTCCTGAACTTATTCCTGTGGCAGCGACTCCCAAAGACTCTATGATTCCGACGATGGCGACTTACGAGTCTATGCAACCTTATGAAGAAGGCGTGCTAGTTTCGTACACTACACCGATTCAAGTCACTGCGAGAGAAGATGGTATCATTCTCTTCACTGGACATACACGCCATACGGGGAAAACGATGACAGTTCTTTACGATGGTGGAGATATTGTGACATATGGTTTTGTTGAAAACTTTTCTAATTTACCTTATACAGCTGTCGGAGAGAATGACTTAATTGCAGAAGTGCAGCCAGGATCAATGTTTGTGAAAATAGAACGCGCAGGTAAAAATCTTGAACCCTCTGCGGTTACAGAATGGATGACGGATGTACTTTACTAAAATCCGCATGCATCCCATAATGATTCCTATTATTATTTACTTAATTGCTACTGCGCAGCTGGCGCACTATAGCATTATTATTTGTTCTTTACTTTTTCACGAATTAGGCCATATTGCGGCAGCTAAATGGACGGGCCTTAAGATGTCCAGTTGTACCATTCTTCCATATGGTGGGGCCATTAAACTGAAAAATCTTCAACTTGCTCCGCCGCATCATCAATGGCTTATTGCGATTGCTGGTCCACTCGCAACGGCAATCCTCTATTTAACTGCGCAATTTTTTTATTTTCCGGGACAAGCTTTTTTTAATGAAGTTCAATTGACCATTCTTGCGCTTAATTTAATCCCCATTTTGCCATTAGATGGTGGACAAGCATTGAAGGCCATTATTCCTAAACATCATCAAAATACACATTTAGCCCTGTCTATCTGCCTTTCAGTCCTGCTATTATTAGCTACATATAACAAATTGCATCTCGCATTTATATTTTCATTTATTGCATTTCAAAATATTCGTTCGTGGCAATACCGAAAATATGATGAAGCTTTCAATAAAATTGTCACGAAGCAGTTGACGCTACCCTAGCATTATGGTAAAGTTTTAATGTTATTGTTTGTAGCACCCGTGCTACTACAACCGCTCTGAAGAGGTCAAAGTATCTGAAAAGATCACCTTATTTAAGGCGAGTCTGAGTCTAAGAGGAGGTGCAGTAAAATGTACGCAATTATTGAAACTGGTGGTAAGCAAATCAAGGTTGAAAAAGGTCAAGAAATCTACATCGAAAAATTAGGTGTTGAAGCTGATGACGTTTTCACATTTGATAAAGTATTATTCGTAGGTGGAGACAATGTGAAAGTTGGAGTTCCTTTCGTTGAAGGAGCGACAGTTAAAGCGACAGTCGTGAAAAACGGCAAAGCTAAAAAAATCACTGTTTTCAAATATAAAGCTAAAAAGAACTATCATCGTAAACTAGGTCATCGCCAACCTTACACGAAACTTGTGATTGATTCGATCAATCTATAAGATGTGTAAAAGATGATTAAAGTAACGATTGATAAAAATCAATCCAATGACATTCGTTCTTTTGAAATGAAAGGACATGCAGATTTTGCTGAACATGGAAAAGATTTAGTTTGTGCAGCCGCAACAGCTGTTTCTTTTGGAGCAGTTAATGCAATCGTTGAACTTACAAAAGTGATTCCTGATGTGAAGCAAGGACAAGACGGCGGGTTTCTCAAAGTCTCGTTTTCTGATGACTTAGTTCCAAAAACGAATGAACAGGTACAATTAATTGTACAAGCGATGATTGTTTCTTTACAAACGATTGAAAAAGATTATGGACAGTATATAAAAATAACCTTCAAAAAGTAGGGGGTGAAACAAATGATGTTAAGATTAGATCTTCAGTTTTTCGCTTCGAAAAAAGGAGTAGGTTCGACTCGTAACGGACGTGACTCACAATCAAAACGCCTTGGCGCTAAACGCGCTGATGGTCAACACGTTTCTGGTGGTTCAATTTTATACCGTCAACGCGGTACTAAAATTTATCCAGGTGAAAACGTAGGCCGTGGTGGAGATGACACACTTTTTGCGAAAGTTGACGGTATTGTACGCTTTGAGCGTTATGGCCGCGACAAGAAAAAAGTTAGTGTATATCCTGTAGCTCAAGAAGCTTAATTCAAACAGCCAAAGGACTGCATAACTGCAGTCCTTTTTCTTTTGCAACAAAATCGCTTCATTTCTTGGTATACTAATGAAATGAGATTAGCATAATGGAGAGTGTGATTATATGACCGACAAAGCGTTTTCAGTAAATGAAGCATTGCGATTTGCAAGACATGATTTTCTAAATCAGTTGCAGCTTATTAAAATGAATATTGATCTAGCACGACTGGATGATGCGAAAGAGGTTATTGATCACTATACCACTGAAGTTAAAGCATTCTATGAATTAGCGAAGTTAAACTTACCTCTTACTTCTGAATGGCTACAAACCATGAATTGGCGTTTTGCCGGTTTTCAAGTGAACATATCTAGTCAAATTGAGTCTACCTGTAACACCTTATTAGATGCCTCTATTCGTGATGTGCTGGAACAAGCAATTACACTTTTGCACACACAATTAAGTCCGTTTAAAGAACAACATCTAAACATTCATATATTGTGTACTCAGTCTGAATTTAAACTTACGTTTGAAACAATCGGAGAATGGGAACCAATACAGCACGAAATTAACCACGAACCACTAGTTACATTGACTCATGAATGCAAAACGGCCACGAAATGGCGTTTTCATATAGAAGAAAGCAAGGAGGGATAGTCTATGTTTGTAGATCACGTAAAGATATCCATTAAAGGCGGAGATGGCGGAGATGGTATGGTCGCGTTTCGTCGTGAGAAGTATGTTCCAAACGGTGGACCCGCAGGCGGAGATGGTGGCCGCGGAGGAAGCGTAATCTTTGAAGTTGAAGAAGGTTTACGTACATTAATGGATTTCCGTTACAAACGATTTTTTAAAGCGGATCGTGGAGATCACGGACAAAGTAAAGGCATGCACGGCCGTGGTGCTGAAGATTTAATCGTTAAAGTTCCACCCGGTACAGTAGTAATGGCTGAAGAAGGAGGACCAGTTTTAGCTGATTTAGTCGAACATGGTCAAAGAGCGGTCATTGCAAAAGGTGGACGTGGAGGACGCGGAAACTGTCGTTTTGTAACACCTCAAAATCCAGCACCTGAACTGTCTGAAAAAGGTGAACCAGGATTTGAAATTGATGTGGTTTTAGAGCTTAAAGTATTAGCAGACGTTGGACTAGTTGGATTCCCAAGTGTTGGTAAATCTACATTACTGTCTGTTGTATCTGCAGCGAAACCGAAGATTGCTGCTTATCATTTCACAACGATTGTCCCTAACTTAGGAATGGTTGAAACGACTGATGGCCGTAGCTTTGCAATGGCAGATTTACCAGGTCTTATTGAAGGCGCTAGCCAAGGTGTTGGTCTAGGTCACCAATTCTTACGTCATATTGAACGTACACGTGTAATTGTGCATGTTATCGATATGTCTGGAATTGAAGGTCGTGATCCATATGATGATTATGTGACAATTAACGAAGAACTTCGTCAATATAACTTGCGTTTAACTGAGCGTCCACAATTAGTGGTTGCCAATAAAATGGACATGCCGGATTCAGAAGAAAACTTAGCAGAATTCCGTAAGAAATTACCGGAAGATGTGAGGATTTTCCCGATTTCAGCACTTTCACGTAAAGGGTTAAACGAACTTTTATTCGCCATTGCCGATTTACTTGAAGTAACAGAAGATTTCGTAATGCATGAAATGGCTGAAGAAGAATCTGACAAAACAGTTCTTTACAAACATACATCAGAACGTGAAGGTTTCGACATTACACGTGATGACGATGGTGCTTATGTATTAAGTGGTTCATCGATCGAACGTTTATTCAAAATGACCGACTTCTCACGTGAAGATTCAATTCGTCGTTTCGCACGTCAACTACGTGGTATGGGCGTTGATGAAGCACTTCGTGAACGTGGTGCAGAAAACGGTGATACTGTGAGACTTCTTGAATTCGAATTTGAATTCATCGAATAGAAAGTGAGGATGGGAACATGAAAGACGTATCTGAACAACGATATTTTTTAGTACGCGAAGATGTGTTGACAGAAGCAATGCAAAAAACCCTTGAAGCCAAGGAGTTGTTGCAAAGTGGAGAAGTCGCGTCAATTTGGGACGCGGTGAAAAAAGTGGACTTATCACGTAGCGCTTTTTATAAATATCGAGATGCCGTCTTCCCATTCCATTCCATTGTGCGCGAACGTATATTAACGGTGTTTTTGCAACTAGAGGATCGCAAAGGAACTTTGGCGACGTTGCTTCATACAGTTGCTGAGTCACATTGTAATGTGCTGACGATTCATCAAACCATTCCTATCCAAGGACGTGCTAATGTGACGCTTTCTCTGGATGTAACGGCGATGAATGTGCAATTGGATGATTTCATTCAACAATTGAAACGTTTAGATTTTGTGGAGTCAGCGGAAGTTATTAGTTCGGGTGCATCTTAAGGAGTGTTTAACATGGTAAAACAAGCGTGGGAATCACGAGTAGCTTATTTAGGTCCAGAAGCATCCTTTACACATTTAGCAGCAGGTGAAGTGTTTGAAGGGGAGTGGCTGATGCCATATACGACCATTCCAGAGTGTATTGAGGCAGTTGCGAACGATGAAGTCGAATATGCTGTTGTACCTCTAGAAAATGCTCTAGAGGGCTCTGTACCCCTAACTATTGATTATTTGTTTCATGATGTGAAATTACATGTGTCAGCAGAAATTTTATCACCGATTGAGCAACATTTTATGGTACATCCTGAGCAAGTGCCGAACTGGCAAGATATCGAATCGGTATTTTCCCATCCTCATGCGCTAGCACAGTGCCATAAATATTTGTATTATCGTTTCCGTGGGATACCTTTAGAACAGACGACGTCGACTGCAGCTGCAGCGAAATTTGTTTCTGAACATCCTGAAAAAACGTATGCAGCAATCGGTAATGAATTTGCTGCGAAGAAATATGGATTAACCATTGTGGAATCGAATATACATGATTTTCATTTCAATCATACACGATTTTTTGTCCTTCAAAAAGCAAACAGAAAGCTGACTAAAGCAGGTCATGACGAATCGCCTAAAACGACACTTATGATCACGTTACCAGTCGATGATCGATCGGGTGCACTACATCAAGTGTTATCTGTATTTGCATGGCGTCAGTTGAATTTGAGTAAAATTGAATCGCGTCCATTAAAAACAGGTCTTGGTCATTACTTCTTTATCGTGGATGTCCTAGAAGATGAAAATGTAACGATGATGCAAGGTGCTAAAGAAGAATTACGTGCTTTAGGGTGCGAAGTAAAATCTCTAGGTACATATTTTACATACAAAAAGGAATGACTGCAGACTCTGCAATCATTCCTTTTTGTATTTATTGGATAATGATTGTCGCAACTTCTTTGTTTATCGTCGCAACTTCTTCGATTATTGTCGCAACTAACCAATTATCTCCTAATTCGCACGTAGAGCACTACCTATTGGTCATCCGCTAAAAATCCTTTAGATCTCATGCCTTCAATAGCTGCTTCTAAGAATTCACTTGAAGTGGCCGCGATCAAATGTAAATGAATGCCGCCTGTCAATTCGGATAAATAACTAGCACCGGTTTCTTTTACACGACTCAAAAATAAATCCACTTCATGACGATTGGAAACCATAATGGATGCAGTTAATTCACCGTAGACAGGGTGTTCGACCGTGACGTTTTTTACTACCACACCTGCATCAACAAGGGTATATAATTCTTCTTGCGCATCATGAGGTGTGTGAACACACGCTAATTGACGCTCAAAAGCAAGGCTGGTATTTGATTGATTCATATAAATGTATCCTTGACTGGTAGCTAAAATGGGCTCATTGCGTGCTTTTAATAGGGTCATGTCGCCAACTATGACTTGTCGGCTAACGCCTGCTTTTTTCGCAAAGTCGGTTCCTTTAATAGGCTCGGTTGCCAACTTTAACAGTTCAAGTAATTTTTGTCTTCGTTCTTCACCTAATAATTTCTTCAATACAATCCCGTCCTTTTCATGCATAACTATAGCACTTGTTCTCATAGTTTATCATGTACACCAAAAAAGTGACCAAATCAAATCTTCATTCATACGATACATGGATGAGAGGGGGAAGTATTTTGCACGTACATGTTGTGCAAAAAGGAGATACACTATGGAAAATTTCAAGACAGTATGGTGTATCTTTTGATGAAGTAAAACGTTTAAACGCGCATTTGGCAAATCCCGATTATATCGTTCCGGGGATGAAAATTTTTGTACCGGAAAAATCGAAAAAAATGCATGAGATGAAAGAACACCCGTATAGCAATGAGCGGCCGGTTAAGAAGAGTAAGGAGGAGTACACAGCTCAGCCAGCTCCAAAACCGATGCCACAACCTGCGCCGAAACCAATTTCTAAACCAAGCATGAAGCCGATGCCAAAGCCATTACCAAAGCCGATCCCGCAACCGATGCCACAACCGATGCCACAACCGATGCCAAACCAGATGCCAAACCTGATGCCACAACCGATGCCGCAAATGATGCCTCAACCGATTAATAATCAAAATTTAATGATGACTCAGATGATGCCTCAGTTTATTCCTTATGGTTGGATGCCAGTTCCTGATATGGATGTTAATCTTCACGTTCAACTGCCTGCTCAAGCTGCGCCACCGCCACCACCACCAATACCTGCACCAACTCCAGTACCGAAGCCAATGCCAGTACCGAAGCCAATGCCAGTACCGAAGTCAATGCCATTGCCAACACCAACACCAAAACTAAAACCTACACATGGTTGGGAATTAGATGATACAAGTTCTTTCCGTGATTCTTCTTCACTAGAAATTCCAATGTTGCCTCCACACTATCAAAACTATCAACACCAACAACCGCCATGTGGTTGTGCACCACCACCACCGCGACCTTGCAGATGTGGATGTGGATGTGGACATCATCAACCTGTACAACACGGTTTCGCTCAATATCCATATCCACCGCAAACACTTGGAGAAAGCCAAGGTCAAAATAATATGATGCCTGAAAATAATATGATGCCTCAACATATGATGATGCCTCAGCACATGGCTCCGTATATGGCATGCGCGCCTTGTCACATGTGGCCTGGTCCACAAGGGCAATGGGGATACCAAAATCCCGTTCGCCCCTACTGAAAAGTGGAGCGAGGGAATTATGTTCAATTAAAGCCGAATGTGTGGAAATGGCAAATTGGACCCCAAACATATTCATTAAAGAAATACGAACGTCATGATGATGCAGCAAAAATCCGCTTCATTCATGATCAATTAAAAACTATTGGTGCTGATTTTATTGTGCCGGTAGAGCCATACCCAGATGCACTGGTCATTCAACAACCATGGATTGATAGTGGTCGTAAAGTAAAGTTTAGTTTGCCAGAAGACCGCATTAAATCACTTTCTTTAATACAGCAACTCCATGATACAAGAAAAAAAATTGCTTGGCACAATTCTATATATTTTCATGAAATCGATTTAAATCGAAAATGGGCACATCGTTTAGAAAAATGGCAACAACTTGAACCGTTTTTATTTCAAAAACTCGGTCCGTCAAAAACACAGAGAATCACACAACTTGCGAAAGCTTCTTTAGATCAGCTTGAACCAGTTAAAAGTGACCACTTAACACTTTTACATGGTGATATCGTTCATCATAATTTTGTAATCGATAAAAAAGACGAAATGTACATCATTGATTTTGACTTGGCTTGCATAGGTCCAGCCGAGGTCGAACTAATTTTATGGTCACATCGAGTGTTACCTCATTTTGATTATGATTTACAAGCACTTATTCAAGAGAATCCATCTCTGCGTAAAATTGATTGGAATTATTTATTATTTCCAAACGAACTGATGCGTGAGTGGTTGTATGCTAGTACATTATCTGAATTGCAACTACGTGGATTTTTACCGAAATTAAAAGTTTTCACTGACAAAGCATTAAAACATATGCCACAATTATGGGATGATTGTGGTAGGTTCTCGTAAACAATCGAACAGCTACGGTTATCAAATGAGCTCAATAAATTGCGAAATCGTCGCGTTGAAAGTGATTAGTTCGAAAAAACGATGCAATATGTTTGACATAAATGTAATTAAATTACGATAAAAATAAAACAACACCCGTGATTATTGAAATCACGGGTGTTGTTTGCTTTTATGTCTATTCTTTAGAATCTTCCACACTTTGTTCATTTTGTTCAATTTCTACCTTTTCATTTTCTTCACGGTTGCTATGTTCCTGATTATACTGTAGCTTTTTACGCTGTAATTCATTTACTTCGCCTTGTTCATTTTGATTGTTGTGTTGATTGTTTTGGTGAGTAAAGGTATCATTATTTTTCCCCATCTAAAACCGCCTCCAATTTAGTAGAATAGTTGATGAGAATCTTTTCCCATCTATACTCAGATTGAAACATTTTATATAAAAGATTGTCCGGTACCTAGTAAAATACGAAGCTTTATACATGGATGATTGCTAGGTTTCTTCCTGCGAACATCCGTTTTATATGCTATAATCAGTACGTTGAATGTGAGGAGAGACTTAAATGTACGATTACATAAAAGGTGTAGTTACACGAATAACACCTGAATATATGACGGTGGAACAACAAGGCATAGGGTGGCAAATATTCACACCAAACCCATATGCTTTTCGTGTGTCGCCAGAACCAAAACAAATCTTTACACATTTAAATGTTCGTGAAGATGCCCAGTTACTTTTTGGCTTCGTTTCACTTGATCAACGCGAACTTTTCCGTAAACTAATTCAAGTCTCTGGTATTGGACCGAAAGGCGCGTTAGCCATACTTGCCAGTGGACAACCGTCCCAAGTAGTACAAGCTATTGAGCGAGAAGATGAGACCTTTTTAGTGAAATTCCCGGGAGTTGGGAAAAAAACAGCGCGTCAAATGATTCTTGATTTAAAAGGAAAACTAGGCGACTTATCCATTGACTTTGAAATGCCAAGTGGTGAAGATGAACTTCAATTATTCCCTGAAACGTCAGGAAAGCTTGAGCTCGAAGAAGCATTCTTAGCACTTGCTGCACTTGGATATTCAGATCGTGAACTAGTGAAAGTACGTCCGCAATTAGTATCCTTACCAGAGGCACTTGATACAGAAGGCTACATGAAAAAAGCATTACAATTGCTATTAAAACAAGGCTGATGAAGGGAGGTCATAGGCATGGAAGAACGTGTCATTTCGACTGAAGTCTCGGAATTTGATGAACGATTTGAGCAATCACTTCGCCCACAATATTTGTCTCAATACATTGGCCAAGATAAAGTCAAAAATAATTTAGATATTTTTGTGAAGGCAGCAAAAATGCGCAAAGAAAGTTTGGATCATGTTTTATTGTATGGACCTCCTGGACTTGGGAAAACTACGTTAGCAGCAGTAATTGCTAATGAAATGGAAGTCAATATTCGAATGACGAGTGGACCTGCCATTGAACGCCCAGGCGATTTAGCGGCGATTGTCAGTTCACTTGAACCAGGCGATGTCTTATTTATCGATGAAATTCATCGTTTAAATCGTTCAATTGAAGAAGTATTGTATCCCGCGATGGAAGATTTTTGTCTTGACATTGTGGTTGGAAAAGGACCATCAGCTCGTTCAGTGCGGCTTGATCTACCACCTTTCACGTTAATTGGAGCCACCACGAGAGCGGGCGCATTATCTGCTCCACTCCGAGATCGCTTTGGGGTCCTACTACGTCTTGATTATTATGATAATCATGCGTTAACTGAAATAGTGTCTCGAAGTGCAACACTTTTTGACGCTGAAATTGACCATCCTTCTGCAGGTGAAATTGCCAGTCGTTCTCGAGGAACGCCTCGTATCGCCAACCGCTTATTAAAAAGAGTGCGAGATTTTGCACAAGTCAGAGGAAACGGAACCATTTCAATTGATGTTGCACAAGATGCCCTTGAATTGTTGCAAGTAGATGCACTTGGTCTAGATCACATCGACCACAAGTTATTGGTTGGCATGATTGAACGCTTTCGAGGTGGTCCGGTTGGACTGGATACAATTGCTGCAAGTATTGGGGAAGAATCGACGACGATTGAGGATGTCTATGAACCATACTTATTACAAATTGGTTTCTTACAACGGACACCAAGAGGCCGTGTCGTAACGAAACTCGCGTATGATCATTTTAATTACCCTTATTACGAGGAATAAAGATAAAAAGGAAGTATACCTATGCAAGTAGAAGATTTTGATTTTCATTTACCAGAAGAATTAATAGCGCAAACACCGCTTGCCGACCGCACATCGAGCAAGCTTTTAGTACTGGATAAAGATAGTGGTGAAGTTTCTCACCACACGTTTAAAGATATTCTCCATGAATTTCAAGCAGGCGATTGCCTTGTGTTAAACGATACCCGTGTGCTCCCAGCGCGTCTTATGGGAATTAAAGAAGAGACTGGAGCCAATATTGAAATCCTTCTCTTAAAGCAAACGGAAGAAGATGTGTGGGAAACTTTAGTGAAACCATCAAAGCGAGTTAAAATTGGTACAGTTGTATCCTTCGGCGAAGGCTTACTGCGAGCACAATGTGTTGGTGAAGCAAACCACGGAGGTCGTCTGTTCAAATTCACTTATGAAGGTATTTTTTATGAAATTTTAGATCAATTAGGCGATATGCCATTGCCTCCTTATATTCGGGAGAAATTAGATGATAAAGATCGCTATCAAACTGTCTTCGCTAAAGAAAGAGGTTCTGCAGCTGCACCTACAGCAGGTCTTCATTTTACAGACGAGTTATTAGATGACATTAAATCAATGGGTGTGGAAGTCGTATTTATTACACTTCACGTAGGGCTCGGTACGTTTAGACCTGTAAGCGTCGATTCTATTGATGACCATGAAATGCATTCGGAGTTTTATCGACTTTCGAAAGAAACAGCAGATACTATTAATCGAGTAAAAGCTGCAGGTGGTCGTGTTATTTCGGTAGGAACTACATCTACTCGTACGCTTGAAACGGTTGCTAACAAATTTAATGGTCAATTACAAGAAGACAGTGACTGGACTTCGATTTTCATTTTCCCAGGCTATGAATTTAAATGCATTGATGGGTTGATTACGAATTTCCACTTACCAAAGTCTACACTTGTCATGTTAGTAAGTGCCTTAACTTCACGCGACAAAATACTACATGCTTACGAGCAAGCTATAACTCACAATTATCGATTTTTCAGTTTTGGAGACGCGATGTTCATTCGCCCATCCGCTAATCAGAAAGGAGTTCGTGCATGACAGCCATTCGATACGAACTAATTAAAACATGTAAACAAACAGGTGCACGTTTAGGCATTGTGCATACGCCACACGGTTCATTTGAAACACCAACATTTATGCCAGTTGGAACACAAGCGACGGTAAAAACAATGTCTCCTGAAGAATTAAAAACCATGGAAGCAGGAATTATTTTAAGTAACACGTACCATTTATGGTTGCGTCCAGGTAACGATATTATTAAAGAAGCGGGCGGATTGCATAAATTCATGAACTGGGACCGTGCGATTTTAACGGATTCTGGTGGTTTCCAAGTGTTCAGTTTAAGCGAATTCCGTAAAATTGAAGAAGAAGGCGTTCATTTCCGTAACCATATGAATGGGGACAAAATGTTCTTAAGCCCGGAAAAAGCAATGCAAATTCAAAATGATTTAGGCTCAGACATTATGATGGCGTTTGATGAATGTCCACCATTCCCAGCGACTCGTGAATATATGCAATCAAGTGTGGATCGTACGTCACGCTGGGCAGAGCGTTGTCTAAAAGCACATGCTCGTCCAAATGATCAAGGGTTATTTGGAATCATACAAGGTGGCGAGTTTGAAGATCTTCGCCGTCAAAGTGCAGCAGATATTACATCACTAGATTTTCCAGGTTACGCAATTGGTGGACTGTCAGTAGGAGAGCCAAAAGACGTAATGAACCGCGTGTTAGAATTCACTACTCCATTTATGCCTGCCGATAAGCCTCGTTATTTAATGGGTGTTGGATCACCAGATTCACTTATTGATGGGGCGATTCGTGGTGTTGATATGTTTGACTGCGTACTGCCAACACGTATTGCACGTAACGGAACACTTATGACGAGTAACGGTCGTTTAGTTATCAAAGGTGCTCAAAATGCCCGTGACTTCGGTCCTATCGACGAAAATTGTGACTGTTATGCGTGTAAGAACTATTCCCGTGCCTACATTCGTCATTTAATCAAAGCTGAAGAAACATTCGGACTTCGATTAACTTCAACCCATAACTTGCATTTCTTAATGAATTTGATGAAGCAAGTACGTCAAGCTATTAGAGAAGATCGTCTAGGAGATTTCCGTGCAGAGTTCTTTGAACAATATGGATATAACAAACCTGATGCAAAAAATTTCTGATTCTTGTATACTTACTGAAGATGATGTTCAAAAAGTCCGCTAAAAATAGCTGAGGCCTGCAGAAGGCAGGTCATGCAGCCTGTGCCACAGAGAGTGGCGAATTTAGGCTGTATACCTTTATCGTTTGCTTACTTCTCCGCCTCAGGGCAACAGACGTTGGTCACTCAGGTGTTGCCACATTGTGTGGCGTTCTTTGCCTGAGTTCCAAAAACGGCTCTTTTTATGCTCCTTTTGAACACGTGTTGTATAGATAGAGAGGGGGAATATATAAAATGGAAACATTAATCGGTTTAGCACCAATTATATTGATGTTCGTTGTAATGTGGTTTTTCATTATTCGACCAGCACAAAAACGTCAAAAAACGACAGCTTCTATGCAAACTAACTTAAAACGTGGGGATCGTATCGTAACAGTAGGTGGCCTTCACGCTTTAGTTGATGCAGTAGATGACTCAACTGTTTTTGTAACAATTACAGATGGTACTCGCCTTCAATTTGAACGTGCAGCTATCGCGCGTGTTATCGACGAATCAGCAACACTTTAAGTGAACAGTCAAAAACCTGTTTTTCCTTTATGGAAAAACAGGTTTTTTTGTATAGTGCAGTCTTCTTTTTCTCATACTAAGTAGAAAAAGGGGATGCATATGGAAGAACTTCTTGTTGTAGCGTTGAGGACCATATTTCTTTATATATTAATATTAATTATCTTTAGATTAATGGGAAAACGTGAAGTTGGCGAATTAAGTCTAATGGACTTAGTTATATTTGTTTTAATCGCAGAAGTGGCATCGTTTGCAATTGATGATCCAAAACGCGACTTGTTTGGTTCCATTATGCCAATGATATTATTATTGTTCATCCAACTAGGAACTTCCTACTGGTCATTAAAAAGTAAAAAGGTTCGAGATTTAATTGATGGAAGTCCTACAATCATAATTCGCAATGGTGAAATAATAGAATCGGAAATGCGGAAAATAAGGTACAATTTGGACGATTTGTTCCAACAACTTCGTGAACAGCAAGTTGGTTCTGTTCAAGATGTTGCTTATGCTTTTCTAGAGTCGTCGGGAAATTTGTCTGTATTTAAAATGGGTGGAGATCATCCTGTTTTGCCTCTTATTGTAGATGGTGACGTACAAGAATCTCATTTAGAGTTGATTCAACAAGATAAACAATGGTTGCTAGAAGAATTAAAAAACCTTGACATTGATGACCCATCAACCGTGTTTTATTGTAGCTATGAAAAAGAAAAGTTATATATACAAATGAGAGAACGGTTTAAGTCTTCTTAATCAGTTTACGTAGGAGACGAATATCAGTTAGACGAATTTGCCCAAAAACAATTAAGCCAGCAAAAATCATTAAACCAGTAACGAAGCTATCAGCTACCCAAGGCATTTCCGCTAAAGGCCAAATGACCGGACGAAGTATCGTGACGATGATAAATAATAAATACGGTATAGCAAAAAATGTGAAGCCAATACCGGCTTCTTTTTTTTGACGAAGTGTTGCCATATGTAAAAATGAAGTTAAACAAACACCAAATCCAATGGCCAAAATCGCACCTTTTTCTTCAATCCCAGCTTGAGATGCTAACACAAACATCACAAATAATTTGCCAAGTCCACCATAAATGGAATTCATCATAGCAGCCTTTGCTTCATGCATTGCTTGCAGAATTGCATGAAGTGGACTTTGTATGTAATAGAAAAAGAATACTGGAGCTAAAAGTTGCATATATCCTTTTCCTTCTGTTACATGAAATAACACCCGAACAATATGCTCTCCGTGTAAATAAAAAATGGTCGCTGCAAAACAACCAGTAATGGCAGACACGCGCATGGCTAAGGATACACGTTCTTGTAACATGGCACGATTTGAACGAGCTCGCGCATCACTTACGGCTGGCACTAAGACGATCGATAAAGCATACGGAATAAACGCAGGAAATAACAATAACGGTATATAGACAGCAGAAATCATTCCATATAAATTGGTGGCTGCTACTGCGGTCACACCAGCAACAGCTAATGCTTTAATAAAGACAATGGGTTCTAAAAACCATGTAAATGAACCAAACAGCCGACTTCCAGCTGAAGGCAGTGCTACTTCTAAAATAGGAGTAGTTGGATAGGTAACGACTTTTTCAGTTGTTTGTTTCACCCGTTTGTACTTATACCATAAGTACAAGAACGAGGCGAGTTCTGCCAATAACGCAAGAGACATGGCAGCAGCAGCAGTAGCTCCAGGACTTGATTGGTTGACTACATAAGGCAATAACCAAGTGATTAAAGCAATGCGGAAAAATTGTTCAATTAGTTGTGACCAAGCAGTTTCTTCAACTTTTGCTAGTCCTTGAAAATACCCTTTTAGAATTCCACCAAAAGCTGCAATTGGAATGGTAAATAAGCCGATATATAGCGTAGTGCTAATATTTGCGTTTTCTAACAAACTGGTCGCGATATACGGAATGGTGAAAAATAATAGAGGACCGAAAATGAATATGGAAAGCCATGTTAGTTTCCATACTTTGCGCATGAGTGATTGAATCTCAGCATGTTTTTTTCCTGCATACAATTCTGCTGTAATTTTGGCAACGGCAATCGGTAAACCTAATTGTATTAAGGATAAGAAAAAAATAAATGCTGGATAAGCCGCTGAGTATATTCCTACAGCTTCTTCTCCTGCAATTCGCACAAATTGAATGCGAAAAACAAAACCGAACAATTTAGATAAAAAAACAGCACCCATTAATACCATTGTCCCACGTAAAAATGTCGACAATTCTGCCACTTCCTTCTCAAGTCACCCAAATTCGTATACAATATTCTTATGCGAAAATAACGATGTTTAATACCATAGAAGAGGGAAGTGTTTAAATGAGTGTTAAATACGAAGATTTATTTCAACTTGTGCAGCCCGCATTGAAAAGTAAGATTCACGAGTTTCGCTTGTATAACTACAATTCCATTAAAGAGGCGGATATTTGGCATTATTGTATAAATAAAAAATGGCGGAAGCGAGACATACTGGAAATGCGAGTATCTGAAATGGTCAATGACGTTTTAGCCGTTTCACCTGCACAGTTTATGACACACACTCAAATAGAAGACTTTAAAACATCGAATTGGTTCTCAGAACTAAATGAAGGTAACCTTCAAGCATTATTGAATCCTACAGTTAAATCTGTTAAACCAGTACCAGTATTGCCAGAGTCGTCTGAATCTTAAGTCCATTTGACACATTGCCTTACGTGTTTCATAATAATCTTAATTGTGTTTTTTGAGAATGGTAGTGTTTTACTATCATTTGACAATTTGAGGAGGAAATATACATATGAAAACAAGAGGCCGAATTATCGCATTTTTATTACTTATCGTAGTATTTGCGGCTTCCATTGGTACAACCGCACAATCGGTTGTCAGCAACATCAAATTGGGATTGGATTTACAAGGTGGATTCGAAGTATTATACCAAGTCGAACCGCTTAAAAAAGATGGGCCAAAAGTTACGGAGAAAATGGTAACTGATACTTCTACCGCTTTATTGAACCGAATTAACGTACTCGGTGTAAGCGAACCGAACATTCAAGTTGAAGACGGCAATCGCATTCGTGTTCAATTAGCTGGTGTGGAAGATCAAGAATCAGCGCGAGAATTATTGTCTACGCAGGCGAATTTATCATTCCGCGATGTTGACGATAATTTAATGTTAGACGGTTCCGATTTAAAAGAAGGTGGAGCTAAAGATACATTTGACGCGAATGGTCGTCCAATAGTTACACTTACACTAAAAGACCCTTCAAAGTTCGCAGATGTGACTCAGCAAATAAGTCAAAAACCAGTCGGGAAGAACTTATTAGTTATTTGGTTGGATTTTGAAGAAGGCGTAGATTCTTTTGCTAAAGAAGCTAGTAAAGCAAATCCTAAATTTGTCTCTAGCCCTACTGTTGATGAACGAATTAATTCAACTGGTGTTGAAATTAACGGTGCTTTTACAGTAGAAGAAACGAAAAGTTTAGCAGGTGTATTAAATGCTGGTGCATTACCTGTTAAATTAATAGAAACGTATTCAACATCTGTTGGTGCTCAGTTCGGTGAAAAAGCACTTCAATCAACGATTTTTGCCGGAGTTATTGGGACCATCCTTGTTTCTTTATTTATGCTTCTCTACTATCGTTTACCTGGTTTGGTTGCAGTTATTACGCTAGGTGTATTTGTATATTTAAACTTACTTGTATTCGAGTTAATCAATGGCGTTCTTACCTTGCCAGGTATTGCAGCCATTGTCCTAGGAATTGGTATTGCAGTTGATGCCAACATTATTACCGCGGAACGAATTAAAGAAGAATTACGTATTGGACAATCTATAAAAGTAGCATTTCAAAATGGTGCAAAAGATTCGTTCTCTGCAATTTTTGATGCTCACATTACTTCATTATTAGCTTCAGTCGTATTATTCTATTTTGGGACAAGTTCAGTAAAAGGATTCGCAACGACGTTAATCATTAGTATATTAGTGAGTTTCCTTACAGCTGTTTGGGGATCAAGAATACTCCTTGGTTTACTAGTCAATAGCGGATTCTTCGATGGCAAACCATGGTTGTTTGGTGTGAAAAAATCAACTATCCATCCTGCTGAAGATAATTACAGTACGCTAGATTTACCAACAAAGTTTGATCGCTTTGATTTCGTGAAATTCCGTAATAAATTCTTTACCGCTTCCATTGCTTTTCTTGTGCTCGGTATGATTTTACTTGGGGTTTTCCGTTTGAATTTAGGCATTGATTTCACAAGTGGTACGCGTGTCGAAATCTTGTCTGAAGATTCTTTGACAAAAGAGGAAATCACATCTTATTTAAAGTCAATTGATCACCCTTCTGAAGACATTGTCATTTCAGGTGATAAACAAGAAATTGGGGTAATTCGATATGCAGAAGATTTCTCTCAAGAAGAAATAAACGGACTGAAATCGACGATTAAGAAGGAATATGGTGTAGCGCCAAACATCAGCACTGTCTCTCCTACAATCGGACGTGAACTAGCGAAAAATGCATTGTATGCGTTGATTTTCGCATCAATCGGAATTATTATTTACACTGCATTCCGCTTTGAATGGAAAATGGGAATCGCAGCGATTGTGTCCCTTTTATATGATGCATTCTTTATGATTGCCGTGTTTAGTGTTTTCCGTTTAGAAGTCGATATTACATTTATTGCTGCAATCCTAACGATTGTTGGTTATTCGATAAATGATACGATCGTAACGTTTGACCGTATTCGTGAAAATATGAAACGATCTAAGAAAATCGAAACTGAAGAAGAGCTTGCAAGTATTGTTAACAAATCACTTCGTCAAACTCTTGGACGATCGGTTAACACGGTTTTAACAGTTGTGTTTGTCGTTGTCGCATTATTAGTATTCGGTGCAGAATCAATTCAAAACTTCTCACTTGCATTACTAATTGGTTTAATTTCCGGTACGTATTCTTCAATCTTCATCGCTGCACAACTTTGGTTCGTACTGAAAAAACGCGAACTTAAAAAACGTGGAGCAATTGATGTTGAAGCTGACGAAAACAGCAAAAAATGGGGTTCTGACGAGCCTGTAGTATAAAAGTTTATAAATCAAAGGGAACAGGGTATAGAAAACTATACTTTGTTCCCTTTTTATACGTATACTGTAACAAATGTATCATTTAGAAAAAGGAGGAATACCAATGAAATTTCAATGGTCCTTACTACTCGCACTTATTTTTGCCATAATTGTAGCTATTTTTGCTGTGGTAAATGTCGATGATGTTCCAGTTAACTACGTCTTTGGTACTGCACAGTGGCCGCTAATTTTAGTTATATTAGTTTCTGCTTTACTAGGCGCTCTAGTTAGTGGCTCAGTAGCAATCTTCCGCTCATTCGTATTGCAACGTCGGGTTAAGCATCTTGAAAAAGATAACACTGCTAAAGAATCCCTGATCGCAACTCAACAAAATGAAATATCCGCATTGAACAAAAATGAACCCGTGAGATATCAAGACACTCATTTAAAAGATGAGATTCCTGATGATACTTCGGGTGATGTTCGTTCAACCATTTAAAGGTTTAAAAAACACCCATTACGGGTGTTTTTTATTTGAGAAGATTTAACTTTTTGGCTCTGTTGAACTATACGGTTGCTTATCGTACATTTGAGGTGCCGCACGTCACGCATGAGACAACAAGTATGAAAACCACATACTTGTGAGTCTCAAGTTTCACGCTCTTGCGGCGTTTGGCGCAAATGTACTCTTTTGTACGTTCTTCAATATCAACAGCATTATTAAACTTTGCAAAATTTAAAAAAGCAGAAAGAGGCCGAAATAGCATCTTCGGGCGAACATCTACTTAAAGAAACCTTCTATTCTGTAGTAAAGCAAACCCAAATTACTGTGTCCTTCCAGGTTGCAAGGGAGCGAAGGATGAATACCCACCGCAGGATGATCTGCAAAAAGAGAGATGTGCGAGTGACGTATTCACAAGCCCATACTATTTATTCTCTAGATTATTGTGCATCAGGTAAAAACGTCCGGAGCGAACTGGAAACCTGTCATCCACAGTGAATGGAATCAAGGTTTCGGTTTGTAGTTTTAATAAGATGTTTTGAAAATAAAGGGTCTGTTAAACGATACAGTTGTTTATCGTACGTTTACGATAGCCGCACGTTCCGCAAGAGCCAACAAGTATGAAACCGCATAGTTGTGGGTCTCACGCTTCACACTCTTGCGGTATGTGAGGCGCAAATGTACTTTTTCGATTGTTTAAATTTCAACAGCATTTCTTTTTGTTAGGTATTAATATAACTCTATTTAGTGAAATCGTATTTTTTCCACCAAAAATATTACTTAGTTTTATTCCTGTAAATTACATAGGGAGACAGATAAGGTATAATGGATAGTATGAGGAAGTGACATAAAAATGATTGAATCTAAAAAGAGATGGCGAATGGAACATCCAGATGACCAAATCGTTCAACATTTACAGCAAGAATTAAATATACCTGCAGTTTCAGCTAAACTTCTCGCCTCTCGAGGCTTTTTTGATGTCAATAAGACGAAAGCTTTTTTACAAATGGATGAATCTTCTATGCATGACCCATTCTTACTTCATGACATGGACAAAGCTGTTGCACGGATTAAACAAGCAATTGCAAATGAAGAATTGATTTTAGTTTACGGAGATTATGATGCAGATGGCGTGACGAGTACATCAGTTATGATGACTGCACTTCAACAATTAGACGCGCATGTTACATTTGCCATTCCTAATCGTTTTATAGATGGCTATGGACCAAGTGAACGATTATTTAAAGAAGCATTTGAAGATGGTGTGAACTTAATTATTACAGTTGATAATGGGATTTCAGGTGTTAATGAAATTCAAATGGCAAAAGACCTTGGCATGGATGTTATCGTCACTGATCACCATGAAGCTGGTGAAATTCTACCGCCTGCTGATGCCATAATTCACCCAAGACATCCCTTAGGTAGTTATCCTTTTGGAGAACTTGCTGGAGTGGGGGTAGCATTTAAAGTTGCCCACGCATTACTCGGCGGCGAGATTCCAAAACAGTTATTAGAACTTGTTGCTATTGGAACGGTTGCAGATTTAGTTTCCCTGCACGATGAAAATCGTTATTTTGTACAAGAAGGAATTAAACAACTTCGATCTTCAAGTCGACCTGCCATTCAAGCATTATGTCAGATTGCAGGAACCGAACAAAACCAGATTGATGAAGAAACAATAGGCTTTTTATTTGGGCCACGAATCAACGCTCTTGGCCGTTTAGCAGACGCAGCTCCAGGTGTTGATTTGTTCTTATCAACGGATTCAGTGGAAGCAATGGCACTTGCTAAAGTTTTAGATTCACATAATAAAGAACGACAAGGAATCGTTAGTCAAATGACGGACGAGGCTATAGCGATGGTTGAATCTGGAGAAGTAGGGCAAGATCCACACGTCATTATTGTCGCAAAAGAAGGCTGGAATCCAGGAGTAGTCGGGATTGTCGCATCAAGACTCGTTGAAAAATACTATCGTCCTTCCATCGTTTTAGGACTTGACACTGAAAAAGGAATAGCTAAAGGGTCAGCACGTAGTATTGAAGGATTTCACTTATTCAACGAGCTTGCAAAAAACCGTGATATTCTACCACATTTCGGTGGACACCCAATGGCAGCTGGAATGACTTTAGCTATTGAAAATGTAGCAGACCTACGCCATCGTTTACAGGAGCAAGCAGAAGCAGAATTGACTGAAGAAGATTTGCAACCTATTCAACAAATAGATATTTCGATTAGTTTAGAAGAAATTGATTTAGCTTCAATCGAATCATTAAAAAAACTCGGACCATTTGGCATGGATTTCCCTAAACCGATGTACTGTATCGAACGTGTCAATATTTCATCTATGAGAAAAATAGGGGCTAACCAGAACCATGTGAAAATGGAACTTTCCGATGGTCCTCAAGTACTTGATGCTGTAGGGTTTAGCCAAGGTCATTTAGCGGATGAATTAACCCCTGGTGTCGCTGTATCCTTTATTGGGGATCTTCAAATCAATGAATGGAATGGCCGGAAGAAACCCCAATTTATGATTACAGACGCCAAGACAGATGACTGGCAGCTGTATGATATTCGAGGAATTCGACAAGTGAACAGATGGAATCAAATGATCCAAGCAGATCAAACAATCTATCTGGCATTTGATAAAAAAACGGTTATTCATTTCGAGTCATTATTAAAGGTAGACATCACTCTGATTTCAAAAGATCAAGCATTGCCTACTCCAAAACCATATATAGTGTTACTTGATATTCCACATGATGAACAAATACTTGAGGCGATATTGACGCATATTCAACCAAAAAGAATTTACGCACATTTCTTTGCATCTGACCCGACATATTTTGAAGGAATACCAAGTCGCGACCATTTCAAATGGTATTATGGTTTTTTAGCTAAACGTCCTTCTTTTGATTTACAACAACATGTAAATGAACTCGCCAAACATAAAGGTTGGAGCACAAGTACATTATTTTTCATGACAGAGGTGTTTTTTGACCTTGGGTTTGTTAAAATAAACAATGGACGAATTGACATGCAAGAAGCTGGTGTAAAACGAGATCTTACGGAGTCAAAGGTCTATCAATCTCGAGAACAGCAAATGCAGCTAGAACAAAAGCTGTTATATGCGCCATATATGGAATTAAGACAATGGTTTGACACACGCTTAGCCGAGCAGACCGTTCCTGAGGAGGAGCAACAACAATGGATTTAAAGCAATACGTAACAATAGTTGAAGATTGGCCGAAACCAGGTATTCGTTTCAAAGATATTTCAACCATTATGGATAATGGGGAAGCTTACAAATACGCAACAGATGAAATCGTAAAATATGCAGTACAAAAGAATGTAGATATGATTGTAGGACCTGAAGCTCGTGGGTTTATTATTGGTTGTCCAGTGGCATATGCTATGGCTAAAGGCTTTGCACCTGTCCGTAAAGAAGGGAAATTACCTCGTGAAGTTATTCGTGCTGAGTATGACCTTGAGTACGGTACAAACGTATTAACAATGCACAAAGATGCGATTAAACCGGGACAACGTGTTCTGATTATAGATGACTTATTAGCAACAGGCGGAACAGTAGAAGCAACCATCAAACTTATTGAGCAAATGGGTGGAGTAGTTGTAGGCTGTGCGTTCCTAATCGAATTAACTTATCTTGATGGTCGCGAAAAATTAAAAGGCTACGACATCTGCACTTTAATGCAATATTAAGTAGGAAAAGGTGAACTTTAAAAGTTCATCTTTTTTTATGCTCTTATAATGATTATCTCATTACTAGTTAGCTTGGATAATGAAACGTTTTTTTATAGCAAGAACCGATTGTGAAATATTTATCACTCATTTTGAGGGGTTTATCGCTCAATCTGAAGATTTATCGCTCAAATACGTCTCATTGCCGAGTTAACTTATTGGAACAATAACGTAAATGTCACTTTCAGTAGTGATGACAATAAAAATAATTGATGCAGTAAGAGGCCGAAATTGGATCTTCGGCCGAATATCAACTTAAAAGATTGCAACAATTCTTTCATAACCAAAACAAGCATCACTGATTGTTTCCAGATTGTAAGGTTGTGAAGGACGTACAAAAGCCGCAAGATGATCTAAATAAAGAGGATGGGCGAAGTGACCAGTCACAAGCCCATCCCTTTTTGTTCGTTAGACCAAGGTGCAGCAAGAAGGACGTCCGCAGCAACCTGAAAACCTTCATTCTTCAGAGGGGCAATAAACATTTTTTCATTTTCTTAATAAAAAAAGTTCCAATTCTTTCATAAACAAAACAAGCATCACTGATTGTTTCCAGGTTGTAAGGTTGCGAAGGACGTCCAAAGCACCCTGGAAACCTTTATTCATCACATTGTTTAATATGAGCATCCTTTCCAAGGTAGCCGTACCATTTTGCTTAAATCTCCATAAATTAAGTGAATGAAATGAATGACGATAGTTGGTGAAGTGGCTTTAATTATGCCGGTACATCAATCAATTAAACTCTATTTAAATGGCAAATAATGAAAAACATTCACAAATCATTCTAAGAAAACTCATCATCTTTCATCATTTGGGGTGCAAGAAGTGTTTTTCTGCTATACAATAGACAATAAATATATTTATCGAAATTGAATGGAGTCTGGTGATTCGACATGGCGAAAGACCAAGTATTTACAGCTGAAGAAGTATTCGCAATTGTCGCGACGTACATGAATGACAAAAACGTTAATTTTGTCAAAAAATCGTATGAAATGGCAGAGTACGCTCACCGAGAACAATTCAGAAAATCGGGAGAGCCTTATATCATTCACCCGATCCAAGTAGCGGGGATTTTAGCACAACTACAAATGGATCCTGCAACAGTTGCTGCAGGGTTTTTACATGATGTCGTAGAAGATACTGACATCCATAGAGAAGACATCGTTCGAGAATTCAGTGAAGAAGTAGCTATGCTAGTAGAAGGCGTTACTAAGTTAAGTAAAATTAATTTTATGTCGAAAGAAGAACAACAAGCGGAAAACCACCGTAAAATGTTTGTTGCTATGGCACAAGACATTCGCGTAATTTTAATTAAATTAGCTGACCGTCTCCACAATATGCGTACATTGAAATTTCAACCAGTTGAAAAACAACGACTCAAAGCAGGTGAAACGCTTGAGATATTTGCGCCACTTGCACATCGACTAGGCATTTCCACAATTAAATGGGAACTAGAGGACATTTCATTGCGTTATTTAAATCCACAACAGTATTACCGTATTGTGAATTTAATGAAACGTAAACGAAATGAGCGAGAAGAGTATTTAAATAACGTAATGACCAATATTAAAACTGAGCTAGAAGAAGTTGAAATTGATGCAGATCTATTTGGTCGTCCTAAACATATTTACAGCATTTATAAAAAAATGAATGTCCAAAACAAACAGTTTAATGAAATTTATGATTTATTGGCAGTGCGAATTACTGTTGAAAGTATCAAAGATTGTTACGCTGTACTCGGGATTATCCATACGCTGTGGAAGCCAATGCCTGGTCGTTTCAAAGACTATATCGCTATGCCAAAACAAAACCTGTATCAAGCACTTCATACTACTGTAATTGGTCCACAAGGTGATCCTTTAGAAGTGCAAATTCGAACAGAAGAAATGCACAAAATTGCAGAGTTTGGTGTTGCTGCACATTGGGCTTATAAAGAAGGCAAAACAGTAGAGTCTTCTAATAAATCGGTTGATTCAAAGCTCACGTGGTTCAGAGAAATATTGGAGTATCAAAATGAGTCTTCCAATGCAGAAGAGTTTATGGAGTCATTAAAATTCGATTTATTTTCTGATATGGTCTATGTTTTTTCTCCGAAAGGAGATGTCATGGAACTGCCAGCAGGATCAGTTCCTATCGATTTTGCCTATCGAGTTCACTCTGAAATTGGCAATAAAACCATTGGCTCAAAAGTAAACGGGAAAATGGTTCCTTTAGATACCAAACTAAAGACAGGCGATATTGTTGAAATATTAACTTCAAAACAATCGTTTGGTCCAAGTCGAGATTGGTTGAAAATTGCCCAATCATCGCAAGCGAAAAATAAAATTAAGCAATTCTTTAAAAAGCAACTTCGTGAAGACAACGTCCATAAAGGTCGTGAAATGATCGAAAAAGAAATTAAATCTCAAGAGTTTGATGTAAAAGAAGTGTTAGTTAATGAAAACATCAAACGTGTTTGTGAAAAATTCAATTTTACAAGCGAAGAAGATATGTATGCGGCTGTAGGATTCAGCGGCATTACCGCACAACAAGTCGTGAACCGATTAGCAGAAAAAATGCGAAAAATTCGTGACCATGAAGAAGCATTGGAAAAAATCACTAAAGAAATGAATGCACCGACCACTAAAAAGGCGACAGAATCAGGTGTAATCGTTAAAGGCATCGAAAACCTACTTATTCGTTTATCGAGATGTTGTAGTCCGGTTCCAGGTGACGAAATCGTCGGTTTTATTACGAAAGGTCGCGGCGTTTCAGTTCATAGAGAAGATTGTCCTAATGTTCAAGACTCAGATGTCAACGAACGCATTATCGACGTTGAGTGGGGGAGTCATATCACGCCGATTCGTAAAGAGTATCAAGTCGATATTGAAATTCAAGCATTTGATCGTGCTGGATTGCTTAATGAAGTGATGCAAGTGGTCAGTGAAACCAAAACGAATATTTCCGCAGTTAGTGGAAAAGCCGATCGAGATAAAATTGCAACTATTCATATGACCGTGATGATTACTAATATTGCCCACTTACATAAAGTGGTAGAACGTATAAAACAAATTCCAGAAATTTATTCAGTACAACGCATGACGAATTGAGGTTTCTAATGTGAGAGTAGTATTACAAAGAAGCTTATCTGCAAATGTAAAAGTCGATGGGATAGTAACGGGTCAAATTGACAAAGGATACGTATTGCTTGTCGGACTAACACATGAAGATACAAAAGAAGATGTTCGTTACGTTGCAGAAAAAGTAGCAAACTTACGATTATTTGAAGACGAAGAAGGTAAAATGAATCGTTCCATTTTTGAAGAAGGTGGCTCCATTTTATCGATATCACAATTCACTCTTTATGGTGATACGCGAAAAGGCAGACGACCTAGCTTTAGTGAAGCAGCTAAACCGGACGTTGCGAAACCTCTTTGGGATTTATTTAACGAAGAATTACGCAATTTGAATCTTCAAGTTGAAACCGGTATTTTTGGAGCGATGATGGACGTGTCATTAACAAACGATGGTCCTGTCACTTTAATTGTAGAGTCAAAATAGATAGTTGAAATCAAACAAAAAAACACCCTTCACTTACACGTAGTTTGTTACTACGAAGTAATGAAAGGGTGTTTTTGTTATGGTACTACTTGTTTAAATTCATTTCCGTAACCATTTAGTAGGCTAAGATTGTAAACTCTAGAGGTTTAAGTTGAACTGCAGTTGTATCATCAGTCGAAACAAATTCCTCATCAGTCCATAGATTCTTAACGTTGTTTCCTTTTAATAAATGGGGGATATTAAACGTTTGATCAGCATCTGTTGGATTAATGATAACTAAGACATTTCGGTCATTGTTATATTTTCGATAAGCAACAACTTCAGTTTGATGTTGATTCAAGAATTGAAAACTACCTTCATTAGCAAGCAAATTTTCGGATTGGCGTAATGACATTAATTTTTTAACATGGTTTAGTAAATCCGTGTTTTGTTTTTCTGGATTCCACTCCATACATTTACGACAACCAGGATCTTTTCCGCCAGTCATGCCAATCTCATCTCCATAATACATGCATGGGGACCCCATAAACGTGTAGAGTAATGTGTAAATGAGTTTCAAACGATCTACATTTTCCTGGCATTCGGTAAGTATTCTTGGAGTATCATGGCTGCCTACTAAATTGAATGTGACGTCCATTACATTCTTTGGATAGCTCTGGATGACTGTCGTCATATCATTCATAAATTGTTCAGCTGATATGGTTTGGCTTGCTAGTAAATTTAATACATTGGTTGTAAATGGATAGTTCATAACTGCGTCGAATTGATCTCCTAACAGCCAAGGCATGGAATCATGCCATACTTCGCCTAGAATATAAATATCTGGTTTCTGTTGTCGCACGAATGTTCGGAACTCTCTCCAAAATTGATGATCAACTTCATTTGCAACATCGAGACGCCAGCCATCAATATCAAATTCATTAATCCAATAGGCAGATACATCGAGCAAATATTTTTTAACTTCAGGACTTTGTGTATTCAGCTTAGGCATTGAAGCTACGAATGCAAAGGTCTCATAATTTGGACGCTCTCCACCCTGAAGAGGGAAGTTATGTGGATAAAACCAATCTGCATACTCAGATTGTTGACCTTTTTCAAGAACGTCTTGGAATGGTGTGAAATAATAACCACTATGATTGAAAACGGCATCAAGCATTATTTTGATTCCTCTATTATGACATTCACTAACTAGTCTTTTTAAGTCCTCTTTCGTTCCAAATTGAGGGTCAATTTCAAAATAATCGATGGTGTCATATTTATGATTGGAAGGAGACTTAAATATTGGCGTAAAATAAATCCCATTAATGCCTAGGTCTACTAGGTAATCTAGTTGTTGAATGATTCCTTCAAAATCGCCGCCGAAGAAATTGTTTGGTTCAGGTTCTACTTCTCCCCAAGGCAGGGTATTCTCAGGATTAATAGAGGGATTCCCATTTCCGAAGCGCTCAGGAAAGATTTGATACCATCTTGTATCTTTCACCCAGTCAGGAGCATTGAAAAGTTCAGATGCATGTAAGTATGGAAAACAAAAATAGTATTGACAGTCATGTAGCACTTCGTCATAAAATCCTTTTTCCGTATAGAGCAGTGTTTCCCCGTTCGCATGCAATTCAAAGCCATACCGTATTCTTCGATGAGGGGGGGTGATAGTAGTGTCCCAGTAATTAAATAAAGCATCAGTAGCAATCAATTTCATTTCAGTCCTATGGAATACCCACAGATTATCTTTCCAAATATATGGATCACCATGTAGAAGTTCAATTCTTTCTACGTCATCTTTTTTGGTTCTAATTCTAATTCCCAGAGTTGTATCATCTAGAATATAAGAAAAATTTTGGTCTGGTCTGTGAAAAACTGCTGAACGTTCCAAAATAATCACTCCTATCTTAATTTACTGCAACCGTTTGCACTAACGATATCTCTGTTTCAGAATAACAAAAGGATTCAGTTTATTCAATACAGTGCAACGATTATAAATTCGTTATCATTAGAAAAATAAAAAGAATGATTAATTTATAAAGTATTTTTCTAACAAGGAAATAGTAAAGTAATTCAAGGTAAAAAAAGTTGTTGTAAAATTTAATTTAATCATTATAATTAAATTAATATTTGTGCAAGCGCTTTCACAATCATTATTGTGAATTTGTGCAACCGTTTGTATAGATTGATAAATATATAAAGATAATAGGAGGGTCATGATGAAAAAGAATTTACTATTAATGATGCTTATTCTTTTACTAGGTATGCTTGCTGCATGTGCACCAGACCGAGAAGAAGGAACTAAACCTGCTGAAGGTGAAAAACCGGAAGCAACGGAAGAGCCAGAAAAACCTGAGAAATTGGTCATTTGGGAAGATTTAGAGAAAAGTAAAGATTGGTTACCAGCTGCACTTGCTTCATTTGAAGAAGAGTACGGTATCAAAGTTGAATTCAAAGAATTAAACATGGCGGACAAAATCCGTGATCAATTACGTCTTGATGGTCCAGCTGGAAATGCTCCTGACGTAGTAACACTTCCACATGACCAAATTGGCCAAGTGGTTACTGAAGGTCTAATTCAAGAAATTACTGTAGAAGATTCAGTACTTAAAACATATAGTGAGTCTGCAATAAATGCTCAAATGTATGATGGGAAACTATTCGGTCTTCCTAAAGCAACTGAAACTCCAGTTTTAATTTATAATAAAGCGTTAATGCCTGAAGCTCCAAAAACTATGGATGAGCTATACACATTCTCTAAAGATTTCACTAAAGGAGATAACTATGGTTTCCTAGCACTTTGGGATAACTTCTACTTCGCACACGGTCCAATCGCTGGCATGGGTGGATATGTGTTTAATGAAAAAGACGGTGCTCCTGACCGTGAAGATATTGGCTTAAACAACGAAGGCGCTGTTAAAGGTGCTGAATTTATTCAAAAATGGTATGCAGAAGGTTTATTCCCTAAAGGAATCATTGGGGAAAGCGGCGGTGCTGCAATGGACGGATTATTCAACGAAGGTAAAGTAGCAGCAGTAATGAATGGTCCTTGGGCATTCCAAGGCATGAAAGATGCTGGAATTGACATTGGTATTGCTCCAATGCCAACACTTCCTAACGGAGAACCAGTCAAAACATTCATGGGTGTTAAAGGATGGCACGTAACAGAATTTACTGAAAATCCTTACTGGGCAACAAAATTAATTGAACATATATCAAACGATGAAAACTCTAAAGCTCGCTTCCAAGCAGTTTCTGAGATTCCAGCTAACGTAGCGTTAGTTGAAGATCCAATTATTGCAGATAACGAAGGCGCTAAAGCTGTTGCAGTTCAATCACAATACGCTGTTCCAATGCCAAACATTCCTGAAATGGGAGAAGTATGGGGCCCAATGGCTTCTGCACTTCAAACATTGGCAACTGGTAAAGCTGAACCAAAAGCTGCTTTAGATGAGGCTGTAAAATCTATTCAAGCAAATATTGAAACTAGCCACCCTGCAAAATAGAAAAGTGCGAGCTGGGCTTCGGAGCTAGACAATAATAGAGAGTTAAACCTTTCCTAACTTGCAGATTAATACGTAGTGAAAAGTAAAGGGCGATATCTTCCTTCTTGGAAGGTATTGCCCATCCTTTTATTAAGAAACTGACAGAAGTAAAGAAAAAACTGTGCTCGAAATTGCTTGAAGAAATCGATTGTACACGTTGTAACTGAATTATAATATTTAATTAGTTTTACATAGGTAACAAAAAGAAAAGGTTAATAGTTTGATATAAAATCAAATAATTTCTCCGATTCTGAAAGAGGAGGCTTAGCAATTATGGAAGAAATAAAAACCACTACTCATCATGGAAGAAATGCTGTTTTGCTTTCCATTATTCCTGGATTCGGACAGTTTTATAATAAGCAATTTTTAAAAGGATTCATCTTTTTAATTTTAGGGCTCTCTTTTGGTATTGTATTTAAAGATATATTACCCGTCGGATTTTGGGGACTTTTTACGCTAGGTGAAATTTCGAAGCTGGATCATTCCGTGTTCCTATTAGTCGATGGAATTATCGCATTAATAATTACGATCATGGGCTTGGGTGTTTATGCAATGAATTTAAATGATGCGTATCGCAATGGTGAAAAACGCGATAGGGGATTCAATTTAAACTCTGTGCGGCAACAATATCATAATTTAATAGATAATGGATTCCCTTACTTAATGATTACACCTGGATTTTTCCTATTAATTTTTGTAGTAATCTTCCCAATTTTGTTCGTAGCCCTATTGGCATTTACCAATTATGATTTATACCATTCGCCACCAGCAAAATTAGTAGATTGGGTTGGTTTCCAAAACTTTATTGATATCTTCAAATTGGATATTTGGAGAACTACTTTCTTCGCCGTTTTGGCTTGGACAATTATTTGGACATTCGGTGCAACAACTTTACAAGTTGGAATAGGAATTTTCCTTGCAATTCTTGTTAATCAAAAAGATTTAAAAGGTAAAGCAATCATCCGTACTATCATGATTTTACCTTGGGCAGTTCCATCGTTTATTACAATCTTAATATTCTCTGGAATGTTTAATGAAACTTTTGGAGTTATTAATAGAGACATTCTTCCTTTCTTTGGAATTGAAGGTCTGTCTTGGATGACAAATGAAACGTGGACACGATTAGCATTAATCATGATTCAAACGTGGTTAGGCTTTCCATTTATTTTTGCCATGACGACTGGCGTTCTTCAATCGATTCCAGATGAACTTTATGAAGCGGCTACTGTAGATGGTGCCTCCATCTTCCAAAAGTTCTTTTCTATTACATTGCCACTAGTATTATTTGCAACAGCACCTATCATTATTACGCAATATACGTTTAACTTTAATAACTTTAACGTCATTTTTCTTTTCAATGGCGGTGGTCCAGCAATACCGGGTCAAAATGCAGGTGGAACGGATATTCTCATTTCGTGGATTTATCGCTTAACTATGACAAGTGCACAATATGGTAAAGCAGCAGCTGTCACAATGATTCTATCAGTCATTGTTATCTCGGTTGCACTATGGCAGTTCAAGAGAACAAAATCTTTCCAAGAGGAGGATATGATGTAGCATGAACAATAAAACAAGCAAAATTATCCGACTCACAATATCATATATCTTAATTTTAATGATGATTTTTATTGTTGTGTATCCATTACTTTGGGTACTTGGTTCTTCATTTAACCCTGGACAAAGTCTATCTGGTTCTAAAATGTTCCCAGATAATCCAACGTTGAAACACTATCAATTCTTGTTCGATTTGGATAAATCAAAATATCTTTTATGGTATTGGAATTCAATGAAAATAAGTATTATCACAATGGTTTTATCTGTAATTGCAATATCTTTTACGGCGTATTCATTCTCACGCTATCGCTTTGTTGGACGAAAAAATGGTTTACTGACATTTTTAATTTTGCAAATGATTCCTAACTTTGCAGCATTAATTGCAATATTTGTGTTAGCAAACCGCACAGGATTAATCGATACACATATCGGTTTAATTCTTGTCTACGTTGGTGGTCAAATTCCAATGAGCACATGGTTGATGAAAGGGTATTTAGATACGATTCCTAAAGAACTTGATGAATCAGCTAAAATGGATGGTGCAGGTCATCTGCGCATCTTCTTCCAAATTGTTATGCCTTTAGCTAAACCGATCATTGCAGTTGTCGCTTTGTTCTCATTCATTGCTCCATTAGGGGACTTTATCCTGGCAAGAATTTTATTACGTTCAGAAGACAAATTTACATTAGCTGTTGGGTTATATGAACTAGTTGCGAAACAATTCGGCAATGAATTCACGAAATTCGCAGCAGGGGCAGTTTTAATTGCCATTCCAATTGCTATTCTGTTCTTAATGTTCCAGAAGTATTTTGTATCTGGGTTAACTGCTGGTGGTACAAAAGGATAATTCAAAGAGCCATATTAATAAGCGAGGAGGGACGGAAAATGAGAAAAACACAAGTATTGCTCATTTTAATTCCGTTTCTTCTTTTTTAAGCATTCCCTGTATGTGCTGATGAAAAAGATGAGCGCAAGTGGCAGGACGAATCCATTTATTTCATCATGGTGGATCGTTTTAATAATGGTTATACATCCAACGATTTTAAAGTGAATACAAGAGATTTGAAGGAATATAACGGTGGAGACTTCAAAGGAATCACCAAGAGCGTGAAGTGTAAGACCCGCAAGTATGTGGTTTTCATACTTGTTGGCTCATGCGGAATGTAAGGCAGGCGCAAATGTACGATAAACAACTTAAGATTTATAAAAATAATGGTTTTTGAATGCTATTGATTTTACGATTAAAGTAACAACTAGGATTCGGAGGTTTTATAAATGAATAAATATTGGTGGAAAGAAGCTGTATGTTATCAAATTTATCCACGTAGCTTTATGGACAGCAATGGTGATGGAATTGGAGACATACAAGGTATTATTTCGAAACTGGATTACTTACAAGAATTTGGAGTCGATGTACTGTGGATTTGTCCATTTTTTAAATCACCGAACGCAGATAACGGCTATGATATAAGTGATTATCAAGATATCATGGAAGATTTTGGAACGATGGAAGATTTTGAACTTTTACTAAAAGAATCCCATAAACGTGGAATGAAAGTAATCCTTGATCTAGTCATAAATCACACAAGCGATGAGCATCCTTGGTTCATTGAATCTCGTTCTTCGAAAGATAATCCAAAAAGAGATTGGTATATATGGAAAGACGGCGTGGATGGTAAAGAACCGAATAACTGGGAAAGTATTTTCTCAGGTAGCGCGTGGGACTTTGATGAGAAAACACTACAATACTACTTGCATCTATTCCATCAAAAGCAGCCGGATTTAAATTGGGAGAATCCAGAAGTTCGCATTGCTCTTTTTGACATGGTGAACTGGTGGCTCGATAAAGGGATAGACGGATTCCGTGTCGATGCGATTTCACATATTAAAAAATACCCAGGTATGCCTAACTTACCGAATCCGGAAAATCTCGATTTTGTCTCTTCTTTTGACATGCATATGAACCAAGAAGGCATTCATGAATTCTTAAAAGAATTAAAAGAAGAAACGTTTGATAAGTACGACATTATGACTGTCGGAGAAGCAAATGGCGTAAAAATTCACCAGGCAGATGAATGGGTTGGTGAACAAAATGGCAAGTTCGATATGGTTTTCCAGTTTGAACATCTAGGATTATGGCAAAAAGGAGCCGATGCTTCAGTAGATGTAGTAGGTTTGAAACAAACTTTGTCCAAATGGCAAACTGAATTACATGGAAATGGATGGAATGCTTTATTTTTTGAAAATCATGATCAACCTCGTAGTGTATCAACATGGGGGAACGATGAAGAATATTGGATGGAAAGTGCAAAAATGCTAGGTGCTTGCTATTTCCTTATGCAGGGAACTCCGTTCATTTATCAAGGTCAAGAAATTGGGATGACCAATGTTCAATTTGACTCAATTGATGATTATGACGATTTAGGAATGAAAAATTATTATCGAATCGAAACATCAAAAGGTCGACCTCATCAAGAGATGATGGAGATTATTTGGAAAAGCGGTCGTGACAATTCCCGTACACCAATGCAATGGAATCATCATCAAAATGCAGGTTTCACAGAGGGTACTCCATGGATGAAAGTCAATACTAATCATCAAAATATTAATGTGGAGTCTCAAATGAAAGACCCGCAATCCATTTATTCATTTTATAAAGACATGATTTCCTTACGGAAGGAACATGAAGTTTTCGTTTATGGAGATTACAAATTACTTTTAGAGAATCATGCTACTGTTTATACTTATAAACGGACGTACGAAGATTCTTCTGCAATTGTGATTTGTAACTTTGGTGAACAGCCAAAAAACATTACTTTAGAAGATCTGCCTGTAGGAGATGGAAAGCTTAAGTTAAGTAATTATGATTCTACAGATCATGTACTTGCAGAAAACGTGTCGCTTAAACCATTTGAAACTAAAGTATACTTATTCTAGAGTAAATAAGAGTGCAAATTGAATATTAGCACTCTTGCTTATGTGAAAAGTATATTGTCTCTATTATCGATGAATTCAGCCTGTTTACCATTAAAGAATAACAAGGATTAATTAGAGGAGGGTGAATTTTGGCCATTACCATTAAAGACGTTGCAAAACTGTCAAATGTCGCCCCATCTACCGTATCAAGAGTCTTAGCGAATAGCCCTCGTATTAGTGAAAAAACAAAAATTAAAGTTAGAGCTGCGATGGATGAACTCGGATATCATCCGAATTTTATTGCTCGAAGTTTGGCTAATCAATCCACAAGAGTCATCGGATTGGTGTTACCTAACTCTACAGATGTGTTTTTCCAGAATCCATTTTTCCCTACTGTTTTAAGGGGACTGAGTGATGGGGCAAATGAACGTCAGTATGCTCTTCAAATTAGTACAGGTAAAACGGATGAAGAAATTTACGAAGGCGTTATCCAAATGGTTCAAGGTGGTCGTGTGGATGGTGTTATTTTGCTTTATTCTCGAATCGAGGACAACGTATTAAATTACTTGCGGGAAAGAAAATTCCCTTTTGTCGTGATCGGTAAACCGTTTAAGGACGTAGAACTTATTACATATGTGGATAACGATAATTATTTAGCCGCGAAGGAAGCAACTAACTATTTGCTAAGTCTGGGACATAAGCAAATCGGTTTTATTGGTGGGGATTTAAATTTTGTTGTGACGATTGAACGGTTGCTCGGATTTGAAAAAGCTTTACGTGAAGTAGGTATCAAAAGTGAGGACGATTATATCATTCATAGTGAGTTTTTGCGTGAAGGTGGTCAAGAGGCAATTAGGAAGCTATTAAACTTAAAAAACCCACCGACAGCATTGGTGGTCGCAGATGATTTAATGGCACTAGGTGTATTGAATACATTAATTGAAATGAATATTTCTGTACCCGAGGATATTTCAATACTTAGTTTCAATAATGTGTTATTTTCAGAACTTTCCCAACCACCATTAACATCGGTCGATATTAATATTTTTGAGCTTGGCTTGCAAGCTTCAAGAAAATTGATTCAACTTCTGGAAAATCCGCATGAACCTGTAAAGCGAATGATCATTCCTCATCAATTAATCAAACGGTTTTCTTGTTCTAAAACTCAATAAAAAACTAATGTATCAAAAAAACTCGTCCATATGAATCTTGGACGAGTTTTTTCTAGTTTGCTTGATTGTCAAAGAAGTTAACGACGCCGTTGTAAATACCTAGAGTCGCTTGCTCTCTAAATTTTTCAGTAGTTAACGTACTTTCCTCGGATGGGTTACTTAAGAATCCAAGTTCAATCAAAATGGCTTGCTGACGATTTTCGCGAAGTACTAGGTAGTTTCCTTGCTGCGCTCCACGATCACGCAAATTAATTTTTTCTCCAAGTGCTTTATGAACGCTTTTCGCAAGTGCTTTTTGATAGCCATGCATGTAATACGTAGTAAATCCATTTATTGAACTGCTATCAGTTGCATCATAATGAACACTTATAAATGCATCGGCTGATAACTGATGACCAATTGAGACACGTTTACGCAAATCAACATATACATCAGAATCTCGCGTCATGACGACATTAGCACCTGCAGAACGAAGTTTACTAGCTAACAATTCAGCTGTGCGAAGCGTGATTCCTTTTTCATGTGTGCCTCGTGCACCAGTCGTTCCACCGTCATTGCCACCATGACCTGGATCAATGACAAGTGTAAGACCGTTGAGAGTGCCTTTTTTTCTGTGTACATTCGTTTGTTTATTTTCGGTTTCTTTTATAGTTGTATTTGTAGATACAACCCAGTTAGCTACAAATGCTTTCGAACCCTTCGGTAATTTAACTTCGTACCAATCACCACTTTGTCCGATGGTTTCAAACGATTCCCCTGCATTCGCTCGATATACTACTTCACTTGAAGTGGAAGCAGTGGACCGTAAGTTTGTACCGTTATAGACAATCGAAACTTTTTTCGTAGTTGTAGCTTTGCTCTGCTGTTTTTGGTGGGATTTTTCAGGAGTACTCCCACTAGATGCAATCTGAGTTCCATAAAAAGAATAAACCCAACCACTTTTTTTACCTGACAGTTCAATTTTTACCCAGTTATGTTGCTTTTCGATAATTTTGAAACGTTCACCTTTTTTCACTGTACTAACTTTCTTAGAAGTTAAATCAGGTTTTGAGCGTACATTCAAACTATTCACAGAAACTTCAAAGTGATTACTATTATTCACTTTAGCTGATGTAGTATGTGTATTGTTCGTTTGAATGGTAATGTATTCTTTTGCCACATAACCTTTTACTTGGTTAAACGAAATTTCGACCCATTTGCCATGATCAGCGATAAGCTTAGCTTGATCACCAGCTGACAATTGAGTAAGCACCGCTGCACCTATAGAGGCTTGTGAACGAACATTTAGCTGGTCTACTTTAGAGACGACAAGTTGCTCGGATAGTTTTTTCTTTTGACCTAATTGCTTGGTGTACCATGAAGCCACCCAGCCTTCAGCCGATCCACGGCGTACATTAATCCAATCGCCTTGTTGTTTTAGAACAATCATTTGATCTCCCATTTTTAGGGAGCCAATAATAGGATATGCTAGACCAGGACCCGATCTCATATGGAGGTTTGATACTGTTGATTGAACATTTTCTCCATTTGCATATGTAATTGAAGGAAGAATAAGTGATAATAACAAAATAAGTCCAATAAAAATTTGTGCATTATTTCGAAGTTGAATTTTTAGCATATAATTCCTCCTTTTGTTTATTGTAAAGACTGTTCACCAAAAAGACTATAACTTTTTATGAAAAGGTTGACATCTTATTGTACAGTCATTAAGATAAGGTATAATCTGAAACAAACAAAGTGCCAATGACCAAGAAAGTAACTGTTTAATACGCTGTTAAGAGAGGGAAAGACGTGGCTGAAATCTTTCCTACAGAAGCACTCAGTGAACAACACTTGAAAGGCTTTTCGTCGAAATACTCCTTGAAGTAACGTAGGCGAAAACGGAACCGGCCGTTATCCGGATTTGAGAGGACATGAAGTATTTGTGTCAACTAGGGTGGAACCGCGGAAGCTAACAATAGCTCTCGTCCCTTGCGTATTTGCGCAAGGGACGGGAGCTTTTTTAATTTATAAAAGAGAGGAGCCATTATCATGTCGATTAATGTGCCAAGAGGAACGAAAGATTTATTACCAGGTGAAACTGAAAAGTGGCAAGCAGTCGAAGAACTTATTCGTGATACATGTCGATTATTTCAATATAAAGAAATTCGAACGCCAATTTTTGAGCATACCGAACTTTTCACGCGAAGTGTCGGTGATACAACTGATATCGTCCAAAAAGAGATGTATACATTTACCGATAGAGGTGACCGTTCATTAACTTTGCGTCCTGAAGGAACCGCACCCGTTGTCCGCTCTTTTGTTGAAAATAAATTATTTGGTTTACCTAATCAACCAGTAAAACTTTATTACACAGGACCGATGTTCAGATATGAACGCCAACAAGCAGGTCGCTACCGTCAATTCGTTCAATTTGGAGTTGAAGCAATCGGTAGTAAAGATCCAAGCATTGATGCAGAAGTTATGGCTCTTGCAATGAGTGTGTATAAAAAAGCCGGATTGAAAAAAATTAAGCTAGTGATTAATTCACTGGGAGATACCGAAAGTCGACAAGCTCATCGAGTTGCACTTAGTGCTCATTTCTCTCCGCACATCCAAGAGTTCTGCTCAGATTGTCAAAATCGATTAGAAAAAAACCCGTTACGTATTCTCGACTGTAAGGTGGATCGAGAGAATCCATTGATGGCAACAGCTCCAAAACTACCAGATTATTTGAATGAAGAATCGGCTGCTTATTTTGCAAAAGTAAAACATTACTTAGATATCTTAAACATTAAATATGAAGTTGACCCAAATTTAGTAAGAGGACTCGATTACTATAATCACACAGCTTTTGAAATCATGAGTGAAGGCGAAGGATTCGGTGCCATCACAACACTAGCTGGTGGTGGTCGCTACAACGGTTTAGTTGAAGATTTAGGTGGTCCGGAATCACCTGGTATTGGTTTTGGAATGAGTATTGAACGATTGTTACTAGCGTTAGAAGCTGAAGGAGAAGAGTTTAAAAACCTGCCTACACTTGATGTCTATGTAGTCGCAATGGGTGAAGCAGCAAAAGATAAAGCAGTATCGTTTGTCTCGCAGCTTCGTCAAAATAATGTCTCAGCTGAAATGGATTATTTAGATAGAAAGATTAAAGCTCAAATGAAATCAGCCGATCGTTTAAATGCCAAGTTCTCAGTTGTAATTGGTGACAATGAACTTGAAAGTGGCAAAATTTCATTGAAATACTTAGCAAATGGAAATCAACAACAACTTACGTTTGAAGAAATAGTCGAAAACTTTACTAAAATCGCAACTAAAGCAACGGAGGAATTAGCATGACTAAACGTACACATCCATGTGGAGAAGTAGCAGAACAAGCAATCGGGGAACAAGTCGTATTAAAAGGATGGGTTCAAAAAAGACGTGATCTTGGCGGACTCATTTTTGTGGATCTTCGCGACCGCACAGGAATTGTGCAAATTGTTTTTAACCCTGCCATTTCAGCTGAAGCATTAGCAGTTGGTGATGCCTTACGAAATGAGTATGTTGTTGAAGTAACAGGTGAAGTGGTTGCTCGTAATGAAGCACAAATGAATCCAAACATGAAAACTGGACGAATTGAAGTGCAAGCTACACAAGTGACGATTATTAATGAAGCAAAAAATCCACCATTTGCGATAGAGAACCAGAACGATGTTAATGAAGACTTACGATTAAAATACCGCTATTTAGATCTTCGTCGTCCAGTTATGTATGACATTCTCAAAATGCGTTCTGAAGTATCAAAATCGATTCGTCGATTTTTAGATGAAGAAACATTTATAGAAGTTGAAACACCTATTTTAACAAAATCAACACCAGAAGGAGCACGAGATTACTTAGTTCCTAGTCGTGTGCATAACGGTGAATTTTACGCTTTGCCACAATCTCCTCAATTATTTAAACAAATGTTGATGGTGTCTGGATTTGAAAAGTATTACCAAATTGCTCGCTGTTTCCGTGATGAAGATTTGCGAGCAGACCGTCAACCAGAGTTCACACAAATTGATATGGAAATGAGTTTCATGTCAATGGAAGATATTTTAGAAATGAACGAACGCATGATGAAAAAATTAGTAAAAGATGTTAAAGGAATTGACGTTGAAACGCCATTCCAACGTATGAAATACACAGAAGCCATGGATCGTTTTGGTTCTGACAAACCGGATGTTAGATTTGGCTTAGAGTTACAAGATGTTTCTTCACTTGTCGAGCAATCTTCATTCAAAGTCTTTGCTGGAGCAGTTGAAAGTGGAGGACAAGTAAAAGCAATCAATGTTAAAGGCAAAGCTGACAATTATTCACGTAAAGACATCGATGCTTTAGGAGAATTTGCAGGAAGACATGGTGCCAAAGGCCTTGCTTGGCTTAAAGTGGATGCAGAAGGATTAAAAGGACCAATCGCGAAATTCTTTGAGGGTGAAGTAGGGGAGAAATTAGCTCAAACACTTCAAGCAGAACCAGGGGACTTATTATTATTTGTTGCCGACAAAAAATCAGTTGTAGCTGATTCATTGGGCGCTCTTCGTTCGAAATTAGGAAAAGACCTCCAATTAATCGATGAAAGTAAAAATGCATTCCTATGGATTATAGACTGGCCGTTATTTGAATATGACGAAAAAGAGGGACGGTACTATGCTGCTCACCATCCATTTACAATGCCGTTTGTAGAAGACATTGAGTTAATGGATACTAATCCTGCAGAAGTACGCGCTCAAGCATATGATTTAGTGTTAAATGGCTATGAACTTGGTGGTGGATCAATACGTATTTATTCGCGCGATATTCAAGAAAAAATGTTTAGCATTCTTGGGTTTTCAAAAGAAGAAGCAAATGCTCAATTTGGTTTCTTGCTCGAGGCGTTTGAATATGGAACCCCTCCTCATGGTGGTATTGCCTTCGGTCTTGACCGTATCGTTATGTTATTAGCTGGCCTCACGAATCTACGAGACACGATTGCATTCCCGAAAACAGCGAGTGCAAGTGACATTTTAACGAAGGCACCAAGTGCTGTTTCAGAAGAACAATTAAATAATTTGTCATTAAAAATAAGTATTCAGAAAAGTTAAATTTAATTGTAAAATATGGTTGTATTTGAAATATGGATATGATATTATACAGGTAACACGAATCCTGATGTGTTCGTTAATTGCCACATCGATTTTGACCGAACTTATTTATCGTAGGGAATCCTCCTTTTGTAATGGCAAACATGCCCCCAGGGGACGTTTTAAGTTATAAAGTGGATACCCACCTGCTGTGTGCGGGTTCAAAACGATACGCTTCATAATGACGGCACGATTGGGATTCGTCCTACATTATGTATAATCCCTCTAGCTTTCTTCAAGCTAGGGGGTTTTTATTGAGGATAATCCCTACTAAAACGATATAGATTGTGAGGACAAAACATGTTACATCAGTTTTCCCGAAATGAATTAGCAATAGGCTCAGAAGGTGTTGATCTTCTAAAAAACACAACAGTAGCCATTTTAGGAATAGGTGGCGTTGGTTCTTTCGCGGCAGAAGCATGTGCAAGAAGCGGTGTTGGAAAAATCATCTTGGTTGATAAAGACAATGTAGATATAACCAATATTAATCGTCAATTGGTTGCGTACACATCAACCGTGGGACGCTCGAAATCTGAAGTTATGAAAGAACGAATTTTAGATATTAATCCTCAGTGTGAAGTACACGATTTACATATGTTTTACACTGAAGAAACATTTGAAGAGTTCTTCAGCCACAATATTGATTATGTAATCGATGCCTCTGACACGATTATTTATAAAATACATTTAATGAAAGAATGTTTAACGCGTGGAGTGAAAATTATTTCATGTATGGGTGCAGCAAACAAGACGGATCCTACTCGATTTAAAATTGCAGATATTTCTAAAACCCACACAGATCCATTAGCAAAAGTCATTCGCTCAAAATTACGTAAAGAAGGCATTTACAAAGGGATTCCCGTTGTCTTTTCTGATGAAAGCCCAATCATTGTTAGAGAAGATGTAGTAGAGACGGTTGGAAAACCAGATGCTAAAATTCGTAAAGCGAAAATGCCACCATCATCCAATGCATTTGTTCCTTCTGTAGCTGGATTAGTAGCAGCTAGCTGGGTCATTAATGATATTACAAGAGAAATTCCAGTGAAACGCGTTCGTAAATAAATAACGAATGGAAGGCGGCCTGAAATGGTCGTCTTTTTTGTTTTTTTACAAATAATGGATGAGATTTTAGTGGATTGTCGCAACTTTAGTGATTATTATCGCAACTTTAGTGGTTTTCGTAGCAACTTTAGTGATTATTATCACAACTTTTGAGTTTATCTTCGCAACTTCTACGATTATCGTCGCAACTATCCAATTTCCTCCTAATTCCGCACTCACTTGATTAAACAAAAGGCTCTGTTAAACTATCCTGTCGTTTATCGTACATTTGCGCTAGCACACGTTCCGCATGAGCCAAAAGTAAGGAAACCACATACTTGTGGGTCTCAAGCTTCACGCTCTTCCGGCATGCAAGGCGCATATGTACTTTTTTGTTTCTTTTTAATATAGACGGCATTCTTAAACTTTACCAAAATATAAAAAGCAGAAAGAGGTCGAAATAGTATCTTCGGCCGAACATCTACTTAAAGAAACCTTCTATTCTGTAGTAAACCAAACCAAAATTACTGTGTGCTTCCAGGTTGCAAGGGAGCGAGGGATGCACACCCGCCGCAGGATGATCTACAAAAAGGGGATGGGCGAGTGACGCAGTCACAAGCCCATCCTCTTTATTCTCTAGATTATTGTGCAGCAGGTAAAGCGTCAGAAGCGAACTGAAAACCTGTCATCCTCAGTGAATGGAATCAAGGTTTCGGTTCATAGATGTAGTGTTATTTCTTAAATTGAATGTTATTAAGATGTTTTGAAAATAATGGGTCTATTAAACGATGCTGTCGTCTATCGTACATTTGCGCTAGCACACGCTCCGCATGAGCCAACAAGTATGCAAACCACATACTTGTTGGTCTCACGTTTCACGCTCATGCGGTATGCAAGACGCAAATCAATATCAACAGAATTCTTTAACAAAACCCCCAAAAAAGAAGTAAATCGCTACCTTCAGCGATTTACTTCTTCTTCTGTTTAAAGCTCTCTAATTTCTGATAAATCCCAGCAAGTTTTTTCTCTTCGCCAGCTAAAACGGGATCATAATATTTCGTTCCAACTAAGTTATCTGGCAAGTATGTTTGATTGACCCAACCTCCGAACGAGCCAATTGGGGTATTGTGCGGATACTTATATCCTCCGTGTCCAAGAGCGGCAGCTCCAGCATAATGTGTATCTTTTAAATGACTTGGAATATCACCAACTTTTCCAGCATGAATAGAAGCTATAGCGGCATCTATCGCTTTATAAGCTGAGTTTGATTTTTCCGATAAACACATCTCCACAACGGCATTTGCTAAAGGAATACGAGCTTCAGGCAATCCCAATCTTTCTGCGGCCTGTATACTTGCGAGAACATGAGGACCCACAGATGGATTGGCAATACCGATATCTTCGTATGCCATTACCAGTAATCTTCTTGATACCGCTACTAGATCACCATTTTCAAGTAGATGTGCTAAATAATACATCGCTGCATTCACATCACTACCTCGTACTGACTTTTGTAAAGCGGATAATAAATTGTAGAAATGCGAGCCTTTTTTGTCGCCGAAGACCCCGATCCGGTCAACCAAGTTTTGCAGTAATGCATCTTCAACTATGGTGACTCCATCTTCTTCATCTGAAGCGGAAACAACAGATTCCAATATGGTTAATGCCTTTCTCGCATCTCCATTTGCGGCTCCAGCAATTTTCAATTGTTGCGGTTGTGAAATTTCAATTTTTTGTCGCCCTAGTCCTCGTTTTTCGTCACTTAATGCACGTTGAATAAGAGTCAAAAGATCTTCATCCGTTAAACGTTTAAGTTGTTTAATTTCACCGCAACGTGAACGAATTGCCGGATTAACATCGTGAAAAGGATTTTCGGTTGTAGCTCCAATTAACACAATTGAACCATTTTCAACATGAGGAAGCAGGGTGTCTTGTTGTAGTTTATTAAAACGGTGGATTTCATCCAGAAACAGTAACACTTTTCCAGTCACGCGTGATTCATTAACTACATCTTCGATATCTTTTTTCCCTGAGCGAGTTGCATTGAGTGCAATGAATGGTATATTGCTAGTTCCGGCGATTGCATAAGCAAGAGATGTCTTGCCAATTCCTGGTTCTCCATATAACAACATGGATGGAACATGTCCATTTATAATCATTTTATATAAGGGTGTGTGTTTACCAATAATGTCTTGTTGACCTGCAATTTCTTCTATTTTGTGTGGTCTCATACGATAAGCAAGTGGTTCATTTTGCAATCGATGCACCTCCTAAATTCGTACATTTGTTCTCTATTATACGTGGTCACTAGTGAAAAGTCATTTCAAAGGCGATTGGTCGGAAATGTGCTATACTATGTAAATGAATTCAGAGGATTTATAGAGGTGAATAACTTGAAAATATCGACAAAAGGTCGCTATGGTTTAACGATAATGATCGAACTGGCCAAACAGTTTGGAGAAGGACCAGTGCCACTCCGTAAAATAGCTTCAGAAAATGAGTTATCCGAGGCGTATTTAGAACAATTAGTATCTCCACTGCGTAATTCTGGACTTGTAAAAAGTGTCAGAGGTGCACATGGTGGATATAAGCTTTCAAAACCCCCACATTTAATTTCTGCGGGGGATGTTATTCGTGTTTTAGAAGGACCGATTCAACCTGTAGAAGGTATTGAAAACGAAGCGCCTCCGCAACGAGAATTGTGGTCACGCATTCGAGATGCAGTGAAAACGGTATTAGATACAACGACAATTGAAGATTTAGCTAAGTACAGTGAATCGCCTTCAGATGACGGATACATGTACTATATATAAATGTTTGTTCAAAAAGGCGAGGAAACAACAGGAATATGTGCTTATTAAAAATGTCAATCTTATGAATTACTGATAACCTATTCCTGCTTTTAACCTTTGCAAAACCTAGACGGAGACTTTTTGAATAATTTATAAAGGAGTTCGACATGAATAGAATCTATTTAGACCACGCAGCTACTTCACCCATACATCCACAAGTAATTACAAAAATGATGGAAGCGATGGAGCAAACGTATGGCAATCCATCGAGTATTCATGCGACTGGTCGTGAAGCGCGGAAGCAATTAGACATTGCGCGACAACAATTTGCTAGTAGCATCGGTGCAAAAGATCAAGATATTATTTTGACGAGTGGAGGAACGGAAGCAGATAACTTTGCGATTTTCGGTACTGCTTATGCCAGAAAAACTGAAGGTTCACATATTATTACTTCTCAAATCGAGCATCATGCAGTTCTAACGGCATGTGAAAAGCTTGAAAAAGAAGGATTTGAAGTCACCTACTTGCCTGTTAACTCGCAGGGACGACTAACTGTCGAGGATGTTAAACAAGCTCTACGTGACGATACAATATTAGTTACCATAATGCTTGGTAATAACGAAGTGGGTACCATACAACCGATTCAAGAAATTGGGGAGTTATTAAACGACCATAAGGCAACTTTCCATACAGACGCTGTTCAAGCATACGGATTATTACCAGTTTCAGTAGATGATTTAAAGGTCGATCTTTTATCTGTTTCATCACATAAAATTAATGGACCTAAAGGAATTGGCTTCTTGTACCATCGGAAAGGAACGAAGTTATCCCCACAATTCTTTGGCGGGCAACAAGAACGAAAACGTCGAGCGGGGACAGAAAATGTTCCAGGAATTTTGGCTTTCGCAGAAGCCGTCACTATCGCACAACAAACAATGGAAGAAAAACGCGATCAGTATAGCCAATTCAAAAAAGAGATGGTTTCAATTTGGCAACAAGCTGAAATTGATTTCAAAGTAAATGGCGAAGAACAGTTTACACTCCCGCATATCTTGAATGTGAGCTTTGCTGGTACAGATGTCGAATCATTACTCGTTAATCTAGACATGGCGGGATTAAGTGTATCGAGTGGTTCAGCATGCACTGCAGGTTCAATAAATCCTTCTCACGTTCTAGTTGCGATGTACGGCGAAAAAGCAAGTGAACTTCGTAACTCAATTCGCTTTAGCTTCGGGTATGGAGTAACGGACGCGGAAATAAAAGAAGCAGCAACTATAACAGCTAATGTAGTCAAACGACTTGTAAAATAGAAATGAATGTTCAAAAGTCAATCAAAATAGCACATCGGGGCCTGCACAAAGCAGGTCACTCAGGTGTTGCCACAAAAGGAATTTTACGACGAGTAATCGTAAGGGTACGGTGTGGCGTTCTTAACCTGAGTTCCAAAACTGGCTCTTTTGATGCTCCTTTTGAACAAAATAATATTATAGAAAAGGTGAGAATCATGCAACAACTAAAAGATCCTGCAAATACACGTGTCGTTGTTGGCATGTCGGGCGGCGTTGATTCGTCCGTTGCAGCTCATTTACTGAAACAACAAGGGTATGATGTAATCGGAATCTTTATGAAAAACTGGGACGACACAGATGAAAATGGTGTTTGTACAGCTACTGAAGATTATGATGATGTTATAAAAGTATGTAATCAAATCGGGATTCCATATTATTCGGTTAACTTTGAAAAACAATATTGGGATAAAGTGTTCTCTTACTTTTTAGAAGAATATAAAGCAGGCAGAACGCCAAATCCAGATGTGATGTGCAATAAAGAGATCAAGTTTAAAGCGTTCTTAGAACATGCTGTTAGTCTAGGTGCTGATTATTTAGCGACTGGACATTATGCCCAAGTAAAAGAAGTAGATGGGGAAACTCAACTTCTTCGTGGACATGATAATAACAAAGATCAAACGTACTTTTTAAATCAATTATCTCAAGACCAATTATCAAAAGTTATGTTCCCAATTGGACATCTCGAAAAGAAATTGGTACGTGAAATTGCTGCAGAAGCTGGACTTGCTACGGCAACTAAAAAAGATTCAACAGGAATCTGCTTTATCGGCGAACGTAATTTCAAAGAATTTTTAAGCCAATATTTGCCGGCTCAACCTGGTGAAATGGTGACAATGGATGGCGTGAAAATGGGCCGACATGACGGATTAATGTATTACACAATCGGTCAACGTCAAGGTTTAGGCATTGGCGGAGCAGGGGACCCTTGGTTTGTTCTAGGGAAAAATCTGCAAACAAATGAATTGCTTGTTGGTCAAAATATACACCATGAAGCGTTATTTTCTGATCAATTAACTGCGGTGAATATGAGTTTTACAACGAGTGAACCTAAAAACAAAACATTCTCATGCACTGCCAAATTCAGATACCGTCAAGAAGACGTTAAAGTAGAAGTTGAGTTAACTCCTGATAAAGGAGCCATTATTACATTTGCAGAACCGGTCCGTGCTATCACGCCTGGTCAAGCTGTTGTTTTATATGATGGTGAAATTTGTTTAGGTGGCGGTACAATTGATGAGGTTATGAAAAACGGGAAAAAATTAACCTATGTAGGTTGATGGACGAGGAGTGAGACGATGAATGAACTAGAACTTGGCATTGCAGCCATTCAAAATAAGGATTATGAACAAGCAGTGGTGCATTTTAATAACTCCATTGAAGAAGAACCAAATAATCCATTAGGTTATATTAACTTTGGAAATTTGTTAGCTCGAATGAATGAAACTGAACGAGCGGAGCGTTTTTTCCAAAAGGCGATTACACTTGACCCGACGGCAGCTACAGCGTTTTATGGACTTGCCAATTTGTATTACGAGCAGGAACGTTATGAAGAGGCAGCAAAGCTCTATGAAAAATCAATTAAGTTTGAAATTCAGGGTGCGGATGCTTATTTCATGTTAGGTAAATGTTTTGAACGGTTAGAAAATCCAAAACTTGCACTTCCATATTTACAGAGAGCAGCTGAACTCGATCCAACTGACGTGCAGATCCGCTTATCTTACGGCATTGGTTTAGCAGCTTTAGAAATGTTCAAAGAAGCAGAACCTGAATTTATGTATGTAATTCTTGAAGATTTAAACAATGCAGATGCACATTATAATCTAGGAGTGTTATATGCGGTTTCAACAGACCGCACGGATGATGCTCTGTATCATTTAAAACAAGCATTCACTTTGCAACCAAACTTCGATCAGGCTCGTTATGTACATGACATGATTGCATTAAGAAAATAATTATTCCAGGAGGCGACAGTTTTGCCAAATCAAATCGATTTATTTCAAAAAGAAGAGATGTTTATTAAAGGCAAACCTGTCGTCACCATTTTTCATAACTCCACTAACTTATTCTCCATTGTCAAACTCAAAATCGATGAGACAAATTCAACCTATGAAGACAAAGAAATAATCGTAACAGGTTATTTCCCTCAATTAATGAATGAAGATAGCTATCGTTTTACAGGACAAATAAAGCAACATCCGAAGTATGGAACACAATTTCAAGTGGAAACGTTTGCAAAAGACGTTCCTGAAACTGAACAAGGAATTATCCATTATTTATCGAGTGATCTATTCCATGGAATTGGTCGGAAAACGGCTGAAACCATTGTGAAGAAACTTGGCAAAGATGCAATTCGACTCATTTTAGATGACCCTGAAGCACTTGATGTAGTTCCACGGCTTGCCAAAGAAAAGAAAGAGACGATTCGCTATACTCTTGAACAAAATCTTGGCTTAGAGCGTGTCATGATTCAATTGAATGGATGGGGTTTCGGACCACAGCTCGCTATGCGAATTTACCAAACTTATCGTGAAGAAACGATTGACGTGTTAATGAAAAATCCTTTCCGTCTTATTGAAGATGTTGAAGGTGTTGGGTTTCACAGGGCGGACGAACTAGGTTCGAAATTAGGTCTTACTGGTAAACATCCTGATCGTATCAAAGCGGCGATTTTCCATTTATTAAATGCAGCATCTCTTAGTGACGGGCATGTGTACCTCCATGCAGAACATATTTTGCCGAACGTCAAGCAATTGCTCGAGTCTAGTCAATTTGAAGAAGTCCCTTTTGACGCGATTTCGACAGCGTGTATGGAACTAGTTGAAGAAGGGAAATTGGCGGGTGAAATGTCTCGTTTCTACTTACCTTCCTTGTATTATTCAGAGGTAGGAATCGCCTCAAAACTTGAAACATTACTAACTGAACAACAAGAAAGAACGGGTTTCCCGACTTCTGAAATAAGAAAAGCTTTGGGTGATGCGGAAGAACGTCTTGGCGTTACCTATGCAGAAACACAAATTGCTGCTATAGAACTTGGTATGAATGCTTCCGTTATGTTATTAACAGGAGGTCCAGGTACAGGGAAGACGACGGTTGTTCGTGGCCTGGTTGAAGTATACGCGGAATTACACGGCTTAACACTCGACCCAAAAGACTATGCGAAAAAGCAAGAACCTTTTCCAATTATTTTAGCGGCACCAACTGGTCGTGCTGCCAAGCGCCTAAATGAATCGACAGGTCTGCCATCCATGACAATACACCGGTTACTAGGCTTTACTGGGCAGGAAAAAGAAGAAGAATCTGAAAGAGATATTAAGGGCAAATTGATCATTATTGATGAAATGTCGATGGTCGATACATGGCTAGCACATCAATTATTAAAAGCCATTCCTGAAGGTGCTCAAGTTATTTTTGTTGGCGACCAAGATCAGTTGCCACCAGTTGGACCAGGTCAAGTATTGAAGGATCTACTTGCGTCTAAACGCATTCCAACAGTTGAACTGACGGATATTTATAGACAATCTGCAGGTTCGTCGATTATTGAACTAGCGCATCAAATGAAAAAGGGACAATTACCTCACAATATTACCGCTAAAACATCAGATCGCTCCTTTATACAAGCGGGACCGGACCAAATAGCGAAAGTCGTAGAACAAGTAATTAAAAGTGCTTTAGCAAAAGGTCACACGATTAAAGAATTGCAAGTACTGGCACCGATGTATAAAGGTCCTGCAGGTATTGATGCATTAAATAAAATGATACAACAGATGGTCAACCCAAATGACACAAAGAAGCGCAAAGAATTAGTGTTTGGCGAAACTACTTATCGGATTAACGATAAAGTGTTGCAACTTGTGAACCAACCGGAAAGCCAAGTGTATAACGGAGATATGGGTGAAGTGATTAGCATTTCTAAAGCGAATGAAAATGTTGAAAAACAAGACTTGATGATAGTTTCTTTCGAAGGCATAGAAGTGACCTACCAGCGCAATGATCTTGGACAACTAACGCTTGCCTATTGTTGCTCGATTCATAAATCACAAGGGAGCGAATTCCCTATTGTTATCATGCCAGTCGTCCGCAGTTACATGAAAATGCTGCGACGTAATTTGTTGTACACAGGAATTACACGTGCGAAGAATTTCTTGATTCTTTGTGGTGACGCAGATGTCTTTAAATTCGGAATTGAACGCAATGACGATTTAGCTCGATTAACCTCACTAAAAGAACGATTAAGTGAAGAAAATGTGCCTGTAACGGAACCAATTGTTGAGGATGAAAAAGCGAATGAAGATGAAGGGCCAGTGTCGTTGACTGCTAGCAATCATTTGAACATTCACCCGTTGGTAGGCATGAATGGAACAACACCTTATGATTTTTTAGAAGAAATCGCTAAATGAATAGATTGGACAAAAACACACGTTTATTTACATGTCATGTATTCAAACGTGTGTTTTTATTTTATAGATTTTGGTCGATAAAGGAAATGAAAGGGGTCTACTATGATAAAAGCAGTTATTTTCGATTTTGATGGACTAATTATTGATACAGAGACTGTGTGGTACGAAGCGTTTAGGGAAGCCTTGTACCAATTTGAAGTGGACTTGACCATTGAACAATTTGCGTTAGTTATTGGCACAGATGATGCGGTATTGGATAAATATATTTTGGACAATATAAAAGAGTCTTCAACTATTTCTGAGATTAAAGAATTGGCATCGAAACTATTTCACGAAAAGATTGGTCAGCCTATTTTAAGAGAGGGTGTGTTAGATTATTTAATCACAGCCAAAGAAGCGGGTATTAAAATAGGTTTGGCTTCTAGTTCAAAAAGGAATTGGGTAGAAAAATTCTTGATGCAACTTCACATCCTTCCTTATTTTGAGGTTATCAAAACAAGGGACGATGTAACGACTGTTAAGCCAGATCCAGAACTATACCTGCAAGCCATTAAAGCGTTAGGTGTGCAACCGGAAGAGGCAGTTGCTTTTGAAGACTCATTGAACGGGTTAAAGGCAGCTCGTGCGGCAGGTTTGAAATGTGTTATTTTCCCTAACCCGGTAACAACCAACTTAGCATTCGAAGATTTCAGTTTGAGGTTGTTTTCGATGGCAGAAAAACCTTTGGAGTTTATCCTTAAAGAGTTAAATAAATAGTTTTGTTGGAATAACGAAAGAAAACCGAGTAATTTCATATTCTTAACAAAAGAGAATTGACACACAGGCAATTATTTTTTATACTTCTAAACAAATGAATGAAAACGTTGATAGAGAAAGTACATCTTTGAAGCTTGTACAAGAAAAAGGTTCCTTGGCTGAAAGAACCTTCAAGTTTATGGATGGAAAGCTACTCTTGAGTGCAACTAATCACTGCCGTAAGCCGCGTTAAGGCATAATCGAGAGACAGCAGAGAACTTCTGCTGTAACTAGGGTGGTACCGCGAATTGAAGCCTTCGTCCCTTTTTTAGGGATGAGGGCTTTTTCTGTAAAAAATTATCTTTCTTTAAAGATAATTTATGTTTAGTTTCAAGCGATGGTGTCGAACTAAACGAACGCTTTACGCTTTTCTAACTTAAGGAGGAATTATTTATGAAAACAGCAGCACAAATTCGACGAATGTATTTAGACTTCTTTATTGAAAAAGGACATGCACTTGAACCAAGTGCGCCGCTTGTACCGATTAACGATAATTCTTTGCTTTGGATCAATAGTGGAGTCGCAACATTAAAAAAATATTTCGATGGGCGCGTGATTCCTGAAAATCCACGGATCACGAATGCTCAAAAATCTATTCGTACAAATGACATTGAAAATGTAGGGAAAACTGCTCGTCATCATACGTTTTTTGAGATGTTAGGAAACTTTTCGATTGGCGAATACTTCAAAAAAGAAGCAATTCATTGGGCGTGGGAATTTTTAACCGACAAAAAATGGATGGCTTTTGATCCAGAACTATTATCTATAACAGTCCATCCTGAAGACGAAGAAGCGTATGCAATTTGGCGAGATGAAATAGGGATTCCTGAAGAACGTATTATTCGTTTGGAAGGGAACTTCTGGGACATTGGCGAAGGTCCAAGTGGTCCAAACTCGGAAATTTTCTATGATCGAGGCGAGAGTTATGGCAATGACATAACGGATCCTGAAATGTATGCAGGTGGAGAAAATGACCGCTATTTAGAAATTTGGAACTTAGTGTTCTCTGAATTCAACCACAATCCGGATCACACATATACGCCACTTCCTAAGCAAAATATTGATACGGGAATGGGTCTTGAACGTATGACATGCGTCGTACAAAACGTACCTACGAACTTTGATACAGATTTATTTATGCCAATTATCAACCAAACACAAGAAGTCTCTGGTAAAGAATATGGTAACGGTAGTGAGGATGACCTTGCGTTTAAAATCATCGCAGATCATACGCGCACTGTTGCTTTTGCTATAGGAGACGGAGCACTTCCTTCCAATGAAGGTCGAGGATACGTGTTGCGTCGTTTATTACGTCGTGCTGTTCGTTTTGGTAAAAATTTAGGGATTGATCGTCCATTTATGTACACTTTAGTGCCGATTATTGGGGAAATAATGAAAGACTTTTACCCAGAAGTTAGTGCGAAACAAGAATTTATTATGCGTGTTATTAAAAATGAAGAAGAGCGTTTCCATGAAACTTTACAAGATGGTCTTGGGATATTATCAAATGTCATTTCAACACAACAAGCTGCAGGCTTAACTGTAATTCCAGGAAGCGACGCATTCCGTTTATACGATACGTATGGTTTCCCGGTAGAGTTAACTGAAGAATATGCAGAAGAAGCAGGAATGACAGTTGATCATGAAGGTTTTAAGAATTCGCTTGAAGCACAACGAACTCGTGCTAGATCTGCACGTAAAGATGTAGACTCTATGCAAGTACAGTCTGAAGTGCTAGGTAATATTAAAGAAACAAGTACTTTTATCGGCTACGACACAATCGTAAGTACTGCTAAAGTTTTAGTCATCGTAAAAGACGGAGAGCTTGTGGAACAAGCACAAGAAGGCGATGAAGTTAAAGTTATCCTAGATCAAACACCTTTCTATGCTGAGAGTGGTGGTCAAATTGCTGATCACGGTTGCATTGAAAACGACTTATTCAAAGCATTTGTCAAAGATGTTCAAAAAGCTCCGAATGGCCAAAATCTTCATACGATTATTATTGAGTCTGGAGAAATGACCGCTGGTGCAGAAGTAACGGCAAATGTGGATCAAATATTACGCAAATCAACAGTGAAAAATCATACTGCTACACATTTATTGCATCAAGCATTAAAAGACGTGTTAGGAACTCATGTAAACCAAGCTGGTTCGTATGTCGGTCCAGACCGTTTGCGATTTGACTTCTCACATTTTGGTCAAGTGACTAAAGAAGAACTTATGACAATCGAAAAACAAGTAAATGAGAAAATTTGGGAAGACATTCAAGTAGTTACTGGATTCCACGGAATTGATGAAGCAAAACAAATGGGCGCCATGGCACTATTTGGCGAAAAGTATGGGAAAATTGTACGTGTTGTTTCTATCGATCAGTATTCACTTGAACTTTGTGGAGGGTGTCACGTAACGAATACTTCACAAATTGGATTCTTTAAACTCGTAAGTGAAAGCGGGATTGGTGCTGGAACTCGTCGAATTGAAGCAGTAACTGGTAAAGCTGCTTATCAACTTGTTAAAGAAGTAGAAGGTGTATTAGAAGAGGCTTCAGCAACTTTAAAAGCTAATCCAAAAGAATTGGTTGCTCGCGTTCAAGGATTGCAACAAGAACTTCGTCAAGTTCAGCGTGAAAACGAATCACTATCAGCAAAAATTGCTAATAGCCAAGCTTCTTCTATTTTAGAACAGGCACAACAAATTGATGGTGTAACCGTTTTGGCAGCACGCGTACAAGTAAAAGATAATAACCAACTTCGTCAAATGATGGACGACTTGAAATCTAAGATGACTGAATCTGTCATAGTATTAGGTTCATCTGAAGGCGAAAAAGTCATGTTGATTGCTGGTGTAACAAATGACTTAAGTGGTGGAAAATATCATGCAGGAAATATTGTAAAACATGTTGCTGAACAATGTGATGGTAAAGGCGGCGGTCGTCCAGATATGGCTATGGCTGGTGCAAAAGATTCGTCGAAACTTGAAGCTGCGTTACATTCTGTGTATGATTATGTCGAATCCGTTTAATTAATAGTTGAAATCGGTTATACTTAACAAGTATTATAAATATGCTTGTACAAGACAATTAGATTTAACTCCGAAAGCGTGGTGCTGATCATGAATTCATTTGATAAAACGATGAAGTTTAATTTTCCGGAAGAGTCTATGGAACAAGAAGTAAAGCAAGTCATGCTTCATGTCCATTCGGCGCTTGAAGAGAAAGGGTATAACCCAATCAATCAAATAGTCGGTTACTTACTTTCGGGTGATCCGGCATATATTCCTCGCCATCAGGATGCAAGAAATTTAATCCGAAAGCTTGAGCGGGATGAAATCCTGGAAGAACTTGTTAAGTTTTACATCAAGAAGAATAACGAGGCATAGTGTATGAGAGTAATGGGATTAGATGTTGGGACGAAAACAGTAGGTGTTGCAATTAGCGATGCTTTCGGTTGGACAGCCCAAGGGATTGAGACTATCAAAATTGACGAAGCAAATGAAATATTTGGCATCGAACGAATTGCTGAACTTATGAAATTGCATGAAGTATCGTCTTTTGTAGTTGGATATCCAAAGAACATGAACAATTCGATTGGCCCGCGTGCTGAAGCATCAGAACGCTATGCGGAATTGTTACGTCAAACATTCGACAAACCAGTAGTTCTTTGGGACGAACGTTTAACTACATCGGCTGCGGAAAAAATGCTCATTAGTGCAGATGTCAGTCGAAAAAAACGAAAAGAAGTCATTGATAAAATGGCTGCAATGATGATTTTACAAGGCTATTTAGATAGTCAATCTATTAAGAGGTGATCGAACATGGACCACGGACAACAAAACATTACAGTAGTTGATGATAACGGTACTGAACAATTATGCGAGATACTATTTACTTTTGAATCAGAAGAATTCAGCAAATCTTATGTACTTTATTATCCAATAGGTGCTGAAGAAGATGAAAACGAAGAAATTGAAATTCATGCTTCTGCTTTTACTCCATCTGAAGACGGTAACGACGGTGAACTTATGCCGATCGAGTCTGACGAAGAGTGGGCAATGATCGAAGAAATGTTAAACACATTCTTAGAAGAAGAAGAAGAAGAAGAAGAAGAAAAATAATCTTAACCTAAAATAAGGCGGAATGATGACAAATCATTCCGCCTTTTTCTTTTTTGTAAAAATCTTGTATAATAAATGTCAGATAGAAGGGGGTAACCCATGGAAAAAGAATCAAAGAAAGACATTATGTTTAATCGAATGAAAGAAAAGAAAAAAGAGGTTAAAATCGTTAGACGTATCGTCCTTGTGATTGTACTAATTGTATTAATAGTTGGAGGAATTGCCGGCTACAGCGGATACACATATGTCAAAAGCGCATTGCAACCAGTCGACAAAAATGCAGAAGACACCATTCCTGTAAATGTCGAAATTGGGTCGAATCTCGATTCGATAGCAACGTTACTTGAGAAAAATGGAATCATTAAAGATGCTCGTGTCTTCAAGTATTATGCGAAGTTTAATAATGAATCAGATTTCCAAGCTGGTAAATATGATTTAGCTAAATCTATGACACTTGATGAGATAATGCAAAGTTTAAAAACCGGAAAAGTCTACCGAGAACCAATCTTTAGCATGACAATTCCTGAGGGACGAACTCTTGAAGAAATTTCGGTACGAGTGGAAGAAAAAACGTCGTATAGTGCAAAAGAATTTATGGATCTTGTAACAAACCAAGAATTTATCGATGAAATGATAGTTAAATATCCTGATCTATTAACTGATGAGATTAAAGGGAAAAGTTTGCGTCATGACTTAGAAGGATACTTATTCCCAGCAACTTATTCTTATTATGAAGAAAATCCTACTTTGGAATCTATTGTTGATGAAATGTTAAAAACAACATCTAAATCGATTACACCATATGTGGAAAAACTTGAAGAAAAAGAAAAATCAGTCCATTGGTTACTGACCTTCGCATCATTACTTGAAGAAGAAGCGACTGCAGATACAGACCGAGAGACTATCGCAAGTGTCTTTAATAACCGAATGAAAGCGGACATGCCTTTGCAAACAGATCCAACGGTTCTTTATGCACTAGGTGAACATAAGGATCGAGTACTGTATGATGACTTAGAAATTGACCATCCGTATAATACATACAAAATCCAAGGACTACCACCAGGTCCAATTTCAAATCCGGGAACAGCATCCATCGATGCGGTGTTAAATGCTTCAGACACTGATTATTTATTCTTCTTGGCTGATAAAAAAGGCAAAAACCATTTCTCCAAAAAATATGAAGAACATTTAGAGAAAATCGAAAAATATTTACGTTAAACAAACAGCATTGTCAGATCCAGAAGGGAAGCCTATCGCTTTCCTTCTTTTTTTATGATAAGATTGGGTGTAATTTTTGTGGATTAAAAGGAGTAAAAATGGACATGACAACTTCACATCCCTACATCACTACTTATATTAAGAAAAGGTCAGATTTTCTTTCTAATATGGAACAATTCGCTAAGGAGCAACACATTCCCATAATGGAACTCGTTGCGATTGAATCACTTTTGCAATTTTTACGAATGCAACAACCGAAATCTATTTTAGAAGTTGGTTCTGCGATTGGTTATTCAGCGATACGAATGGCATTAACATTACCTGAAGCTGTTATAACCACCATTGAAAAAAATGAAAGTCGTTTTCAGCTGGCTTCAACCTATTTGGACCAAGCTGGATTGACGGGCAGGATTCAAATAGTTCATGGCGATGCACTTGAAATTGATATGAATAATTTTAAGCTAAATCACTATGATGCTTTATTTATTGATGCTGCAAAAGGACAATATCAACGTTTTTTTGACAAGTTCTCACCACTCGTTCCAAGCGGTGGTGTTATTTATTGTGATAACATGCTCATGCATGGTTTTACAGAAATAGATATTAAAGAAGTACCAAGAAGAAAACGAACGATGGTCCGTAATCTGCAACAGTTTACACAGTGGCTTATGAACCATGAAGAATATGAAACAACATTCCTACCAATTGGTGATGGAATCACGATTAGTATAAAGAGGTGACAATCATGAAAAAACCAGAATTACTGGTAACACCACATTCTGTGGCCCATATGGAACAATTAATTGAGGCTGGTGCAGATGCTTTTTTAGTTGGGGAACAACAATTCGGATTACGTTTAGCAGGAGAATTTACAATAGCTGATATTGAAAAATTAGTTAAACTTGCTCATGCTTCGAACAAGAAAGTATATGTGGCAATGAACGCCCTCTATCATAACGATCATATCGATTTATTGAGTCCCTATATGGAAAAACTAGCTTCTTTCAAAGTGGATGGAATTACTTTTGGAGATCCAGCAGTGGTTATGGTTAAAAGAGAAGCCAACCTGGATATTCCGCTTCATTGGAACACAGAGATGACGGCTACAAATTGGTTCACTGCTAATTATTGGGGTAAGCGCGGTTCAAATCGTGCCGTTTTGGCTCGAGAATTAAGCATGGATGAAGTAATAGAGATTAAAGAAAACGCTGAAGTTGCTATTGAAGTACAAGTACATGGAATGACATGTATGTTTCAATCTAAACGTTCGTTAATAGGCAATTACTTTTTGTACCAAGATAAGGCAATGGAAATTGAGAATCGTACCAGTCAGAAAAACATGTTTTTACACGACAAAGAACGACACAATAAATACCCGATTTTTGAAGATGCAAATGGCACACATATTTTCAGTCCAAATGATATGTGTATGATTGACGAGTTAGGCGAGCTAATTGATGCTGGGATTGATTCCTTTAAAATAGATGGAGTATTGCAAGAGGCTAAATATGTGACGAAAGTAACGAATCTTTATAGACAAGCAATTGATGCTTATATGGAATCATCTGCAGTATATGATGAAATAAAAAGTGATTTATTAACGGAGATTGAAGAAATGCAACCGGAACTTCGCCCACTTGATACCGGATTCTTCTTCAAAGAAACCGTGTATTAAGGAAGGGAGAATTTAAATGGCAATGCTACAACATGACCGACTTAGTAAAATTATTGATGGCAAACGCGTTATAGTTAAAAAGCCAGAACTCCTCGCTCCTGCAGGAGACTTAGAGAAACTTAAAATTGCCGTTCATTATGGTGCAGACGCAGTCTTTATCGGAGGACGTGAATTTGGATTGCGTTCTAATGCAGGGAATTTCTCAATAGCAGAAATGCGTGAAGCAGTAGAATTTGCAAACAGTTATGATGCAAAAATTTATGTGACAACCAATATTTTTGCCCACAATGAAAATATGGACGGTTTAGCAGAATATTTAATGGATATTGAATCGGCTGGTGTGACTGGCATTATTGTGGCTGATCCATTAATTATCGAAACCTGTCGTAGTAACGCACCGAAACTTGAAATTCATTTAAGTACACAACAATCATTATCGAACTGGAAAGCGGTGCAATACTGGAAAGATGAAGGATTACACCGTGTCGTCCTTGCTCGTGAAACGAGTGGCGATGAAATTCAGGAAATGAAAGATAAAGTTGATATTGAAATTGAAGCTTTCATTCATGGAGCTATGTGTATTGCCTACAGTGGCCGCTGCACATTATCAAATCATATGACTGCTCGTGACTCAAATCGAGGTGGCTGCTGCCAATCTTGTCGTTGGGATTACGATTTGTATGAAGTGACAGACGGAGAACAAGATGCACTTTTTGCAGATGGAGACGCACCATTTGCTATGAGTCCGAAAGATTTAAAATTAGTTGAATCGATTCCTCGTATGATTGAACTCGGTATCGACTCGTTGAAAATCGAAGGGCGAATGAAATCGATTCATTACGTAGCTACTGTGGTAAGCGTATACCGAAAAGTAATTGACGAATATTGTGCAGATCCAGAAAACTTCCGCATCAAACGCGAATGGTTAGAAGAATTGGAAAAATGCGCAAACCGTGACGCAGCTAGCGCTTTCTTTGAAGGAGAACCTTCATATGAAGAACAGATGTATGGCATCCATGGTAGAAAAACATCCACTGACTTTATCGGTCTCGTGATGGATTATGATTATGAAACAAAAATGGTAACCCTTCAACAACGAAATTATTTTACAAAAGGTCAGGAAGTAGAATTTTTTGGACCTGGTATTGAAAATTTCCGCATGACCATTACAAATTTATGGGATGAAAAGGGGAACGACTTGGATGTAGCACGTCATCCTTTGCAAATTGTCCGTTTCAAATCCGATATCCCAGTACGACCAAATAACATGATGAGAAAGGAGCTTGTACGATGACATTTAAGCGCCCGATTGTTATTGGTATCGCTGGTGGCTCTGGTTCAGGGAAAACGAGTGTTACCAAGGCTATTTATGACGTATATAAAGAAAAATCAGTTGTAGTAATCGAACAGGATTACTATTATAAAGATCAAAGTCATTTGGAATTTGAGGAACGTCTCGCAACGAACTATGATCATCCTCATGCATTTGATAACGAACTACTTATAGAACATATACATCAACTTTTGAGCAGACATGCAATTGAAAAACCTGTATATAATTACGAAATTCATACACGTTCGTCCGAAAAAATTGTAATTGAACCACAAGATGTTATTATATTAGAAGGTATTTTGGTTTTAGATGATGAGCGCTTGCGCGAATTAATGGATATCAAATTATTTGTTGATACAGATTCTGATTTGCGTATTATTCGACGCATTATGAGAGACATCAATGAACGTGGCCGTTCCATTGAATCAGTAGTCGAACAATACCTATCAGTAGTGCGACCAATGCATAATCAGTTTATTGAACCAACAAAACGATACGCAGACATTATCATTCCTGAAGGTGGACAAAACCAAGTTGCGATAGATTTGATGGTTACAAAAATTAAAACAATTCTTGAATCTGATATCATTGTGTAATATGATGTGTAAAGACTGACAATATTATCTAAATAATATGCCTCATATTCAGACTCGACAAGGCATATTATTTTTATGAGCTAGCTAGCAAGTAGTTGAAGGAGTGAAAGTAATTGGCAACTGAAAAACAATATCCAATGACCGTTGCTGGAAAGCAAAAGTTAGCGGACGAATTAGATTTTTTAAAAACAGTTAAACGTAAAGAAGTAGTGGAACGTATCAAAGTTGCAAGAAGCTTCGGAGACTTATCGGAGAACTCTGAGTACGATTCTGCAAAAGAAGACCAAGCATTCGTTGAAGGGCGTATTGTAACCTTAGAATCTATGATTCGTAATGCGGTCATTATCGAAGGAAATGGGCAAGACAACGATATCGTATCTTTAGGAAAAACAGTTTCTTTTATTGAAGTTCCAGATGGCGAAGAAGAAACTTATACAATCGTAGGATCAGCAGAAGCAGACCCAATTGAAGGGTTAATTTCAAACGATTCTCCAATTGCAAAAAGCTTAATCGGCCGTTCAGTCGGAGATCAAGTAAAAGTGCTAACACCAGGCGGCGAAATGGACGTTAAGATTACGTCTATAAATTAATATGAATTTTAAATCCACTCCCTAATTGCTGGGAGTGGTTTTTTTCATTTTTACTTTTCTTGATATGCTCTTTTAAAGCATAGTATAATACGAGACTTAACTTTCCGACCATTCAACATGTGTTTCCGACCACTCACGGATAGTTTTCGACCATTCGCCTGGAGATAGACAGCAATCCTCTCCAGGAAGACATTAATTTCTATGTACATCGATTACATGGATTCAAAACCTTTTTCACACAAACTTTCATTAAAATGAAACATTTCTTTAATCTGTTCGTCTAATTTGTCATGACCATTTATGGTATCATGCTGTATATAAGGGGGAGTACGCAATGGAAAACACACAGCGTCGATATACCTCAAGAAGTAATCGACCAAATAAACCAAATCGAACGAACAAAATATTAAATGTACTTATAGGTATCGTTATTGTCCTAATTGTGATTACTAGTGGATTCATTTTCCTCGGTAATGATGATGCTGAACAAGCTAAATCACAAAAATCCGAGTTAGACGTTAGCCAGGCGCAAGATGAACCAGGAGCAACAGGTGTACCCGAGTCAGTTGAATCTTCAAAAGATGTAAGTTCTAAAGAAATTGGATCTGACGAAGATAAAACCGAAAAGAAATCTTCTAAAGAGGAAACTACTAAAAAAGATGCAACGACCGGAGGTACAGTTACTTCAAAACCTTCAGATGACCCAATCGTTGCTGAAAGAGTGGTAAATACCGCTTGGAAACCAGTTGGTACAGAACAAAGTGGTGAACATACATCTGTTTATAGTGAAGGGCATGTGGATTGGACGGAAAAAATAAACGCCATTGCATATACAACAGGCTTATCAGCGGATAAAATGATTGTATGGCGTATTCAAAATGGTGGAGATCCTCAAAAATCCATCGGTGTTGTTTCATCAGAAAATAAAGAAGATAAATATCGTGTGTATTTACAATGGGTAGACGGCGAAGGCTGGAAACCTGAAAAAATGGAAACTTTAAAAACATTAGACGGCGCCTATTGACTTTCGGCGCCGCTTTTATTATTTTTAGGGAAGTGTTTTTCCACCACAGTAAGTGGATAAAAATTATTCGAATATCAGTTTTTTAAAACATGGTCTGCACTGCTGATTGTGCAACTTATGTTTTCTAACCAGAAAAGAGGCGGACATAAATGAAAATAGCAGTTATTGGCGCGATGGAACAAGAAGTTGAAGCATTACGTTTAGCAATTGAAAATCCACAAACTTCAGTCATCGCAAATAGTGAATATACAGAGGGTACATATGCAGGTCATGAAGTGGTATTACTGAAAAGTGGTATTGGGAAAGTAAATGCTGCGATGTCTACAGCCATTTTACTGCATCACTTCAAACCAGATGCTGTGATTAACACAGGTTCAGCTGGTGGATTTGATTCTTTATTAGAAGTAGGAGCAATTGTAATTTCTGATGAGGTTAGACATCACGACGTGGATGTAACAGCATTCGGTTACGAAATGGGACAAGTTCCTCAGCTTCCTGCAGCGTTCATGTCAGATTCTAAACTTCGTAAACTTGCAGAAGAGGCAGTAGAAGAACTAGGCCAACATCAATTTGCATCCGGTCTAATTGCAACAGGGGATTCGTTTATGAGTGACCCAGCACGTGTTGAGAGCGTTCGAACACATTTCCCTCACATGAAGGCAGTTGAGATGGAAGCAGCCGCTGTAGCGCAAGTATGTCACCAATTCGACGTACCATTTGTAGTAATCCGTGCGTTGTCAGATATCGCAGGAAAAGAATCATCGATTAGCTTTGATGAATTCTTACCAACTGCAGCTGAACATTCAACTCAAATCGTCTTACATGTTATCAGCAAATTATAGAGTTCAAGTTAAATATTTAGACTGTTGATTGGAGGCTCTTTCGATTTCCAGTGAATCGTAAGAGTTTTTTTCATGTTTAAACAATTGGTATAACTTAACTAAAGCACGCTTTTCAATTCGAGATACATAGCTTCTTGAAATATTTAATTGCTTAGCAATTTGTTTCTGAGTCATGGGCTCGAATTGATGTAACCCATACCTGCGCTCAATAATTTCGATTTCCCGTTTTTCTAGCCGGTCCAAGTGTCGATATAGCCTTGCCATTTGTTCTTTTTGTTCAAGGGTTTGTTGTGCGGTATCATCATCGGTTTGTAGAAGATCTGTAATTTGGAGTGAATGGCCATCTTTATCGGTACCAATCGGTTCGTAGAGTGATACATCTTTTTGTACTTTTTTTTGTGAACGTAAATGCATGAGAATCTCGTTTTCAATGCAACGTGCTGCGTAAGTAGCGAGGCGTGTTTTTTTATCAGGTGTGTAGCTAGCTACAGCTTTCATTAATCCGATTGTGCCAATAGAAATGTAATCATCGAGTTGTTCGTGTTTTGGATGGAATTTTTTGACGATGTGTGCGACCAAACGCATATTACGTTCAATTAACTCATGTTTCGCTTCTTCATCACCAGCTAAACATCGCTCTACATATATGGCTTCTTCTTCAAGTGAGAGGGGTTTTCTAAAAGCCTGACCTTTCAAATAACCAAGCACAGCAGGGATTTCTATCCACAGTTGTAGGACAGCAGACAATAAACTACTCATGATGCGTGCACCTCCATGTCGTCTTTTGTCACTATATGATAGCGGTTCTAAATGCATGAAAAAAACGACCGCAATTTGCGGTCGTTACACTTTTTTTAAGGTGAATGTACTAATCATTAATATGGCTAAAATCGGTAGGAGAAACATATAAAAAACTGGAGCAAATACAGACAATCCAAAATACGACAACGTCAGTAGGGTTCCTGCGGCGGTAATAGGTAGTCCGGTAAAGTAGCCATCTGATTCCATAATATTAAAGCGCGCTAAGCGAAATGCTCCACATGCAATATAAATGATCGTAAGAACCATTCCAGCTGTTCCAAATTCATATAAATCAACCATATAAATAAGAATTGCAGGAGCAACGCCGAATGAGATAATATCACTCATAGAGTCAAGCTGTTTACCAAGTTCGGATTCTTGACCTAATTTACGAGCAACCATCCCATCAAAACGATCGAGCAGAGCTGCAATAAATATAAACAGAACACTGTAACTATAAGATTCATTTAAAGTAGTCATGATGGAAGCACCACCAAAAGATAAATTACCAATGGTGATCATATTGGCTGTTTGGGATTTCATTTTTTTAATTGTGTGATCCAGTCGATGAAATAGAAACAATGGACGAGACTCCTTCGTGTTTACAGTATTAGTTCATTATACTTCTTTCAACTTAAAAAAGGTAGAGCATATTTAGAACAGGAGGGATTAAGTGAAACAGAGAGTGTACCAATCACTAATTGAATTAACGAATGGCAAATGGTCTTCCCTAGCGATACAACGTTTTGCTAAATCACCAGTGAGTCGCAAAATTATTCCATCATATATACGTACATACCGAATACAAATGGGTGAGGTTTCACAATCTATTGAGGCGTTTCCAACATTACATGATTTTTTTATTCGAAAAATCGATTCTCAACATCGACCAATCGTCGAGGGTGAAATGATTGCCAGTAGTCCTGTAGATGCAAAAGTAGAATCTATCGGTTCCATAACGTCAACTGGAACATTTTTAGTGAAAGAAAAATCGTATACTCTAACTGATCTCCTCGGCAATGTTGAGCATGCCTCTAAATATATTGATGGCACATATATTGTGTTTTATTTGAGTCCTGCCGATTACCATCGCATTCATAGCCCGGTTGATGGTCATGTCAAACAACAAGTTACACTCGGGGAAAAATCATATCCAGTGAACCAAGCGGGATTAACTTATGGAAAAACACCAATTAGTGGGAATTATCGTCAAGTTACACATTTAGTATGTCCAAATACAAAAACTTGCGCTGTCGTAAGTGTGGGAGCAATGCTTGTCAATTCAATTCAAATGACAAACCTATCCCGAGACTGGAAAAAGGGTGAAGAAATAGGTTATTTCACATTTGGTTCGACTGTAGTTTTACTGTTTGAAAAAAATGCGTTTCACGTGGATTCATCTATTATTGCAGGAAGTCGAGTGCGAGTGGGTGAGAAAATCGGTAGTATGTTATAATCATTACAGAAAAAAGGTTGAACGGAGTGTGTCACGGTGTATAGAAAATTTTTACCAAATGAATTTGTGAAAAGTGTATTTGACATTTCACCAGAACGATTGCTCGAAAAAGGGATTCGTGGAATCATAACAGATTTAGACAATACACTTGTCGAATGGGACAGACCAGAGGCAACACCTAAATTGGTGATCTGGTTCAAAAGTATGAAAGATGCAGGGATTCAAGTAACAATTGTATCTAACAACAATGAACTACGAGTTAAATCTTTCGCAGATCCACTCGGAATTCCATTCATATATAGAGCCCGTAAACCAATGGGTAAAGCGTTTCTTAAAGCACTGCATACAATGGATGTAAAACGCGAAGAAGTGGTCGTGATAGGCGATCAACTATTAACGGATGTTGTTGGAGGTAATCGGATAAAATTGCATACCATTTTAGTATTACCTGTCGCTAAATCAGACGGTTTTTTCACCCGATTTAATCGATTGGTTGAACGACGAATTTTTAAAGCGTTAAAAAGAAAAGGATTTGTGACTTGGGAGGAAGAAGTTTGACAACTATACCAACTTGTATCGGATGCGGTACTCAAATACAAACATTAGATCCAAAAGAACCTGGATTTGCACCACCTTCAACATTAGAAAAAGAAGAAATGATTTGCCAACGTTGTTTCCGATTGAAAAATTACAATGAATTACAACCGGTTTCATTAACAGATGATGATTTCTTACGTATTTTAAATGGTCTTGGTAATGAACAAGGACTAATCGTTAAAATCGTCGATATTTTTGATTTCAATGGTAGCTGGTTACCTGGTTTACACCGCTTTGTTGGGAATAATCCAATTCTACTTATTGCCAATAAAGTAGATTTACTCCCGAAGTCAGTTAAGAAACATCGGGTTATCAAATGGTTACAACAAGAAGCTAAAAAACTCGGCTTAAAACCAGTCGAAGTCATGTTAGTTAGTGCTCATAAAGGCACAGGTATGGTTGAAGCAATGGAAGCAATAGATCGCCTTCGAGAAGGAAAGAATGCGTACGTAGTGGGTTGTACAAACGTTGGTAAGTCAACATTTATCAACCGTATCATCAAGCAAGTGACAGGTGAAAAAGAAGTGATTACAACTTCTCACTTCCCAGGAACCACACTTGATTTAATTGAAATTCCTTTAGATGATAACCAATCATTATATGATACGCCGGGGATTATTAATCACCATCAAATGGCGCATTACTTAGATTCATCTGAACTCAAATGGATTACTCCGAAGAATGAAATTAAACCTAAAATATTCCAGTTGAATGCTGGACAAACTTTATTTTTAGGTGGTTTAGCTCGATTTGATTTTATGCAAGGTGAGCGAGCATCATTTACTGTTCATATTTCAAATGAATTAAATATCCATCGTACAAAACTCGACAATGCGGATACCTTATATGCAGAACATTTAGGTGGAATGCTAGCACCACCTTCTGCTGAATTTAAAGATAAATTCCCAACTTTAGTACGTCACGAGTTTTCAATTAAAGCTGAGAAGACGGATATTGTGTTTTCAGGTTTAGGATGGATTACTGTCAATCAACCAAATGTGGTTATAGCAGCGTATGCGCCTAAAGGTGTGGAAATTCAAATACGTCCATCTCTTATCTAGGAGGCATCTGATTTTGAAAAAATGGTACGCAGTAATTGGTGATCCAATCTCTCATTCAATGTCACCAAGTATGCATAGTCAATGGTTTTCCGAATTAACAATTGATGCTACGTACATTCCAGTGCACGTCAAAAAAGAAAAACTAGCAGATGCAGTTGAATCATTAAAATCTCTCGGTGCAAGTGGCTGGAATGTAACCATTCCGCATAAAGAAGCCATTTTGCCATTTTTAGATCATATCGATTCCTCTGCCGAAATAATGGGCGCTGTGAATACAATAGTTGTTGAAGAGAATGGCACATTAACGGGGTACAATACAGATGGCAATGGTTTTGTAAACTCTTTAGAAGAAGCAATGGGGTCGAATCTGCAAGAACTACCGATTCTGATTATTGGTGCTGGTGGTGCTGCAAGAGGAATTGCATTCGCTTTAAAAGAAAGAGGATATGTGAATCTTGCATGTGCAAACCGCAGTTTTTCAAATGCACAACGGTTGATCGATGATTTGAAAAGTGGTCGTGCTTTATCTCTTGAACAGGCAGAGACTGAACTTGCAGACTTTCAAATTATCATTCAAACAACACCAGCGGGCATGATAACATCTAATGTTGATATGCCGTTGTCACTAAAAAATGTAACATCTTCAGCAATTGTTGCAGATATTGTGTATAATCCAATATTGACGCCATTTTTAGCTGAAGCAAAAGATCGAGGAGCACGTTGTTTAAATGGAGTGGGCATGTTTGTGCACCAAGGAGCATTGTCATTTCATAAGTGGACAAATCGCAAACCAGATACGAAGCAAACTATAGAGCAAGTCGAACAACTATTAGGAGGTCCACATGTTAACAGGTAAACAAAAACGTTTTTTACGAAGCGAAGCTCATCATTTATCAGCCCTTTTCCAAGTTGGTAAAGGTGGAGTAAATGAACATTTAATTAAACATATTGAAGAAGCTATCGAAACTCGTGAATTAATTAAAATCAGCATTTTGCAAAATTGTGAAGTTGATAAACAAGAAATCGCAGATCAATTAGCAAAAGAAACAAAATCATATTTAGTTCAATTGATTGGTTTAACGGTTGTATTATACAAACCATCTAAAAATAACAAAAAAATCGTCTTGCCTACAAAAGGCTGACGATGAAAAAGGTGTGCATTTTTGGAGGAACATTTAATCCGCCACATATTGGACATTTAATTATGGCAAATGAAGTGTATCATGCACTTGATTTTGATGAAATTCGATTTATGCCAAATGCAAAACCACCACATAAAGAAGTAGTTCAACTTGCTACAGGAGAGCAACGACTTCACATGTTGAAACTTGCGATTGAACCGTTCTCCTATTTTTCAGTAGAGCCAATTGAAATAGTGCGAGGTGGGTTGTCTTATTCGTTCGATACGATGATTGAATTGCAGAAACAAGAACCGCAAACACAATTCAGTTTTTTGATTGGTGCAGATATGATTGCCTATTTAAGTCAGTGGTACAAGATAGATGAGCTTGTGAAACAGTTCCAATTGATTGGTGTACGTCGTACAGGCTACGATGAAAAGTCGACATATCCTGTCACTTTAATCGAGGCACCATTAATTGATTTGTCTTCAACGATGTTAAGGAATCGTGTAAAAGATGGAAAAGATGTCACTTTGCTTATTCCTGAAAATGTACAATCCTATATTCGTGAGGAGAAATTGTATGAATAAAGACGAATTGTTAAATGCTATACGTACAAGAATGCCTGAAAAACGTTTTGTGCATACTTTAGGTGTAATGGAGACTGCCATTCAATTGGCTAAAATGTATGAAGTAGATGAAAAAGAAGCCGAACTTGCTGCTATTTTGCATGATGTAGTGAAATTTGCTGATCGAGACTGGTTGCAACAAACCATTATTGAACAACAAATGGAGCCTACACTTTTAACTTTTCATCATGAATTGTGGCACGCTCCAGTGGGTGCATATGTTGCCCAGCAGGAATTTGGTGTTACCAATCAAGATGTCTTAAATGCAATTTGCTACCATACTACTGGTCGTAAATACATGTCCAAACTTGAAAAAATCATTTATTGTGCTGATATGATTGAACCCAATCGCCAATTTCCAGGTGTCGATGAATTAAGACAGCATGTAGAACAAGGACTCGAATTATTAATGAAGGCTTGTGTAGTGCATTCCATTCAATTTTTAATACAAAAAAATCAACCGGTATATCCGGATTCCATTCATTGTTACAATGTTTTGGTTGCGAAAGGAAAATGACTGAATGACAGAACCAACTTTATTAGAAATAGCTTATAAAGCAGCAGATGACAAACGTGCAGAAGATATTATCGTATTAAATATGAAAGGTGTATCTTTGATTGCGGATTATTTTGTAATTTGCCATGCAAATTCTGATCGCCAAGTTCAATCAATTGCAAGAGAAATGGCAGACCAAGCGGGACAAGCTGGTTATGATGTAAAACGTTTAGAAGGTTTTGACGCGGCACGTTGGGTATTAGTAGATATGGGTGACGTTGTTGCACATGTATTCCATAAGGACGAGCGTCAATTTTATAACTTGGAACGTTTATGGGGAGATGCACCAATAATCGAAGTAGATTTACAAGCATAATGTCTAGCTATAAAGAGTTTGCATACATTTATGATGCTTTAATGACTGATATTCCTTATGATAACTATGTGCATAAGGTGGTTTCATCGATTGAAAATGTTAGAGGCAAATCTTTATTAGATATTGGCTGTGGAACCGGAGTCCTGTCTGCAAAATTTGCAGAGCAGGGTTTTCTTGTTCAAGCTGTAGATTTGTCAGAAGAAATGCTTGCGATGGCTTCTGATCGTTTTCAAAAAGAAGGATATAACATCCCGTTATTCCATTTGTCAATGACAGAGTTAGAAGGCTTTCACGATGTGGATGTAGCTATACTAGCTATTGATTCAATGAATTATCTGGAGGATGAAAATCAAGTTCTTCAAACACTTACAGGCGTCTATCAATCGTTAACATCAGGTGGTCAGTTATTCTTTGATGTTCATTCACTTTATAAAATGGATGAGTTATTTTTAGATGGACCATTTACATATGAAGATGAACAAATCGCCTATATTTGGCATACGGAAGAAGGAGAGCATCCGCATTCTGTTTATCATGATTTAACATTTTTTATGAAAAACAAAAATGGATCTTATGACCGTTTTGAAGAAAGTCATTTCCAACGTTCTTTTGAAATTGATATGTATGTTGACTGCTTACGTCAAGCAGGTTTTTCGCAAGTGAAAGTATCAGCAGACTGGACGAATGAATCTCCAAAGAACAAAAGTGAACGTGTTTTTTTCCATGCAACTAAGTAAATGTTGCATGGGATTTTTTTGTTTAGCTTTGTTAAATTAAATATTGCTGTTGATCTTCCGCAAAACAGCTACGCTTTCCTAAGGCGAGCGCCAAGACTCCTCAGGCCAACAGGATGTTGGTCACGAAGGCGTTGCCACACGATGTGGTGTTCTTAGGCTTCGTTCCTTTTCGCTTCTGTGGGGTCTCGACTGTCTCGCTATCCCTCAGGAAAGACATTGGCCGAACTTATTCGGTCAATGTCTTTGCGACGAGTAACCGCAGGAGCATATGGGTTTCTTCGCTGTTTTGCTCCATATAACTTCATAGCAAGCTATGTTATCAATTACTGTTCGTTTTGGTGATTGTAGTGCAAGACGGCGACTCCAGGGGGATAAGCATGTCCAGGTGAGACCCCCACAGTGAACGAGTTGCGCAAAAGTGTTTTGCACAATTCATTTGCGACGAAGCTAGCGAAGCGATGCAACGCACTTCTGTGTTTCGGAGCTAGCGCAGCGATGCAGAAACAGGAGCAGCGTTTTTTCACGCGAGCGAGGAGGCTTACGGACTGCCCGCGGAAAACGTCCGCCTGTAACGGAAATCAACAGTATAGTTAAATAGAAGAAAAACTTTCCAATTAAACGAATTTCGTTTATAGTATGGGTAGCTCTATAAGAATTGCTCCCTGTAGGAAAGGATGACCCAATCTGAATCCTGCATGGCTAAAAAAACATTCAACTAAACTCGCGCTTGGAAGTGCTGTAGTGATTTTGTTTGTTGCTTTGTTTAAACCATTTTCCCAAAATCCTGCCCCCCCAATTGCCGGTACGCTCGAAACGATCCAAAACCCCATCCCAAGTTCAATTCCAGCTGAAGAATCATCTGAAACAAAACCAATCGATAAAGAACTAAATGAAACTGTTGTCGTCGATGTAAAAGGCCAAGTTCATAATCCAGGTGTTTATTCATTGCCAACTGGCAGCCGTGTCCTAGACGCGCTTCAACTTGCAGGTGGCATACTACCCACTGCAGAAGAAAAGGCGTTGAATTTTGCTTCTAAATTAGTCGACGAAATGGTCATTTATGTTCCTTTAATTGGAGAAACTGAAGTGCCACTGACCATTGCAACTTCACCTAGTACTTCAGAATCCCAATCTTCACTCGTCAATATTAATACCTCAGATGAATCGACCTTGATGACCCTCTCAGGAATTGGTCCTTCTAAGGCTAAAGCTATTATTGCTTTCCGAGAAGAGAAGGGCCTATTTAAATCGATTGAAGATATTAAAGACGTAACAGGCATTGGTGATTCAACATTTGAAAACTTGAAAGATTTTATTTCGGTCAATTAAAATCACAATCAATTGACGTAAGAAACGTGTTCCTACTAAACTAAAGAAGAGTTTAAAATCAGGGGGCGTTTTTATGGAGCGAATAACATGGGATCAATTCTTTATGGCACAAAGCCATTTACTTGCACTTCGAAGCACTTGTACAAGGTTAGCAGTAGGCGCGACAATCGTTCGTGATAAACGAATAATGGCAGGGGGTTATAATGGTTCTATTTCAGGTGGAGACCATTGTATCGACCAAGGATGTTACGTAGTAGATCATCATTGTGTCCGCACGATTCATGCCGAAATGAATGCCTTACTTCAATGTTCAAAATATGGTATCTCAACGAATGAAGCGGATCTATATGTAACTCATTTTCCATGTTTGCCTTGTACGAAATCTATTATTCAATCGGGAATTCGACGTTTATACTACGCCGAAAACTATAAAAACAATGAATATGCGATTCAATTATTATCGCAAGCAAATATAGAAGTCGTCCATGTTCCTTTCGATGAACGAAAAATCGATTTCTTAAGCGATAAAAAAATTACTTTGTATTTAGATATGCTTCAAAAATTAAGAGAGAATGGAGTTTCTGCTGAGGAATTGGCTTCATACGAAGCGCAGGTGAAAGATCTATTTGGCAAAACTATTGGAACCATCGGTTAATTTATTTAGCAATTGCAGCAATCCTTTCAACAGCTGCAGCATTAGGTTCACTTTTTATTCTATTACTACACATAATCATTATCCTGTTGTTTATCTGGAAACGCTGGCCATTCGTATTTATTTTTAGTTATGTACTGACGGCTATTTTTTTCCTAATCTTTACTGAAGATAAGTTGACTCCTGTTCATTTCGTAGTCGAGCAGGACAGTATATTGAAATTGACTTCCACATACACCATTAATGGCTCGAAATTACGTGGGTTTGTCATTTCTGAAGACAAGGACAAATGGTATATCACATATACGTTTACTTCAGAAGAAGAGAAGATGATGTTTGAACAACAATCTTTAACCGGGACGAAGTTTAAATGGACTGGACAAGCTGCTGAAGTGCCTCTGCCAGCACATGACTATGCGTTTAGCATGAAGACGTATTTAACTAGTCACGGTGCAGCAGGAATGTTGTCTGCTTCATCCTTTCAAAAAATCGCTGATCCAAGTGGAGTATTTGGCTGGATTGCTGAAAGACGCTTTCAAATGGAAAAACAGATTGAAGCCTATTTTCCGCTTTCCCTTCAACCAGAAGCTAAATCCTTACTACTCGGCTTGCAAGATGATATGGATCCTCAACAAACACGCGCTTATCAAATACTCGGAATCACTCATTTATTTGCGATTTCAGGGTTGCATGTGGCGTTTTTAACATTCATTTTTTATCAATTGATGTTAAGACTCATGATCAGGAAAGAAATTGCGGTATGGTGTTTGCTAATTTGTTTACCTATTTATGCATGCTTAGTTGGTGGAGCACCATCCGTGTGGAGGGCAGTTGGAGTTGTTGAAATTCTGCTTCTATCTAAACAAATGAATCAACGACTATCTATCGAAGATGCATTTGGTCTAAGTTTAATAATTTTTATTTGCTTACAGCCGGGAGTTATCTTTCAAATTGGTTTCCAACTATCGTACTTAGCTGCCGCAGCGTTACTTTATTCATCTTCTTTTTTAAAATCTCAAACGACTGTTCTTAAACAATCTTTTTGGATTACATTTCTTTGCCAGATTGGGGTATTCCCAATACTTCTCTTCCATTTTTACGAAATATCATTATCCTCCTTTATCGTAAATTTAGTATTTGTGCCTTTATTTTCGTTCGTTATTTTACCCATCAATTTAGTATTGTTCCTTCTATCATTTGTCATGCCATTCCTTTTAGAGCCCCTATTTATGATTTACGAACCATTACGCTTGGGTTTGACAACGTTCATTTTAAAAATCGCGTCGATTCCTTATCAACTATGGAATCCAGGTAAACTGTCCTTATGGCAACTTATTATGGCATATATAGGTGTTGTATGTTCGTTCCTACTATTAGAACTTCGTCATTCATTGAGCAAACTTTTGCTCACTCTAGGATTACCAGTTCTTATAATACATGCAACACCATTTCTCGATACTTCCATAGAAGTCTCATTTATTAATGTAGGACAAGGCGATGCAACTGTTATCGAACTCCCACATCAGCAAGGTGTTATCCTGATTGATGCAGGGGGTTTACTACGGTTCGATCAACCTTTTTGGAAGCAAACTGACACGCCTTTTGAAATTGGTCGTGAAGTTATTGTGCCTTTTCTAAAAGGTCGAGGTATTCGTCGAATCGATACGTTTATTTGGACACATGCAGATAGTGATCATGTAGAAGGTGCAGAAGAAATATTAGAAGAAATAACAGTGGAAGAAATCCATGTAACACCAGGTGCGATACATTTACCAACTTTACAACTAGCCTTTCAAACAGCATTAAATAACAAGATTCCAATAAAAGAGCAAATAGCGGATTTTTCATGGCAAGTTGGCGATACACATCTTATGTATCTTTCTCCTCAAGATACGAACTATAAAGGAAACGATGATTCACTTGTCTTATTTATGAAGCACGGAATATTTACTGCTTTGTTTACTGGTGATTTAGAAAAAGATGGAGAAGAGGATATGCTAAGGAAGTATGAGGGGATGCGGAACATTGACATCTTAAAAGCAGGGCATCACGGAAGTAAAACGTCCAGCTCAGCCGAACTTATAAACAAAGTAAACCCTAAATTAACTATTTTTTCAGCTGGGAAAAACAATCGTTATGGCCATCCCCATAAAGAGATATTAGATAGGTTCAAAGAAAAGAAGTTACCTACATTGACAACTTCAGATGTAGGCTCTGTGCATATTCGTTTTCATAAAAAGGATATGACGATACGGACGACATTAGAAAAAGGCATAATAAAAAGAGACTTATCACAATGATGAGTCCCTTTAGGTAGTTGATTTCGCAATCAAAGAAAAACATCAGCTTGCGCTCAAAGAGGGAGCAAGCTGTGAATTTTTCTAATTACTTATGTTGTAATAAAGTCAATTACAGTCGCAATGGTGAAAATCGCTGCAAAGAAGACAAAAGATACAACGAAACCAATACCTGAGTCAACTACATCGTTACGTCTGGTTTGGACATTCTTTTCAAATTCGTTCATTGCTACCCCTCCTATATTCAAATTAATTATAAGTGATTACTTAGAAAAAATCCATAAACAACGAGTTTTTTTCCGGGATTTCAAAGGAAAGACACATTTTGTTCAAACCCCTGCTTAATAAGATTTAAGGTATACTATAATAGCATGTGTTATTAGGAGGTTTAATATGTTTTCAAAAGTATGGAAAAAGATTCAGCAAGGTGATTTCAGTCCAATTTATCTTCTTGTCGGAACAGAGCATTACTTCTTTGACGAAACGGTTCGTCGCATAAAAGAATCGCTCAATAAAGATGGAGAAACGGATGTTCTTTACTTTGATTTAGATGAAGTGCCGGTTCAACACGTAATTGAAGAAGCAGATACGATTCCATTTTTTACGGACAAAAAATTAATTATCGCGAAAAATGCCTCTTTTTTAAAAGCAACGGAAAAAGGGAAAGAAAAAATAGATCATGATTTAAAAGCATTCGAAAGTTGGGTGCAACATCCTTCTGAAACAGCGATTACTATTTTTATTGCTCCATATGAAAAACTGGACGAAAGAAAAAAAGTAACAAAACTGATGAAAGAAAAAGCACTATTACTCGTAGCTAAACCACTGGAAGGTAATGATTTAGTCGTGTGGGTTAAATCTACAGTCGGAAATGAACACAAAGTAATGACAGATGAAGCAATTGGCCGTTTAATTGATACCGTTGGCCAAGACCTTGTACAATTGCAATCAGAAATACATAAAATGGCTACCTATGTGGGTGAGCAACAAGAAATCACAAAAAGCGACGTTGAGTTGTTGATGACACGGACATTAGAACAAGATGCATTTCAGCTACTGAATGCTTACTTACGTGGAGACACCACTACTGCATTAATGGTTTACCATGATTTGTTACGACAAAAGGAAGAACCGATTATGTTAACAGCGTTGCTTGCTTCTCAAATACGGTTAATGTCTAATGTACGCTATTTACAAAAAAAGGGGTATCACGCTCAAGCTATCGCAAAACAATTAAAAGTAAATCCATATCGGGTGAAATTAATTGTCGAAAGTAGACAACAAGTGGGAGAAAATCGTTTACTAGAAGTTTTACACAGACTGGCTGGGGCAGATTTTCAATTAAAAACGAGTAGTGGCAGAAGAGAACGAATACTAGAATTATTTTTAATGAATAAATTATAAGATAAGGATTTGATTCGCTGGAAAGGCGAGTCAGATTCTTTTTTAATGAAGTTCTAGTGCGGGTGATGTAATTAGGAGGAAATTGGATAGTTGCGACGATAGCACAAGAAGTTACGCCAATACCACCAGAAGTTGAGACTATAGCGCTAAAAGGTACCAATTAAATAGCTAAAATCTATATTTTAACCAAAAAAAAAACCAGATTCGAATTTCGAACCCGGTTTTTCATTTAATTAAGCTTTTTTCATTAACTGTGACTTTTTACGAGCCGCAGTGTTTTTATGCATTAATCCTTTAGAAGCTGCTTTATCTACTTGCTTGATAGCAGTTAGGATAAGGTCTTTTGCGTTTTCTTCGTTGTTAAGAGAAGCATTTTCAGCTTTCTTAACTGCTGTACGCATTGTAGATTTTGTGTGAGAGTTTTGTGCGTGAGCAGAAGCATTCGTTTTTACACGTTTGATTGCAGATTTGATGTTAGGCATGTTCTTCACCTCCTAAAAAGTTATTCTTTCCGATACACTTCGTATCTCTTCGTCAGTTTCGCTCGTTCACATGCTCACGTACAAAAGTACGCTCCGCTGTTCCTCACTCACTTCCTCGACCTACTCGTGTCTCAAAAAGAATTTGAGAATGATAGATTCTCATGTTGAAAACTTTGCGCAATTAAATAGCGCTGTTTGCTTTAAGTATTAGATAATATTCTCAATACAACAAGCATTATAATATCAAATCAAAAGTTAAATTGCAATAGATTAACGCAAAGAATATTTACTTGACACCTTGGGCAAACTTTTCTTGAGGTGATAATAATGAGTAAATTAAATTTAATGCGGACAGATTTAATAGATGAAGCGACTGAAGTTGTTCAACATCGAACAGAAAAAGAGAAAGATACCTTGTACGAAACACCAGGAATCCAAATGAACGAAGATCGTAAAGGAAGGGTTCTCATTACGCATATTGAAACAGATGCGAATGGTGCTGAAACCATTGGAAAAAAAGAAGGAACGTATATTACGTTATCAGTTCCCACATTGACAGCAGAGGACTCCGACGGCTTTGAGCAATTAGAACAACAATTTATTTTATCGTTGCAAGATATCCACCATGAGTTAAAGTTATCGCCACAGTCAAAAATCCTGGTAATTGGTTTAGGGAATCGAACAATTACACCCGATGCAATTGGTCCCCTAGCCATCGATCGTTTCCATGAAGAAATGTTCTCTTTACCTTTTGAACACGGTCAAGTCGTTTTCTATGCACCTGGTGTAACAGGACAGACGGGTTTAGAAACGGGTGAATTTGTAAAAGCCATTTCTGATAAGGTGAAACCTGATTTAATACTCATCATTGATGCATTAGCTGCACGGAATCAAGATCGTCTATGTAAAACCATTCAACTCACGAATACCGGAATCCACCCAGGCTCAGGTGTTGGTAATGCACGTAATGAAATATCATTCGAATCTCTTGGCGTTCCAGTAACTGCAATTGGGGTTCCAATGGTAGTGGATGCTCCAGTACTTGTAGTGGAAGCAATCGAAACTGTATTTAAAGTTATCTCAAGCCAAATTGGAGCTGCGTCAAATCCATCATCAGCTCTCTCAGTAGGATCTTGGTTAAGAAGTACAGACGAGCCAGTAAACGTAGAAGCAATTAAACCTATTTTTGGTGAATGGACTTCGTGGTCATCTGAAGAAATTCGAGGTTTATTACAAGAAGTATTACCACCCCATCATCAACAATTATTTGTAACACCAAAAGAAACGGATACTTGGGTGATCAGACATGCTGAAGTGATTCAATCTGGTGTTACTAAATGGTTGCAAGACGATGTTTTTGGTTCTATCTCACCTTAATCCTACGTAAGTTGTAGGAGGAGGGGTGAATTATGCGCAAAACAATGCAGAAGGTCATGAGTTTCTATCTTTTTTTATTTTTACTACCAATATTGCTGATTAAACTCCCTATGCTCGCTTTTGGAGTAGATGCACCAAAGAAAGTTGAAACACAACCAGTAGCATACGCTGCAAATGTGACAAAAGAAATTTCAAACAATACCCCGGAAGAAATATCTGTGGAAACTGATGGAGACCCTATAAGAGTTTTGTTGTACTTCACACATATCCAGGAATCCTATCAGCCAATAGTAGAAAAAAAATATGGCTTAAAAGCCGTTAATTATCATCCTACTGCAAACATATCTAATGTAAGTGACCTTGTTGTTCAGCATTTTCAATTAAACGGGGATTCTGTTGATGTTTTGGAATTTGATAATATGAATAAAATGCAGATCTCTGGTGCTTATACGAAAATCAGACCTTATTTGCAGAAACAATTGGCTGAAAATCAATATGACGTACTGCTTGATCTTCATCGTGATTCCATCAAACGAGAAAAGACAACTATTAAGAGTGGTGGAACAACCTATGCTCGGTTGACATTTGTTGTAGGAGCCGAACATGTAAACTATAAAATGAATGAAGCCTTTTCCAAAGCAGTTTCAAATGAAGTAAATAGACTCGTTCCAACCATTTCCAAAGGAGTCTTGGCAAAAACTCATGATACTGGAAATGGCGTCTATAATCAGGATCTATCAAGTCACGCATTATTAGTGGAATTAGGTGGCATTGAAAATACAGAAGAGGAAATAAATCGGACTATTGCCATACTTGCAAAGGCGATTTCTGTCGTTTTTGAAAATAACACAGCAACCTAGTGAAGCGTGTTCACTGCTATAATTTTAAGCACTTTAACGTGCTTGAAAACCTATATATATCAACGGTTTGAGGGGGTGGGGCTATTCATTAGCCCCAATTTTAGCCCCACTTTGCAAACTCCGACTAAATAATGCAACGGATTCTGTTTCCAGTTCCTTCAAAACATGACCATAGATTTTATAAATCATTTCCACGGTATTTCCTAAACGTTTGGCTATGACTTTCACGTTGTGACCGCTGTTTAACAAGAAAGTACAATGGGTGTGTCTTAAACCATGAATTGTTATGTTTTGCAAATTGGTTCTTTCTTTAATTTTATTAAAGTTGTAAAGTGAGCTACTACTCGATATAGGTTCCCCTGAATCCTCATTAATAAATACATACGTTTCATCTTCTAATTTTTTACCTTCTGAAAACAACACTTGTTTACACCATTTCTTATAGGTTTCTAATTGATTAATAACGACTTCATCGACTAATATTGTTCTATAGCTGTTTTTCGTCTTGGGAGAGCGTATACTTTTCTCGTCCCTAGTACGTTCCACAGTGATCGTATTGTTTTTGAAGTCAATATTTTTCCATTGTAAGCCTATAGATTCACCACGCCGTATCCCTGTATAGGCTATCGTTAGAAAAAGAGAATAAAATGTAATGTGCTCATGCTTTTTAGCATCGTCCAAGAATGTACGTAATTCGGATGGTGTTAAAAAGTTTTCTTTTTCTTCGTGCTGGATTTCGTTATTTGTGGCTACAGTTATTTTTGTGAAGCGATTACGTTGAAGTATTTCTTCCTCAACTGCAGCGTTAATAGCAATTTTAAAAGTGTTATGCCATAAACGTATCGTATTTGGGTTGTATTTGCCTTCTAAGACGTTTAAAAATTCTCGTTGATAAATGAGTCTATCTATTGTTTGAAGCTTATATCGACCCAGTAGGGGCTTTAAATGCAGTCTTATTACATGTTCCCTCTGAATACGTGTACTAATTTTCCACTTCATTTCATTGGAGTTGTACCATACGTCAAGCCATTGACCGACCGTCATTAGTTCATGTTTAACTTCTTTATATCGACCACTCATCGTTGCAGCCTTCACTTCTAGGAGTGATTTAAGGGCTGCTTTTTCTGTTTTAAATCCACTTTTCTTCTTCTCTTTCCGCTTTCCAGTCGAATCATAATACTTATGACGAAACATCCACAGTTTATTTTCATTCGCATTGAAATAAAAATAAATCTCAGGTTCTTTACCGGATTTGTGTAACTTCAACTTACTCAATTCCTTCCATAGCTATGGCGGCGTATGCACAGGAATAGGTAAGTGATAAGTTTACTTATTCATCTTCATTAGTATCAATATCATATTCATGGTTCAAAATGTAAAAACTTTCTCCACTTGCAATTCTTTTTTCGTTATCAACATGTTTTCTTTTTAATTTCTTCATATTCTTTTTCTATTTCTTCATCTGATGGATAATTTTTTTCTTTCCCACCATATAGAGCAATTAACATTTTTATGTCTTCATTGGTTAGTTTGTGGTCACTGATATAAAAATTTCTACGACTATCGGTTAAAAAATCTTCTAAACGCACATGTATTTTTTCTTGATATTGCTTTATATTCCAATGTTTTTTTTGCCACTTAGTTTCAGCTACTTCATATGCTGCAACTTCTTCGCGTGTAAGTTCACTAAAAGGATTTCCTGATAAAAGATATTCTGTAGAAATATTACCTAGTTCCGCAATTCTCAGAAGACGTTCATTATTCGGTACTGTTAGACCCTTTTCCCATTTTGACACAACGCTTTTATTTGCATCTAGAACCAGCTTGCCAAATTCCTCCATTGTCATTCCCATTTTAATTCTTATCATTTTGATTCTTTCATTTAAACCTTTTCCAATAGTACTCAACATATGGCCTCCCTTTAATAACTAAATTAATAATACTACAAGTATCATAAAGTGTCATTATTTCGTTGACAGTATCATTATGTATCATATATCATAAAAGTATCACAAAGTATCACGATATAAAGGAGGTAAAAAAGATGAAAAAAATCACACTAACTGTTCGTGAGGTTTCTGAATTATTAGGCCTATCCTTAACAACTGTATACTCTATGGTTCAAATGAGTGAAATTCCACATGCTCGATTGAAAGGGAAGATTCTTTTTCACCGTCCAACAATTGAAACATGGTTGATTAGTGGGGCTAAGAAAGAGGTTGAAAAGGTAGAAGAGTAATCCTACTTAACGATTGGAGGTGGCGAATTAATGATTCCGGGACAGGTGCATGTGCAGCTTGATGAAAAAGCAATTAGAAATTACATCCAGCAACAAATAGATCAACAGATACACGATACATTGTTGATGGTTGACCTTGAAAAGCTAGTCGTTATTACTTCAATGAGTAAACGATTCTTAGAAGATGAGATTCTTTCAGATCCACGTATGCGACTTATCGAAAGAAGGAAGGCAAGAAAACGTTGGTGGTTGTATAAGCCGGCTATAGAAGTAATTCAAGAAATTACTGAAAATTGGTAATAAATTAAGCGCTATGGCGGCGTATGTACAGGAAAAATAAAGTAGGCGAGACAGTGAATCTTGAATAAGGACACGTCACAGGAAGGATGTGATGACATGGCAATACTTGAAAAAGAAAAAATACTTATGGTTGCTGCTGAAAATATACCCATAGAATTACAACTGATACCGCAATTTGTACTGTGGCGTGCTGAGTGGAATGAAAAAAGAGAACAATTCGACAAAATTCCATACCAAATAGATGGTAAACGAGCGAGTTCTACAGATAATATCACCTGGAGCACATTTGAACAGATTTTTAATACCTATGAGGAATCCAGTGAATATGAAGGAATTGGGTTTGTCTTAACAGAGAAGGATCCGTATGTTTGTGTGGATATAGATAACTTGAAATCGATTGAGGACTTAGATGAGTTTGCAAACGAAATTGTGAATATGTCCTATGCTGAGCTTTCTCCAAGTGGAAAAGGTATTCACGTTTGGCTTCGTCATAACCTTGATAAAAGCCGACATAAAAATAAAAACGATAAAACAGGTTATGAAATTTATGGTCAAGGAAGGTTCATTACGTTTACTGGGGAGGCTTTAAATTCTTTACCTATAAATGATGGCGGGGAGCAGCTAAATAAATTTTTAGACAAAGTTTTAAAACGCGAACAAGTTCAAACTTCTATAATCCAACGCAATGAAAATTTTGGACGAGCTGCACTATCAGAAGAGGAAATTATTAAAGTGGCTTGTAGCAATCCAAAAACAGGTGAGAGATTCAAATGTTTTTTGAACGGAGGTTGGGAGCCGAAGTACCACAACGATTTTTCAAGTGCAGATTTAGCTTTTTTAAACGATCTAGCATTTTGGTGTAATTGTGATTATCAAATAATAGACAGTATTTATCGAAAATCATCGTTAATGCGTGAAAAGTGGGATAGACCACAAAATGGCACTACATACGGCAATGAACAATTAATGAAGGCGATTAATGAATGTGCTAATACATTTATTCCACCAAAAGGCGACGAAGTTAAGCCAAAAGGTCCTTGGTGGCGTCAGAATGGGAATGGTACTTTTTCATTTCTACATCAGGTATTAGCAAAAGAAGTGTTGAAGAAATACAATATCGTTCGTTATCCAAGTCCACACAGCGACTTATACTATTTTAATTCTAAAAAAGGGATATATGAGCAAGATAGATCAGGACGTCAAATTAACGGTATTACACGTAGTTTTGATGAGGAATTAAAAAATGGTCAAATAAAAGAGGTCCACAATTATATACAAGACATGTCTCCAGTGATCAATAAGTTAAATGAAAATTATATTGCATTAAAAAACGGCATTTTGAATTTCGAAACCTTTGAAATTGAGCCATTTAATCCTAGAATTTTTATTTTACAAAAAATCTCTGTTAAATATAATCCTAATGCTTATGATTCTTTTGTTGAATCGACTTTAGACAAAGTGACAAAAGGACATGCCCCAAGCATTGAAAATGTTAAAGAAATTTTTGCATGTGTCCTATATACAGGTGTATTAGTTCCTAAAATCCATTATCTACTTGGTCGAAGTGCTCATAATGGGAAATCTTCAATTTTAAATTTAATTCATCAAACATTCGATAAGGATGGTGGGAATATTTCTGCAGTAACTCCTCAGAAATTATCCAGTAGTACATTTGCTGGATCGTCCATATATGGCAAATTAGCAAATATTGTGGATGATAATCCAGAATCCTTAATTGAAGATAGTGGATTACTGAAAACGATTGTGACAGGTGGATATGCAGAGATTGAGAGAAAAGGACGAGATTCTGAAACGGTCCGTCTTAGTGCGACTATGATTATTGCTAGTAATCATTTTCCTAATCTGAATGAAAGCGGTAATGCAATTAATCGCAGGTTAAATATTATTCCTTTCGACCATGATTTCAGTAAGGATGACGAATGTTTACCGGATGAAGAAAGCATGAGATTAATCGCAAGCGATTCAGCAAGTGAGTATGTTTTGAAACTTGCGGTAGATGCCTTAAAGCGAATGATGAATAATCCCTCATCAGAAAAATTAACAGTAAATGAAAAAGCGTTTGAAGCTGCTAGCGCATTTGCTGAACATAACGATCCAGTCGGAGATTTTTTCCACGAGTTTGATGAACAGTATTTTATTGAAGTGCGAGGTTCAAGAGCTATAAAAGATTACGAGGACTGGTGTAGAGAGAATCGTATTACGCCAATGGAAACGAAAAAATTCAAAGAAGTAGTGAATACTCGTTACAACATGGAATGGAAAGATAAGTCCGTAAGAGAAAGTGGAATGTGGAAAACTGTTAAGGGTTTTAAATCCAAGAACAAATAACAGCAATATGGTAATGAAAGAGCAATAACTTTAGCAATATGAGAAATCTAGTAATAGCAAGGAGTTTAATAGATTTTATTGCTATATTGCCGTTATTGCCGACTTTTTAAAAACTCTTTTATATAGGGGGGAACAGCATTAGACATACCCCTTTTTATTTATTTCTTTTTTATTAGCAATAAAGCAATAAATATAATAAAAGTATAAAAAAACATAGATATATCAATGGTTTTTCTTTATTGCTGAATCGGCAATAAGTCAGCAATAAGAGCAATAAAAAAAGGAGGATATAAAAATGACAAAAATTAATATTGTCACACTCAAAGAAACAACACTTCAAAAAACACCAGAATTATATTCAGTTGTTGCAAAATGCATCATTTGCAAGGGAAAACATATTCATGTTGCTGAAGAAGGGAATGTTGTGGGGCATTGCATCAATTTACCGTATCCAACATCTTACGATTTATTTATAGATCGTGAAAATGTTGAAAACCTCCGATTAGCAGAAAAGTATAGCGTTGATCTTCTAAATAGTAATTGTGGAGCTGAATAACATGAATACTCTTGAATGGGTAGGCAAGATGGGCACGTATGAATGGGTAATTGACAATATCAATTTTAGGAACAAAATTGATGCTTGGATACAACGATTATCAGATGGTAGCTTAACAGATCAACAAATACCAGTAGTCAAAAAATACATTGGAGAACTTATTCAGGGTGAAACAGAATTCATAAATTTAGTCACAGAATTTAAAGGTCGGGGCAATCAAATTTTAAAATTGAAATATATTGATGGCTTAACGCTTGAAGTGATTTCGGTGACGTTAAAGGTAGATGATTCTGTGATTGCAAAAAAACATGCCAAAATTACATAGCCATTTAAAGAATTAGATGGCATGAAAGAACAGTTTCAATTGTTCAAGGAAGGTACAAAGCGCAGAAAGGGATGGGTGAACTGAATGAATTTATGGATAGGGGATTATTTGAAGTTACGAAATGAAATTCATTACTTGCAATTTAATCTAACGGACAAGTTACTTGTCGCTGAAGATATTAAAGAAACCCAACTAATGCTGGATGAATATTTGCAACGTGAAGGCCAATTTAAAATTATCATAAATAGTTTTGTAGGATTAGAGAGCCAGATCCTAAAAAAGAAATATGTAGATATAGTCCTAATTATTTTAGGAATAAACACGCAAAAATTTTGATTGTTGTTTCAACGTTTGAAACTATATATGAGCAACTTGAATTGTTTAAAAAGAATTTCCCTAGAGCCAAGAAGTAAAGTGAGGTGTGCTACATGAATCAGTCAGACTTATCCGAAGCATTTGGGTTGCAAATAGGAGCGCTAACCATTGGCACAAGATATGAGATCAACAGTGAGTCGGAAGAAACCATGGACAATACTGAAGTGCGGATTCGAATGATTATGTATAACTTGTGGATGGATGCGCAATCAAAGAAGCTGGCTGACTCTTTAAAACGGAAACAGGCCGAACACTTTGAACAGTTGTATGAATTTAGTTATGGAGTATCTATGTATGATACCGAGCAATATACACCTAGAGATGCTGGTTCCCTTGCACTCAGGATAATTGATGAAAAACAGGCATTCATTAAACGCAATGAGCGCTTGATTTTACGGCATGAAAGATTTATAAAAATCACTAATAGTCTTGATTACTCTTCTAAACGAATACTGGTTGATTACTTTGAATTTAGAAAGAAGATTGATTATGAGTTATTGCGCAACACATTAACTAAGCATCTGAAAACAATTGAACGCATTTATAAAGTGGATGAGGATTCAAAAGAATCCGATGCTGATAATCGTGAAGATGAACTTCAAGATAAATTGGGGCGCAAAAGGTATTTGATAAATCGCAGGAATGTTTATATGACACCTGAAGAGTATGTAGTACATTCAGAAAAAGAAAAAGCAGAACGGATTAAATTTTATGAACAAGTAGGACTGTCTATGCCATGACAACTGAGCGATTGGGGATATTCAATCTATGAATGAAGTTAGATGTCTCTTCTTTTATTGTGGCATAAATTAGAATTATATTAATTCCCAGCCAAATCTATCCGACATAACAGTAAAATACAAGCAAAAGGAGTTGGAATTAAATATGTACCATAATTTATATATTGCTCGTCGTGAGAAAAGAGAAAAACAAAAGGATTTGGCTGATTTACTAGGTATTCACAAGCAAAGTTATTTTCCGAAAGAAAATGGTAAGTCTGAATTCACTTTAACTGAAGCGAAAAAATTAGCGAAGCATTATTATATGACCTTAGATGAGTTGTTTGAAAATGATTGAATATGGTAGTGAACTCATGATAAAAGTGATATAAAACGGGTTGTGAGGAATTAATCTTTTGGGATACAAAAGAGTTAAAGAGCAGGGTAAATGGTTGTTTCCGAACTGCTCAAGTATCTTGAATCAATTCGGGTATCTATCCACAATTTACAGGTTTGTGCGAGAGCAGGAGATGCCCTTTAAACGAATTAACACGCAAATTGAGTATTTTTCTATAAGGAAGAAGGTGCACGGAATGAAACAGCGTATTAAAATAATCTCAATGTCGTTGGACGGACATGACATACCTATTACACCGGATTTATCCGAGTTGTTAAGTGACCCAAGTTGTTGGAGTACTGAACTTTACGTAGAACCGGCTTTTCTAAAGGATTATACAAGTCGTACCGAGAGAAATGAGAATGGCAATTTGGTCACTATTTACGAAAAGAGAGAGAATCATGGTATTTGTACTGTGCTCAATTGCTGAAAGTTTGTTGTTAACCTGACCTTGATTCTTTAAGAAAAGATTTCCACAATTTTGAGGAGACCAGTCCAATTTTGGACCTACATCAATTTGATGTAGGTCTGCCGGATTATCGGCAGACTTCAACTTTAAAGGTTAAAAATTATGGATAGGAAGACTAATAATGTTAGAAGGATTTCTTCCTCTTTTGTCGAATGGTGGATGTGAGAAGAGGGATAACTAAATGGATAAAAACAAAGTAATGGAGAACCTGATTACTAGCTAGGGGATACCCGAACACCTTGCCGAAAATAGACATCATATTATCTTTAAATTTGATGATAATGAGCTAACTGATACAAGTGAAAAGGGTTATCATTGCAAAGATGGAGATGTGAAGTTTTGTCTTTATGACAAGAGATCGGAAATGGTTTTATTTTCGATGGATTTTCATAATAATAGAAAAAACTCAAGATTTCTTAACATAATTCAAAGCTCTGACCTAAAATCTTTCGAAGGCATAAAATTAGAGTTGTTGTACGTTCATGATGATTCAGACAGAAAAAAAGGGTTAGCTAGTTATTATTTTTGCAAACTGCGAGAGTATGCAATTCAAGTAGGAGCTAAGCAGATACGTGTTAAGGCAATTGCAGATGACAAGAAATTTAAAAAAGGGAGCAAATTCAATGCTCTTAATCAGAAAGAGTTAGAAAACTTCTATATTAAGAAAGATACTCCTGAAATGGTTATAAAAATTTACTGTAATTATAATAATTCGCAGAGGTAATTTTATATTTATTTGAGAACGTCCACTTGGGCGTTCTTTTCGTTTACCCAAAACAAATGAATAAACGCTATGCAAAAGCATCTCATCCGAGGTGCTTTTTCTATGCAAAAAAGGAGTGAGATGATGGCAGATTTGCTCGAGACGTTTGAAAAGGTTAAGAATCACGAAGAACGAATATTAATTCTGGAAGAAAATGATTTAAAACATGAAGAACGTATCCGAACTGTGGAAGGGAATTACACGAATTTAGAAAACACTATTTTAAAGAGTCACCAGTCCCATCAAGATTTTTTCCGTGACACTTTATCTAAACAGTGGGATCTTATCAAGGCACGAGATGAAAGCAAAGATAATGATCGTAAACGTGGTCATGAAATTGCGTTGACAGACCAAGAAATTAAGAAAACTAATTAGGAAAGATTGGGAGTTTGTAGGGAAGTCGACAATCGCAGGTGGTTTTTTATACTTAATCGCAGACAAATGGTTTTTTTAATAAGAGGAGGAAATTAAAATGACAAACGCACCAATTAGCAAAATGATGATTTTAAGAACAGCAGTTTTATTACTAGGTTGGTTGAAATCAATATTTAGTATTGCAGGGTCATAGTCCATTACCTTTTAATGATGAGGAAACAGAAGCAGGTGTGAATGCAGCAATTACATTCCTCGCTTCTTTGAATCCACTTCAATGCTTCTTCTTCTGAATCTACATTCCACGCCCAATATTCAGCTGCATATGTTCCTCTAATCGTTTTTGTTTTTCCTTTAATTTCCTAATTTGTTGTTCAATCGTTAAAATCTTTTCAAAGTTATTTTCCATTTCTCTTTCACTCCATTTTTGTTTTATATATAAAGATATTAACATATATATAAAAATAATCAATAGTAAATGAAAAAATATGGTACAATATATCCGAGGAGTGAAAGACGAGTGCCCATTTATACACCACTAAAGTGGTGCCCTGGGTTTTGCCTTCGGTCAAAAAGTTTGTCGCCTTCGGATATATAAAAGAAGAAGTAAAAAGAGGGGAGGGATTTAAGATGAGTTATTATATGCTACGAGCGAACGTGATTAGTAAAAAAACACAATCTGTAGTAGCAAGTGCCAGCTACCGTAGTGGAATGTCATTGTATTCAGAACGTGATGAAGAAATCAAAAACTTTCGTACTCGTGGAGTAGCACCTGAAACGTTCATCTTAAAACCCGACCATGCACCTGAATGGACGCTTGACCGTGAAAAATTATGGAATGAAGTAGAGACAAAAGAAAAAGCTTGGAATGCTCAATTAGCTCGTGAGGTTCTCATTGCTTTGCCACTCGAACTCAACCATGATCAACAAAAACGTCTCGTAGAAACATTTGTTCAAACTCATTTTGTTGATGAAGGAATGGTGGCCGACGTCGCCATTCACCGAGATAAAGAACACAATCCGCACGCACATATCCTATTGACCGTTCGTCCATTTAAGGAAGATGGCACATGGGGTGAGAAGAAAAGAAGAGTGTATGAACGAGATGAACGTAGAGAAATAAAACGGACAAATGACGGAAAAAAGATTTTCCAAACAGTATCGTCGACGGATTGGAATCATCGAGAAACGTTGGTGAAGTGGAGACTTGCTTATGCTGAAACCATAAATGATTCTTTTCTAGAAAACGACATCAACCAAAAAGTATCTGCGCTTTCTTTTGAAGACCAAGGCTTGGAGAAAATCGCAGAAGTTCGTTTGGAGCGAAATGAATATCAATATGTTAAACGATTAGAAGCACAGGGGAAAGAAGCTACTACTTTTTATCATCAATTAAATCAAGAAATTCGAAAAACAAATCAAGAGATTTCACGTCTTGAATCCAAAATCGTGTCGCTCGCTGCACATCAATCTACACCATCGGTGGAGAAACTTCTTCACCTGGAAACAAGTCTCGTAATGAGTCAACTTGAACCCGAGTACATGAAGAGTATTCATTTCTTGCAAGGGCGTTTGAAACAAGAAGTGAACTTCACAAATGTCCGTCAGCATCTGGACGGATTGTATCGTTGGAGAGAAAGAACACTTGAACCAAAGGAAACGGAAATGACGGTTACGCATGCATTACTTGATGCTGTAAATAAAGCGTATCATTCCCAAAATAAAGATTTTCTTCAGTCACAAGTCTTCTCAATGGATCGATTCTATGAACAATTTGTTCCTCTTCTTGAGACATACGAAGATACAGATGGAGTTCGAGAAAAAGAAGCCAAAATACAAGACATGTTACTTGAGCATACGGAACGAGTTTACAATGTATGGTCACTCATTACACATCGTACATTCAATGAGGTTTTCCCGGATCTTGCGGAAGAATTTAAATGGAATGATCGTGTGCTTCTCACTAAATCTGACATGCTTGAAGCACTAAAACAGAATAAGCTGGAGCAAGTACCTTACCCTGAAGAAGTCTCTGAAGTCTTAGCGATTGCAGAAATCGAACAACTCGTTGTAAAAAGTGATACGTTAAGCAATACCATTCGAATTCAATCGCTAACTCGCAATAAGTTGGGTAAAGAAAAAGATGCGCTTATTAAAATGCGGGGAGAACCTGAAAAGGTGTATCAGCTCTCTATCAAGGTAAATACGATGCAGCAACTGTTAACACAAAGCAGTCGTAAAGCTGAATTGGTAAACGAACAATTAGGGGTGCTCCTTCGCCACACATTTGCAGATGAAAAAGAAAGCACACTTAAAAAGTTGGATGACTTGCCATTCCAAGTAAAAGCAGACATTTTGCGATCTTACAAAGATGATTTGAAGAAAGGATTCATTCCGTCTTTGCGGACTTGTGTTCGGTTCGCTACTGCGCGTGAAACCGAAAGGGCAGACAAGCAACAAGCATATGAGAAAACTCAACACAATTCATTTTTCAATCGATTATCAACCGCACAGAGGGATATTTCACACTTTGTCGGTGGACGAGCATCGAGCGAATTGCTTGAGCAATTAATTTTTCAATCCAGTTCTTCTCATGCTTCAAAACAAAGTACAAATCTCTCATCCAAACTAAAAAGAAAAACGAAGAACCAACGTATCCGTCAGCTATTAGATTTAGAAGTCGACTTATAGAAGGGTGGAGGAAGAATGGCGAAACGAAAATTCCGAAAAGGCCACTTTCTCCTTTTTTTATCATCCATGGCAACTTCCTTCTTCAACTAACGGGCAGGTTAGTTGAAGAAGCTTCAGCCATTGAATAGATGTTTTACGGATTGATCCTCAAAGAATAAAGTAACATTTTCTGCCAATCATACGTCTAATTAGCGTATGGGTTTAAATTTCTTGATGTGAAGAAAAGCTTGTGATAAATAGTTCGCCACTTTAATAAAAATGAATAATAAGGAGTTGAGGATAATGAAAAAATTAATATTAGTTACATTAACTATGATTATTAGTGTTTCTTCATTCGGATGTAGTAACAAGGAAGTAGGACAGGAAATAAGTAAAGAACAATATAAACGGAAGTTCATAATAATTGACTCTGTTAACGAACCACTTCCTCCTGAAGCTGAAAATGTTGAATATATGCCAAGTGATATTGGTGGACCTCAATTAATTCCAAATGCTAAATTCAGTGATCCAATTATTATTACAAAAATGCCCTACTTAGAAACGAAAAGTGAAAAGAATACATCTAATGTTCAAAAATAAAAAGAATTCTATTTTAACTAACGGGTGCTTTAGATGAAGAACCGGCTGCCTTTACAAGGCGGCTTATTCTTATGGCCTAGATTTCAATCGTGTACCTATACTTAGTGTCGTATAGGTTACTGAACTTAGATTGTTGAACGAGTTCTTGAACATTAACGAAAGAGTTAACCCTGAGAAAACACTGTAAATATAGGGTGTTCATTAACTCCTGGTTTTCTGAACAAAACCTTGCAGATGAACCTAGTTGAATACTTCCCAATCGTAGTGTTATGTCAACCTAGGATGCATACGTGATACAATCCATTCGAGTAAGTGAATCGAGCTTTTACGGACGGATCATCTAATGAGGAAAAATTCTCTAGTAAAGGGAGGTATAGTAGTGGGAATTTTAATAACTATTTATTCAAATAAACATATTGGTATTGAAAAATATGCAAACTCATTTTTCGATTTAATGTTCGATAATGGACTTAAAATAGAGAAAATAGGATAGGACTATTTGAACCCGTCAAGCAGCCATTTGAAATAGAAGATGCAATTAAGATGTGGACTAAACAAGAACCAGGTGTATACGATTTTGAGACCAACAAAATGATTGGAAAAGCAGGAGGTATGCTAGGAAAGGGTAAAGGATTTTGGTTCAGTACTGATTGGTGGTTGGATCCAAATGAATTAAGTTTGAATCATTTAACCTTAGTCTTAAACAAAAAATTATTTAATCAAATAAAGAAAGATAATTTAACATTATTTGAAGACTTAGTATATAGTTTCGAAGCAATATACGGTTATGTAACAGAAGAAGAGGCTGAAGACAGGCAACATACAACAGGCACACTGACAGAAAGAATACCAGGAGTATTTTGGCTTAACTTCTTTTCTCCAGTTTTTGTAGACTACTTGAATAAAGATAATAATTTATTATTTGAATTTCCTTGGGAAAATATAAAAGACTTTAAAAAAGGCGGAGTTATTACTCAACTGACTGAAAGTCCTTTCGATAAAACAATAGTTGATTTGGAAAAAAAGGCACAGGAAGCATTAGGTTTAAGTAAATTTAATGGTAATGTAAATGATTATCCCAACCTACGGATTCTTTGATGCTTAGAAAGTTCTTTCTTGGGTACTTTAGTTGAATAACCAGCTGCCTTTAAAGTGCAGCTTTTCTTATGGATGGAGTAATGAAGTCGACTACTTCCTCATTCGCTTGTTATGTCAACTTAATGACGACGTAATAAAACCACGTTCCGAGAGGAAATAATCACTGACGCATCTACACCATTTCATTTTTAATATGTTAAAATAAGGAAAGTCGAAACATGAATGGCGGTGTTTTTCTGATAAAGAAATATCTGTCCTGGTTATCACTTGTCTTCTTGATATTATCTTTAATCCCTATTTTCGTTCTCCTATTCACAAATACTGGGTTCTTCGCGTTCGGTTTAGAAGGGAAAATTGGTCTCTTTGTTCTACCTATTCCAGCGTTAATTGGACTTATTTCGGGAATATTGGGTGTTAAGGGGAATGTGAGGTTTTACCTTATTTTTTTAAATATTTCTAGCATACTTTTTTACATTGTGCTAATTTTTATTGCTGTCTATGGATTTCAAGAACCTTAAAATAACAACAAGAATCAGCTGCCGTGAAAGGCAGCTGATTCTTGTTAAGCAATGGCGTCGAATACATCCAACGCCGCGTGTTAAGTAAACCTAGGATGTATACGCGACACAATCCAGTTAAGGAATTGAATTGATGGTTTGCGAATGGATCATCCCTTTTCTTCTTCAACTAACGGGGCAGTTTAGTTGAACAAGGTTTGGAAAGAATACCCCTAAAAGGGGTCTAAGAAAATGAAAAAAATAGTTTTTCTTGTCTTACTTTTGTTAATTTCAATTGGTGCTGTTGAGAAAGTATCTGTTCGTTCATTAGAATCAACTGAAGGTACATTTAAAGTCGATGAACAACAAGAATTATCAATAAAACAAGCGATTGAATTAGCATATCCTGCTGCTTTGGAATGGGATGAAAATGCACAATTACTCGATGCGATAAATATTGACTTAGATGATAAGGCTGAGAAGTCAATTGGAAGCAACGGGAAAAGAAAATATTGGAATATTATGTTTGGAGTACCAGATACTCATAAGAATTTTTTGGTAACCATTTATAAAGGGGAAATTGAAGAAAAAAAAGATTTAACAGTGGATGGTAACTCTCCTTATCCCAAAAAGGATTTTATTGCCTTAGAAGATATTAAATATGATTCACCAGAGTTACTTAAAAAAGCACTGAAAATAGGCAATATTAATCCTGGCAAAGACTGGGCTAAAGGCTATAATTTTATGCTTATTAAAGATCCAGAGACCAACATTACCATGATGTTAGTGGTAGGTTGGAATAGTGATGGGACAGAAATGAAAGCAGCGGGCTTTAATGCTTCAACAGGAGAATACATTAAACCTGATTTATAAGTTATTGTTCCTTATTAAGCTAACGGGTGCTTTACTTCAAGAAGGAGTAAAGCCTTTTTTCTTATTAAACTAAAGCAGCAGGATAGTTAAAGAACATTTAGGGTACGTTACTTTTAAAAAGGAGTAACCTAAATGAAAAATCCATTCTTAATAAGTTTGTATATGTTTATATTTTCGTCCATGTTATTAGTAAACCCTGTTTATTCACAAACTACACCTTCAGATAAAATTGAATATTTATATCCTGCAAATAAGGAAAAAGTTTTTGATGAAACTGTAGATGAATTTTACCAGGCATTAAGAGAAATAAAGTATCCTGTACATCAGGAGCTTTATCAAAGATATAAGCAGAAGCCAAAGCAACAGCAAAGACATTTGGATACTGTTCTTTTTAAAGAAATGCCTGATGCATCTGTAAATATTAGAAAAAAGTTTTTGTTTAATGAGGTAGAAGGATTAAATTATATAACTTCTGATGGAAATATTCTTCGTCCCTACCCTGATATAGATATTAACTACCATCAGACTGTTAGCCCTGATAGGCAAGTTTATTTCTTTTATTCCTTTAAAGACACAGAAAAAGAATTTAGAGGTAGATATGCAATTTATGATGTTGAAACAAAAGAAATGGTAGCAGGTGGAAATACTTATATGCCAAAGTCTCCAACTTACAAGGAACACTTACGATAAAGAAGGATAAATTTAGATCCAGGAAAAATAGCAAAAAGGTTGTATTCGTCTTGTTCAACTAACGGGTGCTTTAGTTGAACAACCGGCTGCCTTTTACGAGGCGGTTTTTTCTTATGACCTAGATTTCAATCGTGTACCTATACTTAGTTTCGTATAGGTTAGTGAACTTAGATTGTTGAACGAGTTAACCCTCAGAAAACACTGTAAATACGGGGTTTTCATTAACCCCTAAGTTTTGTTACATAGGTGTTTATAATTGAATGTACCTTTAATTCCATTCAATTCTGCTCCTCAATAAGGGCACAATCTCGAAAATGCTTTAAGTTGACACGACCATGTAATCTAAGAAAAGCCCATGTGCAACCCTCTCAAAATCACCCCGAAATGCCCACGTAAGACGTTCTAATGGATTATCCTGTTTACTATTACAAAATTATTTAAAGCCCGTAAAACCAACGCTGTAATGACTATAAGGGACAAAATAAAAAAGACACTGATAGACAGCACCCTTTAAAGTCATTGATAATCTATATTTTATTTTGTACGTCCCCCTAAGAAAAAAATTCTTCATGTTATTAAGTATTGAGGGAAGTACTTCCCAATTGGGGTGTTATGTCAACCTAGGTTGCATGTGTTATACAAACCGGTTCAGCAATTGAATCAATGGTTTGCGGATTGAAGAAGGAATAACCACTGATTAATTTACCAAGTGAATAAGAAGCATTTTTGAACTACAATTGTACTTATGATGGTCATCCACTCAGGTTATTCAATAAAAGTTCTTAGAATAATCTTTTAGTGAAAACAAAAAAATAAGCATTTAATATATGCTATATAAAACTAGGTGATGAGATGAATTGGATGTACATTGGAGTATCAATTATTATTTTAATCGGCACCATTGTTATTATTCAGGGGTTTAAACTTAATAAAATTAAGCATAAAAAGAAAGAATATATAAATGGTAATGCTGTCTACGGTGCTGGAGTAGTAGAAACGCTTGTATTATTTTTGCTATCTTTATTATTTAAATATGTCCCGTTCTGGATAATGAGAGTAGTTTTGATATTATTCGGTTTAGTTATTATCACTTTTGGTATGTTCATTTTATTATCTGGTTAATGTAACCAAAAACGATAACAAGCTGCCTTTTAAGGCAGCTTGTTTTATTGACTTAAAGCCCCCCTGTACTTCCCAATCCGGGGATTATGTCAACCTACTGAGGTTTTACGGACGGATCATCCAGTTGCTTGTTCAACTAACGGTCAGTTTAGTTGAACAAGGGTATTTTTAGATGCGTGCGGAAATAGTTATTACAGAGGTTATTCAATTCAACATTTTGGGGGGGAGTTAAGTTGAAAAAAATACTTACGGTACTATTTACAATAATGGTTTTAACAGCTTGTTCAGAAACGATTAACAATGACTATAAATTTGTAGGAGAAAGTGAACATTGGGAAGCTGAATACTCTTATAAAGGAACAGAAATATGGGGAGAAGATGACGGAAAAAGAACTTACTCTAACGAAGATAGCTATGAATTTGTATTAAAATACAAAGGGTCTTTAGAAGAGTTGTCTTACATAAAAAAACTTGAATACTCTTATAAAGTAAATTCTCTAGGTGAAAGTGGAACTCAGGAATACACTGAACCCCCAAGAGTAGTAATAATTAGTTCTAAGGGAAGTTCAAAAGGCGGGGCAAAAGTAGGTGAAGATGAAGTAATAAAAGTAAATGTAAAATGGGATGACTTTGCAGAGTCATTTGAACTGCATAATAAAAGTAAGTAACTTTATTGAACTAACGGGTGCTTTAGTTGAATAAGCAACCCAAAGAGAAATCATCTTTCTAAAAACAAGCTGAGCCCAATTCATATGCGAATTTGGGCTAAAGGGGGTCGACCAACAGGGAAAGAAACAATTCTCAACGATTCTGACAATACATATGTTAAATAGATAGACGGCAAAAAACTCCCACAAAAGCTTACCTGATAAAATAATAAAAATAAATATTTATTTACTGGGTTAAATCAATTATTCTTATGTAAGAACTTTCAAAAATATGGAAAGATTTTAAGTTGAAAGGTATCGGAGTCACATAAAAAATTCTAATAGGAAACTGATAACGGAATGCTTAATTGAAATTTGAAAAGGAGATTCAAAATGAAAATATTATTACGAGTACTTATGAGTACTGTTTTACTGATGCCTGTTACTTTTCTGCTGTTGCCTGTTCTTCACAACTCTGAGGCAGCAGATAATACATTTAAGGACATTAAAAAAATTACAAGGGATGTAGAGTTTTCCACTCTTAATGTGTATGATGATCAGCTCATTACTACGTATCGTGATTCAGCTCATAATCCTTTCATTATCTCTTCGTACAGCAAGACAGGTACGTTGAATTGGGAAACATCCGCAAGCGGGCCTTATGCAATAGCAGAAAACAAATTTGCAACGGTAGACCTGAATCATGATGCACTGTTTATTCATTCCACTGCTACTGGAGAAGTTTTAAATACTGGAAACTTTCCGAAGTTTTTTGATTTTGGTGCGATTTCGCGGGTGTATATGAATGAGAATTACATTCTTCTGTCTAAGGAACCGCCGAATTCCAGCAGTTTTTACGTTTACGACACGAAAGGGAATTTTGTCATGCAAGGCAAAGCTGACGGTTTTTACGGAGCAGCTCTATATAAGAATACGCTTGTGTATCAAGATTCCAAAGGCGTCCATTCGATCAATCTCTCTACCCGTAAAAAGTTGTGGGATGCGCCTTTGGAGACTCGTATGAAAAATGAACACATTCTCATGCCGATCGACAATGTTGTCTATGCCCAAGGTGTTGAAAAACGATCTCAAACGGATCCTCTACCTGCAAAGGATGTATTGCTTGCCATTAACGCGAACACTGGCGCTGTTCTTTATAAGAAGGACTTCGGCAAGTATGAAGAAACAAGGGCTCACGTTAAAGAATTCGGACTGCTCACGAGCCACGATTTAGAAGATATTCATAATTTCTATCATTTTGATGGAACCTTGAAAATGGGTCTTAACATGGAATCTCCAGCGATCAAGCAACTAAAGCAAAAATATAATATTTATGGTACTTATTATAATTCAGTACAGGACTTTGTTGCTTCAAAGGACGGACTTTATTACTTTAAACGTTACTCCGGGGTATATGATGAGTATGTTTTTTCATCCCTTAAAAGTCTAGATGAAACAGGAGCTGTAAAGTTTGAAAAAGTATTGGATGAACATGTGTTTAGTATCGCAACGACGGATTCCAACAAATTATTTGTGGCAAACGGAAAAGGACTTGGCTATTCCGGCGAATCGAATGAACTGAACGTCTACGATTCTAACGGGGCTTTATTAGATACCATCAAAACAGAATATATAAAACATTTACAATCAGACGGCTCCAGTTTATATGGCTATGGCGGCAATACGCTTTACATCTTTAAAGAAAGCGAACCGAAAGTCGTACCACGAATCTCCGGAACCAGCCGTTATGATACGGCTGTAGCCATTTCCAAAGAAGGCTGGAAAGTAGCTGATACGGTCGTGCTTGCCACTGCAGGGGATTTCCCGGATGCACTAGCGGGTGGACCGCTGGCATTCCAGGAGAATGCGCCGATTCTGTTGACGCGGACAGCTTATTTAACGAAAGAAACCAAAGCCGAGATCGAGCGGCTCGGAGCTAAAAAAGTGATCATTCTCGGCAGCCAGGGAGCCGTGTCGTTGGAAGTAGAGAAAGAATTGGAGCAAATGGGGCTGACTATCGAGCGGATTGGCGGCAAGAACCGTTTTGATACTGCGGCTTTAATCGCGCAACGTCTAACTTCCAATGAGGCGGTTGTGGCATACGGCTTCAACTTCCCAGATGTCTTGTCTGTTTCGGCATACGCCTCCAAAAACGGCATTCCGATATTATTGACACGGACCGATAAATTGCCGGTTGAAACCGAAGCGGCGCTCAAATCGAAATCGAAGACCCATGTGATCGGAAGTACAGGAGCGGTAGGGGAAGCAGTGTTTAAATTACTGCCGAACCCGGTGCGATACGGAGGCAATACCCGTTACGATACCGGCTTTGAAGTGAACAGCAAGTTGAAGATGGGCAATGGTAGGGCGTTCATTGCTACAGGGACGAACTTCCCGGATGCATTGGCTGGATCGGTCTTGGCGGCGAAGAACAACGCCCCAATCCTGTTGGTGAAGGGAGAAACCATCCCGGAAGCGACTGCGAAGCAACTCGCTGACTATGAATCCTATGCCATCTTTGGTGGAACGGGAGCAGTTGGGGAACCTGTCCGGAAACTATTGATCCAGCAATTGTATAAGTAAAGAGAAACAGGAAACAGCGGACAATCTACATGATTGTCCGCTGTTTTTAGTGCGCCCAGCATGGGCGTAATCTATAGGGTAAAGATCGGGTACCTGGTGCTAAAGCAACCCCGGAGGAAAACCTCCGGGGTATTTTCTGCATAAATCTCGCATATATCTATATAAAAAAATATTAGGGGTGTCGGATTGTCTTTATTCAAATCTAAAAAGAGAAGCCAACTGTAGCAAAATCAGTAAAACAGCCAGTAGAGCAACTAAAGCAAGTCAATCTTCCACTTGAAAGTATTTTAAGGGTTCTTAAATCTGGTGAAAAAATAGGTTTACCAGTAAAAGTGTCCTTTGGTACAGACAATCAAAGGATGGTTCAGTTAGAGCATCAAAATGTTTATTACTATCTTAGTGAGTGGGCAGATTGGACATTAAGAATCACGCTGCTAGATAAGGATAGTGCTGAAGAATTTGTTGTTTACGATGCACCACATGGACTACATGTTGACTGGAACAAAGACAAAATTGAGTTCAAGCACAATAGGACCTCGGTTGTAAAATGGGATGTAGACGGAAGTTGGTGTAAACAGATCACTGAAACTATTTTAGACTTAGGAAAGAAAATTGATAATAAAGAAGTCCAGCTCCAAAAAGAAGTAGAGGAACAGAAAAGAATAGAACAAGCTAGCAAAAATGCAGAGATTAGCGAGAAGGCTACACGCTTTGAACAAAAATGGAATAATAAATAAGAATCCGAAGGCAAAAACCTTCGGGTTTTCGTTCGGCGGTAGATGATTCAGAAATCCTTATATTGGATACAAGAGACGCTGCAATGAATCGATTAAAAGAACGAAGCAATAGTTGCAAATCTGGAGGAGAATGCCAGCCTTCCAGTGGACGATCTGATTTAATGAAAGCATCTTAAAGGGGATGCTTTTTTCCTTTTGTCTAAAATCTATTATGATTCATGAAAACTTATGTAAAGGAGTTAATCAATATTCCAGCTACATTTGTTGTAACCATAATTGCAGTTACTCTTACACTGGGGGCTGTTGGGCTAAAATTGTTCGGGGAATCAGATGATTAGTAAAAATCATAACCAACTAACGGGTGCTTTAGTCGAAGATCATTGGGCTACTTAAGCAGCTCTTTCTTACGATTAGTCAAGTATCTTAGAAACCTATATTCCTTATCTCTGAAGATATTATTTCAAGTGGATTGATACTTTTAATTATTGGACCATACCAAATAAAGCCTAATGATTTTTCGTTTTTTCACAAGGCTTTTTTATGTTAAACTGTTGCTACGACTGTACTAGGGGGCTAACCTGTAGTCGTAGTTTTGATTATGTGTGACAAGAAAGAAGACCGTCTTCAATAACTTGTTTACACATGCGATGGAGGCAACCTTATGACATTTGTTGTAGGGTTGCGTTTTTAATTTATCGTAGTACTCAACAAAGTGATTTCCACCGAATCGTCGCTGTTTAATCATATTCTGAACACTTAGATACATAATTTTACGTAGGTGCTTATTGCCGCGTTTATTAATTTTATCTTTTGCTATAAACTTCCCGGATTGGTACCGCCTGATATCAATCCCGGTATAGGCATTCAGTTGTCTGTTGTTGTCAAATCTCCGAATGTCTCCAATTTCTGCTATCATTCTGACAGCTGTGTTAGCTCCAATTGCTGGGATACTACGTAATATGCCATACTCTTCAAGCCTTTCGGCCAACGACTCCATCTTGCCGATACATTGTTCTTTCTGAAGGAGAAGCTCCTGAAACCGTTTCGCATATACACGAACTTGATCACAAACCACGTCAGTTGAAGACGCGGCTGGGTAAGATTGCTTTGCAGCCTCAATTAATTCAACAGCTTTTTCCTCAGCTTTGTTTACTGACATTCGTTTATTTGTATTTGAAAGTATTCGGTTTTTAATAATTGTTTTTGAATGATTCAAGACGAGATCTGGATGAGGGTATAATTGTGCCACATTTAAGAACAGTTCAGATTTGGTCGTAAAGATTTTCTCAAGTTCAGGAAATGTTTCCTGAACGACCTTATGCATCCGACTGCGGGTGACGCTCAATTCATCATCCAATTCGCTGTAGTGTCTCGATAATCGTTTTAATTGACGGTAAACATCATTTGACTCTGTTTCAATCCGTCTTTCGTGAGTAAAGTGTGTGAGTGCCAATTGATGTGCATCACTTCGGTCCGTTTTATGAATCCGTAAGGAATCGCATTGAAGTTTCGCTTCCAAGGGATTTAAAAGACAATAACTGTAGTTGTTCTCTTGCATGAAACGTTCCAGTGTTCTGGAATAGACTCCTGTAGATTCAAATACGATATGAGGCTGTTCTTCATATCCGTCAATTAAGTCATCGATAATCTTTTTAAGTTCCATAAATTCCGGACGCGTGTGCGCAATTTCCTTCTCCAACTGACATTTTTTCAGGGTGTTATATGGAAAGCTATCTCAAAAAGAAGGTGGGTGACTATTCATTAGGAATGAAACAGCACCTCCTTCTGGCGATTTCCATCTTGCCTCAACCGAAAGTGATCTTGCTTGATGAACCGCTCAATGGACTTGATCCGTCAAGTGCGATCTTAATAAGAAAAATACTCGGGGAGCTTGCAAGTGAAGGGGCGACGATAGTATTGTCTTCACATAATCTGGCCGAGGTGGACAAAGTCACGAATAAGGTGCTCTTCCTAAAGGATGGGAAGTTGACTCTTGTGGATACATCTGAACACGAGCGAATCGTCTACCGTCTAAGGGTTGTTAACAGTGAAAGTGGATTTGCGCTGATACAAGGATATGGGGAGAAAACATGGTTCGATAAAGGTCTAATCCATGTAGAGACGAAAACGCATCATCTGGCTCCAATCTTGGCTTTGTTGCATGAGGAAGGAATAACGGTCCTAGACATGGATAAAGTGACGAGTGGTTCTGAAACTCTTTACGAAGAAATCTTCCATAAAGATGAGGTTGGCGTATGAGTCTGCTGTTATTTGAGTTTAAAAAACTATTCCGCTCAAAGCTGTTTCTCTATTTTCTTGTTTTCTCGATAATTGCAGTCACCCTTCTATTTGTCCGCAACTTTTGGCAGCAAGAAAGTGTCCGGGCGGAGAAAATTACCTACTTCAGTAAGTTCGCACGAGATGTTTCGATGGAGCTGGAGGGGAACAGAAAAGTGTTAGAAGACAATCCTTCTCCTGAGCTTGAGGAACAAGTGCGGATTGGCAGTATGGTTTATTCGCAAATAAATGAGGTGGTCAATGCTATCCAGTCTCAGCATTCAATGGACGAATTGACGACGGAGAATACGCTCTACCAAACGGCCAAACAATATAAGGCTCTTGACGGGACATTTTATTTGAGTGAATCAGAGATGGACCGAGTGACACGACTCAATGACCAGCTGATTCGGGAAGGGTTGCCGAAGGAAGACCTCAAGTTGACAATACAACCACTCCTCTTTACTCAGCTGGTCCTGTCCTATGCATTAACAGGTTTTGGATTTTTGGCACTTTTGCTCATCCTTCTGTCATCAGTGACAGGGGAATACGAGGAAAAGAATATTCGACTCGTTTATACCCTACCTTTTTCACGAGCGCGTTATATGCTCATCAAACTCGGCAGTTTTCTGGTCGCAGGGGTGGTGTGGCTGACAATCGTCACAGTCTCTGCCTATACCCTTGCGTCACAGTTCACAGATGCTTTGGAGAACCAGTCAGCTTATCCGTTCGCAGAAGTGGAAGGGAACTGGATTCAGATTGCAGATGTGATACAGAATGGACTGGTTCTAGGAGGAATGGCTCTTATTTTGGTTCTGACATTCGGCTGGTTCATCGGCTATACGTTCCGGTCTACGCTGCTCAGCTATTTGATTGCCATTCTGGTGGTGGCAGGAGGAGCTTTGCTTGTGATAAATGGAGGACCTTTCCAATGGAATCCGTTATCTGCACTGCAAGTTCAACAAACCTTGATTGATCAGTATTCAACGCAATGGAGGATCTATCTTCTCCTTCTATTTTCCATCGCACTCCTAGTGATGGGGACACTATCAATCAATCGAAAGAGAGGTGTGTAAGATGCACACATTTCGTTTTGAAGTGAAAAAAATCTGGAAACGTAAGGGCACCTGGATTGCCATATTCATCTGTATCTTTGCTATCAGTGCACTCTATTTGTTCAACAAAGAGGCGGCCCGTGATATGGAAGAGACGAATCAAAATCTGATTCAAAATCGAATCGACCAATTCCATCAGTGGGCAGCCGAGGCAGATGCTACTGCAGTAAAGGCAAAACAGGAGGGAGACGCAGCGACTGCTGACGAACAGGCCTTCATGGCGGACCGTTTTGCAAAGAGTATAAAGAAATATGAGGAATTGAAAATCGCCTATGACAGCGGCGACTGGGATTATATTTACTCAGCGGATCTAGAAGGGATGCAACTGGTTGTTGAAAATCCTCAAGAGGCACAAGTCAGCATTGAGGAACAGCGTGTCGACCACTTCACCCTTCGCGCATCTTATGAAGAGAAACAGCAACTCCTTGAAAGAGGACTAATACCGCTAGCCCAGGAAGTCTTTTTTAATAGTCTCATGCCCACTCTATATAATGAATTCACAGGGTATTCTGCTGCTCAATGGGAACAGATGACGGAACGGTATGGGACGGTAGGGTGGAACATCTTATATCAATTCACGCAATACTTTTTAATCCCGATTACGATTCTTCTCGGAGCCTTCCTGTTTGGGAACAGCGTTTCGAGTGAGAGCATGCGGAAAAAAAGAGGGCTGCACTTTTTCCAGGTACTCCCGGTCTCGAAGGGGCGGGTGTTCATCGCAAAGTATCTGGTCAGCCTGATCCATACGATCCTTTTTACGGGTATGATCCTCATGATTCCACTTGGCCTCAGTCTAATGGATCGGGGCATCGGAAGTCTGGCATATCCAGTGCTGGTCTATGATGGTCCAGATCCGAGTGCCTTTGGCAACCGGACACCTGTACCCAATGGGGACTATGACACGTTCCATTTCATCTCGCTCAGTGATTACTTTATACAGGCTCTATGGATGACACTTTTGATGGTATTCTTCATCTATACGGTCTATTTCTTCCTTTCATTATGGATTCGGCATGCGGGGGCAACACTCCTGGTCACGGGCAGCGTATTGTTCATCGGGACAATGGTCGGCACATCCCCATGGAATCCATTCCAGTATCTAGATGTTCACCGTATTCTCACGCAGGAGAATCGTGTGCTACTAGTCGATAACCGATACACCCTCCAAAATGGACTCCTGGCACTTGGTTTGACGGGCCTAGTGTTATGGCTTTTGAGCTTTGGTAAGTACCATCAATTGAAAGTTAAATGATTTTCTGAATTTCACGTTTATGATGATAGGGGGTTGTGATTTATATTCCGATCAAGGAGCTGCAAAGACATCTCTTTTTTTTATTCAACTAACGGGGCAGGTTAGTCCAATAAATTATTGGACGATTTTGGTAACTGATAATATTATTAGAAAAGGTGTAATATTATGAAAAAGTATATTTCTGTTTAAATGATAGTTGTTGTCGTTGTTCTAATATTTAATGTCTATATCAACAAAGATGACGTTTATACCAACAATGGAGAATCGCAAACTGACCGTATTGCATCTGTCCTACAGAATGCAACAGAAACAGATAAATTCGGTATTTTCAGCGCTAGCATTGAACAAGGTGATGGCGGTACATTTCCTACGATAAGGATTGGAATGGACGAAACCAAAAGTGAACAGGAACTAAGGGAATATTTAGGGAAAAGTTTAGATAAATCAGATTTGAGACAATACAATATTGTAGTTTTTAAGAAAGACATACAAGAGTTAGAGAAAGAACATACTATGTTGGAGATTAATGGTATTGTATACGATTATATAAAGGAAAAAAATTATAAAGGAGTTCAAATTTATTATCCTTCTATTGAACCAGAACCAGTAATTAAAATTACTATTTCTGAGAACAATGAATTATCCAGCGAAGATTTGAAAACTGAGTTAGAAAATTTATTAGCATCCAAGGATTTCAAACTCTTAGTAAAAGATATTTCGTATAAAATACAAGTAATCAAATCTTAAACTATTTCAGGGCTTTTAGATTATGTAGAAAAGATAGAAGTGTACTTTTTAGGTCCTTCCTTCTTAAACTAACAGGTGCTGTAGTTGAAGGTCATCGGGTTGCTTAGCATCTCTTTTTCTTATTAAACTAACGGGGAGTTTAGTGGAATAAGGAATTATTTTTAGATTCTTTTACAGGATTTTTTTAAGAAAAAAATTAATCAGTTATATTCCTTTTCTTACAGGCGTAGCCTAATAAGGGAGGTGTCTGTGTGAAAAAAGGAAAACTTATTGTAATCGGCTTTGGTTCACTTTTACTAGTAATAGCATCGATGTTTATATACATCACGGCTTCAGGAAAAGTAAAAGAAGATATTAATCATGGTTCACATTTATCCAAGGAAGAAAAACATGAATTAGATAATCTAATGGGTCAAATAAGCAGAAGTTTACATGACGAAAATTATGGATTTGTTTTAGACCATGCTGTTTTACCTAATGAAAATATTGAAGTAATAGTAAAATTAGGAACCGAAGACGTTGATGAAAAGACCAAAAAAGAAATACAACAAATAGCAACTGACGTTATTAAACAAAATGATTTTGATTCTGAATTATTTCAATTTAACGTAACTAGTTTTTATAATTCAGAGAAAGAAGGAAATCGTTTTTCACAAAGGCTAAGTTATAATGATTTAATGGGAGACATAATGCAAACCTTGAGCGAAAAAGGCTTTGATATTGCTGTACAAGGTGAAGTTTCGTCAGATAAAAACGTTGAAATAAGTTTAGTATTAGCACCCGATAAGGTCGATGAAAAGACCAGAAAAGAAGTACAAAAACTAGCAATTGACGTTATAGAAAAAAATAACTTTGATACTGAATTATTTCAATTTAACATAACAAATTATACAAATGCAGAAGATTAGACGTCCCAAGAACCACAAAAATAGGTTACTTAACTTACTTTTTTATTTAAGTAACGGGTGGCAATCCCCCAAACTTCTAACACAAAAAAAGCCAACTCGTTTCTGAGTTGGCTTTACGGTTTTGCTGTCTTTACTTTGTTTCTTCTAATAGATAATTACATAAATCAACTTGAATATATTGATCTCTCAAGGATTTAATTAGATAAATAGGGTTCACATCAATATTTACATGTAACAATGCATTTTCAAAAGTGTCCATGGACACTGAAGGATTATCTCCTAACAATGATGCAATGACTTCTTGATATTTACCTTTTTGGTAAATACCTTCCCTTTTATCTCCTAAAGCATGAAGTATATCGAAAGTTACCTTTGAATCTTTTTCGCTTAAATCATGATTTATAATGAAGTGAAAATAGGTATATTGTTCAGGCTCTTTATCCAATGCTATTGTAAGCAATAATTTTTGATGATATTTCAATTTATTTAATTCGTCTAACATATTACAGTACCCAAAGTGCAATTGCCCAAGCTATAGAACCCCTTTTTATTTTATTATTTAACAATAACATTTATACCATACTTTTACAATTTTACTACCAAAGCAACTCAACATGATTTTTTTGTCGTTGAAATTAAAACGATTACTAGAATAAATACTTTTTTTATCTGCTGCCATGTAAGGCAGCCGAATCTTATGGAGTAATATAGTCGAATACTTCCTCATCCGCGTGTTATGTCAACCTATGGTGTGTCCTATACAACTGGGTTCAGCGATTGAATAGATGTTTTGCGGATTGATCCTCCAAGTATAAAGTAACAT
>NZ_QBUC01000009.1 GCF_003058165.1 Paenisporosarcina sp. OV554 | reverse complement strand
AAGTAGTTTGTTTTGATTGATTTAACATGATTAACACACACTTTCAGAGCTTTTTATTTATTATAACGAAAAAGGGAAAAGCGAATCTAGCGCTTCCCCCTAATTTCTGTATTCGTTTTGCAGTGCCCTCAATTGGAGGAACTTTTTTTCAACTTAATCGTTATAATTGAGTCATATTTTATGGGAGGCCTTTATGAAACCACTTACGCTTATATCACACCTTGAAGATACGAGACAAACTCTTCCCCATTACGAAGATCTTGCATTCGTATCCAAACGCATTATTGACAAGCTTGAACATAGGTTATCTGGACAATGGCAACATATATATATTGGTGAAACCATTTCGCAACTCGATACCAACGTCCTTGAAATGATGGAAAAAGGCCTCCTTGAGTACGAGTCTCTTAGTCATATATACGAGACACGAACTCTTGGAAAAATAGGCACAACTTCCGAGGATGCTAATGAAAGCCACTTAAAAGTAGTTAATACGTTTGAAAATCAACTTATTTATTTCCCTAATCATGAAGTTGCCCTAACAATTGTCACGTTTTACACCACCGATCATAGCTGGCCAGAGATGCATTGTTATGCCCAGTCTCCTGAAAAGGCTTTAGCCTTCTTACAAGATATTAACGAGAAATTAAGGCAAATGTTAATGCAGTCTGTTACATTTTTAGTGGATACGGAAGATGGCGTAAAGCGACGCAATTACGGTGAACATTCTGTTGTAAGTCGTGAGGATGTTATGCTTGAGGAGTCGGTGAAACAAGATATCTTCCGTTCAATTGATCAATTTTTCACAGCAGATGGCCAATTCTTTAAAGAATATGGATTGCCTTATAAGCGCGGTATTTTACTTTATGGTTCTCCGGGTAACGGAAAAACAACGTTAGTTAAGTCCATCACTGGCTCAACAAACGCACCCGTAGTGTATTGGCAGATTACTGAGTTTACTGGAAGTCATTCTATACAAGAAGTATTTGGCATCGTCACAAGACTAGCACCAGCCATTCTAGTCATTGAAGACATAGACTCTATGCCTGAATATACACGTTCTGTCTTTTTAAACACTCTAGATGGCACGCAATCTAGAGAAGGGTTATTTATTATAGGAACAACAAACTATCCCGAAAAAATCGATCCTGCGCTGATTAACCGTGCTGGACGTTTTGACCGAGCATATGAAATACCGGCTCCTTCCGCTCAAGTACGAGAACAGTATTTACGTAAACTTGATTTGAAGGACATCTTCTCACACCAACAAGTCAAAGACATGGCACGCTTGACAAAAGGCTTATCGATTTCTCAATTAAATGAATTATATATGTCTGTTGCCTTAAACTGGCATTATGATGGTGAACTGGCTTTTGAAGAGCGCATAAAAGAACTTCAAAAACAAAATAAACGTTCAAAAAAGAATGACTGGGAAGACGAGGAAGGTTCAATCGGATTTTAATTAGGCTATGTAAAAGAATCTGTTTGAAATGAAAGAACAAAAGAAATGCATTTGCCCCTAGCATGCCGCAAGTGAATAAATGTACGAAAAAACTGTATCGTTTAACAGAGCCTTTCAAAACATCTTAATTAATACTCATTTTAAGAATTATCACTACAACTACAAACGTAAAACCTTGTTTCCACTTACTGAGGATGACAGGTTTCCAGTTTGCTTTGGACGCTTTACTTGCTACACAATAATATATACAAAAGAGAGTTGTGTATCCTTCGCTCCCTTGCCACCTGGAAGCACACATTGTTCTTGAACTGGTTAACTACAGAATAGAAGGTTTCTTTAAGTGAATGTTCGGCCGAAGATGCAATTTCGGCCGCTTTCTGCTTTTTTTATTTTGGCTAAGTTTAAGAATGCAATAGATATTAAAAAAGAAAAGAAAGATTACATTTGCGCCTAGCATGTACAGGAACGATGGTTAAAAACGCACGTCCTGCTCCTGCGGTTACTCGTCGCAAAATGCAGTGCGAGAAATTGCTCCTGCGGTTACTCGTCGCAAAATGCAATGCGAGAAATTGCTCCTGCGGTTACTCGTCGCAAAATGCAATGCGAAAAATTGCTCCTGCGGTTACTCGTCGCAAAATGCAATCGAGAAATTGCTCCTGCGGGTACTCGTCGCAAAATGCAATGCGAGAAATTGCTCCTGCGGTTACTCGTCGCAAAATGCAATGCGAAAAATTGCTCCTGCGGTTACTCGTCGCAAAATGCAATCGAGAAATTGCTCCTGCGGTTACTCGTCGCAAAATGCAATGCGAGAAATCTTGTGGCAACACCTTCATGACCCACTTCCAGTTGGCCCAAGAATGAGACCCACAAGTATGTGGTTTTCATTCTTGTTGGCTCAAGCGGAACGTGCGGCAAGCGCAAATTTACGATCATACGAAAATCAACATCACAATTTAACAGAACCTTTAATTAATAAACAGAACTAATCAAAAAAGAGTTCATCAAATGATGAACTCTTTTTGATTATGCTTTTTTATAACGTAATACTGGGGTACGAGCAGCTTTTGTCTCATCTAAACGTTTTATAACAGTTGTATGAGGTGCTTGCTGTACGATTTCTGGATTTTCTTCAACTTCTCTTGCAATCTGAATCATCGCATCGATAAATGCATCTAGCGTTTCTTTCGACTCCGTTTCAGTTGGTTCAATCATCATCGCTTCTTCCACATTTAATGGGAAGTAAATTGTAGGTGGATGGTAGCCAAAGTCTAGGAGACGTTTCGCCATATCAAGCGTACGAACACCTAATTTCTTTTGGCGACGACCACTTAAAACGAACTCATGCTTGCAATGACGATCATATGGCAAGTCAAAATGTGGCTGCAAACGACGCATCATATAATTTGCGTTAAGTACTGCATATTCAGTAATGGCTTTCAGACCATCTGGACCCATTGAACGGATATACGTATAGGCACGTACATTAATCCCAAAGTTCCCATAGAAAGGCTTAACTCGTCCAATTGATTGTGGACGGTTGTAATCGAAGTGATAGCCTTCTTCAGTTTTCACTAGAACAGGTTTCGGTAGGAAAGGAATTAAGTCTTTCTTCACACCAACCGGACCCGAACCTGGTCCACCACCACCGTGAGGACCTGTGAATGTTTTATGCAAGTTTAAATGTACACAGTCAAAGCCCATATCTCCCGGACGAGCTTTAGACATTACAGCATTTAAGTTTGCACCATCATAATAGAGCTTACCACCGACACCATGGATGATAGCAGCCATTTCTAAAATGTTTTCTTCAAATAAACCAAGTGTATTTGGATTCGTCAACATCAATGCTGCTGTATCGTCACCTACCACACGTTTTAAATCTTCTAAGTCAACTAAACCATTTTCGTCAGACTTAACTGTTATTGTATCGAATCCAGCAACCGTTGCTGATGCAGGGTTCGTTCCATGGGCAGAATCAGGAACAATAACTTTAGTACGTTGTGTGTCACCATTTGCTAAGTGGAACGCGCGAATCATCATAAGCGCAGTCCATTCACCGTGTGCTCCAGCTGCAGGTTGTAGTGTCAAGTCGTCCATACCTGTTATTTCAATTAAATGCTCTTGCAAATCATACATTAATTCCATAGCACCTTGAACTGTGTCTTCATCTTGAAGTGGGTGAATGTTTGCAAATCCAGGGAAACGGGCAACTGATTCATTGATTTTCGGATTGTATTTCATCGTACATGATCCAAGTGGGTAGAACCCTGAATCGACACCATGGTTTCGCTTCGAAAGTGCTGTATAATGTCTCATAATATCGAGTTCGGATACTTCTGGAAGTTCTGCAGCTTCTTCTCGTAGTAAACCTTCAGGTAATAAAGTTGATAAATCTACTTCTGGAATATCAAGATCTGGCAAACTATAGCCAATTCGGCCTGGCTTTGTGATTTCAAAAATTAGTGGTTGATTATCTTTATGCACGGAAAGACCCCATTTCTTGCACAAGCGCATCGATTTCTTCTTTTGTTCTTTGCTCTGTAACAGCTATTAACGCATGTCCTTCTAACTTTTCTTCGACTTTACCCAAGTCAAATCCACCGATAATGCCTACTTTTAATAATTCTTTATTTAGCGCCGTTACAGACCCCTTAACATTTACTACGATTTCATTGAAATGTGCACCTTGGTACACAACGTCAAATCCTGCTGCTTCAAACGCTTTTTTAGCATAGTTGGTTTTTAAAATATTTTGTGTAGCTATTTCTTGAACACCTTTTTTGCCAAGAGCCGTCATAGCAACTGATGCAGCAAGAGCATTTAACGCTTGGTTTGAACAGATGTTAGAAGTCGCTTTATCACGACGAATATGTTGTTCACGAGCTTGAAGAGTTAATACATAGCCACGACGACCTACTTCATCTGTTGTTTCACCCACTAGACGACCAGGCACTTTGCGCATTAATTTTGAAGTAACTGCAAAGTAACCACAATGAGGTCCACCGAATGATTCAGAGATACCAAATGGTTGAGCATCTCCAACTACTATATCTGCACCTAATTTTCCTGGTGAAGTTAAAACACCTAGTGCAAGTGGGTTGGAAGAAACAACTAATAATGCTTTTGCTTCATGTGTCATACCTTCCATTTTACGTAAGTCTTCTACTTGACCGTAGAAATTTGGATATTGCACTAAAACAGCCGCTGTGTTTTCATCAATCATATTTGATAATGCTTCGACATCTGTTATTCCATCTTTAGTTGGAATTTGAACAACTTCAATCGATTGACCCAATGCATACATACGTACTACATCTTGAGATTCTGGGTTTACAGCACCAGAAATAAGAAGTTTTTTACGTTTTGTATGACCAGCCGCAAGAGTTCCAGCTTCAGCTAATGCAGTTCCACCGTCATACATAGAAGAGTTTGCTAAGTCCATTCCAGTTAATTCACAAATCATTGTTTGGAATTCGAAAATGGCTTGCAATTCCCCTTGAGAAATTTCAGGTTGGTAAGGTGTGTATGCTGTATAGAATTCTGAACGAGAAATGACATGATCAACAATAATCGGTTTATAGTGATCATAAACACCAGCGCCCAAGAATGAAGCAAAAGCCTTATTATCCGCATTTTTAGCAGCCATCTGAGATAACTCTTTTAATAAAGAGGATTCTGATTTAGCAGGTTTAATATTATATTGTCCTTGAAAACGTACTTTTTCAGGTATGTCAGAAAACAGTTCATCTATAGAAGAAACTCCAATGGTTTCTAACATTTCTTTTTGATCTTGTTCTGTCATTGGTAAGTAACGATGTTTCATTGGGTCATGACCTCTTTCCAACAATTATTTTTGGCGTTTATAAAAAGGTGTTGATACAGTAACAGCTTTCAAGCGTTTTCCACGAATTTCAACTTCAACTTCAGTTCCAAGTTCAATGAACTTACTATCAATTAAGCCAAGTCCTATGTTTTTCTTAAGCGTCGGAGACTGTGTACCTGTAGTTACTTCACCAATTTGTTGGTCATCTTTGTATACCTTGTAGCCGTGTCTAGGTATACCTTTATCAATCATTTCTAGTCCGACTAACTTACGAGGTATACCCGCTTCTTTTTGTTGAACAAGAGCTTTTTGACCAATAAAGTCATCTTCTTTTTTCAGCTTAACTGCAAATCCGATACCTGCTTCAAGTGGAGAGATATCTTTTGAAAGCTCTTGACCATATAGGGCTAAACACGCTTCAAAACGTAATGTATCACGCGCGCCAAGTCCACAAGGAACAACACCGTCTGCCTTACCTTCGTCTAATATCAAGTCCCATAACGCTATAATTGATGCAGGATTTCCGTATATTTCAAATCCATCTTCACCTGTATAGCCAGTACGGGATACTAAAACTTCATAGTTACCGACTTTTACATCCGTTTTAAATTTGAAAAAGCCGATTTCATTTAAGTCTTCCGTAGTTAAACGTTGTAAAACTGTTTCTGCCAGTGGTCCTTGTAATGCAAGTTGACCATAAGAATCTGAAACATTATGTACAGTGGTATCGCCAATAATATACTTGATCATCCAATCAAAGTCTTTTTCGATATTAGATGCATTTACAACTAGTAAATAATCACCTTGATCAATTTTATAAACTAGTAAATCGTCTACCGTGCCACCATCTTCGTAACACATTGCGTTATATTGGGCTTGACCATTTTGTAACTTTGACACGTCGTTTGTCAGTAATTTTTGAAGGTACTCGAGACTATCTTCACCACGAACGATGATTTCCCCCATATGAGATACATCAAATAATCCAGCTTTAGTACGAACAGCTTCATGTTCTTCCTTAATACTTGAAAACTGAACTGGTAATTCCCATCCACCAAAATCAATTGTTTTCCCTCCGTATGCTTTGTACGAATCAAACAAAGGTGTGCGTTTTAAATTTTCCGACAATGTAATTTCCTCCTCTTTTCATAGCGGGCAGAAGTGTTGCTGGTTAGATTGTTAGAGCGATTAAATAAGACCGTTCCCTTACATGAAGCAAGTGAGAGATGAAAGAACTTTACACTCTAAAAAAAGACAGAGAATTCCCATTAAATGAGAATTCTCTGTCCTGGCACCTGAAAGTTTACCTGAAATCGGCTTTCCTCTTTGGTAGCTACATAAAATCATAGCATTCTCCAGAGATGCGTCCTATACGAGTTCTTTTTACCTGAGAGATTCGTAGTTACTACTTGCTCCTTCGGCGACGCGACTAGCGCGTTCTCTCCCCGTATACTCATCCGCCCAAAACATATGTTTTGGCTATAAAGAAATCAATGTACGAAAGCATGTATCGCTTCGTGTATATCTTAACATTGAATAGAAGTAAGCGCAATCTATTTTGTATTTCCAACTCAAACACGAACATTAATACAAAAAAACTAAAAATCATCCGATTTTAAGCGATTAACTTGAAATGCAGCATATTCAGTTATTTGTCTTAATGTGCGACCTTCCGTTCTTATTGTGATGTGCGATGCTGCTTTGTAAAACCTTTTTCTTATGGTATATAACGCTTCTAACTGCTCCCTGGTAGTAGCTTGTACAATGGGCCTGTTAACATCACGGTGAATTCTCTTCCAAATATCCGGAAATGTAGCATCTAAAAATAACACCAATCCAGTTTGACGCATTTCTTTACTATTGCTAGGATTCACCGCTACTCCGCCACCAGTGGATACGATACACCATTCATCTCGGAAAGTTTTAAGAAATTCATGTTCTTGTTGACGAAAGAAAGGCTCACCGTATCTTTCGAAAATTTCCGGGATGGTCATCCCCATTTTTTTTACTATTTCCTGATCCATGTCGTAATAAGGAATTTTCAGCAAAAAGCTTAACCGCCGTCCAATTGCACTTTTTCCTGACCCCATGAAACCAATTAAGTAAATTTTTTTCATACTCTTACCCCACTTACTTTGCTACAAATCATAACAAACCGTTACTATTTCTGACTTTCCATTTTTTTAATAGTAGCAGATATATAATGACTTTCCAACATCTCATATATATTCATCTGAGATACGTAGGAAGTAATGAAGTATAAAAGCACGCCAGAGACAACGAATAACAAAACAATAGCTACAGGAAGCAAGAAACCAGATTCATTGCGAGGAAATAGATACTTCATATGTACGTTCCTCATTTCGTCCATTTTCAAAATCTACTTGGATAATAACGTAATCTCCTATCAGTTGTACTTTACATGAATTCAAACCAGTCAACATCGGTTCATGTCCTAAACGGTTTTTCTGTTTGCGAATGGATGATTGATAACATTCAATATCAAACTCTTCGCCGTTTTTTACAAAACGTATACCGTTTTGATTTAGTTGCTCGCCCATTGTTGTCACTGTTGAAACGTAACTTTCTATATCGAGTGAAAATATTTCCCACTCAATTGGTTCAGCATGAAAGAAATATCTTTCTACTTGTTTAAACCACACTGAATAAAACAAGATCAATTGCGAGAACAGCATAAGAGCAGATAATTGAAGAATCGCATCAATAAATGTGTATCCCCTAGAAGTTAATAGGTGTCGCATGATTCATTACTCACTTCAAAAAACAAATACTGCACACAAAGCTTTGGTTGACTCCAACTCCAAGAGTAAACTACGTCATCGAGGATAACGACACCAGAAATCATTCCATTTTGCAAAGCAGTTGCAGCTTGATTTTTGGTAATGGCTACATGTAATTCGCTTCTTTTTTCTGCTAAATGAACCATCATTCGATTTGTTAAGGGTAGCAATGTTCCAAAAACTATAAGTAATATACTGACAGTCAGGATTGTTTCTACAAAAGAAAATCCTTGATTACTATTCAAGTATCATACGTCCCTTCCCAATAAAAACTCGAACAGTTTTTATTCCATCAGGTGTAATAAAAGCCAAAGTTCCGAACTTAACAATGGTGCCGTTCGGGTGAAAGGATATCTCATTAATAGTGCTACTCGAAGACCAACGATATCCTGGAGGTAACTTCCTTTCAAAAACAGAATCAAATAATGTTTTTCTTGCCACATATCGACTTCCTTCCGATTCAAAAACTAGTTTTATATATTTTTCTTCGGTTAATGCGATTAGTTGAATATGTGCAACATCAAGTTTCAATTGATTATAAAATAAATCAAATGTCCTATTTTCAATATAACGATTATTAAAATAGACTGCACTTGAACTAATCATCATAACAATTGTTAGTACAAGAAGTAATTCAATTAATGAATACCCTCGATTATCCAGGGACAACTTCTGTAACAAGCCCTGCTGCATCAATATTGATCTCTGTACCATTTGGACATGTCGTTTCGCCTTCATATAAGTAATCATTATCAGTTAAGTCGGAAAGACTCGGTACAGCTTTTAAATCAATTCGATAAGCTTCTACTTGGCCTTGGACCATTTTGACAAAGGCTTCACAACCTTTATCATCGATTGTTGCTGAATGTTTCGTCACATTTGGAATAGCAATTAATATTAAGACTGAAATAATCAGTAACACCACCATCATTTCAATAATGTGTAGGTATTACCCCTATAATAAAATTGATCTTTTTATGTACTTTGATTTACCTTGTCCTTTATATAGAAGAAACTGACAAAGTAAAAGCCCTTAACCCGTCAGTAATCAGGTACAAAATCTAAATTAAACATACAAAAAGAGCCTAAATTCGCATACGAATTGGGCTCTTTTAAAATGCCTATATATCAAGCTTAATTAGATAATGAATGTAAATACCGAACACAAAAACACCCAACCAAAGGGGCTAGGTGTTTGCACTAACTATTATTAGGGTTGTTCAACTAAAGCACCCGTTAGTTGAATAAGAGATAATTATTTTTAAGCTTTTGGTTTCCAATTTAAATCCCTTGCTTCTTCAATAGTTGGTTTTCTTACATTCTTTATAAATCTTTCTTCGATTGCTCCGAAGTTCAAAAAATTCTTTTGACTATCCCTTAATGATAATTCGTTTGCACCACCCCAATAGTCAACATCTTTTGCTTGAACATAATCATCATGCCAAAAACAAACTTTACATATGATGTCCGTCCCAGAAGGTTTCTCTTCTAAAGTCTTAAAACCACAACAAGGGCAGGGATACTTTTTCATTTATCTTCAGCTCTCTTTACAAATATTTCTTACTTATAACTTAAATGGGATTCCCTTCATAAACTAAACTGCCTCGTTAATTCAATAAGAAAGGCTCAACTCTTTATTGAACTAAAGCACCCGTTAGTTGAATAAGAAGTTTTATTTAATTCTCTTGATGCTTTTTCTTATACATCTCTTTTAGTACATCTACATATTTATCGCTTGTAAAGTCATCTTTTCCGTCTTTTGCCATTTCCAAATATGCGGCGGTCATCATTTCAATGCTTTTTAGCATCTGACTCATCTAAGGCAATGATTTTTTCTTTTGTTTTTCTAAATCCAACATAAATTATCTCCTTAGTTCTGATTGAAACTATAGTAAATTCGCTATAAGGGGTAGCGTTAGGAAAATGCAGATTTACAACGTTAAGGAAGTTTCAATATTAAAAAACCTAATTTCTCATTTAATGCTGAAAAATTAGGTTTTTTCATTAATAGAAAAAGACTTATAAGTATTTATCACTAATCACTTTCATATGGTGTAACTCGTGCCCGGCAATGCCATATGCAATGGTACCTATCGAAACTGGGCTGTTCATTACAGTTCCATTACGAACCCACGCTGCATCATCAATGGTTGAAATAAGGCTTAACGTGTTGGAGCGTACTGTGTCAAAACCAGCTAGTAACTGCTCCCAGGATAATTTGTTGAAGTTTGCCGCAGCAACGTATTGATCCTGATCCATTGCTGGGAGTGGTGCACTTTCATTTCGTGCAATGGCAAGCATTCGATACGACATCACACGTTCCGAGTCGGTCATATGCCCAATCACTTCTTTTAAAGTCCATTTCCCTGGAGCGTACGACTTCCTTGCTGACTCCTCTGATACGCTGCTTAAGAGGGTAATGGTCTTAGTTCGTTGCTTACTAAGTATTTCTTCAATATCTCCATCTGGCACAAGACTAACAAACCTAGCATGCTCTGGATTTTCAATAAATAATGGTCGTGGACGCACAAGAATCCTCCTCATCGGAATAGTTAATTATGGTTCTAGGCAAATATTCGACAGTAAGAAGATATTTCCTTCATTATCTGTACAACTGATTTATGCAGTTAACATAATACAGATAATAATGGATTAATTCACTTTTTATTCCACTAACCTGCCCCGTTAGTTGAAGATCAAAAGCCTCAGCATAGATACTACATCTTTTCATTATATTACCATATTCTTGATGGGTTTCCTTTTTATTATTAGAAAGAAAATTTTGTGAGATTAACGAAAAAAGCAATGAAAAAACAATGCTAATTTGCACAAGCGCGGTATAGAGATAAATAACTCTACTTGACGCAAGTGAACAAACCACCATCATTTCAATAATGAGTAGGTATTGCCCTTATTATAAAATTGATCTTTTCTTGTACTTTGATTTACCTTGACGTCTATATAGAAGAAACTGAAAAAGTAAAAGCCCTTCCAAAATAAGTTAACCCGTTCAGTAATCTGGTACAAAATCTAAATTAAACAAAAAGGCCTAAATTCGCATGAATTGGGCTCTTTTAAAATACCTATTTATCAAGCTTTGTTAATACAAGTGCTATACGTGATGTTGAAACGATTGCTAATTACTTGAAGGGAAATATGTAAAAAGATAATGAATGTAAATACTGAACACAAAAACACCCAACCAAGAGGCTAGGTGTTTGCAATAAATATTATTAGCGTTGTTCAACTAAAGCACCCGTTAGTGAAAAATAATATATTTTCACCATACAAATTTAGATGATATGACCATTAACTTCAGTTGTTCCTGTACAGACACTCATTCGCAAATTGTTATAAATCGTCCAACGAGGAAAATGTTCTTTCGTTCATTTATTTTGCCTCAAAGTTCTAGGGGTTTACTCACCTACCATACCGTCCTTATCATTATCTTGCATATATGGGTATAACCAATGTTTACTCGTTATTGGCATACTAAAACCTGCAGCTTTTGCTTCTTTAATCGTCACCTGTCCATTACCGTTTGTATCAACACTAGAAATATCACCGTTTGTGTTTGAACTAGTTGAATCAGAAGGCTCACTGCCTGTTAAGCCGAGAGATGCGTTTACTTCATCAGGGTTCACATTGTCAAATGTATCAACGATCTCGTTACCCATTAAAGTATAGGTATACTGATAACTTGAAGGAATCTGCGTTTCCGTATTCGGATATGTGATAATTGCTTCAAAATTAGTGGCTCCACCTGCGCTACGGATCACGTCTTCCATATAAGCTTGATCGCCATGTCGGTTGAGCGTACTATTTTGTGGGGTAATGTTATAAGCATTCGATACCCCTCCGAGAGAATCAGCGATTATATGTCCTTCATCTAAAACGTCACTTTCGACGCCAGGAACCTTTGCCTCATCAGAATAGTATCTGCCAGACGATAATACAGGTTCGTTACTGTCATCTTGTATAATGATTTCGTCAGCAATGACACGTACTAGTTGCCCGTGTTCATTAGTAAATGCCCAATATTCACGGTCACCGTAACCAATGTCAACGACGACGTTAGGTTCACGATATCCAGACAAATCAGCACCATCAACTTCAATAAGTTTGTATCCTGAGAACCGTTCACTATTTGGTTGGGTTGGTGTTTCCTCTACTACTGGTTCATCAACAACCGTAGTGATAGTTTCTTCTTTTTCACTATTTTTATTTGTTTCAACTGTAGTTACTTCTTGTGGTTCTGTTTCTACATCTGTAATGGATGCATCTTCTAAATTGGTACAACCAACCATAAAGACGGTCGTTAATAGTAAGATTAAATAGTTCATTTTCTTTTGCATTTTAGGACTCTCCTATAATAGTTTCATATTGTTCATTCTAAACATCTCGGAATGTTAACATAGATTAACGTTGTTAACCTATTAATAATAGTACATTCCAAGGATAACTTTATTTCAGTAGACACTTTGTTCGAAGTGTGCAGAGTACAGTTTCAAATTGCAACTCGAATAATGCACCTAATCTATGAAATCCATCGATTACATTTAGTTCTTTGTCCATAATTATGGGTGGTATACCCTCATTATTTTTGTAGGATTTCATCAACAGCATTTTCGTTTTTTCAAATCTAAAATTTAGCTAGTGATTACTTATGGTGGAATATGAATGATTTATTTTTAGATTGACAAAGTGTGTTTGATTACTACGGAGAAGCGCCCTATTGTTGAAGATCGTTATACAACTAAAGCACCCTATATTTCCATTATACCGAAAGATAAGTAGATTCCTATCAACTATTATTAAATTTCAAAAATCCTGATTTATTCCTTCTACTTTTCTAGCACTTACGACTCAAATCTACATTCGGATATATCAATTAATCATTCAGTTTAAGAATTGTTAAGGAAATACAAAAAATAATCCCATCTCATTATTTGAGAAGGGATTATTCATTATTCTATACCTTAGAAAGGTCTACTAAGTGATAATACTCTAATTTTCACAAGCGAAATTATCTTTATCTCTATCCATTTTATCTTGATAGGCAGGATGATCAGAAGCTACGCCAGCTGGATATTTCTTTCTTAGTTCAGTACAATTGGCAAAGAGCTCTGATCCTCCACTTGAAGCTGCTTCTGCCTTCGCTTTGGCTTCTGCTTCTGCCTTTGCTTTGGCTTCTGCTTCTGCCTTTGCTTTGGCTTCTGCTTCTGCCTTTGCTTTGGCTTCTGCTTCTGCCTTCGCTTTGGCTTCTGCTTCTGCCTTCGCTTTAGCTTCTGCTTCTGCCTTTGCTTTGGCTTCTGCTTCTGCCTTTGCTTTGGCTTCTGCCTTCGCTTTGGCTTCTGCTTCTGCCTTCGCTTTGGCTTCTGCTTCTGCCTTTGCTTTGGCTTCTGCTTCTGCCTTTGCTTTGTCCTCAGAACTCTTTTCCTCATTCTTATCCTCTGCTTTTGAGGTATTCGAACTTTCAGATGAACAAGCAACTAAACTAAAAATTAAAAATAAAGCAAATAAACCTACTAAATACTTTTTCAATTCAATAACCCCCATAATATTTTTTCTATCATCGTATAACAATATCATATATTGTAATATTTCTACTTATTTTAGAAAAATTTAGTATAATTTTTAGCATTCAGTTCTTCAAGGAAAGTCCCTTTAGTTGAATAAATAATGTCCTTGTAAAACATATTACTTAATTAAAATCTACTCACTTAGACACTACATCTTTTCATTATATTACCATATCCTTGATGGATTTCCTTTTATTATTAGAAAAGCGTGGTATCGAGATAAATAATCTACTTGACGTAAGTGTAACAAACCACCATTATTTCAATAATGTGTAGGTATTACCCTTATTATAAAATTGATGTTTTTTTGTACTCTGATTTTCCTTGTTGTCCTTTAAGAAACTGACAAAGTAAAAGCCCTTCCACAAATAAGATAACCCGTTCAGTAATCTGGTACAAAATCTAAATTAAACATACAAAAAGAGCCTAAATTCGCATGAATTGGGCTCTTTTGTTTACCTATATATCCATGATGAACTTCAACTAAAGCACCCGTTAGTTTAATAAGAACAGAGACGCTTATTAAACAATCGCGCCCGATTGCGGAAGATCGTTGATTAAGGTATAGGCTCCACAGATATAAAAGCCATGTATATTTTCACTCCTCTGTATTTTTTTCGGAAAATTTGATATATTGATGGTAACTAATGAATCCTAATTTAGATAGTTACAAACAAGGAGGCTATCCTAATGAGTAAAAAAGAAATCTTGCAAAATGGAGTCAATCAAGTTTTTTACGAAGAAGAATGGTACCCACCGATATCAGAAGCGTTAAAGAATCTTACCGCTGCACAAGCATGTTGGCAACCAGAAGGAAAGGCCGCTAATACGATTTGGGAAAATGTAAACCATTTACTAACCTTTAAAGAGCGCTTACTTTCCCGCTTACATCAAGATGACACATTTGTTGTCCCACAAAATAATGATGACACGTTTGTCCAAGGTGGAGCTAATGATGAAGATGCTTGGCAAGAAACAGTGAAGCGAACGCTTCACGTACATGATGCCTTACAATCTTCATTAACATCCCTTCAAGAAGCAGAATTGGATCAACCTAGTCCTTCTCTGCCAGTTTGGCAACAATATCTAAATCTCCTTTTGCACGATGCTTATCATACAGGACAAATTGTACAACTTCGTAAACTACAAGGTTCATGGCCAGCTAAGCGCTCATATTTATAAACGATGATTAAAATTGCTTGAGTTTCGCACACAACAAAACGATTTAAAAGCAGATCTAACTGTTACATCAAATAAAAGCCCAATTTCTCAGTATTAAAATTGAGAAATTGGGCTTTTTTATTACTCCATAATAGCGCCCGATTGTTTAGTAATGAGATCACATTCGCTTTTTATTTTTAAACTTAACAAAATACATAACTACAACTGCAATGATTGTAATTATTATGGAATAACGTATGAGATTAAAGACAAAATCTGGATAAGAGGTTACCACAATTGAGCTCATTCCATTTACATCCGTTGTGTTTATTTCTCTAGGTATAAGTACAAATAGCAATAAAAAAGAAACAAATAATGAATATACCCCTGTTTTCACTAAAAGCTTTTCCACTGAAAATCACCTACTTTCTTATTCAACAATCTGGCCCGATTGTTGAACACAAGTTAAACAACACTATTCAACTAAACTGCCCGGTTAGTTGAAGATCAAAAGCCTCAAGTTAGAAACTACATCTTTTCATTATATTACCATATTCTTGATGGGTTTCCTTTTATTATTAGAAAGAAAATTTTGTGAGATTAACGAAAAAAGCAATGCTAATTTGCACAAGCGAGGTATAGAGATAAATAATCTACTTGACGCAAGTGAACAAACCACCATCAATTCAATAATGTGTAGGTATTACCCTTATTATAAAATTGATCTTTTTTTGTACTTTGATTTACCTTGACGTTTATATAGAAGAAACTGACAAAGTAAAAGCCCTTCCAATAAGTTAACCCGTTTAGTAATCTGATACAAAATCTAAATTAAACATACAAAAAGAGCCTAAATTCGCATATGAATTGGGCTCTTTTAAAATACCTATATATCAAGCTTTGTTAATGATTAACACTTACTTTGCACTTCGTTTTAACACTTGAATTGGCAGACACACAATTTTGATTGTTTATTTGTTAATACAAGTGCTATACGTGATGTTGAAACGATTGGTAATTACTTGAAGGGAAATATGTAAAAAGATAATGAATATAAATACCGAACACAAAAACACCCAACCAAGAGGCTAGTTGTTTGTACTAAATATTATTAGCGTTGTTCAACTAAAGCACCCGTTAGTTCAGGAAGAAACATTACTTATTGTTTCTTTAAACATATGCAAACGAAAAAGGTATTTAGGATATTTGTAGAAGTAGTAAAGATAATGTTAGAATAAATAAGTTTCCTTAATAAGAAAAGGATAGGATAATTTTTTAAAATGACATAATTTGAAACCGTTTGAATGAAACAACGTAAATATAATTATTCAATTGTTATAGGAAGTGAAAAAATTGTATTATTTTATGCTCATATTAGGAGCTTTATTCGTTCCATTTGCTGTAGTTTTCTTTATTTATATGTATGTTAATAAAGAATTAACATTACTAAATGCGGGTAAAACCATTGCAGCCTTTCTAATTGGGGTTTTACTTTTAGTGTGTACTCTCCCCAGTCTAAAATACATGCTACTAAAGGAATATGATGTTGTTAAAGGGGGCTGCATCATTGAAATAACGTCATCAGGCCGTTCTACTGAAGCGACCTTTGACATGCTTGATACAGATGAACTGTTTTCTTTTACACATATTCCTGAACTTGATGCTTATGGAAAGTCAATCCCTTACTATTGTGAGATGACAGTTACAAAAGACCATATGTTTGAAATTGGTTATAAAATTTATGATGTCAATTCACGAGAGCTAATATTAACAAGTGAATAGCCTTAGAAAAAATAAGCGTATTCGAGATATTTTCGGATACGCTTATTAATTTGAAGAAAATCATCCAAAAGTTAAACAAAGCCTTCTTAATTATATAAAACATCATGGATAAAATAATGCTCTCGTATTTATTGAACTAATCTGCCCCATTAGTTCAATAAGAAAAACTGTCATAGTAGCCTATTGTTCATCACTAAAACTCCATTTAGAACAAAAAAAAGTGACCTCTCCTATTTGCAGTTTGCTATTTAATGTTTTGTACTCGAAAACAGAACTCATTACCCTTAAGATGAGTTATCATTTCATTTAATCCTGGTCATATAATCCTTTCCCTCTTCTTGACCAACGTCAGCTGCTCTTACCATTTTTCTCAACAATCCTTTTTTTGTATCTCGAACAAGTTTTTCTTCTCTAAATGCAATAGGATCCTCTTCGATTTTCTTCTGTAATTCCATTTTCGCACTAGATAATTCATCCGAACTTTCTCTAATTCTGTTTAAATATTTGTTCTTCTCATTCTCATCCATCCTATCTTGATTTCCAGAATAAAAATCCAGTTCTCCTTGTAATAAATCTTCATAAACCTTCACATTTTTCTCCAAGTCAACAGAAAAACCATTTTTATATTCAAACTCATCTATAAGCGTATCTAAAATTTTAAAAGCTTCCGAGGTCTTCCCCATTTTGAAAGATATATAACCAACAATAAAAATAATTAAAAAAAGAACAATAGTCAGTAAATCCATGCTTATTCTCCTCTCTACCATATTTCTATTATATGGTAATTTCCAGTGGAGAGATAGAAGAACTTGTAAATACATTTCCAATATAGAAATAAAGATTTCCGAATTAGAAATATTTCTCTCTTATTACCTTTGTTCAACTCTTCTGTCCCGTTAGTTCAATAAGATAAATCAAACAAATTTTATGTATATACTCATTTTATCTTTTGCCTTGCAAGTAGGACAAATCACTGAAGCCTTAACTGGATTACCGTATTTGATACTTACCAATTCATATTGGCCACGGATACATACATTACAAATCTTTTTGCTGACTTGTTTCCCTAAGAACTCATAAAAATCCTCATTCACATCGTAATTAACAAGAATGTGATATTCTTTTGCATCGCATACATCACAAACAGGCAATTCATGATCTTCCATCACCAAAATATCATCAGGTGAAAAAGGAATACCGCATGTCAAACATTTCATATTAATTCCCCCTTTTTGACATATTTCAACATGTGCAATAAGAATTCCTTTATTTTACTTTTATATTTGTCAATTAAAAAAGCCCCTCTCAGTTATGAGTGAGGCTTGCTCTTAATGTAGTATCTCGGGATATACCCGCTCCACATTTATTTGATTAGTTACGAATGTTAGTGATTGAACCATCAGCGTTATATGTGAATGCTTTTGTCAAGCCAGGCCATTGAGCGCTTGTTACTGTTCCGTCAAATGCAGTCCAAGTAAATTCAATGCGGTAATGGCTTGTGTTCTTCGGTAGACCAGCTAGAGAGATGTTTGTTTCTTTAGCAGTGAATGTAGTTCCGTAAAGTTCCCAGTCAACGCCATTCATTGCGCCAGACTTGACAACCGTACCAGTTGAGTTCTTGATAATCCATCTTGGATTAGAATCACCAAACGCACCATCTGGAGTTGTTTCAAGCGTGTTAGTCGTTGAAATAGCGTCTTTAGTTTTGTATGTAACCGAGCTTGAAGCTGCGATAACTTCCAATACAGAGTTATAACCAGATGCTTCAGCTTGTTGACTACCCATTCCAGGAACAGATGGTAGGTCAGCCATTGAGCCAATTCCTAATCCACCTAAAGCAAGTGCTCCGGTTAGTGCCACTGATGTGAGTTTTTTCTTAATCATTAAATGTAAATCCTCCTAGTAATATTTAATTTGTAACAATAGTTGGAAATTTATTTATTTCGTAACGTTTAAGTCTGTAGCTTTAAACCAGTTAGTTGAATCAATAGCATACCAACCATCTCTAGCTCCAATTAGAGTATATGTAGATCCAGCGCTGATAGCTTGTTTCACATTGCCATTAGGAGCATCATATACGTATACAGTTGTGCCAGACTTAACTGATCCAGTATATTGAGTCACAGTTCCATTGTCTTGATGTACGTAACCGCCACCAACAGCGTAATAATATTTTTGATCACTACCTAGAGCTCTTGAATACACTTTAAATTGATCTCCAACATCTAATGTTCCAATAATCCCATATCCCGGATTACCATATAAGTTTATTGTACTTCCACCTGTTAAACTTTTAGTTCTAAGTGAAGCGTAAGTTCCATCATATTCATGATAAGTAGGTGCTACATTAATTGTTCCGTTTAAATATGGAATTGGATCAACTGCATTTGTTCTCGATCCGTTCCAAGTTCCAACGTGTAATTCAAAATGCAAATGCTGACCAGTTGAGTTACCTGTACTACCCATATAACCTAATAATTGTCCTTGAGCTACAGTACTACCAACGCCAACTTTTCTTGAACCTGTTATCATGTGGGCATAAGCGGTCTCGTATGTTTTTCCGCCAATACTATGTCTTACTAATATCCATTCACCATAGCTAGAATGAGTTTCCGACTTAATTACAGTTCCAGCTGCTGATGCAGTAATCGGACTGTTCGTATTGTTATTAGCAATATCCTGTCCGTAGTGAAAAGATGTAACTCCATCCATCGTTCTCCAACCAAAACCACTTGTGTACGTACCAGTTGCAGGTTTAGTAAATGATTGAGCAGCTGATGCTTTTCCTGAAGTGAATCCTCCAAACATTGAAACTATTAATATCAAACTTAGAAGCATTTTGAATACTTGATTTTTTTTCATTTTCTTGTCCCCTAGAATTCTATTTTTAATATTACTATTTCTGTAATATTAGTAATAAACCTACCATATATAAATTCCATTTGTAACTTATTTTTACAAATAGTAACAATAGTAATGCGAATAAATTCTGCCTATAGTTCCATTTAATCCAACATTCGACAAATTTAGATATAAAACGCAAAATAGTCACTCGCTTACGAAGTGACTATTTTGATATTTCTTATTAATATTGCTTTGGTTTGTTCTGCTAATTATTTAATAAATCACCAATATGATTGTCTCTTGTTACAGTGAGATAATAGGTAAATAAACAAGCACCTCAGCAGAAATGCTCAAACAAATTTTATGTACACACTCATTTTATCTTTGGCATTGCAAGATGGACAAATCACTGCAGCTTTTACTGGATTTCCGTACATAATACTCACTAACTCATATTGACCACGTATACATTCAATACAAATCTTTTTACTAACTTGTTTCCCTAAGAACTCAAAAAAATCCTCACTCCCATCGTAATCAACAAGAAAGTGATATTCCTCTGCATCGCATACATCACAAACTGGCAATTCATGATCTTCCATTACCAAAATGTCATCAGGTGAAAAAGGCATATTACATTTCAAACATTTCATATTTATCCCCCTTTGCTTATTTATTTCAATATAGTTGAGGGTAAATCCTTTATTAAAGTTCGATATTTGGGTAAATTAAAAAGCACCTGGTTAGAGGTGCTTTACAAGTTATTTCTCACTTTTTTAATAATGGAAGAAAGGTTTATTATTGCTTTTATGAAAAAGCATAATCCAGCAATAATTGATATCTGTTCGACTAAATACAAAATTGTATTTAATTCTAATTTTTTTACGAATATTCCCGTTAAACCACAAACTGCTGAAGTTATAAAGAAAAACAAACCAAAATAAATAGTATTATAGTATTCATCCATATAGCCCGAGCGATCTAAATTAGCAATTTTGGTGTTTCCTAAGAAACCCACTAGCACGCCCAATGTAGTGTAAAGAAAACCAATGAATATTGAATTAATTGTTAGTAATTCTACATGACTACTTCTTTTAATTGTTTTCGTTCCAATAAAATCATTAATAAATGCATAGTACATAACTATTCCAATAATTAAAAGGACAGTTAAATTAGGGATATTACGTCGAATATATTTTCGTAACATGTCCTTCTCCCCTTAATGTTTCATTCTACTTTACAATATTTCAGGACTTCTTTTTTATTATCATTGTAGACCTTCACCATATTATTATAAATATCCGTTTGTATCTCAATAACATCTTGCAAGTCTTTATTAAAGTTAAAACTGACCTTTTTGGTTAGTGGATTATTTATTAAAAGATGTTCCTGATTTAATTCATTTTCATTCTTAGCTTTCACTTTTACTTTACTAGATATACTTGAAATTTTTCTAAGTACATTGCCAAGTAAGCTTTTATCCGGAAATGTATCTTTATTACGTTCCGCAACAAGTTTTACTGTGATTTCTACACTTTTAAGATTTTCTATACTCTCATAAGTTGCTCTATCCAAACCAGTAATTTCCTCATTCCACAATTTCGAGTCAGAAGGTGGCAACGTTGTCTGAAAAGTTACAGTTCCAATACTGTCTTTTTCACTCAAAAATGGAATCGCATCTTCCACACTTACTGATGCAACCTCGCCAAATAACTGTTCGATATTGTATAGGTTTGTGAATAGTTCCCCAATTCTTAAAATTGATGGTGCTGACATTTCATGCAAATATGAAATTATCAATGTTTCCCTATCAATTAGTAAATATGTAAACACCTCGAAAATTTGATTGTTACGTTTTAGTATTTGTTCTGCCTTAAAAGTTCTTTCTTCTCTAAGATGATATGCTCTCATATCCTTTTCTTTTCCCATTCGTGCAAAAATAAATTTATCGTCACTTTGTAATATTTCCAAAGTAGTGGAATCTGTTTCAAATTCTTTTTGGATACTAATACAGTTATTTGTAGTTTTATTTGAAATTATATCATCAAGTTTTAAATTCACTTGAGCTACTGTTAAATGGTCCTTTATCATGAAGTCGGCTTCTTTACCTTTCCGAACAAATCTTCTTTTATAAATTGATAACTGGTGAAAATGTAATGTTTTATAAGTAGTTGCCATCTATTTATTCCCCCTATTAGTGTCTATCCATAGATTCGACAAAATAAGGGGGTTTTCCTTTAAAAATTTTACATAAAAAGACAAAGAACACCCAATTAAGGATGGCCAGACAGTTATTTTAAATATTTTTGTACATTAGCAGCAGTCTCAAATCGATTACCGCCAGATAAATTTGTAATCTTATCAGCTTTTAATCCTTTTTTATCGCCACCTACAACAATTAACTCTTTTGCTACTTCTCCATCAATCGCTCCTCGTGGATAAATAGGTACATTTAGTCGTATTGATAAAGTCTCTGCAGCTGCATAATCATTTAATGATCCAATCACTATTGCTTTTCCTAACATATCTTCTTCCTCCTCTTTTACAACTGGTTTACTCACTGGTTTAACATCAGGACTCTTCACTACTGCTTCTAGTTTTGATTTAGTTGCAGGACCATAAAACCCATCTACTTTTAAACTGTTAGCTGTTTGAAAGGCTTTTAATGCCTTTTCAGTAGCAGGTCCAAAACTTCCATCTACACTCAACTTGAGCCCGACTTTAATTAAATGCTCTTGTAAATCCTTAACAGCAGCACCTGTATCACCATTTTGCAAATAGCTATTTACTCCGGGTGTTACATTAATTGGACTTCCTTTATAAGCAGCTTCAATTTTGTCTCGGTACGGTTTGAAAAAACCATATTTATTTAAAATTACTTGGGGACAGTATTTACCGCTCCAGGACTGATGAGGTCGAACGCTTGTAATTGGAAATTTAAACTCTTTTAACAAGTAAACATATAAAGCAATGGCGTTCGCTTCAATCTTGTTACGATCCGCACCCTGATGCATACATTTTTCTACTCCGATAGAGGTACGGTTTCCGGAATTAAGACCCCAACCGTCACCACAATGGAAAGCTGGCTCATCAAAAGGAAGATGTTGAATGATAAAATTTTCATCCAAGGAAATATGCCATGAAACGTGATTTGTATCTTTCGGTTTATAACTAGCCATATTGTGAATATATCGATTGTGCATTTTCGCATCAGCACCACGACCAGAGTTTCCTGTATCATGGTCTGTAAAATACTTTGGATTCATCGGAATGCCTGGACGAATCTCAGGATTTCCCTTTTGAACAATATCGACAATGACAGTAGCGTTGCCTATTTTAGATCCGTGTTTTAATAGACGCATCTATTTCAGCCCCTTTTCTTTTAAATACTGATCGTTGCGTCGTGCTTTATAACGGACGTTATTATTCTTCCACCAGGACCACATTGAAGCGAAAAATGTAACCAAAGCTGAAACACCCATCTCAACTTGTGCATCATTAAAAGGAAGAGTGTTGTAACCATTTAATTGTAGATATTGATTCAACCACGCTAAAAAGAGAATAACCGTACGTACGACCATTCCCTTGTCGAAAGGTAAGTTTGTATTCATCTTGTTTTCCTCCTGAATTTTATTTGATCAACATATTAATGACTGCTACACCAAGACCAATAACCGTTAATCCTAGACCACATAGGGATATAATCGCACCAACAACCCATTTTCGGTCAGAATCTGCTTTTTGCTCACGTTCTTTAGATTTTCGAAACAGAATTTGAATATCATCTTTGGCATCTTTCAACTCATTAACAGCTGTCACATGCCCAACTTTAAGGACATCCAGCTTTTCCGATAACATTCCGACGTCCTTTTTCAGTTCAAGAGCTGCGTCTATCTTCCCCTCAACTCTCGCAAAATTGACGTTTAATGAATTGACGCTATCCGTCATTTTTTCGATTAGCTTGTTTTGTTGCGTCTCTTCCTGAACCATACTCTCACCCTTTCTTTAGAAAACAAAAAGAACGCCCTATTGGACGTTCTGAATTTAATCATATTTATTTGAATTTCAATTCAACGGAATCGAGCTCTTTACCACTACTTTCATACGTTTCTCCATTCCCCATGTCAAAAATGATTGGAATATCTTTTTCTTTAATTGTGCGTAAATTAACGATTACATACCAATATTTTGAGTTATGGTCTGCAATAGGTACAGTGACCCGATCACCATTCTTAAATTTAAAAATCCTCTTCACACCTTTTCCGCCCCCCATTTATTCATTATTTTACGTAAGAGGACGAATTCTTTTCAGGTAAACAAAAAGAACGCCCGCTTGGACGTTCTCAATTATTCAATATATTGTTGTTGGGTATTCCTTACTCACTTGCATGGATAAACACACCTTGTTGTGTCCCTCTGATCCAATTCCTTCAGGTAGCAATACAGGCTCAGCCTCAATTACCACGTTTTCAACTAAAAACTTAGTTTGAGGTTTTTCACAAAAATAATGAATATTCCTTACATAAAAAGCGCTCATACCATCTTCTTCTCGAATATTAATATACTCGCCTGCACGAGGCATAAAATAAGAGTTTTCAGCCAGAGGTATGGTGTAGTTTGTTTCCCCTCCGCCTGGCGGTACTACATTGATTTCAACTTTCATACTTAATCCCTTCCTTTCTCTTTCATCCAATATTCGACAAAAGAGGAGAGAATCCTGCAAACGAATAAAGACACCCTATGCGGATGCCTCTTGTGGTTGTTTTAGTTGTTCATTTTCAACTCTTAACTGTTCATTTTCTTCTCTTAACTGTTTATTCTCTTCTTGCACGTGTTCGAGTTGTAGTCCAAATATGATTTTTTCCATACCCAGAGCACCTAATTCTGCCTGGGCTGCCGCAGTGATTTTGCTGATATCTATCTTCATTTAAATTGCCGCCTCCTCTAAAATTTGTATTTTCCCTTCTAGGGTTTGGATAGTTTCGACCGCTGTTGTTAATTTTTCACTAAGTTGCTGAATCGCTCTCCAAGCAAGTGCAGCCATTGCATATGAATCAACGCCTTCACCTGTTAGATCAAGAACTTCTAATGGTGCTTCATCTACAATTATGCCTAATCGCTTAATTTCCCATTCGAAATCACTATTATATTGCCATTCTCTTATTGGCGTTGTGACAATCTCTCCTAGTCCATCCCCTTCATATAGGCTTATATTCTTTTTATACTCTCTTTTAGAAACTGTCGTGTGACCGGACGATACAATAGAAGCGTAAGCAGAATCTGCAAAGTTACGGAACTGTATTGTTTCAGCCGTTTTTAAGAATTTAATGATTGGACCAATTGAGCCGCGAATGCGCGTATGACCATCACTACCGTTGGTGTCAATGTCAACACGGTGGCCGCCTGTAGGACCCATTAGTGTGTGTGAACCATTAGCGTTATCATTTTGTAAAGTGAATTGTGTCGCACCATTACCACCATAACCAACGTAGGCTTTACGTATTCCGTTCTCGGTGTATGCTAAATAAGCATTGTCACCAGTAGGATAGTTAAGTGTTATCGCATCGTCATTTATTGCTACAATTACCTTACCGCTAGTAGTAAATTTCTTTACCTGTACCTCATCAAGGTCAATATCGAATGTTGTAGCAGCTGTAGTTCCTATCTTTTCTGGATATAAGCCAAGGATTGCACCAATTTGTTTGAGCCTAGAGGTATGACGAATACCTGTGCCAGCATCGTACCAGTCAACTGCCATTGTACCTGCCTGTAATATCGTGGCATTGTCTATATTCCCAGTTGGTTTAGACTGTACTCGAACATACGCACCATTCACTATCTCCGAATCAATCACAACATTACCTTGCGTTAAGTAATCCCCAATGTTTACTCGACCACTGTATGTGCCTGTAGCACCACGAAGCTCGCCTTCGAAGATAATATCACCAGCGATTACCGTTCCACCTTTAAGTATTGCCGCGTCAACAGTATCTGCTCTCAGTTTACCGCCATCAATTTCTATGGTTCCTTGATAAGACCATCCGTCTACAAACGTTCCAGTCCGTAAAGCTTCGTTCTTCGCCTTGTTCGCTTGAAGAATGGAAACATCAACCTCTTTAACTAGTGGGAAGGCGATGTGTTGATTCGATGTAACAGTGTTATTGTAGTTACCGATTCTCATTAAGGCTCTATCGGCATCCCCTGGAAATTGATAAATAGTAGTAACATTCTCACCTAGAGCTTTAATGAGCTCGGGATCTGTTAAATCAACTCCAGCAGGAATAATATATCCCACATGTCGTACCCAAGCATTCGCCGATTGAGCTCCTGACCAGAAATAAGGGTTGGTATTCAATGTGGCTGTTTTTACCCCTGTAGCAACAGCTATCGGATAGACTCCAATATTTGCTCCCGCAGCATTTATTACTGTAATCCCGAAGTAGTTAGTATTGATGTTATCTCGCTTCAGCCAAACGGAAAACTCATACATCTTATTCGTCTCAATCTCGAAGTAATCTGATGAACGCATAACACTAGCTGCTGAAGTTGATAATGCAACTCCGACTGTCCGACCGTCCACGAAAGGAGTCGTCGCGTATGTCGTTCCGACCCAACCTGTCACATTTCCGCTATTGTTCGGGTTGTTAATTAAATTTAATTCCCCAGCAGGACCTTGAGCTCCGGTTGCCCCAGTTGCTCCAGTATCACCCTTTATTAGAGACCAGGTATAATCTGCTGCCGTTGTACTTTCAGTTGATGATGTTTTATTGTAAGCCAAACCGATGTATGTTTTCCCTGTAGGAGAATCCGAGAGACCTGCACCTGATGCTGAATCTCCGTATTTTACCCAGGTATAATAAGTGACTCCATCTGCACCGGTATTTCCTGTTGCTCCTTGAATTAATGACCAAGCATAATCAGTGGCCGTTAGGCTCTCTGTCGCTGTGACCTTATTGTAAGCTAACCCGATATATGTTTTTCCTGCCGGAGTATCAGTCATTCCTGCTCCAGCTACCGTATCGGCATACTTTATCCATGTATATAAGGATTGTCCATTTGCTCCAGGTGGACCTTGAACACCCTGAGACCCAGTTGCACCGGTAGGACCAGTGGCTCCTGTATCACCTTTTATTAGCGACCAAGCATATACCGATGCGTTACTCGAATCAGCAGAAACAAAATCTGTATAAGTACCAATGTAGGTTTTCCCCACTGGATCTGTCGTACTGAATCCTGTTGATCCGGTTGAATTAGTTGCATAGGCAATATGAAGATAAGATGTTTGACCATTTGCTCCTGGAGGTCCTTGTATTCCTTGACTTCCATCAGCACCTTTAATCAATGACCAATTGTATAAAGCTGGGTTTGTAGAATCTGCTGGAGTAGAATCTACATACATTCCGATATACGTTTTATTAACCGGATCGCTTACGGAAAATCCAGTTGTTCCGGTAGCGTTAGTTGCATACGCAATATGAGTATAAGAAGATACCCCGTTCGCTCCAACAGGACCTTGTATGCCTGTGGCACCTGTAGGTCCTTGAATACCTTGTAATCCTTGAATACCTTGAGCCCCTGTTGCTCCGGTGGGTCCTTGTGGTCCTTGAATTAAGCTCCAAGTATAATCAGCTGCCGTAGTACTTTCGGTGATAGTAGGTTTGTTATAAGCTACCCCGATATAAGTCATATTGGCGGGATTGTCTGTTAGTCCAGCTCCTGTTGCTGAAGTTCCATACTTAATCCAGGTATATAAAGATTCACCGTTAGGACCTGAAGGACCTTGTACTCCAGTGTTACCTGTTTCACCTTTTATCAATGACCATGTATAGTCTCCGTAAATTGTGGATTCCGTAGCAGTTGTCTTATTGTAAGATAAACCAATATACGCCTTACCCGAAGGAAGATCATTCATCCCAGTTGTAGGACTGTCAGCATATTTCAACCAGGTATATAGAGTCTGACCTTGTGGACCTTGTGGACCTTGAATACCTTGAGAACCTGTAGGACCAGCAATGCCTTGGGGACCTTCAATCAAACTCCAAGAATAATCCGCATAGTTGGTCGACTCTGTTTGAGTTAATTTGTTATAAGCGATACCTAAGTATTTCTTTCCTGTTGGAGAATCTGTGATTCCTGTAGTCGGAGTATCTGCGTATTTAATCCACACATAAGTTATTTCCCCGTTTGGTCCTACAGGTCCCTGTATACCCTGCGATCCAGTTGGTCCAGTTGGTCCTTCAATTAAACTCCATGCATAATCCGCGTAAGTGCTTGATTCAGTTGGAGTTGTTTTATTGTAAGCTAATCCAATATATTTTTTGCCTGTAGGTACATCAGACATTCCAGTTGTCGGAGAGTCGCCGTATTTCAACCATGTATATAATGTTTGACCGTTAGGTCCCGATGGTCCTTGAATACCTTGTGGTCCTTCTAGTAATGACCATGAATAGTCAGTACGGAGTGAAGACTCCGAAGCACTTAAATTATTATAAGAAATACCTAAATATTTTTTACCTGTAGGAAGATCTGATATTCCGTTCCCGTTAGCGTCATCAGCGTATTTTATCCAGGTATACAAAGATTCACCGTTATCTCCCGGAGGTCCTTCTATTCCCGTGTCACCTTTTTCACCTTCGATTAAGCTCCAAGAATAATCGGCATATAATGAGCTCTCTGTAGAGGTCTCGTTATTATAAGCAATACCCAAATATTTCTTACCCTCTGGTGTATCTGACATTCCCGTTGTTGGTGTATCTGCATATTTAATCCAAGTATAGAAGCGAGAATTAAGTGTTTTCTCTTGCTCAATAGCACGAGTGGCTTCTTCAAACCTCGTAGCTAATGCGGATAAAGCTCCTCTGTAAAGATTATATTTCGTATCCACATCTATCTTCTCAGCTACTGTAGTAACTTCATCAACTCTGGCGGCATTGATGGAATTAATCAGGTTGGTGTAAGCCGTATTGTATCCAGTTTTCGCATTGAGTAAATTGGTCTTTGCCGTTCCTGTAGGCAGGTCTACATTTGAATAGATGGAAGTGTACTTGTTATCTGTATGAGCTTTTTCCGTATTTACGATATTCAAGTAGAGTTCTAATGCTTGACTCAAAGCCCCTTCAGGAGTTTCCGCACCAATGTCAGCAGCTTCCGTAGGAGTAATCGGAATCCATTCGAAACCGTCCCATGTATGTGCAACTTCGAACGTACTGCTTGGATCTGTTTTAATCCAGATGATATTCGAATTACCAGGTGGAGCTGTCGGTGACTTAATGACACGTAAGCCGTATTGCTTTTGTAGTTCACGGAAGGTTTTTAATACATCTTCCTCTTTAAACTCAACCACTTCACCGATAATGTATTCTTTTTCGCCTGGCATATCTTCATCAACGCGTTTAATTGGACGTTTTACATTGATGATTCGAGCTTCTGCATACAAAGGCGGGTTAAAATCTGTGTCTTTGATTCTTACTGAATCGCCTAAATAAACAGCTTCATGACCAAAAACTGGAGCGAGATCGACAGCGGAAATACTATATTCCACAACCGAGTCAATTCTCTTTTTAAGAGCTGCTTTCCCTAGCTGAGTTAATCGATCGAGCGTCATATCTCCATCTTCAGTTTCAGGCTCGTAAATAGCGATTATGTGCAATCCTTTATAATTCCATCTTTGAAAGGCAGCCTCATCTGTTATGAATGCGGTAAGTCGAGTCCCATCTTCTCTCTCGGGACCGATAGCATGCAAAGCAGTTACAATACGATCATTATAGACTTTCTTACTTACACCAATTAAATCTTTCGCATTGACAAACTCTTTACCACTATAAGCATTTCCAATCCTCTCTACTGCGTCAACATAACGTCCTATGACATGACTACCCTTGATTTCTACACGAAATGATAATTCGACGACTTTAAAAGCAGTTTCTACTCTTGTGAGAAAGTCATAGGGCAATAGGTGAGTATCAAAAGTAAGTGTTTTAATTCCGGCGTATTCAATGTAACCAGCAGTCCATTCGGTTCCTGATGTGGCTAAGTCCACATACTGTTTCAATGTAAAACCTTCATGCTTTGTTGGTGCAATAACCTTTCGATTCATTCCTGATTCTGAGCCAACCCCGTAAACATGCAGTTTTTCGTCATCTACTTCGTGTTCATAAATAACAAATTCCTGCCAACCTCCACGTTCATGCAGAACAAGCAACCGATTTAAATCTTTAATGTGTGTCGCTTCAGGTATGGAAGATAGCATGGTGAATTTTTTAATATTCTTACCAATAACATCTTGTTCGATTTCATCATCCCAAAATACTTTATCTCCATTACCGTCGAGAAACCCAAGGAGGGCATCTGTTTGGCCATCTAGAATATGAATCACATGAACGCCTCCTTGATTTCGATTTCTGTAGTTAAACTTTCAAACGGTTCAACTAACAAAGCGGTTATGCCTTTTGGTAATTTAAAGAATGTTGCTCCGAAATCTTTTAAATCGGGTCTAGGCTCTCCGTTAATCGCAATGAGTGACGTTTTAAAGTCCAATTCGATTAAATCTCCCTCAACCGCTATGACTGGCACTTTTGTCGGCTCGGTATTCAATCGATACACATCCAGATGATTCATCCTCATATACGATGCTGGTGACGTATCATCTTTCGCAATATGGACTTGTATTTGCGTTAAAGCTTGCATATATAACCGAGATGCATCAACAAAAGGCTTTGGGTTATATCTAGCTGTGTGTACCCCTGTAGTCTGATTAACTAATGCCACATACGCTTGCCACACATTATCTTTTCGAGAGAGTCGTAGAATCCCTCGAAAATCTTTCCACTCGATACCTTTTGAACCTGCATAATTGACGTAAAAGTGAAAGGCTGTCGCAGAACCAATTCGTATCTCTACAGTGTTGCCCCCTGCACCACCTCCAACACGTTTCATGGCAACCTTGCCAATAACGTTTGATTGGTCATCTCGTAGATACAGCTCCATACGTCCTCTTGTTCCAGGAGATGGATTCGTGAAGGTTATGTTCCACTCAACCTCAAAGTCTTGTACAGGTGCGCCTGTGACGCTCTTTTTAAGAGAAGGTCCATGCCAAGTTGCACCTGCAGGAGTGCCAAAGTTGTTTGCTAGGAATTGTGTGCCGTTTGACTCTATTAACCCTGTAACCGTACCGCCATCAACTGTTGTTCCTGCTGCCGTCCAACCCGTGATGGTTGCGAATTGTTCATTCAGTAATTTCGTTTTTGGATTAAATTTAACTTCCCCAGATTCAACTGGCCACCCAATCCGCATATATCCGATATCGTTAAACACATCCATGTAGGTGATGTCTTCTAGAACCGTTGCACGAATTGTTGGTGCAGCTTCCACTGTTCCATTATTTTGGACGACAACAGACCCCTCAACAAATGTTAGTGTCTCAGGATCAGCATATTTATATGGATCTGAACATAAAAAATTGATGGTCGCAGTATAGAAACCATCAATCTCATATCCTTCTTGTGCTCCTGCATACATGGCATAATAGGTTCTATCCAACTCATCTCCGAATTTAAGTGGTTCAGATTTTTCCGTGTGCAAGATTCCATTTAACTCTTCAAGCTTTTTACGCAATTCTTCTGCACTCTCACAGGCTATTAATACTTCTTGGGATATAAATCTAGCAGGAGTACGCTTACCGGTTATGACGCCTCCTGGACGACCTGGTATGGTAATCATCGTAATCTCTCGATCAAGTAAACCTCTACCCTTATCTTGTTTCGGAAATACCCAATTCGTTAAATCAATATTATTGAAATAAATAGGGAAAGGCGAAAGGATTGCCCTAACTTCTTCACTTATCCACATTGTTTAGCGCCCCCCTTTCGTAACTTTCACCATTTTGTCATGCCGATTATTTTCTTCTGCTACATGTTTCGCTGTAATCTTACCAACTTCTTTACCGTCCATAATCAAGACCGTATCTGATTGTTCAATATCTAAATCACCGATATCCGTAGCATATGAATGTTGTACGGCTTTCATGTCTGCACGAGTTACTGAAGTATTCAATGTTGCGTTTGCTTGCATGTCGGCCATTGCAAGTTGAGGATTAAAAGCATTTGTCATTTGATTAGCCATATCTACTATTGATTTGATTGGAGAGATAGCCAGCCTATCAATACCAATTGCCAAACCTTTACTTACAAAGGCTCCAATTTTCGCAAAGACACGTGAAGGTGAATGGATATCCAATCTACGTTTCACAGCTTTGACAAGAGCGTCAGAAATCTTGTTAGCTGATAACTCCAATGCTTTCGCTTGTGACTGTAGACCTTTAGCGATACCTTGTGCAGCCATAACACCCGCACCGTAGAATTGATCGGCTGTTTCTTTACCAAGTGTTTTCGATACTTTATTAATTTTTGCTTGAGTGTCGTTAATACTCATGATGACCGCACCAGAAGAACCTGCTAATAGCGCAGCTTTAGCACCGCCACTTTCTACACCTGACGAAATAATCTCTTGTATGATGTCTTTGTTCAATCCAGACTTTTGCAATTTCTTGATGTTCTCCTGGAAGGCACGGATTGCACCTAATTTATCTTGTAATTTCTTAGCAAGATCTTCACCTGTTTTGGCTTCAATATTTCCAATAGATGCGAAATCCAAAGCGTCATCGGTAACCGATTTAGCAAAATCGTCACGAAGTTTTATTGCATCCACTAATTTGGCTTGTGCTGCTTTTAATTTAATAGCAACTGACTCACGTTTTTTAGCAATACCCTCAAGAATAGATATTTGTTGAGACGCATACGCTTTCACACCTTGCAGAGTTGCTTTCATACTCTTACTAGTCGTTTTATTCGCAATCGCGCTAGTTAATTTGGAAGCGAGACTTGCTCCTGCTGACGCGACTTGTTTAGCTGTTCCAGTAACACCTTTTGCTAAACCTTGACCAACGAAATCACCAATAGCCATCATGACACGTGAAGGTGATTTGATTTTTAGGAATTTCTTAGCTGCCCCAACCATATCCCCTACTACGTCTGTTATTGCGTTAATCGCGTCTTTCGCTTTACCGGTTATCCCTTTGATTAATCCCATGATTAAATCAGCACCGGCAGATAGTAATTTACTTCTAAAGGCTTTTACTTTCCCTGGAATCTCGCTGATTTTTCTAATCAAAGAAGCGACGCCTTCAGCTGTTTTAGATTTCACTTTTTCCCAGGCATCTTTCACGGCACTAGAGACTTTATTCCAAATTTCGATCGTTTTGGATTTGATTTTGTCCCAGTTCGCAATAACTAATATGGCAAGACCAACAATCGCACCAATAACCCAACCTACGGGACCTAATGCGATAAACCAAGCCGCTGCCATTCGCCCTGCTTGTAGTAATGACTGGACACCCATCCATACCCATTTCGCAACGAATACTGCTGATGTTGCAATCATGAAACCTACTGCTCTTGCCATTGCGGCTCCTGTTGATAACGTCCATGCTGCTGCTACTTTCGCTGCATGTACTAACGCTTGTGCGCCAATCAATACCCACTTCGCAATGAATTTAGCTGCGGCTGTTGCCATTGACGCTACCGCCGATGCCATTGCCGCCCCTTTAGTTAAGGTCCATGCTGCTGCTACTTTCACTGCGTTTAATCCAGCTTGCAAACCAATTACAGCCCATTTAGCAACAAATGTTGCTGTCGTGATAACCATTTGCGCCCCTGCTTTTATCATAGAGCCAATCATCATGGAAATACTAAGCATCATTTTTGCTCTCATTAACGCTGTTGCTGTTCCGATTGCTGTTGCAACACCGCCAAATAAAGCACCAAAAGCGATAATGTGTGGGGCTATAGCAATTAGTCCACCTGTTAGGACTAATAAAACAGCGACGATTTTCCCTATGATCGGATGATTTTCTAACATGGAATTAGACCAAGCTAGGAAACTATTAACCATATCCAAAATTTTTGAACCTAATGGAGCTAACGCGATTCCTAAATTAACTAAGAATGTCGTCAAATTGCCGATCAATGAAACGACTTTAGGAGCGTTCTCTTTTATGTAACTGATGAAATTTTGGAATCCTTGATTTTGTGATATTGTGGATGACCATTCTTTGAAACGTTCCATCATATCTTGCAAACTTGTCATCATATCAGCCGATGATGGAGCAAAACCAGCGAACACGTTAATAATCCCTTGGAAAGCATCACTGAATATTGACCGTATTTTAGGCATGTTTTCTTGCACATAGCTAATAAAGCTCTGAAACTTCTTACTTTCACCTAATCCAGCAGCCCATGTTGCGAAACTTGCACCCATTGCTTCGAACCCTTTTGCTGTGGTGTCTGTCAAAGGGGCAAACGCTGTCATCATGTTTAACAGTCCTTGAACAAAGTTCCCGATGCCTTTAGTGACTGTTTCAAGTAATGGCCCTGCTGATTTGTTCAAATAGTCAAAAAAGGCTTGCATTGGTTTAGAATCAAACGCACGCCCTAAACTATCAGTAAGTCTACTAACTGCGTCTGTAACACTCATAAACATTGGCTTGATGTCCAATAAAGCACCGTTAAGAATGTTTAATACCTTAATGAATATGGAAACCGTTTCTGCCTTTGTCTCTTTTGCGATATCCGCCCATGAACCCTTGAGACGATCCATTGCATCTTTTGCTTTTTGGGATTCCTTGAATACGCCTTTTAAGTTGGTCACAGCTAACCCGCCAAATGCAGCCGCGCCAATTCCTGCAACCGCAAATGCTGAAGCAAGAGCAAAGGTAGATCCAGCTACCACTCCTAGCATGGGTCCGAGGTTACCAATTGCCCCGCCTAATACAGCTATAACAGGAACAAGTCCAGCAGATAGCATTACCCCTACGCCTTGGAATGTATTTTGCATCACCTCACCAAGCGCACGTGTCATCGAAGCATATTTAGTCATGGCGGCTTGATACCTTTTAATACTTGCTGTAAATATAACGACCACTTTATCTCGCGCAATACTTCTGGCTACAACTGCAACTTGTGCCGCCTTACGCATAAAGTCTGCAATGTTTGCCCCAATGTTTTTCTTAGCAGGTTTAGTAGCTACTTTCGTTTCAGCATTCATCTCAGCCATCTGAATATAAAAGTCGTTTAGATCAACATTTATTTCCTTCGTCGCTTTCTTAACAGCTTTCTCAGTCAAACTTTCAACTTCTAAAATAGATGAGTAGAAGTCGTTAATGTCAGCTGTAATTGGCTTCGTCGCTTCCGTTGCCGTTTCTTTTACTTTCTTATCAACCATTTTCATTTTCCGTTGAAAATCCTTTATTTTAGCTCCGATAATGGCGGTAAAGTTTTCAATCATAGGTGTGTCCTCCTTTCTTACTGTTTATAGTTTGTAAGACTTCATAGATTCTTTTAGAGAGTTATACTTGCCACTGTCTGGTTTAGGTGGTGTTTTTTTGTGAGACATTGTCTTTTCGAATTCTTTACGTGCTTTATCTGCATCGTAAATATCTTTTAATTTCAGGCTTTTCTTCCTAGTGTTCTTCACCTTCCCAGCGAACAGTGCTTGAACCGCGCACAATTCATAACTATCAATTATGCGAAGCTTGGCACCTTTTAAAAAGTTTTTGAATTCCCGAGGAGTCCAGGAATAGATTACTTCAGTGTCGTACTCACAAAGATAGTGAGCTGAATCTATTAATATTTGATCGTAATCTATTCCTTCATAGCGTTTCGGCTTTCCTGGATCATGTTGTACATTTTGAGGTTTTCCGCTTTCTCCTCGTCGTCCTTGCCCGTGTCTTTCAGTATCTCGAGGTTCTTCCAGTATTTTTTCGCTTTCATTTTGAAGAAACCCGAATCAGTCAACTCATTAAATGCTTCTTTAATTAGTTTTTCTGTATCTCCATCCTCTTCAATACGTTCTTCAATCGCATCTTCAATTTCAGATAAAGACGGTTTTCCTTTACCTAAATAGGCAAGGGCACAATCCCAAAAAGCTACTAAGTATTTTGTTTCAAATTCTAATAGGTTGTTATAAATGTTCATGAAACCGCCAGCTTTATTTCCTTTTTTGTCTTCATCGTTGTACTTTTCATCAGCCCACTTATCAAACTTAAATGCACATTTTGCTTTATGCTCTGTGTCTTTGATATTTAAAATTGCCATTTTCCTGTTCCTCCTCGGATATTCAAAAATAATTAAATAAAAAAAGAACCACTATAAAAGTGGCTCTTGTTTATGGAGTTGTTGTCTGGTTTGGATATTCTCCAGTAGAGTCGCCTGGTTCTTCGAAGCCATATTGCGCAAACTCAATGATGTCTGCAGGTAAAGCGTCAAGCACACCTTTTTGAGAGTTCGCGATAACAGGTAACGTCACATTCACTTCTACGAATCCATCAGTAGGTTCGGATGATTCAATATTTTCAATGATTGTGAATGCAAATACTGCGTTATGTTTACCTAACTCATTAAGTCTTACATTCACCTTCCACACTTTAATTTGTTCTTCATTGTCATATGCATCTTCTAATGCTGTTTGTCCATTATTCCCAATTTCAGAGTAAAACGTAATTTCCATATTCTCAGACTTTGGACCATACCCGACGATACGACCGAACTTCGTTTGTTCATCAATCATGTCTTGTTCTTTTGCGTGATTACCTTCAGTTTGGTGTCCAACAGCAAGTGGTGGAGAACCTAAAGGTGCATCAACTTTTTGTACTAAATATATAACGTCTTTACCTAAAATCGGCATTAGTCATTCCTCCTAGTTGTTTTGAATCGTGTAATTCATTCTTAAAATACCGTGACGTATGCGTGGATCTGCATCCTTAAAAACACGTATCTCGTCCACATCTACTTTGATAATTTTGAAGCCTGTAAGGTTCATTCTTACAGCTAACGCATCTAAGCAAAGGTTTAATATCTTCACGGCTTCTAAATCCCCGTCATAGAGTGACCACGCGCTGATTACTACCGAAAACTCTTCACCGAACTTCGACTTTGTTGTAAATGGGACGGAAATCGGCTCTGAAATCGTCAAGTACGGATGTACCAGGTCTTCTTCTATTGAAGAATAAACGCCTGTCACCTTTGCCGAAAGTGTCGGGTCAGATGATAGGCGCGAGTACAAACCTGTATATAATTCTGCCATGGCAGTTTGAATCGTCATATCATAGACCCAACTTTCTCGTTTCCTTCTTAAAGTATTTTTGACCTACCTTAATTGCAGGGAACCAAAATGGTTGAGGCTGCATCCCTTCGGTGGTTACGAATCTGCCTAATTTATTAGAGTAATATGTCCATGGAGTTTTACGTCCATTTCCTTCAACAGCGTAAATGCCCGTGCCAAATTCAACATACACGGCATAAGATGCGGTCACTCTCACAATGGCAGTTAATCCACCGTTTTTGAATTCAACCTCAATAGAATCTTTTAAATTGCCATCATCGAAAGCAGCTAACGATTTCGCATTAGCTTGAATGAGGTAAGCGGTCTGAGTAATGATGTATTTCATTTCATTCTCTATGCCTTCACCATACTGTTTCAACGCCTTTGATAACTTCCCACTGCCGAAACTGATATGTCCACTACGAGCCATGGGGAACCAACTTCAAAGCCACTTTCATGACTTCATGTTGACCGCCTTGGTCTTGTGGACGTCCAACTAATTCATAAGTGTCACCTTCACACGTGCACCGCAATTTAGGGTCAACGTCTGTTCGATAAGGGTAGTATAAGTTTCTGTCTAAAGGGTTATTTAGCTGATGAGCCTTGAATATCTCCCGGCTTGAAGGTGTGTCTAGGAATCCGTTAAACTCTAATACATTTTTCCATGCTTTTATGTGACCAGCTGCACCATCTGGAACTTTAGTGAATGTTTGAAAGACTACTACATGAGGATACTCATCTTGATCCATGGAACTTCACCTTCCGATACGGACGTAGATACGTCATGATTGATGAAGGGAATTCTAAGTCATATGAGTAAGATACGGATCCCATTGTTCTAGACTTCAAACCTGCCTTCAACTTATTGTGCTCAATTGCTTTCGCAATGAATATAAGAACACCACCAGGTAACCGTGCAGGCGGTGTCTGATTTTGTCCTAACGGATTATTGCAATATGTGGTTACATGTTCAATGAGCAATGGAATCATCGTAGCCACGTAATCATCATGCTCAGTCCATCCGTTAATGGCTTTAATTTGATCAATTACTTCTTGTGAAGGTACATTCTCCATACCGACACCTACTCTCTTAGGATTAGCTTAATTAAATCCTTTTTAATAGCTTTTGGGTCGTATTCGATTTCTTCTTTATCCAAGAAAGCTTTTAACTCATCGTTTTTGATTGTCTTAAGCTTTTCTTCGGACAAGACGAAATAATTCACTTGATCGTCATCTGCTTCGACAATTGGTGCATCGGCTAATTGATAACCTTGATTACGATATAAAATATCATAAGCACGTTGTGTAACACGTTGAGGTTTCCCTTGTGCGTCTACCACATTAATCGTACTGTTTGATGATTTTACATAGAATGTCATGCCTCTTCACCAAGAATCACGTTAATCAATTGTGGCTTCGTGAAGTTATCTTCGTAAACCAAGCTCTCTTTATCAAGGAAAGCTTTTAAGTCATCGTTCTTTACCTTGCCTAACTGTTCACGGGAAAACGTTAAGTAATCTACATCTTCTGGTTCATCGCCTGGTACGTCATCCACTTCACCAACAACACCTGATTTGAATAATGCCTCGTATTCTTCTTTAGAGACTGATAACTTAGCGTTTTCCACATAGCGCTCGTTTCCGTATTTTACATTTCGATTAAATGTTACTTTAACTTGTGGCATTTACTCGTCCTCCTTCAAAGATGGATAAGGGGAAATTAATCCCCTCTATTAGTTAACTTTTGCAGCAAAGATGTTATTCAAATTCTCGAAACTTGGTAATACAATCTCAGAAACAATTGTTTTCACATTCACTGGATCTGCTTCTTTGATAGTCGTAATAGCAATACCCGTATTTACGATGCTTACATCAGCTGTTGATTGGCCAGTCATTAAGTCGGATTCTTCAGGAGTTGTACCAAAGTACGTGTTCCCAAGACCTCCTTCTGGAATCAATGTGATGTAGTCATCCGGATAGAAGTTCTTCGACGTGCCGTCTTCAGCAGTGTATTTTTTGTTATAAACCGCAACAGATAGACCTAATTTATTAAGCAAATATTGTTTAACCATAGAGTCAGTCATGATGATGTTCTGAGAGCCTACAGGATTTAAGTCTTTTCGGATGCTATCGTGTGCTGATAAGTAACCGAATGTCTTACGAGTCAGAATAGCTCTAGTAGGACGTGAGCCTGTATTATCTTCAACAAGGTCCTGCCAAGAGATGATGTCCTGGATAGGTGTAGAAGCAGGATCGCTCCAACGCGCTGTAGTAAGTAACTCTTCTTTGTGTTCAGCCTTCATTTTGTAATCGTAATCATAGTTGATGCGATTAGCAGTGATAGCAATTTTACCCGTAGATAATAGTTGCATGATCATTCGTTCCGGTTGCACTAAAGCACCTTTAACTAAATCAGCAACATCGTCGTAGATGTTTGCAATTAGTGAATCAACCACCCCATCAAGATTAGAAGCAAGTAAACGGTTTAATTCTTGACGATCCTTTTCACCAACACGTTTGCCTTCACGGAAGAAAGGCATTTCTGTTTGAACTTTACTAAATCCAATACGATCACGAACAGTTGCTTTTGCGTCGAACTCAGAAGGCATTAACGCAACAGGAAGACCGTTTGCGCCTTTAATCCAACTAAGGTCTAAGCCTAATTGTTTCTTAGCAGGGAAAAGCGTAGCCCCTAAATATGGAATGCTGTTTGATGGGTTGTTTTGGTAGTATGTCGCAACATTTTGTGCGTTTACTAAATCAAAGATTGTTGGCATTTATCGTCATCCTCTCTTATTTCACAAATTTAATCATGTTTAATGCTGTTACTGCTGCGGCAACCGGTGCCTCTGGTAATTTATCTAAATCAACGAAACCGTGAATCATAGCAGCTCCAGAAGCAGGGCCATAAGTTACATCAGTATCGTTAAATAGAACGCCCTCTGCACCTGCACCATTCGACTTAACTGCTGGAACTGTTTCACTAGCTAAAAAGCCACCGCCCAAAATCGTTCCTGCAGGGACAATCTTTTTACCGTCTACATTGGCTACAACACCAACATCCGATACAGTCACCGCTAAATTTACGTAATGATCCGGGAATTTTACAATACTTTTTCTGTTCGTATAAGTTGTTTCAACAAATTTACTCATCCAATGTTTCCTCCTTATTCAAAATAAGATTTTTGAGCTTCTTCAAGCCCTGTATTTGTTCCTGCTGCATTAGCTGCAATCTTCTTGCCATAAGCACCTGCATCGGCTTTATTGTTGCTGCCGTCGTTGTTGAAGTTACGACCACCTTGTTTGAATTTACTTTCGACTGCTGCCTGAACAGCTTTAGTGAACGAATCTTCTAATCTGCCATAGTTAGCAGTCGAACTTTCTTCATCGTGGCTCACGAATATGTCTAAGATATCTACTGGCAACCCTTTTGCAGTCGCTTGTTTGATAGCTGTGTTCATATTCTTTTCTTTCTTCGTTGCCTTCTCTGAATCATCAAATTTCTTTTGTAATTCAGCAAGGGCGATTTCAGCAGGGGTTTTAGATGGATTCCGTTTAGCCAATTCTTGCTCCACTAAAGTAGAAATATTTTTCTCTTTCCAAGTGTTCAGACCTTTTGTAAAGTTTTGATCTAAACGAGGTTGAAGCACTTTCTTTCCTGCATCCGTGTCTAAGAAGCCTTCCACTCCCTCAACTGTTGGCGTTGAAAGTTCTCCAAGATACGTTTTTACATCGGCATTATCTTTGTTGGCTAAAAGCCAAGCTTTGATTTCTTCTAAAGTCATTACTGTTTCCTCCTTGTGCCCTTATAGTCAGTTTTAAAAAGCCTATGAGTGCAAAATAAATAAGCCTTTTAAAGTCATGCTCATGACCAGTTAGATAACGCACTAACTAAGCGAGATGGTGGAGATCACACTCTCTTTCATTTCGTATTTGTAATACAAAGCAAAATTCACCACCACCTTTACGATTCAGCTTTTTTAATCGAACATTTTCACGCTATTTTTGAATATTTGTTCAAGGTCGTCCGAGTAATTGAACCGATTTTTATTGAATTCAATCGACTTAGTAATATTTCCATCAGTATGTCTCATTGTTGCTGCTTTCCAATCACAAATCATTTCGACAATATCAGCCAAATCCATACCTCTTACACCGTTTTCGTAATGTTCGGGATGATGTGAGTTATTTTCGTAATGATGATTTAAAGCTACTCCCATGCCTTTTAAGAAGGATTTATATTCATCCGAACCGTAAGTACTATGTTTTAATTTAGGTGTGTACTCAGTAAATATTTCTACTTCTGGACTTTCCAATTTTGACTGGTCATGAACTAATGCTCGTTGAATTAATTCTTGAGCAAACATGAGTATAAATTCCCTAACTTGACCGATATGTTCCTTGGTATCGCTGATGCAATCCTCTTTTGTATAGTTCATGCTTCCACCACCTTTACAGAAATATGGTTATACGGGTTTACAGGTATTCAGAAAAAAGGGAACGAGGTGATTGTTGAATCATACGTTCCATACTTTGCTCTCTTTTCAGAGATGAAGCTACGATTAAGCCTGACTCTTTGCCGTCCACCATTACTTTAATATCTGGCTCAGTACGCCCTTGACGTTTCAATTCTTTCAAAATATCACTAAGCGTATTGTCGATGGATTTTAAATACTTTTCGTTTTTATCAATCATTGTGAAGGCTCCTTTTTATCGGATTTGAATTCAATATGTACCACGTGATTAAAATTAACCATGTGTCCAGCTGCACCGACCCACCCTAAAGGAGTTGAATGTCCAGACGTCTCAAAGTATTTTTTCACCGATTGAACTACATCGCCCTCAAATGTAAACGTTTTGTCATTGATAGTAGTAACCACCATTTTCTCCACAATTGACACTCCTATTCGTATACATAAATTATTCATCGTAGCTTCCCATAACATATCTTATGGAATACTAACTGTTTTCAAAAGGCTGTTAACTCAACGTTTTATTAGTTCCGTAAATTTAGTTGGATGTATATCAAATTCAACCACACCAAAACCCAATAATCACTCATACTTACTTTTTATAAGCGGACACTTTAAATTGTTGTAAATGTATATGATACTCACTCGTTTTTTGATGATTGGATAGTAGTGAACATTAACGTTCATACTAAATAAAACAAGAATCGAGGTGGATTTCATGTATGATACATGGATTTATAGTCACTTCATTAATACTCAGTACTTTGTTGCTTTGCTGATTGGTGGACCGATGATATTTGTAGCGATTTATAGTTATATTGTAATAAGAAAGCAAAACAAAAAGTGAATTCCTATTACACAGTTTCTGTCTACATAGTTTTACCTTTCGCCCAATCTTCATAAGACAGATAAGGAATCACACGACTAGGTGCCTGTATTTCTTTTTGTGCTTTCTTCAACGCTTGAATGTAGGTTAATCCTTCATCAAACATATATTTATCGATACGATCAGCCATTTTCTGTTGGTATTTATCATCCATGTAATCACGTTCACGACGATTCTCAGGAAGTTTCCCATTCACCTGCATAATGACTACGCATCTGCACTGGATATCCATTTCAGCTACGCCCCACAATCGAGGTGCTTTAGCTTTCCATGTCTTGTAATGAAAATATCCATCCTTATCAGCCTGTTTTGAATCAAGCACTCTATGACTACTTCTAACTCGTAAATCAAGCATCGAAGCCCATACCTTTGTCATTGTTGCGTGTCCAGCAGCTTGATCAAATACCTTCTCAGCTGCAATGCTTCGAGAACGTCCTGCCTCAGTCCTAGCAACCAATCTAGCTTTCTTCGATGCAAAGCCTAATTGATTCTCTAATCGTTTAGCGATATCAGCATAGCCTTCACCAGCAATCAATCCTTGAGCAATCTCGATGTTAATCTTTCGAACTACCTCATTACGGTGTGACTCCATAACTTTAGGCAAGGTTAGTTCAGCTATCGGATTTAAAAGAATCTGTTTGATTGTTGCAGCAGATGGGATATCGAATCCCATGTCTGGTGCAGGTGTTATGCTTTGTTCGACTATGTAAGCTGTCATTAAGTACTTCGTTACGTATTGATAACTGGCTTGCTCTTGAATGTCTTTGACAATTTTGCGGTAGTCTTTAGTCAATTCGTCGCTAACCAACTTCATTTCTTTTTGATACCTGTTGTATTTATTTAAATCGGTGAACGTTAACTCTTGACCTTTTGAATACTTACGGAACATCTCGGACACTTGGAACAGAATCGTTTTCAATCGTCTTGCGAATACAATCTCTAAAGCGCTTTCGGCTACAGCAAGTGCCTTGTCTAAGGCTTCTTCGATATCGAGGTGATTCACGACTTCCTCACGCCCTTTCCTTTACATGTCGGACATTGAATCATATCAGCTGTTTTGGTACTTTGTATTTTCCCGGTACCAGCGCATACGTTACATGGTCCAGATTCATCAGGTTTCTCAGAACCGTCTTTAGATCCATTTCCCACATTGCCAAAGTCAACCAACTCTTCATCAACTAAAGGTTCTAGGCCTGTACCGTAAAGCCAAGCGTCCTTCTGCATCTCTTCTAGTTCATACTCCACATCATCCACCTGAGAAAGCATTCCTAATCTAGTTCTTTCACTGATGTGACCTTTGAATGCTGCAGTCGTTTGTGCTTCATCTAGTAAGTTAGCAGGTAGATTACGTTTCCAACTAAAGAAGACTTTCAGATAATCATCTTTTAGGAAACCTTTACGTTTATACCAGGCACTGAAAAGCACTTTAAATTGGTACCGTAACGTCGAGGTGAACTTTCGTTCCATCGTTATACACTTGGACTCTAACGCTAATAGCTTGAAACGCATTGCAACTCCTGAAATGGTACCTGCGAAAGATTCATCTGCAAAATTCACTGATTTAGCAAAACGAAGAATGCTATCATCTAGTCGATCAAGGTGATTCTCAATCATCGTGTCATTAATTTCTTTTGTTAAATACTTCACGTCATCATGTTCTCCAAGTAATTCAAAGATACCTGACTTCTTCAGTTCTTTCAGCGTGTCCTCATCTGCGCCCATACCTTTTAAGATTAAGTAAGCTAGTCGATATTGTTCAATCTCATTAGAAGCATCTGATAACGTTCTGTCGTATGCATCGATTAATGCTAAAACCTTTTCTACATCAGCTTTTAACTCTTTGTTGTTGGCTATCCCGAAGAACGGATTATACTCGAATAAATGTGGCTGGATGTCTACCAGTTCAGCATCAACGAAAAAGTAAGTGTAAGTGTCGTCGTAAAATTCAGCATACTGCTTACCATCAGATTTGTAATAGTACAGCGAGTAATCTGGCTCATGGACTTCCTGGCCAATAAATATTGCTTCCCAAGGTTCGATGTTTTTAATACGTTCCTTGCCATCTAAATCGAAGTAAGCAAGTCGCCCGGAATACCCACAGATGGCTGCCATCTTCCCGCATTCCGAATCCGCATCCTCTGCATTATTTCGGAGTAAAAACTCTTCTATTTCTTTTTTCATCTCTTCATTGGACTTATCCACGTCATAACTGATGGGATGTCCAAACATATAGCCGACTTTCGTATCAACTATTTCTGCATCGAAAGCATTGTTCAAACGGTTATTTACCTTATCATCCAACCTTTGGACACTTTTGCTTTCGTCGAAGCCGTCAAATGCTGCAGCTCCTCTTTTAAAAATAGCAGGGCCATCTTCTTCAGCTTTGTATCGTTCATATAGTTTCGTCATACGATCTGCATCTTTTTTATGTGCTGAAATGATTTCTTGTAATATCTCTTCATCGATTCCTTTTTCATCAAGTCTTCGTTTAAATCTCAACAATCGGTTCACCTCTTTTCTTACCTAGTTTAAGGTTCTTCATTTCCACATCGTCAAGGCCATACCAGACAGCTGAGAATGTATGTGGGTCAATGTTGAATTCGTCTTCGATAATTTCACCGGCTTTATCTACTTTGAACGTTAAGTCCTTCAATTCACGTATAACGTCAGGACATTGGTCTGAACAAATGATTCGCTTAAACCTCTTAATCTTCTTGGTGTACTGAATACGTGAACCAGGGAACTTCCGAGTGGCCATCATTCGAAAACCATTCTGTCTAAAGAATTGAATCGTCTTAGGTTCCGCACTATCGGCTTTGATTAAGACTTTCTTTAATTCCTGTAGTTCTTCAGCTGTACGATCATCAGTCATATTGTTCTTGTAATACTGCCAGTAGATGTAGAGAGTCAGTGTGCTTAAATCAACAGCCATTCTCACAACTGCGTTATAGGAGTTAACAAACCCAAAGTCCATTCCGTTTTTAAGTAATGGCTTTTGAATCTTCCCTATAGCAGTCATTACCTGTTCGTGTGACTGCACTTCGAACTGAGGTAATACCAAAATACCGTTAACACCAAAACGCCCCTTACGCGCAATGCGATAGAGGTCTGGGTCATGCGTTTTTAAGTCTTCTAGCTGTTCGATATAACTTTCGGGCAAAAATAAATTATCATCAGCTGTTGAATGATGATAATACGTGTTGTTAACTATAATGGTTCTCTTTTCATACAGCTCTTCAGCATCCAGAACAAAGAATTTGGTTAATGGGTTTTTGAAGAAATGTTTGTAGCTCCAATTCCCTTCGCTAACTGGGTTTGTCGAGAGAATCATATATAGATTTAATTTCGGATGACGTAACCGGCCAATTAACTCTTTAAAACCTGCGTATTTGACTTCCGAACATTCCTCTAACCAAACAATTGAAATGTTATTAATGGACTTCAACTTCTGCGGTTTATCCATTCCTTTAAAAATAATCTTGCTGCCGTTAGGGAAACGCAATTGCATAGGAGAAGAGAGGCATTTGATTCGTCCTTCAAGGCCTAAATCATTTACTATTTCCTCTAGCAATGAAAACGTTGAATCACGGTGTGTGTCGTAAACCTCACGCACTACCAAGGCTGTTCGTTTCTCTTCTAAGAGTTTAAGAATTATTTTTAGGGCAACATGATAACTTTTACTAGATCCGTAACCACCGACTAGGAATTGAAACTTCTGATTCCAGTCAAACAAAAAATCCTCAAAATGAGGATTCACTTCTTTCTCTATTTGAGCGGAAACCATTAGCGACCACCCTTCCGGCTAATCATGATTTCTATTGGACCTTCATCGTTATTCCCATTCAACTTCTCGATTTCGGCTTTCGTCTTATCAATGCCTAAACGCATCTGTTCAATTTTCAACAGTCGCTCATCATCATCGTGAGCCATTTCATTAAACTGCTTGATGGAACTTCGAAGTTCTCCAATCGCTTTTGATTGAGCATTTAAGAAAGTTGCTTGACGATCCCAAGAGAACTGGAACTCATATTCGACTTTATCGCCAAGTTCAGAGCTCTCAACCTTTTTGATTTCCTTAATCATTTCATCCTTCGATTCAACGAACATAATTTTTTGTGCTCGTATAATTGCAGCATATTGGATTTGTATTTGAATCCACAATAAATCAGCAGGTTCACTATCCTCGACCATTCCCATGATGTCCAGTGTCTCTTGTGGCATATAGCGCGAAAACAGACCGTGCTTTAATGACCTGGTGTTCCGTTGTGAAAACTGATTCTTTGGTTTCGGGTTTCCACTTCGCTTCTTGCGAGCCACCTCTTTTTTTGAAGACTTACTTCCATCAAGTGTGTCATTATTTGCAGGTGCGCTAAGTGAGCCATTTCTTTTAGTAACGTTACCTATTTCATTAGTTACGTTACCATTCATTTGATCGTCCCACTTATCTTGATTCTTCCACTTACGAATTTGAGAATCAGAGACGTCTAATTCTGTAGCAATGTCTTTTAGTAATTTCTTGCCTTCTGACAGTTTGTAGATCTCATATGCCGTATCACGGGCTGGACTTCTCGCTCTTGCCATTTGATTATTCACCCGCCTCCTTTATGCTAATCGCTCATTTTGACATAGAAAAAGCACCCCGAAGGATGCTTAACTTAAACCAAAAACATTTTTAATTTGCATAGTTGCATACTCTTTTATTACAGCTAACGGAACAGAACCGAGTTCGAACCCTTTCTTCTTAATACCTTCTTTGGTTTTATCCCAAATGGTATCGTTTTTTATTGAATCCAAAAACTCATGCCCCTCCCACGTTAAAGAAGCGTAAATCCAAAACGGCCTGTCTCCTGCCCACTTCGTGTTGTTATTAATGTAACCAGCTTGATCCATAATTTTGAGATGGTAGGCCACATTTTCTCTATCCCACTCAACAGGAAGTTTAAGTTCTGAATTACCGTCGTTACTTTCAATAATAAGAAACAATTCTCTGACTAAGTTTAAATCTCTCTTCAATATTTGCACCCCCACTGACAATATACCTCATGTAAGTGGGAATTTCTTTATAATTCGCTCGACAAAAACCGACAGGTTTGACACCCGAACTAATCAATCTTGTATCCGGGTGTGTCGCTCGAACCACCTGCCTAGCCGACCTCCCTTCCAGTTTACACATGTGTTTTTTCTTTGTGCAAATTAGCAGTAATCTGTCGCATTTGTCTCGTTTGTCGCATCTGTCTTATAATTTCTGCCTTTTGCCTTTGAACCTGGTCCTTTGAGATATTGAGATGCAAGGCAATCTGACGGTATGTCATGTTGTCCAGTAGACAATCGTAAATGATTTTCAATATTTCACTGTCCAGTTCGTCTGCTGCTGATTCTAGAGCATAAACGTTCCACCTATAGGCTTCCAGCCGTTCGATTTGTCGAATCTCCCGGATATCCATCTTTTCCAGTTCCTTTGCACTTCGAATTGAAGAGCCTTTTGGCATGGCAGCATCTATCCCGTATTGAGCCACTCCCCACGAACCCATTGGAATATTTTTCCCGAAAAGAATTGTTTCCAACCGTAGAATTTCTTTTTTCATCCAGTAATAATCACGAATTAATTGAGTAATTTCATCCATTGTTTATCCCCCTATAATCCGTTTAATCCAGAAGGCCGCCCCTTGATAATCCCTAACTCTGCACGATCCATGATAAGTAACACGATTTCCATTTGTTTTCTTTTCATTTTCGTCGCGATATTCTCAGCGCTTATATCGCCATTCCATAGTTCAGTGAAATCATTTAATTCTTCATCGGTGAAATCAAATTTCAAGTCGAACTTTTTATCTTCAAAAACGTGATAGTTCATTTTCTTTTAACCTTAACAACTTTCACGACAGTACTAAGGACTTTGGCGACATCAGCAGCTGTTGCTTTTGGGATGTTCATTTGGTTCACTCTCCGAGTTGAATATTTTTGTCATTTTTTGTTCTTAATTGAAGGAATTACCGTATCTATGTCGAATTTATTGTTTGATGGAGGTGAAAAATATGGCAGTATATTCGGTTACTTATGATTTAAAAAAACAAGGACAAGATTATAGTGGATTAATTACTAAGCTAGAATCTCTAAATTCATTTAAATATCAACAATCAGCATGGTTGATTAAATCTACATTGACTGGTACTGGCGTTTCAGACTTACTTAAACCATTTATTGATACAAATGATTGGTTGTTAGTGATTGAAGTTATCAATAACAAAGCAGGTTGGTTACCAAAAAATAGCTGGTTAGAAATCAATAAACTATTTAACTAAATAAAAATATGGCCGTCTATTTTGGCGGCTGTCTGTCATTGATATTTTTACTACTACATTGGTCTAGCCATCCATCTGACTAATTTCCGACAGCTACTTTATACCTCGAATTCTCTACACTCATTTCTGGTAGATTCGCTCTCACCAATGCATCTGCAAATGGTGGTGGAACTGCATTCCCACATCGTGCTACTTGTTTTGCTTTTGAATAGTTTTTGCCATCTGCGTCTTGGTCAATAATGTAGTTCTCAGGAAAACCTTGAGCTGCAAATAACTCATGTGGTTGTAACATTCGCATACCAATATCAACAATTTGATAATCTTGACCTTTTATAGTTACTAGACCAAAACGGTCCCTAGTGGTCACGGTATGAAGAGGATTATCAATTGCCTGTCCTATATCAGAACCATAATATTTTGTTAAGAATGCCGTTACTAAGCTAGCTTTATTAACCGTCGTTATGGTGTTTAATGGTTTATCTAAAATGTGCCCTGTTGATGTTCCAAAGTGTTGAGCATTGAATGCCGATATGAGAGCAAAACGATTTCCACCTGCAGTAATTGTGTGAAGTGGCTCTTTAACCGTTAACCCTCTAACACCGTTTTCAGTTGTTTCCGTGTAGTAACTAGAAATAAATGGTGTAACTAGCAAATGTTCAGCCTTAGTCGTGATAGTTGTTAAAGGTTTATCCAGTTTATATTGCAATCGATCGCCACCGAAACCCGTTTGACCAATACGAACGACAAATGGATTTGGTTTTTCTATTACGAATCTTTGTATACCTCTTGCGATTCGTCTCATTGTGTTATCCGACAAGTCCTTTTTTCTCCCGAAAATTGATGGAGTACCAATTGACCAATCAATAACTTCTGATGCAGTTCTCCAAGATTTAAGCTTTCCTGCTTGTACTTCTAAACTTAAGGGATCTCCATGAGTTGATTTTGGCCATTCGATAGGTTTTCCACCACAACGTGCAACCATAAAGAATCTTTTTCGAATGGTTGGAGCCCCGTAATCACATGCCCGCAGCTCTTTGAACTCCACTTTATAACCAAGTGATTCTAATGCTTTCACGAATGAAACAAACGTTTTTCCTTTTTGAGTTATATCAGGATATCCTTCATCATTTAAAGGTCCCCAAGTTTTGAATTCTTCTACGTTTTCAAGCATGATAACCCGTGGTTTTACTGCAATAGCCCATTTAACTGCAATCCAAGCAAGACCTCTTATTTTCTTTTCAACGGGCTTCCCGCCTTTTGCTTTGCTAAAGTGCTTACAATCCGGACTAAACCAGGCTAATCCAACTTTGCGACCCTTCACTGCTTTTACTGGATCAACGTCCCAAACTGATTCGCAATAATGTTCTGTGTCAGGATGATTCACTTTGTGCATGGCTATAGCATCTGGATCATGATTAATGGCTATATCTACTGAAAGACCTGTTGCCATTTCAATTCCTGTACTTGCACCGCCGCCCCCCGCGAAGTTATCTACGATTATTTCACGAAATAAATCTAGTTGTTTCACTTTCTTCCCCCTCACTACTGGAACCGTATGGACGGACTTCAAACTAGCTATTTGTGTCAAAACTTCACACATTTTTAATTGTTATGGGATTTTTTCCTAATAAAACCTTTCTTTTTACAAATAAATATTACATAATTAAATAATAAATATGATAAAAGCACTAATTATAAGGAGATTTTACCTATGAGTCTAATCTATTATGAACTTAAACGATTAGTAGATGATTATTACAAATGTGAGAATTTTACAATTAAAGAACAGATACTTTTTGATATCAAATTCTTAACAGAAGCTTTGATTTTTAATGAACAACATAACCCTTCGATTAAAGAGTTGATAAATCCAATCTCTTAAGTTTATCCTCGTTTCTTCCAAACCTCTTCAACATGCCAACCATCACTTTTCAGCTTCTTAACCTCAGCCTTGATAAATGGCTGCACTAACCAGACAGGAGTAAATTCCTCCCTACTATAAAGATTGATTAAGAGGGTATGTGGATTTTGGTTTAGTATTTGATACAAACCACTACGCGAGGTGATAGACTGTAAAACTTCCTTACAGTTAGATCCACAACCTGGCTATCGTCTTGCCACATTATTTTGTTCAAACCATCTTTTACACCTTTTACATAGTTGTCCACATCTGGCTTACTCGTCGGTCTTAGTTCACCTGATTCAATGAGAGCTTGTTTAGGTCTCGTTTGATACTTCTTCGGGGTCGCTCGATAAACATCTACAAACAAATTAATTGGTCCAGTAATTAGTTCTTTTGGTGCGTATTGTGCAGCGACTAATTTTACATACTGTTTAAAGTCGCGTGATTTCAATGGATCGTATAAGACGGTTTTACCTGTGAATGTTTTACCAGCACGTGGTCGACCTTGCGCGACAGGTTCGCCCGTAATTTCAAATAAAATGGTCTTCATAAAATCAATCCCGTCCATAAGTCGTTTTTTTTAAAGAAAGGGCGAGAGCTTTCACTCTCAACCCTCTTTTATTAATCGATGATGACTACTTTCTTTCCTAAAATTTCATTGTGTAATTCTTTCTCTAAGTACTCCGCGATGTTCGACATGGCATTTAACTCCCATGCACCGCCATCAGCTTCAAACAATCCCACACGCCCACCCTCTTTTAGACGTAGTACAAATTCTGATTCAGGTTGTGATACTTCTGCGAATGTTCGGAATGGTTTAAGGTTCACTGGATTAGGAAGTTCTACATTTCCGACAGTCGCAATTCCTGTTTTAGCCGTTACTCGTTGGCTAATCCCATCGTCAGTAGTCGTTACACCGCTGTCTTCGACAATCGAGCTGATAACCTTAATTACAGTAGCTTTATGTTCATTTGTAACAAAGCAAGCTTGCAGCATGATTTGGAATTCTTCACGGTCGATGTATCGTTCAAATGTGATGCTAGGCAACATTGCACTAGCTTTTATATAGACACGACGATCATTCGATTCGTTTAATGCATCAAATACATTTACCTTTGTAGGCGATTCAACGTGAATCATCAAATGGCGTTCGTGGTCAAAGTTAGATTTCACATAATCCACAAGGCCAGATAAACTACGAACATTGATTGCGCCCACTTCTTGCTCTTTATCCAAACGGTATAATTGGTTTGTAGAATAAACCTTTCCAGCAGATTCGATTGTTTCCGGACGTTTTAACTCCAATAAGTACGATACGAATTCTTTTAACATGTGATTTCCTCTTTTCGGTTTTTAGTTTTGTTTGATAGATTGATAGATTTTATTTAAACTGAACGATTTTTTGATTTTTCGGTTTTTCTGCAGGAAGTGGCTTCCCTTTGTCGTCCAGTATTTCACCATCGTCACTAATGAATGCTTGTCCAGGGATACCGCTTTTTAATTCAGCACCAGTGATATCGCCTTCTGGAGTGAAATCAATGATTAATTCAGATTCGACACCAACAGCAGGGACTAGAGTGGATTTTGTATCGACAATTACATTTGCTAGGTTACGTCTTTCGTTCGCTTTTAACGTAATGCTTACAGTTACCTTTCTAGCTTTTTTGTGGTCAGTATTTGGATCCGCGATATTTTCAAGAGCTTTCTGCATTTCAATGTTTACCTTTTCCGCTAGAGCTCCGCCTGCAAATGTATTTAAATCAATGATTTTTTTCATATTATTTCCTCCTAGGTTTTTGGATGTGAACAGGAATACCGATTTTATTTACATTTGGTTGCTTATATCTCCAACCATCACGTTTGAAACTAGCAATCTCTTGCTTTGATAAATGTCCGTGAATAGTAAGTGTTTGGCGGTCCACGTCTTTGTATAGCGTTGTGATTGTCAATGCGAGTCACTTCCTAGCAACCGTAGTTTCAATCTTCTTTCTCCCCACAAATATCATTTGGCACCAGTGATATTGACCGTCCCACTGAATCTCGCCTTCTTGCTTAAAACCACTATCGATGAAACGGTCATACATGATTTTGAATGCTTTTTTCGATATTCCGAAAGCTTGTTTTCTAATAGGTCCGCCTTTTACTGACTTGTAAGCATTGAACCTCACTGGATTCATGTGACATGCCACTCTTTAAAGCAGGAATCTAGCAGACTGTTTAAATACGCTAAATCATCCACTCGTTTTTTTGCTGCTTGTACTGGTTTTGATAACCCATGATGTGTTTCGCTTAAGATTTCAACATTTCGTCTCGCTTTAATTAACGATTGTCGAATTTCGTTCCCATTGGAACATTGCTCCTTGACCGAAAGGAGAGCACCTCTCCCTCTCGATTTTGAAACGATAAACGCAAATTCATGTCTAAACCCAGTTCCTTTTCCATTAGCACTTACAGACAACGTACTGACGATATAAGCATCTCGTTCGATTTGTTCTACTGTTTTAGATCCACTGTTTTTATAATTTTCGCTATAACGACTCATAACTAGCCTCCTACTCGTAATCTCTTTTAATGCGTTCGATTGTTACTAGATTTAATACCGAATGGTAATCCAGTGAACTTAACGATTCACCGTTACGACCTTCATCAATACCGAAACTATTCAATTCTTTAATGAATGCTTGGCGCATTGCTTCTACAGACATTGGATGAGCTTTACGGTTCATGAAATTCCTCTTCTCCTTTTATTCTTTGACACCCAGCCTTTCAAGAAGTAATCGTTTTTGTTCTTCATATTCTAGGGATACGGTATCTTCAACTACAGAATTAGCTGCACGATCTGCTTTTTGTTTAGCAACCCAATCAGGAACTTTTTCTTCCTTTATTGGCTTTCGTAGATATGGTTGTTGTTGCTGTTTACGTTTAATCTCAATGGCATTAACTTCTTCAATCGTTTTAATCTTGCGGTTTGACCAGTCTTTTAATATGGACTCAACATAATTCCATTTAAGTACGCCATTCTCAACTGCTATTTTCATTCCATGAACGATTAACTCTTCTGATAAATCATCAATCCACGAATTTACTTTTTGGCCTACATACGGAGTTAATGCTCCAAATCCATTTTTTTCATAAAAGCTAAAAGGCGAGATTTCCTCAGCAATTTGCTCTTCTTTTGTATACTGTTCTCTACTATTCTCTTCTTTACTATTCTTTACTATTCTTTGGGGATTAATGTTGTCATTAATCGAGTTAATGTTTGCATTAATACTCTTAGTTGTTAGGTTTTTGTATACATTAATGTCTTCATAGCCTAAAAGAAGGTATTCTTGCACCATTTCGACCTTTTGCCTACGTCCTACAGCTTCTAAAAACCTCTTTTGAATACCATTAGAGGTAAGCACAGCGTGGCTTTCGAATAGTTCTTTATCGAAAAGATCCCATTTTACACAGTCGTTAATGCATACATTAATCGAGTTAATGTCGACATTAACTCTCTTGGAGAAGAGTAATTGTTCAGTTTCTGTCCACTTCGAGTAATATCCGTCTTTATAAATCCGCATTAATAATTTAATTACTATCGCGAATCCAACTGGACCATGTACGGCTTCGACCAACTGGATTTTGTCATCTTGGTCGATATCTACATCAAGTGGAAAGTAATCCAGCCCCTGCTTTCTTGGTCTTGCCATTACACTTCCTCCTCATGGAATGTGAATCATTTTTCCAGTGACTTTAGCAACTTCATCTCGAATTAATTGTTCATCACTATTCGAGTCTGAAAGATGCAGCAACCAAATTTCCTGTAGTTTTGATAGATCGTTTGCTTTAAAGAAGTCCAAAACGTTTTCTAAACTGAAATGTGACTTCATGACACGTCTTTTCATAGATTTGTGTAACCCATTTGCTACATTCCGATTTAATACGTCCGTGCAATAGTTACACTCCAACATCAGATGTGTAAGCCCTTGGAATCGATACTTGATGTAGTAAGTGTCTGTTGCGAATAAGAGCTTTTCGTTACCACTGACTAGCAAGAAACCGAATGGTTCTGAAACATCATGTTGAACATCAAACGGTAATATGGTCCAGGTTCCGATTTTGAATTGTTGTTTAACGGTAACGCCATGTACACGATGATGAGTAATGCCGATAGCTTCTTTTGTTCCTGGTGACATATAGCAATCGATACCGGCTTTTAGTACTTCATTTATTCCATTACAGTGATCCTTGTGTTCATGTGTGATTAAACAAGCAGCAATATCTGTTGTTTTGAAATTCAGTTTGCGTTGAATATCTTTGAACCGTATACCGCATTCAAGCAGCAAAGGCGTGTGACCATCTGTAATGTAATAACAGTTACCTTTGCTACCAGTAGCGAGTGTTTGAATCGTAATCATTACCAACCTGGACCATTATTATCGGCAGGTTCAGTTGTCTCTTCTTTTTGCTCAGGAGGGTTTTCTCCCCCTAGAATTTCACCTGTTTCTTCAACCACCTCAACGCCTTCGACATCAATAATTTCTTGATTCGCGTTACCTTGAATTTCTTCTGCAAGTTGAGCTTCTTCAAATGCTTCATCACTTGCATGGATGTGCTTCATAACTAGTGAGTTATCGTCAGATGCATTCAATAATTTCTTGCAAGCACGATTGATTACTGTGCGTTTTGCCATCTCTTGTGGAAATTTCTTGTGTGTTGAGCTCTCGCCTTTTGGATTCATTTTCGACTGTCCCCAAGCTTTTTCTATTTCGGCTATTGTCATCAATTCGATGTAAATTGAGCCATCTTTTTCTATGATGGTGCAATAAGCACCGATAATCGGCTTGTCTTGATTACCGAATTTTTGTTTATGTTTTAAATCTGTGACTCGACCGTTCATCATTTCATAATCAACGTCATCACCTTCATAAATAACTGCAGCATCGATGGACTTCGCGCCAGTTGTTCTTAATGTGACAGCCATCGTCCCGAAGTAAGAACGTTGGAATGATAACGTTTTTCCGTATGCAATAAAGTAACCTTGTTTCTTCGCTGGGTTCAAACCTTGAACCACCATGTCGAGAAGACTGTTTGCAATACTATCTTTAGAGCAAGCTTGTAATGCTGGTGTGTTACTTTTATCTTTTACATCCTGTAGTAACAACCAAGCTGATTTCATAGCATTTTCAGGGCTGTAGTTAGCAGGAAAATGAAGTTCTCCACTTTCTTGAAATTGCTTTACTTTATTTGCTACGATGTCCACCGTATCTTTCTTGATCATTGCTAATTGGTTTTGATTACTCATTATTATTTCCTCCTTCGATTTCCACTCGTAATGCTTTATCTTTCTCCGAAACTACTAAACTAATTAACTGTGAATCTGAATCAATCAATTTCGTAACTGCTTCGGCATTATCGACGAATATTGGTGCTCTTATCCCGTAATGTTTTGATAACGTGTTGATAATATCGATTCCAGTGTTGATTCGAGCTGCATTGTTAAGTGAACTGAATGGAACTCCTTTGTAAGTCGTATCGCATACTTCCTGAAGGCCACCATTGATTTGTTCAGCGAACATTTTGAAACGCGCAAATTCGAATTTAGCGTTAATTCGCTCTTCTAGTAGCTCCACTTTTGCTCGAATAAATTGTTCTGTTAGATACAACTGGTGCTCGAGTTTTTCAAACTCACCTGCAAGCAAACTCTCTTGATCCGTTAATTCCGTAATTCGATTATTAAGAGAATCAACATTCGCAAAACGAGCAAGTTCCACTTGAATAGTTGTTTTTTGAGCTTTTAAATCGTTTAATTCTTGTTCGACCGAACGGGTGGATTCTAGCGCTCGTTCTTTTAACTCTTGAATCTCTGAAACTACTTTTTGTTTTTCAACAAGTTTCGCTTGATAGTCTGCACTCTCAGAAACATCTTTTATAGATCCTTCTTGCTTTTTTAATTGCTCCGCTATCTTTGATACCAATTGCTCTTTTTCACTCGCTTGTGCAGTGAACTTACCAAGCTCCGGTTGATGCTTATCAATGTCGTTTTGAATACTGATTTTCTTTTCCTTGATGCCCTTACCTTGTGTGTCGATTGTTAGTAGCTTTTCAGATTTGTCTTTATTGAATTGTTCAAGTGCTTTTGTTCTAACTGCATTTACCTGTTCTTCTGGTAATGCTTGTCCACAAGCTGGGCATTCACATTTGTCTTGATGAGTAAATGACAAAGCATTTAGTCGGTTCCATTCTTCCAATAAACGAGAACGGTCTTTGTCATGCGCTGCCATGCTATTATTTGCGTAATCAATTGCTTGTTTGTGTTCGCTTGCTTTTCGTTTAAAATGTTGAGCATTCGATTGTTCTTCTTGGAGTTTCGCTCTCAATTGATAAACCTTTTCTTTTGAATCCGATTCGTATGCACGTTGCAGGTTCAAAAGATCGTTCTCCACTTGTTGGAGATCTCTTTCTTTTTCAAGAAGCGATTTACCGTTTTTAATATTGGAAATGAGCGTTACGTTTGAATCAATGGATTCATCTATCTTGGCCACTTGATTTTTCAACGACTCCACATCTATGTCCATCTCAGGAATAGACTTCTGAATTTCATCAATCCTTACTGGAATGCGTTCTAATTCGTCGTTAATTTCTTTGCGACGAGCTGCAATGATTTTTCGGTAATCTTCAATTTTTTTGCCTTTTAAAATGAGTGGTAAGGCCTTTAATTCATCTTTTTGTTGAAACACTTCATCATCGGAAATGTCACCGCATATTTGAAGTAACGTAGCTCGACGGTCCTGCCATTTCATTTGTTCATTAAAGAATGTTGGGGAAGTCAAAAGCTTGAACACATCTTCCTGGACAATTGAATCAACATGGTCTGTGTACTCTTTTTTCTTGCTAGGCACACCATCAACAAAGTAATCAGTTTCATGTCCAGTGAATTCTTGTGCTGCTGATCCACGCTTACGAGTCCATTTTTCCTTGTAGACTTTTCGTAATGTCACCGATGATCCATCAATTAAAAATGATGCTTCCACTTCGTGATTTAAGTTGTTAACTTCCTTGCCTTTAATAAGCGTTTTTAAAGAAAAATCCGTCTTATTTTGGCTATCTTTATTGAATAAAAGCCATATAAAGCCATCAAACAGTGAGGTCTTTCCAGTCTCGTTATCCCCGAATACCCGAACATTATTGCCACCGGGTTCGAACGTGAAATTCTTGATACCTTTAAAGTTTGTAAGTGTTAATGAGAGTAATTTTACTTCTTTCATGATTTGCCTCCTCTTGATTTTTTGGAGTGTTCTGGATTACACTGTAGGTAGAATCTGTGTAAGAACCTCGAAAGTCCGTTGCTCCAACAACGGGCTTTTATTTTTGTTCTTCTTGTTTCCATGAGACCTTAAACTCCCAATTCGAATCAGAAACTTTTAGCATTCCGAACCTTGTTTTCGATTTAATTGAACTAGAATATCCAGCCAGTATTAATGCATTTACAAACACCTCATACATTCGTACTGCATCGTCGTTTCGAAGTAATTGACTTAAGTCAGTCCGACCCTTCATCGCATTTTCTTCAATTCCACTAATCAGACTCTTAAACTCAGTACTTTCAAATGCATCTTTTTCAAATTGCTTTTTTCCTTTTTCAGAAAGCTTTGCAACTTCATTTGCTTGCATGATTTCCATCTCAAATTCTTCCTCCTCGATTTTTATTACTAGCTATTTTTGTTCTACAACTTTAAAACCAGCCAAGAAACTGCATGTTCTCCCAAGCCATCCATCCACACATAGCGAATACTGCAAATATGAGTATGACTAAGCTACCTAAGATGAACGCTTCTTTCGGATTGAGCTTTTCGATGTTGAAAAAGTATTTCAGTGGTTTTTTCATTGAGCTACTAGCTTTTTCACGTTAGAAATTTCAAGATTGAGCGTAGAAAACAACGAAGTTATTGGCATTCTTCTTTCTCCCCAAATTCTCATGTATTTAATTGCCTTTGTTTCATCATGATAAGAAAGTTCGGCAATCAACCCTGGGATAGCAGCACGCTTTTCTAAAATAATTGGGTCAATAGGTAGTTTGTTCATGCCAACTTCCCACCCTTTCTCGGAATCCATGATTCTACATATTTAATTGCTAACTGAAGCTCGTGCCGCTTAACATCTTTATAGGATGCAACTCCAAATCGGTCTTTGATTTCGCGATATAATTCTGGATAAAGAAATCGTCGATGATCATCCGATTTTGCAAATTCAAACACCTTACTGCTAATCAGTTTTTGAAGGCGACGTTGTTCCCCGTGGTCTAAAGTAATTTGGTTCTCAACCATTCCTCGAATTTCAACGACCTCACCTTTCAATTCTTTTACATCCTCCGAAGTCATTAATGAGAGTTTCATGGAGGCTTCTAATTGCTCACGTCCTGTAAGAGCTCTTGGTTGATTAACCGTTTTTTCCATAACCTCAAATTGTGTTACGTAAGCTGCAGTAAAGAGAACACCCTTTTCACCAGTCATTTTGTTTGCAACCATATCGCATCCTTTTTTGGTTAATAAGAAGCAATCGTAAGTTTTGTTGTTTCCTTCCGTTTTATAAGTGTTAGGGATGAAAAAATCCTGAGAACGCAATTTTGCGTTTTCTAATGTTTCGACATAACCGCTAATTGTCCGCATTAAATCTGTATGGCGTTTTTCAACCATCTCCGCAACATCTCGACTATCTGTGATTAATTGACCGTTGATTGAAATTACTTTTAATTGATTCATTTTCTTTACCTCCACTTCTTATTGTTATCACTAACGTTAAACGGTAGTGTGTTCTAAAATTTTTTCTTCTTCGTCATACTTTCCATCATTTACATTGGATAACCGAATATAATCTGAGGGAATTTTGTATATCTTAGCTGCTTTTTGTAGCACGGGACCTGGTATTGAGGATTGCCCACGTTCATATCCACCTAAAGTTTTCTCCGAAACCCCAATTAACAACGCTGCTTGTTTTTGTCTCAAACCTACGTTTACACGAGCTGCTGCTAATGATATTTGAAGCATATTATCAACTCCTTTCAGTTGTATACACTTAATATAATACCGTTAAAAGGTACTGTCAAGGACTATTGTCGAAACTAGTACTTTTAAAAGGTATTTTGTTTGTTTACAACCATACCGAAAAACGGTATCATAATATCAGAAAGCGAGGTGATAATTATGACTAATGCTCAAGATCTTAAAAATATTATGGCAAAGAATTTAAAATACTACATTGATAAAAAAGGGTTGAATCAAACAGATATTGCTCAAATTCTGGATATTCCAGAAATGACAATGTCAAATTGGATGAAAGCGAAAACCTATCCACGTATTGATAAAATTCAATTATTAGCTGACTACTTCCATATATTAAGATCAGACCTCACAGAAGAAAAACCAACCAACTTAATAGAAGTATCTTCACAAACTAAGAGAATCCCTATTTTAGGAATAATTGCATGTGGAGACCCAATATTGGCAGAAGAGAATGTGGAAGGTTATATGTATGAATCCTCAGATAATCTACCGAGTGGAAATTTGTTCGGTTTAATTGTAAAAGGAAGCTCGATGGAACCTACTATCCCAAACGGGTCTAAAGTTTTGATTCGTGAGCAGAGTGAAGTTGAAACTGGGGAGATAGCTGCAGTGCTTGTAAACGGAAATACAGAAGCCACATTGAAGCGTATTAAAAAGCAAGGGGATTTAATCATTTTAATGCCTGACAATGCTTCACACGAGCCTTACATAGTGACTGAAAGCAACCCAGCGAGAATTATTGGAAAAGCAATAAGATTTACAAGAGATTTATAAATTAATTCCTAACGTTAGCAATTAATAGATGAAGAGCAGACTCATTCGTTTGCTCTTTTCTTATAGAAAGGAAAATCTTATGAAAAAGTCAGTAGGTACTATAAAAAGAGTCATCATATATATCCGTGTATCCACTAAGCTTCAAGAAACCAAATTCTCTCTTGAGGGCCAGCGTGATGATTTAACCAGATATGCGAAAGATCAAGGGTGGAAAATTGTTAATACGATACTTGATGTTGATAGTGGCGGAAAATTAGATAAACCAGGATTAAATAAACTACTTGATGATGTGGAGGAAGGTTTGACTGATATTGTGTTAGTGGTTGATCAAGACCGTCTCTCTAGATTAGATACGGTAGAGTGGGAATTATTAAAGAGCATCCTCCGTTCCAATAAAGTTAAAATTGCTGAACCCGGTAATATCGTCGACTTGGACAATGAAGATGATGAATTCATGTCTGATTTAAAAAATCTGTTAGCCAAACGCGAAAAGAAAAAAATCGTTAGAAGAATGATGCGTGGAAAGCGAAGAAGAATGCGTGAAGGAAAAGGATTCGGTAAAGCTCCTCTCGGTTATTCATTTAATAAAGAAACAAAAACATATGAAGTTGATGAGGAATGGTCATGGGTTATACCTTTCATAGATGATCTATATTTAAACAAACAGTTTGGAATGATGTCTATTGCCAAGAAGTTAAACGATATCTGTAGAACCCCTTCTGGACGTTTCTGGAATGAGCGGTTAATACAATTGCGTCTTACCTCAAAAGCTTTCCATGGAGTAATGGAAAAATCATTTGCAAACGGTGAAACGATTAGTATTGATGATATGTACCCCGCCTTACGTAACGAAGAAACCTTTAATAAAATTCAGACAGAACGACAAAAAAGAGGTAATCAATTTAACGCCTATTCCAGAGAAACAGATGATCTTCACCTGTTCCGAAGAACGCTTTTTGAATGCGGGGAATGTGGAAGAAAGATAGCCCTTACTCAACACGGTACAAAAAAGTCACCACGTTTCTATTTGAAACACAACCGTAGTAGACGTGTGTCAGACCAATACGTTTGTGATATCTCCATTAACACTGTCCGTATCGAGCCACAAGTAAGAAAAGCCCTTGCTGATATGTTGAAAGGTAAGCATTTCGCAGAACAATACGTGACATTAGATTTGCATGCAAATGACTTAATAGAGCATGAGAAAACAATTAAATCATTAGAAAAAAAGATTAATGATCTTGAAATGAAAAAGGGTCGTCTTTTAGATTTGTTTTTAGATGGAAATTTCGATAAGACGATGTTAACAAAAAAACAAGATGAAATCGATGTTTCATTAAAACAATTAATGAACCAAAAAATTGAATTATCATCGAAAATAAAACTTCTACAATCTAATTCATGGGGATACAAGAAAATATATGAATACTTGCAAGTCGTGGATAGATTTGAAGAAGAATTAAGTCCTCTTGAGCAAGCTCAAATGTTTGGAGAACTTTTTCCAACCGGAAAGTTATTTCGAGATAAATTAGTTCTCTACACTATGATTGAAGGCGTACTTATTGATTTTTCGGTCCCAATCAGCGAAGACCCAAACCCCAATCATTCCTCTAAAAATAGAGGGTAATACCCCCTCTTCATTTCGATTAAAGTAAATCCTTTTTGGCACGTGATTTTTTTCAAATTCAACTTCCTCCTTTAATTTGAATAGGTTATTAAATAAAATCAATCATTCCATAAACCGGCAATAAAATGGAAAGGTAAGCAGCTAAAATACAAATGGCTAGAATCGCAAATAGTATTGGTTGAACAAAAGATAACCACTTTGTTAAAGAATTTTCAGTTTGCTCATTTAATAAATCACCGTATATTAATAGTTCCTTGGCTAAGTGACCACTACTTTCCCCATGTGAAATATAAGTAGGAAAATCGTCTATAAAACATTCAGATAACTGTACCGCTTTTTTTAAAGATTCACCCAATAATACTGAGGAGTAAATATTCTCTGAAATCACTTTTAAATATGGTTGGAAATTTTGTTCTCTTAGTACATTTAGCGAAAGTTGTAAAGATAATCCACTCACAAGTAGCGTTCCTAATTCTTGTGAAAAACTTTTTGTCCAAAACAATTTCATCCAATTAGACAATAGTGGAATCTTTTGCAACTTGATAACTTGTTGCTCAAATGAATAGCGTCGAATATTCCAGCGGAAAGCAACAGCTACGAAAATGAAAAATAAACATATGCTTAATAAAACATCTGGTAAATGAAGTAAAACACTCGTTACACTCATGGAGTCGGTAGAAGAAATCCCTTGCCTAGATGAAGCAAGTAACTTCATATTAGGTAAGAAATAGGTACGAAAAGCAACAAACAGACCAGCAAGCATCGTAAATAGAAATAATGGATACATCAAAACTTTTTTTAAACTAGCTTTTGCTCGTTCCACCATGGCGACATGTGAATGAAGGACAAGTAGTGCTTGATGCAACTTCCCATGTGCTTCAGCCATTTGAATGGACAATAAATAACTTCTTGGAATGCCTAAAGACTGCAAAACGGAAGTCACTCCATCCCCATTCTTCATTTGTATTGACAGATTGTCCTGTGCATCGGCACTCCTTTTCACGTGATGAGGCAGCAACATAATGAGTGATGCATAAAAGGTATATCCTTCCTGTATCAAGGATGAAAGTCGCTTCAAAAACTGTGCTTGTTTTTTCTTAGGTATTTGATAATCCTTATGATCAATACGTGGTTGGAGATACTTGAATAGCACCCATCTCAACCCCTCTTTCATATTGATTGTAAAGTGTAGATTCAATCGGCATATTAAACGTTGTACCTGCTTTAATCGCTTCAAATGCTTCTTCAAGTGTGTTTCCGTATAAAATTTCGTATAAAGATGATCGATTTGGACTGAGTCGATCTTCTTCTCGATCAAAAGACGTGATGACTAATTGTTGACTCGTTATTCCAAGAATGGCTTGTTTTAAATCATCTATCGGAATCCCCAAGTCCATTAATCGGTATAAACACCCTACTGGATTTTTAGCATGCACAGTTGTAATTACTAAATGTCCTGTTAAAGAAGCTTGAACTGCTGCTTGCGCAGTTTCTAAATCACGAATTTCACCAATCATTATGACATCTGGAGAATGACGTAAAATAGCTTTTAGGCCTGATGCATACGTTATCCCTGAACGTTCATTCACTTGAATTTGAAGTAAATGAGATTGGCTGTTTTCTACTGGATCTTCTAATGAAATAACATGTCGATTTAATTGATGCGCACTGTAACTCGTCAAGGAATACATAGTGGTTGTCTTACCGCAACCAGTGGGTCCAGTTATACATAAAAGTCCTTGTCGAGCCATCATTAAATCATGTAGGACCTGAGCAGTTTCTTTGTTAAACGATAGCTCGTGTAACGGTTTGGAATCGTCATGTAACTGAACTCTAATCACAAGACTTTCTTTATTTTGGACAGAAGGTAACGTAGAAACTCTTAATGAACATGTTTGAGAATTGAAAGATTGTTGAAATGAACCGCTTTGAGGTTTTCGTTTTTCACTTATATCGAGAGAGGATAAAAATTTGAAGTATGAAATCATGCGATCCCCGATGTCCAGGTGAAGCTTACCTGCAGGGATAAGTTTAGTGTGTAGTCGAAAATAAATAGAGTAAAATTCTAAAGATGGAATTAAATGAATATCTGAGGCACGGGCCAAGACCGCTCGATTTATTAGCTCATCACTTTTTTGTTCAATGACATTCAATAAATCGTTCATGAAAATTACCATTCACCCTTTACAGGTCAGGACCGCTCTTAACCTGTAACGAATACTATAAACTTAGATTTTGTATTTGTGAATATTTTCTCTCAAAATTAAAATTTCCCACCATTTTCTGCAGGAAATTTCAATTTTGCTCCCTAAATTGCAGGGAATAATTTTCTTTTGCGGCAAAAGGAACTCAGAATTCTGGTTGGTATCCCACAACTATCTGCTTTCCATCGGTTAATATTGGTCGTCTCAATAATTTGGGATTTCCAACAATTAATTCGACTACTTTTGATAATGGCAAATCGTCAATCTCTAAATTCAAATCTTTAAATGATTGGCTACGTTGCTAATATTTCATCTAGTCCTTCTGATGTTAATGTTAATAATAATTTTAGTTCTTCTACAGTGGGTGTTTGACGGAATAGATGTCTTTCTTCAAAAATGACTTGATTATCTATTAACCATTTTTTAGTTTTACGACAAGATGTACAAGAGGGATACGTATAAAACTCTACTTTAGACATTTAAACTCCTCCGATTCTCATTGCGTTTAATTATACACATTGCACAATATTTGTATAATATTTGTCGCCTATCGTGAAAAATCTTTTTAAATAGCACTATTCCTCCCGTTTTCGGGTTAAACTTAAAGGAACAATAAATTTTTTTCTTATATTTGGACTAGAATTAAGAACTTCCACTGTTCTGTCACATTCTAAAGACATTCTAGAGTTTACATCTAGGAACCGAATCATCTATAATGAGGTAGAGATTATTGTATAGTTGTAAAAGGAGGGGACTACTCATGAACAATATGTATAAAGTGATGGGTTTCTGGACAGGCATTTTCGCAGTTATGTTTTATTTAGGTGATATGTATTCGGCATCATTATTATTTCTTGCAAACACAGGCTTATTTATTCTTTTAGGTTTCTTAAACCTTTCAGAGCGTATGTACATTTACATCTTCGGAGCATATTTAACGGTGTTTTTTGCTGGCTTCACTTACTATACGACATTTATCCAAGTACCTGGTGCAGGACACTAAAAACAATTATGAAAATAAAAAGACAGTCAATTTTACTATTGACTGTCTTTTTATATGGACTTATAAACCGTTTAGAAATGGATTGCGATCCATCTCCTCTTCTGGTGTTGTGGGTTCACCGTGACCAGGATAACAGATTGTGTGCTCCGGCAATGTAAGAAGCTTATTGTGAATGGATTGAATTAACTCTTTATGGTTACCATAAGGTAAATCTGTTCTGCCAATACTGCCTTTAAACAAAGTATCCCCAACTATCGCAAACCCATCTTCTTCAAACCAGTAGGAAATGCTCCCTGGAGAATGACCCGGTGTATGGAACATGGTACAAGTAAACGGTCCAATTTCTAACTGACCTTCTTTTTCGATCAGTACATCTGCAGCTTTACCTTCAATTAAAGGTAACTCTCGGTATCGAGCTGAACCATTTTTTGTTGAATCTGTTAACCAATTTTTTTCTGCTTGATGGATATATACAGGAACTTTAAATAATTCTCTGATGATATCAACGGCACCAATATGGTCAAAATGAGCATGTGTTAATAGTATGGCTAATGGTTTCAATTTTAATTTACGAATTTCTTTAGCTAATGCTTCCCCTTGTTCACCTGGATCGATAATCAAACATTGTTTATCTTTATTTGATATCACATAACAATTTGTTTGTAATGGTCCTAAAGGAAACGTACGTATATTCAACATGTGCTTCACCTCTAGTTTATTGTAGCAGAAAGTCAGGTGGCATACATCTCCGTTCATATATCCGACACTTTTTAATCCTCGACAAACCCCTAATATAAATTTATAATAAGGTAGAAAACTTGTATTCGATATCCCATTCAAGATATCAAAAGGAGTGTCTTTCATGAACTTATTAATGGTTATTTTTGGCCTTGTTGCAATTTTAGCAGCAATTGGTACTTATCAAGCTTTTAAAGAGAAAAACCTTTTAAGCATACTCTTTAATTTTGGTACTTTTGCTGTTTTCGGATTCTTCACAGTCATGACAATTGTGGAGCATGGCTATCCACCAAGCTTACACTAGTATTTAAAAAAGCTAATGTTCAAACTGAACATTAGCTTTTTTATTTATTCTTTTATTTCAATCCAAGGTTTCACTTCGCCACTCTCTACAATTAACATTTCCTCTAATTGCACACCTATCAAACAATGTGCTCCTGAAGGAGAACATGCAAATGCTCCGTATGGTCCTTCCCAAATTGATTGTTTAACAGTAGATTCTAAAGTAAGTTGAACGAGTTCATAATCAGTTGGGATCGAATCCATTAGTCCTGATTCTGTAGCTTGATATGTAATCATTCTTCCGTCAGCAAGCCATTCCACTTCTGGAACAAACCACTGTGAATAATTACTAACAGCCGGTACTTCATACATAGCATTCTTTCCATCCTTATTGTCGGTTAATGTATATAAAAAATTTTGCTGATTTTCAGAAATTCGAACAACCAAACTTATCTCTTTAAAAGATTCCATATATATTATGTTGGAGTCTTTAGAGTCTTCGAAAGTCTTTGTATGAATATTCATGTCACGCAATGCCCCCCCGCTTAAAGCATCATTTGGTGGCCAATTAATCGTTTGTATTGTTGAATCATGTCCCCATTTCCCGAAAGGATCCCTCGTTTCAATTCGGCTTACCTCTTTTTTTTCACTTGAATAAACAAATGAATCAAACTTCCAATCTTCGTAAAAAGCACTGAAAAACAATTGTTCGTTATGATTTGAATCCCAATCCCAATACATTTCTGATGATTCTATCATTAACTCGTCAATTTCTTCACCTATACCAGAAAATATATGTATGGTGGCACTTAATGAATTTTTTGAAGTAACAACAGCAAATCTAGTAAGATCAGGATGAATTCTAACTTCTATTATCGGATCTGAGATTTTAATGATTTCTTTACTTACACCAGTTTCTATATGATACGTAAGGAGAGAAAAATCCAAACCATGACGTGTTACATAAAGAATTTCTTCATTCGTCAACCATCCCACCACTCGCTCAAAGCTTTCATTTTGAATTGATAAACGTCTACCTTCTTCTGATTCTATCTGGTCTGGTTTCACAGTCTGAGCTTCTTTTGGTGGTTTAGATATTTCAGAGGTCATCGGTTGACAACCTGAAATGAAAATGAATATTATCAATAAGGCTGTAAACCCACGTGTCATTCCGATCCCCTTCTTTCTATACTTAGTAGTACGTTTAATTCACCATTGTGTTTCATAAAAACAAAAAAATCGTCTAAAAGTGAATGAACACTTTTAGACGATTAGTTTTCATGACAATTACTTTTTATCTTTGGCTTGATCAATTAAGAGATTTCCTGTTTTTTCATCATAAAAACGAAGTAAATCTCCATTTATGATTTTATCAGAATACCCCAGTTCTTCAGCTGCACGTTCAATATAAGGAGCACATGCTGCGGCTTCTGTTTCTTCACCAGTTTCCTTGTCATAACAAACATTTCCTGCGTAAACCACTTTATCGGTTACAAAACGTCCATCACGGAAAATGACAAACTCTTCATGATCTTTAGAGAAAACATCAGCACCTAATTGCATATCCTTACTTGTCTCAACACCAAGTAAATGTAGTAACGTTGGACGAATATCAATTTGTCCAGATACTTCTTCCACTACTTCACCTTGATCTGAACCAGGCATATGAATAAACAATGGTACACGTTGTAATTGAGCACTTTCAAACGGCGTAATTTCTTTTCCTAAATACTGCGACATTGCTTCATTATGATTTTCTGAAATACCATAATGATCACCATACATCACAATAATAGAATCTTCATATAACCCTTTTGCTTTTAATTCATCAAACAAAATTTTAACTGATTCATCCATGTAACGAGCCGTTTGGAAGTAACGATTCAATGTACCAGAATTTGAATCATATTCAGAAATAAATTGATCTTCTTTTTCCAAATGGAATGGATAGTGATTTGTTAAAGTAATTAAACGAGAATAGAATGGTTGTTGCATTTCTGTCATGTGATTAACTGATTGTTTAAAGAATGGTATATCTTTTAATCCCCAGTTAACTGCATCGCCTTCTGCAACTTCATAACTATCTACGTCATAAAATTTATCTACATCTAACGCATCATACATAATGTCACGGTTCCAGAAACTCTTGTTATTTGAGTGCATAACATTTGTAAAATAACCTTTTTCATTTAACTTTTCAGACATTGAATTGTAAGTGTTTCCGCTGTTTGTGAAGAACACAGCTCCTCCACCTAAAGGATATAATCCGTTTTCCACAATAAACTCAGAGTCAGAAGTTTTACCTAGACCTGTTTGATGGTAGAGATTAGGGAAATAGTAGGTATCTTTATCTTTAGTTAAGCTATTCAAGAATGGTGTAACCACTTGGCCGTTCATTTCCTCATTTACTACAAACGTTTGAAGTGACTCTAAAGAAACGACTATCACATTTTTACCTTCTGCAGTTCCAAACACTTCATAATTTGGTTCTGCTTGGTTTGAACGAACATAGTTATTAACTTCAACTAATTCACTGCCATCAGCTAATGCGCGTTGTGCATGTGATTTAGATTGAATGTAAATATCGTAAATATGATAGTTATATGTTCCGATATTTTTCACTAGTAATTCACGATCAAAGCTGCGTGTAAGAAGCTGTGGACGTTCCGTTTCAGCAAGTCCTAAATTTAAGAACAGAACAGCTGCAGAAATCACAAAATACGCTCGACGAATTGCTGGTTTAACAATTGTCGCCTCTTTTGCGTTTGGCAACCATTTGATAGCTGCAAATAATAAAAGAACATCAATAAAGTAAAACACGTCTGACACGTAAATAGTTTCTGCTGCCGAAGCACCTAAATCACTAAAGTTGCTCGTTTGGAACAACACAGGCAATGTAATGAAATCACTAAAGAAGCGATAAAATGCAACGTTTGCATATAAAATTATGGCTAATATTGAACTCGTAATTAATAAATATCGATTTCTAGCTTTAGCGGATTTGAAGAATAATGAAATACCATATACAGCAAGCAAAAAGCTTAATGGGTTAATAAACAAGATAAACTGTTGCATGACATTTTCAATTTTCATATCAAAACTCGTATGGTATACCACATATGTTTTAATCCATGTTAGCAAAATGGCTACCGCCAAAATCGAATGTTTAGGGTAATTTGTTTTCTTCATTCCTAACATCCTCCTCATCACTTTCAAACTCCGAATTTTTCTCCGCAAAAAGCAATCATACAATCTCTGATGTCACAGAGTCAAACGACAGCTTTCTGTCTGAATGTTACCTTCTATAATAAAGCAATGCTAAACACCTTATTGGCTTGAGCAACATTTTATTCAGCGAAAGAAAGAAACATTAGTATATCTTAATCCTTTTTTAACAATGACGCAACTTTAGCTTAATAAATTCCAAGTATAATTGAATACTGTTGCCTCTTCATTACTCACCCCATATAAGACGAGTGAAAACAATATAAGTTTCACTTTTTCAAAAAAAAATTAATAGAGACTTCTTCCACTATTTGAAATTCCAAATAAAAAACAACCTAAACCTCCTTTCGGCTTAGGTTACCACGGGAAAATTTATTTTATTTTTTTATCAATTAAACGTGACATTTCCTGCCTTAGTAAAAGAATAGCCATTTGATAATCTTGTATATCCATTATCTGTGATTTATAGAGCTCCCTTATTTCATCTTCCATTAACAGGATATCTGCCTGGCGTTCCGTTGTATAAATGTATGTTCCATTTCTTTTTAAATATTGCATGACATCATATAGCGATTTCATCTATTCACTCCACTTTCGAACTCCGGATTCGTTGCGTCTCGGTTATAATGCATTGTACTGGTAAATCAAATCGCTCAATCGGTATTTCATTCACGATTTGGCTATCAAATGCAAGCGCGAACGTGGCTCCATTATAGCCACTTAAAAACCGGTCATAATAACCTCCACCATAGCCTATTCGATATCCTTGCTTATTAAAGACTACACCAGGCACAATCAACACGTCAATTTGAGTCGGCTCTAACCTTTTTGTCAAAGAAGGAATGGGTTCTTTTAATTTCATATATACCACTTCAAGTTGATCAAAAGAGTTAATTTCATAAAAAGTCATTCCTCGTGTCGCAGGTTCGCACTTAGGAACGGCAACTTGCTTTCCCATTGCCCAAAGTTTCTTAATTAAGTGCCATGTATCAACTTCGGGAAAGGATGATAACGTAATGCCTATCACTTGAGCATTCTGTATTTTCTCTTCAACTAATACTTTCTTATGTATATGATTAGAAAACCCATTGTGCACATTTACATCTAAATTATTTAACTTGTGTAATATGCTTTTCCGTAACGTGGACTTATCCATTTCAATTCCTCCATGAAAAAAACCAAAACCTCGTAAGGTTTTGGTTAAATGGTATTATTTTGTTTCACGGTGTGTAGTCATTTTCTTTTCACGTGAGCAATATTTTTTCATTTCAAGACGTTCCGGGTTGTTACGCTTGTTTTTCTTAGAAATGTAGTTGCGCTCGCCGCAATCTGTGCAAGCTAGTGTGATGTTAACGCGCATCTTTATCCCTCCCACTTTATCAGGATTCAAGTTTAATTATTGAGCATAATTTATACGACTAACTTATTATAGCATAAGCCATAGAAAAATCTACTATTAAGTTGCAAATATTTATCTACATAGAAAGAGATATATTTCTCTTCCAAATAAAATCTACTTATTTAATTCGGCATGACGCCCTTTAACCAAATAAAATAATTGTTCCGCAATATTTGTTGCATGGTCAGCAGATCGTTCTAAATATCTACAGACAAAAGATAATTGTGTTACTTGGCTTAATAATTTCGGGTTTTCAGATCCTACTAATAAAAGCTGTTGAATGGTTTGACCATACAAATTATCCACTTTATCATCTAGTTCTGCAATTTTACGTGCCTCTTCAATGTTTTCATCAATAAAGGCCTTCATCACATCAGTTAACATACCGATAGTTATTGTACGCATTTCTTCAATATTTTTTATTGTTGGAACAAACTCTGCTTTTCCAATACGAATGGCCTCTTTTGCAATGTTTACTGCATAGTCGCCAACTCGTTCCATATCATGTGCTGCTTTAATTAAAACGATTAACCTTCTTAAATCAGTAGCAACCGGTTGTTGTTTCGCTAATAATAATATGACACGATCGTTAATTTCTTCTTCCAACCGATTAATATGAATGTCGTTTTCAATAATTGATAATGCAATGTCCACGTCTTGATTTAACAACGCATCAATCGATTTATTCAATGTAGAAATTGATAAATTACTAAGCAATAAAAATTGTTCATGAACACCATTAAGCTCCAGTTCAAATTTTTCTCTAACTACCATCTTTGTTTACCCCCTTCTTTATCAACCAAAGCGTCCTGAAATGTAATCTTCTGTTCGTTTGTCAGAAGGTGTAGAAAAAATGGTATCCGTTTTATCATATTCCACAACTTCTCCATTTAAGAAGAATGCCGTTCGATCAGAAATACGTGCTGCTTGTTGCATATTATGAGTCACAATGATGATTGAGTAATTTTGTTTTAGCTCTTGAACTAATTCCTCAACTTTTAGTGTCGAAATAGGATCAAGTGCAGATGTAGGTTCGTCCATTAATATAACGTCAGGCTCGATTGCAAGTGCACGTGCAATACAAATACGTTGTTGCTGTCCACCTGACAGACTGTAGGCATTCTCATTTAAACGATCTTTAACTTCATCCCAGATAGCTGCTCCACGTAAGCTTTGTTCAACAATTCCATCTAATATCTTCTTGTTTTTAATCCCATGAATACGGGGACCATAAGCAATATTGTCGTAAATTGATTTTGGGAATGGATTTGGTTTTTGGAAAACCATGCCCACTTTCGTACGCAATTCTTCTACACCATAACTTGCATCTAAAATATTGCGATCACGATATATAATTTGTCCCGATGTTTTGACAGATGGTACTAACTCCACCATCCGATTTAAGGTTTTAATATATGTCGATTTCCCACAACCCGAAGGTCCAATAATTGCGGTCACTTCATTTTCTTTAATAGCTAAATCAATATTCTTTAACGCATGGTGGTTGCCATACCATAAATTTAATTGACGTGTATCATACACAATCTTGTTTTCAGTTGACTCTTGATTGCTTTTAAACGGTGCTAATGGAGATGCTGTTTGTTTGTTTACTTTCAGTTGAACCATTTTGAAACCCTCCCATGCCACATTGGCTTAATAACGTCTTTGGAACTTATTTCGAATGAACACTGCAATTGAATTCATCAACAACAAGAACATCATCAAAACGATGATTCCAGCTGCTGCTACACTCTGAAACGCTTCCTGTGGCCGTTTTGCCCAGTCAAAAATCTGCATTGGCATGGCAGTAAATTGACTAAGTAAATTTTCCGGTAAAAATTGTATAATAACTGGAATTCCAATTACAACAAGTGGTGCTGTTTCTCCTATTGCTCGAGAAAGGGCTAAAATTCCGCCTGTTAAAATCCCAGGTATTGCTGAAGGCAATACGACTCTTGCAATAGTCTGCCACTTGGTAGCACCCATCCCATAAGATGCTTCACGTAAATCTTTAGGGACAGCGCGAATTGCTTCTTGAGAAGAAACGATGATAACGGGCAATATTAACAAACTCATTGTAAATCCTGCCGCTAAAATACTATTACCTAGTGCTAGTGCTCTTACAAAAATCGTTAAACCGAGTAAACCAAACACAACTGAAGGAACACCGGCTAAATTAGAGATATTCATACGAATGAAATCATTAATTTTACCTTTCTTGGCATATTCCTCAAGATAAATTGCAGATCCTACACCTAATATTAATGAGACTGGTGCCACAACGGCCATCATCCATAGCGACCCAATAAGGGCGGCCTTAATCCCTGCTTTTTCAGGGAAACGTGATCCGAAATTTGAAAAGAAGTCGAGCGATAAGTAACCGATACCTTGGATGAAAATTCGATAAAACAACAAACCTAAAGCTAATAATGCAAATAATGTAGCCAAGAAGAATAACGCTTTAAAGATTTTATTTACAATCATTCTACTGCCCATTCGTTTGACAACAGATGCATGATCGACATATTTCATTTTAATATTCCTCCCTAAAACGTTTTGAAATCACATGAGCTAATAAGTTCATGAGAAGCGTAAAGAGGAATAACGTAAATCCGACCGAATAAATCGAATAATAGATAGTTGTGCCGTAACCAGCATCTCCTGTTGAAACTTGAACAATATAAGCAGTCATGGTTTGAATTGAATCCGTCATATCTAAATCAAATCGAGGCGTGGAACCACCTGCGAGTGACACAATCATTGTCTCTCCAATTGCACGTGAAACCGCAAGAACGATTGAAGCCATAATCCCAGATAATGCTGCTGGTAACACAACTTTAACGGCCACTTCCAGTTTGGTTGCACCTAAGGCTAGTGCACCATCCCGAATTGAATTTGGAACCGATGACATCGCATCTTCTGACAAGGAAGCAATCATGGGTAATATCATAATCCCTACCACTATACCCGGGCTTAATGCATTAAAAATCTTTAACTCCGGAATAAATTGTTGTAATAATGGTGTCACAAATGTTAATGCAAAAAAACCGTAAACTATTGTAGGTACACCCGCTAATACTTCGAGAACAGGTTTAATGACACGTCGCATATTATCACTTGCATATTCACTTAAGTAAACTGCTGATGCTAATCCAAATGGTACCGCAACCACGACTGCAATCAACGTTACTTTAAATGTACCCGCAATTAAAGGCAATATGCCAAAGAGCGGTTCATTATTTGAAAATGGTAACCACTCTGTACCGAGTAAAAAATCAAAAAACGGTACACGCTGGAAAAACTCAAATGTTTCAAAAATTAATGTAAAAACAATCCCGAAAGTTGTTAATACTGATATGGACGCAATAATGAAAAGAATGACTGGAATTGATTTTTCAATTCGCTTTTTGCCCTTCTTTCCTTTCTGCTTCGCAATCATGTCTTGAACGGACACGTTTGCTTGATGGTCATTTGAAGCCAAGTGAAATCCCCCTTTACCTAAAAAGAGAAGAGAGTAGCACCGCTGCTACTCACCTCTCAAGCCGCATTTAATTTGGTTAATTTATTTCAAACCTTCTAATGCGTCAAGATCTTCTGTATATTTTTCTTCCGGCAAGCTTACATAGCCAACTGCTTCAGCCATTTCACCAGCATTCTCAAGTGAATATTTCATGAAGTCATAAACCGCTTCATTTTCATTGACTGAAGAATTTTTCACGTATACGAATAGTGAACGTGATAGTGGTGTATATTCACCAGATTCGATCGTTTCGTTTGTTGGTTCTACACCATCAATTTTGACATCATTTAATGAATCTTTATTAGCTAAATAGTATGCATAACCGAAATATCCGATTGCGTTTTTGTCGCCTTGTACACCTTGTACTAATACGTTGTCATCTTCAGAGAGAGTCGCAGATTTCACGATATCTTCATCTTCAAGAACGACTTCATTAAAGTAGTCAAAAGTACCTGAATCTGTACCTGGTGAGTAGAATACAACTTCTTCATCCGGCCATTCCGGATTAATATCAGACCATTTTTTTGTTGTACCATCTTCTACCCATAATTTCTTAAGATCTTCTATAGTTAAATCCTTTGCCCAATCGTTTTCAGAGTTCACAACAATTGTAAGTCCGTCTTTAGCAATTTCTAATTCGGTATAATCAATGCCTTCTTCTTTTAGTTTAGAGGCTTCTTCATCTTTAATTGGACGGGAGGCATTCGAGAAATCAGTTTCACCCGCGATAAATTTTTCAAAACCACCACCGGTTCCAGATGCTCCGGCTGTCACTTTTACATCTGGTTGAACTTGTTGGTATTCTTCAACTAATGCTTCCGTAATAGGAGCAACTGTAGATGAACCATCACCTGATACTGAGCCAGATAAAGTTTTTGTAGCTTCTTCGTTTCCATTACCTGCTTTATCTCCATTACCACAAGCACCTAATACTAGTGCTGAGCCTATCATGGTTGACAACATAAAGAATTTAACTTTTTTCATCTGTGTAGTTCCCCCTAAGGTTGGTTGTTTTTGCCTTACAAACATTACTATATAGCTTTATTGTTAAGTCCATATAAACGGCATGTAAAGAGATTGTAAATACAGAAAAGCCATGATATGTATTTATATCATGGCTTGTTATTGAAAAATTATTCATTTGTCGCTTCTTCTGTATCTTCTTCAATCAACGTTTCCGAAAACGCTGGTTTAATCGTTTGTAAAGTTGAAGACTCTGATTCTTCTGCTTTTTTCTTGTTTTTGATTTCATAGTAAGCATCGACTACTTCACGAGCAAGTATTGTACCAGTGCTTTCATATTGACCATTATAAAATGGTGCCCATGGCATGATTACAGCATAAGCAATTTCTGGTTTATCAAATGGAGCAAAGCCAATATGTGTGGAGTTGATTGTTTGATCTCCCCAGTTTTCTTTTTTCGTATCATAATAAACCACTTGGGCTGTTCCAGTTTTTCCGGCTGCTTGATAAGGTGCATCACCAAAATACGATCTTGCTGACCCATTACTACCGTAATAAACGCGAGACATTCCTTTTTTAATTTGATCTATTTGTTCTTGTGTATTATGGATTCGATTTAATACAGTCGGCCCAATTTCAGTAACTAAGGGACCCATTGTTGTTCCATCTGTGGAAGGCTCTCTAATTTCTTTCACCACGTGTGGCTGAATTCGACTCCCACCATTTGCGATGGTTGCTACATATTGCGCCATTTGAAGTGGTGTATAAGTATCAAATTGTCCTATCGTTAAATCCAATAGTTTTTCAGTTGCCATTCCACCATTAATCCCTGAGGTTTCACCTGGTAAATCGATTCCTGTTGGCACTCCTAATCCAAATTGTGCATATGAATTACGTAATATTCCAAAAGCATCATCATCTAAGTCTATTGACTCGTCGAATTTATATACTGCATTGGCTAATCTGAAACCAATTTTAAACATATATACGTTGGAAGATCGTTCAATCGCTTCTAAGTCACTCAATAGAATCTTGGAAGAGCGGTTAAAAACCGAACTTTTAACTTTAGATCCTTTGATTTTTATCGGTTCATCAATCATTCTTTCATTTAATTGAATTACGCCTTGATCATAACCTGTCAAAACTGTTGCTGGTTTAATGGTAGATCCTATTTCGTAGGCAGAAGTAAAAGTTCCATAAGCATAGTCTTGAACAATTCGTTTATTAGTCTCTTTATCTATCGCTAATTTTTTCCCTACCATAGAAACAATTTCACCTGAATTTGGATCCATTATAACTACAAATGCACGATCTAATAAATGTGAACCGTTCTTTTGTTTCATTGCAAGAAGTTTTGCTTCGACTAGACTTTCAATTTTGGCATTAATCTCGCTGTCAATTGTTAACACCAAATCTTTACCTGGCTGACCTTCAAAGACTGTTTCAGTCTCTGTCACCGTACCTTTGCCATCGGTAATATTCTTAACTACACTTTTTTGACCTTGAAGTACTTCTTCATATTGCAGTTCAAGATAACTTCTTCCCACACGATCATTTCGAGTGTAGTCACGAGACATATAGTAGTCAAGACTAGATTTTGGTATGCCTTCTTTTGGTGAAGTGGTTCTCCCTAATATTGAGAGTGTAGACTTAGGTACTCGAACCCAGTCTGTCGTAGTGTTAACGCCTTTCATTTCAGTTAAACGTTCAGAAACACGAGCAAATTCTTCAGGTGTTACTTCATTACTTTTAATGATTTGAGGCGATAAGGCATAACCAGAAGACATTTCTCGATAAATCGCAAGTACTTCCAGATCTTCATCTGTAAGGCTTGCAAGATCTTGTTCTGTTATTCTTTCTCTTACTAATTTATCAATCTGTTGTTGCATATCTGTTGTCGTAAGTGTTTCATCAGACAACATTTTAGCTTCTTCTTTTTTTGTTACTCTCTCATAAGCTTTGTCTCTATTTAACATAATCCAATAATCCTGCTTGTCTCGCAAGGTTACGTCATCTGTTTCCTTTTTAATGATTGACGCTAACATTTCTGCGATTTTCAGCATTTCTTCTTGAGTGGTCGTTTGTAACTTCGTATAAGTTATCGCATTTTGAGGTTCATTATCTACCAAAATCCGACCTTCACTATCATAAATACGTCCTCTTGGAACACTTGTATTTATTGGTACTTCTTCCGTTCTTTCCAATTCACGAACAAATTCTTCCCCCTGAACAATCTGTAAAAACCCGAGGCGAAAAATGAGGATTGAGAATAACAAAAAAATGGAGAAAAAGAGGATATTCATACGAAAAGTGATGTTTGCGCGCTGTTTAGCTTTAGCACTCGCAGCTCTTTTTTTAGATATTTTGCGCATGGCAACAGTCCTCCTTCTAGCTTTCTATCTGTAAAGTATTATATCATTTCGCACAAAAAAAACACACACTCAATTAACGAAATGAGTGTGTGATTTGTTTCGTCATGTAAATGATTTGTCTACCTTCAAACGCCAGATCGATCCTCCGCTTCAGAAACTCGGAATCGAGCTAGAGTGGCGCTTTAAGCTTTTCTTCATTATTTTGCAGTTTCGAAACGTTTTGTAACTGCATCCCAGTTTACTACATTCCAGAAAGCAGCGATGTAGTCAGGACGACGGTTTTGATAGTTTAAATAATAAGCATGCTCCCAAACGTCTAAACCAAGTAAAGGAGTGTTACCTTCCATAATTGGTGAGTCTTGATTTGGAGTTGAAGTTAATTCTAATTCACCATTTTTAAGTGATAACCAAGCCCAGCCTGATCCAAAGCGTGTTGTTGCAGCTTTAGCAAACTCTTCTTTGAAAGCATCAAAGCTTCCAAATTTAGCATCAATTGCTTCAGCTAATGCACCTGAAGGATTTCCGCCACCATTTGCAGATAATAATTCCCAGAATAATGAATGGTTGGCATGACCGCCACCGTTGTTGCGAACTGCTGGACGAGCAGATTCTGGAACTGCGTCTAAGTTTGCAATTAACTCTTCAACTGATTTACTTAAAAGATCGTCATAACCTGCAAGTGCGTTATTCAAGTTCGTTACATAAGCATTGTGATGTTTTGTGTGATGGATGTTCATTGTTTCTTTGTCAATGTGTGGTTCTAGTGCGTCATACGCGTATGGTAATTGTGGTAATTCATAAGCCATGTGTCATTTCCTCCTAAAGGATCTTATTATTAGATTTACAATTAATAGCGTAACAAACTTAGTTCTTTCATTCAAATATTAACAACGCAATTTTATGAATTCAGTCTTTTGCCCGAAAGCTAGACTACTAGTACGAAAATCACAATCATGACAATTTGAACAATTCCTTTTGTAAGGACTGAAGTTAAAAAGCCGATTACTGAGCCAACACCCGTTTTAAATGCTTGTTTAATCGATGTTCGTTCAAATATTAATTCAGCAAGAATGGCACCTAAAAACGGCCCAAGAATGATACCTGCAAAAGGTAATACAATAGGACCTATTAACAAGCCAATTGTACTTCCCCAAATCCCCGCTTTACTCCCACCGTATTTTTTTACACCAAAGGCATTTGCCATCATATCCGCACCAAACAGTAAGACGACAAATAAAACTTCAATTAACCAGAACCACCAAGGCAGTTCTGCAAAAGAGAAAAACACTCCGTATAACAAGAAGCCCCCTAATATAAAGATAACGGACGGAATGATTGGGTAGACGAGTCCGATGAATCCAATGATAAAGCACACCACAATTAAACTCCAACCAATAATTTCCATGGTACACCTCCAAAAAAAAATCTCCTCTTTATCGTGCCTTACATCCATTAAGATGTAAAGCGCCAGAGGAGAAGATTGTTATGCTCTTTTTCCTAATACTGCTTCAGCTATATTAACCGCGTGATCACCGATACGTTCTAAGTTACTGACGATATCAACAAAAACAATACCTGCTTGAGGAGAACATGAGCCTTCAGTAAGTCGCAAAATGTGTTTCTTACGGAATTTACGTTCCATTTTATCGATTAAATCTTCTTGTTGTGCTACTTCATGTGCTAGTACTTGACTACTTATGTCTAAAGACTCTAAAGCTTTTTGCACAGTTTCAATTGTTAATGTAAACATATCTGTTAAATCATCCATGGCATCATTGGTTAATTTAAGACGGTTTACAAGTTGGTAGTCAATAAGTTCTATGATATTTTCGAAGTGGTCTCCTACACGCTCGATATCGCGAACTGTTTCCATTAACATAATGTGACGAGTTGAATCTGCTTTAGAAATTGATTCAGCAGCTATTTTAACTAAATAATCTGTGATTTTATTGTCTAAATTATTAATTGCATCTTCTATTTGATAACCTGTTTCTGCGTGTTTTTTATTATGTGTTTTCAAATATTCAAATGTCTCTTGCAATCCTTGTACACTAAAGCGACCCATTCGTAGAATTTCTTCTTTTGCTTGTCCAATCGCAATCGAAGGAGCTGTGTCAATGAAATGAATATCTAAATGTTTCGGTTTATATTCAATGGTTACTTCTTCACCTGGGATTAATTTCGTAACCACATATGCCCAAGCACCGATTAGTGGAAATTGAATAATCGCATTAGTCACATTGAATGTCCCATGAGCAAATGCAATTTGCATTTTGGGTTCTAAACCTAAAACTCCGGATAACCATTCCACATACATCGTGAATGGTTCTAAAATAATCATAAATAGTAAGGTTCCAACCACATTAAATAGAACATGTGTTGCAGCAGCACGGCGAGCTGCAACAGATGCCCCGATTGAGGCAAGAACTGCTGTAATGGTTGTACCAATATTATCGCCGAAAAGAACTGGCAATGCAGCCTTTAGGTTCAAAATATCTTCAGCATATAGTCCTTGAAGTATCCCAACCGTTGCACTTGAGCTTTGTACAATTAGCGTAAATACCGTACCGACCACTACACCGAATAAAGAATGGTCACTCATACTTACAGTTAAATCAATAAAAGACGGTAAGTCTCGGAGTGGTTTCATACCACCACTCATTAATTCCATTCCTAAGAATAAACCACCAAAACCGAAGATTACTTCTCCTAGGTTTTGAATTTGATTTTTCTTAAAAAAGAAAATCAAGAAAGCACCAACAGCCATTACCGGCAATGCATATTCACCTACATCAAACCCAATGATGAATGCTGTAACGGTGGTCCCAATATTAGCTCCCATTATTACACCAATAGCTTGTCTTAAAGTCATAAATCCTGCACTAACAAGTCCTACGGTAATAACGGTGGTTCCTGAACTAGATTGAATAAGAACCGTGACGGCAATACCTACTAGCACGCCCATAAACGGATTTGTTGTAAAACGATCTAAAATATCTCGTAAACGATCACCCGCTGCTTTTTGCAGACCGTCACCCATATATTTAATGGCGAACAAGAAGATTCCTAGACCCCCAAGGAATTGAAACAGCATTTCCTGCCAATTAAGTTCCACGATTCATTTTTCAACTCCTAATTCGACACTATTCAACAGTCCTAATTATGAATAGTTCGATACACTGATGTAAACAGCCTTTATATAAACTTTACAATAACTTAACAATCGGTAAGCTTTGTACTAATTTCGCCCAATATTCCTTAAACCTCTCCTTGAATTAATAGTATGATAAAGATATAAGGAGTGATTTCATGTCTATAAGTCAATTATTACTTGCTTCTATTTCCAATCCTAAAAAAATAGCAGCTTTTCGTCTTTTACCAATTGGCAAAGTCATTCAATATGTCTTTTTCTTTGTAGTCATTTTATCTCTGCTCTCATTCGTCCACTTTATAACTGGGTTCAAAACTGATTCCACTTCTATTGATGGCTTGCTTGATTATGTTGAAAATATGGAATGGATCTTATATCCTTTCGCCTTTATCATTCAATTTATTATGACCACTCTATTACTATTTGTCCGAATAAGCTTAATGGCTTTTGGTGGAATGCTGATATTAAAGCTCCTTAAGCGTCGTGGCGATTACAGACATGTTTGGCGGACTACTGCATTTGCCTATACTTCACCAACAATCCTATCTATTTTCCTCTTATATATAGGAGTTAGTGATGGATGGATTTTTATTGTGACAACCGTTATATGTATGATCTATTTGGCTCTTGCTCTAAAATATTATCCTCAGAAAAAGGCATAGTCTCTCTTTTTTCAGCATATGTTGAAAAAAGGGAGGTTTTTTTATGCGCATAATTGGACTAGCAGTCTTCATTTTAATTATTTCTTATATCATTAAAATCGATTTACTTGATGGCACAATCTCTCTTGCGGCATTCTCTAAAACTGAAACGGAGTGTGTAGAACAAGTACAATATGAAATATTCCCTGTTCAAACTGTTGAAGGTGATACTTTGTTATCCTTGTTTGGGGTGTATCCATCAGAAGTATGGATTAGCTTCCCTGAACGATTAGAAACTTTTTATAAAGAGAACCCGCATCTACGTAATCAAAATATTCAACCAGGTGAATTTGTGAAGATTCCTATATATAAAGATACAAATTTATCGTGTTCTTAAACAAAAGTAACGTTTCTTCCTTGGCATTTCCTTTTCATCACTGCTAAAATAAAGAGTAGTGAAGGCTATGAGCCCGAAAAAGGAGAGAATTTTCATGAGTGAAATTATTCACCGTTCCAAAACTCGTCCGGTTCGTGTCGGCGATTTAACTATAGGTGGTAGCAATGAATTATTCATACAAAGCATGACCACAACAAAAACACATGATGTTGAAGCAACTGTCGCAGAAATTTTGCGTTTAGAAGAAGCAGGTTGTCAAATTGTTCGTGTTGCTTGCCCAGATGATCGAGCAGCTGACGCAATCGCTGAAATAAAAAAACGTATTAATATCCCATTAGTTGTGGATATTCACTTTGATTATAAGTTGGCTTTGAAAGCCATCGAAAATGGTGCAGATAAAATACGTATTAATCCCGGTAACATTGGTCGCCGTGAAAAAGTAGAAGCTGTTGTCAACGCTGCAAAAGCAAAAGGTATTCCGATTCGCATTGGAGTAAATGCAGGTTCACTTGAACGTAAAATCATCGAAAAATATGGATATCCTACTGCAGATGGGATGGTCGAAAGTGCATTACATCATATTAAAATACTAGAAGATTTAGATTTTCACGATATCATCGTATCTTTAAAAGCCTCTGATGTTAGTTTGGCTATCGAAGCATACGTAAAAGCGTCTCAAGCATTCGATTACCCACTTCACCTTGGAATAACCGAGTCTGGTACCTTGGTAAACGGCTCAATAAAAAGTGCTGCAGGACTTGGTGCTTTGTTAAGTCATGGTATTGGTAACACCCTTCGCGTGTCGTTGAGTGCAGACCCAGTTGAAGAAGTGAAAGTTGCAAGAGAAATGTTGAAAGTATTCGGGCTATCGTCAAATGCAGCTACTTTAATTTCTTGTCCAACATGCGGACGTATTGAAATTGATTTAATTACGATTGCAAACGAAGTGGAAGACTACATTTCAACGATTAAAGCACCGATTAAAGTTGCTGTTCTTGGTTGTGCAGTAAACGGCCCTGGCGAAGCACGTGAAGCCGATATTGGTATTGCTGGTGCTCGCGGAGAAGGACTGCTCTTTATGAAAGGGAAAACCGTTCGTAAAGTCCCTGAAGCAACAATGGTTCAAGAACTGAAGATTGAAATTGATAAAATTGCTCAAGAATACTATGATAAACAAGAATTAGAAAAACAAAACTCTTAAGGGGCTGTTCATTTGTCAAACTACCGATTCGGAATTGATATTGATGGTACAGTCACTTGCCCTACTTCGTTACTGCCACATATCAATAAGGCTTTTTCGTGTAACTTAGTACTAGATGATATTAAAGAATATGATTTAACAAAAGCATTCCCAGTGTCATCTGAAGATTTTTACAAATGGTTTAAACAAGCAGAACCAGAAATTTACGCTACTTCCCCTATCCAAGTTAATGCGCATGCGATATTGACTGAATGGAAAAAGGAACATGAGTTATACTTCATTTCAGCTCGTGGCACAAATGTCCGTGATGTAACGTTGCAATGGTTTGTTGAACAAAATCTTGCATACGATCACATTGAATTAATTGGTACCCATAATAAAATTCAAACTGTTAAAAACCATGCAATTGATGTGTTTTTTGAAGACAAGCACGATAATGCAGTTGGCATTGCCGAAGATTGTAATATTCCAGTGTTGTTATTTAATACTCCCTATAACCAACAAGCTGTCCCAGATGGCGTTATACGTGTGAATAACTGGCTTGAAGCAGATGCATGGATACAACATTCATTTCTAACACAAAAAGCGTGAGGCATATGCCTCACGCTTTTCTTTTGGTTCCTATTAGAAGTTCATTTCACTCATTTAAAGACACTTCGGACATTTGCCGTAAATTTCAAACTTATGACTATCAATTTGATATGTTGGTAACTTTTCCTCAAGCATATCCATTGGGCATAAATGAATTTCTTTAATTTTCCCACAATCCATACAAATGAAGTGATGATGGTGATGATCCGCTTCACATTGCATTCGGAAATGGCGTTCTCCTGATAACTCAGTCTCTTCTAATATGCCAATTTCAACAAACGTACTTAAGTTGCGATATATCGTGTCATAACTCATTCCAGGATAGTCTTTTTTCATTACATTAAGTAAATCTCGAGCCGTTATATAACGTTCATTATCCTCAAACAAATCTAGAATTTGTTGTCTTTTATCCGTTTTTTTGTAGCCTTTTTCTTTTAAAAGGTCCCAAGCCTTCGAGATATTCATGCAAGACGTCCCCTTTCATCACGTGTTACGAACGTTAACCAAATCTTTTTCCCAAATATCACGAGTAATAATATGATGATTGAAGTTACAACGATTGTCCCTCCGGGTGCAATATTTAAATAAAATGCACACACAAGACCAATTATCACTGCAGCTTCTCCAAATATTACCGCATAGAGAATCGCTTGTTTAAAGCCCTTAGCCATGCGCATGCTAGCTGCTACGGGTAATGTCATTAATGAAGAAACAAGGAGTATCCCCACGATTCGCATACTTGCAGCTATTACAAGTGCCGTTACGATCATAAATAAAAGGTGTATCCATCTCGATGGAAGTCCAGACGCTTTAGAGTACTCCTCGTCGAAAGACATGAGGAATAGTTCTTTATAAAACAATCCTAAAAAGATAACAACAATACATGCAATCGAAAGGACAATCCATAAATCTTGTCTACTGACTGCTGATACAGAACCAAATAAGTAACCAAATAAATCTGAGCTAAATCCATTAGCCAATGAAATAAATATGGCACTAAATCCAATTCCTGCAGACATTATGATAGGAATAGCTAGCTCTTCATAATGTTTATATAAACGTCGTAATCGCTCAATAAGCACCGAGCCAGTAACGGCTGCTACAATTCCTAAATATAAAGGATTTAACAGTGCAAATACTGCTGTAGTTTGACTTAAATATAAACTCCCTGCAATCCCCGCTAAAGTAACGTGACTCAAAGCATCTGCAATAAGAGAAAGTCTCCTAACAACAATAAATACTCCTAATAGTGGAGCTATCAGACCAATAATAATACCAGAAGCAAAAGCATTTTGTAAAAACTCATAGTTTAATAACGCTTCAATCATCGCGTTCCCCCACTTTTAGCATGGTGAATTTTACGAACGGAATGACCATACCATGCTTGACGATCTACATCACTTAATTGATTAAATTCATTTTTAAAACCATGGAAATGGATGGTTTGATTCAAACATGCGACATGACTGATTTTACTGGATACAGTATCAACATCATGCGTGACGAGAATCAGCGTAAGATTCTGTTCACGATTTAACTCAGCGAGCATATTATAAAACGATTGTACGTGCTGATGATCAATTCCGACAGTAGGTTCATCTAATATTAAACACTTCGGTTCAGCTACAAGTGCACGAGCAATAAATACACGTTGTTGTTGACCTCCTGACAGTTCTCCAATTGATTGGTTCATAAAATCAATCATTCCTACAGAGTTCAATGCCTTCTCAACACGTTGATGTGAATCATTTGGATAGTTTTTAAATAATCCTGTTTTTTTCACAAGACCGCTTTGAACGACTTCATACACGGTTGCGGGAAAACCCGTATTGAACGCATTGGACTTTTGCGAGACATAGCCTAGCCATTCTCTTTTTTTGAAATCTCGACTTTTTTCACCGAATAACTCAATGGTTCCTGAAGTTGGTTTTAACAATCCCAATATTATTTTTAATAAAGTGGACTTCCCTGAACCATTAGGACCTAAAACTGCCAAGAAATCCCCTTGTTTTACTTGTAGCGAAATATTTTTTAATACGACGTTGTGGTCGTATTGGAATGACACATTGTTAAGTTCAATATCATATGGCGTTTTCATCAAGCTCGCCTCTTTCTAATTCATAATCATTACGATTTACAATTAGTTAGTATAACGGAGAAATTGTAAGAAGTAAACTCTATAATCTTGAAAGGATGAAGTTTTGGATATTTGGGAACTAGTTCAAGCAACGAAAGAAAAATCAGATGATGAAATTGCAAAAATGACAAGTTCGCTTCCCGTTCAATTATCTCCCCAGGAAGTAAAATTAGTTCGACCTATTTTCGATAAAGCTTCCATTCAATGGATATTGTTTGGCCCTCCAGCACACATTCAAAAACAAATTGCTGAGATTTTAGGAAAAAATCGCACCAAAAAGCTATTTGAGTATTTTAATCTATAAAAAAAAGACTCAAACAGGTAACTGCTTGAGTCTCTTGAAGTTTATGAACGTAAATTGTCAATGCTTTCCGGCATAAATGTTTGTGCTTTAAACATTTCAATTTCATAAAAATAGGGTGGCTTTTTATTTTTTGCATCTAGTCCTACATAAGGTGTTTCTAAGATTTTAGGAACATTTACTAGTTGTGGATGATGCACGATTTGATTAAGTGTTCTAAAACCAATCTCACCAAAACCAATATTTTCATGACGATCTTTACCAGCGCCACGAATATTTTTGCTGTCATTTATATGTAGCACTTTTAAACGATCGACGCCAATCAATTGATTAAATTGATTAAGTACATTGTCAAAATCATCGACGATATTATAACCTGCATCATGAACATGACATGTATCTAAACAAACAGAAAGTCGTTCATTATGCGTCACGCCATTTATTATTTGTGCAAGTTCTTCAAATGAGCGACCGCATTCAGTCCCTTTACCTGCCATTGTTTCCAAAGCAATTTGTACGGGAAAGTCTTGCGATAAAACTTCATTTAAGCCTTCGATTATTTTTTCAATGCCTTTATCCGTCCCAGCACCAACATGAGCACCAGGGTGTAAAACGATTTGTTTTGCACCTAATGCTGCAGTTCGTTCAATTTCTTTTTGTAAGAATTCGACTCCGAGTGCAAATGTTTCAGGTTTGAGTGAATTACCGATGTTAATTATATATGGAGCATGAACAACGATATTCGACATTCCATGCGTATTCATATGTGCTTGTCCTGCTTCAATGTTCAACTCTTCAATCGGTTTACGTCGTGTATTTTGTGGTGCTCCTGTATAAATCATAAAAGTAGTCGCTCCATAAGAAGCAGCTTCTTCACTCGCAGCAAGCAACATGTTTTTTCCACTCATTGAAACATGTGAACCTAATAACATATCGAAAAACCCCTTACTTTTTACGGTTTTTAATACGACGTTCTCTCTTTTTAACTTTGTCCATTTCCCAACGCATATTACGTTTATAGCCAGGTTTTACTTTTTTAGGTTTACGAACTAATGATTTTGCTTTTTGATCAATCTCACTAATTTCTGTCTTTTTACGATTTTTACGTTCGTGGCGTTCTTTTAGTTCAGACCACTCACCATCTTTAATATCTACATGAACAAAAGGAATTCCCATTTTTTCAATACGAATAATCGCGTCTTCATCGGTCGGTTCATATAATGTTATAGCTGTACCTTTTAATCCAGCACGAGCAGTACGTCCAACACGATGAATAAAGAATTCCAAGTCTTCAGGGAGCTCAAAGTTAATTACATGACTAACACCTTGGATATCAATTCCACGTGCAGCCAGATCTGTTGCTACAATATATTGATACTCAAGTTCGCGAACTTGTCTCATCATACGAGTACGTTCCCGTGGTGCTAAATCTCCATGAATACGTCCTACGCGGTAACCTGCTTCAGCTAAATAATTAGCAACATCATCAGCATTCTTACGCGTGTTCGCAAAAATAATGGCTAAGTAAGGATTTATTCCTTCCATAACTTCTACTAAACGTTTCTTTTTAGATTTACTACGAACCGGTACTAGATTGAAAACAATACCTTCCGCTGCAGGACGCTTATCTCCGATATGAATATGTGCAGGAGCTTCCATATACTTTTTCAAGAATGGTTGCAATCGTTCCGGAATAGTCGCAGAAAAGACGTACATTTCCAAACTAGCTGGCATTTTCCCTGCAAATGTATCAATATCTTCAATAAAGCCTAAGTCAAAAGCAAGATCGGCTTCATCTACTACTAATATCGGAGCAGTATGAACGAGCAATGCATTTTCTTTTACTAAGTCACGAATACGTCCAGGAGTTCCTACCACGATATGTGGTTGTGTTTTTAGTTTATCAATCGAACGTTGCTTATCAGTTCCACCAATAAACAATTTTGATTGAATTTCTGTACCTTCAGTTAACTTACTTAGTTCTTCGAAAATCTGCGAAGCAAGTTCACGTGTTGGGGATGTAATAATAGCTTGTAATTCTGTTTTGTTTGATTGAATGCGCTCAACAATCGGAATTAAAAAACTATGTGTTTTCCCTGTACCCGTATGTGCTTGGCCAATCGCACTTTTCCCTTTTAAAATCAAAGGAATTATTTCTTTTTGAATGGGTGTTGGTTCTGTGAAACCTAATTTACTAATGGCATCCTGTAAAAAAGGCTGGAAATCATAATCAGTATATTTGGACATTTTTGCCCCTCCTAACGTACTTTCATTGTAGCATGTTCTGTCGTCTGTTTTAAAGACCATCAGTTTATCATAGTTGTATTATAGCCATTGAGTCAAATAACTATTTATTTAGAAAGGAGGATTTTATGCGATATCAATCTTTTTACCCTTTTTCTCAACAACAACAACAACAACAATCCTCACCTATTCCACAGCAATTTCAACCACCACGGAATAACTTCTTAAGAGGACTTTCTCAATCATTTGGGGCTGGAAATACGGGTGCACCACAAGGACCTAATAGCTTCCCTGGTGGCGCACCTTCTCAATCACCCACTGGAATGAGTAGTGCAGGGACTCCTCAATTATCAAATCGAATGGAACAATATTTACAAACCGCTGATCAATTTTTATCCACAGCACAAAGATTAACACCTATGGTTCAGCAAGTAGCCCCTATGGTTCAAAACATTCCTGCGCTTTGGAAAATTTATCGTGGCTTCCAAAGCATGCCAGACGCTACGTCTACTGCAAGCGCAGTAACCCGCAGTGCCGGTGCTGTGGCGTCTTCTGTTCCTCGACCAACTGGATCATCTATTCCAAGAATTTTTCAACCACCTCTTTGATTTTTTGAATTAAGTACTTCTCTCCGTTATAATAGTGATTAACAACTTCTGAGAGGAGTGCTACATATGCAAGTACTCAAAATTACCCCACGTGGTTATTGTTACGGTGTAGTGGATGCAATGGTTATTGCTCGTAATGCAGCGATGGACACATCCCTACCACGTCCGATATATATATTAGGTATGATTGTGCACAACAAACACGTAACTGACGCTTTTGAGAGTGACGGAATTATTACGTTAGATGGCGAAAACAGAAAAGAAATTTTAGATAAGGTGGATGGCGGGACTGTTATTTTTACTGCTCATGGCGTGTCACCTGAAGTGCGAGAATTAGCCAAGCAAAAAGGCCTAGTGTCGATAGACGCTACATGCCCTGACGTTACAGTTACTCATGACCTTATTCGAGAAAAAACGTCCGAAGGTTATCAAATAATCTATATTGGTAAAAAGGGACACCCTGAACCTGAAGGTGCTATCGGTGTAGCTCCACACGCTGTACATCTTGTGCAAACTGTCGAAGATGTAGAGCAACTAACTATAGAGGCTGAAAAACTAATCGTGACGAACCAGACAACCATGAGTCAATGGGATGTTGCGGCATTAATGAAAAAACTAGAACAAAAGTTTCCGCATATTGAAGTGCATAAAGAAATTTGTCTAGCTACACAAGTTCGTCAAGAAGCGGTAGCTGATCAAGCTGGGGCAGCCCAGTTGTTAATTGTCGTTGGAGATCCAATGAGTAATAATTCCAATCGTCTGACTCAAGTGTCTGAAGAAATTGCTGAAACCCCTTCTTATCGTATTTCAGATTTATCTGAACTCAAATTAGAGTGGCTAGAAGGAATTGAAATAATTGCGGTAACTGCTGGTGCTTCAACTCCAACACCTATCGTAAAAGAGGTCGTTAAATTCTTAGAAAAATATGATCCACTAGATCCACAAACGCATCAACTTGTAAGAACTGTAACGATCGACAAAATTTTACCTAAAATTAAAAATCCACAACCTGTACAACGAATTGAACCCTATCCAATTTCTTAAAAAAAACAAGAGGCTATCCAGAAAATGGATAGCCTCTTTTCTATTTAACTCGGAAAGGTTCTGTGGAAATACTTGAAGGAATAAATCGACAATCGTACTTATTCTCTTCACACAACCTATTCATTTTGACTGAAACGCCGGATTTCATAATTGATTCTACATGGTGACCTGGATCGATTACAGATAAACCAAGTGTTTGTGCTTCTTGTGCCACGTGGAAATATAAATCGCCTGTAACCAAGACATCTGCACCTGCCCGTTTCGCCGTTTGAATATATTTATTACCATCCCCACCTAGCACCGCCACTTTGCGAATGCTTTTCGTAGCATCACCTACAATGCGCACAAACGGTACCTTTAACTGCTCTTTTACCTTTTCAGCAAAGGCATCTAGTGACAGTGGTTGTTGAAGCAGTCCAATTCGCCCAATTCCTTGCTGACTTGTTTTAGATTCAAGAGGCCATAAATCAAAAGCCACTTCCTCATACGGATGATTTTCATACATAGCTTTCAAGATTTTCGACTTTTTAGAAGATGCAAACACTACTTCTACTTTTTCTTCTTCGACTTGTTCTACTTTATTCAATTGGCCAATGACAGGTTTTGAACCATCTAGTGGTTGAAATCTTCCCGTTCCAAGTGAAGAAAAACTACAGCTATCATAATTACCGATTTGACCTGCACCAACGAAAGCTAATTGTTTACGCAAAACTTCCGAATGAGTAATTGGTACATATACAGCCAATTTCATTAATGATTCGGCATACGTCTCATCTAATATGCTAATTTTTTGTAACTCGAGGGCCTCGGCAAGTAAATCATTAACCCCACCCGGTGCAACATCCAAGTTTGTATGTGCTGCGTAAACTGCGATGTCATGTTTAATACATAACTCCATTATTTTCCCTGTTGGTGTATCGGTTCGAAGGTTTTTTAATGGCCGATAGATGGGGGGATGATGAGCAAGAATTAATTGACAGTTATGGTCAATTGCTTCTTGTACCACTTCCAAAGTGACATCAAGTGTTACAAGGACATTTTGAACTTGGCGGTTTAACTGTCCGATTTGTAAGCCTATAGGATCGTCATCTAGTGCAAAAAATTTTGGCGACCAGGACTCAAATAATTGAATAATTTCATGTCCATTCGCTGTTTTCATGCACCAAACACTTCCTTTACTATTTTTAATTTAACTTCAATTTCTTCTTTTTTTAACTGTACTTCAGATGATAGTCCTGCCACGCGAATAGCTTCTAATATCCGCATCCACTCTGTAGATTCTTTCTCCCACTTTAAGCGAAACACTTCATTTTGGGTATCAGTTATTAAAAATGGTCCCATCAAAAATTCAGTTTCTGACAACGTCATTTTGCCTCTTTCAAGAACAAGGATTTCATAAATCTTATCGTCTTCTTGTAATATTTCTTCTGCCACTAGCTTCCAATCGTTCGCGTTTGCCCATTCCCGAATGGCTTTGGCATGAATGTTAGGTTGTAATATTAAGCGATTGACAGTTGCTAATCTATCGCTGTCTTGGTCTAAAATACTTGCGATTAATGGCCCACCCATCCCTGCGATAGTTACCGTATCAACTAGATCTTCATGGTTAATTGCCTTCAAACCATTAGCAAAGCGAACTGTTATCTTATTCTCTAATTTTTCGTCCATTATTTGATTTCGCGCTGAATCATAAGGACCTTTAGCCACTTCTCCAGCAATTGCTTTTTCTGCAATTTGGTGGTGAATGAGATAACAAGGTAAATATGCGTGATCACTACCAATATCAGCGACAATGGCACCTGTTTTTACGTAAGATGCTACACGTGTTAAACGTTCTGAGAGACGTTGTGCGTTCAACGAAATCCTCTCCTTTCTTTATATATCAAGATTGTACCACATAACATGAAAAGTGCCGCAGGACGAGTTAAACGACTATAATGTGTCGTTGTCGATTCAGAAATCCTAGACAGTATATGGTTTATAAAATTTGTATATATTTTAATAAAAAGATCTGTAAAGCTGCTCTAATGTTTACCGTACATTTGCGCTGCCGCACGTTCTGCATGAGCCAACAAGTATGAAAACCACATACTTGTGGGTCTCATTCTTCACGCTCTTGTGGCATGCTAGGCGCAAATGTACTCTTTCTTTTGTTCTTCAATTTGAACAGCATTCTTTAATATAGCTACTTTATAAATTGTGTTTGAATAGTAAGGGAGCGGAACGATTCCTTCTTTTTATAAATGCCTTTGTTAAACTAAACTTTTGTTTATCGTACATTTGCGCTGCCGCACGTTCCGCATGAGCCAACAAGTATGAAAACCACCTACTTGTGGGTCTCATTCTTCACGCTCTTGCGGCATGCTAGGCTCAAATGTACTCTTTCTTTTGTTCTTCAATCTGACCAGCATTCTTTAATATAGCTACTTTATAAATTGTGTTTGAATAGTATGGAGCGGAACGATTCCTTCTTTTTATAAATGCCTTTGTTAAACTACACTGTTGTTTATCGTACATTTGCGCTTGCCGCACGTTCCGCATGAGCCAACAAGTATGCAAACCACATACTTGTGGGTCTCATTCTTCACGCTCTTGCGGCATGCTAGGCGCAAATGTACTTCTTCGTTTGTTCTTCAATTTGAACAGCATTCTTTAATATAGCTACTTTATAAATTGTGTCTGAATAGTAAGGGAGCGGAACGATTCCTTCTTTTTATATTTAGTTAACCAAACCAAATTTACTATGTGCTTTCAGGTTGCAAGGGAGGGAGCGAAGGATGCACACCCGCCGCAGGATAATCTATAAAAAGAGTTGGGCGAAGTGACGTAGTCACAAGCCCTTCCTATTTATTCTCTAGATTTTTGTGCAGCAGGTAAATCGTCCGAAGCGAACTGGAAACCTGTCATCCTCAGTGAATGGAATCAAGTTAACGGTTCATAGTTGTAGTGTTATTTCTTAAATTGAATGTTATTAAGATGTTTTGAAAATAATGGGTCTGTTAAACGATATTGTCGTCTATCGTACATTTGCGCTAGCCGCATGAGCCAACAAGTATGCAAACCACATACTTGTTGGTCTCACTTTTCACGCTATTGCGGCATGCTAGGCGCAAATGACTCTTTCGATTGTTCTTCATTATCAACAGCATTCTTTAACATAGCCTACTAAAAAACCCTTATCCATGTTCAGGATAAGGGTCAGCGGTACCTATTCTAATGAATGAATATATTCAGCCATTTCATCTACATTTGCTGCAGGTACTAAACCAGGAGGCATTGCACCTCTACCATTTTTGATAACTTCAGCAATTTCTTCTGTAGAAAGTTTTGTATCAACTAATGATGGGAAGCTTCCTTGACCAGCAAGATCTCCACCATGACAAGCGATACATTTGCCTTGAGCAACAGCTTCAGGATCAAATCCTTCTGCACTTTCTCCACCCTCAGCTTGTTCTCCAGCAGCGCCTTCTTCATGTCCAGCAGCAATTTCTTTCTTTTTATCAACGCCTTGAATTGATAGGAAGAAAATAAGACCAATACCAAATGCCATAATTAAAATAAATGGTACGATTGGATTTTTTTGCATAATGTAACCTCCTTCTTTTCGTTCATTCTTTTTCTATAATAGAATCAGTCAACAGTGTTATTGTACTGCATTCTATCTCAAACGAAAAGTCTTAACATGGAAGTTTTCATTAGATTGTCAGAAATTCGACAAATTAATGAATATTAACAGCCTATTTGTCGAGCAATGACCATTCGTTGAATTTCAGAAGTACCTTCACCAATTTCGAGTAATTTCGCATCACGCATATAGCGTTCAACTTCATATTCTTTCATATAGCCATACCCACCATGAATTTGAACTGCTTGATCTGCAACTTGCATTGCAATCTCTGATGCATATAACTTACACATTGATGCTTCTTTTGTAAATGGTTGACCTTGATCTTTTAACCATGCCGCTTTATGAACCATTGTACGAGCTAATTCGATTTTCATCGCCATATCTGCTAATTTAAATTGAGTAATTTGGAAATGAGCTAATGGTTTGCCAAATTGCTGACGCTCTTTTGAGTAGCGTAATGCTTTATCAAAGGCAGCTTGGGCAATACCCACCGCCATTGCCCCAATACCAATACGACCACCATCAAGAGTTATTAAGAATTGTTGGAAGCCTTCTCCACGTTTCCCTAATAAGTTCGCCTTTGGAACTCTTACATTCTCTAGTACTAGTTCAGTAGTATTAGATGCGTTTAATCCCATTTTTTCATAATTATCAATAACTGTAAATCCTTCAGCATCAGTAGGAACAATGATTGCACTTATTTCTTTCTTGCCATCCTTCATCCCAGTAATTGCTGTAATCGCTAAATGCTTCGCGTAGCTTGCATTCGTTATATATACTTTACTTCCGTTAATGATAAAGTCATCACCATCTTCTACTGCACGTGTTTGTGTACCACCCGCATCAGAACCGGCATTTGGTTCAGTTAAGCCAAAAGCTCCGAAAGACTCTCCAGAACAAATCGGTGCTAAATATTTATGTTTTTGTTCTTCAGTTCCAAACAAATTAAGTGGAGCTCCACCTAATGATATATGTGCAGAATAGGTAATCCCTGTAGACCCACAAGCACGACTTAATTCTTCTGTAACAATAGCAAAACTTATCGTATCTGAACCTGCTCCGCCATATTCTTCTGAAAACGGTACGCCCATCATCCCCATGTCGGCTAATTGTTTAAAGATTTCTTTAGGGAAAGCTTTCGTGCGGTCACGTTCTATCGCGCCTGGTGCTACAACTTTATCCGCAAACTCCTTCATTGTTTTGCGAATCATCTGATGTTCTTGCGATAAATCAAAATTCACTACATTCAACCCCTTTAATTTATAAAACGCTTTCAATTTTCATTATAAAGGTAATATTCTAACATTCACAACTATTTTTGTTATAAGAGAGGTTAGCAATATTAAAAAATCTTTTTATATAATAGAAATTCACTTTACAATTCTTCAATTTCCACACTCGATTTATTAATAAACTTACGTCATGCTAGACACTTTACGACCTATTACGTTTAGAAATACGTAAAGGGTTCTTGGAACTTCAAACTTATACTTCTATTTCGATAAAAAAAGAGACATTCACAGAAGTGAATGTCTCTTGGAATTTCTATTCTAAAAAGTCTTTTAAACGTTTGCTTCGTGAAGGATGACGCAATTTGCGTAAAGCTTTCGCTTCTATTTGACGAATTCGTTCACGCGTTACACCAAATACTTTCCCTACTTCTTCTAACGTACGTGTGCGACCGTCATCCAGACCGAAACGCAAGCGCAGTACATTTTCTTCTCGATCAGTTAATGTATCTAAAACGTCTTCTAACTGCTCTTTTAAAAGCTCATATGCTGCATGATCAGATGGAGACTGTGCATCAGAGTCTTCAATGAAGTCTCCTAGGTGTGAATCATCTTCTTCACCAATCGGTGTTTCAAGAGAAACAGGCTCTTGTGCAATCTTTAAGATTTCACGCACTTTTTCAGCAAGTAACTCCATTTCTTCTCCAATTTCTTCTGGAGAAGGTTCTCGACCTAAATCTTGTAGTAACTGCCGTTGTACACGAATTAGTTTATTAATCGTCTCCACCATATGAACCGGAATACGAATCGTACGAGCTTGGTCAGCAATCGCGCGTGTTATCGCTTGACGAATCCACCAAGTAGCATATGTGCTAAATTTAAAGCCTTTACGGAAATCAAATTTCTCAACAGCTTTAATAAGACCCATATTTCCTTCTTGAATTAAATCCAAGAACAACATCCCACGTCCAACATAACGTTTCGCAATACTTACAACAAGTCGTAAATTTGCTTCAGCTAAACGTTTCTTGGCTTCTTCATCGCCTACTTCAATACGTTGAGCAAGTGCGATTTCTTCATCAGCAGAAAGTAAGTCTACACGACCAATTTCTTTTAAGTACATACGCACAGGATCATTAATTTTAACTCCCGGTGGTACGCTTAAATCGTTTAAGTCGAATGTTTCTTCTTCTTGCCCTTTTTTCATTAACTTTTCTAAGTCTTCTTCATCGCCGTCTTTTCGCCCAAGTTCAACACCTTGTGCTTCGAGCTGTTCAATAAATTCTTCAATTTGATCTGATTCTAATACAAATACAGACAATTTTTCAGCTATGTCCGCAAAAGTTAACTCTCCCGCTTTTTTGCCCATTTCGAGCAGAGATTTCTTCGCTTCTTCTAATCTGACCTCAGTTTCAGCCTCTTTTGTACGTTCAGACTTGTCCGCCATAAGTCTTCCTCCTTTAAAAACCAATCATTTACATCGTTGTTAACGATTTCTTTAAATCGATTATTTGTTTTGCTAACGCTAATGCACTTGTCATATCCTGCATCTTTTCAGCCTCTTTTGACTCATGCATTTTCATTTGAATTTGAAGCTCTATTCGGTGTTTATTTATTTGTCGTAAGCAGTCAGAGACTTCTTCACGTGCATGTTCTGGGTCTCGTTCTGTTAACGTTGCTTCCATTACCAACTTACGTAAATCCGTGTCTTCTAAAATTTCAAGAAAACGATGTGTATCCGCTTGAGGATACATGTCGTAGAAACCTATGAGGCGAACAAATATCGCTTCATATGAATCGTGAATGAATACATGGAGACCATGCTCTTGATGTAAATTATCGACGATATCAACCTGGTGTAACATATGAGCGAGCAACAATTTTTCAGCCCTATCAATTGCTTGGACAAGTTTACGACTTACAGGCATGTTTTGGGCAATTGGTGGAGCTTGCTGTCTCGTGTTTTGTTTTAATGATTTACCTTCAATTTTTCTGAATTGTTGATAAATCGCCTCTTCAGAAATATTGGTTTCTTTTGCTAATTGTCTAATATATAAATCTCGTTCAACTGGGGATGTATTCCCTACAAAATGTTCGAGAACTTCTTGCACGTATTGTAACGTGTCGTTTTCAAATTGAAAATTCTTGTTGCGTCTAGCTACCATCATCATAAATGCTAAATAAGCATGAGGACGATCAATGATTTGTTTTTCAAAGGCCTCAGCCCCATTTGTTTGAATAAAATCATCAGGATCCATTTGATTCGGTAATAGCGCAATTTCAGTTTTCATCTTGTCTTGTACTAATAGCTGGGCAGCCCGCTTTGCAGCTTCAAAACCCGCAGAATCACCATCATAACAAATAGTGACTGAATCAGTTAAGCGTTTCAACTTGTTAATCTGTTCTTTTGTCAGAGCCGTACCCATTGTGGCTACTGTATTCATGATACCCGCTTTTGCGGCTGCTATAACATCCATAAAACCTTCCATGACAATCACTTTATGTTTTTTCCGAATTATCGGTCGAGAAACATCTAGATTGTATAAAACTTTACTCTTTTGGAAAATAGGAGATTCTGGACTATTCATGTATTTAGCATCTTGCGCATCTGTATTTAATACTCTTCCGGAAAAAGCAATAACTTGACCTACTTCATCTCGAACAGGAAACATAATTCGTTCTCTAAAGCGGTCAAAATATTCATTTCGATTTTCTTTCTGGATGACAAGCCCACTTTGAGCCATTTCAGGTAAACTAAATCCTTTACGTTCCAGTAAAGTAGTTAAAGCATCCCAATTAGGAAGAGACCATCCGATTCTATATTGTTCAATAAGTTCACGAGAAAATCCTCTTTCTTCTAAATATTGAAGGGCTTTTTCTCCTTCTTCAGTATTTAGTAGCAAGTGGTGATAATAATTCATCGCAAAAGTATGTGCTTCTTTCATACGTGTTTCATCTTTAGAAATTGTTGTGGTATCACCAGTTTGTGGTTCGATATCGATATCAATACCCACACGGGAACCCAACTTACTTAAAGCTTCTTGGAAAGAAAGATTGTCTATATCCATTACAAAGGTAATGGCATTTCCTCCAGCCCCACATCCAAAACAATGAAAGATTTGCTTGTCTTGAGAAACAGAAAACGAAGGTGTCTGTTCACCATGGAAAGGGCAAAGACCAAACCAGTTTCGTCCACGTTTCGTCAACTGAACATATTCACTAATGACATCCACTACATCATTGCTTGTGCGAATTTGTTCAATCGTTTCTTCAGGAATTCTTTGCACGTAATCATCACCATCTTTATAGGCTATATATTGAATTCGAGATAGTTGAAGAAAATCCTGCAAGTTTCGACAAAAATATAAAAAACTTGAGAAATGACAACTCTTATTAAATATTTTTACCACAATTTTTCATTATAAAACGTTTGCATGAAAAAATCTACAAAAAAATTGTCTTTTCAAAAGAAAAAACCTTCCCAACATCGGGATGGTTTTTCCTTACTGGATTTTGTTTAAAATCACATTTGCTGTTTCTTCTACAGCGCGATTCGTAACATCAATGACTTGACATCCAATTCGAGAGGCAACTTTTTCAAAATGAACGATTTCTTGTTTAATACGATCTAATTTGGCGTAGCTTGCATCATCATTTAATCCTAATGCAATTAAACGTTCTTTCCTGATGGAATTTAGCTTGTCAGGAGAAATCACGAGACCGAAACATTTCTCAGGGTCTACTTTAAATAGTTCTTCTGGAGGCTCTACTTCTGGTACAAGAGGAACATTTGCGACCTTATAGCGTTTATGGGCTAAATATTGAGATAAAGGTGTTTTAGAAGTTCGCGAAACCCCAATTAAAACGATATCCGCCAATAATAAACCTCTTGGGTCACGACCATCATCATATTTTACAGCAAACTCAATCGCTTCTATTTTTTTAAAATAGTCGTCATCAAGTTTACGGACTAGACCTGGTTCTTCAAATGGTATTTCATTTAATTCTTCTTCTAGAGTAACCATAAGAGGACCCATTAGATCAATGAATCGAACGCCATGTTTAGCACACTCTTTTTTCATAGTTGCTCGCATTTTTTTTTTAACTAGTGTAAATAAAATAATTGCTTGTTGATTTTTTGCTAGATGGACAATTTCAATTACATGATCAATCGTTTCTATATGGGGTAAACGTTTTAATGATGTGTTTTGCAAACCAGGTCTAAACTGGCTAACAGCTGCTTTCGCAACTAATTCACCTGTTTCTCCAACTGAATCCGAAACAATAAATATATGCAGTTTTTTCATGGTTTTATCACCTCACAAATCGTGATTTTCTGCTAATGACAGAAAAGCACCTGTAATATTAGTTTTTGTAATTCGGCCAATTACTTCAAATCCATCTGGATGTTCTTTTACAATTGGTAAAGCGTCAATCTGTTTATCTATTAATTTCTTCGCCGCATGAAGTAATGAATCATGTTTGAAGCAAAACGTAATATTAGGCATCCTGGTCATAATAATATGAACGGGAATTTTATGTAAATCCTGTTGACCTAAGCTCGTGCGAAGTAAATCTTTTCTTGATAATACTCCAGTTAAATACGCATTTTTATCAACAACAAACAATGTGCCTACATCTTCTAAGAACATATGACAAATTGCATCGTAAACCGTCATATCTTCGGCAACAACAATCGGAATTGACTGAAAGTCTCTTACTTTCATATTCATCATGCTATCCGTAACAGCTTGACCAGTTTTTTTACCTGAGTAAAAATATCCCACTCGTGGTCTTGCATCTAAGAAACCAGCCATCGTTAAAATCGCTAAATCAGGTCGTAATGTAGATCTTGTTAAATTCAATCGTTCTGCAATTTGTTCTCCCGTAATCGGACCATTTCCTTTAACAATTACCAAAATTTCCTCTTGACGTTTGTTGAGTTCGATCGGACTCACCGCCTCAAAAATGTGTTATACTCAATGTTCATTATTATATACTATTTAAGTAGTGTTATCTAGTGTATTGCCTAAGTGGTGCTTTTCACAGTAGTATGTTATAGTGTATTCAATTATATAGACGAAGATAGGAAAATAAGTAATGTTCACTTAAGCGAGCAGAGACAGTGAAAGTCTGCATCGAACACGAAAAGGCGTCCTGGAGTCATGATTTTTTGAAAGTGAATTGCAAATCAGTTTGCAGTTAACTGGGGTGGAACCGCGGGTATTATGCACTCGTCCCCGGACATTTATTGTCCGGGGACGAGTGCTATTTTTATTTTGGAGGGATTTTTCATGACAATCACAATGGAAAAAGTAGTAAGTTTAGCGAAACACAGAGGTTTTGTATTTCCTGGATCAGATATTTACGGTGGCTTAGCCAACACATGGGATTATGGTCCACTAGGAATTGAACTTAAGAACAACATCAAAAAAGCATGGTGGCGCAAATTCGTTCAAGAATCTCCATACAATGTTGGAGTGGACGCTGCTATCTTAATGAACCCAAAAGTATGGTCAGCTTCTGGTCATATTGGAAACTTTAACGACCCAATGATTGATTGTAAAAAATGTAAAGCACGTCACCGGGCTGATAAGTTAATTGAAGATGCACTTGAAACTAAAGGAATCGAAATGATTGTTGATGGCCTTTCTTTTGAAAAGATGCAAGAACTAATTAGCGAACATTCTATCACTTGTCCAGATTGCGGCGCGCAAGATTTTACAGATATTCGCCAATTTAATTTGATGTTTAAAACCTCTCAAGGTGTAACTGAAGCATCATCAAACGATATTTACTTACGTCCAGAAACAGCGCAAGGAATTTTTGTTAACTTCAAAAATGTTCAACGTTCAATGCGTAAAAAAATGCCTTTTGGTATTGCACAAATTGGTAAAAGTTTTAGAAATGAAATTACACCAGGTAACTTTACGTTCAGAACACGTGAATTTGAGCAAATGGAACTTGAGTTCTTCTGTAAACCAGGTGAAGACTTAGAATGGTTCGCTTACTGGCGCGATTATTGTAAGAACTGGTTATTAAACTTAGGTTTAACTGAAGATAACATTCGTTTACGTGATCATGATGTAGAAGAACTGTCTCACTACGCTTCTGCTACAACAGATGTGGAATATAAATTCCCATTCGGTTGGGGCGAGTTATGGGGAATTGCAGACCGCACCGATTTCGATTTAAAACGTCATATGGAACATTCAGGTGAAGATTTTAATTATATCGATCCTATTACAAACGAACGCTATGTACCTTTCTGTATCGAACCATCACTAGGTGCAGACCGTGTTACACTTGCTTTCTTGTGTGATGCTTATGCAGAAGAAGCTCTTGAAGGCGACGATAAACGTACTGTTTTAAGATTCCATCCCGCTTTAGCTCCTGTAAAAGCAGCAATTTTGCCTTTATCAAAAAAATTAGCTGAAGGCGCTAACGGAGTATTTGCTGAGTTAAGCAAATCGTTCATGGTGGATTATGATGATTCTCAATCAATTGGTAAACGGTACCGACGACAAGATGAAATTGGTACACCTTTCTGTATTACGTATGACTTTGATTCAGTAGAAGACGGTCAAGTAACGGTTCGTCATCGCGACTCAATGGAACAAACACGTATGCCAATTATTGATGTAAAAGCATATATCGAAAAACACTTAGAGTTTTAAGGTAAACGAATAAAAAAATCCGTCTACACTCCTTCTTCAGGAGCAGTAGACGGATTTTCTTTTTTAGGGAAATATTGCGGTGAACGATCTAGCTGATCAATAAATGACCGCGTCTTTAACCGAATACCAGTTTGTTCTTCATAAATAGTTCGTACAATCTTTTTAATAAATGTTTTCGTTTCTTTTTTTAATGTTAACTTCCCTACTTGCTCAATCGGTACTGTATAAAACGTTCGTATGAGCTTAACTTGCGCAGGAGTTAAACGAATAATATATCGATCAATACTAAAACAGCGATGACATAGGAAACCGATTTGTTGGAATGAAAATGCGAATTCACCTTCCGTTGCACCACAATTTGTACATTGATGTAAGGTTGGATAAATACCAGTGACTGGCAACATTTTCCATTCCACAAATAAAGCAATAGCTTCAGGATCATATTCATCTGAGATTGCATGTAATGCATGTTGCAGTAAATTAAATATGGAAGGTTGTGGAGTTCGATCATCCACTGCTCGATCAATCAATTCCACGATAAAGCTTGCATAAGCAGTCGCTTCAATATCTTGACGAATATGTCGATAAGATTCCACTTGTTCGCCTTGTTGCATAGTCCCCATTCCACGACCCTGTTGAATTAAAAAAGAGCCATGTGTAAAAGGTTGGGTAATTGCAGCCAAGCGACTTGCAGGTTTTTTCGCACCCCTGGCCATCGCTGTAATTTTGCCACCCTCTTGTGAGAAAAGAGTGACTATTTTATTGGCTTCCCCATAATCTTGCGTTTTTAAGACAATGCCTTCTATACGATTCAGCAACTGCCCACACGCCCCTTATTAATACTCGTCGTCACGGAATCCAAAATCGCGTAAATGGACTTGTTTGTTACGCCAGTCTCTTTGAACTTTCACCCACAACTCAAGGAATACTTTGCTTCCTAATAACATTTCTATATCTTTACGAGCACGCATACCTACTTCTTTTAAAAGTGCTCCCTTTTTGCCGATGACCATCCCTTTTTGTGACTCACGCTCAACCATAATAGTCGCTGTCACACGAATCTTTTCACTATCTTCTTCTCTTTTAATTTTCTCAATTACGACTGCAATCGAATGAGGAATTTCTTCATGAGTTAAGTGAAGTACTTTCTCACGAATTAATTCCGAAATGATAAAACGTTCAGGATGATCTGTTACTTGATCAGCAGGGTAATATTGAGGTCCTTCTGGCAAATGTTTTGTTAACACTTCAAGTAACCCATCGATATTAATTCCTTCTAAAGCGGAGATTGGGATAACGTCTGCAAAATCGTATTCTTTGCGGAAAGCTTCCGTGACACTCAATAATTTATCCGGATGAATTAGATCAATTTTATTCATCACTAAAAATACAGGAGTTTCATTCCCTTTTAACATCTCTAAAATATATCGATCTTGTTTCCCAATTCGATCTACAGAATCCACCATCAATAAAATGGCATCCACTTCACGTAGTGTGTTTTTAGCCACTTTCAACATAAAGTCGCCTAGTTTATGTCTAGGCTCATTAATCCCTGGTGTATCGATAAAAATAATTTGCTGTTTATCTGTCGTTAAAACACCTTGAACTTTATTTCTTGTCGTTTGCGGTTTATCACTCATAATCGCAATTTTTTGTCCGATTACTTTATTTAAGAACGTTGATTTACCAGCATTAGGACGACCAATGATTGAAATAAATCCTGATTTGTATCCTTTATTTGCTTCCAGCATAGGCTAAATCCTCCGGAGAAAATGCACCAGGTAACAGTTGGGCAACTGTCGTTTCCTGTACATCTCCTTTTAAATTGATTAAATAAACAGGCATATTTGGTTCACAAAACTCTGCAATTACTTGACGGCAAGCTCCACAAGGCGATACTGGGCCATCTGTGTCTGCTACAACTGCAAGTGAAGAAAAGTTACGTTCGCCTTCAGAAACCGCTTTAAACATCGCTGTACGCTCTGCACAGTTTGTCATGCTATAAGCTGCATTTTCAATATTACAACCGTGATAAACTTTTCCTTCTTTCGTCAATAAAGCAGCGCCAACTTTAAATTTCGAATATGGTACGTACGCATTTTCGCGTGCGATTTTAGATTCTTCCATTAATTGTATCATTTCCACTATTCAAACACCTCAATTAAATATTTCCATCCACTTAGGTAAAAAGATGAGTATTCCGATTATAGCACTTGCACAGGCAAATACAAGAACTGCAGCAGCACCCATATCCTTTGCTTGCTTAGCGAAATCATGTATTTCAGGTGATGCTAAATCAACTACTCGTTCTAAAGCAGAATTGATTAATTCTAAGCTTAACATTCCTGAAATACATAAAATTAAAATAATCCATTCATTCATTGAAATACCACTGAAAATCCCAGCGATCATTACAATAAAAGCTGCAAATAAGTGGAAACGAAAATTCCGTTCTCCCTTACTTGCGTGAATCATTCCTTCATAAGCATACTTAAACGATTCAAAAAAATTATTGTTTTTCATCCTGTTCACGTCTCAATCCAAAAGATTGCAGAATTGCCTCTTGTTTTTCAGTCATTTCTTTTTCATCTTCTTCTTCCATATGGTCATAGCCTAGTAAATGTAAGAAACCGTGAATAGCGAGAAAACCCAATTCTCTCTCTTCACTATGTCCATAATCTACCGCTTGTTCTTTTGCCCGTTCGACGGAAATAATGATATCCCCAAGCATACGTGGTGCACCTTCTACGTTAATGGCAATTTCGCCTTCCCCGAGTTCTTCCATTGCAAATGAAATTACATCCGTAGGTACATTCTTTCCTCTGTATTCATTGTTTATTTGCTGAATTTCTTCATTATTAACAAAAGTTACTGACAATTCGCTACCGGCTTCAATTCCTTGAGCTTCTGCAGCATGGTGCAACATTTTTTCAATTAAATGTAAATTATCAGTTGATAAAGACTGCGTTTCATCGTTTAAATCCAAAGTTAAGTACATGAAAATTCTCCTTTATTGTGGGTATTCAATCCGAGAATGGAAGATACCATTCAACGTTTCACACAAAACACGTTCGACTGTTCTGAGCTCTTTTAACGTTAAATCACATTCATCGAACTGACCATCGTGTAATTTATCTTTGATGATTGATTGGACAATCTCTTTTATTTTCTCTGCTGTTGGCTGTTTCATAGATCTTACCGCAGCTTCAACGCTATCAGCAATAGCAATGATGGCTGTTTCTTTCTTTTGTGGTTTTGGTCCTGCATACCGATATTCTTCTTCTTTTACTAATTTCCCATCCTCTTTTGCCTTGTGATAAAAATATTTCAATAAAGAAGTTCCGTGATGTTGTTGAGCAATATCAATAATTTCTTTCGGCATTTTATACTTTTGTAGTAATTTTGCACCGTCATTGCCATGAGATAATATAATATCTCGACTTGTTTCAGGAGGCAAGGAATCATGAGGGTTTGTATGACTCATTTGATTCTCGATAAAAAATCCTGGTCGTTTGGTTTTGCCAATATCGTGATAATAACAACCCACACGTGCAAGTAATCCATCTGCACCAATAGATTCACAGGCTGCGTCTGCTAAATTAGCAACCATAACACTATGATGGTAAGTTCCTGGCGTTTCCGTTAAGATTTTTTTCAATAAAGGATGATTTGGATTTGAAAGTTCAATAAGCTTCATGGCAGATATCAACCCAAAAGCAGATTCAAAGAAAGGTAATAAACCAATCGTCAGTGCACCTGATAATAAACCAGATGTGACTGCAGCAATGCCATAAAAGAGAAGTTCACTTACTCCGTAGTCTGACTGAGTCATAAGTAAATAAAATGACATGAACGCAACATTAACACCAACGACACTCATACTCGTTTGTAACAAGTGCGACCGTTTTTCAGCGCCTTGAATGACATATAAGCCTGCCAATCCACCAAACAGGATATATAGGGTGATTTCCATTTGAAATACAACAGAATATCCTTCTTGGAAAACAATACCTGCTACAGCAGCTGTTAAAAATGCTGTTAATATGGCAAAGCGTTCATTAATTAAGGAACGGACGAGCATGGGTGCTAGGGCAGTTGGAAATAAGAACGCAATGGAGACATCAAAATTACCAGACACTAAATTTATTAATTTCATGCCTACCACAGAAAGAATTAATATGAGCATTACTACCGTTAACGCAGATTGTCTCTCATCTTTATCTGTTCTCCATTTTGATACTTGCATAAATACGAGCCACATACAAAGCCCGATAAAAAGGATTAATCCAAAAATAGGTTTTAATGAAGATTGATTAGTTAACATACCAACTACTCCAAGTTGTCGATACACTTCTCGATCAATTACTTGACCTTCTTGAACGATTACTTGTCCTTGCAGTATCTTGGTTGGTTCAATACTTTCTCTAGCTTGAGCAATTCTTGCTTCTGTTAACTCTTCATTTAACGTTTCATTTTCATTAATACCATACCGACCGATTAACACGGCAGTAGGTAAGATACTCCCAGGGATAGCTGAATTGCTTCGAATTCGTTTTTCTATTTCGTTTTTTGCAGATGCTACTTGTTCAGAACGAATTGGCTTACTCATGATATCTCGAATAGACGTTGTAATCGAGTCTCGTAAATTGGTTAAAATAGTACTATCTGCACCTAGTAATGTCAGAAGTGCATCATCTGAAAAACGAATACCTTCCCCTTCTTCTTCAAGGACAAGTAAGTTTTTCTTCAACATATTTACTTGTTCTTCGATTGGAAACTTTTCTCCATCTGTCTCTGTTTTCACTTCCAATACATAATCAAAAACGGAAGTGACGATTGCGGCACGATTTTTCCCAATTTCTTCTGAGAATTGATAGACACTCGTGACTTCAGAAGCAGCTCGAACACGTTCTTCTTCCGTCTTAACAGGGTCCTCCACAGTTTTCACTGAACGAATAGTATCTTGTGATAAGTCAAACTGTTTGATGTCATATTTTTCGGGACGCACATCATTAATAAGGAGTAAGAATAGGAGTAATCCTGTTATCACAATCGTTAAATAAGTAAAAGTTCGGTAGCCCACTAGTGACTGCATTTTTCTAAACCAGCTATTCACTGCATCACCCCATCTTCTACCTCTTATCATATCAAGAATTTTCAATCATTACACCGTATATTGTAAAACATTGAAGAATTGCGCAAAATATTAGGTGAAATGGGTAACTATAGAAGATGATAAACGACACTATGTAATAGAGTAATATATTCAAACAACCTTACAATAAATATAAAAAAAACAGCAGCCTTATTCAGACTGCTGTTCCTCATATGCTTGAATAATTTTTGCAACGAGCGGATGTCGGACAACGTCCCCTTGCTCGAGCATTTGAAAGTGTATGCCACTGACATTAGACAAAATTTTCTCAGCCACTTTTAGACCAGATTCAATACGCGGAGGTAAATCGATTTGAGTTTTATCTCCGGTAATGACCATTTTAGATCCAAAGCCTAAGCGAGTTAAAAACATTTTCATTTGAGCTTTAGTCGAATTTTGAGCTTCGTCTAAAATGACAAACGCGTCATCTAATGTACGGCCACGCATATAGGCAAGAGGCGCAATTTCAATTGTTCCTCTTTCTAAAAAACGAGCTGTCTGCTCAGTTCCTAGCACATCATGAAGTGCATCATATAATGGACGTAAGTATGGATCTACTTTTTCTTTCAAGTCTCCTGGTAGGAAGCCCAAGCTCTCTCCTGCTTCAACAGCTGGTCGAGTTAATATGATTCGTTTCACATGACCATTTTTTAATGCTTGTGTTGCTAACACTACAGCTAAATATGTTTTACCTGTACCTGCAGGACCTATACAAAAGACTAAATCTTTGTGACGCATAGCTTGAATATATTCTCGTTGGCCTATTGTTTTGGCACGAATGGCTTTACCTTTTACATTCCTTGCAATTTCTTCATCATATAGTTCAGCAAAATATTCTATAGTTCCAGCGCTATTCATTTCTAAAGCTGTACTAACATCTCTTTGGTTAATATTAATACCTTTTCGAATGACTTTTAATAGTTGTTCAATTAATATTTTTGCAGTTGCAGTTTTTTCTAATTCTCCAACCAGACGAATTGATTCGCCTCTGGTGATGACTTGAACGCCTAACTCTTGTTCAATCAATTTCATATTACCATCTGAAATTCCGAGCAGTAAGATGGCTTCATTTGGGTCTTGAACATGTAATTCCGTCAATTGTTCTTCCTGCATACTCAGTCTCCTTGATGAATAGGTCTTTTACCTGCGATGTTATCGTTCACATAGTACAATACTTTCCCTTTTACTGTATCATTTGTCCACGTCATGTGTAAAATCTTTTCATCCTTAATTTTCCCTTTTGGCGACAATCCAGAAGCAGTTCTCAATCTTAGCATTGGCATAAATGCTTCTTCAATCCATTGTTCAGTTACTTTAACTGTTACTTTTTCAACAATGGTTTGATGCTCGATTTCAAAAACGCTTTTACATAACTCGATAAAATGGTCTTTACTTGGTTCTTTTTTAAACTTTTTCCATGGTGATGAAACTTGAAGTATTTTCACTTCTTCTGATATGAATTTGTCGTAAACAATCTTAGTTGGTAATTCAAAAGAAGTTTCGTACCAAAAATCGGCAAACACTTTGCCTTCTGCACCGACAAGCAAATATTTCTTTCCTTGTTTCAATACCCCAGTTACCAACATATCTCCATTTTTCACGGTTGAGTGAAGTGGCGCTACACGTTCGCCAGAGCGTAGATCATAATGTGTGATAACACCTCTTCTTAGTGCTACTAAATTTGAAGGAACCTTATTATCGGTTGGTTCTCGAAAGATGATAGGAGCTGGAACAGAAGTAATATTCAGTTTAGAGCCAGTCCTTTTAATATGAATCCAGGAAAGATCATGGTTATTTGCTAATAATACTTGTCTTATTTTCGCATCGCTAACCAAACTAGTCAGCAATTTTTTTTCATCAACTTTTAAATCATGTAGTTCCTGTTCAAGTCTAACCTGCCTTTCATCAGAAAAATCATCAATTGAAATTTGCCACAAGAATAAAGAACAGATATATGGAATGATAATAAATCCGAATAACCCCAAAAGCATACTCCATTGAAATTGGATGATTTGATCTGTATCGGGTCTTGTAATATGAATCGGCAACTTATATTGTTTTCGAATTTTACGAACAATTGATAAATCTTTTTCATAGATGGTAAATGTAGCACTTGATTTTGTAGTGGATAATTTTATTATGTAAACTTTGTTTTCTTTGAGTGTATGAAGAAATGGATATAACCGATCATGAGTCTTAATTTGGCAAGTGATTTTTCGTCCGTTTTTGACCATCAATCCATATCCATTTTCCGCAGCTCAAGTCGTTTCAAGTTGCGGACCTTTATCGTAATTTCTTCTACATTCATGGAATTAATAACTGTGTCTATTGATTCAATCGTCAGCGTATATCCATTTCCACTAAGTTGACATAAATGGGGACTTAATTGTATTAATTCAAAAGGTCCATTAACACGGATGTTATCAAAGTTGTCAATATGTATAAATGGAGTCAGTTGAAGATGATTGTTTAACAAATAAAAGACCTCCTTACAATCAGCATATGCTGATTGAGAGAAGGTCATGAGTTATCGTTTAGATTTTGGAGGTGCTAGAATCTCCGAGAAAATAATCGCTTGTCGCAATTGATCTTCAGTTGTTGGTACAAGATTAATTGGATCAGTTGACTTATTGCGAACAAAATCAGCTGATTGATGCGCTGAAAGTCTTCCTGGACGTCTTGCAGCTCGTTGATCATCAGTCATCGGCTGGTCTGACGGTAAATTTTTCACTTGTTCCATTTGACTAATAACATCAGGTTTTGTGTTTGTTCGTGGTACCTGTCTTTCAGAAATTTGCTTTTGAACATCGCCGTAAATTTCTTTAGCGTAATCTTCGAGTTTTTTTGTCGATCGTTGATTTGTCTGATTTGGCAAGAAAGGCTTTGTTTTTCCGCCACCATCATCTGGATTTTTACGTTTAGAAATCGCACTAATGATAAATCCAATAATCGCAATAATGATAACTTCCACTGTTAACTCCCTCCTTCAAGGGCTTCCTGATCCGGATTAATCTTTCGTTAGATCAGTCTTTGATTTATCGCCACCGATTTTACTAATCGAATCACGCATACTTGTATCAGCTTGAAGATTTTTGTAATTCATATAATCCATTACACCAATATTACCTTCACGTAATGCTTCTGCCATAGCAAGTGGAATTTCAGCTTCTGCACCAACTACTTTTGCACGCATTTCTTGAACTTTAGCAATATTTTCTTGTTCAGTTGCTACAGCCATTGCGCGACGTTCTTCAGCTTTTGCTTGTGCAATTTTCTTATCTGCTTCGGCTTGCTCCGTTTGTAGTTCCGCACCAATGTTTTTACCTATATCCACATCGGCGATATCGATCGATAAGATTTCAAAAGCAGTACCCGAATCAAGACCTTTTGATAAAACAGTCTGAGAAATCATATCTGGGTTTTCTAGTACTCTTTTATGATTTTCACTAGAACCGATTGTTGATATAATCCCTTCACCAACACGAGCTACGATTGTTTCTTCCCCAGCTCCACCGACTAAACGATCAATATTTGCACGAACCGTAATACGTGCTTTTGCCTTTACTTCAATACCATTCATTGCAACACCCGCGATAAAAGGCGTTTCTATCACCTTAGGGTTAACCGACATTTGGACAGCTTCTAATACATCACGGCCAGCTAAATCAATTGCTGCTGCACGTTCAAATGGTAGATCAATATTTGCTCTGTGAGCCGCAATTAATGCATTTACAACGCGGTCAACATTACCACCAGCTAAATAGTGACTTTCTAGTTGATTATTTGTAACTGTAATACCTGCTTTATGTGCTTTAATTAATGGGTTAACGATACGTGATGGAATAACACGACGTAGTCTCATCCCCACTAATGTAAATATGCTAATTTTCACTCCAGCTGCTACTGCAGATATCCATAATGCGATTGGTACAAACGTAAAGAAAATCGACAATAGAATAAATGCGGCAATAATGGCAACTACAACACCAATTGTGCCTCCTGTAATACCTTCAATCATGTTTATTCCTCCCCTTCTTTGACCTCACGTACGACTGTACGAGAGCCTTCAACTTTAATAATCTTTACTGCTTTTTTCGAATCAATATAGCCACCTTCAGTGACTGCATCAATTCGTTCACCATCCAACATAATCGTTCCCGAAGGACGAAGAGGTGTCATGCTTACCGCTATCCTGCCTACTAATTCATAACGGTTGACGTTTGATACATAACCATGTTCTGTATCGGTTGCATCAGTCAAAATTATCTTGTCAAAAAACTTGATATTCTTTCCAAAGAATTTCATGATAATCACCATTCCTACAATTGCGACGATTAACGCGATTAATACGGATATTCCCATATGAACCACATTGCCTCCCGCAAGAAGTATACTACCAATAATTAACGCTAAACCTATTATACCTGCAATTGCCCCTGGTAGGAAAAGTTCAGCGATAATGAATGCCACACCGATCATAAAGAGAATAATCGATTCATACCCAGCAAGCCCTGCCACCAAATGACCAAAGAAGAATAATCCAAGGGCAGATAACCCCATTGTGCCAGCTACCCCGAAACCTGGAGAGTACAGCTCGACAATTAGCCCTAAACTGGCGATGGACAATAGAATAGGTACGATAATAGGATTTGTCACAAAGCGCGCCACTTTTTCTGCAAACGTTTCATTTAATGAAGTGACTTTCGCCTCCGAAAGATCTAATTTTGTGATTAATTCTTCGAAAGATGCAACAGTTCCCTCTGAATACCTCACTTTTAACGCTTCGTTAGCTGATAAAGTTAACAGTTTCCCTTCTGGGGCACGGTACTCAGGTAAATCTACTGATTTATCTGCCATGGCAAGGGCATATTCAGGATTGCGATTAGATGACTCAGCTGCTGTTATCATGGCTGTAGACCAAGCGCTTACAGCTTTATCTTCTGCCGCATTTCCTGCACCATCAATAACTGCAGCTGCTCCGATACGTCCACTCGGCACCATATAAATTTCATCAGCATGTAGTGCAATAAAAGCACCAGCAGATAAGGCATCATTATTAATAAAAGCAATTGTGGTTAATGGAGTATCATCCATTAGCTTCCCGATATCACCTGCAGTATCTACAAACCCACCTGGCGTGTCGATATCTAAAATAACGACCTCTGCTCCCGCTGCTTCCGCTTCTTCAAAAGCTCGTTGCAAGAAGGCATATAATCCTTTTTCAACTTCATTTTTAACTGGGATACGGTAAACTTCTGACGAACTGGCACTAATGGGCAAGCTTGGCAAGACTAATAAAACAGCAATTAAGAGCAATAAATAGCCACTAATAACCCGTGTCCACTTCATAACGTCCTCCTTATCTATGTGACAAATCGGCTTTCATTAGTATCTACGGATGACTAGATAAAAAGTTTCATAATAAGTTGAATTAATATGATTATTTACATAGCGAAAATCGAGGAAAAAACGCGAAAATTAGTGAAGGTTGTTATATTTAGTCGTTTATGTATGGTGTGATTGGCGATTTGTACTTTGCGACCACTCACACTCTATTTCCGCCCATTCAGAGTTTTTATTCATCTTAAGATGATATTCAACCCTTCATTCTACATCTCTATTATTCAAATAAAATAAAATAAGCCAAGAAATCAATAGATTTCTCGGCTTACATATTAGCTTACTTTAGTCATCAAGTAGTACGTGTTATGAACGTAGGGATTAAAGGAATTGATCACTAACGTTTACGCGCATCTTCTGATTTCTTGTTACGCTTTACGCTTGGTTACCATGAAAATCGCGATTCAAGCCATCGTAAAGTTGGAAAATTAGAATTTACGCTTACGCGCAGCTTCTGATTTCTTTTTACGTTTTACACTTGGTTTTTCATAAAACTCGCGTTTTCTTACCTCTTGTATTGTTCCACTTTTAGAAACAGTACGTTTGAAGCGGCGAAGAGCATCTTCAAGCGATTCGTTTTTGCGAACGACAGTTTTTGACATCTCTTTTTCCCTCCCTCCGAACACACGTCGTACATAACCTAGTGTTATGTACTCCAAAATTATATCGTATCATATCATTTTGGTCAATACATATTCAATAATTAATAGTCTGAATTAGAAGTTAAGCCTTGCATGATTTGAACGCCAGAGCTTGCACCGATTCTAGTAGCTCCTGCTTCGATCATTTTTTGAACATCTTCTAAGCTACGAACGCCTCCAGATGCTTTCACACCTAGGTCCGGCCCTACTACTTCACGCATTAATGCAACGTCTTCAAATGTTGCTCCACCGGTTGAAAACCCAGTTGAAGTTTTCACGAAATCTGCTCCAGCATCTTTAGAAAGTTGGCTTGCTACTTTAATTTCTTCTTTTGATAACAAACAATTTTCTAAAATAACTTTTACGATTGCTTTTCCTTTTGCAGCATTTACCACTGCTTCAAGGTCGCGTTTAACTAAATCAAGGTCTTGAGATTTCAAAGCCCCTACATTTAATACCATGTCGATTTCACCAGCGCCATTGTTGATTGCATCTGTTGTTTCAAATGCTTTCGTCTCAGGAGTAGATGCACCAAGTGGGAAACCAATAACTGTACATACTTTGACAGGAGTTCCTGTTAATAGTTCAGCAGACGTTTTTACCCATGTTGGATTTACACAGACAGATGCAAATGAATATTCTTTAGCTTCTGCACATAATTTTTCAACTTGCTCTTTTGTAGCATCTTGTTTTAATAATGTATGATCGATCATTGACGCAATATTTGTAGTCAAATGGTGTCACCCTTTCGGAAGTTGTCCGTACCTCTTCATTTTACCATGATTCACATATCATTTCATTAAAAAAGTCCAGTACATTAAGAATGCACTGGATTGATTACCATTATACTTTGCAGAATAAATCTGTTATTCAAATTGATAAGAAATTGCAGAAAGTACATAGAGTGGTGCCGTCTCCGCTCTCAGTATTCTTGGTCCTAGAGAAATAGTATGAAAACCATGATTTATTAAGGCATCTATTTCTTTTCGTGATAGACCGCCTTCTGGACCGAAAATGACAAGAATGGATTGTTTATCATCTATTTTAGATAATGTTTCTACAAACCGAGTTCTTTTTTCTAGTTTTGCATCTTCTTCATCAGCCACAAACAAAACATCGTAATTTGTTGACTGCTTAAGTAACTCTTTAAAAGATAAAATATTATGGATGGTTGGTACAACATTTCGATGTGATTGCTCAGCAGCTTCTTTGGCAATTTTTTGCAAGCGTTGTTGTTTTTTGCTCCCTTTTTGGGCATCCCATTTCACAATGGAGCGTTCCGCTTCAAAAAGGATCAATTCATGCATGCCAAGCTCTGTTGCTTTTTGAGTAATCAAGTCTAGTTTTTCACCTTTAGGCAATCCACAACAAATTGTTACCTTTTTCGGCAATTCATTGGAACGTAAAAAATCAGATGATTTTTTTATGCGAACATCTTGGCCAATAAAATCCTCAATAATTGCCTCAAAAGCTTGACCTTCAGTCACAGCAATAATCGAGTTGCCAATTTGCATGCGCATCACTTTTTGAATGTGTTTGGCGTCATCACCTGAAATTACTGAAATTCCTTCAATAAATGGTTGAGGAATAAAATATCTTTGCATTGTTATTTTATTCCTTTTCCGGTTTTTTCGAAAGTATGGTAACCCAGTCTTCCATCATCATTACTTCTACAATGACAAATCCAGCAGCTTCAAGGGATTGCTTAACATCCTCTTTTTTCGCTCCAATGATACCAGAGGTGATATACATTCCGCCTTCTTTTACTACTTGGAATGCATCGTTTGTAAATGACATAATTATTTCAGCTAGTATGTTTGCTACAACGACGTCAGATTGTTGTTCAACAGTATCTAGCAAATTGCCATGAACAACATTAGCAACCTGCTGGACTTTATTTAATTTGACATTAATTTTTGCTGAACGCACTGCTACTTCGTCTAAATCAAGTGCATGCACATGTTTAGCGCCGAGTAATGCAGCTCCAATAGCCAAAACACCTGATCCAGTTCCAACGTCAGTTACATAGTCGCCTGATTTGACTGTCTTTTCAAGTGCTTGTAAACACATTACTGTCGTAGGATGAGTCCCTGTTCCAAACGCCATTCCCGGATCAAGTTCAATAATTAGTTCATCGGTTGAAACTGGTTCATAGGTTTCCCAAGTAGGAACGATTGTAAAACGTTCTGAAATTTTTACTGGGTGATAATATTTCTTCCACGCAGTCGCCCATTCTTCTTCATTTACTTCACTAATCATCACTTCGTTTTCACCTACGTTGATACCATAGTTGCTAAGGTTGTTGATCGCGAGCTTCACTTCTTCCACGGTTTCACCTAAAAAACTACTAACAGGTAAATAAGCTTTAAGAATAACTCCTTCAGCTGGGAAGTCATTAGGATTTAATGCATAAATTTCACCAAACATATCTTGACGTTCGCGTGCAAATTCCATTGAATCCTCAATAACCACACCACTTGCTCCTGCTTCGTGCAAAACATTCGAAACTGCTTCTACTGCTTCATGTGTCGTATGAATAGATAGCTCTGACCATTTCACCTGCGTCAACTCCTTAATCACCTTTGATTGTGCGTTTAATTTTATCAAATAATGAACTACCTTGTTCTTCCGGAATATCGCCACTTATTTCAGCAAAATCTCGCAGTAGTTGTTTTTGTTTTTCTGTTAGTTTAGATGGTGTCATGACTTTTACTACTACATGTTGATCACCCATGCCGTATCCATGAACATTTTTTACGCCTTTTCCTTTTAAACGGAAAGTCGTTCCAGATTGAGTACCCGCTGGAATTTTTAACTTCACTTTACCATTAACAGTTGGTACTTCAACTTCATCCCCTAAAGACGCTTGCGGGAAAGTTAATTTCAGTTCGAAATAAATGTCATCTCCATCACGTTCAAAGCGATCATGTGGTTTTACGCGGAATACAACATATAAGTCACCGGAAGGTCCGCCATTTTTACCTGGTTCCCCTTGTCCTGTAACGCGTAATTGTTGCCCGTCATCCACACCTGCTGGAATCGTAACCTTAATCTTTTTGCGTTTTGTGACTTTACCTTGCCCATGGCAAGTACCACATTTTACTTTAATGATTTTCCCTGAACCTTGGCAATGATGACAAGCTCGGCGATTAACCATCCGGCCAAACGGAGTATCTTGTGTCACGTTTAGTTGTCCTGTCCCTTGACAGTGATGACATGTTTCAGGTGTAGTACCAGGTTTGGCACCGTTTCCTTTACATGTTTCACATGTTTCATCTCTTGGAATTTCGATCTCTGTTTCTTTACCAAATACAGCTTCTTCGAAATCAATCGTCATTGAATATTGAAGATCTTCACCTTTACGCGGTGCATTCGGGTCACGTCTGCGAGACCCTCCACCGCCAAAGAATGAACTAAAGATATCATCAAATCCAAAACCATCAGCTCCGCCGCCACCAAATCCCTGATTCGGATTAGCATGACCAAATTGATCATATTGTGATTTCTTTTGATCATCGCTTAAGATTTCATATGCTTCTGCGATTTCTTTAAATTTATCAACTGCATCCGCTTCTTTATTAATATCGGGATGGAATTGTTTTGACAATTTACGATACGCTTTTTTTATTTCTTCTTTGGAAGCACTTTTCGTTAGTCCAAGTACCTCATAATAATCTCTTTTATTCATCCGTCACACTCCTGCTCAAACTTTCAATTAAGTCGACAACTAGATTAGTTGCAACGATTCGGGTAATTAGCTATTGTTTTTGATTTTGATGGTGTTCTCACTGCGAGCGTTAAATACACGATACGTTATATTGTAACACGCAGTTATCTTCAATGCCAAAGACATTGAAAAAGCCAAAGCTGGAAGTCCAGGCTTTGACTTTTCGGTTGTCTTAGTTAGTACAAATTACTTCTCTTTATTTTCGTCGTCTTTAACTTCTTCAAATTCAGCATCTACAACGCCATCATCTGTTTTTGAACCTTCAGAACCTTCAGCTCCCTGAGCTTCTGCTGCTGCTTGTTCGTACATTTTCATCGTCAAAGCTTGCACGATTTCGTTTAATTTGTCTTTTTTCGTACGAATGTCTTCTAAGTTACCTGCTTCAAGTGCTGCTGATAACTCAGCTTTAGCATCTTCAGCTTGTTTTTGCTCTTCTTCAGTAACTTTGCCTTCAAGATCTTTTAATGTTTTTTCAGTCATGAAGACCATTTGATCAGCTTCATTTTTCAATTCAGCTTCTTCTTTACGAGCTTTGTCTGCGTCCGCGTTAGCTTCTGCTTCTTTTACCATACGATCAATTTCTTCATCAGTTAAAGCTGTGTTCGATTGAATCGTGATATTTTGTTCTTTTTGTGTTCCTAAATCTTTTGCCTTAACTGTTACAATACCATTTTTATCAATATCAAATGTTACTTCAATTTGAGGAACACCGCGTTGTGCTGGTGGGATATCCGCTAATTGGAAGCGACCTAATGTTTTGTTATCTGCTGACATTGGACGTTCTCCTTGAAGAACGTGAATGTCTACAGCTGGTTGATTATCTGCAGCTGTTGAAAATGTTTGAGATTTAGACGTTGGAATAGTCGTGTTACGTTCGATTAACTTTGTAAACACGTTACCCATCGTTTCAATACCAAGTGAAAGTGGAGTCACGTCAAGAAGAACTACGTCTTTAACATCCCCAGTTAATACGCCACCTTGTACTGCTGCACCCATTGCTACTACTTCATCAGGGTTAACACCACGATGTGCGTCTTTACCAGTTTCTTTTTTGATAGCTTCTTGTACAGCTGGTATACGGGTAGATCCACCAACTAAAATAACTTTGTCGATTTGTGCAGGTGTTAAATCTGCATCTTTTAATGCTTGGCGAGTAGGTACCATAGTACGTTCAACTAAAGAAGACGTTAATTCATCAAATTTCGTGCGGCTTAAAGTAATCTCTAAGTGAAGGGGACCTGATTCACCAGCAGTGATAAATGGTAGTGAAACTTGAGTTGAAGTTACACCTGAAAGGTCTTTTTTCGCTTTTTCAGCAGCATCTTTCAAACGTTGCATTGCCATTTTATCTTTAGATAAATCAATACCATTATCTTTTTTGAATTCAGTTACTAAATAATCCATTAGTAATTGGTCAAAGTCATCTCCACCAAGACGGTTATCGCCGGCAGTTGATTTAACTTCAAATACACCATCACCAAGTTCTAAAATCGATACGTCAAACGTACCGCCACCAAGGTCATAAACTAAGATTGTTTGGTCTTGATCCATTTTGTCTAAACCGTATGCAAGAGCAGCAGCTGTTGGTTCGTTGATGATACGTTCAACTTCAAGACCTGCAATACGACCAGCGTCTTTTGTTGCTTGACGTTCAGCATCGTTGAAGTAAGCAGGAACAGTGATAACAGCTCTTGTTACTTTTTCACCTAAGTAATCTTCAGCATACCCTTTTAAATATTGAAGAATCATAGCAGAAACTTCTTGTGGTGTGTATTCTTTATCTTCAGCTTTTACTTTATGGTCTGTACCCATATGACGTTTAACCGATTGAATCGTGTTTGGGTTTGTAATTGATTGACGCTTAGCTACTTCCCCTACTTGACGTTCGCCATTTTTAAACGCTACAACAGATGGTGTTGTGCGATTACCTTCTGGATTTGGAATTACTTTTGGTTCTCCACCTTCAAGAACTGCTACACATGAATTGGTTGTACCTAAATCAATACCGATAATTTTACTCATTCTATAATTTCCTCCTAGATAATTGAAAGTTTATGTTATTCGTTTACTTTTACCATTGATGGTCGAAGTACACGATCTTTGTATTTGTACCCTTTTTGCAACTCTTGTAAAATCATACCTGATTCTTTCGTATCATCCGTTTCCGTCATGACTGCTTGATGAAGATTTGGATCAAACACTACATCGTTTGCTTCAATCACTTGCAAACCTTCTCTTTCGGTTGCTTCTACAAGTGTTTTGTAAACCATTTCTAAACCTTTACGAAGAGATTGAGATTCTTCAGACACTGTTTCAACTTGCATAGCACGCTCGAAATTGTCGAGTACTGGTAATAAATTTGACAGCAAGTTTTGTGCTTTATATTTATCCGCCGCTTCACGGTCTAAATGCGTTCTGCGTTTAAAGTTTTCATAATCAGCACGCAAGCGTAAATGACGGTTTGTTTCTTCATCTAATTGTTGTTGTAGTAATTCAAGTTCACTTGGTTCTTCTGTGCCCTTTTCAACATTGATTTCTTCAATGGAAGAGCTATCTTGTTCTTCGTTAAGTGTTGCAGTTTCTTGGTTTTCGTTGTTTACAACAGTTTCTTTTTCTTCAGATTGCGACAAATTTATTCCTCCTTCTTTATCGTGAACCACGCAAAATCCGTGTTAACTCACGAGACAAATCGCCACTCATTAAATCTAATAAAGTGACTACTCGTCGATAATCCATTCTAGTTGGTCCGATTATAGCAATTGAACCCATTTGTTCTTCCCCAATTGTATAGGACGCTGTAATAACACTACAGTCTTCCATTTCCAGAAGGGTATTTTCAGAACCAATGCGAATATGAATACCCGCTTGATTCGGTGAAAACAACGTTGAAATTTGGTTTGCTTGATCCATCATCGTTATTAAACCCCGCGCTTTTTGCAAGTCTTTAAATTCAGGATGATGAAGCAGTTTGGATTTGCCGCCATAGAATACTTTTTCTTCTTGAGGACTTGTAATTGCTGCCCCAAAAGAAGACATGAGTTCGCCGTATCGACCAATATGCTGCTTTAATAAAGCGGCCGTTTCTTTTTCAAGTGCACGTTGAAGGTCATGTAAGTGGACGCCGGTCAGCTGTTCATTTAAAATGTTAACCATTTTCTCAATATCAGATGCCGTTAACCCGTGTGGCAATTGAAATAATCGATTTTCAACATGACCAGAGTCTGTAATGATGATGGCTACTGCCGAATCATTCGACAATGGCACAATCGAAAATCGTTTGACTCGATGCTTACGCACATCTGGTCCAAGCAAAATCGAAGTGTAACTCGTTAAATCGGACAAAATTTTGGCCGTTTTTTGAATAACTTGCTCCGTTTCTGTAATACGTTCTTGGAAAACTGATTGAATTTGAAGCATGTCATCGGATGATGCAAGTTGAGGTGTAAGTAAATGGTCAACATAAAATCGGTATCCTTTTTCAGACGGAATTCGACCTGACGACGTATGCGTTTTTTCCAAATAACCCATTTCTTCTAAATCAGCCATTTCATTTCGAATGGTAGCCGGACTAAATGGAACTTCCTCTTTTTTAGAAAGTTGCCGTGATCCCACAGGCTGAGCAGTTTGAATAAAATCATCTACTGTTACTTGTAGAATAAGCAATTGTCGGTTCGTTAACATATTTATCACCTCTGTTAGCACTCATCACTTGCGAGTGCTAATACTATACATAAATTATCAAATCCATGGGCAAAAGTCAACGAATACGATTAGTTAATCAATTAAAAAAGATTGAAAAATTTCATTCCCAATAAATCTGCCTCTTTTTGTTAAAGCAACAGCATCATTAGTAGTGTGCATAGAACCATTCTGCATATACTTAGAAAGTACTTGTCCATAAACATTTTCTATGGATTCACCAAATTTTTCTTTAAAATGATGCTTGTCAACTCCAGCTACTTTTCTTAAGCCAAGGAACATTTCTTCCTCCATGCTTTCTTTTGCAGTAACTATGTGAGTTGAATTAATCGGGAATTCTCCAGCTGTAACTGTGTCCATATATTTTTTAATTGGACCAATATTTGCATAGCGATTTCCTTTTGCATAGCCGTGAGCACCAGCACCAAATCCCGCATATGAGACATTGTCCCAATACAAGTTATTGTGCTTTGAATGGAACCCTGGCTGCGCAAAATTACTAATTTCATATTGGTGAATGCCTTTAGATTCCATTGACGTCATTAATACTTCATACATCTCAGCCTCTAAATCTTCTCCAGGCAAAATCAATTTGCCTTTCGTCATTAAATTATAAAACACCGTTTTTGGCTCTACTATTAAAGAATAGGCAGAGTAATGGGGCAAATTAAGTTCTAAAGCTCTATCTAATGTATGTTTCCACTGATCCATCGTTTGACCTGGTAACCCGTACATTAAATCGATACTAATATTCGTAAACCCTACATCTTTTGCCATTTGAATCGTTTTGTAAACATGTTCATTGGAATGAGTACGTCCTAAACGATTTAATATGTCTTCATCAAAACTTTGAACACCTAAACTTAAGCGATTTATTCCATTGTTTTTCATCACGACTAATTTTTCATAAGTTAATTCGTCAGGATTCGCTTCACTCGTAAATTCTTGAAGATGGAATTGGGGAATATATTGCTTAATAAGCTCAAATAAACGTTGTAATTGTGGAGCACTTAGTGCAGTAGGTGTACCTCCACCTAGAAAAATGGTTTCAATATGTAAGTGATCACGATACTTTTCAACAAACATTTTCATTTCCAACCCTAATGTTTCAATATACGCGTCCACGGGTTGATTTTTAAAAAACACTTTATTGAAATCGCAGTAATGACAAATTTGATGACAAAAAGGAATGTGAATGTATGCTCCTTTAATCATTGGTTGTATTCCTTCTTTCTTATAGAAAAAGGAGGCCAACTAGTAGCCCCCTTACCTCAACTATATAATTCTCAATCTTCGTCCATTTTCAAGACAGCCATAAATGCTTCTTGAGGAACTTCAACTGATCCTACTTGTTTCATTCGTTTCTTACCTTCTTTTTGCTTATCAAGAAGTTTACGTTTACGTGAAATATCTCCACCGTAACATTTAGCAAGAACGTTTTTACGAATTGCACTTATTGTTGAACGAGCAACAATTTTTTGACCAATGGCCGCTTGGATTGGCACTTCAAACTGTTGTCTTGGAATAAGTTTCTTTAATTTCTCAACAATAATTTTTCCGCGCTCATAAGCAAAGTCATTATGCACGATGAAGCTTAAAGCATCCACTTGTTCTGCGTTTAACAAGATATCCATCTTCACAAGTTTGGAAGGTTTGTATCCGATTAACTCATAATCAAATGAAGCATACCCTTTAGTACCTGACTTCAATTGATCAAAGAAATCATAAACTACTTCTGAAAGCGGAATTTCATAAATGATACTCACTCGCGTTTTATCAATGTAATCCATCGTCATGAAATTGCCGCGTTTCTTTTGACAAAGTTCCATCACGACTCCAACGTAATCGTTCGGTACCATAATTGTAGATTTAACATATGGTTCTTCAATGCGATCAATTTTTTGTGGGTCAGGCATCATAGATGGGTTGTCCACTTTTTTAATGTGACCGTCAGTCATATGAACATCGTAAATAACACTTGGTGCTGTCGTTATTAAGTCGATATTAAATTCGCGCTCCAAACGTTCCTGGATGATTTCCATATGAAGAAGTCCTAAGAATCCACATCGGTAACCAAAACCAAGAGCTTGAGAAGATTCAGGCTCAAATTGTAAAGCCGCATCATTTAATTCAAGCTTTTCAAGTGCATCTCGCAAGTCATTGTATTTTGATGTATCAATTGGGTATAAACCACAGTAAACCATTGGATTTAATCGTCGATATCCAGGTAAAGATTCTGTTGCAGGATTTGCCACACTTGTGATTGTATCCCCAACACGTGTATCCCCAACATTCTTAATTGCCGCAGTTAAGAACCCTACGTCTCCGACTGTTAATTCATCACGAAGAGTCGTTTTTGGTGTAAATACACCCGCTTCAATAACTTCGAATTCCTTACCGGTAGCCATCATGAGGATTTTGTCACCAGGACGAACCGTTCCTTCCATTACACGGATATAAGCAACCACTCCGCGGTATGGATCATAAAGGGAATCAAAAATAAGTGCTTTTAAAGGCGCTTCTGGATCACCAGTTGGTGCAGGTACTTTTTCAACAATCTGTTCTAAGATATCTTCGATACCAATCCCAGATTTAGCTGATGCTAGTACGGCTTCTGAAGCATCTAAACCGATGACTTCTTCAATTTCTGCACGAACACGTTCTGGGTCAGCTGCAGGTAAATCAATTTTATTAATGACAGGTAAAATTTCTAACTCATTGTCTAAAGCTAAATAAACGTTGGCTAGTGTTTGTGCTTCGATACCTTGGGCAGCATCAACAACTAGAATAGCCCCTTCACAAGCGGCCAAACTTCTAGATACTTCATACGTAAAATCGACATGTCCAGGTGTATCAATTAAATGCAACGTATAATCTTCGCCATCTTTCGCTCTATAAATCAATTGAACGGCATTTAACTTAATAGTAATTCCGCGTTCACGTTCTAAATCCATTGAATCGAGAAGTTGTGCTTTCATTTCTCTTGAAGTCAATGCTTTCGTTTGTTCTAATATACGATCGGCTAAAGTTGATTTACCGTGATCGATATGGGCAATAATTGAAAAATTCCTAATATTCTGTTGGCGCTTATTACGTTCTTCTCGATTCATGCGTTGTCCACTCCTAATTAAACTACTTAAAATTATACTACTAACAACACGCAAACTACAACATAAAACCGCACGAAATACCGTTGTATCAATAACCTTGAATTTTATCAACATCAATCTACAACGCAAAATAAAGCATATTAGAACATTTAATTGGGGCTAAATTGGGGCTAATGAAAATAAATGGCGGCGTATGTACAGGAATGTGTAAGTGGTGAAGCTACTCTCAAAAAGCATTTTTTTTAGTTACTTTCTATTTATGAGTGTTTTCAATTTTTCTTTTGGCTACTAATCAATGGTAAGATACAGGACTTACTAAGACATCTACCTCGACAGGGTGGATGTCGCTGGTTCGAGGCCAGTCGGGATCATTGGGTGCCAAACCCGCAGGAAACCTTTAGGAACAAAGGTTTCTCCTTAAAAGCATCATCTCTTCGGAGGTAGTGCTTTTTCTATTCATAAAGATATGGGTTGTAAGATGGGTTGCGATTATTAAAATATAAAAGCACACTCAGAAGAGCGTGCTTTTGCCTTTATATTGTTTTCAACCCATAATGACCTTACACTGCCAGCGGGAATAACTAGAAACTAAAGAACTATTTAAAATTTCTATTTGTTCTCTTCCTGTTGCATTGTAATGATTTTTTCAGCTTCACGATTATAGGAGTCTGCGATCCCCTTAAGAGTCGCGGCAAACCGATGGAATCCAGCATTCTCTATGTCCTCAGCTTTGCTCCTGTAATTGGCTGCCAACTCTTTCTCTGGTTTTCCGGTTGGATCAACAGAATGGAACCCACGAGAGTTATACACCTTTAATCTAAATCCATTTCTCATCTTTTCTGAATCCCTAGAATTAAGTGCCTCAGCTACTGTTTGATTAATCCAAAGCCCATTTGGGTCAGTTGGACTATAAAAGAGAACCCTTCCAATATGCGATAGTGCTACTTCAAGGTGACCAGAATCTTTACATTTGACTTTAGTTAGTTCAAGCCAATCCCGAAAATTATCAGCTGAAAAACTTCCATCATTTTTTATAAAAGGCGGTGTTTTCCACTCGTCTAGCAATCGGTATGCATTTTCAGCTAATGCTTGCTGATGCTCTGTAGGTTCAAAATCGGGTTTTTCATCCGTTTTAGAACGATAAACTAAGCTAATTACTTCAGAGAAAAAGCTTGAATCAGTAGCTAGTCGGTTTTCTAAATACTTTGGTGATGCTCCATTGTATTTATCCAAAAGTGGAAGATAAGCCCACTCGACTCTAAATAGGTCGTCCGGGTTGGTATCAGAATCATTTTGCAGGGCTTTTATCAGCTCAACATAATGATAGGAGTCATTTGTGTAAGACGGTTCTGTAGAGGATATAGCGGCAATAAGAGCGGTAACGGTACTTCTTTTTTCTAATTGTTGATTTTCAGAATAAAGCTTATATATACAGGATATTGCCGCATTCGGTCTGCCATATTTAATTAATTTATCTATGGCTATACCAAGGTCGCTATCAGTTTGATACGGATTCACATTGGTCCTACTCCAATATTCTGCCTCAGAATCTCCGAGCTGTTCAATCACATGCTCCCATGTCTCTGCAGTAAAAGGAAGCCATGCAAGAAATTGAGCAATCTGATTTTGACTCCAAGTTGTCATGTTAACTGAATCGACCCATTCCGCCCCATAACTAAGTTGTCTCCCTCTAACAAAAGCACTTGTAAATTGAGAAACATTGTTATCATTTGTATTTAATAAAGTTGGAAGAATTTTTAATTCAATTGTTGATTCACCTATCAAACCAAGAGAATGGCCAACAAATGATGGGGATTCTACCATTTTAGCAAACTGAATGATTGCATTAATTCCACCATAATCAAAAATATCTTTAATTGCCGATTGACGGCGTAGTTCAAGTTTTTCGCTTTGTTCCTTCCAGTTTCCATTTCCTTCATAAAGATCGAAATTACTGTTATTGAATAAAAGGGAATGAAGATACAAAGGGTTCACTGGCGCAAGAATTGCAGCAGTCTCTTCAATTTTTAAAACCTGTTCAGATTTAAGTGCCCAATCCTCCTCAGCATAACGCCTATGCTTTGAGGCGAACTTTATTAACTCAGTCCAGAGATGAATCCGTTCTGGTTCATTTTTGCTTGAAATATCCACAGAAGACAATCTCCTCACTACTTTTTCGAAGGAATGTGGTGGAAGATGATCAAGATGACCTACGAGTTCTGTCAGCTTGCTAAGATCATTACTTGCCATTTCAATTGCTAAATCAGAATAAATTGAAACCTGTTCCCAATACTCCTCTTGTGTACCCTTAGGCGTGTCTTCAGGAATCTTCTTTCGCCATTTTGGCTTATAAGAACCCGAGGAAGTCTGTCGCTGGTTAGGTAGTAGATTCATCAAGAGCTTCCAACCCACAACTGGAACTTCTCTTAAAAGCGTTTGCACAGCTACCTTTCGTTTATCAGTCGAAGCGGTAGTTTGAGGAAACCATGGTAGAAATATAGTCGCAAGTGAATTAGAAGGTCTATTGGCCCAGTTGCCACCAGGATCACGTGATGTTAGTTCACCCAGTATAACTGTTACTCGAACTAAAAAATGCTGATCCCATGCGAGTGTTTCTAGTGCCCAGAGCAGTCCTGTAAGATAATTCCCTCCAGTCATACCGTTGCCTTCCTGTAAGAATAACTCATCAAACGGACAAGGTTTCTCCAGTAAGGCGGTGTCCACTGCAGTTAAAAATTGTTCAGGAGCAGCCTCTGCTAATAACGGGAGTAAATAATTTAAACTCCCCCACAACTCCCAATCCGCACTTTCAAAGACTTCGCGAACCACTACTATGGCAACAGTTTCAGGTTTATCTGATGAACAGTTGATTAAATCCTTATGGAAAGTAGATAGAAGTACTAAGCTTTCGGCTATCCCTTTTCGTAATGACTTTGAATACTTTAACTCTTTTTTATAAACGCTAGCGGCAAATCTTTTTTCTGAAGGTAAAGAGAACATTGGATCATTCTCTTTTAGGACAGTTATTGCACATCGTTGGAATACTTCTAACATGTCATCAAAGATTCGAGGTCCAATTCCACTCCAAAGTTCTTCGCGTTTCTTGACACTCCATATTCCATTTATCAATGTCACAGGACTTTCCGGTTGTTGAAGAATTTCTCTTATATAGGAAATCCACTCAGAAAAGTCTTCCCTACCAAGTTGGGATATTACATCGATATCACTCTCATTCTTCTCGCTCCAAGAGCCAAGAAGGTTTGCAATTGCTAATTTCGATGCCGATTCATGATTGTTCCAATCTGGTATCTTAGTTTCTAATGGCATTTTAACAAGGTCATTAGGAATAGTTCTTTTTATTGGTTCAAAAAACCCTGAAAGGATATTTTCTGGAATAGAATCAATATTTATGTAGCCCGCATTTTCACTTTTATATGTTACTTCTTTTTCTATTAATGCCAACAAATCCTCTGCCCGACCCTGTGAATACTGACCAATTAAAGAGTGAAGGAGAGAAAGGGTTACACCTTTTATATCCAGATCATAGAGAAGCAAATGAAAGCATTTCAAGAATCGCCATAATTCATCCTCTGTTAAATCAACATTTTGATTAGCATTTTTCAAATGAGTTTTAAATACTTCAAGCTTTTTTCTTTGTCCAGCACTGGTAAACTTGCCAAGAGTTATTCTCTTATTGAAATCATTAGCATCCTTAGAATTCTGTGCCTGCCTGAGTAAAGTCCGAACATGATCAGTATCTGTAGCACTAAGCGGTCCTGTAATTAGAGCTATGGCATCTGTATGCTCATTAAAAATCTTTTGGTTATTAAAGTCATTCCAAGCCGCATGAATAACTTCTCCAAAAACCTTGTCAGCTTTGGTTATTTTAATTGTATGCTTGATTTGGCCCAATAACTTTGCTTGTCTATCACGGCCAGGTTGTTTCACGAAGATGATGAGATCATCTGTTTCGATATTCTGGTATTTACCCTGTAGTTTTATTTCATCAATTGGCCAGGTAGGCAAACAAGGAGAAAATCCCCCAGTCAACATTAAAACTACAAACGATGCCTGAACACGATTTTCAAAATGTGTCCCTCCACCACCTGTTGAATAAGAATTACTGAGCTCTTTACCAACATCGTTCATTTAAACACCTCTATCATCAAATTAATCAAAATACTTTTACGTTATTTCAATTTTCGACATAAATCTTAAAATCCCCTGCTTTTTGCTTTCCTATTAAACAAAAAAAGCCTTTCCACCATTGAGCGGTTGGGCTTTACTTATGCCATGGCTAGATAGATTATGAGCAATTCTTCTGTCCAAAGAAGTTGGATTAATAAAAAAAAAACCCATTCGGTCTCTCCTTTTTTCACATTTCTTTAGACAAACTTATAACTATGATTTTTCTTAATCATTTCAGTGATTTCTTTCAGTGCATCTTCTTCGTTTTCTGCATTAAGATTGTTTAGTTCAATTAAACCTTGTTCAACAACGCAAATTAGTCTATAACCACCAAGATAAATAATTTCATTATTGAACCCTGGATACTTTCTTAGTTTCACCTCATATACATGCAAAGCCTGCGAAGACTGAGTTCCGTTTTCTATATTCACAACAAACCGTACAATTTTTGAATTTAATACACCCGATTCAACAGAGGAATAAGTAGGTAATAATAACTCTCTTTTTTTTCAAGATATATAAAATGATAACAAAATATTGTAACCAATGTTTGTGAAACTTTTATAAGAACCTAGGGTAATGAAAAAGTTCTTTTTATCGTCATTTGTATTTTTTTGAATTCGACCTGAATCTTTTTTTCTGTTTAGTAAGGAAGTTGGATCTCAAAATAAGCATTTTATATGGATAATAATCACGAATAAGCTCCTTTGCGGCCTTTAATATCTTCAGTGTAATTCCTTATTCTGTAGGAGATAATCTTAACCTGCCCGTCAAAGTGTTACTTCAAAGTAGAAAGATAATGGTTAGTGCTTACTTGAAAAACCCAAATGTGTATAGGGAGAGTTGTTCAGATTGCGGTCAACGTTTAGAGTCTAATGAAACGTTTGAAGCCTATGGCAGAATTTATTGTGGACCATGCTATCAGTCCAAATAAGAGCTAAAATGATAAAAAAAAAGAGTCCTGATCTGATCAGGACTCCCAAAGCAAATTGAATTAAGGTGTAACTCCAAGTTCTCTTAAAATATCATCTAATCTTTTACTCTTCACATTATCTGCAGGTTTTGGCGTGTTTTCTACATCTGGATTTACTTTTAAGTAGTTGGTTTTGACAAATCCGATGTCTGTTGCATTAACAATACCATCAAAGTTAATATCTGCTTCGCGTTTATTTGTGCCCCAAGCTTCTTGAATCACCAGTGCATCGTAAATGTCGATTACTTGGTCTTGGTTTACATCACCTGCTACTGCTTCTTTGTTGTCAATGTACATATATTGCCCATACCACACACCGTTGCGTAAGAAGCCAACTTTTTGATTTTTTTGTATCGTAATAAAGTGCCCGGGTAGGTGTACTTCTTTGGTAAATAGTTGATCGGTTAACGGAAGCTTAGTCACAAGGAACTCTGGTTGGATTCTGCTATTTATAGTTGCATCGTAGACTTTACCCATAGCATCGGAAAAGATTACTTTAGCCCCAGCTTGAACCCAATCTTTTTTATCCCAGATGATAACTTGACCAGATGCATACTTTCTAAAACCTTCTGCTGTAAGGTAGCCAAATGCTTCAGAGAACGTAGGGGTGACGTTCCAAGAAAATGGTGCAAAGAAGAGATTTGTTGATGTGCCCGCTTCATTCACATAAGAAACCTTTGCATTAAATCCTGCTACTGTAGTGTAAGCAGTATCTTTCACCTTAATAGTTACGTCTACAGCAGGGATTTTGCCAGAAACTTCTTTCGTAGACGCTACATCTAGTTTGATCGATGGTTTTCCATTCGTATAGGTAACGGTTACTGTTCCTTCACCAAACTCACTTAATGCTGCATTGGGTTTTGCCTCAACCACTTCTAGTTGAGTGCCAAATTTAGGACCATAATAGTCAGAGTCTAACAAATTCCAAGTGGCTGACTTTAATTTTTGTACATTGTCCAGTGTGAGGGTAGTGGTAATCGTTTCCCCTAATGCGATCGATTTTTGTTTACTGGTTCCATAAGCAAATGGAGTACCTTCTTTAACAAAGTAGTAGGCTTTCCTTCCACCTATGTTCCCACCTCCATCAAATCCATCCATCTTAAAGCTTAGGACCGGAGTTTTTTCATCCATCGGTATTTCTTCTTTCCATTTTCCCGCTGTGTCCAAACGGACAGGGCTGGAAGGGTATCGACTGTTGAAGTACGGCAAGAGCCGGTTTTTGGATTGGTCGACTGCCATCCCTGCTTGTTTTGCCGCTTCAATTTCTTTGTCATAGATTTGCACTTCAAATGGATAAGTAGTTTGACCTGGTTTGTACTCAAGGATCGGAGACTCTTGATCCAATGAGCTTGTAAAAGTAGGTAAATCAATATCTACTAATAGATCGAAGGATTTGGTAAGAACTTTGTCAGCCTCAGTAGTCGTAATCGTTTTCAGTTGGTATTGCCCCGGTTTTGCTTGTGCTGTTTCTGTAGAGATTCCATCGGCTGTAAACGGATAGTAGTTTCCATTAAACATAGCTAGGAAATAGGTTGTATCGACGTTTTTTCCAACCAGATTGTGTCGTCCAACGAAACCAAGCTCTTGCCCCGATTTCCGGTCTACTAAGATCATGTCCATGGTTTTCATCGGTGTTTTCAAGTTCATTTGCGCAGATACCAAAGAATGTCTATTAAATTCGCCATAGTGATCATAGCGATAGTAGGCTGGGGAAAATATATTACTACCTCCGATATCCAGTGTTTTGAAGTTGTCTTCCGCTGTACGAACACTAAATGGAATCCGATATTGCTCGGTTTGATCCTCTTGGTTGGTCACTAAGAGGTAACCTTCGTAAATTCCTTCAGCAGCAGCTTTAGGTACTTCGATGGTAACATGTAGACTTTCGGTAGAAGCTGGATCCACTGTTAAGGTTGGGTGGAATTTCACTTGAACCTGGTTGGCTACGGCATCTAGGCTACCTTTCACCGCTTGGAACTGAACGTTCAAATTGAAATTCTTTACTTTATCAGTTAGGTTTTGAAATTTCAACTTTTTGGTAACGCTAAGATCTTCACCTGCATAATGAGTGCCAAACGCAATGCCACCTGTTTTTTCTTTGATAGTAGTGATTACATCAGCGTTAGGAACTAGGGTCGTATCCTGTACTTGAATCTTCATCCCCGTATGGACGGCTTGATAAGGATCCACGCGTCCTGCTCCCACTTCAAATACACTGTAGGAACCATTCAGTGGATCAGCGGTGTTCATCATGATTGTTTTTACATCTTCAGGCTGTAACGTTGGATTGACTTGTAATAAGAGTGCTGCTACACCAGCCGCATTTGGCGTTGCCATGGAAGTACCTGAGAGACGAGCATACGCATATTTGTAATCGGTTGGTGCGTCATGGTTCCCGATGTAAGCGGGTACAGAAGACAACACACTGACTCCAGGAGCGGTGACTTCTGGCTTGATGTCATAGGTTCTTTTGGCTGGTCCACGAGAACTGAAGTCAGCTAGGGTGTCCCCTTGTGTTTTGGTTACAGTTAAATTACTAAATGTGAAGGATTTATTTCCTGCAGTTAGTTGCTCCTTCACCTTGAGTCCATCCTCTTGAGTAAGAGAGAAAGTAGGAATAAAGTTTTGATTTTCTCCCAAGTAAGCAGGAATATGGCCAGGTTCGTTGTTATACATTAAGACAGCCACCGCGCCATGTTGTTTCGCAAACTCAACTTTATCTGCAAATGCATATGTTCCCCGAGCAACGAAAGCGATTTTGCCATTCACATCTTTGCCCGTGTAATTCGCGTTACCACCAAGACCTACGTTTACTAGTTCTAAACTTTTCCCTTCTAGAGTAGATAGGTTATCAGTGAAGGATTTTGCCATGTTACGCAGTTCCAGCCCACTGAGTGTTCCGATCGCCCCTTTCATGGACGAATGAGAAATGGATACATCACTGGCTCCAACGGTGAGAGCGAGTGCAGCAGTTCCAGGAGAGGCGAGAGTGTAAGAGTTAAGACCTGAGTTACCCGCAGCCACCACGGCAGTGACATCACTTAATACCGCATAGTTCACGGCTGTACTCGTTGGATAGTATGGATCGTTAATTCCTGCTCCCAAGGAAATGTTAATGACATCCATGCCATCGGCAACAGCTCGGTCGATCCCCGCCATTACGGCTTCCGAAGTACCGCTACCATATGGTCCAAGGACACGGTACACATAGAGGTCAGCATCTGGAGCGACTCCTTTGACAGAGACTTCACTATCGTTTTTAGCTTGACCGACGATGATTCCAGATACGTGAGTCCCATGCTCCGTGTAGTAGGAGATTCCGCTATTGAATTCCGGGTTACCTGACTTTTTCCAATCTGCGTAGGTGGTTTCCATCGGATCGTTGTCATTATCGACAAAGTCATAGCCACCTTTGAAGGCATCTATTAGATCAGGATGATTGTAGTCGACCCCTGTATCGATGACCCCTACTTTTACGCCTTTCCCTGTGATTCCTTCCGCATGAAGCTTGTCTACTCCTACAAGGGGAACACTAGCCGCTTGCGTCGAAGCGTTATTAGATTCTTCCTGTGCGATGGAAGGGGGCTCTACCGTAAAGGTGATATTTTTGTGTACGGATTGGACCACTTCCGATTTCATCAACGTCTCTACTTGGTTCGCAGCAAGGGTAAGAGCCACCCCGTTATAAGAAGTTTTGTAGGAACATGTGATTTTATAAGAAGGTTCTGCACTTTTGACTTCTGAAGTAGAAGTGGCAGCAGGTAAGATTTTTTCCAGATCACTTTGGAATGTGGAATGTTCTTGATCTACCTGTTCGTTGGCTTTTTGTTTGGTTACTTTTTTGCCTTTCAGAGCGGCCTCTAATACAGCTACTTTTCCTGGCTTGGACTTAAATTGTACGATAACAGAAATGTCTTTGTCTGATTTCAGATCTTCATCTGAAAATCCCTGCAAGCCATAGTTTTCTGTCATCTCGAGTTGGTTTAAGGCCGCTTGTTGTTCTGGGGTGAGCGATGCTAAGATTTGTTCTGCTGATTTACCAGTTGCACCCGAAACAGGTCCGATCCCAAACTGGACGGAGGAGAAAAGTAAACCCAATGATAAAGCAATGGCAGTTGAAGTTTTCGATGTTTTGCTATACCAACGATATTTTCTCTCTTTCATAGGCTCCCTCTTTCTTGCTAAGAATTTGTAAAGATCGTAACGAAATTATTGTAGCATAAGCGTAAAAAGCGATAGAACTGAGAAAGTGCGCTTTAACAATTTTGATTTCAACAAAATTCCTCCTACATTTTTCAATTTGGCATTAGAGCCATCTTGCCCGAGAATATTATTTCTTCTAAATCACAGCCCCTTCCCTTCTGTCTGAAAATTATTACAATTCGTATTATACCTACTCCTTAGAACAGTGTGAATTGGGGGAATTCCATGTGATTCCATTGACCCATTCAACTAAAAAATATTTTAAGTACGTGTCAATAAAGCACGAAAACCTGTGGAAAATAGCATATTTTCAAAGGTGGATGGGTGAAATTTTGTAATAAATTATCAAGTTATGAATGCAATACATTTTAAACTTGGCAAAAAGAATGAAAATTAAAAACATTCTATCAATTATTGCGATTTTAATAGAATCAAATCGATAGATAGTACTAGGGACTCGTATCGAGGAATAGAAGTTTAACTAGGACATTTGTACCAAAAACACCATTCGTGATTAATAGAACTAACTGTCTATGAATGCTGCTTTACTCTGAATGTAGATTACAATTAAGGGAAATTCTAAAAATCAATTAGTGTTAGGAGGATTTAGGGTGAAGTACTTTATGTATCAATACTTTATTCATTGCATGTGTCAAACAAAATTTCAGTAAGTGATGGGTAGTCGTTGCACCACCTGGTTCAACTGGCACTTCGATCTTATTAGCAAGGGCCTCAAAGCCAGAATCCTAATGGAGACTGCTGAGTTTAAAAAAATTGTAGATGAAATAGTTATTTCTAACGGAATGCAAAAAAGAGGTAGCTATTATTATTTAGAAAGTAAAGAAATAATGGTTGTACTTGGGTTACAAAAATCAAGCTACTCATCAAGTTATTATTTTAATCTGGGATACATAATTAAAGACTTAAATGAAAAGGCAAACCCTATATACACAGATGGAAATATTCGTTTGAGATTTGACTTTGATCTGAATGGAAAAAAGACTGACATTGTTGATTTTAATAAAGTGCAAAATGACAAACTTATTAAGGAATTAGAGAGAAACATCAAATATTATGTCTCTCCTATTACAAGCATTGAGGCATTAAAAAATCTAATTTTAGAGGAGCCTGTTCTCTTATATCAGACTTACACTTGTTACGAAACAATACCTTAAAATTAAATAAATCTTAAATGGGGCAAGGTTAAAGGTCCACCGGCGAGGGGACTGACCCCAGAGGCTGAGACAAATTAAAACACCTCCAAGTTGAAATTCGGGTATACAATGCCTAAATCCAACTTGGAGGTGTTTTTACTATGGGTACAAGAATCAGTTATCCGGTTGAAGTAAAAGAAGAAGCAGTACGTTTGAGATTGGCAGGTGTCCCAGTAGCTGAAGTGATGGAGCGTCTCGACATAAAAAATAAAACACAATTAAAAAATTGGATGAAATGGTATCGAAACGGTGAAACGCACCGTTTTCAACAACCAGTGGGTAAACAATATACCTTCGGTAAGGGGCCGGAAAACGTCAATGAAATGGAGAAGTTAAAAGCGGAGAATCGCTATTTAAAACAACATATTGAGGTTTTAAAAAAGTACAAAGAGTTGGAGAGGAAGTGGTACCAAGAATAGCGTTACAAGCTTTTAAAGAACTGAAGAAAACAATGACCATCACAAAAATCTGTCGCTTATTAAACGTTCCAAGATCAACCTATTATAGATGGAGAGAACAGTATACGAATGCAATGCGTTGTGTGGATTTAAAACAAAGTCGCGATGTTTGTAAAAAAGATGCGATGTTTAAAATAAAGTCACGACGTTTATAAAAAAGTTACGAAGCTTTGCCCCTGTGGATGTAATTGACTTTTTATGGTAAAAATAACAGGTGGTTGGTGATTTTTTCTAGCAGAGCCTATCTATTCTAATTTCAGCGAATAAAGACTCGTACCTACTTATTTAGTTAATTTCACAAGGAACCCACCATTAAATTTAGTGGGTTCATATGAAATAATAAATGCTCTTGGACACAGTGAAGTAATATAATTTTTTAATTTCTGTTCATTTTTTCGCTTCGCCAATACTTTCATGCAAAGTCTTTTTCCATCTTTTCCATCTGCAATCCATGATGTTACACCATACCCTTTTACACGAATTTGACTAGGTAGCTCAATTTCTAATGAATCTACAATTACTTCAAATACGACATAACCAAGTGCTAATCGATTTTCAATAATACTACCCAGGTATACTCCGAGACCCCATCCTATACAATATGCCACAATATTTAATGGATTGTCTAGATTATCTAATACCATTGTCAAACCCATTAAATAAACAAATACTTCTGCCATTGATAAAAATGATGCTATTACCCGATAACCTTTAATGACTAATATTAATCGTAAAGTTGTGAGTGTCATATATATCACATTAATACCAACGATAAGTAATATTATTGAATTCACATTCTTTTCCAGCTCTCTTTATTAAAAATTATTAAACAAAATCACGTTCCACTTCGAAATTTTTTAATTCGTCATAGACTACTTCTTCACCTTCAAAAGCTTTTAAATGATTTGTAATATAAAACTTTGTTTCATCTGATTTCATAGTACTTGATGATTCTAGTCGAGTTTGCCATTCTTCCCTACCTACTGTTAATGTCCAGTCACACTGAACGTACGCAGATAATGGGTCTCCCTCTACTATTTTATAAATATTACGATTTTCACTTCCATATTCAATCCCGTTATATGGCAAACGCCGGCAACCTTCATCCGAGAAGTCGTCTAAAATCCATTCATTCGTAATGGTATTATGTCTAATTTCTCTTGTTCTTCCGGCTTCTCTTAATATTTCACGTTCCATTACTCTCGCAGTTTCAGGGAATTCAAATGGTCGAATTTCTTGTACTTTATCAGTCTTCGTATAAATAGGTAATAATAACTTAGATTCTTCATCCTTAATAACATGAATTACTGCTTCCTCAGCGGAAGGCCATGCATGTGGCCAATTCGTTGGAGAAATAGATAACTGAAGCTTATGACCCTTAGGCATTTTATATCCAATGGCATCAAGCTCAATAGTTACTATAATTTCTTCATTAATCGGTACATCCTCTGGAAACTCATGGCTATTTCGGTGAGTCAAATTCAATTGACCCCATGTGATTAACTTCGAAGTTCCCTCTGGAGATAAATCACTTAGACGTACAGCTAGATTCGCTTGCTTTTTATCACATAATAACTTTAACTGAAGACTTGGGAAACCTAAAATAGCTACTTCCTCCATTAGTTCCTCGCTAGTAAATGTTGTGGAAAGACCGTTTTCGATACTTTGGTCAGAAGCCATATCCCCTTCTTGCCCAAATGGACAATAGACACCTGCATAAAGACCATGCTGTTGATGCGTTTTCAAGTGCTCCAATCCATTTCTAGATTGATCAATTAATTCCTGGTCACCTAAAAAATATATTTTTTCTTTAACATTTTTCGTTGTCCAACCATCTTCCACAATCCACTCTCCAGGTCGAGTATAATAATCTGTTTTAGGAGGAACTGCGTCTTGCATATACACTCGGAAGTTTGGTTCGTCCATAATTCCAGTTTCTTGGCCTTTCAACCAATGATCCCACCAACGTAGACATTCTTGTAAGAATCCTATTTGTGGTCCTGGAATTGCTACCTCTGGATATTCATGTGCCCACGGACCAATCAAACCTTTTACTGGCCCTTTTAAATTCTTCATCAAGCGAAATACCGCATTTGTATAAGCATCTGCCCATCCACCTACTGCATACACAGGAATTTTGATGTCATTATAATTTTCACCAACCGAGCCATGCTTCCAAAACTCATCTCTACGCTGATGATGCATCCATTCCTCCACAAAAGGTGGTGTTTTTTCTAGGCGCTCCAACCAATTTTCTCGCCAACTATCTCCTACATGCTTTGGATCTGCGGGACGTGCATTGTAAACTAACATTGTCGATGCCCACCAGAGCATGTCCGATGCTAGTAAAGCTCCACCTTTATAATGAACATCATCTGAATAACGATCATCTGTAGAACATAATGTAATAATTGTTTTCAAAGCAGGATGTTGTCTTGCAGCTACCTGTAGTCCATTGAAGCCACCCCAAGACTTTCCAATCATACCAATTGAACCCGTTGACCACTTTTGCTTTTCAATCCAATCCAATATTTCTATTGCATCATCTTGCTCTTGTTTCAAATATTCATCGTATAATATACCATCTGAATCTCCTGAACCTCGCATGTCCACTCGGACACATGCATAACCATGACCAGCAAAGTATGGATGACGAATAGAATCCCTTATCGCTGTAAAGTCATTTTTTCTATATGGAATATATTCTAAAATACAAGGTACTGGATTCTCTTCTGCATCTCTTGGCATCCAAATGGTTGCAGCCAATTTTATTCCGTCAGACATTGGAATCCATATATGATCAATTTGCGTAATTTCTCTTGGAAAGTCTGTTTTTACTGTTCGTGTATCGGAATCTTTTATATTGAATACCAATTTTCTCACCCTTTTACTTCCTATTTTTCTTATGCTAATCGTTTTTTAGTCTTTTTCTCAATTTTCCCCAATACAAAGTCAGCAATAATCGCAAGTAACGCAGCTGGGATTACACCGGAGTAAATCTTCATTGTATCTAGTGTATTAATACCAGATGCAATTTCAACACCTAGACCACCTGCGCCAATGTAAGGACCAAGACAGGCAACGGAAACCGCTATTACAACAGCCACCCGTAAGCCAGTCATCAAAAAAGGAATGGATAAAGGAATTTGAACTTTTGTTAGAACCTGCATTGATGTCATACCAATTCCAACTCCTGCTTCTAAAATTCCTGCTTTTACTTCCTTAATTCCAACATACGTATTTCGAACAATTGGCATCAAAGAGTATAGGCATATGCCGATAGTCATCGTTAGATTTCCTAATCCAAAGTAAAGCATTAATACTGCTAACATTGCGATACTAGGGATCAATTGTAGGACATTTGTTAATGAAAGTATCACTGGGGCAACTTTTTCAAATTTGGCTGCAATAATCCCTAGTGGAAAACCTATAATTAATGCTAAACAAATTCCAGCTACCACCAGCAATATATGCGTACCTGCTAATGATAATAAGTCAGTAAAATTTTCACCAATATACTGAATAAATTCCATGTGCAATCACCTTTTTTGATTAGTTGATCAATCCTTTTTCCTGTAAGTATTTCTTAGCTACCTCTTCTGTATCACTACCATCAATATCTACTTCATACATTAGTTGAGTCATATCTTCAGTGCTAATTGAACCTACGATTGAATCTAGTACTTCCGCAACTTCCGGATATTCTTTAATGAGTTTATTTCGTGCTACGAGAGATGCCTCGTATGGCGGGAAGAAGTTTTTGTCATCTTCCAACAGCTTTAAATCATATTCTATTATTTGAGGATCTACTGTATAGGCTGTAACTACATCCAACTGATCATTTTTTATACCTTGATACATTAAAGAAACTTGCATACCTTTTGCGTCACCGAATTTATACCCATACATTTCTTGATAAGCACGATACCCGTCATTTGGTCGCTCAAGCCAAGACGTATCTGTACCAATAGTCAAGTCTGGAGAATATTTAATTAAGTCTGACATCTTCGTTATATTATTTTTTTCTGCAAAATCACGTTGGGTTGCAATACCGTATTGGTTACTGAATCCTATGCTGTCATACCATTTTAAATCATACTTTTCTCCAAACAAAGACTGTGCTTGTTCCAGTGTTTTCGCTGGTTCTGTTGAGAATTCTACTTGATCATCGTCAAAATGATTATTATATACTTCGCCCGAATACAATACTGCAAGGTCAAATTCTTCCTTCTCAAGTGCAGTCATAATTTGTGGACTTGCTTGAATATCTTCCGTAATCTCTACTTCATGATCAGTCTGATCTTCAATCAATAACTTCACTATCTGTGCCATAATTTTAGGATCTGTATTTGTTTGCGTTCCAAATTGAAGCACTTTTCCACCATCGGCGGAAGTCTCCTCTTCACCACAAGCTGCTAAAATTAAAATGAGTATAAAAAATAAACTACCAAGTATAGATTTCCTCATATTGTTGATCCCCCTTTATGCTTTTTCAAAATATTTTTCTCCACTCTTCCAAGTACAACATCCAAGAATAATGCTATTAATATGGAAAGAATAGTCCCCGTAAAAATCATTTTTTTATCATTAAATCCTATTCCGGCTAAAATGAGATCCCCTAACCCTCCTGCACCAACAACAGCAGCTAATTCCGCCCAACTAATTATATAAACACTAGTCGTGCGAATTCCCGACATTATATAAGGAAACGCCAACGGCATCTCTATTATTAAAATTCGTTGAAAAGCACTAAAACCCATTCCTTTTGCTGATTCTACAATACTTTGGTCAATCGATTTAATCCCAGAATAAGTATTTCGTAATAATGGCAGCACAGCATATAAAAACAGTGCTGCAACTGCAGGCTTAAACCCAATACCAAGAAAAGGAATCATTAATGCTAACATAGCTATCGTAGGAATAGTTTGCAAAATATTCGAAATACTAAAGATGGCATTCTTCACTTTTTCATTTTTCATTTTGGTCATATAAATCGCTAATGGAATGATAATGACTACCGCTAGCACTATTGCAACAAATGATATTGTAATATGTTGTAAAACGTACGCAAGAATAGAATCATATCTATCCTGCCAATATTCAATGTAATCTGTAATCACATTCATTTATCAAACACCACTCTTACTGCCAATGACTTGACTCATTGCAAGGAATAAGGTGTGTCTATCTAGTACACCTAGATACTTCTCCGCATGCGAAACAACTGGCAAAATAGCAGGATTTAATTCTTCTATTTTTGTAAAAACACTTCTAATTTTAGTGTTTTCCAATATTGGAGATTGATTCTCTATTATTTCTTCTACTAATTTTGTGCTTTTGTCTAACGCTTTATAGAGACTAATTACACCAATATATCGCTTGTCATCATTAAGCACTGGAAGATATGAAATATTGTTCCGTTGCATTGTCTCAACTGCATCTTTTATAGTAGTCTGCATAGTAACTGTCGGAAAATCAGATTGGACGAATTCTTTTACCGAAGGCAGTAGATTCTTATTCTTATTTCGCAGTCGATCTTGGCCAATAAATTGTTTAACAAATTCATTTGCAGGATTAGTTAGTAATTCTTCGGGTGTTCCCTTTTGAACAATAACGCCATCCTTCATTAAAATAATTTCGTCTGCAATTTTAATAGCCTCATCCATATCATGTGTAACAAATATAATTGTTTTTTTAATTTCTTTTTGAATACGAATAAGCTCTTCTTGAAGTTTTTCTTTACTGATAGGGTCCAAAGCACTGAAGGGTTCATCCATAAGAATGGTCGTTGGTTCTGCTGCAAGAGCACGAATAACACCTATTCTCTGTTGCTGACCTCCACTTAGTTCGGAGGGATATTTATGTTTGTATTTTTCTGGGTCAAGATGAACCATTTCTAACAACTCATCCACTTTATCGTTGATACGATTTTTATCCCATTTTAATAGCTTGGGAACTGATGCAACATTTTCATAGATTGTCATATGTGGAAATAAACCGATACTCTGGATTACATACCCCGTTCTTCTCCTAAGTTCAATTGGATCGATTTCTTTAATATCTTTTCCGTCAATAGTTAACTTTCCGCTAGTATGTTCAGCTAACCTATTGATCATCTTCATGGTTGTGGTTTTTCCACATCCACTAGGACCAATTAATACATTAATCTTTCCCTCTTCAAATATAAGGTCTATTTCTTTTAAAGCCTGAAATCCATCAGCATAAACTTTACTAACCTTCTCTAACTTAATCAAAAAAATTCCTCCTATCGTCATAAGCGGAGAATCCATTTTGATAGTACTTTTTTTCAAAGCTACAAAATCTACTCCAAAGTTATGAAAGCTTTTCTATTAGTCTCATTGTTTGCGTCAAAGAGAATCTATGGTATTACATTATTCTTTTAATCTTTTTATTGTTATTTGAAGTATCCCCAGAGCATTCTAAAAGACTAGTAAATAACTCTTTCCTACTCCATCTAATTTCCCCTTTGCGATCTATTTATTAATCACGACTAAAATTTAATCATGATTATTTCTTGTTTCTTCGCTATTGTATCATGGTATAATTGCAACATCAATATATTTTCTGAAAATTACCTGTTTTCTAAAAAAGTGAGGTGGGTTACGTGAATAATAAAGAAATTAAGCGAAGAAGAATGTGGACGTATTTTATAGACGCGACGGAAGAACTAATAAAAACAGAGGGACTTCAGCAAGTTACGATTCGAAGTGTCGCAGAAAGGGCCGGTTATAATAGTGCAACTATTTATAATTATTTTAACGAATTCTCTCACCTACTATTTTTTGCATCCTTTAAGTTTTTGAAACCCTATCAAGCAAAAGTTGTAAGTGAGATGAACAAGGTAGACGACCCTGTACAAAAATACATAGTAGCCTGGGAATGTTTTAGCGAATACTCATATAATAGTCCAGATATTTTTAATGCTGTTTTCCTTATGGACTTAGGTGATCATCCTGAAAATTTATTGGTTCACTATTATGAGCTTTATCCTGCTGATTTACTAGAAGTACCCGAAGCACTACACCCACTAATATTGGATAGAAATATCTCAACTCGTGGACGGTTTGCCCTAAGGGGAATTGTTAAAACAGGCCTCTTAACTGAAGAAAAAGCGGAAGAATTAAATGAACTTACCAATTTAGTTTGGCAAGGGATGTTTTCTAATTTGTTAAATAACCGCGCTTTTTATTCCCCGGAGGAAGCACATGAACGTACGATGAAATATGTAAAAAAAATAATTTATTTTATGATTAATATTATCTAATTAGAAACTGATGTTGACCGAACTTTATCACAGGGTCACCGGTAGAGGAGGGGCAATGGAAGGGTTCTTTTTCTACCTAAAAAACCAAATTGAATGGGGATGATAGCTATGGCTTACATAAATACTTGGCCTTAAAAATTGATAGTGAGGAAAATATTAAACAAGCTTGAAAAGTAATATATTAAATAGTATAATTTTGGTACATCAATAGCTTAAGTTTGGTTAGAGCGTTCTGAAATTCTTTCAGAAAGATGCAGGTTCGAATCCTGCTTGTTTTAAAGAATTAATTCAATTCTTTAAAACAAGCAGGCTTCAAGGGTTTTTAGCACTTACATGAACAAAGTTAAAAAACCGCCAGATTTTTATATTTGGCGGTTTTTTATGATTCTTTATAGATTGTTAAATTTTAGTGATTTGAATATTAGAATTTATTATTCTGGTGGTACTTAAAAATAAACATCATAAGGGGCAGTTTTTTGAATGGGGAAAATATTCTCTAGAACTTTTAAAAATGAATTAGCAGTAATGATTTCGATTTTAGTTCTATTAGCAATTATGACTGTTGTCCTTACACTTTCGTATGATTACATCCCTATTATTATACACAAGAGCATATATCAGGAATCCTCTTTTTGGGAAGGTTTTTTAGTTAATCTTCATAACTCAGTATTTGATTTTATATTTCTTGGAATAATGCTATATTATTTTACAGATCGTATCAATGAAAAAAGAAAAATAGAGGAATATCATGATAATATTGAAGATGTTAGATTTTGGTTTAGGGAAGAGGCGACGAGTAAAATAATTGCTAATATAACCCGATTAAACAAAAATGGTGTTATAAAAATTAATATCTCGAAGTGTTATTTAAAAGATGCTTATCTTAAAGACGTAAAGCTTATTAATAGTAAATTAATGGGAGCTGTGTTGGAAGGATCTAATCTTCATTCTGCTTTACTGAATGGATCAGACTTTAAAGGTGCAAAACTGGAGAATGCAAACTTAACAGGTGCTTCATTAAAGGAAGCGAAAATGAGAAATATTTTTTGTGATGAAACAAATTTTACGGGGACAAATTTAACTGATACTGATTTGAATAAGGCACGATTAATAAACTCTAATTTTAAAAGTGCAATACTAAAAGGGGCAGACCTGCAGGGAGCAGAGTTCGACAACTCTTCGTTTGTAAAGGCTAATTTTATTGGTGCTAGGAATATTGATATTAATAGTATTGTTAAAGCGAAGACTTTAGTTGGTTCAAAGTTCGATAGTCAAATTAAAGTGGAGATTGAAAGAGTTAAACCTGAATTATTCAGTCATCAAAGATAATTTATTATGAGATATGAATGTACCTATAATAACGCATGAGTGGTTAATTATTATCATTGTTTTTGATCCATGAGGGTTTCGTTGGATAGTGTTGTAGGAGTTATACTGGTATGGTTAGCTGCCCTTTAGTTCTGGAAGTGAAGAAAATGAGGTAAAAGAATACTTTAAAGTTGTAAAAATCCTAAAATATAATGGGAGAGGATAATATATACCTCTCCCTAAAGCAGCAGTTTACTAGTTAATACCTATCTTCCATTTCTAATTCTTTATGTTCATCTAATATAGTATATTTTATTTCATTTCCATTATCATTCCAACATATGAACCATTCGTCTTTTCTACTTCGCTCAGATCTTTTCTCCATATAAAAATCCCATACTATTGATTGATTATTTTCTTTTAAATATTTTTCTAAATAATCTTGTCTAAATAACAAGTTAGTTTCATATCCCATGTACTGAGCATCAAATGCAACTAAATTTCCCTCAATATCTTTCCATATTCCCTCAGAAGTTTGATTTAGTTCGAAAAATTTCACTAAATTAGCATTCGGTAGAAGGTAACTGCATGAAGTTCTTTCTCCAGAAATAGGATTTATATTCGTTTCCCATAAATATTCCCAAATAGCTTCTTCACATTCAATATCTTGAAATTCATTTTTATAAAACATATCTAAAAAGGAGGGATGCCAATATAGTTCAAATGCATATACACTATACGCATTTGCCCAAGAAACACTAATATCTCCTTTTTTTTCTAATTTCAAAGCAATGTATTTTTCTTTCTCTATTGTAGGTAAGAAAATCGCTTTTGTCTTTACAAAAAACTCATCTTTATCAACAAACTTTTTACCATTATCCCTTTTTTGAGCCAGTAGTTGTGCTAAAGATACATATTTATTGCCATCATACTCAATAAATGTAAAATCAGAGAGACTGTTAAATTCTTCTTTACTTTGCGCCCACATTTTATTTGGTTTGTACGGCAGATAGGACTTAGTCAAATTACGAGTATTTTTTTCTGGTGGATAATCTAATAAACTAGGATCTATATTCCTTAAGAATGGATCCCATGGGCCTTTGTATTTCTTGTAATATTCTTTTTCGATCCCTAGAAAATGTTCTTCTTCTTTTAAAGGTACTTCAGATTCTTGATCTATTAAATCTATATATTCCTCTGATTGCGAGCTAAAAAGCATATGCTCAGAAATTCTTTGATTGTGTAACTCTTTGTATTTCTCATATTCAGCAGTATATGTCTTTATTTCTTTATAAATAGGATAGTTATCTGTTAATTTAGCTAATAATTCATATAGAGTAATCCATTGATATTTTTTACCGATACGCTCTACTAGATTTTCATGTCTATTATAATATCTTAAATTTCTATCAAAATACCCATGTATATTTTCATCATATCCGTGATCGATAATCCTCATTGTAGCGATATTACTTAAATCTTGGTCGTTAAATTGATTTCTCCAATCATATAAGGCACTCCCAAAAACATATCTTCCAAAATCTCCATATACACCAGTACCTCTTCCATATTCAGTCGTCATGGACCTAATTATCACATGAAATCCACCATACTCTACTTCTGATATTTGTTGCATTTCTTTCAACTTCTCATCTATATCTTGTAATGTATATGTTTTTTCATACCAGTTACTAGAATATGGAGGATTAATTTTTTCGTATTCTTCAAGATCAATAAATCCTTTATTAGCAGCATATAAAATAATACTTCTTGCGTAATCTCTAATTAAAATATTCGGATAAACTTCTTTTTGTTTAAATATATTAGCATAAATAATATCAATTATTTCCTCTAATTGTGGTACTTCATTTATTCTTAAAATTGCACCATACACACTTGCAAATAGTCTTTCCAATACATATGGATCATTTACATCAATAAACCTTTTAATATTCTTTAAAATAATCGACGGTTCATTAATATATAGTTTTACTAGAGCCGTAGTAGAAATATCTCTTAGTTTTCGGTCTGTACATGTAAATAGCCAAATAATGGTTGTAGACAACAACTCAAAATTCTCATACTTGAAGTGTTTAAAGCTTAGATTCTGTTTTAGAATGATCTCTACAAGTCGCGTGGGCACTTCTGAATTATTATTTATAGATATAGTCCAACTTCCATCTCTTTTTGACATTGTCAATGGATAAATACTATCGTATAAAAAATCTGAATTTAATGGCGATTCTATAATATAAGACTGTTTTAACAATCTTTCGTATACTAAACTTTGTAAATCTATTTCTCCTTGACTAAGACATAAATTAATCCAATAGAGAGTTCCTTCATTTATATTTTGCACATTTCTCCATGAGATCCCTCGAACAAATGATTCTGCTGTATCAAAAGTTATTAGTTCACTGTCAACTAAATCTAGCCATTCTAATTTTAATTTTTCGGGAACAACTATTGATAGACTCTCATAAACTCCGTAATAAAATGGGTTGTCAGATGATAATATTTCCTCAAAAAGTTTTTTGTTTTCCTGGTATCTTTCTAATAAAACTAGGGATATATAAACATCTGCAAATCTTTCATAAGCAAAATAGACTAAACCATCACCACGATACTCTGGATTAATTGATAATATATTTTCTTCTTCTAACCCTAAGATTAACTCTCGATAACCAGTTGTATATGGACTCGCTACACGATCTAATACATCATAAAGTTGATTTAAATCAATATAAGGACTTTCACCTTCAATAAAAATTGTAGCAATTTCTTTCAAGATTTTATCCACTAAATTTAATGAATTTGAATAGGGAAATCTTTGATCAAGTGACAATCTACTATTTATATTTGCAATATATTTTTCTAATACCTCAACTATACTCCAACCTCTGTATCCTACATATTCTTCTTGAATTGCCTCACAATAAATTTGTAAAAATAAAGGATTATAGCACTCATTTTCTAAAGAAGGGAATACCACTGGATTTATCTTATAATAATTGAAAAAAGGATCTAATGCTTCCAAACTTAAATTCTTAAATCCCTTATGTTCTAATCTATGTAACGGAAAGTCTTGCTCAATATTTTCAGGTAATACGCTTCTTACATAGTTACTTCTAACTGATAAGACTACTGCAATATTTTCAAATTCTTTAATGTAATTTAAAAAATTCAACAAATAATTTTTCCAAAAATATTTACCTGCTCCCTCATTTAAAGCATCTATTATAATTACAGTTTTCTTATTTTTCTTATTCGCTCTATCATTCAATTCTTTAAAAAAGTATTCTATAGAACCTTTGTAATCAATCAAATCGAATAATTGTTTGAAAGGTTGGTCAAGCGTATTAAAATGTTGACCTAGAAATAAAAAAACATTATGTCCAGCTTCTTGCATTCTTTTAGCATTGTCAGCTAATAGATGTGATTTTCCTATTCCCGCATCTCCATATATCAGCACATATGGTTCATTAATTAATATAGGTTTAACTAAGTATATACAATCATTTATGTCTCTTTCATATTTATTTACTTGGTTGATTGAACTTATGACTTCTTCTCTAATGCTCTTTTTAGATTCTTCATATAGCTTATATCTTATTCCTTCAACTTCCCCTATAAAGCTACTAATCTCTTCTGTGAAATTGTTCAAACTATTTTTTAAATAAAACACTTTATTACTACAGTCTATCTGCTTTAAATAATTTGAAATCTTTTCAATAAAAGACAAATCTTTAATCTCTAATTCTTCTCTATACTTATTCAAAATAATATTTAAATTAACGATACAATTTTGTAAATTATCTACTAACACATTGAAACGTTCAAAAATTTTATTGTCACTTACTAACGAATCAAATACAGCATTAAAATCTGTTTCTACGTTGGCTTCTGAGTTATATCTTTTACCTAAATCTAATATATTTCGATCCAGTATTTTTTCTAAATATTCATCAGTATATTTTTCTAAGTAAGCTCTTTGGTGAATTTCAAATAAATTTCTTTCAAAGTATTCTTTTAGACCTTCATTGCTCTCTAAAATACTATTTTGAATATTAGCTAAGATATTCATCTCATTTGTTTTAAAACTTTTATCTCTATATTCTTCTAGATATGTAATCAAATCTTTAAGGTATTGTTTTACAACCGGTTGATTTTCTATTTCTTTTAGCTGCACAGATTTTCTATATTGATTTATCTCCTCTATTGCTAGTTTAGAAAGGTGCTCTATAAAGGCATCTTTAGCTATGGACCTGTATGTAGCTCCAAATACATAATTAAATATTAAAAGCCCGTTCTTTTCTTCTCTCAAAAACTTTTGAAAAATATTTGAGTCGACAAATGTATTTTCATATTCCTTTTGAAATGTTTTTATCTTTTTAAGTTTATATTTGATCTTCCATTTATCTATTAAAGTAGTACTTATCAATTCCACGGTTTTTTTAATTAATGGTTGGACTACAAATGAAATAATATTCACCATTTTAACACCCCTTTTTCAATTTCGCTTAATATCATTGATTTTAATATTACATCTAAAATATATCGTCTTTTGTATTTTACAGAATATTCTATCCTTAAGAAATAACTCAATTTATGAGAACTAGCAGAGAAGGAAGTGGTAGGAATACAAAAAGTTCAAGGCATTACTAGTTTTGCGTTACCAAAACATAAACAAATAAAGTGGAGATTATCAAATCTTTAGATTAGCGATCATCCAAAATAGTATTCTTACGTTGTGCCAAAGATTTATCTAACAATAAGGCAAGTCGTTTAGATTAAATAGATAACAGTAAAAAAGATGGATAGTCCCTAATCAAAATGGAAACCATCCTCATTTGGTTATTATTCAAAAATGAAATGAGTTTCTTCTATTAATATAGGAAGAAACTATAATGACTCTTCATACTCTCTCACTAACATATAAAAAGTAGTCTTTTTTACGCCAAATTCCTGCATTGCCTTCACAGCTGTTAGCTCACTTGATTTCCACTGATTATAAACTTGTTTAAACTCTTGAATAACCGTAATCATTGGTCGACCAAAAACTGTGCCTTTTTGCAAGGCAACATCAATTCCTTCACGCTGCCTTTTTAGAATTCTGTCTCGTTCCTTTTCTGCCATTCAAGAAAGAATCTACAATGAACGTCCTGTGTCGTGTCTAACAGTAACAATAATCTGTATTAATTGATTACTTACGTTCCAAATAGCGATAAATTGTTGTTCGAGAAACTCCCCATCTTTCCGCCACATCCTTAATTGGTGTGCCACCATCAATAAGGGCTTTCATCATTTCAATTTCTTTCACGCCGCATTTTTCTGGACGCCCGCCAAGACGACCCCTTGCTTTAGCCGCCACTCGCCCTGCTGCAGAACGTTCATGAATAAGATTACGTTCAAGAACTGCCTACTTAAACGTTTAGTAGATTAAAAAGAAATGTTCCTAAATAAAAGGGCCAATCCTAAAAATTGTTTATAAAAGGTATTCCAAATCTGTTGGAAATCTCATATATGAAATGAGTTTCTTCTATTACATAGGTTAACTATAAAGATTCTTCATACTCTCTGACTAGTTTATAAAAAGTAGTCTTTTTCACACCAATTTCCTGCATTGCCTTAACTGCCGTTA
>NZ_QBUC01000008.1 GCF_003058165.1 Paenisporosarcina sp. OV554 | reverse complement strand
GCGTATCAAGCTGCAATAAAAGAAAAAGGCATTACCATGAGCATGTCCCGAAAGGGAACGCCAGCTGATAATGCCCCGATTGAATCCTTCCACTCATCATTAAAGTCGGAAAGGTTCTATCTTCACAATCTTACACGGACTACGACGGCAATCGTAGAAAGTACCGTGAATGACTACATTTATTATTATAACAATATCCGAATTCAAACAAAATTAAACTACCAGTCACCTATTGAATACCGGCAACTGGCTGTTTAATTTAATGGTGTTTTGACCCTGTCTCATTTTTGGGGGTCAGTCCCAATTGAGTCCGCTTTTTGTATTTACCAGATTGGATTTTTACTTATCTTCCTTGCATTACGCTTTTCTCCATTCATTCATTGAATGTCTTATGTTAAAATGGAAAAGATTATATAACAACAGCGTTTAGCCAATGATATGGAAGTGGCACATAAATTCGCTTGAGAGGAAGATGAATTTGTCAAACGTACTAGATGCATTTTTACAAGAAAACTTACAGGAACTAAAGGATCAAGGTTTATACAATGTAGTTGATCCAGTTGAAGGACCAAACGGGGCGAAAATACAAGTCCGTGGAAAAGAACTGATCAATTTATCTTCAAACAACTATTTAGGTTTAGCAACAAACGAAGAACTCAAACGTATTGCAAAAGAAACAATCGATAAATACGGAGTTGGAGCTGGCGCGGTTCGTTCAATTAATGGGACACTTGATTTACATGTGAAATTAGAAGAAAAACTTGCTGAGTTTAAAGGTACAGAAGCAGCCATTTCATATCAATCAGGATTTAATTGCAATATGGCAGCAATTTCAGCAGTTATGGATAAAAATGATGCAATTCTGTCGGATCAATTAAACCATGCATCGATTATAGATGGATGCCGCTTATCAAAAGCAAAAATTATTGCTTTTAAACACTCTGATATGGACGATTTGCGTGAAAAAGCTAAAGCTGCACAAGAATCAGGTCTATATAATAAAGTCATGATTATTACAGACGGCGTATTCTCTATGGATGGAGATATTGCGAAGTTACCTGAAATCGTACAAATCGCGAAAGAATTTGATTTGATTACGTATGTAGATGACGCTCATGGATCGGGTGTTACTGGTAAAGGAAAAGGCACAGTAAAACATTTTGGATTAGAAAAAGATATCGACTTCCAAATGGGCACACTTTCCAAAGCAGTAGGTGTTGTTGGAGGATATGTGGCGGGTAAACAAGCGTTAATTGACTGGTTAAAAGTTCGTTCACGTCCGTTTTTATTTTCAACGGCAGTACCACCTGGAGATGTTGCTGCAATTACGGCAGCACTTCAAATGATTATGGACTCAACAGAACTTCACGATAAACTGTGGGATAATGGCGATTATTTGAAAGCTGGTCTGAAGAAATTAGGATTCGATATTGGTGCATCAGAAACACCTATCACTCCTTGTATCATTGGGGATGAAATACTAACTCAGCAATTTTCGAAACGTCTATTTGAAGAAGGTGTCTATGCGAAAGCGATCGTCTTCCCAACTGTACAAAAAGGGACAGGCCGTGTTCGTAACATGCCAACTGCAGATCATACAAAAGAAATGTTGGATGAAGCAATCGTTATTTATGAAAAAGTCGGCAAAGAACTTGGCGTAATCAAGTAAAGCAGTTTTTAAACACTCGTATGTGTAAAAGCATTCGAGTGTTTTTCTCTATAAACTTATATTGAAAGTTATGAATATCCGTACATACACTTGTTTGAGGGAGCTGAGCATGTGACTTATGAAGAAGTGATGAAATATTTAGAAGAAGTTGGTTCTGAACAAACGCGAAATACATTTATCAAACACGGGGCAACACGAGAGTTTTATGGAGTTAAAGTAGGAGATATGAAAAAGATTTTGAAGTATGTGAAAAAAGATCAAGCATTAGCATTGAAACTATACGATTCTGGGAATTCAGATGCGATGTATTTGGCCGGTTTAGCTATTGATCCAAAGTTGATGACAAAAGAACAGTTGCAGTCATGGGTAAAAGAAGCATACTGGTATATGCTTTCCGAATATACGGTCGCATGGGTAGCAGCGGAAAGCCCGTATGCGCTAGAGCTAGCGCGTGAATGGATGCAATCTGATGAAGAAATGATTGCATGTGCTGGATGGAGTACGTATACGAACTATTTTGGCTATGCTGGGGCAGATGAGTTGGATTTGCAGGAAGTCGCTCAATTATTGGAACAAGTGCGAGTCGGTATTCACCAAGCACCAAACCGTGTACGCTACGATATGAACGCTTTTGTCATTGGTACAGGTGTACATGTTCCAACGTTAAGAGAAGATGCACAACGAGTTGCACAAGAAATTGGCAAAGTGCATGTGGATATGGGTGGGACGGCATGCAAAGTACCACTTGCTTTTGACTACATTGAAAAAGTACTTTCACGGGGCGAACCTAAAAAGAAAAAGAATTTAAGATGTTAAGAACTTATGAGACCTCGACGAGAACCGATGCGTCGAGGTTTTTTATTGTGCTGAGTGCCTTCACATAAAATAGCGTTTCGTGTCAACTAACATACCTTCTAATTGTTCAACAAAAAAACCACGCGAACTTACGCGTGGTTCAATTTAGGTTATACATATTTTAAGGAATGAATCACAATATACTTTTGAACGCCACGAGATCCGTCTATCGCTTTTTGGGATTCGATAGTAAACGTTTCTTCTTTTCCTTGTTCATTCGCATAAAGTGCGTGCAATGCGTGAATCATCCAGTCAACACTAATATTTTCTTCATGTCGTTTAGCTTCGTCAAAGTCGCCTTTTTTTGCAGCGATATATGCAGCGTAATATGATTTCAAGAGTTCACTATCAATCTGTTGAGCGTATGTATCCGCCGCATCAATATTTTTTAAATGCAAAGCCAAAATGGTTTTATAGACATTTTGCATGTATGGTTGTTTGTGCTTCGCTAGGATTATCCGTAAACTCTCTTCTACTTCGACATCATTGCTGTGAGCCAGGGCAAGTGGATAAGCAAATAGTGGCCTATTTTTATTAGCAATCAAGTATTTTTCAATTGATTTTTCATTATTCGATCGATACACAGTGAATATTTGAGGAAGAACAACAAATGCTAATAGGAAAACTAAAATAGTTAAAATAACGACCCAAAATGGGAATTGCAAAAAAAATAAAAACGTGGCTAAAATAAAGGCTAAAACATAGGTAATGTTTAATCGTAAGATATTCATCATTTAATTAGTCCTTTTTTTCTTCAGTATAACAAAATAGTCCACTAAAGGAATGTCTGTATTTAATCCATTGGAAATTAAAGCGTTATCGACCATATTCAAAGACTCTAACTTTAAACGTATTGTACTTTCACAATGAACACACTATAATGAATACTGGTTAAAGTCTTATAAATCAATGTTTTATCGCAATATTTTGTGTTTCTCAGAAATACAAATGTTCAGGTGAAGAGGAGGAAATTATATGAAAAAAATTATTATTACTGGTGCTCTAGGTCAAATTGGATCAGAATTAATTGTGAAATTACGTAGTATATATGGTGCGGATAACGTTTTAGCGACAGATATTCGCAAAACGGACTCACCTGTTATTGAAAGTGGCCCATTTGAATTACTAGATGTTATGGATGCAGAACGCATGCATACACTTGCAAAAGACTTCGGAGCAGATACGATGATGCATATGGCTGCATTACTTTCTGCAACAGCTGAAGCAAAACCTTTACTTGCATGGAACCTTAACATGGGTGGATTGGTTAATGCGCTTGAAACGTCACGAGATTTAGGACTTCAGTTCTTTACACCAAGTTCAATCGGTGCATTTGGTCCATCAACACCGAAAAAAAATACGCCTCAAGATACGTTACAACGTCCAACCACAATGTATGGTGTAAATAAAGTTGCAGGTGAATTGTTATGTGATTATTATTACCAAAAATTAGGAGTAGACACACGTGGTGTTCGTTTTCCAGGTCTTATTTCGTACGTAACGCCACCAGGTGGCGGAACAACGGATTATGCGGTAGACATTTATTACAAAGCTTTGGAAACAGGGAAATACACATCTTACATTGAGCAAGGAACGTATATGGATATGATGTATATGCCAGATGCATTACAAGCTATCGTTGACTTAATGGAAGCAGATGCCTCTAAACTTGAACATCGAAATGCTTTCAATGTAACGGCAATGAGCTTTGAACCTGAACAAATTGCTGCTTCAATTCGCAAACACATTCCAAACTTTGAATTATCATATGACGTAGATCCAATTCGACAAGAAATTGCTAACAGTTGGCCAGATTCGATTGATGCAACCGCTGCTAAGAATGAATGGGGCTTCAAGGCACAATACGATTTAGATTCAATGACAAAAGATATGCTAGACAAGCTTGCTAATAATAAATAAAAAACCTTCAAAAGCTGACACATCCTTTAACAGGAAGTGTCAGCTTTTTTGTCTAGTTTTTTCTATTAAAATGCCTTAATGTTTTTTTACTAAAATTTCCCTAAAATTATGATAGCGCTGCCAACTTGTTTTTTGTACAATACCATTATGAGAAAACTTATTATATTCAGAAAAGTTAATAAGTTTAAAAGTCAAGGGGGATAAAAGATGAATCTTGCTACTTCACTAACAATTAACGCGAACAGACATCCTGACAAAATGTGTATTACATGTGAAAGCAGAACTTACTCGTACAAAGAGTTTAATCTAGAAGTTAACCGCCTTTCAAATGGCTTGAGTGAACTAGGTTTGAAAAAGGGTGACAAGGTTGGACTCTTCATGAAGAATTCTGATTATTTCGCAATTGCCCTATATGCGATTTGGAAAACAGGATTGACCGTTGTACCAATTAATTTCCGTCTTACAGCAATGGAAACACATTATATTCTTGAACAGTCAGATTGTGTAGCGTTATTTTGTGATACTGAATTTGAAGAGACCGTGACAAAGGGCAGCGAAGGATTGAATGAATTGAAACATATCATTGTTCATTCATCAGCCTCTTATGAAAGCCACCTCTCATGGAATACAGTAATCAGTGAAGATGCAAGTGAGCCGAATAATGTTGTGTTAAATACAGATGATGCAGAAATTTTATATACATCAGGAACAACGGGGAAACCAAAAGGAGCATTATTTGACCATCAGCGAATAATCAATGTGAACATGGCTTTCATTATGTTAAAACGTCTTAATGCAGAGGATAAATTACTCCATGTCGCGCCTTTATTCCATTCCGCTCAATTAAACTTATTCTTTACAAGCGCAATCATGTTGGGTGCTTCAAGTATTATTCATCGGGATTTTCATCCAGTCACCACTTTGCAAACAATCCAAGATTATGGAATTACAATATTCTTTGGCGTGCCCGCAATGTACAATGCGATGCTACAAGTACCGAATAGGGACATATACAATTTGTCCTCCATTCGAACATGCGGCTACGGAGCAGCTCCAATGGCACCTGCACTAGTGGAACAGTCTATGGAACTATTCGGAACTGATCAATTTTACAATTTATGTGGCTTAACAGAAGCGGGACCAGGCGGAGTATTCTTGTCTCCAGAAGATCATAAAACGAAACTTGGTGCAGGTGGAACAGCGATGTTCTTTACGAATATTAGAGTTGTTAATGAACAGATGGAAGATGTGCAACCTGGAGAAACAGGGGAGTTTGTGATTAAAGGCGAAACGATAATGAAAGAATATTACCGCAAACCAGAAGAGACTCAACAGATCTTTTCGGATGGATGGTTATTAACTGGTGACTTAGCAACGATTGATGAGGATGGCTATATCACCATCGTGGATCGTAAAAAAGACATGATAATATCAGGTGGGGAAAATGTTTACTCAGTTGAAGTTGAACAAGTTCTAAATAGTCATCCGCTAGTCTTGGAAGCTGCTACAATTGGCGTGCCTGACGAGAAATGGGGAGAAATGGTTGCAGCTATCATCGTTTCTAAAAATGGAGAACCAATTGATGAAGAAGAAGTCCAGCGTTATTGTAAAGATCGACTAGCTGGTTATAAAATACCGAAAAAGTTCTTTTACTCAGATGTATTGCCAAGAAATGCTTCAGGAAAAATTCTGAAATACCAATTACGTGAATCATTTAATCAGGAAGTCGTAACTTGATTAAGTGGTGCGAGATGGCTTAACGATGGCTTAAATAAAATGAAAGATTACGAGTTGAGTAGGGTCAATTGGTCTCCATTGGTCGATTGAATTGTATAAGACTGGATTCGTAATGAAAATGGAGTTGTTAAGTATGAAACCATTGGAAAAAATTCGCGTGTTAGATATTACGTATTACTTGCCTGGGCCTTTTTCAACAATGCGTCTTGCCGAAATGGGAGCGGAAGTAGTGAAAATTGAACCGCCAGGAGGAGATCCAGCGTTTTCCATGAGTGGTGGGGCAGTTCATCGCGCGAATAATCGGGGGAAAGATATTCTCAAACTGGATTTGAAAACTGAACATGGTAAAGCGGAGCTTGTACAACATATTAAACATGCAGATGTTTTGCTAGAATCGTTCAGACCAGGTGTAATGGACCGACTTGGACTTGGTTATAAAAAAGTGAAAGAAATAAACCCATCAATTGTGTACTGCTCAATGACAGGATATGGAGTGGACGGTCCTCTTGCGAATTTCGGTAGTCACGACTTGAACTATCTTGCTTTATCAGGTGTTCTTTCACAGATAGCAGACAGTAAGGGAAAACCAATTATTCCAAAAAATACATTGGCGGACTATGCAGGAGGATTTGCGGGGAGTGAATCCATATTAGCGGCACTAGTTCAACGTTTTCGAACGGGGGAAGGTTCGCAAATACAAGTTTCTATTACAGATGCAATGGCAACTTTCCAAGGAACTAATCTGGAATATTTGATTTCTGGCATATCAGGTGATGGTATTCCTGAAATAGATGGATCTTATGTTTCGTACAATATTTATGAAACAAAGGATGGGCGTTATGTAGCTTTAGCTGCGCTAGAGCCAAAATTTTGGACAAATTTTGGCTTATTTGCCAAACGTCCTGATTGGATTTCTTATCAATTTGAACGCACTGAAAGTAAGGAACATCAGAAAATAACAGAACTTTTCACATCACGTACCTGGGAAGAATGGTACCAAATTTCACTAGAAACTGATTTTTGTTTAACACCTGTTTTGCGGCCAGCGGAGATCAGTCAGCATCCACATTTTGCAAACAGAGGTAATCTCGTTTCTTTAAAGTGATTTGGCAAGGTATTCAATTTTGAAACGAATAAAAGGAGATGGATTGGCATGATGCAAACCCCAAGGCTACGAAAAACAAGTGACGAAAGAAGATTTACTATCTTACTTAGAAAATCAATTTGCCAAGTGGTGGGTACCAGATGATGTGGTGTTCTTAAATGAAATTCCAAAAACCTCCGTCGGTAAGTTTTTGAAAGCAGCACTACGAAATGATTTGGCCAAAATCTATAGTGCATGATAAAAAGCTGTCTCTAAAGCGCATCATTGCGGCAATAGGGACAGCTTTTTTAAATTGTTTAGTATCGATTTCTTTATGTCTAACTCAAAACGCTAGCTCGCAATTCCGCTTCAGAATAGAGTGGTACACCTCACGGCGGGCTAAAATGGCATTTTACATTTATCTAATTAGAACAATAAATGTGCAACACCAGCGATAATTGGTAAAGCAATTACTGTACGTAATATGAAAATTATTAATAAGTCTAAGAAGTTTACCGGGATTTTTGAACCAAGTAACAATCCACCAACCTCAGACATGTAAATCAGTTGTGTAACCGACGTTGCTGCAATTACAAAACGTGTCATATCAGATTCAATGATTTGTCCACCCAAAATAGCAGGTAAGAACATATCGGCAAATCCAACAACCATCGTTTGAGCAGCTTCGCTAGCTTCAGGAATTCCAAGAACCATTAACAATGGCACAAAAGGTTTACCTAACCACACAAATAAATCCGTATAGGTAGCAAGCATTAATGCAATCGTACCAAATGCCATAACGACTGGTGCAACACCCATCCACATATCAAGGACGTTTTTTAAGCCGTCAGTAATAAATTTAGTGAACGAACGGTTGTTATTCGCCGTTGATAAAGCATTTTCTAAACCATGACTCACCACATTATAGCCTTTAGGTAGCGTTTCTCCAGTCTCATCAAAGGGACGACCGTCGATATATTCTTCAGGTTTTCGTGACAACGGGTAAATACGAGGCATAATAAATGCCAATACAATCCCAGCGAAAACTACAGTCGCATAAAAGGGAAGGAAATAACTACCTAATCCTAATTCTTCAATTACGACAATCGAGAAAGTAATCGATACGACAGAGAACGTAGTCCCAATAATAGCTGCTTCTTTTTTCGTATAAAAGCCTTCTTCATACTGCTTACTTGTTAATAAGACACCAATTGTTCCATCGCCAATCCAGGAAGCTAAGGCATCAATTGAAGAACGACCAGGCAATTTAAATAGAGGACGCATTATTTTTACCATCATGGTACCAAAGAACTCAAGTAATCCGAAGTTTAAGAGTAGAGGTAAAAGAAGTCCTGCAAATAAGAAAATGGTGAATAAGAACGACAATAAACCAGTTGGGGAAAGTAATAATCCACCGGTATCTCCACTACGCACGGCTTCAGGACCGATATTTGCTACAACCATAACAGCAAATATTGCACCTACAACACGCACAATAGTCCAAAACCAGTTGACTTGGAATAACTTTTCGAAAAATGTTTGATCTTCGGGGTTTGAATCTTTCATGAACTGGTAGATGATTGAACCAAGTGCAGCTAAGATCATAACAATCGTTACAGTCCATGGCATAATGGGTTCAACGAAACCTGCAACTATGTTAGCTAAAATCGCCACAGGTATTTTCCATTCGCCCTCGATTTTGAATGGAATCATGAATAATAATATTCCAATAATTGAAGGTATTAGAAACAATAACCATGTGGAAAGTGAAAACTTCTTCAAAAATGAGTCCTCCTAAGATGTATAATTATTCAACTTCTCTAGTAATGATACTTGCCGAAGTTCAAAAAGTCCACATTTGTATTTATTCCTTATTATTCCACAACTTAAACAGTAAAAATCCTGAAAGACCCATATTATGTGGAATCTCCAGGATTTCATTAGGAAATAATCATTTACTTGTAGAGTTAGAATGTTTCTTCAAAATCTTCATGCCAGCGGTAATTATAGAACCGCTCATAGGTAAACCAGTTCTCAGCTTCAGGTTCTCCTTCAGCTAAACGTTTATCCATTTCCGCCAACATCCAAGCTGTCTGGGAAATATGTGCACGCATTGCGCCCATCTTTTGATCTCGTACTTCCTGAATATCATGAACGACATCAGGTTCTCCAAGATCATCCTTTGTATTATTTGCAAACGCTACCGCATACAATTTCGGACGCAGATTCTCATCCATACGGCGAACAGCACGTACGACCGCACGAGCCGTCGCTTCATGATCTGGATGCACTGCGTAGTTCGGATAAAACGTAATGATGAGTGATGGGTTCGTTTCTTCAATCAGCTTCGTCATCATTTGAACCATTTTTTCATCATCTTCAAACTCTACAGTTTTATCCCGCAAACCCATCATGCGTAAATCGGTCAAGCCCATCGCTTGTGCGGAAGCAATCAATTCATCTTTACGGATATGTGGTAAAGACTCACGCGTCGCAAAAGGTGGATTTCCTAAATTACGTCCCATCTCGCCTAATGTTAAACAAGCATATGTAACCGGAGTTCCCTGTTTGATATACATGGAGATGGTACCGGAAACGCCAAATGCTTCGTCATCTGGGTGAGGAAATACAACGAGTACGTGTCTTTCTTGTGTTAAAGTCATATGATTTCCTCCTTCTTAATACGTAAATGGCATTTCGCTAATATGAAGCGCCACCGCTAATTTTCCAGTTTGATCGTGTCCTGCCATCAAAAGGCGGCCATGTTCATCCAACTCAAAATGCGTGATTCCTTGAGCATACACCCAACCATGAGGCAATTTTAGGCCCACGCGATGTGGACTTTCTCCAGCTACTTTACCTAGTTCGTACTGAATGACAATATTGCGAATAAATGCACCTGCATTAAAAACCGTCTCATCAAAGTGAGATGCGTATGCACCGTTTGTCGTTTCAAGGTGAAGATAAATATCTTTATTAGCAAAGGAATTTAATAATCCCTGCAATTTCTCAACGTTTACAACTTCCATTAGATAGCCTCCTCATAACTCAAAACTTCTACAACTTAGTATAAAGAAATCTTCCACACAAAGCGATTAGCATGCTCGGAAACATAAAAAGTATCTTTAAAATGCCATGCACTTTCTGTAATATGCCATCACAATTATATAAAATCTTTTCGTTGCACGAAATGATATATGGTATTATCGAAATATCTGAATTTTAGAACAGTAGGAGGTTTTAAATATGAAAGGCTTTTTCAAGTGGGTAGTTCAATTCGTTGTAGCATTGATTAGTATCTTGTTAATCAGTGGTGCACCACAATTGATTACTGGATTCCAAAAAGGCGAATTGCTATGGGAAGAATACATAGAAACGCTCCAATTTCATATGAAATCTCTTTGGGATTTCCGGGATTTAAGCGTCGATTATTACATCGGAAGAGGAGAAGTGCGCCAAGTACCTGTCTTTCCGCAACTCTTTGAAAATATCAGCTATTCATTGCAACTTCTATTCTTAGCGCTAGCAGCAGCCATTATTATCGCTTTAATTGGTACTTTTATTACGATGTTATTGAGCGAGAAATCAAGATCACGCGTTAAACTGATTTTTTATTTTTTGGAGTCATTTCCAGACATCTTAATTATTTTATTAGCCCAATTGACAGTCGTCGTTATTTTTCAACAAACCGGCGTCTTGGTATCTAAAATTGCAGTTATCGGCGACGATAAAATCTACTGGCTTCCAGTTTTGTGTTTAATGATTCTACCAATGATTCAACTATATCGATTGAGCATGCTGACGTTTGAAGCTGAAGAACGTCAAATGTATGTGGAGCTTGCAAAATCATTAGGATTTGGAAAAGCATTTATCTTATTCTTACATATATTTCGTAATGCGATCATCAGTGTGTTTTTCCAATCGAAAAAAACAATGTGGTTTATGTTATCAAATCTCTTTATTCTCGAATTAATGTTTCATATACCTGGCATTATGTATTACATGTCTGAAAACTTGAGTGGAATATTATTTTTAGTCACCGTACTAAGCTTCTTCTTACCGGTTTTCTTATTATATAGTTTAGGAGAATGGTACTTCATTCGCCGAATGAGTAGGGGAGGTGCAGCACTTTGAAATCAGTATGGAGACAACCTCTATTTCTTATTGGATTTGGCATCGTCGCCTTCTTTTTAGGTGGAAGCTATGTATTTGAATGGATTTTTGGAAATGTGCCAAAGCAAACATTTTTCATTGAGGAAAACGGACGTGCAGTTGAAGGGCCACCAATTTCTCCAAGTTGGATGCATCCCCTTGGAACAGATCAATTCGGTTATGATATGTTAGCGAAAATCATGCTAGGGGCAAAGTACACAATCTTGGCCGCAATGGCCGTTGCTGCATTACGTATGTTGATTGCCATTCCTTTGGGATTTGTAATAGGCACGTATTTTCAGCGTCAACGTACTTGGATAAATGCTCTAATTGATCCAATACATTACGTTCCAATGACGATTTTTGCCGTCCTCCTACTAACACCGATTCTGTGGATGCCTGAGGAAGGATTTTCAACGACCATAAACGAAAGAATCATCTTCCAAGTCATTATCATGGCACTCATAACGGTACCAATTGTTGCCACATTAATCGGAAACGAAGCCAATCTTTTGTACCATCAAGAATATATATTGGCTGCACGAACATTAGGTGCAAGTCGCAGACGCATTATCATACGCCATCTAACACCTCAACTACGTGAAAAAATGCTGGTGCTTTATGGCCAACAAGTGGTTGAATCGCTCATTATATTTGCCCATCTAGGATTGCTCCAATTGTTTTTAGGAGGAACAGACGTTGACTATGACCCGATGTTTGGAGATCCACCTAAATCGATTTCATTTGAATGGGCAGGCATATTCGGTAACTCCTTCCAATATCTTCAAGGGGCACCCTGGCTACCACTAGGACCAGCCGTCAGTTTTGCCATTGTCATATTAGCCATTGCTGCAATGATCGAAGGCTACACAAGAGCAATGAATGGCAAAGTAAAATTAACAAAACGTAAAAAAATGGCCTTTGTCTCAGACGAAACAATTGAATGGAACCAACAACAACTTAAATCCAAACTGATTTTGTTGAAAAAAGATATGACCGCATCTAAATAAAGTGAAAAATAAAGGTTGCCGGATAAAACGGCAGCCTTTTATTATGTGTTGATGACACTCTACTTTCGAGATTCTAGAAAATCTCGATTCCAACTTGGAGCGCGAATTTTCCAACTTGGCATCCCTTTTTTCCAACTTGGCTCTCAAATTTTCCAACTTGGCCTTAAAAATTTCCAACTGAGCAATCGCTCAACAAAAATTCCTCCAAAAAACGTCAAGTGAACGATAGCATGTGGGGCAAAACGCTTCAATTTAACAAAAAAAAGTCATCCGAAATGTGATTCCGGATGACTTTTCGTATGATTAAACTTCAGAAGTTGTTACTTCAGGTGCGCCAAAGCGATTTTTTGCTCCGTGCATGACTGGACCAACATATTCATTTAACTTCCAACCGTTTGCGATAGCTGCTGAAACAAATTTCTTCGCTTCAATAATGGATTCATTTACCGCTAAGCCGTTCGCCAAGTTAGCAGTTACTGCTGCAGCAAATGTACAGCCAGCACCATGGTTATAAGTGGTAGCTGTCTTTTCTGATTCAAGCAAAGTATAAGTAGATCCGTTAAAGAACAAATCAACTGCTTTATCATGTTGCAATTGTTTTCCACCTTTAATGACTACGTTTTTAGCGCCAGCTTCATGAATTTTAACAGCTGCACGTTTCATATCGTCGATTGTTGTTAACGTACCAAGACCTGAAAGTTGTCCAGCCTCGAAAAGGTTAGGTGTAACAACCAATGCACGTGGAAGCAATGACTTCACGATAGCCTCAACGTTTTCAGGGAATAGCGCCTCATCTTCACCTTTACAAACTAATACCGGATCAATAACAACTTTCTCAAGACCAGAACTATCAATTGCTTCAGCTGCTGTATGAATGATTTCAACAGTCGGTAACATACCAGTTTTAATAGCATCTACGCCTGTCGAAAGAGCCGTTTTTAGTTGAGCCTTCAATGTATCAACTGGAATCGGATGGATGCCATGGCTCCAACCATTTTCAGGATCCATTGTCACGATTACTGTCAAAGCATTCATCCCATATGTACCGTGCTCTTGGAACGTTTTTAAGTCTGCTTGTATGCCTGCGCCACCTGAAGTATCAGATCCCGCGATCGTTAATGTTTTTTTCAAAGACATATTTTGACCCTCATTTCATAAAGTTTCTATATTCTATCGTACCAAAAATTAATGGGAATTCAATTATTGGAGCTTATCTGCGCGTAACAGTTGAATTGAAATAAAGGCTAAACCGAGCGTGAAAATTAAAGTAACCCCTCCGGCAATCCAGTAACGCTGCGAAATGAGTCCAAAACTAATAAATGCGAATAACAATACAACCACAAACATACCAATCGTAAAACATCCAAAACCTAGTGTTTTCGCACGTTCGGGTACTTGACTGACTTCCTTTGTCGAGCGTTCTACTTTACGCATTTTTTCTCGCCACTGATAATCCGCCATTCCGCATCACCTCTGTAAATATCCTATCATTCGTCTGATGGTTGTACAATTTGAAATTTTCCCTTATCGTAAACGTACGAGAGTCATTGACGAAAAGATAGAAAAGGGGAAAACAATGTCAAAAGATCAGAGAATAAGAGAAATTGAAAAGTTACTTGAAGAATTAAAAGCGCAAGATGAAGTAGCCGTTTCAGTAGATAGTGTTCAGCGACGTACATCTGGATTTCGGCAAGTCGGCTCACTTTTCATGTCGATTTGGAAAAGAAAATTCTTATGGTTCCTTACAGGGTTAATTGCACTTATTCTCGTCATTCCTTTCGTTGCATTTTGGATGATTCAAGGAAGTACCTTTACAGAAAATAAGGGAGCTTTTTTAGAGAAAATTCAAGCATTAAATGAATTAGCAACTGCAGAAGCTTATACAAAAGTAATTATTGAACGCCAAGATAATGCGATTTTAGGGAAAGAAATTGGACTCGATTTACCTGGTACCAAACGTCAATTGTTAGTGGTCATTCCTGGGTCTGTAAAAGCCGGCATTGATTTCTCGAAACTCCAAGAAGACGATATCGTGCTCGATGAAGAAGCAAAAACAGCCACACTTACCTTACCAGGAGCCGAGTTTTTGGGAGGCCCTGAAATATTCTTCGATCAAGTCGAAGTATTTTCATATGAAGGACTATTCCGTGAGAAAGCCGACATTTCAGAAGCTTATGAACTGGCAGAAGAAGCGGAAAAACTAATGATGGAAGAAACAACTGGACAAGGGGTATTAGAACTTGCCGAAGAAAACGCAGCACAGTCTGTTGCAGAGATGTTTTCATTGGTTGAGTATGAAGTCACGGTTGAATTCGAGGAGTGAAGTTTGTGGAAAAAACAATATTTGAAAATGATTGGCAACAAGTACTTGAAACAGAATTCGACAAACCTTACTATCTACAATTACGCGAGTTTTTGAAACAACAATATACTAGCGAAACCATCTACCCAAAGATTGATGATTTATGGAGTGCTTTTAATGAAACAGCCTTCAAAGACGTCAAAGTCGTCATAGTTGGACAAGATCCATACCACGGTCCAGGTCAAGCACATGGAATGAGCTTTTCAGTCCAAGCGGGCGTTAAACATCCCCCGAGTTTACGAAACATGTTAAAAGAACTGACTGATGACCTCGGATGTGAAATCCCATTAGAAGGAACGTTGACTAAATGGGCACAACAAGGTGTCTTCCTTTTAAACACAGTTCTAACCGTTCGAGCGAGTGCTGCACATTCGCATAAAGATCAAGGGTGGGAACTGTTTACAGATGAAGTCATTCGAAAACTTTCACAGCGCGAAACTCCTGTGGTTTTTGTATTGTGGGGAAGACCTGCGCAATTGAAACGGAAATTAATAGACACATCACGTCATGCCATTATTGAATCTGTGCACCCAAGCCCGTTAAGTGCATATCGTGGGTTCTTTGGAAGTAAACCTTATTCCAAAATTAATAAGCAACTAAAAGAATGGGGTTTACAACCAATAGACTTTTGCTTGAAGTAGATTTCATGGTAAAGTGAACTCTGACAAGAAGACGTGAAAAGGAGAGTGACTCAACATGATTCCATTAAGTCGAGTTGTCACCGAAATAGAGAGACATGTATCCATTGCGAAAAGTAAAGGCGATGATCAAAGTATTCGTGAGTCTTTGCTAGCTATTCGTGCCTTGTGCGATGTAGCATTAGGCGAACAACCTGATGTGAAGCCTTTAAGCATGCCAATACAAATCGCTCAAACCGCTCCAGCAGCTCCATCCATTTCTGTAGGCGAACGCATGAAAGAAGCAGACGCAAACGGCGATTCGTTATTTGATTTTTAACAATAACATCACCAGAATTATTTTTACTCATCCATTTATGAAAGAAGGAATAAATTCATGCCATTTTTTATCATTGCCGGTGCAGTAAACGCGTTTATTGCCGTTGCATTCGGAGCATTCGGTGCTCATGCATTAAAAGAAAGACTCTCTGAAAAATATTTAGCCATTTGGGAAATAGCCGTTCAATACCAAATGTATCATGCAATTGGATTAATCGTTATCGGAATCTTGATGAGCACGAATATCATTGGAAACGTATCACAACTTAGCTGGGCAGGCTATTTAATGTTAGCAGGTATCGTGATTTTCTCTGGCTCACTATATGTATTAAGCCTAAGTGGCATTGGTGTCTTGGGTGCAATCACGCCAATCGGAGGCGTAGCCTTCCTTTCAGCGTGGGTTCTCGTGGTCATAGCCGTAGTAAAACATACGAACTAAAGGTAAGCGTCCTCTTTTTGAGGGCGTTTTTTTTGTTGGATTGATAGTGCCACTTAATTTAAAGGATTAATAAACGGTGGCACCACAATTGGCTCTCATCAATTTTGGAATCGCTAATCTTGAAAATAAAGTAAGCAGAAAGTGGCCGAAATATCATCTTCGGCCGAATATCTACTTAAAGATAGTATTTAATCTTTAGTAAACCAAACGATTTTAACTGTGAGCGTCCAGGTTGTAAGGGAGCGAAGAAAGCACACCTGCCGCAGGAATGTTACCTAACAACGTTGTCGAAGAATATCAATTAGAAGGTTTGTACATTTGGTATTTTGAAAGCGAAAACGCTCTTGATGGTGGGGAAATAAATCTAATTAATAAATATACGGAAGAACTAGAATTTTAAATGTAAAAATTAGGGATTTATGATGTGATTGGTTATTGAATTCACAGAATATTTAAATACAAATGTAATGTATAATGCTACAATTAACTTAGAAACACTTGAATTTGAAGTGACTCAAAAATAGCTAGGTGTTAATCGCCTTTAAATAATAGTAGAAGATATAGATATAGTTCATCTAATATCATGAACAACCATACCAACTTGAATGGAGGGGATTATGATGAAAACCATTTCGCGGGATGCTGGGATAATATATGAATTTAACGAGACGAATCAGCCAATTGCTACTGTAGCATCTGGAAGTACGGTGCGTGTGGAAACGTACGATTGCTTCAAAAATCAAATAGGCTCGGAAGATATGGAACTTACTGATCTTGATTGGAATCAAATCAATCCTGCAACAGGACCTATATTTGTAGAGGATGCAAAGCTAGGGGATGTATTAAAAGTTACCATACACACGATTGAAATCGATTCGCAAGGCGTTATGCTCGTTGGTCCAAATTTAGGTGTGATGGGTCAGCAAATTGAGAAAATGAGCGTCAAAATCTTACCAATTGAATACAATGAAATTCTGTTTAATGATCTGCAACTTCCTCTAAATAAAATGATTGGGGTAATTGGTGTTGCGCCAAGTGGACAAGGTGTAAACTGTGGAACCCCTGGAGCACATGGTGGTAATATGGACAATAAAATGGTAACAGAAGGGGCAACTTTGTATTTCCCAATAGCTGTCGAAGGTGCTTTGTTTGGATTAGGAGATTTTCACGCAGCGATGGGTGACGGAGAAGTAAGTGTCTCTGGAGTTGAAGTAGCGGGTGCTGCTACTGTCACACTTGAAGTCATAAAAGGGCAACATTTGGAGCAACCAATGCTTGAAAATGAAGAGAGCTTTACACAAATTGCTTCAGCCAAGACACTGGATGAAGCTTCAAAATTGGCTACACAACTCATGATTAATAGATTGGTAGAACGCACGGAAATGAACATTAGTGAAGTGACAATGCTGATGAGTGCGGTAGGACAACTAGAAATTTGTCAAGTTGTAGATCCACTCGTGACGGTGCGTTTTGTGGTTCCCAAATGGCTCCTTTCTCAACTGAAAGTTACGTTAATTGGATAATACACGACAAAACGCCCTTCCAAGAAGCAAAGTGGAAGGGCATTTTTAGATGGGGAGTTCTAGTTTCTAGAGCGACGATACCGGCTAGTAAAATGAGCTAGCAAAGCTTAATTGAAATAAAATTATGGTAAATAATTAATCTCTCCTTCAAACGTTACATAATCCAAATAAATCATCAGGAGTAAATAACGTTTCCCAGTTGCAGGCTCGCTTACAATGACATGATCGCGGCCAGCCGCTTCAATAACCCCAGTAACCACTTTTGCATTCCATTCACGGTTGTTTGGAAACGTTAGATAAAATGTTCCTACTTTCCCTTTATTAAGTCGTAAGATGTTCTCAATATACGATTCTTCTTGTGCTGGTGGTTGCTGAGGTCGTGAAGCAGCCGGGATTGTCGGGGGCTGCATTTGTTGCGGTTGCATTTGCTGCGGTTGCATTTGGTATGAGGGATTCCAATAATATTGTACCAAGATATCATCCTTTCATAATTAAATATTTGGGCAATTTGCGGGAATTGGAGAAAAAAAACAATGCGCTTTGTAGCGTCCAGTGTTCGGCTGGTCATACCATGTGGCAGGGCAATCACCTGTTGGTTCAAAAAACCACAACGACCGAGTTGCTGGATGAAAACGTTCGCCTGCTATAACACGTCTAGCGAGTGCAATATCTTGTGGGCGAGCACGCTGATAAAAATACGATTTGGTGGTGGCTTCGAAACCACCGGGACTTTGGAATACCATGTCTTGCACGTTGCGAATTTTTTTAAAATCGAGACAATCGAAGCGCACGCGGTTCACGCCCACATTGCCGACCATCAGCATACCCTGGACTCCTTCTCCTTCAGCTTCTGCTCGCATTAAACGAGCCAATGTTTCTACATCTTTTTCAGTTGCCTGGATTACCGCCACAGTACAACCTCCTCAAAAATATATATGTTATCTGCATGAAAAAAAGACCAATAAAATTGTAAGGTAAGTCCATTTTTGACGAACTTTAATAGGTTAAATTGATTCCATAAAAATATTTTCAAACGAAGTGCGTGGGGGCTAATTAGTTTGGTTTCCGCTGCGCTGCTTGTGGGAAGAAAGGGGAGGGGAATTCCCGTTCAATATAAAAAAAGGCCACGCAATTATGCGTAGCCTCATTATTTATACTTTTAAAAATTCAGATGTTTTGTCTGCGTCTAATAGCGTACCAACGAAGAACGAACCGAACTCTGCAAAACGAGCACTCACTTCATCAAAACGCATTTCGTAAATTAATTTTTTAAATTGAAGTACATCATCAGCGAATAAGGTAACGCCCCATTCATAATCGTCAAAACCGATTGAACCACTGATAACTTGTTTTACTTTTCCAGCGTATCCGCGACCAATCATGCCATGACTGCGCATCATTGACTTGCGGTCTTCCATTGAAAGCATGTACCAGTTGTCATTGCCATCACGACGTTTGTCCATAGGGTAGAAACAAACATATTGTGAACGGGGAAGTTCAGGATATAAACGACTACGGACATGTGGATTTTGATAAGGATCTTCGTTTGATTCGCCAGCTAAGTAGTTTGAAAGTTCAACTACAGATACATACGAATAAGTCGGAATTGTATATTCAGCAATAGCTAATTTATTGAATTTCGCTTCCAACTGTTGTAACTCATCCATCGTTTCACGCAAAGTCATCAACATAAAATCTGCTTTTTGGCCAATAATTGAATAAAAAGCATGGCTTCCTGTTTTTGCTTCATGTGCAACATCTAAATCTTCTATAAATGCTAAGAATTCAATTACCGCTGCGGTGCGATCTTCAGTTGACACTTGTTTCCAAGATGTCCAATCCATCGAACGGAAATCATGTAACGCGTACCAACCATCTAAAGTTTCTGCTGCTGCACTCATGTATAGGACACTCCTTCATAATTAAGAAATACTCAAAATCAGTCTACCACAAAGCCCCAAAGATGCCTACAATGTCACCATTCCGACAAGACGAACTATGACAAAATCGTGTATGCTAATAGAAAAGCGGAAAGCGCCACTCAAGCTCGACGCCGGCGCTGGAAGAACGAAAATCCATAGAGCCTGTACCTACAAATACTTTTGATCTTCCATGAAAGGAATGATACATCATGACGAATTTGTTTGAAGAAATTAAACGAACCATTTCAGAAAAATATATAAAAATTGTTTTGCCCGAAGGAACGGACGAGCGTGTTCTGCAAGCTGCATTTAATTTGTATAACGAAGGTTTAGTTACGCCAATTCTAGTGGGTCCACACGAACTGGTGAATGTGGCGGCAACACAAGCTGGGATTGATCTAACAGGAATTGAAATAGTAGACCCAGTGAAATACGATCACTTAGAAGAAATGATAGAAAAATTTGTAGAACGTAGGAATGGAAAAGTCACACCAGTTCAAGCTCGCATTCAACTAAAAGATGTCAATACATTTGGTACGATGCTCGTTTACACAGGGTACGCTCAAGGGTTAGTCAGTGGTGCAATTCATACAACGGCTGATACTGTGCGTCCGGCATTGCAAATTATTAAAACCCAACCTGGAGTATCCAAAACGAGTGGTGCATTTATTATGGTTCGGGGGGAAGAACGTTATGTCTTCGCTGACTGTGCGATTACCATTGCTCCAACGAGTGAGGACCTTGCAGAAATTGCTGTGCAAAGCGCGAAAACAGCAAGAGCTTTCGGTATAGAGCCTAAAGTGGCGATGCTTTCATTTTCAACAAAAGGTTCTGCAGTTTCACCGGAAACACAAAAAGTTGCAGAAGCAACAAGGCTTGCTCAAGAAAAAGCGCCATCCATTAACATTGATGGAGAATTTCAATTTGACGCTGCATTTGTACCTGCAGTGGCGAAGAAAAAAGCACCAGGCTCCAGCATCCAAGGAGATGCGAATGTCTTCGTATTCCCGTCGCTTGAAGCAGGGAACATTGGCTACAAATTAACTGAGAGACTTGGCGGATTTGAAGCAATAGGTCCAATTTTACAAGGTTTAAATATGCCGGTGAATGACTTGTCCCGTGGCTGTTCAGCAGACGATGTTTACAAATTAGTATTAATAACCGCTGCTCAAAGCGTGATGGCAGGAGAATAAGATGTCGGATTTCAACAATTTATTTGCCAATAAAGAATGGCGTTTTTGGGATCAGTCGATGAGTGGACGATCGAAATCTGCACTCGAATCATTTGCTGCAGACGATATGTTGTGTGAACTAGTAGGGAAAGGTTCGTCGCTGCCTACCATTCGCACATGGGTTCACGAAAACACAGTTGTCTTAGGCATACAAGACCATCGACTCCCACATATAGCTGCAGGTCGTGATGCCATACAAGACCATGGATTTCAATCCATTGTTCGAAACTCAGGTGGACTTGCTGTTGTTTTAGATAGTGGTGTTTTAAATATCTCCATAATTGTATCTGAAAAAGATCAGGCAATTGATATTAATGCAGGATACGATATCATGGTCGAATTCGTTCGCTATCTTTTCCCACAAATTGCGGACCGTATAGAAGCCTATGAAATAGTCGGTTCCTATTGCCCAGGATCGTATGATTTGAGTGTTGATGGAAAGAAATTTGCAGGAATCTCACAAAGACGATTGCGGCATGGTATTGCGGTCCAAATTTATTTATGTATAGAAGGTAGCGGAACAGAACGAGCTAAAATCATTCGAGATTTCTATGAAGCTGGATTACAAGGCACTCAAACGAAATTCATCTACCCAGTTATTGTCCCGGAAGTGATGGCCTCAATAAGCGAAATACTAGGTGAAAGTGTGACGGTTCAAGATACCGTTATCCACGCCCAGCGTTTAATGAACCACATGATCGACAATGTTCATATGCAATCGCTCCAACCGAGCGAAACGGATTTATATATGTATTACTTAACGCGAGTTGTTGAACGCAACCAAAAAATGCTGACAAAATTTGAGGACTAAGCTTCCATCAACTAAATTTTCGTCAAAATAGTCATTTCATGAAAAAAGAACCGCCAATCAATTGATTGGTGGTTCTTTTGCAACTAAATTGCCGTTCCGTTCCATTTGGAATACAGGTGAAACATTTTCAGCGTCATCATTTAATGTTACTAAACGTCGAGCGCGATTCATGATATGAACGAACTGTTCGTAGTCTTCACGAATTGTTGAATTTTCATTTTCTAATCGAGCAACGTCACGTTCAAGTTGCTTAATTTTTTCTTGTGAATGAGATAGCAATGCGCGCCAGCGATGAGATTCTCCTTCGCCAGTCCCACTTTGTTGCAATCGTAATAAGTAAGCAATGACCACATCTAATGATAGAGAAGAAATCGGAATTTGAACTCGTTCTTGTTGTTGTTCTTCACTTCCTACGAGAAACAGAGATTGACCTCTGCGACGATATTCTTTACCAAGGACACGCAATTTTTGTTTACGATCTTTTTTCGCTTCTCTTAAATCTTTCTCGTATTCTCTTCTTACAACTGCGTTCCAACGGAATCCGCAAGCAGCTGCGGTACGATTCAAAGTATCTCCAGCTTCTTCAAATGCGTTTAGTTGAGTGCTTCCTTCTCGTACGTGTCGCAGCACGGTTTCTGCAAGCAATTCGTCATTTTCATCTAGCCAAGCATCTTGTCTTATTTTTACCATACATGTCCCTCCCGAATTGTTAATAGTTTTGATGTTCTACTTCAAGCTTGTACAAGATTGACAGGTTTTATTCACTGAAAAAAATAGATGTGCTTGAATCAAAGAAGAAATATACGGTACAATGACGGAAAGACTTTTTATCAAAAATAGAAAGGGTTGTAGGCAAATGGCAAACGAATTCAGAGTTTGCGATGATTGTCTGGCCGTAAATTTAAAAACATTAATTCCTAAGTTAAAAGAGATCGATCCACACGCAACAATTGATATTGCGTGTCATTCTTACTGTGGTCCGGGCCGTAAAAAAACATTCGTGTTTGTAAACAACCGACCCGTTGCTGCGCTTACTGAGGATGAATTGATGGGGAAAGTACGCGCCAAGCTAAAGTAACAATCTCGTAACAACAGTTTATATAAATTCTCATACTTTTACCGCCTTTCCGGAAGGTGGTTTTTTCTTTCTACTAAAAGGTATATATAAGATTTATTATATTAATAAAGTGTCACATTTTCGAGCTAAAATGGCGATTTCTGTTTTCTATTGAAATGGGGTGTTCACGTGAATTATGCAACACAAAAGTTAGCTGAAGAAAAAGTATTCAAAGACCCGGTTCACCGTTATATTCATGTACGTGACCAAGTCATTTGGGATTTAATCGGAGCACGTGAATTTCAGCGATTACGACGGATTAAACAGCTCGGCACAACTTATCTTGTGTTCCATGGGGCTGAACATAGTCGCTTTAATCATTCTCTTGGTGTATACGAAGTTGTAAGACGCATTATTGATGATATCTTCAAAGGTCGTCCAGAGTGGGATGAGTCAGAACGACTGGTCGTTCTTTGTGCAGCTCTTCTTCATGACCTCGGCCATGGTCCATTTTCCCATGCGTTTGAACACGTTTTTGATCTTGATCATGAGAAATTCACTCAAGCAATTTTGCTAGGAGATACGGAAGTTAACGAAATTTTGAAGCGTGTATCACCTGAATTTCCACAACATGTGTCTGACGTTATTGCCAAGACATATACCAATAAACTAGCAGTGAGCTTAATTTCTAGCCAAATCGATGCTGACCGCATGGATTATTTACAACGAGATGCTTACTACACAGGTGTGAGTTACGGCCATTTTGATATGGAACGTATTTTGCGTGTAATGCGTCCACGAGAAGATCAAGTAGTTATTAAACAAAGTGGGATGCATGCGGTAGAAGACTACATTATGAGTCGCTATCAAATGTATTGGCAAGTGTATTTCCATCCGGTTTCAAGGAGTGCAGAAGTGGTTTTGACGAAGGCTCTTCACCGCGCGAAAGAATTAAGTTTAAGTGGCTATAAATTTTCATATGAACCACGACATTTCAAAACGTTTTTTAATCAAACCTTTTCATTAGCTGATTACATCGCGTTGGATGAAGGGATAGTTATGACATATTTTCAAGAGTGGGTTCACGAAGAAGATGAAATCCTCTCAGATCTATGTGATCGTTTTATCAATCGTCGTTTATTTCAATACATTGAATTTGATCCTGCAAAAGACTATCGGAAATTGGCTGAGCTCGAGCAACTGTTTAAAAAAGCAGGGATCAATCCTGCCTATTATTTAGTATTCGATTCATCATCCGATTTACCATATGATTTTTATCGTCCGGGTGAAGAAGGCGAACGAGTGCCGATTCATTTATTAATGCCGAATAATGAACTAAGCGAGCTGTCGAGGTCTTCTGACATTGTTGAGGCCATTTCCGGTAAAAGAAGAACAGACCATAAATTATATTTCCCAGAAGATTTATTAACACAGGATACGAAGAAAAAAGCTGTGAAAAAACAAATTTTGCAGTTATTGCTCGGAGAAGCTTAAAGTTGGAGGTGGACTAAATTGTTACAAGAACACGCAAAAATCGTGCAGTTTATTACACTTGCTGGTGAGGTAGCAGGACGTAAAAAATTGCAAAAAATGGTGTACATCGCAAAGAAAATGAACTTTCCATTCCAAGAAAAGTACCAATTTCATATATACGGCCCTTATTCAGAAGAGCTCACTTTGCGCGTAGAAGAATTGTGCAATATGGCTTTTTTATCTGAAAAAATGGAGGATAAGGGTTCATACGTACAATACACGTATGCATGCACCGAAGAAGGACGTCAATTTTTATCGACAATGACGAGTCATCATAAAAATCTCGATCACTGTATTGAGCGCTTAAATATCAAAAGTTCACGCTTTCTTGAGATGGTGTCAACATTGCTATACTTCGATCATCTTCCAAGGGATGAGCAAATCGAAAAATTACATGTTGTCAAAGGGAAATTAAACTTTTCTGAAAAGGAAATAGAAGAAGCTTTTTCTTTTATTGAAGAACTTCAAACAGTCATAACTTGTTAAAAAAGGACGGCTCACAAAAAGGAGCCGTCCTAGTTTTTTTGAACTTGGCTCGAAGCACAAATTGCACCCACGAGAGCCGTTGAGGTATTAGCTTCGTAATACCGCTTGGAACCCTATTTGTCTAGCTACAAGCGCCAGACCGCACCTAAGCTTGGGCCCACAGGAGGTGGGTCATGAAGGCGTTGCGACAGGACGTCGCGAACTTAGCCTTTCTTCCATACCGATGCGAAAGCAAGCTTTCGAATCGGAGTTTCCAGCGCCGGCGTCGGCCTAAAGTAGCGCTTGGAGCTTGGGCCCACGAGAGTGGGTCATGAAGCCGTTGAGGCATTAGCCTCGTACTTGCGGCTTCGAACCTTAGTTGTCGCTAAATAGTTTTCCTGCTACTGCGTAGTGGTTTTTTGGCATATCTTCGATGAAGACAACTACGTTTTCAACAGGCGCGCTTGTTGTTTCGGCAACAGCTGCCGTTACTTTTTCTACTAGTGCACGTTTTTGCTCGTCAGTGCGGCCTTCTAACATTTTGACTGTTACGTATGGCATTGGAGTTCCTCCTTTTACACAAAATTTTGTATATTGGTTATAATAACAGAATGGGGGTTGATAGCGTATGGCAAATGAAGAAAAACCAAAACAAAAACTTGGATTTACTATTATAAAAAACGATCCGACTGATGGTCATGGAGGATTTGGAATTGGCTCATTAACACTTGAGCATGTTTCACCGGTCATTATTGATGTCAAGGAAAAAATAGCGAAGGTCGAAATCGGTGCAATGCACGCTCGAAGCGATACGGAGCGGGGCATAAAATTCACTACCAATCGTCAAGATTCAGAAGGTGGTAAATTATTTTGGCTCGTTTGGGTAACGATTGATCATAAAGCCAATGGTCCTTACTATGCGGGAGTTACAGGGTGTGAAATGATCATCAACCGTGAAAAACGACGCGGCTTCAAACTTCTTGCTGACCATGTCAATCGCATGGACAAATCGATGAAACGCCACATTATCGTTGATCATATGGACGATGAGTCAAAAGTGCTCTTGAGAAACTTTTTACAAACACACAACGCTGAAATGTGGGCGAGAAGTGATGAAAAACTGCATAACGCATTAAGTGTATAATATTGTCAAAGAGTTGTACAAATTGTGACATTTTCATCCTCGACTTATCTGAGGTTGAATCTATCTACCAAAGCAAGTACACTTAAAATATAGCTTGCAAAAGGTGAGCTAGGACAATTGGAAACGTGTCTGTACATGAGCGCCATGCGACATTTGTGTCAAACCCAAGCCGAATGCCGCATGTTTCTCATGTCAGCACTAACCAAGAAAAAAGCTTTCTGTTCCATCGGACGTTAATTCGCCGTGGAAGAGAAAGCTTTTTTTATTGAAATAAAACAGAAATATAAGCCTCACTGAACAGTGAACGGGAATAAACCTACTGTGAGAAGGAATAAACTCCAGTTCAAAGGGAATAAAACCATTTGAAAAGGATTAAACCCCAATTCAATTAAAAATATCAATTCCTAAAGAATGAGAATGGGAACATTGACCATGGATCGTCACTATCCATTTCAATCATTTCGTTATCTTCAATGTCATCTACTAACTGTTTCTGTAGCTTAGGATCTGTACATAATCGCTTCGGTATGTCTTCCCGTTTCAAGTACACTAATCTTTGCTTCGAACATTCAGATACGGCTAATCCACCAGTTTCAATGTCAATAATGGTGCCACTCACACCTTTGGTTGGCAGGAATGGTTCAGGCGAAACGCCTTGATGAGCTTTCTCCATAAAATCGATCCAAATATTTTTTGTCGTTTGTTTATCTTCTGCAAGCTGCAATTCTCTTCCTTCATCATAGCCATTCCAAACACCTGCGGTTAATGAAGGGGAGTAACCAACTAACACTTGATCTGAATTTGTCGTTCCTGATTTTGCAGCATATGGTCGCGTTTGTTTCCCTCGAATAGATAAGCCTGTTGCAGGTGCATAATCATTGAAAACGGGATCAAACATGCCCGTCATTAAGTGAGTTAAAATGAATGCATCGTCCTTAGACATCACGCGGTCATCATCTTTACGTTCAGCTGGATTCGCTTCAAATACCACTTCGCCTTGGCTATCTTTAATAGATAACACAGTTTGGATTTTTCGATCCAATCCTCCGCCTGCAATTTTATTAAAAGCACCTGTTAGATCTTTTAATGTTACTTCAGACGTTCCAAGCGCCATGGAGGGAGAATTTTGAGCTGATGTTTTCACACCTAATCTCTCCAAAACTGAACGGAAAGGTTTATATCCCACTTTTTCAAGTGTTTTCACGGCATAAATATTATCTGAAATTGCTAGTGCTTGCGCTAACGAAATCGGATGGTTCGCAAACTCACCGTTCACATTATTAGGTTCGTATTTAGAGCGTCCATCGTCATAAGTGAAAATCGTTTTTTCACTTTCTAAAAAGGTCAAAGGAGAGAACCCTTCTTCTAGAGCTGCCGCATATAACAATGGTTTAATGGTTGAGCCTGGTTGGCGCTTCGCTTGTGTCACGCGGTTAAATGGACTATTGGAGTAAGAACGACCGCCGACTAATGCCGTTACGTAGCCAGTTTCTGGTTCCATACTGACAAACCCAACTTCAAGGCTATTATTTGGTAGCCACTCGGCAATAACTTCTTCCGCAACTTTTTGGTGTTGTGTGACCAAAGTTGTTTCAATTGTCCAGCCACCTTCTGCAATTGCTCGACCTTTTGATTTTAAAATTCGTTCGGCTTCTTTCCAAGCTTCGTCCAAGAAGTACGGTGCAACACTCTTTGTGGCTTTCCATTCTTCATTTTTTAAGACGATTTTTTCGTCTTTTGCCCGTTTTACAGCTTCAGTCGTCACCATGTTTTGAGATTCCATTAATGTAAGTACAACATTTTGTCGTTCGTATGCATTTTCTGAGTTAATCAATGGTGAATAGATACTCGGTCCTTTTGGAATGGAAATAAGTAAGGCTGATTCAGCTAGTGTTAAATCCTTACTTGGCTTACCAAAATAAAACCGACTTGCAGCTTCTACTCCGTACATACCGTGTCCAAAGTACACCGTATTTAAATATCCTTCCAACAACACATCTTTTTCATAAAAAACTTCCATACGGTATGCATACAAAGCTTCTTTCGCTTTGCGTGTCCACGTTTTGTCATGTGTTAAATACAAATTACGTGCATACTGCTGGGTTATGGTACTTGCGCCTTCAACTTTTCGCATCGCTTTGACGTCTTTTAATAAGGCAGATGCAATCCGTGTGTAATCAAATCCGTTATGCTCATAAAATTCTTGATCTTCCACTGCCAAAATGGCTTCGCTAATAAATGGGGACATGTCTTCTAACTCAACCCAATATCGGCGCTGTTCAGCAAAACGGTCTCCTATTGAATGACTGTTACGATCTAAAAAAACGGTTGCTTTTGAAACCGCAAGTGAAGGAGGTCCGAGAACTTGTGCATAAATGCGTAATGCTAACAGAATGGTGCATAATGCACTTAATGAAACAAGGAGGTACCAAAAAACGGATCGAATTTTTTGACGTTTTCGTTTTTGAAGTTTCAAATCAACTCGTCCCAATTTGACATCAATCCATTCATCGATAGTTTTTAGTAGTATGGTAACTTCATGTCCAGATTAAACGCAGATTTCGGATAAAATAGTTAACAACATACGTATATTTAATTAAATTTTCGCGTATAAAATGCGCCGTAATGAAATCTGAATAAGACTGTTAAGAAAAAACAGTTGCACTTTTACAAAAAACCTCTATACTTTCTCTGTATTTGTTTTTCGGCAGACCGCGTTCTTTTTCGCTACATGCCGGGAACGGATCCACTAACCTCGTAAGTAAAGGAGAATGCATTATGGCTGGATTTTGGTTTACAGAAAAACAAACCGAGAATTTTGGCATTACGATGAAGGTGAACCGTACCTTGCATACGGAGCAAACGGATTTCCAATTGCTCGAAATGGCGGAAACGGCGGAATGGGGCAATATGTTATTCCTAGACGGCATGGTAATGACTTCGGAAAAAGACGAATTCGTTTATCATGAAATGGTGGCACACGTGCCATTATTCACACATCCAAACCCTGAAAACGTCTTAGTAGTAGGCGGCGGAGACGGTGGCGTGATTCGAGAAATTATGAAACATCCACAAGTGAAGAAAGCAACACTTGTCGATATCGATGGCAAAGTAATCGAGTACTCTAAAAAATATTTACCAACAATCGCATCAGAGTTAGAAAACCCACGTGTAGAAGTACAAGTAGGCGACGGTTTTATGCACATTGCTAAAGCTGAAAATGAATATGATGTCATCATGGTGGATTCAACTGAACCTGTAGGACCAGCTGTGAACTTGTTCTCAAAAGGTTTCTATGCAGGCATTTCAAAAGCATTAAAAGAAGATGGAATTTTTGTGGCACAGTCGGACAACCCTTGGTTTACACCAGATTTAATCAAGCAAGTTCAAAAAGACGTGAAAGAAATTTTCCCTATCACTCGTTTATATACTGCTAACATTCCGACTTACCCAAGCGGTCTATGGTGTTTCACATTAGGTTCAAAAAAATACGATCCACTTAAAGTGGAAGATTCACGTTTCCATGAAATCGACACGAAATACTACACGAAAGAATTGCATACGGCGGCATTCGTGTTACCGAAGTTCGTGAAAGATTTAACGGGGGAATAATACATGGAGAGATTTGATGAAGCTTATTCAGGAAATGTCTTTATAAAAAGTCATCCGAATTATGATGAATCACAAGCTGTCATTTATGGCATGCCAATGGACTGGACAGTTAGTTACCGTCCAGGTTCAAGATTTGGCCCTCAACGCATTCGTGAAGTGTCGATTGGTTTGGAAGAATATAGTCCTTATTTAGACCGTGATCTTGATGACGTAAAATACTTTGATGCAGGGGATATTCCATTACCATTCGGAAACCCACAGAAAAGTATAGATTACATCGAAGGATTCGTTCGCCAACTTTTGCAAGATGGAAAAATTCCTGTTGGTATGGGAGGCGAACATTTAGTATCGTGGCCAGTGATGAAAGCTGTAGCGGAAAAACATCCGGATTTAGCTATTATTCACATGGATGCACATACGGATTTACGCGTTTCTTATGAAGGGGAAGCACTTTCTCATTCAACACCTATTCGTAAAATTGCTGACCATATCGGACCAAAAAACGTCTATTCATTCGGCATTCGTTCAGGTATGAAAGAAGAGTTCGTGTGGGCAAAAGAAAACGGCATGCACATCTCGAAATTTGAAGTACTCGAGCCATTAAAAGAAATTTTACCAACACTTGCAGGTCGTCCTGTTTATGTAACCATTGATATTGATGTACTTGATCCTGCACATGCACCAGGTACTGGAACAGTAGACTGCGGTGGTATTACATCTCGTGAGTTGTTAGCGTCTATCCATGCAATCGCTGGATCAGACGTCAACGTTGTTGGCTTTGACTTAGTTGAAGTTGCTCCAATTTACGACTCATCTGAACAAACGGCTAACACGGCGAGCAAATTAATTCGTGAAATGCTATTAGGTTGGTTAAAATAAAGAAAAGTGGAGAGCGTCAATCTAGCCCGACACCGGTGTTGGAAGGAACGAATCGGAAACCTGTTTCCGCATGAGTTACTGAAGCTTAGGTGCGAGCTGGCGCTTGGAACTAGACAGTGTATAGAGACTAGAATCCTTCACAAGTATTAATAATTGTATGGTAAAGTTCCACGCATTCGACGGATGATATAGAAAAAGCGTGATGCTTCTCAATAATGAGAGCATCACGCTTTTCTATTTGTGTAGTGGAAAACACGATTACGACCAATCGCTTTCGCTTCATACATAGCTGTATCTGCAGCACTATAAAGTTCTTGAATAGTCATTCCATTATCAGGATATGAACTGACACCGATTGAGACGGTAATGGTCACTTGTTCTTGTTGATTATCTGAAACTGGGAAAGGGCTCCGTGCAATACTTGAGCGAATGCGTTCACCTAAATCAAGCCCCATGGCAGGAGGAGAATTTGGCAGTAACACAACAAATTGTTCGCCACCGTTTCGAGTAACGTATCCTTCCCGCGAAGAGACTAGGTTTTTTAGTCGAGCTCCAAGTTCTTTCAAAATTTCATCACCAATCGGATGTCCATAAAGATCGTTCACTTTCTTAAAGTGATCAATGTCTATTGAAATCATACTGAATGGTTTCGTTGAATCCGTTATGTAGGAATGTGTCAGTTGCTCAAACTTACGGTTATTATAAAGACCAGTTAAATAATCTGTTTCCGCCAACAATTCAGTATGTCGAAATTTCTTAAAATGGCCGTTTAACTCGATTAGAATAAATAATACCGTAAAGAATGAGAAGGCTGAGTATAAAATAAAATACACAATATGCAAATAATTAGTAGTTGTTTGATGAATTAAGATGGCAATTAGTACTGCAGTTTGAGCGGTTGCATAATAAAAATAACGATGAGCATTTTTGAAGGTCATCGGATATTTAAAACTAAATAATCCTATAACAATCCCCAAAACGCTCACATTTAACCCTCCAAGAAGACCTGGGATCGTGACAGCATCCGTCATAAAAATACGCGCTAAACCAATAATAAGTCCACTAATAATAGGAGCTATAGGTCCTCCCAAAATTCCGGCAATGACAATCACAACATGTCTGGCATCAACCATAATCGTATCTGACAAGTCAACAGACGATTCCATTAAAATAAAGCCAGCTAGACCGGACATAATTCCAATAATATACGGATGAGCTTTCAGAAACGGAAAATTAGAGCGTACAGTATCTTGAAAGGGCCAGTAAGATAAGACGGCAAAAGTAAATAAGATACAAAAATTTATCAGCAAATCGAAAAGCATGACTTTCGCCTCCCAAACAAAATTCTAGCGTCAGTATATCATACATAAAAATACAATTGCGGAAATTTTTTTATAGGTAAAGTGATATGAAAACCGATAATAAAACGTTATTTGAAATGAAGGGGTAAAATGCCTTATAATAAAAAGGTTATATTGAAATCATACAAAAGGAAGCGGGTGGACTTGTCTTGAACACACAAGTAAAAGTAAAGTTAAAAACGACCATTCGGCAACCTAACGAAGAACCGGAAATTTATGAATTATGGGCATCTGGCACTATTATTGAAAAAAGAGGAAATTCTTATTTAAAATATGAAGAAATGCAAGACAATAATAAAATTAACACCACCGTCAAAATGGGCGAAACAGAAGCACTCGTTTTGCGAAGTGGCGGAGTAAATATGCGACTTCCGTTCTTGGAGAATTCACAACAGACAGGCAGTTATGAGAGCGAATATGGCGTATTAATGGTTTCGACCATGACGCGAAAAATAGCGTTTGAAAAAAATAAAAACGATGGAAATTTTGTCGTTCAATATGATTTAACCGTGAGCGGACAACCCGTTGGCGAATACACACTCGAATTTCATTACACGGAGGGATCGCAATGAACGCAGTAGAACAAGTTCAACAATCCATAAAAGAAGCGTTACAACAAGCTATTTTAAAAGCACAATTAACAGACACAGAAGGCCTTCCAGCCATTCATTTAGAAGCCCCTCGCGACAAAGCGAACGGTGATTACGCAACCAATATTGCCATGCAGCTAACGAAACTTGCTAAAAAACCACCTCGTGCGATAGCAGAAGCGATTCTAGAAAATCTTGAAACATCAGGTACAGTTATCGAGAAAATCGAGATAGCTGGTCCTGGATTTATGAATATTTCGATTCGTAAGGATTACTTAGCTGATGTAGTAAAAGCAGTGCTTGCACAAGGTGCTGATTATGGTCGTTCAAATGCGGGTGGGAATCAAAAGATTCAAGTAGAGTTTGTATCAGCTAATCCAACAGGCGACTTGCATTTAGGTCATGCTCGTGGTGCATCTGTCGGTGATTCTTTATGTAATGTCCTGGATTATGCAGGCTATAACGTTTCACGCGAATACTATATTAACGATGCAGGTAACCAAATAAACAACCTAGCGTACTCATTAGAAGCTCGCTATAAGCAAGCTCTAGGTCAAGACGCAGAAATGCCGGAAGATGGCTATCATGGCAAAGACATTATTGAAATTGCCCAAGCTATGGCAAATGAGCATGGTGAAGCGTTACTTGAGAAATCTGCCGAAGAGCGTTTTGCATTCTTCCGCTCACATGGTCTGAAAGTAGAACTTGCTAAATTACAACAAGATTTAGCTGATTTTCGTGTTAATTTTGATGAATGGTACTCAGAAACTTCTTTATATGAAAACGGCAAGATAGAAGTGGCTCTAGATAAATTACGTGCAAATGGTCACGTCTTTGAAGAAGAAGGCGCGACTTGGTTCCGTTCAACAACATTTGGTGACGACAAAGACCGTGTACTCATTAAAAATGACGGTTCATTTACTTATTTAACACCTGATATTGCGTATCATGAAGATAAAATTGCGCGTGGTTTTGAAAAGTTAATCAACATTTGGGGTGCTGATCACCACGGTTACATTCCGCGTATGAAAGCCGCAATTCAAGCACTTGGAAACGGTAACGATACACTTGAAGTCAGCATTATACAAATGGTGCAATTGTACAAAGACGGCGAAAAAATGAAAATGAGCAAACGTACAGGTAAAGCTGTTACCATGCGTGAACTTGTAGAAGAGGTTGGCTTAGACGCTGTTCGTTACTTCTTCGCCATGCGTTCTGGTGATTCACATATGGACTTCGATTTAGATTTAGCAGTTTCACAATCGAACGAAAACCCTGTGTTCTACGCACAATATGCACATGCACGTATTAGCTCAATTTTGCGCTCTGCAGCAGAACAAGGATTCAGTGCTTCAGAGGATCAACTAAACTTGCTGCAAGCTGAAAAAGAAATCGATGTCTTAAAGAAAGTGGGCGACTTCCCACAAGTCGTGGCAGATGCAGCGAAAATTCGCTCTCCACACCGCCTGGCAACATACATTCAAGAACTAGCAGCAACTTTCCATAGCTTCTACAATGCTGAAAAAGTATTAGATGCTTCGAACGAAGATATGACCCGTGCAAGACTTGCTCTCATCACTGCAGTCCGCACAACCATAGCAAATGCACTTCGTCTAATCGGCGTAAGCGCTCCAGAAAAAATGTAGAAAATTAACAACAGCCATTTCACAAGTTAGATGTGAAATGGCTGTTTTTGTTTGCCGAATAATGATAAGAATGCAAAAGCAATTGAACTTTATCACTCAGGTTTCCGGGGAGCTTTGGAAAGCCAACGTGCTACACCCTCCTAATGAATAAGGAAGAGAGGGGGAAGCACCCAGGAAGTGCCTACACGTATGGCTACGTAGCCTTCATCTTTATTCACATGGAAAGGGTTTTTTGTGTGGCTTATCATGACACAGTAAACTGAATCCGAAAAACAGTAAATAATAAGTGATCTATTATTCCTCATTCAAGGTGCGTTTCCATAATAAATGGAGACGCACTTTTTTGTGCGATTTCTTGAACTCGTTTTAACCAAGTGCCGCCAGTTAAAGTACGTAATAATAGACCAAGTGTTACAAATATAAAATAAACGTAGTAGTATCCGCTATATCAAGTTACAACAGGAAAGACAAAAACATATCACACATAGTCATGCTACAAAGTGTTCCGCTAGAGTTTACTAAAAACCTTCTCGACACTTAAAGGAATTCATGTATAATGAAAATGAATTACATAGCCCCAACACGAAGGTGCTCTGCTTCAATCGCAGAGTTAAAAGGGAAGTCGGTTCAACTCCGACGCGGTCCCGCCACTGTATGTGAGAGGAAAGCGCATCAAGTCACTGAAGCACACACATTGCTTTGGGAAGACGCACTAATCCACTAATCACAAGCCAGGAGACCTGCCTACGTGCGAACACTCAGCAACCCTACGAGGATAGGAATGGTGTGAATCAGCTCGTGCTCATTTTAGCAAAAGCAAATATTCAACCAACCATCTTCCGACGACTCGCGGAGGATTTTTTTGTGTCTTAAGACACATCAATGAACACAACATATCGAGGAGGAATACAAAGATGAAGAAGATTTGGCAATTATGGCTCGCAACTGCGCTTGCAGCGATCTTATTAACAGCATGTGGGCAAGAAAAAGCGGAAACTGTAGACAGCAAAACAACTGAAACAGAAGTTGGACAAGAGGCTTCACAATTTCCTCTAACAATTAAGGATGTCACTGATAATGAAATCACATTAGAAGAAGCACCAAAAGCAATCGTTTCAATGATTCCAAGCAATACAGAAATTTTGTATGCTCTTGGCTTAGAAGAAAAAATAGTGGGAGTTTCAGATTACGATAACTACCCAGAAGAAGTTGCTTCTAAAGAAAAAATTGGTGGACAAGAATTTAATGTAGAAAAAATTATTTCTTTAAATCCAGATTTAGTACTTGCACATGAATCAGGTCTTGGAGTAGGTGACGCTGGAATTAAACAAATGCGTGATGCAGGGTTAAACGTTTATGTTGTGAAATCTGCAGTTAGCTTTGATGAAGTGTATGACACGATGGCGACTATTGGACAAGCGACAGATATGAATAAAGAAGCGGAAGAAATGGTACAAACAATGAAGGATGAAGTAGCAACAATTCAAGAAAAGGCTTCAACCATTAAAGAGAAGAAAAAAGTATTTACGGAAGTATCTCCAGCTCCAGAAATTTATACAGCAGGTAATAACACGTTTATGAATGAAATGATCGAGATTTTGAATGCGGAAAATATAGCATCAGATCAAGAAGGTTGGATTATGATGGACCCTGAAGAAATTGTTAAACGTAATCCGGATGTAATATTAACAACTTACGGTAATTATGTACCAAATGCAGCGGAGCAAGTCTTAACTCGTGAAGGATTTGGCACAGTTACAGCTGTTAAAAACAAAGCAGTAATAGATGTGGATGCTGATACGACAAGCCGTCAAGGTCCTCGTTTAACTGAAGGTTTATTAGAATTGGCAAAAGCAATTCATCCTGAGGTCTTCAGTGAGTAAAACCTGGTTTGCATATGTAGCTTCTTTCTTCGTACTGATTGCTGCAGTGTTGGTTGGGGTAACGGTTGGATCAGTATCGATTCCGGTGCAAGTGTTATGGAATCCGGACTTGGATGAAGCTGCGTCAAACATCCTTTGGAATATTCGCATGCCTCGTGTTGTACTAGCTGGTTTAGTTGGCGCTTCACTTGCTATAGCGGGAGCGGCTTTCCAAGGATTGTTGAAAAATCCATTAGCTGATCCATATACGTTAGGAGTGTCGTCCGGTGCCTCAGTTGGCGCCGTGGTGACACTCTTTTTCGGAATTTCTGTACCCTTTCTAGGCTTGTTCACATTGCCAGTCTTCAGTATGCTCGGCGCTTTTTTAACGATGGTTACTGTTATGAGTTTTGCCAAGCTCATAGACCGCGCGATGAAGATGGAAACGATCATTCTCACAGGAATAATATTTAGTTCATTTTTGGGATCTGTCATCTCTCTTATGGTTTCACTTTCAGGTGAAGAGCTCCGTCAAATTATTGGCTGGTTGCTTGGTAGTGTGTCAATGCGAGGTTGGCCCTATGTCACAATGGCATTACCGTTTATGACGATCGGTTTTTTACTATTATGGCTAAATCGACGCGAGCTAAATGCATTAGTTTTTGGCGAGGAACGTGCCATGCATTTAGGTGTAAATGTGAAACGACGTAAAATGATGATTTTAACAGGAGGTTCGATTTTAACTGGTGCTGCGGTATCGGTTTCTGGAACCATTGGCTTTGTTGGTCTCGTCGTGCCACATATGACACGTATGTTGTGGGGATCGGATCATCGTCATGTATTACCCTTATCATTTATAAATGGTGCTTCATTACTCATTATTTGTGACTTAGTGTCACGAATAATTATTTCACCGTCTGAGCTACCAATAGGCGTAATTACAGCCTTCATTGGTGCACCAGTGTTTGCGTTTATTTTTTGGAAACAACGAAGAAAGGTGGGTGCGTAATCATGCTAAAAGTCGAAGGATTAACAGGTGGTTATCACGACGCACCTGTTGTAAAAGACGTGTCTTTTCATGTTGTTAAAGGGGAAGTTCTTGGGATTTTAGGTCCAAATGGGAGTGGCAAGTCGACCTTGCTGAAAATCATTAGTGGTGTACTTCCTTTGAAAGCAGGTACGGTCAAATTAGGTAGCAAACCAATCGAAACATATACTACAAAAGAACTCGCTAAGCATATGGCTGTGCTACCTCAATTACACGCACATGCTTTTTCATATACAGTGCGGGACACGATTTCTCTTGGGAGATACCCTCATCAAAGTGGATTCTTTTCATCTTGGTCTGAGAAAGATGAGCAAGCAATTCAAGATGCAATGCAGCTAACCGACGTAAAAATGTATGAGCATGTCTATCTCGATCAGCTTTCTGGAGGAGAACAACAACGTGTTTTTGTGGCCCAAGCACTTGCGCAGCAAGCAAAAGTGTTATTACTGGATGAGCCAACAAACCATTTAGACATTGCACATCAACAACAATTGTTGGACACGATTAGAATGCAAGCCACTAAGAATGGATTAACAATCATCTCAGTATTTCATGACATAAATTTAGCTTCCTTGTATTGCGACCGGTTGTTACTAATGGAAGATGGAGAAGTGAAAATAATTGGTGAACCGCATGCGGCGCTAAAACAAAAACAGCTAGAAAGTGTCTACAAAGCTCGGGTAAGAAGCCACCCACATCCAGAACAACCGAAACCACAAATCACATTATTGCCTAATTTGAGTGAGGTGCAGGTGGAGCACATCATTAAGAAAGACAATTTTGCAGTGTCAAATGAGTATGTGGTCATGCAAGCAAACGTCCCATTAAAAACAGTTTCATCAGCTGTTGTAAATGCGGGGTTTGGTTGGTTCCGTACGTTTGTTAATCGTCATGTGAAAGCTGATTACGAATGTGACGATAGCATAAAAGAGATGTTTGATTATTTACAAGAACAAGGATTTTCTACAACAGATACAGTGGGAATGATGACAGCTGTTCAAACTAAACATGTGGTCATTGAAGAGTATAATGGAACATTTGGATCCATTATCATTGCAGTTACAGCAGGCGTTGGGAATGCAGTGGATGTGTCAAAAGCATTTGAACGCGAAGATGAACCTTATGTCGGTACGATTAATACCTGGATTATCGTTAATGGAAAATTATCGGACGAAGCATTCATTCAAGCCATGATTACAGCGACAGAAGCAAAAACAAAAGCTCTTCAAAACGAAGATGTAAGAGACTCGATAACAAATACACTTGCAACTGGAACATCCACGGATAGTTTACTTGTAGCGGCTACTCAAAAAGGGGAACTTTTACCGTATGCTGGACCTATTACAGAGCTAGGGAAATGTATCGGACGGGGCGTTTTCGAGTGTACTACGCTAGCTATCAAACGCTATAAAGTAGCGAAAGGAATGTAAGTATGTCTGCTCATATCATCGCGCTTACTTTTGGCTTACTCCTTGATCGAATAATAGGTGATCCACCTAATTGGACACACCCAGTTCGATGGATTGGAAGCTTTATAACAAAATTAACAACTTTGTTGAATAAAGGCAGACATCGCAAAGTCAAAGGTATAATCCTGTTGATATCGGTTGTTGCGGTTACATTCACTAGCGTATTTACTGTGGTGTTCACAGCATACAAGATTCACTTTATTTTTGGAATCGTTGTTGAAAGTATTTTGTGTGCAATAGGGTTTGCCCAAAAAAGTTTGAAAGACGCGGCGATGTCCGTTTATCAACCACTAGTTAATGGTGATTTGAGAGAAGCTAGAATGAAACTATCATGGATTGTCGGTCGCGATACTGAAAAGTTATCCGAATCAGAAATTACACGTGCTGTGGTAGAAACTGTCTCTGAAAATACGAGTGACGGGATAACAGCTCCACTTTTCTTTGCATTTCTTTTCGGAGCACCTGGGCTTTGGTTATATAAAGCAGTGAATACTTTAGATTCGATGGTGGGTCACGAAAATGAGAAGTTTCAAGACTTTGGTTATGCTTCTGCCAAAATGGATGATGTGTTGAACTATATTCCGAGCAGAGTCACAGGCTATATCATCCTGCTATGGACAAAAAATTACAGTAAACAATCCCTTCGCACTCGATTTGCTAATTGGTGGAAAGATGCCAAAAAGCATCCAAGCCCAAATAGTGGGTACTTGGAAGCTGCGACTGCCTGTCAACTTGGTGTGCAACTGGGAGGTCTTAATATGTATAAAGGAATTCCTTCTAACCGTCCACGGATGGGAATTTCAGAAAACCCGCTTCGAGCAATTCATATTTTATATACAATCCGTCAAATGCATATCGCTATATTTCTGTTTTGGCTAATGATGATTGTTATCGGGGGTGTTTTACGTGACATTACCTAACCATGGCGCAAATCCACATCATTTATTTAAAAGTTTGGGAATTAACCCTCCCGATCGAATAATAGACTTTAGTGAAAACGTCAATCCATTCGGACCTCCTGAATCAATACAAACTAACTGGCACAAATTCAAACCGTTTATGATGGGGTATCCAGATCCACTTGGTGAACCTTTTCGAACAGCAGTTGCTGAGTATCACAACATTTCACCTGACTCCATATTCGTTGCAAATGGAGCCGCAGAAATATTTTCATTGCTTGCGCAAAAGTATAGAGGCAAACGAGCAATAATCGTTCACCCAACTTTCTCTGAATATGAAACGACATTGAAAGCACGAAATGTGGAAATTGTGAACTTGCACATGACTGAAATCGTAACAGGTGAATACCCGATTGATGAAATAAAAATGCATATGCATCAAGCTGATGTCCTTTACTTATGTACACCGAATAACCCAACTGGGACATTGCCAACACGCAAAGTGTTAATTGATTTGGTAGCATACGCGAAAAAAACAAACTGTGACATTGTGTTGGATGAAGCCTTCATTGATTTCATTTCAGAACAGTCATCTTTAATTTCTGACATTAATTTTTGTCATTTGATTATAGTTCGCTCAATGACAAAAATGTACGCAATGCCTGGTCTAAGGCTAGGATACATGGTAACTGCCCCTTCCATAGTCAAGGAAATTCAACAACTGGCACCTCATTGGAATGTGAATAGGATTGCAGCTGAAATAGGTTCACTCGTATTAAAAGATGAAGAGTACAGACAAAAAACGATTCTTCATAGCCAAAACATGCTTCTCGACATGAGTGCTTTTCTAAAATCAAAAGGCTGCGAAGTAACACAATCACAAGCCAACTTTTTATTATTCAAGTTACAACATCCAAACAGTGAATTTTTCCAATACTTTTTAAGACAAGGGTTGGTTTTAAGACATACCGAGAATTTTCATGGACTTGACGGTCGATGGTACAGAATTGGTATGAAGACCGCAGAAGATATGGAAATCCTTAAAAAGGAGTTAACAGTATGGTTCGAGGCACGCTAACATTTATTTCTGGCGGTGTACGAAGTGGAAAGACGGGTTTTGCTGAAGAATGGTTAATGAATCGCTCGTGTTCGCGACTAATCTATCTCGCGACTGGCGTTGCTTCTGACAGTGAAATGGAACAACGTATAAAACGCCATCAACAGGATCGAAAAGACTATAAAAACAACTGGCTGACTATAGAACAACCTCGTAAAATAGAAGAAATTCTGCCACACATCCGACCTGGTGATGGGGTTCTGATGGACTGCATCACTACGTGGTTAGCCAACGAACTGTACGAAGGATGGGCAATGGATGATCCGTGTTTTAAACGTGAAAACTGCATGGAAGAAAAAGAGAGACGTTTCCATGAAACGATTTATTCGTTGCTAAAGAACGGAACCACTTTAGTCGTCATCTCAAATGAAGTTTTAGATGAACCTTTGTCGAGAATTCCAGATGTAGTGCTCTATCAGCAATGGCTAGGAAGGCTCCATCAGTGGCTCGTCAAAGAGAGTGATTATGCATATGAACTTACATATGGACTAGCAAAGAAGTGGAAGTAAGGGGGGAATACATATGAACGGAATCATGATACAAGGGACAGCATCCAACGTTGGTAAGAGCATGATTTGTACAGCACTTTGTCGGTTATTTGCAAATGATGGTTTCCATGTAGCACCATTTAAATCTCAAAATATGTCGACCTTTTCTACAAAAATAGGTAATGGATTAGAAATCAGTACCGCTCAATTTGCACAGGCAGAAGCGGCAAAAGTTCTACCTCTTCCACAAATGAACCCTATTTTATTAAAGCCCTCTGGACATATGTCTTCTGAAGTATGGATGTTGGGTGAAAAAGTGGAGGAAATGTCCGGGACAGCTTATCGTGAATCTTTTTATGATCAGGGTTTGACAGTCATTAAACAATCGCTTGCGTTTGTGAGTGAGCACTATGATGTAGTTGTGTTAGAAGGAGCAGGAAGTCCGGTCGAAGTAAACTTAACTGACCGAGAACTTGTCAATATGAGAATTGCTGATTTAGCGGATGTGCCAGTATTGCTTGTTGCTGATATTGAACGTGGTGGAGTTTTTGCAACAATCGTTGGGACTCTGGAATTATTGGCTCCAAATCATCGGAATCGTGTAAAGGGCCTTATTATTAATAAGTTTCGTGGAGATAAGGAATTGTTTCAGGAGGGCGTATCATTTATTGAGTCCTACACAGGAATTCCAGTTCTCGGCGTTATTCCATTTATGGATAACCACGAAATTGAAGAGGAAGATTCTTTAATTACGCAACACGATTCAATTGCAAATAAGTCTGGTGAAGATAAATATGATGAATGGGCACTTCACGTTGCATCCCATCTCGATTGGGCAAAAATAAAGAATATGGTGAAGGGACCATGATGCGCGGAGTTTTACTTGCGCTGCAATTTTTCACCATTTTCCCAATTAATAAAGAACTGAATATGAATCGGAAGTCAGTAACGATCATGTTTGCCACTCTCCCCTGGATTGGGGGAGCATTCGGACTGATCACTTCAATTGTTTGGTTATCTCTTGATGCAAGTCCTCTTTTTTTAGCATTTACCATCGTGTTAATCGGTATTGTGCTGTCAGGTGGACTACATCTAGATGGATTTGCTGATACGAGTGATGCCTTTTTTTCTTATCGTAATCAAGATAAACGTCATGAGATTTTAGCTGACCCACGGATAGGTGCTTTTGGAACCATGGCTTTACTATTTCTTATTGTGGGGAAAATAATTTTGCTCACTGAAATAATTACACAGGACGGCATGAGCTGGCAATGGTTAGTGGTCATCCCATTTTTAGCGAGAGTAGGAATGGTTTACTTCTTTATCATTACACCTGAAGCAAGAGATAAGGGGCTAGCTGCTTTCTTTAAAAAACGTTTTCACAGTCAAGCGTTACTAATAGCCATCTGGATCTCGATTGCTACAGCTGTTGGATTTATCGTTATTGTTGGAGGAGCTGTGTTAGTTGCCATCACCACTTTAGTTGCACTATTCATTTGTGCACATGTATATAAACTTTGGACGAAAAAACATTTCGGAGGGGTCACGGGAGATGTCTCGGGTGCTTTTGTTGAAGGGATGGAAGTTGTATTATGGCTATTGATTTTCATCTTACTTTAATACGGCATCTACCGACCTTAGCAAATGTTGAACGTCGCTACATTGGATGGAGTGATGAATCAATTAACCAGTCGTCCTATGTAAATAATCAAGCCATTTTGTCCCCAAAGATTATTTACGGAAGTGACCTAAAACGATGCCAACAAACGGCTGCCCTTTTTTCTCCAAAATCAACCTACCAAGGTTCACAAGCTTTTCGTGAGATGTCATTTGGTGACTGGGAGCTAAAGACTTATGAGGACTTAAAGGAAGACTTCATCTATCAAAAGTGGCTGTCTAATCCAGATCTAGTATCTCCGCCGAACGGTGAGTTTTTACACCAAATGGCTACACGCGTGCTCACTGGTCTGAAAAGTATTCCTTGCAATCAACCAATTGTAGTAACACATGGTGGACCTATTCGTTTTATGCTCTATAAGTTTGCGCCTGATGAGCGGAATTTTTGGTTATGGAATGTCAAACATGGGGACAAATGGACATTACGCTGGGATAGTCGTAAATGCTTTGAGGAGGAAAAAAGATGCAAGTCTATATCGGTGGAGCGAATAACGGAAAGCGAGCGTATGTCAGACAACTCGTAGTTGAACGAGATGTGCAATGGATTGAATGTGCAGATTATCAGGATTTGCCAAAAGCGAGTGCGCAGACAATAGTTCTTGCTGGAGTAGAAGCTTTTGTTGAGCATCATTTAAACAGACCGGAAGAACTGGTCATTGAAGATTTCATGGAAACATTAAATACATATCGCTCACAAAGTGATGTCATAGTGATTGTGACAGAAAATGGACGTGGAATAGTACCGATAGTTGCAGAAACGCGTGAGCTTAGAGATCGGTGTGGCAGGTTATTCCAACAGATTTTTAAGGAAGCAACAAACGTTACGCGTATTTGGTACGGCTTAACAGAATCATTAAAATAGCTTTTCAAACCATCTCTTAAAGGGGGACATTGAAGTTGAGAATTTATACACGAACTGGAGACAAAGGACAAACAAGTTTAATTGGGGCACGCACAGATAAAGATGATCCGCGAGTTGAAACCTATGGAACTATTGACGAGGTGAATTCGTTTATTGGCAAAGCAATGACAGAGCTAGACCCAACCATTTTTACAGACTTACTTACAGACTTAGAAGCAATTCAAAATGAATTATTCGATTGTGGTGGAGATTTAGCAAACGTCAAGCCAAACCGTACATATAAAATGTCACAAGAGCCAGTAGAAGTATTAGAGAAACGTATTGATGAACTAATGGAAGAACCACCAATGCTCGAACGTTTTATTTTACCAGGAGGATCACCAGCTGCAGCAACTCTACATATCGCGAGAACAGTAACACGGCGTGCTGAAAGACAAATGGTGACCTTGATGAAAGTAGAAGAAGACATACCTACTGTAGTCCAACGTTATTTGAATCGCTTGTCCGACTATTTATTTGCCGCTTCACGAGTAGCCAACTCAAGGGTCAACGTGCCTGACAACGAATACGTGCGTTCTGCAAAAGTTTTTAGAAATGGTGGACGAGCTAAAAAAGTGGAGGAATAATCAATGAATGTTCGTTTAATAACATTAACCGCAATGATTGCAACTTTATGTGCAATTGGTGCACTCGTCAAATTACCTGTGGGAATAGGTTCAGCCGCTTTAGATGCAGTACCTGCTTTAGTTTCCGTTGCCATTTTACCACCTGTATTTTCAGGAATTGCAGCAGCGGTCGGTCATTTGGTATCTGCTTTATCAATAGGAATGCCATTCGGACCATTTCATGCATTAATTGCGGTGGAAATGTTTGGAATACTGTGGATTTTTGCAGTACTCCATCAAAAAGGATGGGTTAAAGGGAAATGGCTATTTTTCGTCCTAGCTAATGGTGTTATTGCGCCGCTACCATTTTACTTTTTGATTAGTCCTGCGTTCTTTTATGGAGCTGTGCCTTCGTTACTATTAGCTTCCTGTTTAAATGCTGGCATTGCTTTTTTATTAGCACCAGTGCTAGAGCGACTTTACAAGAAAGTAATTGTTAAATGAGACACGCGCTGAAATTGGCTAATGGCTTTGTCGTTACAACTGATAACTCTGGAGGTATAGGTGAAAAACAAGCTGATCTTGTATTTGCACAAAATGAAGTCGTAAGTTATTTTGCAGCTCGTGTAGCATTACTCGAACAGTGGGCTGCAAGTGCCCAAGTGGAATCTGTAATTATCCACAACTTTTCAGGTGATGCTGCATGGCAAGGTTATGTTCAAGGTGTTAATCGTTTATTGAAAGACGTAGATTTAGAGCATATTTTAGTAACAGGCAGTAGTGAAACAAATATGAACCTTTTACAATCCGCTATGTCAGTTACAATGATTGGTCGTAGCAGAGAAGTTGTGAATTGTGATGTTACGTGGTTCATTTATGGTCAACCTTTTGTTGGTAGTGAAGTGCTAGAAAATCTGGAAGTGATAGCAGACTTGAAAAAAGTGAAGATAGCAATAGAAAATGGTTACGTGACGAACATTTGGCCAGTCGGATCAAAAGGAATTCAGGCAGAGTTCAGAATCCTGTTAGCCAAAGATAAACTTCATGTTCATTCAGATGTTGATGTTGAAAAGTCAGCAGGACCTTGTACGGTAGTTTTAGTTGGTGTCCCAAATGAATCAATCGAGCAAGCAACACTTCATTTTGGTAACGGATTAAGAAAAATAATAATACAGTAATAATCCTTCTGTTAGTAGCAGAGGGATTTTTTTCTTGCAGTTTTTCGCGAGAGTAGGCTCATTTAGGGAGTTTTCTTGGTTTAATCCCATTCAAGAGGTGTTTATTCCTGTTCGCAATCGCTTTATTCCCGTTAACTTAACGTTCATTCCTAGGAAACCAGTTACCTAGTGTTTTGGGTGTTATAGTGTGCCGCTAATGAATGGTGGACCTCATTATTCGGTTTGCGGAATAGTCACTTTACTGAAAACTTCTAATATTTTCTATTGACTGAATGCTCATTCAGTTTTAAACTATAACTTAGCATCGACAACAAACCATCTATCTACTAAACTGATGTTATTAGAATGATAACAAATTATGTTTTTAACAAAGGAAAGGGGAGAGAGCGATGAGCCCGCTTTTAATAGCAAACTGGGTTTTATTTTTAGTTGTAACCGCTTACGCGATTGGTCTTTTTACTTATTTGTTGAAGACACGCTACGAATTTATCAAACTCGGAAAGAAAGTAGAGTTTGAAGATAACTTCAAAGCGCGCATGCGTAAAATAATGGTGAATGTATTTGGACAAAAGAAATTATTGAAGGATAAGAAAAGTGGAATCATTCATGTGATGTTCTTCTACGGATTCCTTCTTGTACAATTTGGGGCAATCGATTTTATTTGGAAAGGGTTAAAACCAGGATCACATTTACCTTTAGGTCCATTGTATCCTGCGTTCACATTTTTCCAAGAAATCGTTACATTAACTATTCTTGTTGCAGTCGTGTGGGCATTCTACCGTCGTTACATTGAAAAGTTAGTACGTTTAAAACGTGGATGGAAATCAGGACTTGTCTTAGTATTCATCGGTGGTTTAATGGTTTCCGTGTTAGTTGGAAACGGGATGGGTATGATTTGGCATGATCACGCAGCAACTTGGGCAGAACCAGTCGCATCTAGTGTGGCAGCAATTTTTGGATTCTTACCAGAAGCAGCCGCTATTACGATTTTCTACATCATGTGGTGGGTTCACTTACTATTCCTGCTTACATTCTTGGTGTACGTACCACAATCAAAGCATTTCCACTTAATTACTGGACCAGCGAACACTTATTTCAACCGTACTGATATCGTTGGAAAGCTTCGCCCGATTAATTTCGAAGAAGCTGAAGATGAAGAATCGGAAGAAGAGGCGTCATTCGGTGTTGGTAAAATTCAAGACTTTACACAAAAACAAATGATCGACTTATATGCTTGCGTAGAATGTGGACGTTGTACAAATATGTGTCCAGCAACGGGAACAGGCAAAATGCTGTCACCGATGGACTTAATTACAAAACTACGTAATCATTTAACAAATACAGGTGCTGTGCTGACACAACAAAAACCATGGGTTCCTGCAATGGCCTTTGCGAATACGCAAGGAAATCAATTAGCAGTGGCAGCTCGTGTAGATGGTACAGTTATCGAGGACATTTATAACCCAGCATTAATTGGTGAAGTTATTACAGAAGATGAGCTTTGGGCATGTACGACTTGTCGTAACTGTGAAGATCAATGTCCAGTTATGATTGAACATGTATCCCACATTATTGACCTTCGTCGTTACTTAGTTATGACGGAAGGACGCATGAATCCGGATGCACAGCGCGCGATGACAAACATCGAACGTCAAGGAAATCCATGGGGTCTGAACCGTAAAGAAAAAGAAAACTGGCGTGACGAACGTCCAGACGTGAACATTCCTACCGTAAAAGAAGTATCAAAAGCGGGAGAAGAATTCGAATTCTTATTCTGGGTTGGTTCAATGGGTGCTTTCGACAGCCGTTCTCAAAAAATCGCACTTGCTTTTGCACGATTGATGAATGAAGCAGGAGTAAAATTCGCTATTCTTGGGAATAAAGAAAAGAACTCTGGTGATACACCACGTCGTTTAGGAAATGAATTCTTATTCCAAGAACTAGCAGCATCAAATATTGCTGAGTTTGAAAAAGCCGGCGTTACGAAAATTGTTACGATTGACCCGCACGCTTATAACATTTTTAAAAATGAATACTCAGACTTTGGCTGGAGTGGAGAAGTTCTTCACCATACTGAAATGTTGTTTGATTTAGTACAACAAGGACGCTTGAAACCTCAACATGCTATCAATGAAACGATCACGTTCCACGATTCATGTTACTTAGGCCGCTACAATGATGTCTACGATCCACCACGTGAAATCTTGCGTGCAATCCCAGGCGTGAAGCTTGTGGAAATGGAACGTAATCGCGAAACAGGTATGTGCTGTGGAGCAGGAGGCGGAATGATGTGGATGGAAGAACATGTTGGTAATCGTGTAAACGTTGCGCGAACAGAGCAAGCAATTGCAGTGAATCCAACCATGATTTCATCAGGTTGTCCGTACTGCTTAACAATGCTATCAGATGGTACCAAAGCAAAAGAAGTAGAAGAAACAATTGGCACATACGATATTGCTGAACTACTAGAACGCTCAGTACTAGGAGATTACTTACCTCCAGTTGAAGAGACAGAAGAAGAACCGGTATTACAGTAGTATTCAGAATTAACACAAAACAGTTGTTTGATAAAAACCCGTAATGACGATATAATAGATTCAGATAAGAAAGGGAGTCGTTGTACTCCCTTTTTGTTTGATGTTTTGTCGAGCGAGCGTTCAGTCAATAAAAAAACTCTGAGAGTTTTTTTATTTGCGACGAAGCTAGCGAAGCGATGCAGGAGCAATGTATTTGCGACGAGTAACCGCAGAACCAAATGGTGACAGTGTGGAATTGTCAGATTTACAACGTCAATTTCATTTATTCCTACGTCAACGTCAATTTTTACAACCAAGCACTTAATTTTCCCTACGTGCGTCACAAATTTCGAAAACACGACTACACACACAATGAATTGTCGCAATTCTTAAAAAAGATAAAACTGTAAGCGTATACAAAAATTGAGGAGGAAATCATCATGGCAAAAACAGTTATTTTAGATGGAGCACGAACAGCATTCGGGAAAATGGGAGGCTCATTAGCTTCACTTACAGCGAGTGATTTAGGTGGCGTTGCCATTAAAGAAGCGTTAAACAGAGCGGGTGTTTCGCCTGAATCAGTTGACGAAGTCATTATGGGAACTGTACTTCAAGCTGGTCAAGGGCAGATCCCTTCTCGTCAAGCTGCTACAAAAGCAGGCATTCCATGGGGTGTTAAAACAGAAACGATTAACAAAGTGTGTGCATCCGGTATGCGCGCAGTCACTTTGGCTGATCAATTGATTCGTTTAGGAGAAGAGGAAACGATTGTTGCGGGCGGTATGGAGTCTATGTCAAATGCACCATATTATTTGCCTAAAGGTCGATTCGGCCTACGCATGGGTGATGCTCAAATGATAGATGGCATGATTTATGATGGTCTTTCTTGTTCGTTCGATCCAAAGCGTGTTCATATGGGTACATACGGTAATGCAACTGCGGAGAAATTTGACTTATCTCGTGAGAAACAAGATGAATGGTCATTCCGTAGCCATGACTTAGCATTAAAAGCAATCGACAATGGAACATTCGCTGAAGAGATTATTGCGGTAGAAGTTCCTCAACGTAAAGGTGATGCATTAAAAATTGATCAAGATGAATCACCACGTAGAAATACATCTACTGAATCACTGTCAAAATTAAGACCAGCATTCGGCAAAGATGGCACGATTACAGCTGGAAACGCCCCAGGTGTAAATGATGGCGCTGCTGTGCTTGTGTTAATGAGTGAGGACAAAGCAAAAGCAGAAGGCAAAACGCCTCTAGCTTATGTCATTGGACACGCGGAAGTAGCAATTGAGCCAGAACACTTCCCACAAACGCCTGGTCTTGTCATTAAAGCAATTTTAGAGAAAACAGGTAAAAAACTTGAAGAAATCGACTTGTTTGAAATCAATGAAGCATTCGCTGCAGTGGCTTTAGCGTCTGCTCAAATCGCTAACTTAGATGAATCAAAAGTTAACGTGAACGGTGGAGCCGTTGCACTTGGACATCCAATTGGGGCAAGTGGTGCACGCATTATCTTAACTTTAGCTTATGAATTAAAACGCCGTGGTGGCGGTATTGGAATCGCAGCTATTTGTTCTGGCGGCGGCCAAGGTGATGCCATTATGATCGAAGTACCAAAAGCTTAATATACCTATAGAGGAGGATAATATAGATGACGATTCAAAAAGTACTCGTAATCGGAGCAGGACAAATGGGTTCAGGTATTGCACAAGTATGTGCACAAGCCGGATTCGATGTGAAATTAAATGACATGAAGGAAGAATACTTCCAACGTGGACTTGCAAACATCACGAAAAATCTATCACGCAATGTTGAAAAAGGACGCATGACTGAAGAAGAAAAATCTCAAGTCTTGTCACGCATTACAAAATCCTTGGATCTTAACGATGCATCTGACGTGGATTTAGTAATAGAAGCTGCAGTTGAAAATATGGAAATTAAACAAAAAATATTTAAACAACTAGATGAAATTACACCAAAACATACGATTTTAGCATCTAATACATCTTCACTGCCGATTACAGAAATTGCAGCAGCAACGAACCGACCAGCACAAGTTATTGGCATGCACTTTATGAACCCAGTGCCAGTAATGAAACTGGTTGAAATCATTCGCGGGCTTGCAACGACTGACGATGTTTACACAAGCATCGAAGAAATGACGAAAAAACTTGGGAAAGTCCCTGTAGAAGTGAATGATTTTCCAGGATTCGTTTCAAATCGTATTTTAATGCCAATGATCAACGAAGCGATATATACACTGTACGAAGGTGTAGCGACGAAAGAAGCGATCGACGACGTGATGAAGCTTGGCATGAATCATCCAATGGGACCTCTACAATTAGCTGATTTTATCGGCCTTGATACATGTTTATATATAATGGAAATCTTGCATGAGGGCTTCGGCGATAGTAAATATCGACCGTGTCCACTACTTCGCAAATACGTAAAAGCTGGCTGGTTAGGTAAGAAAACAGGTCGCGGTTTTTACGAGTACGTATAGGGGGCTTCACCAATGGAACTGAAATTCACAGAAGAACAAATCATGATGCGCAATATGGTGCGCGACTTTGCAAAAACGGAAATTGAGCCGAACATTGAAAAAATGGAAAAGGGCGAATTCCCACGTGAAATATTGAAAAAAATGGCTGTACTTGGCTTAATGGGTATCACGATTCCAGAAAAATACGGCGGATCTGAAATGGACTTCACAAGCTACGTTATCGCCATTCATGAGTTATCTAAAGTGAGTGCAGTAGTAGGAGTTATCCTATCTGTTCATACTTCGGTTGGAACGAACCCGATTTTATATTTCGGTAATGAAGAACAAAAACAAAAATTTATCCCGAAATTAGCTGCAGGAGAATATTTAGGAGCATTTTGCTTAACTGAACCATCAGCTGGCTCAGATGTTGGCTCTATGAAATCAAAAGCAGTTAAAGACGGCGATCATTATAAAATTAACGGCTCAAAAGTATTCATCACAAACGGTGGAGAAGCAGATGTATATATCGTTTTCGCTTCAACTGATGCAACACAAGGATCACGAGGCGTGTCAGCTTTCATTGTAGAAAAAGATACACCAGGCCTTATTATTGGGAAAGACGAGCACAAAATGGGCTTGCACGGTTCTCGAACAGTTCAATTAACATTTGAAGATATGAAAGTTCCAGTTGAAAACCTTTTAGGTCAAGAAGGCGAAGGGTTTAAAATTGCACTGGCAAACCTAGATGTAGGTCGTATCGGGATTGCAGCGCAAGCTTTAGGAATTGCAGAAGCAGCCTTTGAGGCAGCAGTCGGCTATGCAAAAGAACGAGTACAATTTGGGAAACCAATCGCTGCACAACAAGGAGTTGGTTTTAAATTAGCGGATATGGCAACAGCTGTTGAAGCTTCAAAATTACTTGTGTATCGTGCTGCAGATTTACGTACTCGAGGTTTAGCTTCTGGAAAAGAAGCATCAATGGCAAAACTTTTCGCTTCGAAAACCGCAGTAGAAACGTCAATTGAAGCTGTTCAAGTATTTGGTGGTTACGGCTACACAGAAGATTATCCAGTAGAACGCTATTTCCGAGATGCAAAAGTAACGGAAATATATGAAGGCACATCTGAAATTCAACGAGTAGTTATCGGCAAACACTTACTTAAATAATAGCTCTGTTAAACTAAACTGCATTTGCGCTAGCTGCATGTTCCGTATGAGTCTACAAGCATGAAAACACACTTGTTGGTCTCTAGCTTCACACTTTTTCGGCATGCAAGGCGCAAATATAATGACTCGGTTATTATTCAAAATCAACTACATTCTTTAATATAGCCTAAATAATAAAACTAAAAAGGGTGGAATAACAATGAACTTTAAACTTTCAGAAGAACATGAAATGATTCGCAAAATGGTACGCGACTTCGCAACAAAAGAAGTAGCACCCTCAGCTGCAGAGCGTGACGAAGAAGAACGTTTTGATCGTGAAATTTTCGACAAAATGGCGGAGCTTGGTTTAACAGGTATTCCTTGGCCTGAAGAGTACGGTGGAATTGGTTCGGATTACTTGGCTTACTGTATCGCTGTAGAAGAGTTATCACGCGTATGTGCCTCGACTGGTGTAACACTTTCAGCTCATACTTCTTTAGCGGGATGGCCGATTTTCAAATACGGCAACGAAGAACAAAAGCAAAAATACCTACGCCCAATGGCAGAAGGCACAAAAATTGGTGGCTATGGTTTAACTGAAGCAGGTTCTGGGTCTGACGCAGGCGGTATGAAAACAACAGCTAAATTAGATGGCGATCATTATGTACTAAATGGCGCGAAAATTTTCATTACAAACGGTGGTATTGCTGATATTTATGTAGTATTTGCGGTAACTGATCCAAGTTCAAAACATAAAGGGACTAGCGCATTTATCGTTGAAGCTGATTTTGAAGGTTTCTCAGTTGGGAAGAAAGAAAAGAAACTCGGAATCCGTTCATCTCCAACAACTGAAATCATTTTCGATAACTGCCGCATTCCAAAAGAAAACTTACTTGGTGCAGAAGGCGAAGGATTCCTTATCGCAATGAAAACACTGGATGGCGGTCGTAACGGAATTGCAGCACAAGCTGTCGGAATTGCACAAGGGGCACTTGACGCATCAGTTGATTATGCGAAAGAACGCGTTCAATTTGGTAAACCAATCGCAGCGAACCAAGGGGTTTCTTTCAAACTAGCAGATATGGCGACTTCAATTGAAGCATCACGTTTACTTACATATCAAGCTGCTTGGTTGGAATCAAATGGTCATTCTTATGGTAAAGAATCTGCGATGGCAAAATTAATGGCTGGAGATACAGCGATGAAAGTAACAGTGGAAGCTGTTCAAGTATTCGGTGGTTATGGTTATACAAAAGATTACCCAGTAGAACGTTATATGCGCGACGCAAAAATCACTCAAATTTACGAGGGAACTCAAGAGATTCAACGTCTTGTCATTTCTCGTATGTTGACGAAGTAAGTCTTGACAGAAATGAAGTCCAAGCGCGAAGTTCAGTCGTCCGTGAAAGATGAAAGCCTAATTTCAAAACGCCGGAATCAAATGATTCGGGGGGCTGTCGCGCTCTTCAAACAGAAGGGCTTTCATCGCACAACGACTCGTGAAATCGCTAAAGAAGCAGGATTTAGTATTGGCACATTGTACGAATACATTCGTACGAAAGAAGACGTTCTGTATTTAGTGTGTGACAGTATTTACGAAGAAGTGCAAGAGCGTTTATCGGCACTTCCGACACAAGCAGGCACTCTCGATGGCTTGAAGATAGCCATTCGACACTATTATTTATTGATTGATGAAATGCAAGACGAGTTCATCGTCATGTACCAAGAGTCAAAATCGTTACCGAAAGACGCTCTACAATATGTTTTAAATAAAGAACTTGAAATGGTAGCGATCTTTGAAGACATTCTTCATGCGTGCCGTAAATCAGGAGAATGTCAGTTGTCTGAAGAAGCCGTAAAATTGGCAGCACACCATGTTGTCGTTCAAGGGCAAATGTGGTCATTTAGACGCTGGGGACTTCGTCGTGATATGACGATTGAGGACTTTATTGAACAGCAAACAACATTTTTCTTACAAGGAATACAAGGGAATGGGGGAACAGTATGACAGCAACAGTAGAAATTTACCGTCCAACTAATCACGTGCGTTTTGTAACAGCTTCAAGTCTTTTTGATGGCCATGATGCGTCCATTAATATTATGCGACGTATTTTACAATCAACGGGTTCAGAAGTTATTCATTTAGGACATAACCGTTCTGTAGAAGAAGTCGTAAACGCGGCAATTCAAGAGGATGCTCACGGGATTGCGATTTCTTCTTATCAAGGTGGTCACACAGAATACTTTAAATACATGTACGATTTATTAGCAGAACGTGGGGCTCCACACATTCGCATTTACGGTGGTGGTGGGGGCGTAATCATTCCAAAGGAAATTAAAGATTTACATGATTACGGGATTGCTTGGATTTTTTCACCAGAAGACGGTCGTACATTAGGACTTCAAGGCATGATTAATCGTATGGTTGAAGATTGTGATAAAGCAATAGCCACGAAAAATGCTGTGGATCAATTGGCTCAAGTGGACACGGATCATCCTCAAATTTTAGCTCACTTAATTAGTGTGGCTGAAGACGGAGTGAACAATGAAAACGCAGAAGCAAAAGCATTAGTTGAAAAAGCTCGTGAAATGTCAAAAGGAACACCCGTACTTGGAATCACCGGTACTGGTGGTGCAGGGAAATCTTCGTTAACAGACGAATTGATTCGTCGCTTCTTATCAGAATTACCGGACAAAAAAATAGCCGTAATATCTATTGACCCAACGAAACAAAAAACGGGTGGGGCTTTACTTGGTGACCGTATACGTATGAACGCGATATTCAATAAACGCGTCTTTATGCGCAGTCTAGCTACACGTGGTTCACGGACTGAATTGTCAGGCGCGATTGGCGATGTACTAGATGTAGTGAGAGTAGCTGGTTACGACTTGATCATTGTAGAAACAAGCGGGATTGGTCAAGGGGATGCAGAAATCACCAACGTTGCAGACGTTTCTATGTATGTAATGACGAGTGAATTCGGAGCACCTTCACAATTAGAAAAAATCGATATGATCGATTACGCTGACTTAATTGTTATTAACAAATATGAGCGTAAAGGTTCTGAAGATGCACTTCGTCAAGTGCAAAAACAATACCAACGTAGCCGCGGTTTATGGAATGAAAGCCTTGATACAATGCCAGTTCACGGTACAATTGCTAGTCAGTTTAACGACAAAGGTACCAACTCATTGTTCGCAGCTTTAGTATCACGTGTCAACGAAGTGTGTGGAACGAACTGGGAAACTAACTATGAGCAATTTGTGAAAACGCAAAAACAAAATGTCATCATTCCTAATGATCGTCGTTACTACTTACGTGAAATCACGGATGCAGTTCGTGGCTATCATAAAAAGTCTGACCAACAAGTGGACTTCGCTCGTCGTTTGTTCCAACTTGAAGGCGCTATTCAAACAGTCAATGAAAAAGCTCCAAATGATGCATTAGTTGAATCGTTAACTTCACTAGCTGAAGGTATGCGTGACGAATTAACGGCAGAATCAAAACGTATCCTAGACAACTGGAAAACGTTAAAAGAAGCGTATTCTGGTGACGAATTCGTTACCAAAGTTCGTGATAAAGAAATCCGTACGATGTTAGTTACAGAAAGCTTAAGTGGCTTGAAAGTTCCAAAAGTGGTATTGCCGAAATTTGTAGACTACGGTGAAATTTTACGCTGGGTATATAAAGAAAACGTACCAGGTTCATTCCCATATACAGCAGGAGTATTTCCGTTCAAACGTGAAGGGGAAGATCCAAAACGTCAATTCGCAGGGGAAGGTACACCTGAGCGCACAAACCGCCGCTTCCATTACTTATCGAAAGATGATGATGCGAAACGTTTATCAACAGCATTCGACTCCGTTACTCTATACGGAGAAGATCCAGACTTACGACCAGATATTTACGGTAAAGTAGGGGAATCAGGTGTCAGCATTTGTACACTTGATGATATGAAGAAACTATATGACGGCTTTAATTTGTGCGCACCATCAACATCAGTTTCCATGACAATCAATGGACCTGCACCAATTATTTTAGCTATGTTTATGAATACAGCGATTGACCAACAAGTTAAATTAAACGAAGAAAAACTAGGTCGCACATTAACAGTTGAAGAATTTACTGAAGTACGCACTACTACACTTCAAGTGGTTCGTGGAACTGTTCAAGCGGATATTTTAAAAGAAGACCAAGGGCAAAACACATGTATTTTCTCTACGGAATTCGCACTTCGCATGATGGGTGACATTCAACAGTACTTTATTGATTCTAAAGTACGAAACTACTATTCTGTATCAATTTCTGGCTATCATATTGCGGAAGCGGGAGCAAACCCAATCTCTCAATTAGCCTTTACGTTATCAAATGGTTTCACTTATGTTGAGTACTATTTGAGCCGTGGAATGAACATTGATGACTTTGCGCCAAACTTATCATTCTTCTTCTCAAATGGTTTAGATCCAGAGTATACGGTAATTGGACGTGTAGCTCGTCGTATTTGGGCTATCGTTATGCGTGATAAATACGGTGCTAATGATCGCAGCCAAAAGCTTAAGTATCATGTACAAACATCTGGTCGAAGCTTGCATGCACAAGAAATCGACTTCAACGATATTCGTACAACACTACAAGCATTGATGGCGCTTCAAGATAACTGTAACTCTCTTCATACTAATGCGTATGACGAAGCGATCACTACGCCAACAGAAGAATCCGTTCGTCGCGCAATGGCTATCCAAATGATTATTACGAAAGAACTTGGACTTGCGAAAAACGAAAACCCTCTTCAAGGAGCATTCATTATTGAAGAAATGACGGACTTAGTTGAAGAAGCAGTACTTTCAGAATTTGATCGTATTGATGATCGTGGTGGCGTACTTGGTGCGATGGAAACGCAGTACCAACGTGGGAAAATTCAAGAAGAATCAATGCATTATGAAATGTTGAAACATACGGGTGAATTGCCGATTATCGGAGTGAACACGTATTTGAATCCAAATCCACCATCTTCAGAAGACATTGATAACATGGAAATTGCTCGTGCAACAAGCGACGAAAAAGAATCACAAATTCAAAGCTTACGTGCCTTCCAAGAACTTCATGCAGACGAATCAGTTGCAGCATTAGCACGTTTGAAAGAAGTAGCCATTTCTGGCGGTAACATCTTCGAACAATTGATGGACACTGTAAAAGTAGCTTCTCTTGGTCAAATTACTAACGCACTTTATGAAGTTGGCGGACAATATCGCCGTAATATGTAAAAAGGAACGAAGGCTAGCATCGCGACATCATGGTGCTCCTGCGGTTACTCGTCGCAAAATGCAGTGCTAAGAAATTTCGCAATTCCTTCATGACCCACATCCTGTGGGCCCAAGCGACCCGCTTATGTGGGTCGTTTTTCTTTTTGAATAGTCTGAGCGGGTGCTCAGTCTGACTTTTTGGGGGGAACGTCTGAAAAATGGAGATCGACGTCTGAATATAAGGCTTTCACGTCTGAAAAAGCTTGTTCCACGTCTGAAAAAATGAAAAACCTGACACTTAATTAAAAGTGTCAGGTAGAAAATCGCTTCAGAAATCATATCTAGCTAATTGTTCTCTCCCATGCGCTACTTCAGGTTTTTCAATACAGCCTTTTATAGGTGTATCTAGCTCCATCATTTTTGGTCATAAATGAAGTTATATGAAATAAGGACCTAATAATAACAATAAAATGAATAAATTCAGTCCGGTTGTGTACAAGATAAGTATATTACAATTTTCGTCGGTCACTTTGGTCCGGGACAAGAGAACTGGCAAGATAGAGCCAATACCTGCGAGCACAACAACAAGGAAAACATGCCAATCCTCTGTTAAATAAGGTGCTTTTAATACGATTTTCTCAGGATGAAGAACGGTTGCAAATAAAACAAGTTGAGTGATTACGAGACCAATTGTAGTCGCGTAAAGGGAGACCGGAAAAGCATAAGGTTTACGGGATTTTTGAAGTAATGCCAATGTCCCAAAACCTATACCGAGCCCTGGAACTAACCACGTAAATGACAGTAACAGCAGTACTAGTCCAACAAACAACAAACTTATTAATGAGTAAAATGCTTCTTTATAGTCACCTTTTAAAACGGTATTACTTTCTGCGATTTTCTCATCGGTTGATGAGGAATACATTAGCTCTTTTTCACTACCGTTTAATCTAAAGTAAGCGATTGTTTGATCGTTTATCATCGTTGGATTTATGAATAAATCACCTTGCTTCGTAACAGCAGAGACGTTCATCGGTGATTTCGTGTAATTTCCTACAAAAATTTTATTAACTTTTTGGCCGAACTTATTATACATGTATGCCGAAAACGTAATGGTTTGACCAGTATGTCCTTTATACAAAAAAGGAGAACGTATGTTGAATAATTCAGCTCCTGATTCTTTGTCGAAAAAGGCAAGTTCAGTTAATGGAGGAGTTTGATTTTCGGTTAAATCAAAAGATGCGCTACGTAGAAGTTTTTGCATTTCTCCTCCTGAGTTGATTCCGGTCTCTAACAACAAATTAAACTGTGTATTACTGGCACTGGTTAATATCATGGATGTCAGGTTTTCCCTTGAATTTAAGTGGAACTTGAACAATTCCTTAAATTCATTCTTACCTTCAAGTACCATAAACTCATTATCACTAGTATTTTGCGTGACAATAAAAAAATGTTCATCCACAATCATACCTGTATAAATTGGGTACTCTGACGAATACGTAATGGGTTCATTAGAGCCTTGTTGAATGACGACTTGTTGATCTTTAAGCCAGTACATGAGTGTTTCCTCATTTATCGCAAAGTTTTCCACATTTTCAGAGATTGTAATTTCACCGCTAGAAGTAGAGTGGATTAAGGAATCATCTTTAATAAAATATGTATTTTCACCGTCACTCCAAGTGTTTTTATACGGATTCAATTCTGAATTTGACCAAACTTGGTTACACTGTAAATTCTCAGTACAAGTCAAAAATCCCATTTTGTCAAAATCAAGAAGGCTTGTTGCATAACCTGTTTTAGATGGAATGCTTTTAAGAGTTGCATAGTTACCTGGACTCACATTTGTCGTAAATGAACGGCTCCAGTCTTTAGAAGGTAATGATTTCTGACCATCAAGAACAATGGTGTATTGGAAACCAATTAAAATTAAAATAATTAAAAGACTTATAATTTTCAGTTTTTTATTCATATATTTTCCTTTCTTAAGGTATTTACTGACCATAATCATGTCATACTTTACCATATAATGAAATGTGAGAAGTCATCTTTATTTATAAATATTATTTTTGACGACCTTTATAATAGTTTTAGGTATAATAGAAAAAGAAGAATGGGGAGGTTGTCAGATATGCGAAGAGTTATTCATATTATCGTAATATTGACATGTCTTGTTTTAACATTTTTCCTGTATAATAAGCAAATGGGTTCCATTCCGTTAATAATACTATCGATTTACTTGTTTTATTTTGGCTGGCTCAAAATACGAGAATCAAAAAACAGCAAATCACAGTAGCATATTTGAATGAGGATTGTATATAATGGGTACTATGCCAACGTATGTAGAAAGGACGTGCACGATTTGAAATTTCGCGAAATGACAAAAGAACAACTAAGTGAAGAATCGTTTATCGATTTAGGACATGCAATATTAGAAGAAAAACACGAATCTTTAACTTTACAAGAATTACTTGATGAAATTAAAAAATTAAACAAGTTTACTGAAGCACAAATGAAAGAGCGTAAACTTCAGTATTATACAGATATGAACATTGATGGTCGCTTCCTTGCGATTTCTGAAAACCGTTGGGGCTTACGCGAGTGGTACCCGGTTGAACAAATCGAAGAAGAAACAGCACCAACAGTTAAAGTACGTAAGAAGAAATCAAAAACTTCTAAAGATGATGATGATATTGAAGACGATACAGATGATGATGAAATCGCATTTGAAGAGGACTTCGATGAATTCGTAGAAGACGTAGAAGACTTTGACTTAGACGATGACGATGAAGATGAGGACGAAGATGATGAAGTAGTGGAAATCGAAGAAGTAGTTGCAGAAGAACTTCTTACGGACACTGATGAGTTTGAAATCGTTGTCGATGAAGACGATGAAGATGAAGACGATGAAGAAGAGGATGACCAATAATAGGTCTTGACTTATTTAGTCATTCGGATTACTCTTTTACTTGGGCTCCCTAAAAAGGGAGATTGAACGCTTATATAATGCGCTCCCTCTGCAAACACTGCAGGTGGAGCGCTTTTTTATTTGAAAAGGCGTAGCATGAAGTACTTCGCCAGCGCACATCCTGATTTATCATGCACTTCAGTAGACAAAAATCACATTTTTAGGAGGAGTTAGCTTTGACAAAATATATTTTCGTAACTGGTGGCGTAGTTTCTTCACTAGGTAAAGGTATTACAGCTGCATCACTCGGTCGCTTACTTAAAAATCGAGGTCTAAACGTAGCGATTCAAAAATTCGATCCTTACATCAACGTAGATCCAGGAACAATGAGCCCATACCAACATGGGGAAGTATACGTAACTGACGACGGTGCAGAAGCGGATTTAGACCTAGGTCACTATGAACGCTTCATTGACATTAACGTAAGTAAATTCTCAAATGTTACGACAGGTAAAGTTTACTCAGCGGTTCTTAAAAAAGAACGTCGCGGTGACTACCTAGGTGGAACAGTTCAAGTAATTCCACATATCACGAACGAAATTAAAGAACGCTTAGTACGTTCAGCAAAAGAAACAAATGCAGATGTAGTCATTACAGAGATCGGAGGAACGGTTGGGGACATCGAGTCACTACCATTCCTAGAAGCGATTCGCCAAATGAAAGGCGACTTCGGTGCAGAAAATGTAATGTACATTCACTGTACGTTAATTCCTTATCTCCGTTCAGCTAAAGAAATGAAAACAAAGCCAACACAACATAGTGTTAAAGAGCTACGCAGTTTAGGAATTCAACCAAATATCATCGTAGTTCGTACTGAATTTGCTGTGCCACAAGATATGAAAGATAAAATCGCTTTGTTCTGCGACATTAAAGCAAGCGAAGTTATCGAAGCTCGCGACGCGGAATCATTGTACGAAGTACCATTAATGCTTCTAGAACAGCATATGGACCAAATCGTACTTGATCATTTCGGTATCAAAGCACCTGAAGCAGATATGACGGATTGGACTGCTTTAGTAGATCGTGTGCAAAACTTATCGAAAAAAGTACGTATTGGTTTAGTTGGAAAATACGTAGAATTACAAGATGCATACATTTCAGTTGTTGAAGCAATGAAACATGCAGGATTTGCATTTGACGCGGACATTGAAGTGAAATGGATCAACGCTGAACACGTTAGCGAAGACAATGTTGCTGAATTTTTAAACGATGTTGACGGTGTTTTAGTTCCTGGTGGCTTCGGTGACCGTGGAGTAGAAGGTAAAATTGCAGCAACTGCTTATGCACGTGAAAACAATGTACCTTTCCTAGGAATATGTTTAGGTATGCAACTTGCAACAGTAGAATTCGCAAGAAATATTTTACATTTAAAAGATGCACATTCATCTGAATTAAACCCACAAACTCCATACCCGATAATCGACTTATTACCTGAACAAAAAGACGTCGAAGACTTAGGTGGAACATTACGTTTAGGACTTCAACCATGTAAATTAGTGCATGGCACTAAAGCATATGAAGCTTACGGACAAGAATTGGTTTACGAACGTCACCGTCACCGTTATGAGTTTAACAACGAATACCGCGAGCAATTTGAATCAGCTGGGTTCATTTTCTCTGGTACGAGCCCAGATGGCCGATTAATCGAAGTAATTGAAATTCCAGATCACAAATTCTTCGTGGCATCTCAGTTCCACCCAGAATTCATCTCGCGTCCACAACGCCCACAACCCTTATTCCGTGAATTCATCAAAGCGGCATTAGGCGAATAATATCAAATCCCACTCTTTTAAGAAAAGAGTGGGGTTTTTTTGATTGATTAGAAATTGTTCATTTCAGACATGAACCCCAAAAAGTCAAACTGAGCCCTCGCGTAGTTTCTTCTCGCCAGATTTTGCAATGCCTAAGATTCACTCGAAAAGAAGGACTAAACTCACATTAATAACAATGAGGAAAACAATAAATAATATATATATAATATTTAACATAAAAAATGGATTATCATGTATTATTATGAGGGAACGTCCTTTTCTTCAAGAATACATAGAAGTATCAAAATTATTTATTTAATGCAGGAATATGGAAAAGATTGTAGAATTAATGAATTAGTATCAAAGTGAAAAAGGGGTAATTTTCATGAAACAGTTACTAATTGTGGATGATCAACAAGGCATTCGCTTGCTCTTGAACGAAGTGTTCAAACGAGAAGGTTACACTACATATCTAGCTGCTAATGGAATTGAAGCATTAGAGTTAGCTGAGAGAATTCAGTTTGATGGTGTCCTATTAGATATGAAAATTCCAGGTATGGATGGGATTGAAATATTAAAACGAATTAAAATGCGTACTCCAGATGTCCCAGTTTTAATGATTACAGCATATGGCGAACTAGATTTAATAAAAGAGGCAATGGATTTAGGTGCTTCTCACTATTTCACAAAGCCGTTTGATATTTACGAAGTACGCGATGCTGTAAACGGAATGTTAAAAGATTGAAAAACGCAGGCAGTGGCAAACACTGCCTGTTTTTGTTATGATTTAATAGAAAAGTGGAGAACCCTGTGCGAACATCAAGCCGAGACTAAGAAGAAACGAATCAAAACATAGTTTTGAATTGTTTTGTAAGGTAGGCTAAATTTGCGGAATTAGTCGAACTCCATTATCACCCACGTAAAGTGGGGTAAAGTAGAGGTACGAGCTTGCCATCGAAAACTGGACAAAGCCTCTGGGAAGATGCTAGTCAAACTTTAATCTTTCCAACCCCTGCAACTAGAAATTAAGAAAAGTGGCGGCTTACGTAGAAATGAAAAGAGCTTGTTGCTTGATACCAGATTATAGACAATGAAATGGAGGATTCCTCAATGGCTTTAGTATCTATGAAAGACATGATGATCAAAGGTAAAAAAGAAGGCTATGCAATTGGCCAATTCAACATTAACAACTTAGAGTTTACTCAAGCAATTTTACTTGCAGCTGAAGAAGAAAAGTCTCCCGTGATTTTAGGCGTTTCTGAAGGAGCAGCTAGATATATGGGCGGATTTACAACTGTTGTTCACATGGTAAAAGGGTTAATGCACGACTATAAAATAACTGTACCTGTGGCAATTCATTTAGATCATGGTTCAAGTTTTGATAAGTGTAAAGAAGCAATCGACGCTGGTTTCACATCAGTTATGATTGATGCTTCTCATCACCCATTAGAAGAAAACATTGCTATCACATCTCAAGTAGTGGAATATGCACACGCACAAGGCGTGTCTGTTGAAGCAGAACTAGGGACTGTTGGTGGTCAAGAAGATGATATTATCGCAGACGGCGTTATTTATGCAGATCCAAAAGAATGTGCTGAACTAGTTTCTCGTACAGACATTGACTGTTTAGCGCCAGCACTAGGTTCGGTTCATGGTCCTTATAAAGGCGAACCTAATTTGGGCTTTGCTGAAATGGAAGAAATCTCTCAATTATCTGATTTGCCACTTGTGTTGCATGGTGGAACTGGAATTCCAGTAAAAGATGTTCAACGCTCGATTTCTTTAGGTACAGCAAAAATAAATGTGAATACAGAAAGCCAAATTGCAGCAACGAAAGCTATTCGTGATTTCTTGAATGGCAATGCAGAAGAATATGATCCACGTAAATACTTAATTCCTGCTCGTGATGCAATTAAAAAAACAGTACAAGGAAAAATGCGTGATTTCGGAAGTTCTGGAAAAGCGTAATTTAAATAATATAATTCGAAATCTCGGGAGAAGTGTCCGTGTTGAAGACATACGGTCTTCTCCTCTTTTTCAATAATTTGGAGGAAATAATAAATGAAATTTTTTATCGATACAGCTAACTTTGAAGAAATAAAAGAAGCACATGCATGGGGAATTTTGTCTGGAGTTACGACAAATCCTACACTTGTAGCAAAAGAAAATATTTCATTCCATGATCGCTTGCGTGAAATTACAGCACTTGTCGATGGTTCGGTAAGCGCTGAAGTTATCGCTTTAGATGCTGAAGGTATGATTAAAGAAGGCCGCGAATTAGCTGCCATTGCTCCTAACATTACAGTGAAATTGCCAATGACTCCGGACGGCTTAGCTGCATGTTCAGTGTTTTCAAAAGAAGGCATTAAAACAAACATTACATTAATCTTCAGTGCCAACCAAGCACTTCTTGCAGCACGCGCTGGTGCATCATATGTATCTCCATTCTTAGGTCGTTTAGATGATATCGGTCATAATGGAATGGATTTAGTAGGGACAATCGCGCAAATTTTTGACATTCACAATATTGATACAGAAATCATTGCAGCATCAATTCGTCACCCACAACATGTTACGGACGCAGCTCTTCACGGTGCACACATTGGAACTATGCCGATTAACGTGATGAAACAAATGTTCAAACATCCTTTAACTGATAAAGGAATTGAAGCATTTTTAGCGGATTGGAATAACCGAAATAGTGCACAATAAGTTAACTCTTGAATTGATTGTAGGTGAAATACATGGAAGTTTATAAAATTAATGGACAGAAACGATTACAAGGAACAATTAAAGTAAGTGGTGCTAAAAATAGTGCGGTTGCTTTAATACCAGCTTCCATCTTAGCGAATTCGGCTGTCACGATTGAAGGTTTACCAGAAATTTCTGATGTGGGGACACTGAAGGAATTACTGGAGGAAATCGGTGGAGTAGTATCTATAGAAGACGGTACGATGCACATTGACCCGTCTAAAATGCAAGATATGCCTTTGCCAAATGGTAACGTGAAAAAATTACGAGCATCGTATTATTTAATGGGTGCAATGCTTGGACGTTTCAAAAAAGCTGTCATTGGTTTACCTGGGGGTTGTTTCCTTGGACCACGACCAATAGATCAACATATTAAAGGCTTTGAAGCACTTGGAGCTAAGGTAACAAATGAACATGGTGCTATTTATTTACGTGCAGAAGAGTTGCGCGGTGCAAAAATTTATTTAGACGTTGTAAGTGTAGGCGCAACTATTAACATCATGCTGGCTGCTGTAATGGCAAAAGGCCAAACGACGATTGAGAATGCTGCAAAAGAGCCAGAAATTATTGATGTTGCAACGCTACTAAGCAACATGGGAGCAAAAATTAAAGGTGCAGGTACCAATGTTATTCGTATTGATGGTGTTGAAGAACTGCACGGGACGAACCACACCATTATCCCCGACCGAATCGAAGCAGGTACATTCATGATAATGGCAGCAGCAGCTGGGGACGGTATCACTATAGATAACGTCATTCCATTCCATGTCGAAGCATTAACTGCAAAACTGCGTGAAATGGGCGTTAAAATAGAAGAAGGCGAAGAAAGTATTTTCATTCCTAAATCAGTGAATTTGCATGCAGTGGATGTTAAAACACTCGTGTATCCTGGTTTTGCAACGGATTTACAACAGCCATTCTCAGTTTTAATGACTCAAGCAGCAGGTTCTTCCGTTATTACGGACACAATTTATTCAGCACGTTTCAAACATGTTGATGAATTGAAACGTATGAATGCAGTTGCTCGAGTTGAAGGCCGTACAGCCATTATCTCTGGTCCAACGAAACTAGAGTCTGCTTCAGTTCGCGCATCTGACTTACGAGCAGGAGCTGCACTTGTATTAGCAGGATTATTGGCTGAAGGCGAGACCGAAATCCGCGACATCTATCATATCGAACGCGGCTATAGTTCTTTAATTGACAAATTACAAGGACTTGGTGCAGATATTCGTCGGGAAACGATCGAGGTTGAGAATTCGCCAAAAGAAAATAAAAAATAAAAATTCGACCCTTTATCACATATGGTATAATGACAGGGGTAGAATTACGTAAATAAATGACCGGATAACGGGAGGAACACACCAAATGGAACGCAGTTTATCAATGGAGTTAGTACGTGTAACAGAAGCAGCAGCAATTGCTTCGGCACGTTGGATGGGCCGAGGCTTGAAGAATGAAGCGGACGACGCGGCAACTACAGCTATGCGTAACGTTTTCAACTCAATCCCGATGCAAGGCGTCGTCGTAATTGGCGAAGGCGAAATGGACGAAGCACCTATGTTATACATCGGTGAAGAATTAGGTCTTGGCCAAGGTGGACCAGCGGTAGATATAGCTGTAGATCCACTAGAAGGTACAAATATCGTCGCTTCAGGTGGTTGGAATGCTTTAGCAGTTCTTGCCATTGCTGATCGAGGGAACTTACTTCATGCACCAGATATGTACATGGACAAGTTAGCAGTAGGACCAGAATCTAGAGGCAAAGTCGATATTAATGCTTCTGTAACGGATAACTTGCTAGCTGTAGCACGTGCAAAAAATAAAGACATTGAAGACGTAGTGGCAACGATATTAAACCGACCACGTCACCAAAAAATCATTGATGAAATTCGTGCATCAGGTGCTCGTATTAAGTTGATTAATGATGGCGACGTAGCAGGAGCTATCAACACAGCGTTTGATGAAACAGGCGTAGATATTTTATTCGGACTTGGCGGCGCTCCAGAAGGCGTTATTGCTGCAGTAGGATTAAAATGTTTAGGTGGCGAAATTCAAGGTAAGCTAGTTCCTACAAACGATCAAGAATTACAACGTTGTATCCGTATGGGACTAGACGTAAACCGTGTATTCCGTATGGAAGACCTTGTAAAAGGCGACGACGCAATTTTTGCGGCAACGGGAGTAACCGATGGAGAATTAATGCGTGGAGTTCAATTCAAAGGATCATATGCAGAATCTCATTCATTAGTTATGCGTGCAAAATCAGGCACAGTCCGTTTCGTAGAAGGACGTCATAGCTTGAAGAAAAAACCTCATCTTATGATGGAAGACTAACTTCAAAATTATGTGCCTGGCCATACCTCGGTCAGGCATCTTCTACTAAAATCAATTCTTGCAAAACCAATCCAGCCTTTCAACTTGAACCGACACAACAAAATATGTAAAAGAGTGGTGCCATTTTATGTCAACCTTAAAGATTGGTGAACTAGAAAGTATGACGTTAAAAGAACTGTATGCGCTAGCGCGTGAGTTCAAAATCTCGTACTACAGTAAACTCACTAAAAAAGAGCTAATTTTTGCTATTTTAAAAACACGTGCAGAACAAGAAGGTTACTTTTTCATGGAAGGTGTCTTAGAAATCATTCAATCTGAAGGATTCGGTTTCTTGCGCCCCATCAACTATTCTCCAAGTTCTGAAGATATCTATATTTCCGCATCACAAATTCGCCGTTTTGACTTACGCAACGGTGATAAAGTAACGGGTAAAGTGCGTCCTCCAAAAGAGAACGAACGTTACTATGGTTTATTACATGTAGAATTAGTAAATGGTGAAGACCCTGATTCAGCGAAAGAACGTGTTCATTTCCCTGCGCTAACACCACTATATCCAGATCGTCATATCAAACTGGAAACAGAGTCAAGCAAGTTATCAACACGCATTATGGACTTAGTGGCACCTGTAGGTTTCGGTCAACGTGGTCTAATCGTAGCACCTCCAAAAGCAGGTAAAACGATGTTATTGAAAGAAATAGCGAATTCTATTACTACCAATTATCCAGATGCTGACTTAATCGTTCTATTGATTGATGAACGTCCAGAAGAAGTAACTGATATCGAGCGCTCAGTAAAAGCAGATGTAGTGAGCTCAACTTTTGATGAAGTACCAGAAAACCATGTGAAAGTGGCGGAATTAGTACTTGACCGTGCGATGCGTTTAGTAGAACACAAACGTGATGTCATCATATTAATGGATTCCATTACACGTTTGGCACGTGCATATAACTTAGTAATCCCACCAAGTGGTCGTACACTATCAGGTGGTATTGATCCTGCAGCGTTCCATCGCCCTAAACGTTTCTTCGGTGCAGCACGTAATATTGAAGAAGGCGGAAGCTTAACGATATTAGCGACTGCTTTAGTTGAAACAGGATCACGTATGGATGAAGTCATTTATGAAGAGTTTAAAGGAACTGGTAACTTAGAACTTCACTTAGATCGTAGTTTAGCAGAACGTCGAATCTTCCCAGCATTAGACATTCGACGCTCAGGAACACGAAAAGAAGAACTGCTACTTCCACCTAAACAACTTGAAAAACTGTGGGCTATCCGTAAAACATTCTCGGATTCACATGATTTCGGTGAGCGCTTCTTGAAAAAAATAAGCCAATCGAAAACAAACGAAGAGTTCTTTGAACAATTGAATACGGAAATGAAAGAAAAAAGAGGCGGTAAAGGTTTACTGTAAACAGGTATAGTTCATCCGCGTTTATTTATACCAAGTGCTTGATTTCTTAATAGGGATTTGCTATACTTTAATTCGGTTAGAATTATCATTCTCTGTTACATATCCGGCCGAATTGACGGGTCGTGTAAGGTGACAGTAAAATAATACCAACTCTGTTCCAGATGGTTCAGGGCGAGAGGAGATTTAAGATGAAAACAGGAATTCATCCCGATTACAAAACAGCTAAAGTTACTTGCTCATGTGGTAACGCTTTTGAAACTGGTTCAGTAAAAGAAGACATCAAAGTAGAGTTTTGCTCAGAATGTCATCCATTCTATACTGGCAAACAGAAATTCGCTCAAGCGGATGGCCGTGTTGACCGTTTCAACAAAAAATATGGCATCAAAGAAGAAATCAACGAATAATTATCAAATACCCGCTTAGAGCTTCTGCTCACAGCGGGTATTTTTCTTTTTTGTGAGACTGAGCGATGACTCAGTCGTAAAAATAGGGGTTCACGTAGGAAAAAACAGTGATGACGTAGGAAAAATCGTCCGTCACGTAGGAAAAATCGTCATCAACGTAGGAATCCCTCCGCATCCCATAAATATCAGAGTCATTTCCCTCAAAAAAAACGGTTGATGAGCGCAGCGAACAGTCCCGTCCTAAGTATTTCTATCACTCTAAAATCTGTCAAAATCTTTAATGGCCCCACCTGCTAGCGCTTGGTGGGTATTTTTGTGAAGGAAGCAATAGCTCTGTTTATAGGAACTCTGATTAAATTTCTCAGTTCACGCATCTGGACGGTCGACCAATTTAATTGTAAGGAGTAGTGGATTCTTTAGTTAACCAAAAAGATTTTGTAAAAGCATAACGTCGGTACTTGTTATGATTTTGCGGTTCTAGTTGAAGGTTTTTAAGAAGGTAAGTAGCAGCGTATTTATCTTTAAGCTCGAGAAAATGAACACATTCTTTATTGGAAATTGTTTTTTTTACAAAGGTAAAACCATTCTTCTACAGCTAGAGTGTAAAGTGTTTTACGAGATTTCTTACATATAGGACAGCGATGTTGGTTTATTAATTTAATTTCGCAGTTTGGACAGAAAAGACCAGTATTTAAAGTTTTCCAATCAAATTGAAGTTTTTCTGCAAAAGGTGTAGGGAAATATTCGCACTCTAATGAGGTAAGAGAATCGATCAAGCGTTTAAATGTTCTACTAGAGATTACCTCAGGGAGTTGGTTTAGTTCTTCAAGATGGTTTGTTATGTCACAAGCCATTAGAGCCATTACCTTTTCTGGGGGTTCAGCAATATGGGTAGATGAAAAAGCAAAAACGATTCTATTTTCAATAGGTATTTTAATATTGAGTTGATTCAGTAACCGCTTAATCTTAATGCTATGACGTAGAATTTGTTGTTCGGGACATTTATAGGTTGCAAATTCTCCATTAAACTCCCTAATAAGCTGTTTAGGATGTTTTTGAAAATACACTTTGCCTTTTATATTTTTAATTTCTAGAATAGCGATATATTTTTGAGTCACAATTAAGGTATCAATTTGGAGAAAAGTCTCAGGTTCTAATTGGAGATGCAAACCTTTAAAAATATAATGGTTTTTTGGAAATACCATTTGATGCAGAAAGTGATCAACATAACTTTCACCAAAGTATCCAGCTTCTATAATTTTTCTTTTTGATAAAAATTCCTTAAAATAAGGATGGTTTATTGGAAACCTGGATTGTGCACGTTTATAAATTTGGATTTCTTTAGGCGGAATTCGATTAGAATAAATAATAAATGCTCCTTTCATTGCTGAGATGTTAGTATCATTGATATGAAAATAGCATGTTTATTCTGTTAATTTCAAGTTTTGCTATAAAATAAGTGCTGAGCGATTGCTCAGTTGTAAAAATAGGGGGTCACGTAGGAAAAAAGCGGAGTGACGTAGGAAAAAACAGAGCTCACGTAGGAAAAATAGCCTTGACGTAGGAATTCCCCAAATACCTCCTTGTGTCACAATTCTTCCGTATCACATTTCTTGAAGAAAAAAAAGACGAGTATTCTAGATTTTTTTTCTGTATGATAAGGAATAGAGAGTTTTGAAAGGAGTGACTTCCATGTATGTGATGTCACAATCCGGTTGGGTTGAAGTCATTTGCGGAAGTATGTTTTCCGGCAAATCAGAAGAATTAATTCGTCGTGTAAGACGCACGCAATTTGCGAAACAAAAAATTGCTGTGTTCAAACCACGTTTAGATAATCGATATAGTGAAGAAGAAGTAGTTAGTCACAATGGCACGAAAGTAATAGCGATCCCAGTCGAACGTTCAAAAGATATATGGGCGTACATTTCGGACGAATATGATGTGATAGGAATTGACGAAGCGCAATTTTTTGATGAGGGAATTATTGATGTCGTACAACGTCTTGCGAATCATGGTTTCCGCGTAATTGTTGCAGGTCTAGATCAAGATTTCAGAGGAGAACCATTTGGTCCCATGCCGAACATAATGGCCATAGCGGAACTCGTAACAAAATTACAAGCCGTTTGCCAAGTATGTGGGTCACCAGCAAGCCGCACCCAACGACTAATTAACGGGGAACCAGCAGGCTATGAAGACCCAATTATTTTAATTGGTGCAACTGAAGCGTATGAACCTCGTTGCCGTCACCATCACGAAGTACCAGCGGGTGTCACTCATCAAACTTCATTAGTGTACTCAGACGAAGTTAATTCAAAAACTACACTTTAATCTTGAAAAAACATCCGCAATGGATGAATAGCGTTGAATTAATATGAAAAAATTCCCAATTATTAATAAAGATTCTAAACGAAGAGTGGCGAAAGCTACTCTTTTTCTATATAATTATAGTGTTAATCACATGAACGGATGAGGTGAAAGTATGTTTGATCGCTTACAGTCGGTAGAAGACCGATATGATCGTTTGACTGAATTACTCAGTGACCCTGAGATTGTTAAGGATATGAATAAATTACGCACGCTTTCTAAAGAACAATCGGACTTGCAAGATACTGTTAATGCATACCGTGAATACAAGCAAGTTAAAGAGCAACATGCTGAAGCAAGAGCGATGCTAGACGATAAATTAGATGGCGATATGCGTGAAATGGTAAAAGAAGAAATGAACGATTTATCAGCACAAATTAACGACATTGAAGAACGCCTAAAAGTATTGTTAATTCCTACAGATCCGAATGATGAAAAGAACGTTATTATGGAGATTCGTGGAGCTGCAGGTGGGGATGAAGCTGCTCTATTTGCAGGGAATCTGTTCCGCATGTACAGCCGTTATGCTGAAGCCCAAGGATGGAAAATTAATATTATGGACGCTTCTCCTACAGTAATCGGTGGCTATAAAGAAGTTATCTTCATGATCAAAGGCCAAGGCGCTTACTCGAAACTGAAGTACGAAAATGGGGCTCACCGCGTACAACGTGTACCTGAAACCGAGTCTGGTGGACGAACTCATACATCAACTGCAACTGTAGCATGTCTTCCAGAAGTGGAAGAAGTAGAAGTGGATATTCATGAAAATGATATCCGTACAGATACGTATGCATCTTCAGGTGCTGGAGGACAATCGGTTAATACAACGATGTCAGCAGTACGTTTGACACATATTCCAACTGGGACAGTAGTAACGTGCCAAGATGAAAAATCTCAAATTAAAAATAAAGCGAGTGCAATGACCGTTCTTCGTGCACGTGTTGCCGATAAATTCCGTCAAGAAGCACAAGCGGAATACGATGCTGTTCGTAAATCTGCAGTAGGTTCAGGAGACCGCTCAGAACGAATTCGCACGTACAATTATCCACAAAACCGTGTAACCGATCATCGCATTGGTTTAACGATTCAAAAACTGGATCAAATCATGGAAGGTAAACTCGAGGAAATCGTCAACGTGTTAATTTTGACCGACCAAACCGAACGACTTGAGCGAATGAATGATACCAATGCGTAAATATGTATATGAGGCCCTTTCACGGGCTTCTTCTTTTTTATCGGGACACGGACGAGAAGAACAAGTTGCGCGTATGTTGCTGCAACACGTACTAAAGAAAACGCACGTTCAATTATTAATGGACATGCGAGAAGAAATTTCAACCGAACAATTTGAACACTACTGGTCTCTGATTGAAGAACACAGTACAGGAAAGCCTGTTCAATATATTATCGGAACCGAAGAATTTTACGGACGTACCTTTAAAGTGAATGAACATGTACTTATACCGCGTCCTGAAACAGAAGAACTCATCGTAGCAACAATAGCTAGAATGAAGCGACTTTTCAATGAACAAGCCAAGCTGAAGCTCGCCGATATCGGAACTGGAAGTGGTGCGATAGCGGTAACCATGAAAGCGGAAGTTAAGACTTTGCAAGTAACTGCAACCGATATTTCAACTCAAGCATTAGTTGTAGCACAAGAGAATGCAAGTGATCTAGGTGCACAAATCGTATTTAAACAAGGTGATTTAACTGCCCCTATTTCAAGCGAAAAATGGGATATTGTCTTGTCTAATCCACCATACATTTCACATGACGAGGCTCTTAGTCTATCAGATACCGTACTAAACTATGAACCTCATAATGCCCTTTTTGCCGATGATGAAGGACTTCATTTATATAAAAGACTAGCAGAAGAACTTCCTGCACTCATGAATAAACCCGCTTTGATAGGCTTAGAAATTGGCTATACACAAGGGCCCGCTGTCCAATCGTTCTTTCAAAAATCATTTCCAACTGCACAAGTGGATATCGTAAAAGATATCAATGGAAAAGAAAGAATGATTTTTTGTGAGATTAAGTGAATAAATAATCCACACCTTGTCCACAATGAAGGCAAGGGGGAGATAACCATGATAGAAGATTACGAGATTTTCAGAAATGAACAACCACAAATGAAGAGGTCTCCATGGATTGAACTTGTATTGGCACTTGTACTTATTCAAACTTTATTATTTTTAATGCCGGTAGTAAGCGGAGCGGCAGACGCTGTTCCTGCTGATGCTATTCAAGTAAGAATCATTGCAAACAGTAACACGAACGAAGATCAACAAGTTAAATCGCTAGTCTATCAAGAGATTCAACCACTATTACAAAAAGCAACTGACACGTTTCAAACCACTGCGCAATTAGAAAAAGAACTAAATCTAATTTCCAAAGAAATTTCACAAAAAGCAGGGGCAATTACGGAGCAAACAATCCACATTGGTTTAGCAAACGCATTAATTCCACCTAAAACAGATGGCACTTACTTTTATGCACAAGATTTCCACAAAGCACTAGTTATTACAATTGGCAGTGGCAAAGGAGACAATTGGTGGTGTGCCTTATTTCCAAAAGTATGTTACCAAGAAGAAGAAGAAGAAGTGGTTGAAGAGCCAGTGAAGTTTTGGATATGGGATTGGATTAAAAGTAAGTTTTAGTCAAAGTTATCCCCATTTCCACTACTAGTTATCAACAGTATGTGCATAACTATCAACAAATCACGAAAGAAAGGAGATTTATCACATGAAAACGACTCGACTCGTTGTGGATAACGATGTGAATAAAACTCAAGTTTATACACAAGCTGTGGAAAAATTAAAGAGTGGCGAAGTTGTCGCGTTTCCAACTGAAACAGTTTATGGACTAGGAGCAATTGCTACGAATGAACTAGCAGTAGCTAAAATTTTCGAGGCAAAAGGTCGACCATCCGATAACCCGCTAATTGTTCATGTGGGGGAATCACAACATATTTTAAAATACGTTAGTGAAATCTCTAAAAAAGCCGAAAACTGCATCGATGCATTTTGGCCAGGACCACTGACACTAATATTACATGCGAAACCGAACGTCTTTGCACCAAATGTAACTGCTGGATTATCAACAGTAGGCTTACGCATGCCAGACCATCCTGTCGCTCTAGAATTACTAAAAATGCTTGGCGAACCAGTTGCCGCCCCAAGTGCCAATCTCAGTGGCAAACCAAGTCCGACGACAGCCCTTCATGTAGAAAAAGATTTACAAGGACGTATACCACTCATTTTAGATGGTGGTGCAACCGGAATTGGAGTAGAATCAACCGTAGTCGATTTCACTGTAGATCCTCCCGTAATCCTTCGACCAGGTGGCGTTACAGCACAAATGCTCAGTGCAGTAATTGGAGAAGTAATCGAACCAAATACAACAACAGTCGACGATGCGACAGTACCACGAGCACCTGGTATGAAATATGCCCATTATGCACCTGATGCTCCTGTTTACTTAATCGAATCAAACTTAGATGCTGTTGACCTCGCTATTCAATCTATACATACGCAAAACCAAAAAGTCGCTTTGCTAGCACCAAATGAATTAAAAAATGATCAAGCAGACTGGTTCTTTTCGTTAGGCGATCAACAAAATCCTGAAGAATCCGCACACCATTTATACGCTCATTTACGTGCCTGCGACGACACTGCAGCCGATATTATCCTGGTCACGTTACCGCTCAAAACGGGCGTGGGTGCAGCGATTTTTAACCGACTAGAAAAAGCAGCGGATGGCAATTGGTGGCATTCCTAATCTCTTCCTTTTTTGCATATGCTAGTAGCAATGCAAGAGAGAGGGGAGATTTTTACATTGCCTACAGAACTGTTTGCTGGGCTATTTACAGCACTGGACGTGGTTGCTTTATATAGTGTATTGCCTAAAATCCGCTTCCCGCTGATGCTCGCCATTTGGACAGGGTTGTTACATATGGTCTTCCCACTTCTCGGGTTCCTTGCTGGGGAATGGGTGACAACATTTATAGTTGAAGGTGGCCGCTACATTTCAAGCATTTTGTTATTTCTAACAGGTGTTCATTTATGTTTGTACCAACAAAAACCTACATCCACGATCCTTCCTCCCATCCTACTTGCAGTCGTAGTTAGCCTTGACACCTTTTCAGTTAGCTTATCTTTTGGTATGCTTCAATTACAAAAGTGGTTTTTCTTATGTAGTGCTGGTTTTTTTGCGTTATCATTCTCTTACCTTGCACTTAAAAGTAAACTGATTAAAGGACCTATGTTGACTCGTCTTTCTGGAGTATGTCTCATGGTAATGGGATTACTCACTTTACTAAATAAATGAGGGATTCACATGAACATCTATTATATCTGTACGGGAAATACATGCCGAAGCCCGATGGCTGAAGCGATATTTCATTCACATAATAAGGACGGAATGAACGTTCGTTCAGCAGGAATTTATGCCATGGACGGTGGCGATATTTCTGAGAATGCACAACGTGTTATTCGAGATGCAGACATAGACTTCACACACTTTTCGCGTCAAGTTAGCGAAGAAGATGTGCGATGGGCTAATTTGATATTAACGATGACTACTGCACATAAACAACTTGTCATGCAAGCATTTCCATTCGCTGCAGACAAAATTTTTACATTAAAAGAATACGTACGACCATATGGTTCGCACAATGTATCAGATCCATTTGGCGGAGACATGCATATGTATCGCCAAACGTTCCAAGAGCTCACCATATTGACCAAAGACTTATTTACTAAACTGAATGATGAATAAATACCATACAGCTCTGTACCAATGGGGCTGTATTTTTTAGTTCTTTGAAGGCTTTTTGGGTTAGCCAAAGAATCGCCACCACTATTAACAAATGGAAGCGGCCGAAGATGCAATTTCGGCTGCTAACGTTTTTCTTTATCTTCTAGAAACATGAAACAAAAGTTGGCACTCCATAACAAACGCTGAAATTAAGTTATTACCAAGGTTTCCGATGAGCTTTGGAAAGCACAACTAAGCTGCAGCTTTACTAAAGAATGAGAAACGAAGGCGATGTGACGGTGTCACATCGCCTTCGTTTCTTTTACAGGTAATCTTGGGGCTCGGATGCTTTCGTCGCTCACCTACAACCTTTGGAAAAAAGGATTTTTGAATTTGGGTAACTACAGCAGCAAAACTATCTTTAAAGAACCAAGTCGCCGACTACGCCATTTCTTTATTTATTTTGGCTTTCTTGCAATATCACTGATAAAGAATGAGGATCTTGAAAGTAAAAGTAGCAGGAAGAGGCCGAAATAGCATCTTCGACCGAATATCTATATAAAGGAAGAATCAATTCTTTAGTATTCCAAACGATATTAATTGCAAGCACCCAGGTTCAAAGGGAGCGAAGGACGCACAACCGTCGCAGGATAATCTGAAAAAAGAGAGGTGGGCGAAGTGACAAAGTCACAAGCCCCTTTTCGTTTCGAAGTAAGCGCCGCTTGTTTAAAATTAACAGAAGCAGAAAGAGGCCGAAAAATATCATCTTTGGCCGAAACTCTATATAAAAGGAGAATAAATTCATTCATTTACCAAACCAGCATCACATAGGTCTTTAGACAGTTCGGTTTTACCCAAATGTTACTTTGCTCTTTTCCTATTAAAAATGGTAAGATGAAAACGAGTATGAAAAGAAATGAGGGACTATTATGAACATCGCGATTTCTTCCGATCATGGCGGCAATAATTTGCGCAAAGAAATAACCTCTTTACTTGACGACCTAGGTCACACGTATCAAGATTTCGGACCACAAACAAGTGACTCTGTCGATTACCCTGACTATGCACAACCAGTATCACAAGGTGTAGCAGCAGGAGGATTTGACCGTGGTATCTTAATTTGTGGTACAGGAATTGGCATGTCGATTGCGGCAAACAAAGTAAAAGGCATCCGTTGTGCTCTAGTGCACGATGTATTTAGCGCAAAAGCAACACGAGGTCATAATGACTCTAATATTTTAGCAATGGGCGAACGCGTAATTGGCGGAGGCTTAGCGCGCGAAATCGTGAAAACATGGTTAGAAGGCGAGTTCGAAGGCGGTCGTCACGAACGTCGCATCTCAAAACTTTCTGAACTGGAAAACAAATAGAGGAGTTTGGTCATATGGATGCTTACACAATGTGGCAATCTCAACTCGAAGAATTGTTGGATGGATTTGTAGAACAAGTTAGGTTTACACCCGGACAACTACTAGTCATTGGTTGCTCGACATCTGAAATTGTTGGCAAGCGAATTGGCTCTGCAGGTGGAATGGAAGTAGCGGAAGCTTTATATAAGCCGCTTCAAACTTTTGCAAAAAAGCATGGCATCCATTTAGCCTTCCAAGGTTGTGAACATATCAACCGAGCGCTTACAGTAGAACGACAAACGGCGATAGCCTTCGGACTAGAACCAGTAACAGTCATTCCTGTTCAAAAAGCAGGCGGATCTATGTCAGCGTATGCCTATACCCATTTCAGCGATCCTGTTGTAGTCGAGCATGCACAAGCCCACGGTGGCATCGATATTGGACAAACACTCATCGGCATGCATATAAAACCAGTAGCGGTGCCGATTCGAACATCTATTAAGCAAATCGGTGAAGCTATTGTCACACTCGCAACCACTCGCCCAAAACTTATCGGCGGTGAACGAGCAGTATATAAAAACAAATAGACATTCAAAGGGGATATGGACACATGAAAAAGATTGCTGTGCAAGACAAAGTGGTTTATGAAGCAATGAACGATGAGAAAATACGTCAACAAGGTAACATTGAATTAATAGCCTCTGAAAACTTTGTATCAGAAGCAGTAATGGAAGCTCAAGGGTCTGTATTAACAAATAAATATGCTGAAGGCTATCCTGGCAAACGTTACTACGGTGGCTGTGAACATGTAGACGTTGTTGAAAATATCGCACGTGACCGCTTGAAAGAAATTTTCGGAGCAGAACATGCAAATGTACAACCACATTCAGGTTCACAAGCTAACATGGCGGTTTACATGACAGTACTTGAGCAAGGCGACACGGTTTTAGGCATGAACTTATCTCATGGTGGTCACTTAACGCACGGATCTTCAGTCAACTTCAGTGGAATTCAATATAACTTTGTTGAATACGGAGTAGATGAAGTGACAGAAACGATTGATTACTCTGAAGTTCGAGAAAAAGCGATTGAACATAAACCAAAAATGATAGTTGCTGGAGCGAGTGCTTATTCTCGTACACTTGATTTTGCGAAATTCCGTGAAATTGCGGACGAAGTTGGAGCATACTTGATGGTCGATATGGCACATATTGCTGGTTTAGTTGCAGCGGGTGAACATCCAAATCCAGTACCACACGCTCATTTTGTAACATCAACGACACACAAAACGCTTCGTGGTCCTCGTGGTGGACTGATTTTAACAACTGAAGAATTTGCGAAGAAAATTGATAAAACGATTTTCCCAGGAATTCAAGGTGGTCCATTAATGCACGTGATTGCTTCAAAAGCTGTAGCATTTGGTGAAGCTCAACAACCAGAATTCAAAACATATATTCAGCAAGTCGTGAAAAATGCGAAAGCATTAGCGAACTGCTTGATTGATGAAGGAATTGACGTTGTTTCTGGCGGTACTGATAATCACTTATTGCTTGTAAACTTACGTTCTTTAGAGTTAACAGGTAAAGTGGCGGAAAAAGTGTTAGACGAAGTAGGCATTACCGTAAATAAAAACACCATTCCTTTCGATACAACAAGCCCGTTTGTTACCTCAGGTATTCGAATCGGAACACCTGCAGTGACTTCTCGTGGATTTAAAGAACCAGAAATGAAAGAAATTGCGTCAATCATAGCGAAATTACTTAAAAATATTGAAGACGAAGCGGTTCACAAAGAAGCGAAAGAACGTGTAGCAGCCTTGACTGTTAAGTTCCCTTTGTATCAATAAAAAAGATAATGTGCTAGATTTTTTCAAATAATTAAAAGGATTTTTCTAAGGACGAACCTGTCCTAGAAAAATCCTTTTTAATGCAATTTAATTTGACAGAAATTTTAAAATGTTTTGTTAGTATAATTTTAAAGAATAACTTTTAGTAAGTTTTTTATAATTCCTAACATATATTTTTTTATTGGGGTATATGAATCATTAGCAGAGGTGACTTTGTTACTAGAACTTATGGAACTAGTCAAACTATTAAAAATGATTTATATTAAGATGATGCTATATTAGAAATATTTAAATTATAGCAAAATTATTTAAATCGTTACTAAAAGTTAACACGCGTACAAAAGGGGGAAACAAGTATGAAGAATAATTCACAATCAAAAGGACTTCAACGTGGATTGGAAGAAAGGCATATCACACTTATGTCCCTGGGAGCGGCTATTGGGGTAGGGCTATTCCTGGGATCTGCTACAGCGATTAAATTAGCTGGGCCAAGTATATTATTAGGGTATGCATTCAGCGGACTTATGATGTTTTTTATTATGAGAGCACTAGGGGAAATGGCGATTCACAAACCAGTTGCAGGTTCGTTCAGTAAATATGCACGGGATTACTTAGGACCACTGGCAGGATACATAACAGGTTGGAATTATTGGTTCTTATGGGTTGTTACTTGTATGGCCGAGATAACGGCTGTAGGTATTTATATGGAATTTTGGTATCCAGATACTCCTCGTTGGATCTGGGCGTTAATTGCATTAGTCGCAATGGCTGGTATTAATTTCCTTGCTGTAAAAGCATATGGTGAACTGGAGTTTTGGTTTGCTTTGATTAAAATAGTAACGATTATTGCGATGATTTTCGTCGGGATAGGCATGATTACATTTGGGATCGGTAACGGTGGTATTGCAACTGGTATTGGTAATCTATGGGAAAACGGTGGATTCTTCCCGAATGGAATAAAGGGACTATTATTATCACTACAAATGGTTATGTTTGCATATCTAGGAATTGAAATGATTGGTGTAACAGCCGGAGAAGTTAAAAATCCAGAGAAAACATTAGCCCGAGCAATTGATTCGGTCTTCTGGCGCATTCTGATCTTTTATGTTGGAGCATTGTTTGTTATTATGTCCATTTATCCGTGGGATGAAATTGGATCAAAAGGCAGTCCATTTGTACTGGCTTTTGAACAAATTGGGATTCCAGGCGCAGCGGGTATTATTAACTTTGTAATCTTAACTGCAGCTCTTTCTTCATGTAATAGTGGACTATTTAGTACAGGAAGAATGTTATTTAACCTTGCAGAACATGGTCAAGCTCCAAAGAATTTTGGAAAACTAACAAAAAACGGTGTTCCCGGAACGGCTGTTTTTGCCACATCTGTTGTGTTATTAGTCGGAGTTCTTTTAAATTACATTGTTCCAGCTAAGGTATTCACTTGGGTAACGAGTATCGCTACTTTCGGAGCTATTTGGACATGGGGGATTATCCTGTTATCACAAATCAGGTTCCGTAAAGGATTGAAACCGAAGGAAAAAGAAAAATTGAAATATAAAGTGCCTTTATTTCCATTCACTTCATACCTTGCACTTGCCTTCTTGGCGTTTGTTATTATTGTAATGGCTTACAATCCTGATACAAGAATCGCACTTGTCGTTGGACCGTTATGGCTTATTTTCTTAACGTTCTACTATTATGGAAAAGGCTATCATAAAAAAACGAGCAAACATACTGTGAATTGAAGATAGGTTAACTTCTATAGGAAAGCACCATAGACTTTTATGTCTGTGGTGCTTTTTTAAGTTCTAATTCTATAATTAGTTAAAAACTTAGAATTTCTGATATATTTTGCTATCAAATCTAGCTTTTTTGAATATATCCTCTACCAACGAATGGGAATAAACACCTCGTGAGTGGGAAGAAACTAAAATGAACGGGAATAAACAGAGAGTGAACAGGAATAATACAGCAACGAAAGGGATTAAACACCTCCCGAGTGAGAATAAATCAAAATGAATGAGAATAACCACAACTCCGAACACATCAAAACCACAAATCAAACCGATATTATGAACTTTCTAAAAAATGTGATTTCGTTTCAAGTCGAGCGTTATGGGTTTTTTCTGCTATAATAGATGAAGTTTGTACGTAAAGGAGAGGGCATTATGGGAAAAGTATTCGTATTTGATCATCCATTGATCCAACATAAATTAACTTTTATTCGAGATAAGAGAACGGGAACAAAAGAATTCCGTGAATTAGTAGACGAAGTAGCAACTTTGATGGCGTTTGAGATTACACGTGATATGCCTTTAGATGAAGTTGAAGTAGAAACACCAGTCACAACTGCGAAAGCAAAAGTTTTATCAGGTAAAAAAATAGGGATCGTTCCAATTTTACGTGCTGGAATCGGCATGGTAGACGGTATTCTGAAATTAATGCCTGCTGCTAAAGTTGGACATATCGGTTTATATCGCGATCCAGAAACACTACAACCAATTGAATATTATGTGAAGCTCCCAGCGGATGTTGATGAGCGTGATTTTATATTAGTTGACCCAATGCTAGCAACGGGTGGATCTGCATTAGTTGCCATTAACGCATTGAAAAAGCGCGGTGCTAAAAACATTAAGTTTATGTGTTTAATTGCTGCTCCAGAAGGTGTAGAAATTCTTAAAGAAGCTCATCCAGATGTAGACATCTACATTGCTGCTCTTGATGAAAAACTGGACGACCATGGTTACATCGTTCCTGGACTTGGCGACGCAGGTGACCGTTTGTTCGGAACAAAATAAGTAAAAGGAAGTGTTTAACCTTGACGAAAAAATGGAAAGTCATGACGATTTTTGGGACACGCCCAGAAGCAATTAAAATGGCACCACTCGTTTTAGAACTTGAAAAACATTCCGATGACATTGAATCAATCGTGACAGTCACTGCACAACATCGCCAAATGCTCGATCAAGTATTGGATACATTTGGGATCAAACCGGACTTCGATTTGAATATGATGAAAGACCGTCAAACTTTAATAGACGTGACAACACGAGGACTTGAAGGTTTGGATGCAGTAATGAAAGAAGCAAAGCCTGACATCGTATTAGTTCACGGTGATACGACTACGACTTTCATTGCTAGCTTAGCGGCATTTTACAATCAAATTGCGGTAGGTCACGTGGAAGCGGGACTTCGTACTTTTAATAAGTACTCACCGTATCCAGAAGAAATGAACCGTCAATTAACTGGTGTGATGGCAGATCTTCATTTCTCTCCAACAGAAGTGTCAGCTGACAACCTTCGTCGTGAAAACAAGCCGGAAGATCGCATTGTAGTTACAGGCAACACTGCAATTGATGCTTTAAAAACAACGGTACGCGAAGAGTATACGCACCCTGTGTTAGAACAAGTTGGCACAGATCGTATGATTTTATTAACTGCTCATCGACGTGAAAACTTAGGACAACCTATGCGCAACATGTTCCGTGCAATTAAACGACTAATTGAAGAACATGATGACATTCAAGTGGTTTATCCTGTTCATATGAATCCGGCTGTCAGAGAAGTGGCAAATGAAGTACTTGGAAATGATCCAAGAATCCACTTAATTGAACCATTAGAAGTACTCGATTTCCATAACTTCGCAGCACGTTCTTTCATTATATTGACTGATTCAGGCGGCGTTCAAGAAGAAGCACCTTCTTTAGGGAAGCCTGTACTTGTATTACGCGACACGACTGAACGTCCTGAAGGAATTGCAGCAGGTACATTGAGGTTGGCGGGCACGGATGAAGAGACAATCTACGGCTTAGCAAAAGAATTGCTTACAAATGAAGCGACTTACGCTTCAATGTCAAAAGCATCAAATCCGTATGGTGATGGTGAAGCATCAAGACGTATCGTTGAAGCTTTGAAAGACTATTTAAATAAGTAGAATAAAATTAAAGGGACCGCCTGAGCAGTCCCCTTAATTTTTGCTAAAAACCACCTAATAATCGGATATCAGTAACAATTCAGCCCGCTATTTTAAAATTTGTCGACAATATGTCGAGTATAGCGACTTTGTGAAGTTTTTCACGGGAATCAATTGACTTCATTTTACCCATATTGTATGCTTACAAAGGGTTAAATGAGAGGGTTTTCATTCACTGTAAAAACTATGAAATCTTGTCAAATCTTCTTCCTATCAGGTTTGCGGTTTTACTATATTATGTAAAAACGTCAAGACTATCTGCATAAAAGAAGACATTCTTTACAAGAATGATGTTTATGTATAGGAAGCTACTCTTTTGTTTAAGTTTTAAATGAAAGACCATACATACAAGAGTTTCCTGTAAAAATACCCATTGTAACAATTTCTTTCGGTTTGCACGAAGAATGTCGAAACCAAAAGAAACAATGAATTTAGTAATCTCGAATGACTACTAATATTAGTAGTCAGGATTATATACACGAAAAACTCTATACCGAATTGTGAAAGAGAGGTGAATGCACGTGCATCATGAGAACCCAACGCATGAGTGGCTTGGACTTACGTTCAATCTTTCAAACGTTATGATGCTTACCGTAACGGCACTTATCGTTCTATTAATTGCAGTAGTATCTACTCGGAACTTAAGTTTAAAGCCAACTGGTATGCAAAATTTTATGGAGTGGTTAATGGACTTCGTAAAAGGGATTATCAAAAGCAATATGGACTGGAATTCAGGTGGTAGGTTCCATATTTTGGGTATTACACTTATCATGTTCATCTTTGTTTCGAACATGTTAGGTTTACCATTTTCAATCATTATAGATGGTGTTTTGTGGTGGAAATCTCCAACCGCAGATCCAATCATAACGATGACATTAGCAGTTATGGTCATGGTATTAACTCATTACTATGGTATCAAATTAAAAGGCCTTTCCGAATACGGAAAAGACTATTTAAAACCATTACCATTCCTTCTGCCCCTAAAAATCGTAGAAGAGTTTGCCAATACGGTAACACTTGGTCTTCGACTTTACGGGAATATTTATGCAGGAGAAGTATTGTTAGGTTTACTAGCAGGTATAGGTGGTGCAAGTTTCCTTGGTTTTGCAGGAGCCTTACTTCCAACGCTTGCTTGGCAAGGTTTCTCGATTTTCGTTGGAACGATTCAAGCTTTCATTTTCGTTATTTTAACAATGGTTTATATGTCTCACAAAGTGAGTCATGATCATTAAGCATAATTTGTTCATTTACTGAACAGGAAAAAATACAAATTTCTAGGAGGCAACACACATGGAAGGTCAAATTGGAGTATTAGCAGCAGCAATAGCAATCGGTTTAGGAGCACTTGGAGCAGGTATTGGTAACGGATTAATCGTTTCAAAAACAATCGAGGGTATGGCTCGCCAACCTGAAGCACGTGGTTTATTACAAACAACAATGTATATCGGTGTAGCATTAGTTGAAGCACTTCCGATCATCGCAGTAGTTATCGCGTTTATCGTATTAAATAAATAAGTAATAGTTAACATGAAATGACGAAGTTATCTTGAAGACTCTTCGTCATTCTCTTATGGATGTTTGACTTTTTAAACATGAAAATCCATCTTTTTAGATTCACATAAAGACTTGAAGCTCTTGAAGGGAGTGAAACAATCGTGTTTTTGGATTACCTCGTACTGAATGCCACTGAAGCTCATGTTGATAAATTGAACACTGGTGACATTTTTGCTACTTTAACCGTCTTCATCCTTTTAATGTTCCTATTGAAGAAATTCGCTTGGGGTCCATTGATGGGTATAATGAAACAACGTGAAGATTTAATTGCAAGTGAAATCGAAGCAGCTGAAACTACGCGCTTAGAATCACATCAATTATTAGAAGAACAACGTGCGTTATTAAAAGAAGCACGTACAGAAGCACAAGGGATTGTTGAAAACGCGAAGCATCAAGGTGACGCACAACGTGAAGAAATTATCACGACTGCACGCGCTGAAGCAACACGTTTGAAAGAATCAGCTGTTCGTGAGATTGAAACAGAAAAAGAAAAAGCGATTGCAGCAGTACGCGCAGAAGTCGTATCTCTATCTGTACTTGCGGCATCTAAAGTTCTTGGAAAGCAAATTTCTGAGGAAGATAACCGTGCGTTAATCGAAGAAACGATTGCGAAGGCAGGCGATGTAGTGTGAGTCAATCAACTGCAGCGAAACGATATGCTTTAGCATTATTTCAACTAGCACAACAACATAACCAATTAGCTCATGTAGAAGAAGATTTACGTGAAGTGAAAATGGTATTTAAAGAAAATAGTGAATTACAAGCTATGCTTGCTTCACCAAAACTTTCTTCAGACCGAAAGAAAGAATTAATTCGTGAGTTATTCGGCCAAGCTAATCCATTTGTAGTGAACACATTACAAGTATTAATAGACCGTAAACGAATCAACGAAGTAGTAGCAGTTGCTACTGAATTTGCAACACTTTCAAACGAAGCTCAAGGTATAGCTGACGCAAAAGTATTCTCAACACGTCCTTTAACGGATGATGAGCGTGCGGCGATTTCGTCTGCATTTGCACAAAAGATTGGGAAACAATCGTTACGTATAGAAAATGAAATCGATCCATCATTACTTGGTGGTATTCGCATTCAAATCGGCAATCGTATTTTCGATAGTAGCGTTAGCGCTAAGCTTGATCGCTTGAAGAAACAACTTATCGGTTAATAATAAGAATTGAAAGAGGTGACATACATGAGCATCAAAGCTGAAGAAATCAGCGTTCTAATTAAGAAGCAGATTGAAAATTATCAATCTGAAATGAAAGTTAGCGATGTAGGTACAGTTATCCAAATTGGTGATGGTATCGCTCGTGCTCATGGTCTCGACAACGTCATGGCTGGAGAGTTAATTGAATTCTCAACTGGTGTTATGGGTATGGCACAAAACTTAGAAGCTAATAACGTAGGTATCGTTATTCTAGGACCATATTCAGATATCAAAGAAGGCGATGAAGTACGTCGTACAGGCCGTATTATGGAAGTACCAGTTGGACATGAATTGATTGGCCGCGTTGTCAATCCACTTGGACAACCAGTTGATGGTTTAGGCCCAATCAACACTACTAAATCACGCCCAATCGAAAGCCCAGCACAAGGTGTTATGGCCCGTAAATCGGTTCATGAACCATTGCAAACTGGTATTAAAGCGATTGATGCATTAGTACCAATCGGTCGTGGTCAACGTGAGTTAATCATCGGTGACCGTCAAACAGGTAAAACATCTGTTGCAATCGATACAATTTTAAACCAAGCTGACCAAAACATGATTTGTATTTACGTAGCAATCGGTCAAAAAGAATCGACTGTTCGTAACGTAGTTGAAACGCTTCGTAAAAACGGCGCTTTAGAATACACAATCGTTGTTACTGCTTCAGCATCACAACCAGCTCCATTATTATACTTAGCTCCATACACAGGTATAACTATGGCTGAAGAGTTCATGTTCGAAGGCAAGCACGTATTGGTTGTTTATGATGATTTATCAAAACAAGCTGCTGCTTACCGCGAACTTTCATTATTACTTCGTCGTCCTCCAGGTCGTGAAGCATATCCAGGGGATGTATTCTACTTACATAGCCGTTTACTAGAGCGCGCTGCGAAGTTGAATGAAACACTTGGATCAGGTTCGATTACAGCTCTTCCATTCGTTGAAACACAAGCTGGAGATATCTCTGCTTATATTCCAACAAACGTAATTTCGATTACAGATGGACAGATCTTCTTACAATCTGACTTATTCTTCTCAGGTGTACGTCCAGCAATCAACGCGGGTCTTTCAGTATCACGTGTTGGTGGTTCAGCTCAAATTAAAGCAATGAAAAAAGTTGCGGGTACACTACGTCTTGACTTAGCTGCATTCCGTGAACTTGAAGCCTTTGCTCAATTCGGTTCTGACCTTGATAAAATTACACAAGGAAAACTTAACCGTGGAGCACGTACAGTAGAAGTATTGAAACAAGACTTGAATAAACCGATTAAGGTTGAAAAACAAGTTATTATTCTTTACGCTCTAACACGTGGCCACTTAGATGATATTGCAGTACAAGATATCGTACGTTTTGAGAACGAATTGTATAGCTGGTTAGATTCAAACCACACAAACGTTTTAGATCACATCCGTACTACAAAAGATCTTCCTGCTGACGAAGACTTAGTAAACGCAATCTCAGCGTTTAAAAAGACATTTGCAAAATCAGAGTAATCTTTTTGGATGAATAAAAAACGATAAGGTGGTGAAATACCAGTGGCATCATTACGCGACATTAAAAGCCGAATAACATCGACTAAGAAAACGAGCCAAATTACAAAAGCGATGCAAATGGTGTCGGCTTCGAAAATGAACCGTGCAGAATTGAATGCGAAATCATTCGTTCCGTATATGGCGAAAATTCAAGAAGTCGTAGGAGCAATTGCTTCAGGAACTAGTGACAGTGGACATTCAATGTTGAAGTCACGTCCTGTAGCGAAAACTGCTTACCTCGTCATCACTGCCGATCGTGGACTTGCAGGTGCATACAACAGTAACGTGTTACGTGCTGTAACGAATGCAATTCGCGAACGTCATACGTCAAATGACCAATTTGTAATCTTTGCAGTTGGACGTATCGGGAGTGATTTCTTCACGAAACGCGGCATTACAGTAATTGAAAGTGCGGTCGGTTTACCTGATCAGCCTTCATTTGCTGATATTAAGGAAATTGCGCGCAAGGCTGTTGGTATGTTCACAGAAGGTACGTATGATGAACTTTATATGTATTACAACCATTATGTTAGCGCCATTCAACAAGACGTTACAGAGAAAAAGGTGCTTCCGTTAACGGACATCACTCCATCAAGTGCAACAACATCATATGAATTCGAGCCTTCAGCCGATGCCATTCTTGAAGTGTTGCTTCCACAATATGCGGAAAGCTTGATCTATGGTGCTTTACTAGACGGCAAAGCAAGTGAACATGCTGCACGTATGACAGCAATGAAGAGCGCAACCGATAACGCAAGTGAATTAATTAGCTCATTAACATTACAATTTAACCGTGCTCGTCAAGCGGCGATTACTCAAGAAATCACAGAAATCGTTGGCGGCGTAGCGGCTCTAGAATAGAAGTAGTAAGTAAGACAGGAGGGAACAAGTATGAACAAAGGACACGTTCTTCAAGTAATGGGTCCAGTTGTTGACGTAAAGTTCAACAACGGCCAATTACCTTCAATCTATAATGCATTGACAGTTACGATTGAACGTCCGAACCAAGAACCAACAACTTTAACTCTTGAAGTTGCTTTGCACCTTGGTGACGACTCTGTACGTACAGTAGCTATGTCATCTACAGATGGCTTAAAGCGTGGTGCAGAAGTTACAGACGCTGGTACGGCAATTACCGTTCCAGTTGGTGACATCACTCTAGGTCGTGTATTCAACGTACTTGGTGAAATAATTGACTTAGGCGAAGAAATCCCAGTTGCAAATCGCCGTGATCCAATTCACCGTCTTGCACCAACATTTGAACATCTTTCAACTGAAGTTGAAATTCTTGAAACAGGTATCAAAGTAGTAGATTTATTAGCACCTTACATTAAAGGTGGTAAAATTGGTCTCTTCGGTGGTGCTGGTGTAGGTAAAACTGTACTTATCCAAGAATTAATTAACAACATCGCACAAGAGCACGGCGGTATCTCAGTATTCGCAGGTGTTGGAGAGCGTACGCGTGAAGGAAATGACTTATTCCACGAGATGAGCGATTCTGGCGTAATCAAAAAAACAGCAATGGTATTTGGTCAAATGAACGAGCCGCCTGGTGCACGTATGCGTGTTGCCTTGACTGGTTTGACAATGGCTGAGTATTTCCGTGATGATCAAGGTGCAGACGTACTTTTATTCATCGATAACATCTTCCGTTTCACTCAAGCAGGATCTGAAGTATCAGCCTTACTAGGTCGTATGCCATCAGCCGTTGGTTACCAACCAACACTTGCTACTGAAATGGGTCAATTACAAGAGCGAATCACGTCAACGAACAAAGGTTCAGTAACTTCAATTCAAGCGATTTACGTTCCTGCCGATGACTATACGGATCCAGCTCCTGCAACAACATTTGCTCACTTAGACGCAACAACAAACTTAGAGCGTAAACTTTCTGAAATGGGTATTTACCCAGCAGTAGATCCTTTGGCTTCAACTTCACGTGCATTGTCACCTGGAATTGTTGGCGAAGAACACTACTCAGTTGCTCGTCAAGTACAATCAACACTTCAACGCTACAAAGAACTTCAAGATATCATTGCGATTCTTGGTATGGATGAGTTATCTGATGAAGACAAGCAAACGGTTAACCGTGCACGTCGTATTCAGTTCTACTTATCTCAAAACTTCCACGTAGCGGAGCAATTCACAGGTCAAAAAGGTTCATACGTTCCTGTAAAAGAAACGATTCAAGGATTCAAACAAATTCTTGAAGGCAAATTTGACCACTTACCTGAAGATGCTTTCCGTTTAGTTGGACGTATTGAAGAAGTTATTGAAAAAGCGAAAAGCATGGGCGTTGAAGTTTAATTACAGGGACCAGGAGGGGAAAAAATGAAGACCATCAAAGTCAATATTGTCACTCCCGACGGCCCGGTATACGATTCTGAAGTCAACATGGTCATTGCCAACACGACATCTGGAGAAATTGGTGTTTTACCTGGACACATTCCAATGGTCGCTCCACTTAAAGTGGGAGCCATTCGATTGAAAAAAGACGGACAAACTGATATCGTCGCTTTAAGCGGAGGTTTCATCGAAGTCCGTCCTGACCAGGTATCGATCTTAGCTCAATCAGCTGAAGTATCATCTACCATTGATCTAGAACGAGCGAAGGAAGCAGTGAAACGTGCTGAAGAACGTCTGAACTTATCACAACAAGACGACGTCGATTTCAAACGCGCGGAACTATCTTTGAGACGCGCAATGAATCGTATCAACGTTTATGAGGGTAACATCTAAAAGAGATGACGAGTCGAGGAGAAACATTCTCTTCGACTCGTTTTTTTATGTCTATTATAGCGACTTAATAGAATTTATTGTGTGTTGTCATTATGATATCAAGACGAAAGAGACATACTCGCGAAAACCTAAGTAAAGTCTCTTTTATTATAAAAACAACCAACTTTGTTGAAAGGAGTTCATACATATGTATAATGAAATCGGTCAACAAGCAATTCTAGGTGTTTTATCGCATGCATTTTTTATTGGAATAACATTCTTTGCATTAAGAGCAGTTATGATAGAAAAAATTGTCAAAAAACATCATGTGTTTCAAGTTCAACTTCTATATATTCTTATGAGTATTGCCATAGGTACTACTGTATCCGACTTTTTCCTCTCAATGTCGAATTGGTCAAAACAATTACCGTACCTTTTTATGTAGTATTTGCTCTTTATGTCCATAAAGATGAAGATCGTTCATAGCTATGGCCATGGAGAGAAAATAATATTCCCCGGGAAATAAATTGTCGAAGGATGTTTGAAACTTTAAATATAGGGAAAAAATTAATAGATTCATTTAATATGAAAAAGAGTTTTGTTTTCACCGACACAAAGGCCTCGTTATGTACGTATCATATAAGACAGTTTCTTGTCGATTTTTATTATGAAAAATCAATGTATCGATACTTGTGTTAAACACAAAATGACTGTAATATTAATAATGTTTTATTCCTAATTTATGACATCATACGAGTTAAATCGACAGATAGATAAAAATCAAATCAATTTCGAAAACATGGAGGGTCAATCATTGGAAAAGATAGTTGTAAAAGGCGGCAACAAGTTAACAGGGAAAGTAAGAGTTGAAGGTGCTAAAAACGCGGTATTACCGGTTTTAGCTGGAGCTCTTTTAGCTACTAAAGGAAAAAATATTATTCGTGACGTAGCCAATTTAGCTGATGTTTATACGATTAATGAGGTTTTAAAAAGCTTAGGAGCTACGGTAGAATATTACCCAGAACGCAATGAAGTTATTATCGATTCATCTGAGACTTTATTAAGTGAAGCTCAATTTGAATATGTACGTAAAATGAGAGCATCTATATTAGTCATGGGTCCAATTTTAGCTCGTAATGGTTTTGCTCGAGTTGCGCTTCCTGGTGGTTGTGCAATAGGCTCACGACCAATCGATCAACATCTAAAAGGTTTTGAAGCAATGGGCGCTGAAATTTCATTTGGTCACGGATTCGTAGAGGCAAAAACTGAAGGTCGTCTAAAAGGTGCTAAAATCTATTTCGACTTCCCAAGCGTTGGTGCAACTGAAAACATTATGACGGCTGCAGCTTTAGCTGAAGGTACAACAATTATTGAAAATGCTGCAAAAGAACCAGAAATTGTTGATTTAGCAAACTTCATTAACGAAATGGGTGGACGTGTTATTGGTGCAGGTACCGACACAATTCGCATTGAAGGTGTTTTAGAGCTTGAAGGTACACTTCACCATATTATCCCTGACCGTATCGAAGCAGGTACATTTATGGTAGCTGCAGCAATTACACAAGGCGATATTACAATTGTAAACGCTGTTCCTGAACATATGACAGCGCTAATTGCTAAAATGGAAGAAATGGGCGTTCAAATCAATGAAGAAGAAGACGGACTTCGAATCCGTGCAACTAAAACATTGAAGTCTGTTGATATTAAAACAATGCCTCACCCAGGTTTCCCTACTGACATGCAATCGCAAATGATGGCATTAATGTTAACGGCAACTGGTAATGGTATGCTAACTGAAACTGTATTTGAAAATCGTTTTATGCACGTAGAAGAATTCCGCCGCATGAACGGTAATGTTAAAATCGAGGGTCGTTCTGTTATTATGGAAGGTCCATCTGATTTACAAGGTGCAGAAGTGGCAGCAACTGATTTACGTGCAGCTGCAGCATTAATTTTAGCTGGTCTAGCTTCTGAAGGTGTAACACGTGTCACTGAGCTTTATCACTTAGATCGCGGTTACGTGAACTTCCACTTAAAATTAGCTTCACTTGGTGCAGATATTGAACGAGTCCCATCTGAATCATCTGATGAAAAGACTATGCAAACAGTTTAATTCCCTTATCCTATACTATGCAAAAACCGACATCTTATACCCAGATGTCGGTTTTTTTTGTTGAATTTTGTTTAACAGTGACGCGGCCATATTAAAGATTGGAAGGATTTCCATGTTTATTCCCTGTAATTTTGGTTTTTTTCCATTCACGAGGTGTTTATTCCCGTTCTTGATTGCTTTATTGCCATTCAATGCTGTTTATTCCTTTTCGATGCGCTACTGTGAAACCTTTAGTTACAAACATGAAGACTGAAGCAACTTTTTACTTACGTTTCAGGCGAGCTTTGGCTTCACCTTTACCTAGTCCAACCGAAGATGCCATTTCGGCGGTTATCGCAATTTCTTTATTTTGAGACTGCAATTCATTAAAAGCCCGCGATAGTGAAAGTACCCTTTAATTTTTTCTATAAAATGAGTGTTAACTCCTATTTGAAAATAAAAAAGGGCAGAAATAGTATCTTCTGCTGAGTATCTACTTAAAGAAAGTTTCGATGCAATAGTAAACCAAACAATCATAACTATGGACGTCTAGGTTCCAAGGATGCGAAGGACGCACACCAACTGCAAGATGATCTGTTGGCGAGTGAAGAAGTCACAAGCCCACCCTCTTAGTTCTATAGAACATAGTACAGCTGAGGAAGCGTCCGAAGTGATCTGGAAACCTTTTCGCATTGAAGTAATTGTTTCTGTCAGTCAAAATTTATTCCCCGTTATATAAGTGTCACTACTAACATTCAGTATTAAAAATAAATTAAGCAGAAAGAGGCCGAAATATCATCTTCGGCCGAATATTTACTGAAAGGTAACATTTATTCTTTAGTTAACCAAACCATAAAATCTTGGACCTAAAGTATAAGGGGGGGCTAGGGCGATAAGATTTCTACTTCCCTATAAGTTGAAGCAGAAACATATATCCCGATTAACACTTTTCATATATTGCTCTCTCAATACATATATTCCTTCATGAGATACTTAGCCACTATAATCGTATGTCTCTCTTTATTTCTCTTGCCACTGCAGTTAATTAAGAAATTACCGCAACATGTAGAAGAGTCTCCGCCTGACGACGCAATTGCTTGTGAACCTGTCATGATTCGCGTGGAGGGGCTTGGTGAGCCGCTTCCAATAGAAGAATACATCAAAGGTGTCGTTCAAGCGGAAATGCCTTCTACGTTCAACCTAGAGGCTTTAAAAGCACAAGCAATTGCAGCTCGAACATTTGCACTCAAGACAACTAATTTTGGAGCAACTGCAATTAAACCTACAACCTCACACCAGGCGTTCATTTCAGAAAGCGAACGCACACCTCCAGCAAACATCGTAAAAGCAATCGCAGAAACAGCCTCTCAAATTCTCACCTATAACAATGAGCTCATTACAGCCATGTTCTTCTCGACTAGTAATGGTAAGACGGAAAGTGCAGAAGGATATAGCGGGAACAAAATTCCTTATTTGATTTCGACCGAAAGTACAGGTGATATCACTTCGCCAAAGTTTAACCAAACAAAAACATTTACTCTTAAAGAATGGAATGACGCATTTGGCTTTAACTGGACGGCAGATCATTTCAATAAACTATCTTTAAAACCCAATGAATCACAGCGAATTCAACAAGTGACAACCGTAAAACACGAATGGACGGGCCGGGAAATTCGTGACATATTGGGGCTCCCATCAACAGATTTTGACATTGATGCATCTAATCCTAATATTATTGCTGTGTCAACGAAGGGATACGGGCACGGGGTGGGGATGAGTCAATACGGAGCAAACGCAATGGCGCAGGAGGGGCGCAAAGCGGAAGACATCTTAAAGCATTATTATCCAAAAACCGAAATAAAAAATTTCCAATCTATTCAATCAACATGTTTAAAACCTTAAATCGCTGACAACACTAGCAACAGAGGTGATGAATATGCGAGAGGAAAAATCTAATAATCCTTCTCTATCAAAAAAATCAAGTAAGAAACAAACATGGCTTTGGCCAGCTATTTACGTAGGATTTTCGCTATTATTTGTCGGCATGATTTGGGGTTATAATGCGTTTATCAGCACGGAGGATAATGTTGCAAAAGGTCCTGGAAAAGAAGCTGACGGTAGTGGAAAAGAAATTGTAGTAAATGCGCAAAAGGAATCCATGAAATTCCCGTTTGACGAAGCTATGCTTGACAAAATGACAATTTTAAATGATTTCTATGATGTGACTGCTTCTGACGAGTCACAAGAAAATTCCCTTCTTGTATTCAATCAAACGTATGAAACGAATAACGGAATCGCAATTGCAATTGATGGAGAGCCTTTTGAAGTCAAAGCTGCGATGACAGGGAAAGTAAAAGAAGTAAATCTCGATCCATTCCTTGGTGACGAAGTTGTACTTGAACATGAAGATGGTCTTGTAACTCGTTATCGCTCAGTTAAAGAAATTTTAGTCAAAGTGGGAGATGTTGTTCCACAAGGTCAACCGCTTGCGACTACAACTGAAAATGATTTCAATGCAGCAGCGGGTGTTCATTTACAATTCGAAGTTATTGATAAAGGTGAAGCAGTTAACCCACGTACGTATTTAGCGTTCTAAGTCCCAAATTTAAAGCATACGTTAAAGGAAACGTTCGGTACGGAAGGATGCGGTCTTGCACGAACAGATCCGGAAACGTTGCCTAGAGCTTGGTGAATTGGTCCATGAGACGGGTTTAACAGTACGCGCGGTTGCAAAGAAATCGGGCTACTCGAAAAGTACGGTGCACAAAGATTTAACGGAACGCTTAAAACTAGTGAATGAAGCACTGGCCAAAGATGTTAGTGAAATCCTTGCTTATCATAAGTCAATCCGACATATTCGGGGCGGGGAAGCAACGAAGCAAATGTGGAAACAAAAGGAAGAAAAAAGCGAAAAAACGTTATGACGAAAGCCTCGTCATAACGTTTTTTGTCTGTGAAAAAAGATGTAATTGATAGTGCTTTATGGTAGAATAGTCAGTTAGTAGAGACAAAAAAGAACGGTAAAATATTTAGGGAAACACGGGAAGGGGAAACAAGGTGTTCATGTTTGCTAAGGATATTGGAATTGATCTTGGAACGGCAAATGTTTTAATACATGTAAAAGGAAAAGGCATTGTATTAAACGAGCCGTCAGTTGTGGCAATGGATCGGAAAACAAAGCGAGTTTTAGCAGTAGGGGAAGAAGCAAGACAAATGGTAGGTCGTACTCCGGGAAATATTGTGGCTATTCGTCCACTTAAAGATGGAGTCATCGCTGATTTTGATGTGACTGAAGCTATGTTAAAACATTTTATCAATAAAATAGATGTCAAAGGATTTTTCTCGAAGCCTCGAATTTTAATTTGTTGTCCTACAAATATTACAAGTGTAGAGCAAAAAGCTATTCGGGAAGCTGCTGAAAAAGCTGGAGGTAAGAAAGTTTATTTAGAAGAAGAACCAAAAGTAGCTGCAATTGGAGCGGGTATGGATATTTTCCAACCAAGTGGTAACATGGTAGTTGACATTGGTGGAGGAACAACTGATGTTGCGGTTCTTTCGATGGGTGATATTGTAACATCTGAGTCAATTAGAGTAGCTGGAGATGTATTCGATAATGATATTTTACAATACATAAAACGTGAATATAAACTATTAATTGGTGAACGCACCTCTGAAAATATAAAAATACAGATAGGTACAGTGTTTGTAGGAGGACGTAATGAAGAAATGGATATTCGTGGACGTGACATGTTAACAGGTCTACCACGTACCATTACAGTTCATTCTGAAGAAATCGAAACATGCTTACGCGAGTCAATTGCACTAATTATCCAAGCAGCGAAAAATGTGCTTGAAAAAACGCCACCTGAATTGTCCGCTGACATTATTGATCGCGGTGTAATTTTAACTGGCGGAGGTGCTTTAATGCATGGAATTGATTCCTTATTAGCAGATGCCCTTAAAGTACCAGTATTGATTGCCGAGCACCCAATGGATTGTGTAGCCATTGGGACAGGAATGCTGCTAAATAACATTGGTAAAGTATCAAAATGACTTTAAAAGGAACGGCAACTTAAGCACAATTGATAAGGAGAGCGACGCATGACTAATGGAGTAAAAGACGTTGAAGTAAAAGACGTAAAACAACAAGTGAATACCCAAGCACCTTCAATGCGGAAGCAGCATAAAGTTGAGAAAGCTGAAAAAGCTGAGACTAAGGAAAATAAGAAAACTTGGTGGGTTCAAATCCGTCTTTTCCCGATATGGCTTCGCATCATCCTAGTTGCAGCTCTTGTAGTTGGCGCAATTGCAGCCGGTTTAACAATTGGTTATGGATATGTCGGTGACGGTAATCCAAAAGATGCCTTGAAATGGGATACGTGGCAACACATTTTGGATATATTAAACGGTAAGTCCTAAATCTACAATCTTTTATGCATTTTTTATGAAAAGAGGAAACTAACTTGATATTATCAGCACAGCAAATTCAAGAGATTTTACCACATCGCTACCCATTTTTACTCGTTGATCGAATTATTGAAATTGAAGACGGTAAACGAGCAGTTGGGTTAAAAAACGTCTCCATTAATGAGGATTTTTTCAACGGACATTTCCCAGGATATCCAGTAATGCCAGGTGTGTTAATTATCGAAGCATTAGCACAAGTAGGCGGAGTTGCTTTATTGAATAAAGAAGAGAACAAAGGTCGTCTTGCTTTCTTAACTGGCGTTGATAACTGCCGTTTTAAACGTCAAGTTGTGCCAGGGGATCAACTTCGATTAGAAGTCGAGTTTGTTAAAATACGCGGTGCAATGGGCAAAGGACATGCAATTGCGACAGTAGATGGTGAAATCGCTTGCGAAACAGATATTTTATTTGCTCTTGGACCCATTGTTGAAAAAACAACATAATAAAAACAGTGGCAAAGGGAATACTAATTTTTAACGTAATGTAATTTACTTTTGTTCAAAAAAAAATTATTACTTTATTATTATGCGTCTAAAGATAAAGCAGCATACGATTTATTCACTTTAAAAGAAAAATAAAAAGCATAAATAGTTCTTTCCTTTCTAGGGTAACCTATTGTGAATCACACGAAGTGTGGTGAACGATTATAGAAAGGAGGGAACTTTTTTATGTGGAAAAAGACAACGATTGTATTTGGTATGAGTGCTTTATTATTAGTTGGTTGTAATATGAGAGACAATAACAAGGATGTACCACCAGCAAATCAAACGCCAATGGAAGATGTACGTGAGGATACACAAGATGTAGTACCTGGTACCAATGACGGAAATCAAGTTGAACCAACGCAGGAAGACAAAAACTTAGACAATGATAAAGACATGATGAAAGACCCGAATACGAAAGAAGAAGAAATATTAGAAGATGACATGGACGCTCGTGACGCAGATAACAAAGATGAGTAATTACTTATTTTGCATTTAGACTTACCCTGACAGTGGAAGGGTTTGACCTAAGGCCTTGCTCTTATTGTAGAACGAACAGATAGAAAAAGACTCGGTAGCTGTAATTAAACAGTAGCCGAGTCTTTTTTTAATTGAGGTCGTTGTCGCATATCGTTTTCAAAGCGAGTTATAAGCTGTTCACCTGTTAATCCATCTTGGACAAGTTCTGTCAGCAATTGTACCGCATACTTACGACGGGTTCGTGTTAACGTCCCTTTAAATAACACAGAAACATAATCCCCGATTGTTTTAACAGCGTATACAGCTACTTCAAAGCCTGCTGGTTCATTTTCAGGATATGAAATGACGACTTTTACTTCCATCAATTCACCTGAATTCTTAAATTGTTCGAAAAATGTACTGTCTGTTTTATCGACATACATTTCCAAAATCCACGACCGGTGGCTGTTTTCTTGATTAATAATGATGCCATCTACGAGGGGAATCGAGATGGTTTGGCCCCCTTGAACAACTGTCATGGACAACATCTTAAACGTTTTCAATAAGCTCACAGCCTTTCCGCAAAAGTATAATTGAATCTAGTATAACACAGTGTTGAAAAATCTTCGGAAACAAGGCAAAACGGCATTTTGACTAAATGGGTTTCAGCCTACAGCCAATTAGGTTTGTGCAATTTTTGTCAAAATATAGAAGTCGTAAAATTGAATTTTCCCTTGCACAAAAGTGGTCAAAATGAATTTTTGTCGCTTTGCGCACAATTTAAGTCCTTTGTACAATAAATTCAATACCTAAGAAGGAGGTGAATAAATGAATCAAGTTGGGATGATTGGGAGAATGACAAAGAATCCGGTACTTCGTCATTTGTCAGAAGGCAGAGTGCAAGCAAGTTTTGTTTTAGCCATACAACGTACCTACAAAAATGCAAAAGGAGATGAAGCGGATTTCGTGCTATGCACCGTATGGGGGAAACTGGCCGAACACACAGTTAAATATTGTGGTAAAGGCTCTCTTGTTGGGATTAATGGGCATATCCATTCCAGATCCTATCAAAAAGAAGATGGCAATCGCATATTCGTAACAGAAGTAATCGTTGAAGAAGTCCAGTTTTTACAAACGAAACCTAGAATTGACGAATCCTCTGAGCACAAACATGTGAATAAAGAATCACAAGCAAAAGAAGATTTCATTTTCACTGAAAAAGAGCATAAAGAATTACCTGTTGTGTAGCTTCGATTTCTCGGTAGACCGCACCGATGGTTAGTACACAATTTTTGTCAAATCCAATAGAAAGGAATTCACCCAATATGAAAGCGATACCTGATCACCTTGTTCGAATGGAACTACATATGGAACAACTAATTCGTATGATTGCACATTTGAATGAGCGAATCCTTGTGCTTGAACATAAACTCAGCGAACCAAGCTTAAGAATAGTGGGGAAATAACGCTTTACTTGATAGACAAGAGAGGAAAACCGGTCGCGTGAAGCACGACCGGTCTTGTACATAGATTGATAGAAATGGTTTTCTTAAAGAATTCCGCAAGAATGTAGACGTGGCAGGAGCCACAAATTGAGATGCAATTGTGTCTCTCTACGGGAGGGAATCATTCACGAATAGAAAAGTGGCAGTTGGCTAGATTCCTGCCATCATAATATGGCCTTCGCAAGAGTGCACTCCCAGATGAAGAGCAATTGAGTCTCTGTATTGAGGGAAATGTTCTGCAGTATGTGGTTTTTGGATTTATTCCCGTTCATTTTGATTTATTCCTGTTGTGGAAGTGTTTATTCCCATTGGCAATCACTTTATTCCCTTTCGCATAGCGTTTATTCCTTTTCAACTAGAGTTATTCCCTGTCACCCAGTTTCACCCAAAAAAAATCCTGCAAAGGAAGTGTCGCGAACAGGAAAGTTTTCCGCAAGAATGTAGACGTGGCAGGAGCCACAAATTGAGATGCAATTGTGTCTCTCTACGGGAGGGAAGCACTACCACAGGCGATCAATATTCACATTTTAAAGAGATATCCCTACGGAATCAGGCGCAGCTACAATTTAGGGAACATTTGTGTCTGAGTCTGAAGCCGTTCATTTTTTGGAGTAACCTTCTTTTGTTCACAGACGATTAATAGTAAGTGTCAAAAACAGAAAAGAGCCAGGTGGCTGGCCACCTGACTCCCATCTGAGTTGTATCAACTTTAACCTAAAGTTAATAAATCCTTTAAATCTTCATCTGCCATTTCAGTAATCCATTGACTTGATTGGATTAAGTCTTCAGATAAAGCTTGTTTATCGGCTAATAATTTATCGATTTTTTCTTCAATCGTCCCTATTGTTACAAACTTATGGACATGTACAAAGCGCGTTTGCCCGATGCGATAAGCACGGTCCGTCGCTTGATTTTCAACCGCTGGATTCCACCAACGATCGGCATGGAGAACATGATTTGCTGCTGTTAAATTAAGTCCAGTACCGCCGGCTTTCAGCGACAAAATGAACACAGGGAATTCTTTTTCTTGGAACGCTTCCACTAGATTGTCACGCTGTAATTTCGGCATGCTACCTGACAGGAACGGTGGGTCGATGTCGTATAACTCGCTTAAACAATGTTGCAACAAGTGGCCCATGCCAATGTATTGCGTGAAAATCAGGCATTGCTCACCGCGAGCGGCAATTTCAGCAGCGAGTGTAACTATGCGTGCTAACTTCTCAGAACGCTCCATCATATACTCCGCTTCACCAAATCCCTCTTTTAAATATAGGGCTGGGTGATTACACAATTGCTTCAGCTTGCTTAACATTTTTAAAATAAGACCTTTTTTCTCAAAACCGGTTAATGTTTCGAGCTTGAACAACGTTTCTTGGATCAAACTTTCATAGAGTGCAGCTTGCTCAGTTGTTAGTGGACAATACTCACGTTGTTCTTGCTTGTCCGGAAGATTTAATAACAAGTCCGGATCCTGTTTCGTACGTCTTAGTAGGAACGGACGTATTTTTGCACGTAGTTTTTCTTTATGATTTTCCGATTCATCACGTTCAATCGGTGCTATAAAGTTCTCTTGGAACTTGCGGAAACTACCTAAATACCCTTTATAAATAAAGTCGAAAATTGCCCATAACTCGGACAAGCGATTTTCAACTGGTGTACCAGTTAACGCTAAATGATGTTCACCGCGCAATTTACGAATAGCTCGACTTTGTTTCGTATGCATGTTTTTAATATTTTGCGCTTCATCAAGTGTCACACTACACCATTCAATTTCACTTAACGCGTCAGCGTCTTGTGAAGCCGTACCAAACGTAGTTAAAACAACATCAGGTTTTAAATCTCCTAATTCGACAGCAAGCGACTCATCTTTGGAACGCGTTTGTCCATAATGCACATGGACATTTAAATCAGGAGCGAAACGTGCTAGCTCTTTTTGCCAGTTTCCTAAAACAGATGTGGGACAAATGATAAACGATGGCTTATCGGTCTGATTCGTACGATGCACATGTAATAAATAAGCAATCAATTGCACCGTTTTTCCAAGACCCATATCATCGGCTAAACATACGCCGAATCCTTGTTCACGCATAAACACAAGCCAGTCTAGTCCTTGTTGTTGGTAAGGACGTAAATCGGTTAATAAGTGAGGCGACACTATTGTCGTAGGCAATTCTTTTTTATCTTGAAGTTGTTCCAAATACCTTTTCAGCGATTGGTTCAATTCAAATTGGAACAACGGATCATCATCTTCTTCGCCAGATTCATCTTCATTAAGGAGAGCATCAGGCAACTCTCTAAATAGCAATTCTTTGACCGTCCAGTTTTCATTTTCCGTCTGCTCCATTAATTGACGGATTTCATGCATCCAATTGGAATCAATGCGGAACCACTCGTTTCCGGCACGGATGTATTCGCGATTTTCTTCAACCATTTGTTTGAATTGATCTTCCGAAATAGCTTGCCCATTTAATGAAAAATTCCAATCAAACGTTAAAATTTCATTTAAACCAGCTGTCGTTTTAAATGTAGTAGTTTTCGCATTAGATTTCACACGCAGTTTGGATTCCTTCACGGCTTTTAACCAAGCCGGTAGGATGACTTCAAAGCCGAGAGCTTGCAAACGCGCTGCATCATCCCGCAAAAAGTGACGGACGTCTAAATCACTTAGTGACAGCGATAAAAAGCGATCCGCTTCGGCTTCAATATTCATCAAATCGAGCATATTGGATTGAGTTTCGTACACATAAGACGCATGGACTTTCCATTTATCAGGCAGTGCCTCTTCGATTGGAGATTGTTTCTTACGAAAAGCGGGCGTCCAGTGCACTGAACTTTTTTTGCCACGTACCACTGTTTCAAGAATCCATTCGTCTGATAAAGATTCAGGCTCGCTGAGACGCAGTGCCACGTTAACTTCTCCTTGACCAGCTTGTGATTGCAATGGCCATCCACCTTGCTTGAAAAAGGGAAGAAGAGTTGGAATATCATTTAGCGTTAAACCTACGCTGTAGAGTTTTTGTTGTATAGCAGAAGTAAGCATCAGTTTCGCTGCAGGAGGTGCATCCAGTGAAGAATAAACGAGCGAATCATCTTCAAATGTAAGATCGTCCCACAGAGTTGGTGAATTCCAATAACTTGATGCTTGTTGAATGGTTTTTATCATCGACTCATCTTCTGGAGCAAATCCACTGACGTGAACGTAAGGATGTTTAGTAGTGGGGGAAAACAGCTCAATTAACTCTAATGATGAAAAGTTTGTTTCTTCATCGTGATGCAGCCCATAAAAAGATGGTTCGTGCTGAAAAGATATAAATGAAATCCATTGTTCGGTAAATAACCGCATGCCTTCATCGTTATAGGCATGAACGGTCGTGAATCCATCATCCATTTGGTCGAATGAAAGGATTAGATTCTTCATAAAAGGCGATACATGAGAAGTCATAAAGGCAAGTTTCCTTTCTGTATCTCTTCTTGGAGAGCTCGTAAGCGGCGATATTTCGTTTGAATCTCGCTGACGTACAAATTCCAATAATCGGTTTTGCCACTTTTCTTCGCGGCTGATTTCATTTTCTTCCAAATCCGTACAGCTTGCTTGTAGTTATGGCGATTACGTTCTCGTACCTCACTTAGCGCCAATACGTGATAGAACGGTAACACGGCCTCAGGAGCCTCTTGTAAGATGGTTTTCATTCCACATGACTCCGCATAGTCGAGTGTTGACTCAAAGCGGTGATGAAGGGCAACCCAATCTTGAAAACGTTGTTGATCAATTAAGAAATCCGAGTAGGCACGAACACCAAATGATCCGAACTGCCAAAACAGTTGCTCACGTTCTTCATCAGGCATATCGATATTTTTATACAACGCATATAATTTTGACACGAACAAGGAACGGTTCCATGCAGATAAATGGCTATTAACATAATCGAAAATATGTGGGCGCATGGCATGCAAAATAATTGTAAGTGACGTTAAATCGTCTTGTTCTTTCGCAAGTTTCGCCAGGTGCATCCATTCGGGCATTTGACTTGGATGAATTTTATCGGCAATCTCTCGTAATTCATCTGGTTTCTTGAGAAGCACACAAAAGAATGCACGGAATATGTCGTTGTCGAAATTCTTGATTTCAAGTAAGTATTCATATTCTTTCTCACGACGACCTTTTTCAGTCAGCATGATTACCCAAAATGCATGAAGCAAATTGAAGCGAAGATCATCCATTGTTTTGAGATCATAGACGATATGACGAACATGTAGAACAAGTGCATCATAAAAAGGATCAGCAGCAAATAAACGAGGTTTATTCGAAAGCGTGATTAGTTGATGTTGCATATCTTCAATATCAGTTTGAATGGTAGCACGGAATAAGTTTTCATTTAGTTCTTCGCTCACTTCAAACAACAGGCGTAACAACATGGTGCGCGTATAGACATCGTAAAGAGGCTGCCATTCACGTTCAAAAGGCATGAACTTCTTTAACTTTTGTTTCATTTGATTTATAGAACTATCGATATAATAACGTTCTTTCCAAGACCAATCACCTGAAACTGCATTAAACGTCGATTGAACAATCGCATTCCAGCCTTCAGGTGTACGTTCATTTGCAAGAATAGAAAGTTGTTCCGTCTTTTTTAAACGCCATTCCTGGAGCCACTCAGAGAGAGAAAACTTTTGCATATATAAACTAAAAATAACCGCTAAGCAATGACGGCATAAACGCTTTTCTGGACAAGAACACGTGATTTGTTCATCAACTAAATGAATCGTCACAACGGCAGAACTGACATCATGAACACGTGCTTCTAGTGTATGTTCGTATGGATCGTAGGAGAGAGCGCGGACTGCCCCGTTACGCACGGCAAAGGAAGCACGACGTACAAGCTCTTCATCGTCTAAATGAGATGGGTGTAGGTCCTCAGAAAGCGTCTCCATCCATTGTTGGATATGTGATTGGTAACGCACAGCAATATTAAATAATGAATGGCTCAATAGCAACATCTCCAAAAAAAAACTTTCCTTTCATTATACGGCTTTTCGTGGAAAACCGTAAGTGATAGGAAAGAATTAAGATTATAAATGCAAAAAAGCTTTCAAAAATTCTTTAAAACGCTCTTTTTCTGGCGAAGGTTTTGTTATATAAATCTTGGAAAAGTTGATATAAAGCAGGATCTGATTTATACGCACGATAGACTGGACTGATTATTTCTTCGCCGTAGTCATCAATAGGTTCTTTTACACGTAATAATTTTCTACGAGAGATTGTTGAAGAGTGATATATGACTTCGTTACTAATATCTCTTGGTATTTGGTAGAGTTTGCATATAGCTCGAAAAACAGGTAGCTAGATGCTCTCGGGATTCGTTTCATATAGCGGTAATGTGCTGGCTGAAATATTAAGAAGTTTTGTTGCTTCTTTTTGAGTAATTTGAGACAGCTTCCTATACTCCGTAATTAGTTCATTTAATTGCAAAATCAACACCACCTTAGATGCAGGTAGTTTAGACGACTCATCCCTTTGCGTTAGAATATATTCTATTTTTAAAACGCCATTTCATATTTGATGTATTATTTTTGGAATTAACAGAGTAATAAGTAATATTAGATTAGTATATTACACATTTTGGAATTAGTATCAAATTTAAATTATAAGGGAAAGGTTGATATGTTTGCCATCATATGAAATTATCTTACCTGGATTGAATCAAAGCAATATGCTGAAGTCGTGTGGACAAGAATTTCTACTTTATGTTACACCGAATGGCAAAAAGAAATCAGCAATTATTACGTCGGATGATAAAGGAATAGCAAGAATTAAAAGGATGACATTTGATTATTACCAACTTGATGATATTCAAATTGATTTTCTAAATAATAAATGTTCATTTACATGTAACGTACAAGACGGAAACGAGATGTCATGCACCATACAATACATACTCCTTGGATTCTTTATTCAATATCGCGATAAATCAATGGCTTATTTTACATTCAGAAAACCATGAGAAAACCATCATACCGTCGGGCTCTAGGCGGTATTTTTTTGGTTTTTATCCTGCACGAAATGGACGGGAATGTGATACAATAGTAGTAATCAGAATATTTCGATTAAATCAAGGGGGGATCACAATGTTACATGTACAACTAATGAAACCATTCTACTCAAAACTAGAAGGCCAAAAGATGAAACTGGTATTTGCTTATCAATACTTTTCTATAAAAAAAGATGACGAGCTCTTTCACTTTATTCCTGTGGAAGGCAAAGAAATTATCGTCAACATGACCACATACCAAGTGGAAAATTTATCTGAAGTTTTCGTTTTTCAAAAAGGGAATCGCTTCATTCGTTTGCCACTCTATCAATTATTGTTAGTGTCAGATATTCATACGCATTTGCAAACAATTTTACAACACGGCGAACCAGAAGACAGAGAACCTGGTAGCGATGTAAAAGCAGAAGCAGACGAATTCATCTCGTTACTAGAAGAAGTAAATCATAGTCGAATGATTGACTACGCTCTTCAAACGCGCGATGAAAATCTCTTTAATCGTTTATTACACTAACCGTTGGAGGATAATCATGGAATTTTATAAACAATGAAAACACCTACCTTAATTAATATGAGGAAGGTGTTTTTGTGTAGAGATTTTTCGGGGAAGGGCACGTCGAGAGGTAATATTTTGCATACCACGTAGGAAAAATGGAAGTCCACGTAGGAAAAAACGGCCCTCACGTAGGAATAACATCTCCACGTCTGACTAATGAGGCTTCACGTCTGACAAAACAGGCTCCACGTCTGACTAATATGACTTCACGTCTGAAAAAAAGGCCATCACGTCTGACTAGCAATTTATTTGACTTGATATTTAGTCCACATGTAACGTCATAATAACTCTCCCCATGCAAAAACCCTTCTCCGACATAAATCAATCGAGGAAGGGCCATTATTCATATTTATCCATACAACACCCTCCTAAAATGAAGTGAACATATATAAAATAATGATAAATACACTTGATCCAATGATACCGAACAATAAATCGGCAACACTTAAATTAAATAGTTTGCCAAATTTCAAAACTAACACATCCTTTCCAATTTATTCTCTGCTCGAAGTAATGAAATTCTTTATTTAGTTGGGCATGATTTTTATGCTATTCAACTACGTATTACAGGAAACATGATGAAGTTATTATATGTAAGAAGTTTCCTTCGATAGGTTATATAGAGTGTAGGTTTGTAGGAAAATTTTTATTCATTTATGTGAGACAAATCAAAATAGGATTTTGAGGCACTTTTTTACGCAAAAATTCAATTTTAGGAATGAAAATAGTATGCAAAATGCAAATTTAAGGAGAAATATTTCATTCTGGAAATAAGAGATTTAAACTATAAAAGAGCTATTACTACCTTTTGGGGAAGGGAAAATAGAGGGAGAAGGATTTCCATACATAGTGCTGCGGCTAACTTTACTCATTCCTTTTTATAACCGCGCACAGTGTAACTTCCAAGGAGAATATCCTTACGACCTATTTAGGTTGGGGCCTAAATCTTGCAATAAAAAATAGCGCAAAAAGTGTAAGTAGAGATGGGGCTTACACTTTTTTGCGTGCGTTGGATCCATAGTATTCATGCCTCCGATAAATTCTGTTAATATATGGAATTTTATTATATGATGATATAAAATTTCACATAAATAATCATTCCTTTCAAAAAATACACATTTTTTGTGGAACAATGTCATTTAGACGTTACAAATGATGTCGAGTTTTGGTAAAGTAAATAAAGAATACTAGCTTAAGATAGTACAGGAAGGATTTCGAACTTATGATTTTTGATTTTCGATTTTGGAAATATTTTGCAAATCAGCAAGAACTAATAGATAATCTTGGCTCTTCATACATGCGAGGTTTTAAAAAACGCGTATGGATGGTAGGTTTTTTTGGATTACTATTATTTGTAGCGCAAGAGCTGTGGGGTATGAATACACAGCAAATCACATCTGTTTATGCAACAGGTGGGAAAGATTCATTTGCAATTGCAAGACTCGTATCTTTAGCCGGAATTATTATTTGGGCATTCCTCTACCTTTCATTCCACTTTTTTGGCATTGCATTCCTATTAAATAAAATCACAGGAATTGAGTTATCAAAACTAGCTGTTTTACAACTGTATGTCGTGGGAATTCTATTACTTGAAAAAGCTTTGTTATTCTTCATCTTTGTCATTTTGGGTGTCACTACTCCAGTGTCCTTATTTTCATTTGGACCACTCGCAGTTACTTTCTTTGATCATCCATTTCTAATATTTTTCTTTAATCAATTATCGATTTTCACAGCACTGATTATTGCATTGCAAGTTCGTTTTATTCGTTCATTTAGGGACATAAATCCACGAACTCTATACCTAATTATTATTGCAATCCATATAGTCATGGCACTATTAACAGCAGTTGTTAGCATACTTCCACTTGAAGAATGGTACCTACAATTAGTAGAAGGGGGTGCCTTCAATGAATAAATGGTTAACTATTGGCATATCGATCGCCATTTCAGCGTTCATTGGAGCGAACGCAATACTGTTATTTAGTGATAAGAGCATCATTTTAAAAGATGTGTATGTACATAAATATGAACGTCTAGCTAATGATTCTTTTGAAGAACTATTGCCAAAAGAATCACTCGTTGCACCACGAAGTATGAATACTATTTATATCAAAAGTGAGGACACCATAAAAGACTGGTTAGTGAAAGAAGGGGACGTTGTTACGGCTGGGCAAGAAGTGGCCACTCTCAACACGTCAACTGCTGACGAGCAAGAACTTCTATGGAGGTCAGAGCAGGAAGCCCTCAAAGATCAATTGACTGAGCTAAATTTAACGGTTCGCTCATTAGAATCTGATCGAAAGAAAGCAGATGACGCTAACTCGACTAGCTCAAACGGCAACACTTCAGATAATGTGGCTGAAACTACAGAAGAACAAACCGTTAACGTTGACATTAATGTAGATGTCGGTGCGGACGTTGAAGTTTCACAAGATGGTGCTTTTGCTCAAGCTATTGCACAAGTACAACAAAAAATTTCTGACGTGAATAAACAATTGGTAGTAGTTAAAGCACAACTTGCCCAAGAAGGAGCGGCTGCAGTCATTAGCCCTGTAGACGGGGTTGTATCAAGAATACGTGATGAAAATGACCGATTGGCAGTAGAAATTTATAGCACAGAAAAAATCATCATCACCTATGCTATTGATGAACAATGGCAAGACGTTCAAGTAAAAGATCGTGTTCGCTTGCAAGCCGATGGAATCGATCGTTCCTTCGAAGGAACTGTTACGGAAATATCGCAAGTTCCTGCACGAGATTCTGAATATCTCACAACCTATAAATCACTTGATACAAAAGAACATGCGAATCCACTTGAATACTATGAAGTTCGCATACAAGCTAATGAACCGATAGAAAACTTGCCATTTGGTAACAACACGAATGCCATGATCATCGTTAATGAGGCCAAAAAAGCGGCTTCTGTAAATACGGATTGGCTCTATGATCGATTAGATGAATCAGCTGTCGCATACGTCATGAGTCAAAATGGCTTTGCAGCGAAACTACCCGTAACCATCGCATTTGACTGGAAAACACGTTCAGTAATTAGTAAAGGATTGCAAGCTGGTTCAATTGTGGTGCACGAACCGAGAATTAGCGATTATCGCTACGCACCAGCCATTTTCATGCCAATGCCTGTCGATTCTCCATCTTGGAAATCTATAAAAGCAAATGGTTGGAGAACCTATCTTAAATTCCTTGTATTTTAATAAACAGATTAAAAAGCTTCTTTCCCAAGGAAAGAAGCTTTTTTTGTTTGACTGTGATTCCACGAGCTTAAGAATATTTACATAAATTTCACAATTATTTAATAGTGTACTTACATTTCATTCGTAAACTAAGTAAGGAATAAATTAACAAAGGAGGAAGTTTATTAAATGAAAAAGAAAGTTGTGGCTTCAATAGTTTTAACCAGTAGTTTAGCATTATCAACCCTATTCACTTCACCAACTGACTACATTACTAACAAGTCTGCACATGTATTGGCTGCAACGAATTCTCCTATTCTGATTACTGAACTTTTACCAAACAGTAGTAATGTAGTCAATTCATCAACGGATGCTTTTGAGTTTATCGAGCTTTATAACAACAGCACACTACCGATTCAATTAAAAAACTATAAGTTAATATACGGATATCCAGATGGCAAAAAAGTAGACTGGGCATTTAACGAAGATAAAACAATTGCTCCTGGTGAAACACTAATCGTGTGGGTGAAAAATAAAGAAAATACGAATCTGACACTTGCTGATTTTAATAAAGAATTTAACACAACGATAACAGAAAATCAGGTTACATATGTTGAGGCAGACGGGATGGCCAACACTGCAGAACGAACTTTATCTCTTGCAGATACTTCAAACAATATCTTCTCGTCAGCTACTTATATAAAAGAAGATGTTGGTGTCAATAAAGGGATTCAATATAAAGCTGGTGAAGACGGAAAAACGATGGAGATCCTGACATCGTCAGAAACACCTACACCTGGGGCATTAATAACGGGACAAGTACCTGCTGATCCAACTGTTGAAGATACGCAAGCACCATTAATAACACATTCACCCATTGAAAAAGTCGCTGCAGGTGAAAACCTACATATTAAATCACAAGTCACTGATGAAACGAAACTAGAAAACGTGACACTTTTTTATAAACTCTCGGAAAATGGTAGTTGGCTTCAAAAAAACATGGTAGCTTCTACTGAAGAAAATACGTTTGAAATTCAAATTGACCAAGCAGAATTAATGACGAACAAAATAACGTATCGAATTGAAGCCTTTGATGGACAAAATACTGCGACGACTGAAGTCTACGAAGTGATGATTGAAGCGCTGGATTATGATCCACAAAACGTACCTGCTCTTCTTGTAACAGAACTTGTTCCAGACTCGACGAATGTCGGTCCATTAGACGGCTATGAATTTATTGAAGTGTATAACAATTCAGCAGATGATATAAATTTGAAGGATTATAAGATTCGCTATCGGTATCCTGCGGAAGGTCCTGAGGCAGATTTAATTTGGAAAGCTGACAAAGATGACATCATCTTGCCAAGTGGCAAAACCATCGTTTACTGGATCAAAAATGCGAGCAATCAAGAAAAAACAGTAGCTGATTTCAACCAAATGTACAATGTAGATTTACGCGAAAATGTTGATATCGTTCAAATTCAATCCGGTGGTATGGCAAATGCAAGCCATCGAGGATTAGCGATAGCAACTAATACAGGTGTCGATATTTCATCTGCTTACTATTACGACCAAGCGCAAGTAGACGACACGATTGCGGACAAAGGTATTCTTTACACATTCCCCACAGATGGAAGATCAACAGTCATGAAAAAATATAGCAGTGCAAAAGAAAATGCGACACCAGGGAGCATAGCAACCATACAGACTCCAAAAGTCAAAGTCGCAACTATGCCAGATACTACAGGACCTGCGCTTCTTGATTTAACAGAGAATGCAGCCATTTCAGGACGTCAAAACCTAGACCTCTCATTTGACGTGACGGATGAAAAAATCGTTAAAACGGTTCGTCTTTTTTATAAAACGAATGATACTGAAGAGTTCCGAATGGTCGATTTAACAAAAGTCTATGATTCTACTGTATATTCACATACCATCTTTTCTCCTGACTTACTTGGCAAGACAAACTTAAGTTATTACGTTCAAACATCTGATGGAATTAATGAAGTGACATCGGAAACTAAAAACATCAAAATATTAAAAGATGATGTAGATAAAGTTGGTTTAAATGTAGAAGATGGATCAGTTTTAAGTAAAACGGTTCTACTAAAATCGTACGGTAAAGATAGCCAACTATATATCGATCAACAGGACGTGACTAGCGATACAAAGCCTGCGATTCCAGCACAAGCCTACTTCGCTTTTGATGTAAAAAATGTTAATTTATACTTTAAAAATGGAGTTACAATCGGGGATGAAACACTACACATATTCGACGATACGATTAACACATATACGACTTTGACCATACCGATTGATCCAAATCAATTTTCACAAGGACTTGATACAAAAATTTCTATACGTGCAGGAACAAAAGTATCACCGTTCGACACAAATTCTGAAGAAAATAGAGATGACTTCTATGTGAAAAATGTACGACTCGTATTAGAGGATGGCACCACACTTTACGATCCACTCTTCAAAGATATTGAAAAAGAACTATCTGTCGGAGACGGAGCGAGTGCAAAGCCTGTATTCGATTTTAGTTTCCAACTACCTGATGATAAATTTACAGCAAAAGCCTTCACTTGGAATACAACAACTGTCAATGAAGGGTCTCATACAATTGAAGCAAAAAATGTAGATGATATACAAGCGGCGGTCGTTGTTGATAACAGTGCTCCAATCATTACCCCTTCGATTGAAGAAGGAAAAGAATACAAAGGTGACTTTACGATACAAGCAGAAGTAGCGGACAAGTATTCTTCTGTAGAAAGTTTAACTGCTATGCTCGATGGCGAAGAAATCACATTGCCTTTTGAAACGTCTTCTGCAAAACTGACTCCAGGTGACCACACGGTTTCATTTACAGCGAGAGATGTTGCCCTAAATGAAGTTCAAAAAAACATTAACTTTACTATAGTAGAAGAAAAACCTTACACACCAGAAGTTATTTCACCAATAGATGGAACGGGGAATGTAAATCCAAACAATGCGAAATTACAAGTAAAAGTAAGCGATCCGACAAAAGACAGCTTAGATGTGTCCTTCTATGAAGGACATAAGTTTGAAGCTGACGGAGAGGCAATGACCATATTTGAAAACAGTGCAGACCGGGAACCACCAAAAGAGCTTATCCCTGCTGGTGAATCAGTGGTTACTGCTAAAAACAAAATGGCAAAAGCAGATGGTGAATACGTTGAAACCACTTCTCTGGAGAAATTCCCTTATCACCGATTTGATGTAGCCGTCGGAAAAGAGATTGATCAAGATGACGAAATTGTACTGAGCTGGGAAGGGAAGTCACTCATCGGCCGAAAAGTTTCCATGTATGTATGGAATCATACAAATTCTATATGGGAACTGCAAGAATGGAAAATAGCCAAAGACGATACGAACTTTACCTTACATGGATCCGTCATTGGAAAAGAGTTTGTTAAAGACGGAAAAGTGCAAGTGATGGTACAAGATGAAATTGCGTCGACGACTGAATTTGACTACTCATTTATCTGGATGTCAGATACACAATATTATTCTGAAAGTTATCCTCAAATATTCGACAAAATGACGAACTGGATGGCCGAATCGAAAGAAAACTTGAATTTGAAATACGTTTTCCATACTGGGGATTTAGTTGATCAAGCCGATGATCCGATCCAGTGGGAGCGGGCTGATACTTTCATGGGTACACTTGACAATGCATCCATTCCTTACGGTGTGTTAGCTGGAAATCATGACGTGGGGCACAAAACAGGGGATTATAATGAATACGGTAAATATTTTGGAGAGCAACGCTTTAACGATAAAGAATACTACGGGGAATCGTATAAAAACAACCGTGGACATTACGATTTAATTAGCTCAAATGGGAATGACTTTATCATGTTGTATATGGGCTGGGGCGTAAATGATGAAGATATAGCATGGATGAATAAAATTCTAGCAGAACACCCAGAAAGAAAAGCGATTCTGTCTTTCCATGAATACTTATTAGTTTCTGGAAATCGCAGTCCAATTGGCGACCAAGTATTTAAAGATGTCGTTACACCAAATGCCAACGTCATCGCCGTTCTGTCAGGCCATTACCACGATGCGGAAACACTTGTTGATGAAATCGATGATGACGCAGACGGAATAGCCGATCGTAAAGTGTACCAAATGCTTGCTGACTACCAAGGAGGACCTGAAGGCGGACAAGGATTCCTACGCCTGATGAAAGTCAATCCAGTAGATAACAAAATCCATATGCAAACATACTCACCATATTTAGATCAATATAATTACTACAACCCAGTAGACTATCCAGGGAAAGACGAATTTACGATTGAAACAAATCTGACACCGAAAGAAAAAGTGGTAGCTACAGACATGTTTAAAGTCGAAATATTCACCAATGAACTGATTGGCGAAGTGAAAAATATAGAGGACGGTTCCATTGCAGAAACGAAGTGGAAAGATCTTGAACGCTCAAAAGAACATAGCTGGTATGTTCAAGTGAAAGACTCATTTGGTGGTGAAATGCGATCGGAAGTTTCTACTTTTTCAACTGGCGACCAAGGAAACGACAATGGCGGGCAAAACCCAGCTCCAACGCCTACTCCTATTCCACCTGTTACAGACGACCAAATAGTGAACGTTACAGAAGATCAACTAATCAAAACTAATGACTATTGGACGCTTAATCAAACATCGAAACAACAGGTCAAATGGGTCATTCAAAAAGACCTACTAAACCTAACGATAACTGCAGATAAAGCATTGCGTTTTGTACTTAAGAACGGTCATGAAATAAACGTGCCAGTCACTGTTTTGAAGGAATTACAAAAACAAAATCAAGACTTCATTTCATTGGAAGTGGACGTCCAAGGTGAACAAGAGGGACTTCCAGCTGGGAAACGATACAGTGATATAGTGGATATTTCATTATTCGCAGGTACCAATGAAATCAACACATCGGTCGAATCAATCAACCTAAAACTCAAAGTAAATGGGACGGTCAATCCTAACAAAACAACCGCCGTTTATTATGACCAAAATGCTGCAGCCTGGTCTTACGCTGGAGGGAAGTTGGAAAATGGCTACTGGTCCGTTCCAACGAAACACCTTTCCAAGTTCACAGTAATGACAGCAAATGCTGTATTTAAAGATACAACGAATCACTGGGCAAAAAACTAAATCGACTCTCTAGCTTCACGTTTTATATCGGCAGGTAAAACAATAGATACATTTTACACCCGAACAACGATTGACTCGAGCAGAATTTACTGTCCTTCTGGTTAGAGCGCTTCAACTGTCAGTAGAAGAATACAAAGGAACATTCAAAGACGTTCCAGCCACTAAAAAATGGGCTGCACAACAAATAGAAGCGGCCCATCGAGCGGCCATCGTATTCGGTAAAAATGGCGGCTCTTTTGATGCAGATGCTAACATTACACGAGAACAAATGGCCGCAATGATGATGCGTTCAGTAGCACTATCAAATCCCGATATACTGAACGGCTTGCCGAATAACAAGAAATACAAAGACGAATCAAAAATAAATGACTATGCCAAACAGTCAATCATGAATGCCAATGAACTTGGTTTGATGTATGGTCGATCAAATGGGAAGTTTGATCCCAAGCAACCAACAACCCGAGCAGAAACAGCAGTAGTCCTCTATCGAATGCTAGAAAAATTTGATTCTATTAAGTAAGTCAAAGTATTAACAGATGCAAAAAGGCTTCCGTTACTAGAAGCCTTTTTGTATTTGCACAAAGAGAACCTTTTACAAGTAAAATGACTTTATCACTCAGGTTTCCGGGGAGCTTTGGAAAGCACCATGTTGCACCATTACGAAAAACCTTTTTGCGCTAGTGAACATTCAGGTTTAAATCTCGGTATATTCTGCAAGAAGCGCCTGAAGCACCTGAAAATCTTTATGGTGCAGAGGAAGCAACGTCCTCCCACTCTACAGAACTACCCTCAGACTTTTCATTCTGATATGATAGAAAAAAACCTATTTTCAAAGGAGCACCACGCCATGCAAACTTTTGAACAATACTTTCTCATGAATTCTGACGACGTCATCTACTATGTGAAAGCAAAAATAGACTCCTATAAAGAGGCACAACATATTACCTGTACAGAAATTGGCGACGGCAACTTAAACTATGTCTACCGAGTCGCCAACACAGAATCAAACGAATCAATCATCGTCAAACAAGCAGGAACTACTGCGCGGATTTCGGACGAGTTCGTTCTATCAACAAGTCGTAACAAAATCGAAACCGAAGCATTAAAATTACAACACAAATTAGCACCAGGACTCGTTCCTGAAATATATTTACTTGATGAAATCATGAGCTGCTGTATCATGGAAGACTTATCGAAGTTAACCATTATGCGAACAGCATTAATAAACTTTGAAACGTTTCCACGTTTCGCCGAACATATCACCGACTTCCTGGTGAATACTTTACTGTGCACATCCGACGTCGTCCTAAACCATAAAGAAAAGAAAGAATTAGTACGTACATTCATAAACCCAGAGCTTTGCGAAATCTCGGAAAATCTCGTATTCACAGAGCCTTTCCATAACAACTTTAACCGCAACGAAGTAACACCTGGTAACGAACAATTTGTTCAAACACTTCTATACTCAAACGAAGAGCTTCATCTAGAAGTCGCAAAATTAAAGTTTCATTTTATGAACAACACACAATCGCTTGTTCATGGCGACCTACATACAGGCTCTATCTTTATTGACCAAAATGATACTAAAGTCATCGATCCTGAATTTGCATTCTTCGGACCTATGGGCTATGACATCGGCAACATCATGGCGAACTTGATTTTTGCATGGGCAAGAGGACGAGCTTTCCAACAAAAAGAATTCACCGAATGGGTCGAGAACACTTTGTTCGATATCATGGACTTATTCGAAAAGAAATTCAGTACTGCATGGGAAGAGCACACAACTGAAGTCGTTGCTAAAAACGCTGACTTCCAAAAACACTACATCCAAAATATATTCAAAGACACAGCAGGTATGGCGGGACTCGAACTCGCACGTCGCATAGTCGGACTCGCAAAAGTAAAAGACATTACCAGCATTGAACCAATCGAAAATCGTCTAAAAGCAGAACGTCTTTGCCTGCGCGTCGCAGTACAACTGATTCTTAACCCATCAGAATTCCAAACAGGTGGTCAATATATAGCAGCGCTCCAAAACGCACAACAGGAGGAAAACCAATGACCGAAGCACTCAATCCAATCGAATGGAAAAACAATGCACTTGTCCTACTCGATCAAACCAAATTACCAAATGAAATCATTTATGAAGAATTCACAACAGCGGAGGGCGTCTGGGATGCTATCGTGAACATGAAAGTCCGCGGTGCACCGGCTATTGGCGTAGCAGCAGCATACGGCGTTTACTTAGGTGTTCGTGATTACAAAGCAGATCTAGACCAAACCGTTTTGGTCGAAGTAGTGCAAAAAACTGCAGCGTATTTAGCAACGTCTAGACCGACTGCTGTTAACTTATTTTGGGCACTCGACCGCATGACAGCCGTTACAGCAACGAACGCTACTTATCAAGACTCGCTTTTAGCAGAAGCTAAAGCCATCCATAAAGAAGATGAAGAAATCAACCGCAACATCGGAGAGAATTTATTAACATTGCTCTCTGACGGAATCGGAATCTTAACGCATTGTAACGCTGGTGCTCTCGCGACATCGAAGTATGGGACAGCAACCGCACCCATGTATTTAGCCAAAGAAAAAGGCTGGAATTTCAAAGTTTACGCGGATGAAACACGGCCGCGTCTACAAGGCTCTACTTTGACAGCTCTAGAACTAAGCAGAGCGGGCATCGACGTGACAGTTATTACTGATAGCATGGCAGCGATGGTCATGTCACAAGGAAAAGTCCAAGCAGTTATAGTCGGTTGTGACCGCGTTGCAGCAAACGGAGATACAGCCAATAAAATCGGTACTTTGAGCGTGTCCATTCTAGCTAAGCATTATGGCATTCCTTTTTACGTAGCTGCACCAACGCCAACTATCGATTTGAATACACCAACCGGAGCGGAAATTCCAATAGAAGAAAGACATAAATCTGAAGTCATCGAAGGCTTTGGCAAACTCACAGCTCCTGCTGATGTACACGTCTACAACCCGGCCTTTGATGTCACGCCAGCAGCGCACATCACAGCGATCATTACTGAAAAAGGCATCGTGCAGGCACCGTATACAGAAAACCTAAAGAAACTATTCGTGTGAGACCTTAATCTACCAAGTGCCACCAAACAAGGAGGACACCCCTTTGTATATGAAAGAACGAAAAGAAATAGTTGATTATTGTAAAATGCTCATCACTAGAGGTCTGACAAAAGGCACGGGTGGAAACATCTCAATCTTTGATCGAGAATCTGGTCACATGATTATCAGCCCGAGTGGGATTCAATACAACGACATGACCGCAGAAGATGTAGTTGTTTGCGACCTCCAGGGGAATGTTATTGCGGGCGATAAAAAGCCATCTAGCGAATACCCGATGCATGCGATTTTCTATGAAAAACGAACAGACATAAACGCGATTGTTCACACACATTCGCTTAACGCTACCGTCATCGCATCACTTAGATGGGAATTGCCAGCAGTATCGTACTTAGTGGCATATGCAGGAGAAAGTGTAAGATGTGCAGAGTATGCGAGTTTTGGTACACAAGAACTTGCAACCAATGCTTTTGAAGCTATGCAAGATCGCCAAGCTGTTTTATTAGCAAATCACGGATTACTCGCGGGTTCTAGCAATCTTGCGACAGCATTCGCAATTGCAGAGGAAATTGAATTTTGCTGTGAAGTCTATGTGAAAACGAAAACAATCGGGGAACCGATTATCCTTGATGAAGACGAAATGAAACTTATGTCTAAAAAATTTAAAACCTATGGACAAAAAAAATAAAGGTGTCAGGCACTTCACTTATCAACGGGACATAAACGTCCAGCAAAAGTGAAGATGCCTGGCACTTTTTCTTTTCACTGGGATAAATGTGTGAGCGGGAGTGGACTCCGAAAATCACTCAGGTTTCCGGGGAGTTTTGGAAGACACAAAGCTGCACCTTTACCTAACGAATGAGTAAGAGGGGGATGTGACTTCTTCACATCTCCCATTACTAGTACAGGTAATCTTGCGGCTCGTGTGCTTTCGTAGCTCCCCTACAACCTTCGGGGAAATTGTTCCTTGATTTTGGTTTACTACAGAATCGACACTAACTTTAACTAACCAAGTAGCCGTAGATGCTATTTCGGCTACTACCGCCTATTAAAAGAAGTAATATTTACAGTCCTTTATATATTACTTAACAATGAAGACAGACTTCTTAGCTACCTTTACAAAAACAAAAAGAATTTTACAAATTCTTATGAAAACCCTTACAATGTTTTGATATAATCATAAAGTAGCATAAAATTTTCATATTGAGGAGTGAAATGGATGACGAAAGACATATTGAAGCATGCTTTCAGTAAGATCGCATTAGCTTTCTTACTAGTAATCTCGATGGTTGTACCATATATCACAGCACCAACTGCATCTGCAGCAGAAACAGCACTAAAAGTCGATGAAGCAATTGCACAATTTGTAGTAGATTCTAAGAAAAATGTAACTGTAGAAGGATATATAGTTGGTTTTGTTAAAAGTGAAACCAGCGTAATAAATCCTGCTGAAAGTGATACGAATTACGCAATTGCAGCTACTCCAGGTGAAACAGATATATCAAAAATGATTTATGTACAATTGCCAGCTACTCCAACTTCATTAAGAGCAGAATTTGGATTGAAATTAAATCCAAGTAATCTTGGCAAAAAAGTTGTAATTTCAGCTTCACTTGAAAAATATTTTGGAAATCATGCAGGTCTTAAAGCGCCAATTACATCTATGAACTTTATTGACGGCGGAGAAGAACCTCCTCCAGGTCCTGATCCAGAAGTAAAGGCTGACCTTGCTGGTGCACGTGCAGAAGTAGGATCGGATAAATTAATCAAAGTAAAAGGCACTGTCACTACAGGCACAGGATTCTGGGGTGGAAATGCATTTTATATCCAAGATAATACGGCAGGTCTTTACATTTTCTCATCTTCAGCGGACGTTACACCAGGTGACATCGTTGAACTTGAAGGGAAAGTAACCGTCTATAGCGGTGAACTTCAAATGGAACAACCAAAAATTACGAAAATTTCTTCAAACAACCCACTACCGGCAGTACAAGAAATCACACCTGCTGGCGTAAATGAAGAGACTCAAAGTGAACAAATTCAATTAAACAATGTAACAATCACTAATCTTACAAAAGTAAACGACTTTGGAACGTTCGAATTCACAGCTACACATGAAAATGGGGAATCGGTTGTTATCCGTAACGATAACCGTAATGGCTTAGCTTATGACGAATTTTCTAAACGCTACAAGATTGGCGATCTTGTCCATGTATCAGGAATCGCTTCTAAATTCAACACAACGTATCAAGTTAAAACACTAGGCTTAGAAAGCTTTGACTTAGTGAACAAGCCTGCTGTCTACACAGATATTTTCCCAGGAACAGTATCTGAAGGCACAGAAATTTCGTTATTGACACCAATTGATGGTGCGGCTATCTACTATACCGTAGACGGATCAACGCCTACTGCGGCAAGTACAAAATACACAACTCCAATTACATTAGCAAAAGACACAACAATTAAAGCTGTTGCTATAAGTGATACGACTTCTGAAGTTTTCTCATTTACTTATAACGTCTTGAAAGTGGACAACCTAGTAATTCGTGACATTCAAGGCGAAGGTCACTATTCAGATTACCAAGGTGCTAATGTAAAAGATATCACTGGTGTGGTAACACATCTTTATAACTCAGCAAACTTCGTTATCCAAGATGTTAACCCGGATAAGGACAACACAACGTCCGAAGCAATTATCGTAAACAAAGCTTCGAATGGTTTAAAAGTCGGTGACTTAGTAACTGTTGAAGGAACTGTCGAAGAATGGTATTACGAAGGTTACTCAGATATGAAAACAAATGACTTACCAGTTACACGTATTCGTGCGACGACATCAGTTGCAAACGGTACACATGAACTTCCTGCACCATTGGTTATTGGTACAGATATCTTCCCAGTTACTGAAAACATCGAAAACGACGGATTGACTTCATTTGATCCGGCTGAAGACGGTATTGATTTCTGGGAATCTGTTGAATTAATGCGTCTAGCAGTTCCAAATGCAAAAGTTATTGGTCCTCAATTGAACGGTGAAATCGCAGTTGTTGCAGAAAACTCAACAAACAACGGATTCAACGTACTAGGCGGAATCACTATCTCGGCAAATGATTACAATCCAGAGCGTATTTTCGTGAAAATCGATAATCGAAATTACGATGCTAAATCTGGCGACTTCTACACAGGTGATATAGTTGGAGTTATGGGCTTCGGTTTCGGTAACTTCAAACTTTGGACAGAAGAAGTAGATTTACCTACAATCACACGTGTTGAAAAACCAAATCTAGTAACTGATATTGAACCAGTAGAAGACAAACTAAACGTTGCTTCTTATAACGTAGAAAACTTCTCTACTAACATAGCGAACACACCTGATGAGAAAGTCGTGAAAATCGCGAAATCATTTGTTGTGAACATGAAATCTCCTGACATTATTACACTAGTAGAAGTTCAGGATAATGATGGTGAAACTGCTTCTGGTAACACAGATGCTTCTGCAAGTTATGAGCGCCTGATAGCAGCAATCGTCGCTGAAGGAGGTCCAACTTACGAGTGGACTGACATCGCCCCTGAATACAATCAAGATGGTGGAGCACCAGGTGGTAACATCCGCGTAGGTTACCTATACAATCCTGAACGTGTCACACTTGCAGAAGGAACAAAAGGCGGGACAACGGAAGCGGTAACTTGGGTAGATGGAGAACTTTCTAAAAATCCTGGACGTATTCTTGACTTGCCACAACAAAACACACGTAAACCATTAGCAGCTCAATTTGAGTTCCAAGGTGAAAAAGTAGTCGTGATTGGCGCTCACTTAAACTCAAAAGGTGGAGACCAACCGTTATTCGGAAAAAATCAACCTCCATTTTTAGGTTCTGAAGCAGAACGGATTGAACTTGCAACAATGATTAACAACTTTATACAAAAAGGACAAGAACAAGATCCGAACTTAAAAGTAATCGTAGCTGGTGACATGAATGATTTCGAATTCACACCAACGCTTACAGCACTTAAAGGCGGCATCTTAACAAATATGATCGAAAAAGTACCAGCTGGTGAACGTTTTTCTTATTACTATCAAGGAAATAATCAGGTTCTTGACCATGTTTTAGTTACAAATAACTTAGCAGCTAAAACATTAGTTGACATGATCCATATTAATGCTAATTATATGGATATTCATGGACGTGCATCTGACCATGATCCTGTATTAATTCAAGTAGACGTACACAAAGAAGATACGTATACACTAGCTTCTAACAAAACTAACTTTGAATTAGAATCTGGCCAAACGGCACAATTCAAATTAACTGAAACAGCAACAAAATATGATGGTACAACAACTATCAAAGATGTAGCAGCTGAAGCTATATATAGTGGGTTCGATACGAACATCATTTCAGTTGAGCAAGGTGTCATCACTGCAAAAGCAGAAGGATCAACAACAATTACTGCACAATATGGAGACAACTCAGTGACAATCCTCGTTAACGTCTTTGCAACTGAAGATGGAGGAGTCGTAGTTACTGAGGATGAAATTGACACCTCTACATCTGTTATCAAAATAGACGGAGTAGTTGAACATGAAGCGGGACATATTGGAATTCGTTTCACAGAAGCTGCAGTCAATAAAATCAATGATGCAGATAAAAATGTAAGTATCGATCTTGCAACAGGTTCATTCACCATCACTTCTGAAAACTTTGAAGTCCTTGCGGCAAGTGGCGAATTCACGCTCAACTTGGAATATCAAGTACCAAAAGGTTTGTTGAAAGAGAAAAATCAAAGCAAAATTAAAGATGATTTAAAACTAAAAGATATGTCATTCATTGATGCACAAGACAATGAAATCACAGATGGCTTCAATGACTACTTCATTATTGTTTCAAAAGGCAAAAAGACTTCGGTCGAAGGCGCTTACTACGACAATAAATCGAAGAAGTGGAAGTTTAAAAATATCAAGAATAAGTAAATCAAAAAAGTGTGTAGTAAAGACTCTGGATTTTTCCAGAGTCTTTTTTTAGGTGCCATAAGAATGCTAGAAGAGGCTGGAATTGTATCTTCAATTGAGTTGAAAAGTTCTATTTAGTCCCATCCTAAAATGGTGTAAAGTAATAGGGGCAGTGCCTTGATAACATAGAAAAGGGAGTTAGCAGCATGACAGGGAAAACACACATCATTGGCGGTTTGGCAGCAAGTCTTGCGTTTGCACAAGTTACGAATTATAATCCAGTACTTTTAGTGGGGGCAGGCGTTATCGGCGCAGTGATTCCAGATATCTGCCACGGTGGCAGTAAGGTTGGCCGAGCATTTCCAGTTGTTTCTAAAGTAATAAATGTGCTATTTGGACATCGGTCATTTACACATAGTTTGCTATTTTTAGTGTTAATGGCGATTCTTATGAATTCATTTGTGACAATTGAATCGGTAACTGCGGGAATTTTAGTAGGGATTGCTAGCCATCTAGTTTTAGATATGGCAACGAGAAACGGCATTAAATTGCTCTTTCCATTGAAGATTAGAGTACGATTCCCTCTGACAACAAGAACTGGGGGAGCGGTAGAGTCTATGGTATTGGCCGTTCTTTCACTACTTTCAGTGTATTTTGGTTACGAAGCGTTTGGGTACTATTTATAATAAAGACGCAAATAAAAGCATTGTTAATAAGAACATAAAAAAACTCCAGCAGTTGATTCAATTGTTGGAGTTTTTTTATGTTCTTACACGGCATTCCCTTTGAAACGCGCATAGACGACAGAGATTCGCGCGTAGTCGACAAGAATCCGCTCATAGAGCTAAATCCATCAAAAAAAAAGCGTGATATATTGTATTGTAAAATAATGTGATATAATTTTCTGTAAATAGTAGGGAAAAATGAAATAGAACTGGGTGAATAAATGAAAGAGAACACGCAGGCTTTATATAATTATTTAATGACGAATTCTATCGATTTGACAGATAGCTGGATGGATTTAAGATTACCAAAAAAAGGATCGCATTATTCAGTGGATGCATCCACTGAAATTGTCGAGAGAATTAAAAAACAGAACATTACATACGTAAGAGTGATTGCAGATTCACTTTTGCAATCTGAAGAAGAAATGAGAAAGAGTGTGCTTGCTTGGACGAGTCAAACTGCAACGGATCGTGCTAATTCCGATACGTCCTTAAGTGAAGTTACGGAGCAACTTAGAAATTTTCGGAGGGTATATTGGCAGTATATCGAAATGTTTATGGAAACTTCGTCAGTGCATGTGACAATCAAGCAATGGTTTCAATGGGAAAGTACCATTAACATGACGTTTGATTTTATTTTTGAAAGTTTCTCAAGAGTTTATATGAACATATTAACAACGCGTTTAGTTTCTCAACAAGCTGTCATCAGGGATTTGAGTGCGCCGATTATCCCTCTTTCTAATCAAGTAGGGGTGTTGCCATTGATCGGAGATATCGATTCGATTAGAGCAAATTGTATTTTGGATAGTACGTTAACACAAAGTCTAAAATTAGGGATACAGTCATTAATCATTGATTTATCAGGGGTTCCTGTAATGGATACACATGTGGCTAACCAGATTTTTAAGGTCATTGCTTCGTTGCGCCTCGTGGGAATTGTCGCAACTCTTTCTGGCATCAGTCCAGTAGTAGCACAAACTGCTGTCCAACTAGGGATTGATTTTAAAGACATTCCAACTTTTGGATCTTTAAAACAGGCTATTAAAACTCTTCAGGAAAAAGAAATGATTTAAGAGGTAAAAGTCAGGGAGGTTGGAGTTATAAAGAAAAAATATCTTTTCAATCTGAATATAAAGATGAACGAATTACCTTGCCTTCGCTTTTAGAGAGAGATATAGTACTTGCAGATCACGATCAATATGTCATTACAAACGGACAATTTGATTATAAGTGGATTGAAGGCTTTAAAGTTAAAACATGAATAGTTTTGTGTCTTCTAGTATGAGCTAAGTATGCAAGAAGTAGCTGAAATTGTATCTTCAGCCGCTTCTTTTTTTATGAAAAGTATAAATTCTTTTGTTCCCAGGAAAAAGGTTTTTGTTCCAACGAACAAGTATAAATGATGTGGATGTGTCTGAAACTAGAAAGATGTAGTATACGATTTTGATTATTTTTATTTAATTTCGCATATAAAGATGTAGTTGGGGTATTGAAAAGGAATAGAAGTACGGTTTGCACTTGATGTTAATCGATTAGTAGAGTGGAGGGCGAAGTAGATGAAGACTATGAATCGTGGAATGGTTACAGCATTTTCGGCCATTGGGATAGCGCAAGGGTTGAAAATATTGACTCATAAGAAGATGACAGGAAAATGGGATTGGAAGCAGGCTTTCACGACAGGCGGGATGCCGAGTTCCCATTCGGCTGGTGTAACGGCACTGGCAACATACGTAGCAGCTAATAAAGGAACGCGTCATACGGAGACTGCTTTGGCAGCTGTTTTTGGTGTAATTGTGATGTATGATGCACAAGGAATAAGACGACATACGGGAGAAATCGCGCAGCTGGTCAATAATTTGGAAGACAGCATTGTAGCGATGTCAGGAGATTTCCCAAGCTTTGAATATGTAGAAAGTGAAAAAGAATTAAAAGAACTTCTCGGTCATCAACCGATTGAAGTGCTTGGTGGAGCTATTTTAGGTGGTTTACTTGGACTTATCTCCGCTAAGATTGAAAATGATGAGCGACGTGTAGTGAGAACCTCTCGGTATATGGATTAGGTAGGAATTTCATTATTAATAAATCCAGTTAGCTTACAGTGCTGCTGGATTTTTTTGTGTGGAATTTGGTGTGCCAACGCTCAGTCTGGATTTTTGGGCTTCACGTCTGAAAAATTACGGTTCACGTCTGAAAACGTCATATCCAGAAAGCCATCTAACAAAAAGGCTGCCAGTCCTACCGGCAGCAGTATTCAAGAATTTCCTAAGAACGGAATACCCCCGATCGCTAGCGCTTATCGGGTTTTTCTGTGAGCGAGTACTGTTTTAAAGAGTGAGCCAATGCTCAGTCTGACTTATTTAGCTTCACGTCTGAAAAAAGAGAGCTGACGTCTGAAAAAAAGGGCAGGACGTCTGAAAAATTACACATCACGTCTGAAAACATCATATCCAGAAAGCCATCTAACAAAAAGGCTGCCAGTCCTACCGGCAGCAGCAGTCAAAGAATTTCCAAGTAAACCAATACCCTAAAAACCGTCTGAAAAATTACGCATCACGTCTGAAAACATCATATCCAGAGTGCCTGAATTATGAAAAGTGAAAAGCGGTCATTACCATCAGAACTTGTGGAGAATTTTCATATTAATTCCCTTTTATTTCACCAGTATTTACAAATCATTCCTTTAGCTAGGTATAAAACAGGTACCTTGAATCGTAAAATGATAATATCAGTGTAAAAATTTGGAGGGGATGAAATGAATTTGGGGAGGTATAGATTTCCACAAGTTGAAAGGAATTTTAAAAATCTTGTAAATGGACTGAAACTTTCGGAACGTATGAAGATAGTGAACGATTTTCTAGATAAAAGAAAAGAGAAAAAGGTTAAGAGGGAAAAGGAGCTTGAATCCAGAGAGCGAGAAAGTATAATTGGAACGATTTATGAGATATTTGGATTAACTGCTATTATGTCGGTAACTGTTCTGACGATATTGGGCATCTTGATCATGTCATTTGTTATGACCGATTTTCTTACCTATTTTCGGGATATAGGCTGGCTAACTTTTGGGTTGGCAGGGTTGATGCTTGGGGTAGGGTGGTATAAACCTTATAAAATGTGGAGTTTAATCGTGACGATTGTGGGTGCTTTTTTATTAGTTATTACATTTGGTCCACTTGTTATTGAAGCTTATTCGGGTAGGAATCTGATAGATGTTAATTTTAGAAATGGCTATTGGATGACTTTAAAATCCACGATGGTCTTCGTCAGCTATCTAACTTGTGGAACTACGTTTATTATATGGATGTATTTACTATCGAAAGGGAGACGCAAGAACCCATTGAGAAAATTCAGTTCTGCAAGCACGAAAACGAAGCAAAGAGTGTCTCAGTTAGTCGTGAGAATCAAATCAATTTAATAGGAGTTTATGGAGGCTGAAATTTCATCTTCAGCCGCTTTTTCTGTGACAAGGAAAGTCTCTTCTCTCGTATGCAAAAGCGGATTGCGCCAGTGTTTCATGTTTTAATTATGCAACCAGGGGTAGTGAGTAGTAAAGACTAAGAGGAGATGAAGAGATGATACAGGATAAAAAGACTTATTATGTTGATATAGCTGCTGAAAGCATCTTAACTGAGCAGGAAGTTCATGTTTTGCAGTCGGTTTTTGATGACAAGCATAAAGCAGACCTAGAAACTTATGTTCGAGCACATATTCCATTTCGTGAGTACCATAAAGATCCTGAAAATGATCATTATGATGCTGCGCAAAAAGTGCTATATGCGATTATTTATCACTTAGGCGATGATGCTGCAAGGCACCACATTGATGAGATGGGAATTTTAACAGATCGTAAATCGGATGACCCTAAAGAGATTCGTGATTTTAGATAGTAATGAAGAAAGCGACTAATTAATTTTAGTCGCTTTTTTTGTTGGAAAAATGGTTTTCGGGAAGCTTTGAAAATCACATAAATATATGGGACGTGACTGCGTCACACCCCAATCTTGCGACTTGGATACTTTCGCCGCTATCCTACAACCTCGAATATTTTCTTAATGAGAGAAGCAATTCTTAAATAAATCATTCCTATGCCTTATTAATGAACTTCTTCCTTTAACTCCGCAATATCCACTTCAGATCGCTCTTCTAGGGAATGTCTTAAATGGACGGTCGCCATTTTGCCGTTTTCGTGGATTTGATCAATCCAAACAGAAACACCGTTATACGTAACATCTACTTCGTTTGATGAACCCACAATTTGCTTTACACGATTGATATCCATAATATTTCCTCCTTGTGATCGTACTTATTTAATTATTATTGTTCGTGTTAGTTTGGTTTTGAAACACGTAATCATGTAAATGATTTGAAAAAATTATTTGATTAAGAACACCTATTTCCATACAAACAGACTCTTTAGGGACGATTAAGACAGATTGAGTCTATAATGAGAGGAGATATCTTAACCATCATTGGAGTGAAACACTGCATGTTATATAAAATCAACAAGTTACTGGAAAAATTCATGCCCTTAATGATTCCAACGTCTGTGGTAATTGGGGTGTTGTTGTCCGTATATATAAAGGATTTTTCTTATTTAATACCATGGATTTTTGCTTTTATGACGTTTTCAGGGAGCTTGAATTCAAATTTTGTTTCAATGAAGCAAGCTGTGTTGAATCCTTTACCGCTTTTTTTGGTCCTTATTATTTTACATATTGTAATGCCACTGTGGGCACTTGGCGTCGGTCATGCTGTATTTAGTGGAGATACCTACACAATTACAGGCTTAGTACTAGCGATGGCTATTCCTACAGGCATAACCAGTTTTGTATGGGTTTCCATTTATAAAGGGAATATTGCTTTGACCTTATCCATCATCTTAATTGATACGATGTTGTCGCCATTTATTGTGCCTATGACGATGTCATTTCTAGTTGGTGGAAATATTGAAATGGATATAGTCGGTATCACGCAAGGACTATTTCTGATGATTGTGATTCCCTCAATTGTAGGGATGACTTTAAACCAATTCTTAAAAGAAGGGGTCGCTGGCAGGCTTAGCGCACGTTTATCACCCTTTGCAAAAATAGCTATGAGTTTTGTGGTTATGTTGAATGGAGCAGTTGTTGCACCGTATTTATTGGACATTAATTTAAAATTAGTTGGGATAGCAATTATCGTGTTCTTGGTCGCGTTTAGTGGATATTTATTCACATTTTTGACAGGAAAGCTGTTCAAGCAAGACAAAGAGACAGTCACTGCGATGATGTTTACTGGAGGCATGAGAAATATCAGTGCTGGTGCTGTTTTGGCGGTATCTTATTTTCCAGCAGCTGTTGCAGTTCCAGTTGTCCTGGGAATGCTTTTTCAACAGGTATTAGCATCGATATATGGATTTGCAATTAAAATTTACTACCTAAAAGAAAAAGATATTGAAAGTATATAACGTGATATAGCTTGGTTATAAAAAAGAACTTGTTGCCCGAATGGGTGGAGAAGAGATTATGATTGTTCTTCCCAATACAAACAAAGAATATGCACGAGTCTTTGCTGAACGAATTCGTATGAATATTGACTCATGTACGAATTACTGGAAGTATCGGAGTTACTACATATGAAAACAAAGACAATTTAAAAAAAATGTTTTCAAAAGCTGACGAAGTTCTTTACCAATCCAAAAAAGCAGGAAAAAATTGCGTTTCAGTCAAGTAATCATTATAAATCGCAAAAACCACTAGACTTTTGTATCTAGTGGTTTTTTGAATAAGGAATGATGAAGTTAATTATACTTCTTAAGGATCAATCATTTTCTCAATGATAAATCTTCAACATAAGAGCCTATTTTTCTTAATTTCTCTTCTATTCCATGAAAACTTTGGGCTTGATCAGGCGGCCTATTGGCTAGTATATACAATGATTCAGCTATACGATTCAACTCTTGCTTGATGTCGTGAAGAGCTGACACTAAATGAATGTTTTCTTCTTCCATATGTACCTCCTTATAATCTGTGCCTATTCTTCCATAATATTATTGATAGGATTCCTTAAGAACCATGTTTGTACCTGTAAAATATGGGATTTCTATTTGAAAGCGAGACATATGGTTTAGAAAATGAGTGGAAATCTAATGAAGAGCAATCGATGCAGTATAATGAAAGTGCGCTAAATAAAGAATCAAAAACGCCTCGCATCCATTAAATCAACAAGGATTCACTACGCATGAGAATACAAGAGGTCTGTATGATGAAGATGTAAACCATAACCAAAATCAGCAATTGCAAGGGCATACAGACTTCTCATATGATGGTGCTCAAACGGTTACTAAAGAAGAAATATATGTAGAACATATTTATTTTGATAGTCATACACCTCCAATTGAAACAAATGATGAAGAGTTGATTCGTGTTCCAATTACCGAAAGAACGTGTAAAAGTCATTAAAGAAAAAGTTGTTACAGGTGAAATCGTTGTCAGAAAGAGAAGAATATAAAGTACTAATTAAACATCATTTATGCCCTTCTAACTTTATTGCTGGAAGGGTTTTTAAATGTGTTCAAAATTTTTCGATTACTAATTTTTTTATTGGATTTGAGCATGTTAATAATAATGAAAATTTTGAAAGTACGAAAAAATTTTTTCAGCTTGCATGATTTTCTGAAAATCGACCATTCTATTAGTACCAAGGAGGTGAGCAAAATGGCAAACAACAATTCAAGCAATAAATTATCAGTACCTGGTGCAAAACAAGCTTTGGATCAAATGAAGTATGAAATCGCACAAGAATTCGGAGTACAACTAGGTGAAAATGCTACAGCGCGTGCTAACGGTTCCGTTGGCGGAGAAATTACTAAGCGTTTAGTAGCACAAGCCCAAAACCAATTAAAAGGAAATTCATAATAAAAATGCCGGCAGTTCATACTGTCGGCTTTAATTTTGTTATGGGCAAAATTCGTGAAAAGTACCTATTTAGAATTGTTTTCAGTAATATAGTTCTTCAACTTTAGATTACTTGCCAAGTGTGAAATGACGCTAACGATCCTTGTTTACATAAAAAAATTGCAAGACTGGCAAAAAGAAGTTTCGGAATGCGAAAATTACGTTAAATAAAATTGCAAGGAAAGCAACAAATTTATTCATATTATTTTATAAATGTTACAAATTAATGAACAATGTTCATATTTACACAAAGCGACAATTTTTTACAAGACCAATCATTTATGATGTTCCTTGTGCAATATTATCAGTCGATCTAAAAACTAGTTTTTAAATATAAATGTATGGAGGATGGAAGATAGATGAGAAGTTTAGATAAGAAAGTAATTTTATTAGGACATATTAAATTGAAACAAAAAATAATGTACAATAGAGCAATGAAATTGGGTAGGACCCATTCCAGTGTAATACTATGTAGTCAAGAGCTTGATATCTTACTAAACAAATATCAAGATCTGCAAATGGCAGAGAATCATTATTCTAAGGTGAGCTAAGAAGTCAGTTATATAATAATACTAAGAAAATCCAGTAGCGATTATCGCTACTGGATTTTTTGAATTTTTGAATTGAACCTGGCGAAGGGAGTTTAACTATATGTGAAAATCGAGATTGTAAGCGTAAACAAAAAGGATTTTTTACCAGTAGAAGTTATGTTATTCTTATTATATGTACTAAAAAAACTTATATAGTACTTATTGTTAAAGTAAGTACCCTAGCCATTTTATTCATTTTAGAAACATCAGAATGTCGAAACAAAATGAAGATAAATTGAATTTGCTGAAAAATCAATTATAGACGTATCAGTAAAATCATGTATGATTAAGAGATAGTTTAAAATATTACTAGATTTTCGCATATGGAGGTTAAGCCTTAATGAAAGTTCTTGGCGTTGATATAGGTGGAACAAAAGTACGCATGGGAATTGTAGGCTCTGATGGTCAAGTATTAGAAGACCTTATAGTACCAACTGAAGTCCCTTTATATCCTTATTTAGAAATGAAGATACTTCAAATATTAAAAGATCATCCTGAGGTACAAGCAATTGGAATTGGTACAAGAGGAATGGTAGACGCAGAAAAAGGCGTCATTACTTTTGAAACTGAAACGTTGCCTGGTTGGCAAGGAACAGAAGTGAAAACATTATTAGAAAAAGCTAGTGGTTTACGAGTAGAAGTGAATAACGATGCAAATTGTGCAAGTCTTGCAGAATCCATGTTAGGAGCAGCAAAAGGCTTCCGACGCACACTTTGTTTAACTTTAGGAACAGGCCTTGGTGGTGGATTCGTTGAGGACGGAATAATCATGAATGGCACACATGGTGGTGCCTGTGAAGTAGGGCACACGATTTTATATCCAGGCGGTCATGTATGTAGTTGTGGTAGACCAGGATGTAGCGAACAATACGTTTCAGGAACTGCATTAAGAAGAATCATCGCAGAACAAAGTATTGTCGATGAAAACAACCAATTAGTCTCACCGAATCATTTATTCCAACTTGCTCTAGAAGGACATACGGTTGCGCAAGCGGTTACACAAAAATTCACGAGTGATTTAGCTATCGTAATTAGTTCACTGCAAGCAGTACTAGATATGGATTGCGTGGTTATCGGTGGAGGAGTTTCAGATTCAGCTGATAGCTGGTGGGATCTGTTAATGAATGCACTAGAACCATTGTTATTAAAACCATTAGAAGTGAAAAGAGCGAAATTTGGCAATGAAGCGGGAATGTTAGGTGCAGCCCTACTAGTGTTATCAGATGAAAAAGAAATCGTATCTAAAAAATAAGCAAAGGTTGTGGATGGATTGGCAAATCTAGTTTTAGAAAATATTACTAAAGTATATGATAATAATGTTTCAGCAGTTTCGAATTTTGATTTAGAAGTAACAGATCAAGAGTTTATTGTCTTTGTTGGTCCATCAGGTTGTGGTAAGTCGACAACATTACGCATGATTGCAGGTCTTGAAGATATTTCTTCTGGAAATTTCTATATCGATGGCAAAAGAATGAATGATGTAGCACCAAAAGATCGCGATATTGCGATGGTATTTCAAAACTATGCCTTATACCCACATATGTCAGTTTATGAAAATATGGCGTTTGGCTTAAAGTTACGTAAGTTCTCAAAAGATGATATTGATAAACGCGTTAAAAATGCAGCAGAAATTTTAGGTTTAGAAAATTATTTAGACCGTAAACCGAAAGCGCTATCAGGCGGACAACGTCAACGTGTGGCATTAGGTCGTGCGATTGTACGTGATGCGAAACTGTTCTTAATGGATGAACCTTTATCTAATCTTGATTCCAAGTTACGTGTGCAAATGCGTGCTGAAATTGCCAAATTACACTTACGTTTAAAAACGACAACAATTTATGTAACACATGACCAAACAGAAGCAATGACAATGGCTTCTCGAATCGTTGTTATGAAAGACGGACTTGTTCAACAAATTGGTACACCAAAAGAAGTATACGATACACCTGATAATGTGTTTGTTGGTGGATTTATCGGATCTCCTTCTATGAACTTCTTTAACGGTAAAATGGTTAATGGACAATTTGTTATAGATGGTACATCAATTGCGATTACTCCTAACCACGCTACATACTTAAAAGAGCAAGGATACGAAGGCAAAGAATTAATCTTAGGAATTCGTCCTGAACATATTACAAGCGAAGCTCCAATAGGAAGCCAAACTCTACGTTTGAAAGTAGAAGTTTCTGAGCTTACTGGTGCTGAATTAATGGTCTACTCAAATATTGAAGGTCAAGAATTTATTGCACGAATCGATTCAAGTAACCCAGTTCAACCTGGAGAAGCAATTGATTTGTCATTTGATGTAGCAAGAGGTCACTTCTTTGATAAAGAAAGTGAACTACGTATTAAATAGGAGAAGTTTCCTATCCCTAATCATGAAAAAGCGGCTCACACACAATTATGTGTAAGCCGCTTTTTTTGCATCTAATATAGGAATGCTAGTAATTAATATCCTGGTTTTTTAAGGATTTTAAAGATATTTGTTTTATAGTCTTCCACACCTGGTTGATCAAATGGGTTAATTTCTAATAGATACGCGCTGTATGCACAAGATACCATATAGAAATAAAGCAAGTAGCCAATGTTGGTTTCATTAAGTTCTTTAATGGTAAGACCAATTTGTGGTACTTCACCAGATAAGTGAGCACTTGAAGTCGCTTCATAGCAAGCTAAGTTGAACTCATTCAATGATAAGCCACTTAAATAATTCAACTCATCACCATTGTTTTCTGCTGTGAAAACAGAAAGATCATTCGCTTTTTCTTCTATAATAAGGAAAGATTCGAATAGGATGCGTTGTCCATCTTGAATGTACTGACCAAGTGAATGCAGATCGGTAGAGAATGAAACCGATGCAGGGAAGAGGCCTTTTTGATCTTTTCCTTCACTTTCTCCAAACAATTGTTTCCACCATTCTTGCAAGTAAGAAAGTTTTGGTTCGAATGTTGCTAATATTTCTATGGAGTAATTTTGATTGTATAAATGATTTCGAATGACAGCATATTGAATGGCTGTGTTTGAGTGTATGTCGAATTGTTGGAAGTCTTTTTCAGCATCCCTTGCACCATTTACTAAATCGTGAATAGAATAGCCAGCTACAGCAATTGGAAGCAAGCCAACAGCTGTTAATACAGAATAGCGTCCACCAATGTCAGCTGGTACTTCAAATCGTTGGTATCCTTTTTCTCTAGATAAACTTAGTAACGAACCTTTTTCAGCATCTGTAGTAACAATGATTCTTGAAACAGCATCTTCACCGTAACGATCTTCCATATATTTTTGAAGGAATCGAAACGCAAGAGCCGGTTCAGTGGTTGTACCAGATTTCGAAATGACATTTAGAGTAACCTCTTTGTCATCTAAATATTTCATGAGTTTCGCTAAGTATTCACCACTAACCTGATGACCTGCATAAAGCACTTCCGTATCAGGATTAGTATGGAAATACGGAGTCAATCCTTCAATAACCGCTTTTGACCCTAAATAAGAACCACCAATTCCGATAACGACTAAGACATCAGAATTTTTACGAATACGGTCAGCCGTTTCTTGAATGTTTTGAAGAAAAGTCTCGCTCATACGGCTTGTCCAATCATGCCATCCTAAAAATTCTGAGCCAACACCTGTTTTATTTTGAAGGTTGTCATGAATAACGTTTAATTTCGCTTCAAGTTCTGGTGACACTAATTCTTGATATTCACCAGAATACGTTAATTCAATAGTCATAGAATTCTCCTTTTGTTTGATCGATTATATTACTTATTGCTAATACCATCTTAACATTTTATGGTTGAAGGGATATGGGTAGGCTTAGCACTACCAAAATTGCATCTTTGGAAGAATAATAGATGCTTGTTTATTCAATTTTAGGTATATTGTTTTCAAAGAATACTCTTACATGAGAGAATGAGTGTATGGAAATGAGAGGATGTTGGATTTGTTTTTTCGAATACTTACAGTAATGTGGGCTGTTATTATCCTGGTGGGAAGTTGTACGTCAGATCCACAGCTTTTTATTTATAATCAATATGTGAATTTCGAGTTTCAAAGTGCACCAAATATTAGTCAATTATTCATTATTAGTGATTTTCAATTAAATAGTACGTTTTTTTTGTTTCAGAAGATAGGACATTTTGCAGGTTTTGCATTGCTATTCTTTTTCCTATTCAATTGGATTGAAAATTATAAGGGTACATTCGTTTTATGTTTAATGTTTGCATTGTTAACTGAAATTCTTCAGCTCTATTTTCATCGAAATGGAAGGTTTTATGACGTTGGAGTAGATACAATCGGAATGATTTTTGGGTATTTCATGTGTCATTATTTGTATACTAAAGCAACTTTAAAGAAGGATCTCGTCTAGACAGTTTTTATAATATACGAAGATATTTTAAGAAGTTATAAAATGTTACATGAAATATTTAAAATGTAATCAAATGTAACGAGTTTGTTACATAACTGTAAACCATAAAAGGTTTTGTCGATGTTATGATGATAATAGTTAATTTATCAGTAAATTATAGCCATTGGCCAAACGGAGGATTCAAATTTATGAAATTACAGTCTCAGTTGTTTAAAGTCATTTCAATGTGTACAATTGCATTATTTTTATTTATTGCACCTTTCGCAAATCATGCGGATGCAGCTAGTGGAATTAAATCTACGCAAGTAATATCAGCTGCAAAAAAAGTAATGGGTACAAATTATGTTTATGGCGGAACGACAACAAAAGGCTTTGATTGCTCAGGATTTGTTGGTTATGTATATAAAAAAGTTGGAGTGAAATTGCCAAGAACGACTAAAGCAATGTATTCAACTGGAAAAAAAGTTTCTAAGAAAAACCTAAAAGCTGGTGATGTAGTATTTTTCAATACTTCAGGTAAAGGTGTTTCTCACGCTGGAATTTACATCGGTAAAGGAAAGTTTGTACATTCTTCATCAAGTAAAGGTGTTTCAGTAGCTAAGATTAATGATCCATACTATTGGGGTTCAAAATATATCGGTGCAAAACGCGTTGCAAAAGTTGCATCAAAATAATATGATTTAAAAAACGCCTGATCGCAAAATTGCGATCAGGCGTTTTTGTGATCTTAATTAAAAAGAAGCGCGAGTAGTCAGCGCTTCTTTTTGTTTGATCCAATTGGTTTTGGATCTACTTGGTGAACATCATGTCTGAGTAGGAAGTAGGCAATGATACCGGAGAAGATAGAGCCTCCTATTGAAATGAGGATACGTGAATCAAAAGGTACTTCTGCATATTTTTTCTCAATAAGCCACATTGCTAGGAATGCAACGATTATCATGATTGGAATGATTAAGACAAAGCGTTTCATAAGGGATACATCCTTTTTTATTTAAGTTTACCATATGTAGCTTTAGTGAAGAGTGGATATTGAGTGAACAACTACCGCCATTGGGGAAAGCCTTAAGACAGAAAAAAGGGGCTGATAGTATAGCTCCAGCTCAATGCATTACATCTGGATAGAACCGATTCAGTTGTTTACCACAGGATTTCCCATTTCCGTTCTTCCGCAATTGCTTGTAGTCTTGATTCAGGTCGGACGGCTACTGGGTTTCCGACTAGTTCCAGAACTGTGATATCTGAGATGCTGTCACCATAGGCAGAGCTGTTTTCCCAGTCGATGTCGAAGCCTTGAAGTGCTTGTTCTATCTTTTCGTTTTTGCGTTCACCTTGAATGTGATAAATGGCGTTGTCCGTATCAACAGTGCCGTTTTTTATTGGAATTTGTGTGCCAATTACTTCATGTATAGCAAGGTCCCGTGTTACTTCGTGCAACATTTGAGTGAAGGCACCTGAAACTAACAGGACATGATCGCCTTCTTTTAGGTGCTTTTTCAAACGATCAACGACTTTAAAGTTAAGTTCATTGTGCATTTCTTTAGACATATCTTTAAAATAATTTTCAATTTCTTGTTGAGGCATATCTTTTAATGCATTTAAATAGAGTTGCATCGATTTCGCTTTCATTTTGTTCTCAGGATATAGTTTTAATTTATACGCAAGATATGGTTTCATTAGTGCTCGGTAAAAAGGTTGATATTTTGAAGAGTGAATAGGATGTTTTTTCATATAATTCATCATCAGTTTAAATGTTTCTTGGGGGTACAGTGTCCCGTCAAAATCGAAAATAGCTACACGCATTAAATGATCACTCCTGTTCTAATGTTTCTAGTTTATCACGAATTTGTGGATGGTAACGAAGGGGAAGCCCACAAATATGATTTGGACATGTTAAATAAGGATGTTATTGATAGATTTGGTGTGAATTTTAGTTTAGTTGTAATTTTGGTACATTTAGTAGTAAAAAATGAAGATTTAGTTGTAAAAATAGCGAGTTTAGCGGTAATTGTAAAATAAGGTAACATAATGAAAAGAGCGACCGTTTTCAAACACGGCCGCTCTTCTCTAGTTTAAACAGATTCGACTTTGAAGTACTTCTTTTCGAGTTCTGCTTTAAGCATTTTTGCAAGTTGAAGCATGTTGTAGCGACCGGCTTCTTTTTCGGCATCAGCGTTGTAGTTGGTGTTTGTGTTGACGTCGTATGTGTAAATGTCACCATTTGTGTTACGGATGAATTCTATGCCGGCAACTTTGATTTCACTTTGTTTAAGGAAGTTCTCGTATTTTTCAATAATTGGGTCATTAAAGTTCTCAATAATTTGGAATTTCGGTTGAGTTAACCTTGTTTCGGGTTGAGTTTCGCCAACCGGGCAGAACATATCGTCAATTTGACACGTGTCTGCTGGACACAGTTCGAAACCTTCAGATGTGTCGACTTTTACTGCGTATTGGAATTTGCCGTTTATAAATTCACATCGAGTAATGTAAGGTTCAGGTGCCTTAATATATTGTTGGATTAAAGTGATACCGTCAACAGGTTCTTCGAAAGTTGGTCCATCTATATAGGCGCGTAACCCTTCGATTGAGTGAAATAATTGAACCCCAAGTCCTTTACCAGCACGGTTATGCTTGGTGATAAACGAGCTTTCTCCTAGCTCTTGAGCTGCTTTCACAATATTTTCTTTACCCACAGCTGCAATAGTTTTCGGCGTTTTGATTCCTGAAGCTTCTAATGCAGTGTACTGAAGTACTTTGCTTAGCTCGAGTCTTAAGGCGTTGCTGCCGTTGAAAACGGTGCGGTTATGGTGCTCAAGCCACGCTAAGACGGCAGAAGTAAGTTCAGGAGCGTAGCGATGATTTCTCGTATGTGAAGAGGCACTCATTCGATTGTAGAAAATTCCTTCAGGTGGAGCCTCTGTTAAATTAACAATCCCTTGATCGAGATGCCATTCTTCGTAAGGTACTTGTAGTTCTTCAAGACGTTTTGTTAAATGGACAGTCCATTCGCTATTTTCATGAAGTACATATACTTTAGTCATAACTTTGTCCTCCGATGGTCAGATTAGTTGAGCTCTTTTGCTTTCAACGAGTGGCATTACTTTTTTTGCAAACTGTTCCATTTCTTCAAGTTGCGGTGAGAATTGTAGCAATAAGAGATCAAGACCTGCTTGTTCGTAAGCAATAATTTGATTGGCAATTTGTTCTGGTGTGCCGATCAGGTTGGGTCTTAATCCACGATTCGAAACTGAGTAGTCGTAAAGTTTCACTTGTTGTTCAAGTTGCGATTTGTTGACGAAGTCATTATATCCAGCATATGCGCTTGATTCTTTCGTATCAGTAATTCGTTGCAACTCAAGTTGAACTTGTTCTTCTGTGTCCCTACAAATGATATATGCAGCCATTCCAAAAGATTGGAACGGATCTTTTCCAGCTTGCTTGCGTAAGGATTTCATGTCATTGATTTTAGTAGTGATTTCTTCGACAGTTCCACCGTGCATAACGTAAGCATCACAGCCAGCAATTATCGTTTCTTTTCCTCGAGGACTTTCGCCACCTGCGTAAAGAATTGGGTTCGGTTGTTGAACGGGCTTTGGATGTAGGTGTGCATTTTCAATATTATAAAATGACCCTTTGTATGAAAAGACCTCTTCTGTCCACAATCCTTTGAGCACATCGATAAATTCTTCGGTACGATCATAACGCGCGTCATGTTCAGTAAAGATACCACCGTATTGTTTGGCTTCTTCTTCCCACCAAGCTGATACGACATTTAAAGTGAAACGTCCATTGCTTATGTGATCGATATTGGCCGCCATTTTAGCAGTGACGGCGGGGTTATGGAAACCTGGTCTAACAGCTACCATAATTTCGATTTTTTCAGTGACTGCAGCTAGCGCGGCTGCTGTTGACCAAGCTTCCAATGAGTCGGATTCTGGTCCTTTTATATCGTTTAAGTAAAGTTCAGCAATAAGGGTAGTATCAAAGCCTAATTTTTCGCCTGCTTGTATCACTTGCTTTGCGTAATCGAAGGTAGGGGGCATGTTTTCATCATCCACGTTGCGCAACCAACCTCCGAAAATAGGTAACCAAAATCCATAGCGCATAATGTGTACAACTCCTTTTTGAAGAAAAGTGAAATTAATAGAATAATGAAATTCATTATATTAATTAATCCTATAGGATAACTAGGTTATGAGTCAAATATGGAGATTATGTTTTACCATGGTCTCCAGTGACAAGTAAAGCTAGTTATAAAATTTGTGAGTTTAGTTGTAATAGTAAAATTATGGGTTTTGAGAAATGGAAATGAGTACACAAAAAACTCCCCACAAATTGTGGGGAGTAGGTCAGTTAGTTAGCCACGCTTCAGAGTAGGTGGAATTTCTTCGGGATCCACCATGATTTCGATAACAGTAGGTCCATAGTAAGTTTGAGCAAAGATAAGGGCTTCTTCAACTTCTTCTGCTGTAAAGCAACGGAAAGCTGCTGCACCTAGTGATTCACCAAAGAGGCTTAGGTTTGCAGGATATTCATAAACAGTTCCAATTGATCGACCTAAGTTATAACGCATCCCTTTGTCTACCATGTCGAGGCGTCCATTGTTTAAGACGATAAAGGGAATTTGCAAGTCGTGACAGACAGCAACTGAGATTTCAGCGCCGTGCATCATCATACAGCCGTCTCCAGTCAAGCATGCAATCGCTTGCTTAGGATGGGCAATTTTTGCACCTATCGCGTATCCGATGGCATGACCCATTGTACCGAAAACATCGTCTGCAAAGAATGTACCTTCTTGTTCAATATCAAAATGTTGAATTGCATAGAAAGTATGACTCCCATCATCGCCAAATAGAATGGTCTCAGCAGATAAGTGTTTACGCATCAGTTTGACTGCAGCAACTGCAGATATTTTTTCTGTTGGCGAAGCAGGAATTACAATTGATTCTCTTTCCACTAATGACGTTGCAGCGATTTCAAGAATGGCAGGGTCGAGAATCGCTTGAAGGTTTACTTTTGCATCTCCGATGATAGGCAATGTAGGCACAGGAATCGATTTACCGACAAAAGTTGGTTCTATGTCAAATTGAATGACTTGTTTTGGATGCATGTTTGCTGTGAATCCAGCTAATGTCATGTCTGTTAGTTTTGTTCCGATGACGATAAGTAAGTCGACGCCTTCGTTTAAATAATCACTTGCGGCTTGAGTTCCCCCTAATCCGAATGGACCTAGATATCCTGGATGATCGGTACGGATGGTTCCTTTTCCGCCGGGTGTTGTGATGACAGGTATATGATATTGAAGTGAAAGATACTTTACTTCATCATAAGCTTGTGAAATATGCACACCTTTTCCGAGGAATAGGAGAGGTTTTTTGGCATGATCGAGCAAGGTTTTCACTTCGTTCATATAAGGTGAAACCGGTTGTTGTAAGTGCGGTAATGTCAGAGTAAATGGTTCGATTTCTTCCATAAGTACATCTGCCGGTATTGATAAATGAACGGGACCTTTACGTCCAGTTAAAGCTGTTTCAAGTGCGTGTTGGAAATAAAGCGGGAATTGGTCCGCTCGGTCCACTCTCGCGCTAAAAAGAGTAACAGGTTCAAACATTTTTACAAGATCGGTGCCAAATACGCTGGAATCTTGACCCATAGCCCGGCCTGATTCTTTGACAGAAGGATGTCCCGTAATAAAAAGAATGGGTAAGTTATAGGCTTTTGCTTGTCCTGCAGATGTAAGCAAGTTAGTGCCACCGGGTCCGGAAGTTCCGATTGCAACACCCAATGTATTGTTTTGTCGTGCATAACCTCCTGCCATAAAACCAGCGCCTGACTCATGTCTGCTAAGAACGAAATCGAGTTCGTTCTTTTCCATAGCAAGTAAAAGTGGGACGATGGCTTTACCAGGCACACCGAAAGCATGTGTGACCTGGAAAGATTTTAGATGTTCTACAAGGATAGTTGCAATTGACTTCATAGTTGAATCACACCTCGAGTTGAATTTAATATGAATTTTTTTTCGAAATCATTTGCAGGCAAAGGATTGCTATAATAGTAGCCTTGTATTTCATCACAATTTAAGTTGTTAAGGAAGTGCAGCTGTTCTTCAGTTTCTACACCTTCTGCAATCACTTTTAAGTCGAGAGCATGGGCGATGGAAATGATCGTTCCAACAATTTTTTCGCCTTTTTGACCACTCATCATGTCATGAATGAAACTACGGTCGATTTTTAAGCGATGAATATGGAAATTCTTTAAATAGTTTAATGAACTATAACCAGTCCCAAAATCATCAATCGCAATTTGTATGCCAATTTCACTCAATTCCTCTAAAACAGATGTAGAGCGTATGACATCCATGGTCATTGATTCTGTAATTTCCAATTCCAAAGATTGTGGACTTAAGCCTGTTTCTAGTAAAACTTGCTTAATTTTATCTACCAGTTGTTGTTTTAAGAATTCTTGTGGAGACAAATTGATTGATACTTTTAGCGATGAAAACCCTTGATCATGCCATGTTTTCATTTGTCTGCAGGCATGAATAAGTACCCATTCACCTAGATTTACCATTAAGCCCATTTCTTCTGCAAGCGGAATAAAATTATCTGGAGGAACAAGACCTAGGTCTGGATGGTTCCAACGCAGTAACGCTTCCACACCAACTACTTGATTTGTCCGCAAATCAATTTGTGGTTGATAATGAAGGACAAGATCATTGTTTTTTATGGCTAATTCTAGCTCTGATTCGAGAGTCAGTTTTTGAATTGACTCATCGGCCATATCTGAGTTGTAGAAACAGTAGCCATTTTTCCCGCGATCTTTTGCTAAGTACATAGCACTGTCAGCATGAGAGAAAAGTGTATTTATATCAGATCCATCATTCGGATAAATCGCTATACCAATGCTTGTACTGATATGAAACTCAAGATTTTGAATGACAAATGGTTTGCGTACAATTTCAATAATTTCACTTGCGATTTGTTTGAGATCTTCGATCGTATTGAAATTAATGATGGCAATGGTAAATTCATCACCGCCCATTCTAAATAGTTTCCCTCTATTATGTAAATACATATCTAATCGTCGAGCAATTTCAACGAGTAATGTATCTCCTTTTGCATGACCAAGTGTATCGTTTATTAATTTAAATCGATCTAGGTCGAGCAAGAAAATAGACAGAGAACGGTCCTGATCATGTGATTCGAGGACTCCATTTACATAGTTTTGGAAATATCTCCTGTTAGGGAGACCAGTTAATTCGTCATGATGAGCGTGGTGCTTCATTAGAAGCTGGTTCTCATAACGCTCTGTGATGTCTCGGAAGCTTACTACGGTACCTATCAAATATTTATTGACACTATAAATTGGTCGACCATCAAATAAACAGATGGTTTCTTTTGAGGAATCAGGGTTTTTGAAAATGACTTCTATTTCATTAAAGCTCTCTTTTGACTGAATGATCTTTTGTATCCATTCTCCAACAATCGGTAATTCTTGAGCTGTTTTCTTCAATACATCATTTCGTTTTAAGCCAGTCAGTATTTCGGCATAAAGATTAAATTCTGTAATACGTCCAAGTTGATCAGTTAAAACCATAGCCGTATGGGAAGATTCAGTTACTACCTGATTTAACACATTTAAATCTTTATTTTGTTCACGAAGTTTTATTTCACGCTCGATACTAGTTCCGACAACAGATAATAAAGAGAGAAGTAAAGGATCCTTAAAACTTAAACTTGTCATTAGAGATACTGTGCCAAGAGTTTTATTTGTCCGATGATCTCTAAAAGGAACGGAATAACAAGCAGAATGCGCAAGGAAATCATGGTAATGTTGTGAACCGACAATTTCGATAGGGGAATTATTATCAAGAGCTAAGCTAATACAATTTGTACCACTATTTTCTTCGATAAATTGAATCCCCGTTTTAAAACCAAGTTGCTCGATTACACTTTTAATCGTATTATCGCCTTCAATGTACATAATGACACCTTGATTATCAGTCAAAACGATAAGCAAAGGTGTACCTTTTACCATACCTAAAAATTCAGGAATAAAAAATTCTACAACATCTAAAACTTCTTTGTTGTCTCTTTGAATTTGTTTTAATTGTGTAGATGGAATTAATATTGGATCAGGTACAATATTTGGATTTAATCCTAAAATTTTGCACCGTTCATTGGAATCTTCAATAAATTGGAGAACATTTTCTGGTGAATATTCTTTTCCTACCACTCATAACACCTCTCGTATAAATAAAACTTTATAGGTAATATCTCAATATTATTACTTTATATAACAATTTTTTTGTATTATAGTAACGATTACATATCATTATTATAGTTGAAAAGAATTTTTTTTACATGACTATTTACATATTTAATCGAATTATGTGGAAACTTGTCGATAATTGTGTGAGAATCTACTTTTTATAAATCAGAGTTTGTAAGTTCTGGTATTATCTTATAGTAGAAACAATTTATAAATGTTCTGAATCAAATGTGTTGACGGTAAGATAGGATTTAGGTTTAGATAGGTAAAGTGTTTATAAAGAAAGTTGGATATTGAATGTTACCAGAGCAGAAAAAGAAAATTATTGTGTTAATGATTAATATGTTTATTGCGATTGGGAGTTTTGGAATTATTATTCCGATTTTGCCAGCGTATTTGGTATCAATTGGTGAAGGTGGAATGGCAGCAGGTTTGATGATTGCGATTTTCGCAGGAGCGCAATTTATAATGTCACCAATTGCAGGGAAATGGGCGGATCAAGTAGGTCGACGTAAGATGATTATCGCTGGTCTAAGCGGTTTGACGATTTCAATGTTTGTCTTTTATTTCTCTGATTCCATTTGGGTGTTATATTTGTCCCGTGTAATTGGTGGGATAGGGGCAGCACTGTTAATACCAGCCATTTTTGCGTACGTCGCTGATATCACGACAATGGATCAACGTGCGAAAGGCAATAGTTATATTTCTGCTGCGATGTCTTTAGGAATTGTGATAGGCCCAGGAATAGGTGGATTTTTAGCAGACTATGACTTAAAACTGCCTTTACTAGTCTCTGCAATGGTGTCGTTAGTTTCAGTTATATTCTCCGTTATTGTACTGAAAGAAAGTAGAGAAGTGACTCCAGAAACGGGTGGTCCAAATGAACAAGATGCAATGCTTAAAAAGCTAGCACAATCTATACACAAGCCTTACTTTATTCCATTAATTATCACGCTCGTTATGAGTTTTGGATTAATGGCTTATGAATCTGTACTCGGGTTGTTTGTGGATAATCAATTTGGTGCAACGCCGAAACAAATTGCCGTGATGATTACATCAACAGGTATCGTGAGTGTAGTCATGCAACTGTTAGTAGTCGAGCGTCTCGTTCGCCGATTTGGAGAAGGTATCATTTTGAATGTCTTTATTGCAGTCACAGCGGTATGTTTCTTCCTATCATTATTTGCATCAACATATGTATTGTTCTTTATGATTACATTAGTGGTGTTCCTTGCAACATCTATATTACGACCCGTTTTGAATACACTCATTTCAAAACTTGCTGGTAATGAACAAGGCTTTGCAATGGGTATGAACAATGCCTATATGAGCATAGGAAACGTAATAGGTCCACTATTAGCGGGTGTCCTATATGACGTGAATATCATATATCCATTCATTCTAGGATTTGTTGTGTTAGGAATTACAATCATGGTTAGTGTAACGTGGCAGAAGAACAAAAAGGGCATGCTCTACTCAGATTCTTAAGAGACCTGAACGAAGGGTGTCCCAAACAGAAAAGGCTTTTGGCGGCGGCCAAAAGCAGTATTAAGGTTTGCATAACATAAAGTCAGATGAAAGTACCAATCCAAGAGAAAAAAGCATCTTGAATGGCCCCACCCGCTGTCGCTTGGCGGGTTTTTCTAATGGGATTTTTGGTGAGCGATAGCTCAGTTGGAAAATATGGTCGCCAAGTTGGAAAAAACGTGGTCCAAGTTGGAAAATTTGAAGGCCAAGTTGGAAAAATAGCTATCCAAGTTGGAATCGAGATTTTTGGATGCCTGAACGAAGAGTGTTATACCAGAAAAGGCTTTTGGCGGCGGCCAAAAGCAGTATTAAGGTTTGCATAACATAAAGTCAGATGAAAGTACCAATCCAAGAGAAAAAAGCTTCTTGAATGGCCCCACCCGCTGTCGCTTGGCGGGTTTTTCTAATGGGATTTTTGGTGAGCGATTGCTCAGTTGGAAAATATGGTCGCCAAGTTGGAAAAAACGTGGGCCAAGTTGGAAAATTTGAAGGCCAAGTTGGAAAAATAGCTTTCCAAGTTGGAATCGAGGCTTTTGGATGCCTGAACGAAGGGTGTTATAACAGAAAAGGCTTTTGGCGTTAGCCAAAAGCAGTATTAAGGCTCTTTCAAAACACTAAAACAGAAGGGCGGCCGAAATTGTATTTTAAGCCGCCAATCTTCTATATTATGGGTGACGATTTATTAGTTAGTCCAAAGGATTGGGAAAGTGTGTAGTGTCGATATCTATGATCATTCATTTTGTCTAACTGCAGCTTTGTGAGTATGTAGTTAGCTGCGAATTTATCTTTTAGTTCAAGAAAGTAAACGCATTCTCTGTTGGATATGGTGTCTTTGCATAGGTAGAACCAGTCCTCAATTGCCTGTTGTTGCATGATACTACAAGAAGTTTTACAAAATGAGCAATGTTTTTTGTTGGTAATTTTGTGAAGACAGATAGGACATATTAGACCTGTTCGGAAGTGTGAGAGTTCTAGGTTGTAGGTTTGTGCGAGAGGTTTCGGTACAAATTCGGTTGATTGATTTGCGATTATTGACAGTAAGCGATTAAAAGTGTTTTGCGAAATGACATCGGGCAATTCGTTATACTCTTCAATATGCTCAGAAATATCGCAGCCCATGGTGATTTTGGCAAATTGGGGTGGTTGAATAATATGTGTTTTTGAATAAGCGAATACGATAAGTCCTTTGACTGGCATATTAATTTTCGACTGTTTTAAAAAGATGTGGAGTTTTTTTATATGTCTCTTGAGTTGTTGTTCGGGACATTTGTATGATGTAGTTTCTCCATTTAGGTCTCGGATTAGTTGATTAGGATTGCGTTGAAAATGAATTTTGCCTTTAATATTTTTTATTTCAAGAACACATATGTATTTTCTAGTGATGATTAGGGTGTCTATTTGGAGGTAGGAATTTTGTTCCAGGGGAATATGGACATCTTTTAGGATCGTATAGTGTTTTGGAAAGACAATTTGTTTTAAAAAATTGTCCACATAGCATTCTCCAAAGTATCCAGCTTCGGTCATATTGATTTTATTTTCGACTTCTTGACGAATGGGATGATTTATCGGAATGCGGTGGAGGAGACGTTTGTAAATTTGAATCGATTTAGGTGGAATCCTCTTTTTGTCGATAGAAATGCTCCTTTGCTAGATGGAATTTTTGCAGTATTTTATATGAAAATAGCATGTTTCATAGATACGATGCAAGTTTTAAATGATAGAAGTTGGTGAGCGATTGCTCAGTTGGAAAATATGAGCTCCAAGTTGGAAAAATCATGGTCCAAGTTGGAAAATTTGAAGGCCAAGTTGAAAAAATAGAGCTCCAAGTTGGAATCGAGATTATCTGGTTGCCTGAACAAGGGTGCCCCAAACAGAAAAGGCTTTTGGCGTTAGCCAAAAGCAGTAATAAGATCTTTTCACGAAACGCTAGAGAAAGCAAAAAGGCGGCGGAAATTGTAATTTCCGCCGCCTTTCTTCTATATAAAGAGCAAGTTGATTCTTTTATTTCCAAGAGTCTTTGTAGTTTAATAGTTCTTCGAGTGAAACGAATGTTGGAATTGAGCTGCCTTTGTACTCTTCAATGATGAAGTTTTTCACTTCTTCTGAGTGGTAAATTTCGACGAGTTGTTGTAATTCTGGTCGGTCAGCATCACCAGTTTGTGCAGCAATGATGTTAATGTATGGTTTTGCTGTTGCGCTCTCGTGGAATAGGGCTTCATCTAAAGCAATTTCTGCTTCTACTGCAAAGTTGTTGTTGATGATTGACGCGTCAACGTCGTCAAGGAAACGTGGTGTGTTACCTGCTGCGACAGCTTCAATTTTTAAGTTTTTCGGATTGTCTTTAATTTTGTCTTCAGCACCAATACCTTCAAAGTCGTCTGTTAATGTGATTAAACCCGCTTCTTGAAGAAGAAGTAGAGCGCGGCCAAAATTTGTTCCTTCGTTCGGTAAAGCGATAGTTGCGCCATCTGGTAAATCTTCAAGTGCTTTGTGTTTTTTCGAATAGAGACCCATTGGAGCGATAACGGTTGATGCGATTGCTTCAAGGTCTAGTTTTTGATCTGCTTTAAATTCGTCAAAGTAAGAGATAGTTTGGAATGCGTTGGCATCGATTTCGCCTTCTGCCAAAGCTATGTTTGGTTGAACATAGTCGTTAAATTTAACGAGTTCAATTTCTAGTCCTTTTTCTTTTGCAATTTCAGCGATGTAATCCCATGTACGTGTGTCTCCGCCGCTAACGCCGACTTTTACTTTTTTCGATCCTTCTGCGCTTCCTTCATCTTCTTTACCACAAGCTGCCAATAAACTTAATGTTAATACGATTAATATCAATACAAATTTCTTCATTTTTCCTACCTCCAGTTATCTTCTTCTTATTTGTTTTGAAACCATGTTTCCAGTTGATTGTAATATTTGAACGATGATGACAAGTGCTGCTACGGTGACGATCATGGTCATAGTGTCGAACCGTTGATATCCATAAGTGATGGCTAAGTCACCGACGCCTCCCGCTCCAACTGCACCGGCCATAGCTGATGCTCCGACTAAGCCGATTGTTGCGGTGGTGAAGGTGAGAATAAGGGAACTCAAGCCTTCTGGTATTAAGAATTTAAAGATGATTTGTGGAACAGTTGCCCCCATAGACTGAGCGGCTTCAATGATTCCTTTGTCGACTTCAAGTAAAGAGTTTTCGACGAGTCTCGCAATATATGGTGCTGCGTAAAAGACAAGTGGAACAATTGCTGCGGTTGTGCCTATTGCTGAGCCGGCAATGATTCTTGTCAATGGAATAATGGCGACGAGTAAAATGATGAACGGTACCGAACGCAAGATATTGATGATCGGATTTAAGAAGTTGAAGACCCACGTGTTGTCCAAGATATGTCCCTTTCGAGTAATGACAAGCAAAATACCGAGAGGTAGACCGATAAGTGCTGAAAATAAAAGGGAAACCGTGACCATATAAAGTGTGTCGCCAAACCCAATAAGTAATTGTTCTGCTGTAATCTCCATGCCCCAAAATGTATTACTCATTATTTAAATCCACCTCCTGAACGATAAACCCTTCGTCTTTTATGTAGGTTAAAGCTTTTTGAATTTCTAGAGAATCTCCTGTTACATCGATAATCAAGTTACCAAAAGGCTTTTCTTGAATTTCAGAAATGTTGGCTGAGAGTACGCTTAAGTGAACATCGTATTTTTTGGCGATAGTTGACAACAATGGCTGACTGGATGTATTGCCCACAAAATTAATTTTCCAAATGATCGGATGCGTGTTTGAGATTGCAACGTTTTTAAGCACGCTTTGTGGAATCTCATCATGGATGACGGTACGTACGAAATTTTTAGCGATTTCGGTTTTTGGTGCAGCAAAGACTTCAAATACTGACCCTTGCTCAACAACGAGTCCGCCTTCCATGACGGCGACTTTGTTGCAGATTTCTCGAATAACGGACATTTCATGTGTAATGAGTAAAATGGTGATATTGTATTGTTGATTAATTTTCTTGAGCAGCTGTAAAACAGCGCTTGTTGTTTGTGGATCCAGTGCTGATGTCGCTTCATCACATAATAAAATGGATGGGTTCGTGGCAAGTGCACGGGCAATTCCAATTCGCTGTTTTTGACCACCAGACAATTGTTCTGGGTAGTTTTTTTCTTTATCAGATAACCCAACAAATTCAAGAAGTTCTTCGACTCGAGCTTTAATGATCGTTTTTGGAGTTCCCGATAATACGAGTGGTATAGCTACATTGTCAAAAACAGTTTTAGAATTGAGTAAGTTAAAATGTTGAAAAATCATGCCGATTTTTTTCTTTTCTGCTCTCAGCTGCTTTGGTTTCAACTCAGTTAACGATTGACCATCAACAATTACTTGCCCGGTTGTTGGTCGCTCTAGTAGATTAACGAGGCGGATGAGTGTGCTTTTTCCGGCGCCGCTGTAACCAACAACACCGAAAATATCTCCTTTTTCAACGGTTAAGTCGATTCCTTTTAATGCATCAACCGTTTGTTTTTTTGTTTGAAATGATTTGGTTACTTGTTGAAACTCAATCACGTAATGTCGCCCCTTTCGATGTCATGCTCGTTATAAGAGAAGGGAGGTGGACAACAAAAAATGCCTCCTCTGTCGATAGACAGAAGAGGCATACGTATGCAAAAGAAGTGCGGAAATACATCCACAGAAAATTAGCTCGAACACTCTTCTCATCTATCGAACAAATAATTGTCCGCTGGAATTAGCACAGTATTTTTACGTAAAGTAAAAACCCGCTGCTGAGGTATCATAGGGCCAGGCCCTCCACTTCTCTTGATAAGAATTAACGCATATTTAATTATGTTGTTCACTATATATTCAATACAATACCATGTCAACAAAGTTAATGATAGTCAGAATAGAAAGAAAATTCTTGGTGCATTTGTTAACTTAGAGAATTGTATGTTCAATGAGCGAGGATTATGTTTATTTGGTTTTTATCTAACACTGTTTATTTTTTAATGAAAAGTACTCTATGTCCGCTTTTTACCTACGGAAGTATTTTTTCTTATATTAAATTATAATCCTTGAAGTTTACGTTAACGTTAATGATAAAATACATAAAAACAGCTGACTGGAGTGTGGGGCTTGAAAAGTATTGCTGATGTGGCACGAGAGTTTGGCGTGACAACACGAACGATTCGCTATTATGAGGAGCTAGGCTTGTTGCAACCGCAGCGGACGGAGAGTAATATTCGAGTTTTTGGAACAGCGGATTGCGCGAAGTTGAAGCTAATTATTCGAGGGAAGCAATATGGTTTTAACTTAGATGAAATTAAAGAAATGGTGTTATTGTTTGATCAAGATCGCACTGGATTAAGACAGTTGGAACGCACCATTGAGTATGGCAATAATCGTGTGGCAGAAGTTGATATAAAGATTCGTGAATTGCATGAGATGAAGTTGGAAATGGAATTATTGTTGCATCAGTTTACGGAGAAATTGACTATTCTAAAGGGGAATGGGAAATGAAACGACGCAATTTTTATTCTAATGATGAGACGCTACATAGGATTTTGAGAAATGGGTTGGAGCCAGAGTTATTTTCTTATGCACATAAAGAATTAAGTGAGTTCGGTGAACGTGTGTCCAATGTAATTGATGAGCGTGCTCAGCATACGGACCGTGAAGGCGCACCACGATTAGTGAAATTTGATCGCTATGGTGAAGATGTTTCGGAAGTGTGGGTCAATGAAGGCTATAAGGAAACGGTAAAGGAAACTTTTCGAACCGGCATTGTTGGGTATGTACATAAAGAAATTCCTGAAGTCGGTCGCAGGGGGAATTACTTGTATAGTTTTGCACAAGGCTATGTATTGTCTCAAGCCGAAGCGGGGGTTTACTGCCCTGTGACGTTGACGATGGCAACCGCGTTCTTACTTGAACATTATGCAGATGAAGAATTAAAAGCACGATTCTTGCCACATGTGTGCGCAACGGGAGATGTTGAATTATTTGAGGGTGCCACATTTTTAACGGAGCGTCAGGGAGGATCGGACGTTGGGGCGAATGTTGTCAAGGCTATCAAAGAAGGTGATCATTATAAATTATTCGGTGAGAAATATTTTGCTTCGAATGCGGGAATGGCTGGTGTGGCGATGGTCCTTGCTAGAATAGAAGGTGCCCAGGAAGGTTCAAGAGGATTGACGCTTTTTGCCGTACCTTGGCGTCTTGAAGATAGTTCTTTAAACGGAATTTCAATTCGGAGATTAAAAGATAAGTTAGGTGTTCGAGCTGTACCTAGTGGTGAAGTAGAGTTTGACGGAGCATTTGCTTATGTAGTTGGAGAAAACGCAAATGGTTTGAAATATATGATGGAAGCCCTAAATTTATCGCGCATTTGTAATACCGTCGCTTCACTTGGGATAATGAGACGTGCTCTAAATGAGGCTTCCGAATATGCACAGAAGCGAGATGCGTTTGGTCAAAAACTTGTTGAATTTCCAATGGTTCAAGATACACTAGGGAAATTGACTGCCAAATTGGAAGTTGAGCTAGCAACTGTATTTGATTTGATCCAGTTATATGACCGAGTGGTTGCCAAAGAAGCAAGTGATGAAGAAATCATATTAAATCGATTATATATTGCTATATTAAAAAAAGAATCAGCAGAACAAGCGATTCTTTTTGCTCATGAAGCGATTGAAATGCACGGTGGCAATGGCTATATCGAAGATTTCGTGACACCTCGATTGCTGCGAGATGCACAGGTGTTAACTGTTTGGGAAGGCACCGCAAATATTTTGGGATTGGAATTCGTGAGATTAGTACGGAAATTTAATGCTCATATTATATTTATCAAAACGATGAAATCTCGTTTGCTACAAATGCCAGAAACATCAGTAAAACCTGTTGTTAAAAAAGTTTTAAGCGAATTAGAAAATGATTTATTATTATTCGCTAGTTTACATGAAGACATGCAAACGTTTGAAGCAAAAAACTTGGCAACGCGTATGGCTGTCGTTTATGAAAGTGTTGTAGCACTTGAAATAGCTGAATCGATGGGGGGGCAAATGACCCTTTTAGTAGACATTTATTTAGAAACTACTTGGGGATTGCGAAAACTTGGAGATCCTATGAAAACTTGCCAACTCTTTAAATGAAATGAGAATAGCTTCGTTTAGAATTTGAATTAGGAATCCAAAACCTATATGCAGACAAATTTAGTATTATTGAATATTAAGTATTTATTTATTAAACTAAAATCACATTGATTAATTAAGGAGAGTCTTAGGATGTCAGCTTCAATTTCACATATAAAAATAAATAGTGATGAGATCAATTGGAGAAATGAAAAAGGTTTATTAACATACAATGATGCACCTGCCATTATTATATGGAATCAAGCATTAGAAATTCTAATGATGTCAATAAATGAAATTGCAGGTAGAGAGAAAACTAACGAGATTCTTAAAAAATTCGGAACAGATTTAGGAATTAAAGTTAGTCAGTCCTTTTCTAATCGTAACGATTTAGAGAATATATTAATTGAATTTAGCGATTTATACCGCAATGCAGGTTGGGGAAACGTGAAAATTACAACTTTTTCTAAAGATGAAAAAAGAGTCGTTCTTGAAATTCATCATAGTTTTGAAGAAACTGTCTTTCAGTCGATTAATAAAGAACAAGAGTGTGTTTTCTTACCGAGTTTTTGGATTAGTTTAATACGAAATCTTTTAAAAGATGATATGAGCTACACCATTGTGAAAAAAAGTGTAAATGGAATTGAATTTGATGAAGTTAAACTGTTTCTCGAAGAGTAGCCTTAATAGCTTTACTACTTAAACATTAATATTTAACCACCTAAAATAGGTTAATTTGTAGCTTTCCAACTTACGTCCACTCCTCAAAAATAAAAAATTATTTAATTTATATGTTATAAGTTTGAGGATTAGGGAAAAACCTACTATGACAACATATTAATTAGAGAGGTGGATGTAAAGTGAAAGAAAACCAAGATAACAATACACCAACGAACAAAAAAGAAAGCGAAAAAATTCAAACACAAGAAAAGTTAAGTCAGGAACAGAAAGAAAAACTTCAAGTGCAAGAAGGTCAAAATAATCACGATGTAGATGAGCGTGGCGGATTTTAAGTTTGAATCATAGAAAAAACCGTGATCCCAACGGGTTCACGGTTTTTTTTAGTTAACTTGGTGGATTTCTTTTTGCATTTTCTTGTTTTGCAGGTGAGTCATTATTATCTTCAGGCAAAGACTCTTTAGATACTGATGCAGGTTTTTGTTGAGATTTTGGAAATGCTTGTTTGGCTTCTGATTTAGAATCTTTACTTTGTACTTCTTCGTTATAATATCGAACGCTGGTCATAGAACCTTCTTCAACCATACGATTGTCATCTGGATCGTTCGGATCTGAGAAGCCTGCTTTGGTCATTTGAGATTGTTTAACATTACGAGAATCCATAAAACATGAAACTTTTGTCAATGTATTCTGCAACATCATTTTTGCTTTGTCTCTATTTTCCGGCTTCTGAAAATATAAATAGGCCATTGAAGCGAGTCCGCCAACTAATAATGAACGCTTATTTCCTTTATTTCCTGAATTACCTGTATTTCCTTTTAACATCATCATCTTCACTCCTCCACTAAATTTAGTTAAATCCTCTATCTAGTAGTGATACCCAATAATTGCAAAACTCACACATCCTTTATGAATGCTTAAATCTTTCAAACTAAATTTGAATAATTTTCTTCGGTTCATCTGCTAACACAAAACCTTTCACTTCATGGGACTGACCCCCAGAAATGAGACAGGGTCAAAACACCTTTAATTTAAACTGCCAGTTGCCGGTATTCGACCGGTGACTGGTAGTTTAATTTTGTTTGAATCTGGATATTGTTATAATAATAAATGTAGTCATTCACGGTGCTTTCTACGATTGCCGTCGTAGTCCGGGTAAGATTGTGAAGATAGAACCTTTCCGACTTTAATGAGGAGTGGAAGGATTCAATCGGGGCATTATCAGCTGGCGTTCCCTTTCGGGACATGCTCATGGTAATGCCTTTTTCTTTTATTGCAACTTGATACGC
>NZ_QBUC01000007.1 GCF_003058165.1 Paenisporosarcina sp. OV554 | reverse complement strand
TGTAAAAGCAAGTGCGAATAAGCGCAAATTCGAAAAGAAAGTCGTTCGCAAAGAAACTCGCTCTTATCAAGAACGCCTTAAAGAAGAGATTAATCGAGACCGTGAAGAGCACGGGAAAAAGCCATTCCCACAAGATAAGTTCGATAAGGAAGAATCGAAAGAAATCAAAGAAAGCACAACCGATCCAGAAAGCGGATACTACGTTAAAGATGAACGGACAAAACAGTTCGCTTATTCTTTCCATGCCGCGGCGGACCGAAATGGTTTTGTATTAGGAACGATTGTAACGCCAGGTAACACACATGATAGTAATATGTTAGAGCCATTAGTAGATCAAGTCATTGAGAATGTTGCGAAACCTGAAGCTGTTGCGGCAGATGCAGCTTATAAAACACCTGCAATTACGAATTATTTATTAAAAAACGAAATTACTCCTGCCTTACCATACACACGCCCTCGGACTAAGGAAGGATTCTTCCGAAAACACGATTATGTGTATGATGAACACTTTGACTGTTACCTTTGCCCAGCGGGCGAGATCTTGAAATACTCAACAACGAATAAAGAAGGATATCGGGAGTACAAGTCACCAAAGCACATCTGCGCGACGTGTCCACTATTATCCCAATGTACCGAAAGTCGAGACCACCAAAAAGTGGTGACACGTCATATTTGGCAGGCTTGCATCGAGGAAGCTGATCATCTTCGCCATCATGAAGATGTAAAACCCATCTATGCAAAACGTAAAGAAACAATTGAGCGAGTATTCGCAGATGCAAAAGAAAAGCATGGTATGCGTTGGACAACGTTAAGGGGACTTAAAAAATTGTCGATGCAGGCGATGCTTACTTTCGCTGCCATGAATTTAAAAAAACTCGCCAGCTGGACATGGCGAGCTCCGAAAATGGCATAAATAATGACCTCGCAGAGGTCTACTATTCTCAATAATTGATTCAAATCCAATAAAAATTAAAAAAGGGGTTCGGAATGAGACCATTCCGAACCCCTTTTGTCTACAATCTGAAGCATCCAACTGGATGCTTTTTTTATGCTTTTACTTTAGTCGTTTGAGCACGTGCTTTTCGACGCTCTTCTAATTTTAATCGATCCACATCAGACTTCGCATTGTATTTAGGTAATTTTAGTAATTGGTATGCATTTACCGCTAATAATGGGAACAATAATAAAGTTACGTAACGATCTACGTCTTTTTCATCTACCATCAAAACGGGTAACCATTCTAACGTTGTAATAACAATCATAAAAAATAACGCAGATATGAATGCATGTTTTTTCGTCCATTTAGCTTTGAAATAAGCTACAACTAATCCTGTTGTTATTAGAATAGCCAGAAGGCCTAAATATAACCATAGTTGTGATTGCGAATTTGCAATCGGCATAAAACGAAATTTAATTAAATCAAAAATAACTAATGCAATAATTAATAACTGTACCCAGTTCCATAATGTTAAGGTTTTAAAAATATTAACACCAAATTGATGGACTGTTAAATATGCGAAAAATCCCATTTGACTTAAAACACTCATTGTCATACCAAGAAATACAAACCACAAAAAACTTGCGGCAAATTCTGCATACTCTCCACTTGCAACATATGGTGCAAATGCATCTTGCCATCGAATAATTAATCCAAGCACACCGGTAACTAGACCCCCAATTACAAGTGCCTTGAAGAAAAATATAAACCAATTTCGTATCGTCACAGCAAAAAATCCTCCGTTTTTCTCAAGTTCTTCACTTGATTGTATCAACGAATAAGCAAAAAATCTAATTTACTAATCAATATCTACATATTCTCAAGAAATATGTGAACAATAAATGAAAAGGTCAGTGGAAGAAAAGAGGTTAAGTATGCGAAAATGGATAATACTTTTAGGAATCGTCGTATTAGCAGGTTGTGGAGCACAACAAAGCAGCACCCCTTCTTATGAGGAAACGAAAAAAATGATTACGGATACCATGCAAACTGAAGAAGGAAAAAAAGTAATGCGTCAAATGCTTTCAGACCCTGAATTTAAAGAGCTTTTAATTTTGGAACAAGAAGATGTTAAAAATTCGATTGAGAATACTCTTCTGTCAAAGGATGCGGAAAAATTTTGGAAAGATACCTTTAAAGACCCAACTTTCTCTGAAACCTTTGCGAAAAGCATGAAAAAACAACAACAAGATATCATGACTGACTTAATGAAAGATGCATCATTTCAAAAAGAGTTAGAAACATTCTTTGGTCAACCGGATATGCAAAAACAAATGGAAACGATTTTACAGTCGTCAACAAATCGCAAAGAAATCGAAAAAATTGTGCAGGAAACGATTGATAGCCCGCTTCTAAAAGCGAAATGGGTAGAATTAATCAAAGCGGCTGGCACGACAGAAGAAAAAGGAAAATCGCCAGCAAAAGATTCTAGTGGTGGCGGTGGCGGCCAAGGAAATAAACCTTAATAACAGAAACCCCCGCTCGTAATATGATGAGCGGGGGTTTTACATTATTTTGTTAATTTATTAATGACTTTTGTAGCGATTTCTCCATATAGTTTACCTGTAGGATGCACCTCTGAATACACAGAAGGAGCAAAATCTTCTTCATTCCAATCAGGTTGACCTAGCGGGATTTGACCAAGGAGTTCTGTACGAAGCTCATCTGCAAGCTTCGGACCTCCTCCCTTACCAAAAACATACTCTTTTTCATTCGATGTTTTCGATTGGAACCACGCCATATTTTCGATTACGCCTAAAACTTCATGATCTGTTGAAAGCGCCATGGCACCTGCACGAGCAGCAACAAAAGCTGCGGTTGGGTGCGGAGTGGTAACAACGATTTCTTTAGATGATGGGATCATTTGATGAATATCAAGTGCCACGTCACCTGTTCCCGGTGGTAAATCAAGCAATAAATAATCTAATTCGCCCCACTCAACATCTTTAAAGAATTGATCTAATACTTTACCAAGCATAGGACCGCGCCATACTACAGGTGCGTTGTCTTCAACGAAAAAGCCCATTGAAATAACTTTTACCCCAAATCGTTCAACTGGGATAATGCGAGTACCTTCTATTTTTGGGCTTTGTTGAATGCCCATCATATCAGGTACGCTGAAGCCATAAATATCCGCATCGATTAATCCGACTTTCTTGCCTAAGCGCGCTAACGCAACTGCTAAGTTTACGGAAACGGTAGATTTCCCTACGCCTCCCTTACCAGATGCAATTGAGATAAATTCCACTTTATTTAATGGTGACAATAAATCTTGTGCTTCAGATGCAGTTGTCGTTCCGCGGAACGACGCTAACATTTCTGCTGGCAATTCTTCAAAGCGAATGCCTACTGTACCAACACCCGCTCCTTTTAATGCATCTACGACCTTCATTTGCAGTTGCATTTGTTCAGCAGTATTGATCTTAGCAATCGCAAGCTTTACGCTTACATGATTTTTTTCTTCTTTAATAGATACTTCTTTTATGCCATTTGTTTCAAGTAACGTTTTATGTAAAAAAGGGTCTTGTAATTGCCCGAGCAGTTCGCGAACCTGTTGTTCATTTATCAAATTAGACACTCCTTTAATGTACATTTCGTCCTATAGTATATCATATCAAATATAGCTAGTCGGCATTATAGGATCTTCGTTAGTGTAGGAGGCATTGAATAAATGTTATTCGTCAAACTTCTTCTTACTTTAATAAAGAGGTTATTAGCGTGTCACTGCATTTCACCATCTACGTACTCTTCAATCCCATCAGCAATTGCTTCAGCCATTTTCTTTTGATAGTCTTTAGACGTCAATAATTTTAATTCCTCAGGGTTACTTAAGAATCCTGTTTCCACTAATACTGCTGGCACGGTTGCTTTTTTCAATAAGTATACTTCTTTAATTGCTAATGCTTCACGTTCAGTATTTCCAATATGTTCTCGGATTGCGCCTTGAATAGCTTTCGCAACAGCAGCGCCATCTACATGACCTTCCTTATGGTAAAACACTTGAGCCCCACGCCATCTTGCATCAGGTATAGAATTCACATGGACACTGATAAATAAATCTGCTTCTGTGTTGGCAATCATTTCTTCACGCAATTGTAAGTCTGCACGTTTTCTTGCACGAATGGTTGGGAACGTAGCTTTGGGATTATGTTCGGCTACTGCATCTTCCTCATTCGACCTTGTCATCACAACTTCGGCACCCAGATGTTTTAATTCTTTTTCGAGTTCTTTCCCAAGTGCTAGCGTTATATCTTTCTCAACAACTTCTCCAATAGAAGCGCCACCGTCCATTCCACCATGACCAGGATCAACTACAATTCTCATTCCAGCAAGAGGCGCTGGTAAAAAGAATGCACGATCAGATGCTTGAGTTTCATAAACTACAACTGATACAGAGACTAACAATAAAAGTCCAATTGCTATCCAGCGTTTCAACGCGTACGACACCACCTTTTACACTCACTATACGTATGTCCTATACGAACTATGAGGAAAATATCGTACCTTTTTAAATTGTGAAACCTTTTCCATTTCAAGAAAAGGTTTCACAATTTAAAGACTGGAATCTTCCTTACACAGGAAGTGCCTTCACAAACAAGTATTACAAGTTGTCATCTCTCAAATCCATGTAGACAGAGCCATCTGATTGAATTTCAGCATAAAAAACTTGTTCTATCGAATTAACTCCATGCTTTTTCAATTCATTATCTAACCATTCTTCGGTAAAGTTTTGTCCAGGAAAATTCTCCGTTACGATTTTTCCCTCTGCGATAATTGTGAATGGCATATACTTTGGTACATCGATCTTAGCTTTCACATCTTGTTTTGTCGCATTTTGCTGGGCTACTTTTTTGAAGACACTAAGTTGTCCGTTTGTTTCTAATACTGCAAATTGCACATCTTGGACCGAAAAAATCCCCTGCATCCTTAACAACATATTTAAATCAACAATAGGTAGACGGGCTGACTTGAGTTCATTTTCTAAAATTTTCCCGTCTTTTATGATAATCTTCGGTATATCATCAAGTAAATTTTTTGCCTTTCTTGATTTTAACGTTATATAACTTACGAGCAGAGTAAGAACTGACCACCATACTAAAGAGGTAATCGCATTTAAGAAATGTGTATTATCATGTGAAACGATTTCTCCCGCTATTGAACCGATTGTTATTCCAGTGATGTAATTAAAAAATGTGAGTTGACCCAGTTGTTCTTTACCTAAAACTCGTGCCAAAAAATGCAATACGATAAAAGTAACAGTCGCTCTAACAATCATTTCCCAGAAACTATAATCTTCAAAGTTCATATTTGATAGTCCCCTCTTTTGGCTTCTAGGACTTCATTATTTCCTAACTTACTATCTCTTATTCAATCGCAGGAGATTGTCTTTCAAGTTAATGGTTTATGATTATTTGAAACCAAACAAATTCGCTGAAGTTACATACCATAGAGATAGGGGGGCATTAACTTGAGTGATCATCATTTTCATAAGCAAAAGAATTCAACATATACCCTACATGATTTATTAAAAGGGAAGGACCTTGACATCATTGCTGCCTCCTTATTACTTCTTGGAAAGTTAAAAGTGGAATCAGTTCATTTATTTAGAAACTCCCCTTCTATAAGTGTTACGTTAATTGGGAAATATAAAAATCTAAAAGATGATAAGTCAGAGGATATGTCTGATTTTTTAGATGAAAATGGAGACATGACACTTGATGAGGTGTTTGAAGCACTAAGTAAACGAATGAATAAAAAAAGGATGTGAACGATTGAATAATAATTATCCTCATAAAAAATCTAAGTTTGATGGTGTCAGATTTGTTAATGGGCTCTTACTCATTATCTTCATTTCTCTCCTTCTCTTTGGCTCCACCAAAATCCCTGATGAACCAGTTGTTATTAGCACCATTATTTAACATTTCATTACTCAAAAATAGCCCTGTTCCTCATTGTGAGAAACAGGGCATTAAAAATTAGGATACAATCCCAAACGTAATAATTGGAGAATAATTCTTTTTCCTTTTTACGGTTAATATGCTAGTCATTGTTCCAACACAAATCACCGTGATACCTGATAAGAGGAACGAACTATCGGTAATAATAAAGTTACCAGAAAAAACGATGAGCATATCAATTAAAAAAATAACCATTCCTGGATTTATTCTTGCATAATTGGCGATAATTTGGCCAAGCAAATCAGTCCCCCCAATGCTTGTATCAAAGCGAAGCATGAGTCCAATTCCTGCTCCTACAAATAAACCGCCCAAGATCGCGCTGGTCATTGGGTTCTGATCCAGAATAAGCCCGAGAGCCCGCAATGGATGATAAGTCAAGTCCACAATGAAAGAAGAAAACAACATACCATGAATACTGTTGTATAAGAAAGATCGATTATAAAACCAAGCAAGAATTAACACTGGAATACTCAACGTTATGACCATTAATCCCACTTGGAGCCCTGTTAAATAATGTAGTATTAACCCCATTCCAAAAGTTCCACCGTCTAACAACTCATGATTTATTAAAAAAACATTTACACCAGTTGCCATTAAAAGACTTCCCACAATAATTGATATTGATTTATGTATAAATGGCAATCGTATTCCACCTCTTTAATATCACAATACTAGATGTATATGCTAGTTTTTCAGGAATATTTAAATACCCCTAATGGCATCTTCCATATCAATACCTTTTCCACTATGAGTAAAGCCTTCAAATAATAGCAGTAACATCTAAGACATGAAGCGAATCAATTCCCTATTAAATTTTTTCATCTCACAGTAAAACAAGCCATGGCCACTATAATAAAAAGGAATCAGTTCCGAGTCTTTAATCTCTGCATGCATTAATTCACCAAATACAAATGGACAAACTTTGTCTTGCTTGCCATGAAATATCGCTGTAGGTACATGGATGTCAGCTAAATCTGGTCGTAAATCTTCATCCCTTAGTGAAGCTAGGCACATGGCAGTTGCATGACCTGCAGCTTCTAAACCTAAACTTTGAAACCAGTCTATAAAGCTTTCTGTTAAATATCGTGTAAAAAAGATATCCCCAAAATCAGCAAGCATCTGTGGACGATTGGTGTAGGTTCCTTGGATTAATTTATTGACTTCTTCTTTCGTCTTCCCATACGGATAATCTGGACGTTGAGTAAATACAGGGGCTGCCGCACCAAAAAGAGCAAGTTTTATTATTTTATGTCCTGCATGTCGAGACATGTACCTGATGGCAATGGCTCCTCCCATTGAGTGACCCGCAAGAACCACATCTTCCAACTCGAGTGCATCAATAACGGCACGAATATCATCTGCCATCCGATCATAGTTATATCCATTCCACGGACGATCTGAATCTCCAAAACCTCGGAAATCTACTCCAATACAACGGTACCCCAGTTGCGGCAGTTGGTTGAACTGATACTCAAACATCTTGTGATTAGCTGGCCACCCATGTAAAAACAAAATAGTCTTCCCATTTCCCGGGTTTATATCTTCAACAAATACCTGTACATCTTGTTCAACTGTTATGTAGTAGCCGATTTATCTTCCCCCTGAATTTTTTTCTTACTACATCCTATGTCCAGTTGATTCTTGCCATTCGACCAACCCTATTCAAGATCATCTATTCAAAAAGCCTCTTTCTAGAAAGCAGAAGAGGCTAAAAAAGACCCCCAACCAAAATGGTTGAGGGTCTTGTAACATAGAAAGATTAACGTTTTGAGAACTGAGGTGCACGACGAGCGCCTTTAAGACCTGGTTTTTTACGTTCTTTCATGCGTGAATCACGAGTTAATAGTCCTGCAGATTTCAATGCTGGACGGAAATCAGGATCTACATTAAGTAGTGCACGAGCAATACCATGACGGATTGCGCCTGCTTGACCTGTGTATCCACCACCATTTACGTTTACATGGATATCATAGCTACCAAGAGTTTCAGTTGCTACTAATGGTTGTTTGATGATTGCGCGTAAAGTTTCAAATGGTACGTAGTTTTCTACGTCACGTTTGTTGATAATGATGTTACCTTCGCCCGGTACTAAACGTACGCGTGCTGTTGAACTTTTACGACGACCTGTGCCGATATATTGAACTTGTGCCAAGGGTGTATCCTCCTCTTTAACTTTAATTATCCGCGAAGCTCATAAGCTTCTGGTAGTTGTGCTGCATGTGGATGTTCTGCTCCAGCGTATACGTGAAGTTTTGTGAATGTTTGACGACCTAAAGAGTTTTTAGGAAGCATCCCTTTAATTGCTAATTCAAGCATTCTTGTAGGATAGTTTGTACGCATTTCTAATGCTGTACGTTTTTTCAAACCACCAGAGAATTGTGTATGACGGTAGTAAATTTTGTCCGTTAATTTTTTACCAGTCAAATGAATTTTCTCAGCGTTGATGATGATCACGTGATCACCTGTGTCAACGTGTGGTGTGAATGTTGGTTTGTTTTTACCACGTAAGATTGCAGCTACTTCAGATGCTAAACGACCAAGAGTTTGGCCTTCTGCGTCTACTACTAACCATTTACGCTCTACTTCGTGACCCTTAGCCATGAATGTTGTACGCATGTATTTTGTCCTCCTAATTCGATCTAATATGATTAAAATTTTTCTATATCATCATCAACAACAAGTTTCGGGGCTTATTGTGGGGTTAATGAAATACCATGTGTCATCATATAACGCCACGGAGAAAAAGTCAAGGATTTATTTCAAAACACCAGGAAGTGTTGCTTCATTCAACATAATACACCGATTCTAAGTATAAACCCTGTGCTGGAGCGGTTTTCCCGGCTCTTTTTCGGTCCATAGCTGTGAGTATGTGTGCCATCTCAGACGGTTCACGTTTACCAATGCCTACTTCCCATAAATTCCCCGCAATAATTCTGACCATATTGTATAAAAAACCGTCTCCTTCAATGACCATATGAAGCTCTCCTTGATCATTTTCAATCAATTCCAAACGTTTTATATGTCGAACTCGATCAACTACTTCTGTTCTTGCTGAACAAAAACTAGTAAAATCATGTGTGCCTAAAAACGCTTGGGCTGCTTCTCTCATGAGTTGAACGTTCGGCTTAACTCCTGGCATATATACAACGTAATGACGCTTAAACGGGCTCTCAACGTCGCCTAACCCCCACTTATAGCGATATACTTTACCCGTGGTGCCATATCTCGCGTGAAAATCGCTCGAAACTTCTTCAACAGAGACCACAACTATATCTCCAGGCAACTGAACATTAAGTGCTCGTTGCCAACGATTAATTGGAAATTTGAGGTCTGTATCAAAATGAATAACTTGTCCAGTTGCGTGAACACCAGCATCAGTACGACCACTCGCAACGACTTTCACTTTTGTTCCTTTATGCATTTTAGTTAGTACTTTTTCTAATTCAAGTTGAACAGTACGTTCATTCGGTTGTACTTGATAGCCTGCAAAACCAAATCCATCATACATAATTGTTACTTTTAAACGTTTCACTACTGTTCCCTCCAGTTTTACGATCGCAACAACCAAAGAACTATTGTAACAACCACTAACAACAGTAGGATTGTAGAATCTCGCCAATCCCATTTCAATTGGCGGTAACGAGTTCGACCTTCTCCACCGCGATAACCACGTACTTCCATCGCCACAGCTAAATCTTCAGCCCGTTTGAACGCACTGACAAACAAGGGGATTAACAAGGGAACGACGGCTTTAATTCGCTCTTTTATTGATCCCGTACTAATATCAGATCCACGTGCCATTTGAGCTTTCATAATTTTATCTGTTTCATCCATTAAAGTAGGAATAAAGCGCAACGATATCGACATCATTAAAGCGAGTTCATGCACAGGTAATTTAAAACGCTTAAACGGATTCAACAATATCTCCAACCCATCAGTAATCGATATAGGAGAAGTTGTTAACGTTAATATAGATGTGATAAAGACCAATACTAAAAAGCGCACAGAAATGAAAATACCTTGTTTCAACCCTTCTTCATACACTTCGATAAATTGCCATTTAAACAATAAATCGCCTTCCCTAGTAAAGAAGATATGCATTAAGAATGTAAAGACCAGCAAAAATAATATGGGCTTTAAACCATTAATCAAGAAATATAAGCGAATCCGTGAAAATAACACCGTGACTAACGTGAATGCCAGTAACAAAGCATATGTAACCGCATTATTGGCTAAAAAGACAACTGCGATAAATAAAAACACAAATGCTAGTTTAGAACGCGGGTCTAATTTATGAATAAAGGAATCCCCTGGAATATAGCGACCAAAAATCATTTTCTCCATCATTTAGACTCACGCTCCCCTTGGGCAACGCGACCTATTTCTATAGCCAACTGTTCCTCTGTTAAGCATAATTTTGGTAATGGATAACCGATGAGTGCCTCAAATTCACGTTGAAAACGCACAACACGTGGTGCAGCTAATCGATATTCTGCAAGTTGTTCTTCATTACCAAAAATATCGATTGGATCGCCACTTAACACACATTGACCTTCATGCATAATGGCTACTCGGTCTGCGTAACGTGCGGCATCTTCCATAGAATGAGTGACCAAAATTGTAGTCAACCCTTTATCTACATGCAGCTTTCGAAATAGGTCCATGATTTCTAGACGTCCACGTGGGTCTAGACCAGCTGTAGGTTCGTCTAAGACTAGTACGCTTGGCTCCATTGCTAAAACGCCTGCAATGGCCACTCTGCGCATTTGACCGCCTGATAAATCAAACGGTGATTTATGGAGCACTTCCTCAGGTAAACCTAATTGCTCAATTAAGAGGCGTGCACGTCTCTCAGCCTCTTCTTTAGGCACGCCAAAGTTTAATGGCCCAAACATGATATCTTTTAACACAGTCTCATCAAACAATTGATGTTCTGGGAATTGAAATACAATCCCGATTTTCTGACGAACCGGCTTTAAGTTTTTCACTTTCTTACCAGCTTGTATCATCAAATCTCCGATAGCTACAGTACCTTCAGTAGGTTTTAGTAGTGCATTTAAGTGTTGAAGCAAAGTAGATTTCCCAGAACCAGTATGGCCAATGATTGCTTGAAATGAGCCTGACGGAATATGTAAATTCACATCGACTAACGCACGCTTTTCAAAAGGGGAATCTTTTGCATAGGCATACCCTACTTGTTGAAGTTTGATGTCCATATATCCTTCACCAACTCTTGTTCTGACATATGTGTATCTTTTAAGACGACTCCATTATTTATTAAGAGTTTGCTCATCTTTAAAGCAAACGGTAAATCTAAGCCCAGTTCTACTAACTCTTCTCCACGCGAGAAAATTTCTGCTGGTGTGCCTTCTGCATATTTACGGCCATCATTCATTACAATAATCCGATCAGCGAGCAATGCTTCTTCTAAATCATGTGTAATAGATAAGACAGTTAAATGCGTTTCTTCACGTAAACGATGGACAGTCGATAATACTTCTTCTCGTCCCTGAGGATCAAGCATCGAAGTTGCTTCGTCTAATATTAAAATTCTCGGCTTCAATGCAAGTGCACCTGCAATAGCTACACGTTGCTTTTGACCACCTGATAAATGGTGTGGTTCACTATTTAAGAACTTCTCCATTTTCACTTGAGTAAGAGACTCATGTACGCGTACTACCATATCTTCAAACGGAATCCCGTTATTTTCCAAAGCAAAAGCAACATCATCCTGCACGGTTGCCCCGACAAATTGATTGTCCGGATTTTGAAACACCATACCCATTTGTGAACGAATGTCCCATAAATTTTCTTCATTAAGCGCTTCACCAAGAACTCGTACTTCCCCATTTTGAGGGAATAAAAGACCATTCATGAGTTTCGCCATTGTGGATTTACCAGAACCATTATGACCAACGATTGCAATCCACTCGCCATCGTTCACAGTTAAAGAGATACCGTCTAATGCATTACGACTCTCTGTTTCTTCAGGTGTATATGTATAAGTAACTTCATGTAATGATAAAATCTCGTTCATAAAACATTTACCTCCTCTAACTCAGCTCAACTCAATCTACTCTATTTATATTTTATGATAATAGAAAAATACAGTATACACCACATTGGCGTATACTGATGTCTTTTTATATTTGTCTCCAAATAATGTATATGTTAAATAACTGAAATAAAATAAAAAAGCGCGCACCTCATTCAGAGAAATGCGCTCTTCTATATCTGTATCGTATCCGGTTGCTCAGACCGTCTACGTGAATGAGGTGCGTAGAGCTAGACGAGACGCTACCAAAAGGTCCGCTCATTGTAACGCTCTGCTTTTCATTATGTCGTATAAATCTTTGTTAAAAAAAGAGGGCGGCTACTAACCTAGAACCCTCTTCAAATTTTATTGATTAAACCAATTCAATTATTACTACTGGTGCTCCGTCTCCACGACGAGGTCCCATTTTCATAATACGTGTATATCCGCCTTGACGATCAGCGTAGCGTGGTGCTACATCATCAAACAATTTTTGCAAAGCATAAATTGTTGATTCATTGCCTTCTTCATCAGTAGCAGTTACTAGTTCACGACGAATATATGCTGCCGCTTGACGACGTGCATGCAAATCTCCACGTTTACCTAATGTAATCATTTTTTCACAAACTGAACGCACTTCTTTCGCACGAGCTTCAGTCGTTTGAATACGTTCGTTGATGATCAAATCAGTTGTTAAGTCACGCAACATCGCTTTACGTTGAGAACTTGTACGACCAAGTTTTCTGTAACCCATAGATGTTTACCTCCTTTGTTGAATATTAATCTTGCTTTATCAAAAAAGTCGCTTAGTCTTCTTTGCGTAATCCTAAGCCAAGCTCATCTAACTTCGCTCTAACTTCTTCTAGTGATTTACGTCCTAAGTTACGAACTTTCATCATGTCGTCTTCTGACTTATTAGCTAACTCAAGTACCGTATTGATACCTGCGCGCTTTAAGCAGTTATAAGAACGAACAGAAAGATCAAGCTCTTCGATTGTCATCTCCAACACTTTTTCTTTTTGGTCTTCTTCTTTTTCGACCATGATTTCAGCAGTTTGTGCCTCATCAGTCATACCAACAAAAATGTTTAGATGCTCAGTTAAAATTTTCGCTCCAAGCGAAATCGCCTCTTTTGGACCGATGCTGCCATCTGTCCACACATCAAGAGAAAGCTTATCGAAATTAGTCATTTGACCAACACGAGTATTCTCTACTTGGAAATTGACGCGTGAAACTGGAGTATAAATAGAGTCGATTGGGATCACGCCGATAGGAAGATCCTCACGTTTGTTTTGATCAGCAGGAGTGTAACCGCGGCCGCGTTGTGCATACATACGCATACGCAAATGACCATTTTTACCGATTGTTGCAATATAGAGATCAGGATTTAAAATTTCTACATCACTGTCATGTGTAATGTCAGCAGCTGTAACCTGTCCATCACCTTTAACATCAATCTCAATGACTTTTTCTTCATCAGAGTAGATTTTTAGAGCTAATTTCTTCACATTCATAATAACTGAAGCAACATCTTCAACTACGCCCTCAATAGTAGAGAACTCGTGAAGAACACCATCAATTTGAATAGAAGTTACTGCAGCCCCTGGTAAAGAAGATAAAAGAATACGACGTAGGGAATTACCTAATGTGTTTCCATATCCACGCTCAAGCGGTTCTACAACAAACTTGCCAAATTTGGCACCTTCGCTGATCTCAACCGTTTCAATCTTTGGTTTTTCAATTTCGATCATTCAAATATACCCTCCTTCAAAACATCGAATGTATAGGTTCGTTCCATCAGAAATCGATAGGTACTAGACTTATCGGTGATTGCACAACTCAGTTTGTACAAGAAATGATGTTCTCAATCAATTAATTAATTGAGACGCACCTATTACACGCGACGACGTTTTGGTGGTCGGCATCCGTTATGTGGAACTGGAGTTACATCTTTAATAGCTGTAACGTCAAGACCTGCAGCTTGAAGTGCACGAATTGCAGCTTCACGACCTGCACCAGGACCTTTAACCGTAACTTCTAACGTCTTCAAACCATGTTCAACAGATGACTTAGCAGCTGCTTCGGCAGCCATTTGCGCAGCAAATGGTGTCGATTTACGAGAACCTTTAAAACCAAGTGAACCAGCACTTGACCAAGATACCGCATTTCCTTGCATATCTGTAATTGTTACAATTGTGTTGTTAAATGTAGAGCGGATGTGAGCAATACCGGATTCGATATTCTTTTTCACACGACGCTTACGTGTTTGTTGTTTACGTGCCATGTTAGGAAGAAACCTCCTTTACCGATTATTTTTTCTTGTTAGCAACAGTTTTACGAGGACCTTTACGCGTACGCGCATTGTTCTTCGTATTTTGACCGCGAACAGGTAAACCTCTACGATGACGGATACCACGGAATGAACCGATTTCCATCAATCGTTTAATGTTTAATGATACTTCACGGCGAAGATCTCCTTCAACCTTGAAAGCACCAATTGATTCACGAATTTTGTTTAATTCGTCTTCTGTAAGATCACGAACGCGTGCTTCTTCAGAAACTCCTGCAGCAGCAAGAACTTTTTGTGCAGTTGTTTTACCAATACCGAAAATATATGTTAATGAAATAACAACGCGTTTATCGCGCGGAATGTCAACACCAGCAATACGAGCCATGTGTGTCGTGCACCTCCTTCAAATTAGCCTTGTTTTTGTTTATGTTTAGGATTTTCACAGATTACCATTACTTTACCGCGTCTGCGAATAACTTTACATTTTTCGCAGATCGGTTTCACAGATGGTCTTACTTTCATCTAACCCAACCTCCTTAGTGGTCCGGAGTGCAAAAGATTATTTAAAACGGTATGTGATACGTCCGCGAGTTAAATCGTAAGGAGAAAGTTCAATTGTGACTTTATCTCCAGGTAAGATGCGGATAAAATGCATACGGATTTTGCCCGAAACATGAGCAAGAATCGTGTGTCCATTTTCCAATTCTACCTTAAACATCGCGTTGGGCAAAGTCTCAACAACTGTTCCTTCGACTTCAATTACATCGTCTTTCGCCATCAACCCTGTCTCCCTTCTGTATAAAAAATCAGGTCTCATCAGCAAATCAAACGGCATGTTCCGCAAATTAAATCCCAGATGGACTTTATTCGTTTCAACATATGTTTGTTTTGCATGAGAGATGTTCGAAAGACACTCGTCAGGTTTCGCTTCTGGCAACCTACGGAGTAGACTGACCGGGGTGAACCTGTCTCCCTCATGTAAACACGAACGCTCGGAATGCCTTGGATGAGTTCCACCATATCCGTTACACAGATGCTTCCACGAAACCCATTATACCTTGTCGGAAGTAGAAATGCACGAAAGGACAAAGGGATCCTCTTAAACGTAACACTTACTATTTCGTTCTTTCGTATAGCGGGCATAATTTGCTTTTGCAGCTCTCGAAAAAAAATTCCGTTTACAGTGCCGCTAGATTCAGCTGCGTTTGCTCTCTAAAAGAGCATTTAAATCAGCAAATACCTTATGAATGTCTTGCTGACCGTTAATATTTGTTAGAACACCTTTGTCGCCATAATAGTCGAGTAAAGGTTGTGTTTGTTTCATATTTACTTCCAGACGGTTAGTGACCGTTTCCGGATTATCATCCGCGCGCTGGTAAAGCTCGCCCCCATCTTTATCACAAACTCCATCTACTTGAGATGGGTTAAAGATTAGATGATACGCAGTGCCACATTCTTTACAGATGCGACGCCCCGTTAGGCGCTTAATCAATTCTTCTTGCTCAACTTGAATATTTAGTACGTGTTCTACGTTTTTGTCTAAATCAAGCAATAGCGCATCAAGTGCTTCTGCTTGAGGAACTGTACGCGGAAACCCGTCTAATAAAAATCCGTTATCACAATCAGACTTGCTTAATCTTTCACGAACGATCCCGATCGTTACTTCATCAGGTACTAATGCACCATCATCCATAAACGATTTGGCTTTAAGGCCAAGTTCCGTGCCACCTTTTATAGCTGCTCGGAACATGTCGCCTGTAGAAATATGAGGGATTGCGTACTTCTCAACAATTTTATCTGCTTGAGTGCCTTTACCTGCACCCGGCAAACCCATTAAAACGATATTCATACGTTTTGCCCCCTGCATAATTTGCAGGTTAAAAGGAACGAAGACGTTCCTAAAAACCAAACTTTATTTCATGAAACCTTTGTAATGACGTTTCACTAGTTGTGATTCAAGCTGTTTCATCGTTTCCAGTGCAACACCGACAACGATTAGTAAGCTTGTTCCACCGATTTGAGCAGATGCTGGAAGACCAGCAAAATTAATGAACAAAATCGGCATAATTGCAACTAGTGCTAGGAAGATCGCACCCACGAAAGTTAAACGATACAAGACTGTTGTTAAATAATCTTGTGTGTTTTTCCCTGGACGAATTCCCGGAATATAAGCACCTTGTTTTTTCAGATTATCTGCAACGTTTTCAGGATTCACTTGAATGAACGCATAGAAATACGTAAATGCAATGATTAACGCAACGTAGATGAGCATGCCCACCGGTTTTGAATAATCAAATGTGTTCTGAATAAAATCCGTTACATTATTCTGTCCAAAGAAAGTAGAAAGTGTCTGTGGAGTAATGATAAATGCAACCGCAAAGATTACTGGGATTACTCCCGCAGCATTCACTTTTAACGGTAAGTGTGTTTGTTGTCCACCAGTAGCACCGCGGCCAGCAACACGTTTTGCGTACTGAATCGGTATTTTACGCAACGCTTGTTGAACGTAAATAACTCCTACAGTAACAGCAATTATCGCTAAAACAAGAAGTGCCATAATACCAATACGGATGAATAAATCATCACCAGCTCCATCTAATTGTTGTGCATAGATTTGGTTAGCAGCACTTGGCATCGCAGCAACGATACCTGCAAAGATAATAATGGAAATTCCATTACCAACACCTTTAGCAGTGATCTGCTCAGATAACCAAAGTAGGAACGCAGTTCCACCTGTTAACACAATTGCTATAACAACATAAGTCGCGAAGCCATCTTCTTTAATTAAAGAACCACCATACATACGGTTAAATCCGTATGACATCGCCATCGCTTGGATGAACGCCAACACAATTGTGAAGTAACGTGTGAACTGAGCAAGTTTACGTCTTCCGACTTCACCTTGTTTTGCCCACTCCGTAAACTTCGGTACAACATCCATTTGTAACAATTGCACAATAATCGATGCTGTGATGTACGGCATGATTCCCATTGCTAAAATCGAAAAGTTAGCAAGGGCACCGCCACCAAATGTATTTAAGAAACCAATCAAACTAAATTGGTCTGTAGCTTGCAATACTTGTGCGTCAACGTTTGGTACTGGGATAAATGTCCCAACACGGAAAACGATTAACATTAACAAAGTAAAAATGATTTTATTTCTTATATCTCTAACGCGCATAAAGTTGGAGATTGTCTGAAACATTAAACCACCTCTGTTTGTCCGCCCGCAGCTTCAATAGCTTCTTTAGCAGAAGCAGAGAATTTGTGAGCTTTCACAGTAAGCTTTTTGTCAAGAGTTCCGTTGCTAAGAATCTTAATTCCAGCTTTTTCGCTGCTCACATAACCTGTTTCAATAAGCAATGCAGGTGTAACCTCCGTGCCCTCTTCGAAACGGTTAAGTGTATCAAGATTCACAATAGCGTAAACTTTACGATTAATGTTCGTAAAGCCACGTTTTGGTAAACGTCTGAATAATGGGTTTTGACCGCCTTCAAATCCTGGACGAACACCGCCGCCAGAACGAGCGTTTTGACCTTTATGACCTTTACCTGCAGTTTTACCATTACCAGAACCAATCCCGCGACCTTTACGCTTACGGTTTGAACGAGATCCTTCTGCTGGTTTTAACTCATGCAGTTTCATATGGGTGGCACCTCCTTATTCTAAAATACTAATTATAGTTCCTTTACAGAAACTAAATGAGCTACTTTTTCAACCATCCCACGGATGGCTACGTTGTCAGCATGCTCAACAGTTTGATGCATTTTACGTAAACCAAGAGCTTCTACAGTTTTGCGTTGACCAGGTTTTGTCCCGATTACGCTTCTAGTGAGGGTAACTTGTAATTTTGCCATTGTCATTTCCCTCCCTTAACCTAATAACTCTTTAACTGATTTCCCGCGCAATTTAGCAACGTCCTCAGCACGTTTTAGTCCAGTTAAGCCGTTGATTGTAGCACGAACCATGTTAATAGGTGTGTTAGAACCAAGAGATTTAGAAAGAATATCAGTAATACCAGCTAGCTCAAGTACAGCACGAACTGGTCCACCAGCGATAACGCCAGTACCAGGAGCAGCAGGTTTAATTAAAATTTCACCAGCGCCAAAGTTACCGATAATTAAATGTGGAGTAGTACCACGTACCATAGGCACTTCGATCAGGTTTTTCTTCGCATCTTCAATTGCTTTACGGATAGCATCTGGTACTTCTTGTGCTTTACCAGTACCGAATCCTACGTGGCCATTCTTGTCACCAACAACAACCAATGCAGTGAAGCGGAAACGACGTCCACCTTTTACAACTTTAGCTACGCGGTTAATTGTAACTACGCGCTCTTCAAGTTCAAGTTTGTTTGGATCAATGTGACGCATGAAATGTGTCCCTCCTTCTTATTAAAATTCTAGGCCATTTTCGCGAGCAGCTTCAGCTATAGCTTTTACGCGTCCATGATATAAGTAACCGCCACGGTCGAAAACAACAACTTTAATGTTATTTTCAGAAGCACGTTTAGCGATTGTTTCGCCGATTGCTGTAGCAGACTCTAAGTTACCAGTACCATCGAAATCTTTTTCCATAGTAGAAGCACTTACAAGTGTTACACCAGCAGTATCGTCGATTAATTGCGCATATAAGTGTTTATTAGAACGGAATACATTTAAACGAGGACGTTCAGCTGTACCCGTGATTTTAGAACGTACACGTGCATGACGTTTTTTACGAACTTGATTTTTATCTTGTTTCGTAATCACAGAGGTCACTCCTTTCTAATGCTTAGGCAGCATTATTTACCTGTTTTACCTTCTTTACGACGAACAACTTCGCCTTCATAACGAATACCTTTACCTTTATACGGCTCTGGTGGACGTACTTGACGAATGTTTGATGCTAAAGCACCAACGCGTTCTTTGTTAATTCCTCTAATGATGATTTTAGTGTTTGTAGGAACTTCTACATTTAAACCATCTTCAGGAGTGAATTCTACTGGATGAGAGAAACCTACGTTCAATACAAGTTTTTCACCTTGTAAAGAAGCACGGTAACCAACACCTACTAGTTCAAGAGTACGTTCGAACCCTTTAGAAACACCTTCAACCATGTTTGCAAGCAAAGCACGAGTTGTACCGTGAATCGTACGGTGATCTTTTGTATCAGAAGGACGTGTTAATGTAACAACGTTTTCTTCTTTTTCGATTTTAATATCTGCATTAAAAGTACGAGTAAGCTCGCCTTTTGGACCTTTTACAGTAACCTCGTTGTTTTGACCGATAGTTACAGTAACGTCAGCAGGAACCTCAATTGGTTTTTTACCTACACGAGACATTTATTGCACCTCCATTCGATTGTTGCTTTTTACCAAACGTAAGCTACGATTTCGCCGCCAACTTGTTTAGCGCGTGCTTCTTTATCAGTTAATAGACCATTAGAAGTTGATACTAAAGCAATTCCAAGTCCATTTAATACTCTTGGTACTTCATTTGTCTTCGCATACACACGAAGACCAGGTTTAGAAATACGTTTCAAACCAGTAATAACGCGTTCGTTGTTTTGACCGTATTTCAAGAAGATACGGATGATACCTTGTTTGCTATCTTCAACGTATTCTACGTCACGAACAAAACCTTCACGTTTAAGGATCTCAGCGATCTCTTTTTTCATGTTTGATGCAGGTACTTCCAATTTTTCGTGGCGAACCATGTTCGCGTTACGAATACGTGTAAGCATATCTGCAATCGGATCTGTCATTGTCATTACATTAACCTCCTTCCCAGTTTAGGGGATTACCAGCTGGCTTTTTTCACGCCAGGAATTTGTCCTTTGTAAGCAAGCTCACGGAAACAAATACGGCAAAGTTTAAATTTACGTAAGACCGAATGCGGACGACCGCAACGTTCACAACGTGTGTAAGCTTGTACATTATGCTTTGGCGTGCGCTTTTGTTTCGCGATCATTGATTTTTTAGCCACGTTTACGCCTCCCTTATGTTTACTTTTGGAACGGCATTCCGAATTGTGATAATAACTCACGAGCTTCTTCATCAGAGTTCGCAGTTGTTACAATTACGATATCCATACCGCGTACTTTAGACACTTTATCGTAGTCGATTTCTGGGAAGATTAATTGTTCTTTAACACCTAATGTGTAGTTACCGCGACCGTCGAATGCTTTTTTAGAAACACCGCGGAAGTCACGAACACGTGGAAGTGAGATTGCAATTAATTTGTCCAAGAAGTCGTACATACGCTCACCGCGTAATGTTACTTTACAGCCGATTGGCATACCTTCACGAAGACGGAAGCCAGCTATAGATTTCTTAGCTTTAGTCACAACAGGTTTTTGTCCTGTGATGATTGTTAATTCTTCAACAGCTGCATCTAGTGCTTTAGTGTTTTGAACAGCGTCACCAACACCCATGTTGATTACGATTTTGTTCACTTGTGGCACTTGCATAACTGATTTGTATTCAAACTTGCTCATTAGAGCAGGAGAAACTTCCTTAAGAAATTTTTCTTTTAGGCGGTTCATGTGTGTACCTCCCTTCTTCTTTTACTTATTTATCGATTGTTTCGCCTGATTTTTTTGCAACACGAACTTTTTTGCCATCTTCCACTTTGTAACTTACGCGAGTCGGCTCGCCTGATTTAGGGTCGATTAACATAACGTTCGATACGTGAACTGATGCCTCTTGGCTTACAATTCCACCTTGTGGATTTGCCTGGTTAGGTTTCATGTGCTTTTTCACAAGATTCAAACCTTCAACTAAAACTCGGTCAGTCTTTGGAAAAGCAGCAATGATTGTACCAGTTTTGCCTTTTTCTTTACCTGAGATCACCATAACTTTATCGCCTTTTTTAACATGCATTCTGTCGCACCTCCTTGTTTAGCACTTTCATGTTGATTAAAGAACTTCCGGAGCTAAAGATACGATTTTCATGAAGCTATTGTCACGTAATTCACGTGCAACAGGTCCGAAAATACGAGTTCCGCGCGGGCCTTTATCGTCACGAATGATAACACATGCGTTTTCATCGAATTTGATATAAGTACCGTCTTTACGGCGTACGCCGCTTTTAGTGCGAACGATAACGGCTTTAACGACGTCACCTTTCTTGACAACGCCACCTGGTGTTGCTTTCTTAACTGTACATACGACTACATCGCCGATGTTAGCAGTTTTACGACCAGAACCACCAAGCACTTTAATTGTTAATACTTCACGTGCACCTGAGTTGTCAGCAACTTTCATACGACTCTCTTGTTGGATCACTTAGGTAACCTCCTCTCGGAATTTGGTCTGTCCCGAACTTTATTATTTAAATAATTACCGCTTTTTCTACAACTTCCATAAGACGGAAACGTTTTGTAGCAGACAACGGACGAGTTTCCATGATACGAACTACGTCGCCTAATTTAGCTTCGTTTAGCTCATCATGCGCTTTGAACTTTTTAGAGTATTTAACACGTTTACCGTAAAGTTTATGCTTTTTATATGTTTCAATCATAACAGTTACAGTTTTGTCCATTTTGTCAGAAACAACACGGCCCGTGTATACTTTGCGTTGATTACGCTCAGTCATGCTCGAAAACCTCCTTTATCAGTTATTTGCACTGATTTCTCTTTCACGAATCACAGTTTTCATACGCGCAATAGCTTTACGTACTTGGCTAATGCGTGCTGTGTTTTCTAATTGACCAGTCGCCAATTGGAAGCGAAGGTTAAAAAGCTCTTCTTTCAGTGATTTCACTTTTTGTTCAATTTCTGCAGTGGTAAGGTCACGGAGTTCATTAGCTTTCATTAGATTCACCACCAATTTCTTCACGTTTAATGATTTTACATTTCACAGGAAGCTTATGTGCTGCAAGTCGAAGTGCTTCGCGTGCTACCTCTTCAGAGACACCCGCAATTTCGAACATTACTTTTCCTGGTTTAACTACTGCTACCCATCCCTCAGGTGAACCTTTACCAGAACCCATTCGAACTTCTAGAGGCTTTTTAGTATAAGGTTTATGTGGGAAAATTTTAATCCAAACTTTACCGCCACGTTTCATGTAACGTGTCATTGCAATACGAGAAGCTTCGATCTGACGGTTAGTAATCCAGCTAGCTTCAACAGCTTGTAAGCCGAATTCACCGAAAGATACTTCTTTACCGCCTTTTGCTTCTCCGCGCATTTTTCCGCGGTGTTCGCGACGATATTTAACGCGTTTAGGCATTAACATATTATTTGCCTCCTTCCACAGAATTCTTCTTAACTGGAAGGACTTCACCACGATAGATCCAAACTTTAACACCAAGCTTACCATAAGTTGTGTCAGCTTCAGCATGTGCATAATCAATGTCAGCACGTAAAGTATGAAGTGGTACAGTTCCTTCACTGTAATGCTCAGCACGAGCAATATCAGCTCCGCCTAAGCGTCCAGATACTTGAGTTTTAATACCTTTAGCGCCAGAACGCATAGTGCGTTGTAACGATTGTTTTTGTGCACGACGGAAAGATACACGATTTTCTAATTGACGAGCAATGTTCTCAGCAACTAATTTCGCATCTAGATCCGGACGTTTAATTTCCACGATGTTAATGTGGACACGCTTGCCAGTAGTAGCATTAAGGTTTTTACGTAGTGCTTCCACTTCCGTACCACCTTTACCAATAACCATTCCTGGTTTAGCAGTGTGAATAGTTACGTTAACACGGTTTGCAGCGCGTTCGATTTCTACTTTAGAAACAGAAGCTTCTTTCAAACGTGTTTCGATGTATTCACGAATTCTTAAATCTTCATGAAGGAAAGTTGCATAGTCTTTTTCTGCATACCATTTTGACTCCCAATCACGAATAATGCCTATACGCAATCCTATTGGATGTACTTTTTGACCCACGAATTATCCCTCCTTCTTCTCAGATACCACGATAGTAATGTGGCTTGTGCGTTTGTTAATCGCACTCGCACGCCCCATAGCACGTGGACGGAAACGTTTTAATGTTGGACCTTCATCAACAAAAACTTCAGAAATAACTAGTTTATTCATATCTAAATCTAAGTTGTGCTCAGCGTTTGCAACCGCAGATTTCAATAGTTTTTCAACTACTGGAGATGCGGCCTTTGGTGTAAGGCGCAAAATCGCAACTGCTTCACCGATTTGCTTGCCTCGGATTAAATCGACGACTAATCGTACTTTACGAGGGGCAATACGCACTGTTCTAAGAATAGCTTTAGCTTGCATTAGGATATCCTCCTCTCAATTAGCGTCTTGTTTTCTTATCGTCATTACCATGGCCTTTATAAGCACGCGTAGGTGCGAATTCGCCTAATTTATGTCCTACCATATCTTCAGTCACATATACAGGAACGTGTTTACGTCCATCATATACTGCGATCGTTAATCCGATAAAAGTCGGGAATATTGTTGAACGGCGAGACCAGGTTTTGATTACTTGTTTTTTCTCGGAATCCTTTTGTGCGTCAACCTTCTTCATTAGATGGTCATCAACGAAAGGTCCTTTTTTCAAGCTACGGCCCATTGTGGTACCTCCCTCAGTGATATCGCTACGGCTCTTTGTGTGAACCGCAGATGAATCACTTTATTTTTTAGCGCTACTACGACGAACGATAAATTTGTCTGACTTGTTTTTCTTTTTACGAGTTTTGTAACCAAGAGTTGGTTTACCCCATGGAGACATTGGAGATTTACGTCCAATTGGAGATTTACCTTCACCACCACCGTGTGGATGGTCGTTCGGGTTCATTACAGATCCACGTACAGTTGGGCGTTTACCTAACCAACGATTACGACCTGCTTTACCAATGTTGATTAATTCGTGTTGTTCATTACCAACTTGACCAATTGTTGCACGGCAAGTTCCTAAGATCATACGAACTTCACCAGATTGAAGACGAATAATTACATACTTGTCTTCTTTACCTAGTACTTGAGCAGAAGTACCAGCAGAACGAACTAATTGTCCACCTTTACCTGGCTTCATTTCAATGTTATGGATTGTAGAACCCATAGGAATGTTTTGTAATGGTAATGCGTTACCCGCTTTAATATCAGCTTCTGGACCCGACATGATCATCATGCCAACTTCTAATCCTTTTGCTGCTAGGATGTAACGTTTTTCACCATCTACATAATTAATTAATGCAATGTTTGCAGAGCGGTTTGGATCGTACTCAATAGTAGCAACGCGTCCTGGAATGCCATCTTTATTTCGTTTGAAATCGATAACACGATATTGACGCTTATGGCCGCCACCTTGATGACGAACAGTTAACTTACCTTGGTTATTACGGCCGCCTTTACGTTTGACAGGTTCAAGCAATGATTTCTCAGGCTTGTTAGTCGTGATTTCAGCGAAATCCGAAGTTGTCATGTTACGTCGACCGTTGGAGGTAGGTTTGTACTTTTTAATCGCCATGTTTATTCCCTCCTTCTTGTTAGTTCAATTTGAATCCTGTATGGATTAAACCTCGAATAATTCGATGTCTTTACTTTCTGCAGTTAATTTAACAATAGCTTTACGGCGCTTGTTAGTATATCCACCAAATTTACCAACGCGTTTGAATTTACCTTTGTAGTTCATGATGTTAACTTTCTCAACATCTACTCCAAAGATTTCTTCGATTGCGTGTTTAACTTGAGTTTTGTTGGCGCGAGTGTCCACTAAGAAAGTGTACTTTTTCTCTTCCATTACTTCAGAAGAACGCTCGGTAATGACCGGACGTTTAATAATATCACGTGCTTCCATTATCCTAGCACCTCCTCGATTTTCTCTACTGCAGCTTTTGTCACAACAATTTTGTCATGTCCAAGCAAGTCAAGAACATTAATGCCTGTTGCTGATACTACTGATACTCCTGGGATGTTACGAGCAGATTTTGCTACGTTTTCATCAAGTTCAGCTGTAACGAACAAAGCTTTTTTCTCGATTGAAAGGTCTTTCAACACTTTCAAGAAATCTTTTGTTTTTGGTGCATCGAACATTAAGCTTTCAAGAACGATGAAGTTCTGTTCCAACACTTTCGCAGAAAGAGCTGAACGAAGAGCTAAACGACGAACTTTTTTCGGTAGTTTGTAGCTGTAGCTACGTGGAACTGGACCGAAAACAACACCACCACCACGCCATTGTGGAGAGCGAATCGAACCTTGACGAGCACGACCTGTTCCTTTTTGTTTCCATGGCTTACGACCACCACCAGCAACTTCAGAACGGTTTTTAACTTTATGATTACCTTGACGAAGTGAAGCGCGTTGAGCGATTACTGCATCAAATAATACATTATTGTTTGGAGCGATTCCGAAAACCGCATCGTTTAATTCGATTTCACCAACAGATGAACCTGTTTGGTTAAGTAAAGATACCTTTGGCATTCCTGTTTCCTCCTTTCTCTATTTAATTAGTTAGCTTTTATAGCAGTTTTTACTACTACTAATGCTTTACGAGAACCAGGAACATTACCTTTAACAAGTAGCAAGTTACGATCAGCATCAACTTTAACGATTTCTAAGTTTTGGATCGTCACCATAGTACCACCCATTTGACCAGGTAATTTCTTTTGTTTGAACACGCGGTTCGGAGCAACTGGCCCCATTGAACCTGGACGACGGTGGTAACGAGATCCGTGGGCCATTGGTCCACGAGATTGGTTGTGGCGTTTAATAACACCTTGGAAACCTTTACCTTTTGTAACGCCTGAAACGTCTACAATATCGCCTTCTGTGAAACTTTCAACCTTGACCTCTTGACCAACTTCGTACTCAGCTATATTCAAGCCGCGGAATTCACGGATGAAGCGCTTAGGAGTAGTGCTTGCTTTTGCTACATGTCCTTTTGCTGGTTTGTTAGAAAGCTTTTCGCGCTTATCTTCAAAACCTAATTGGATTGATTCGTAGCCATCTGTTTCAACTGATTTCTTTTGAAGCACTATGTTTGGAGAAGCTTCAATTACAGTTACAGGGATTAAGTCACCGTTCTCAGCAAATACTTGCGTCATACCGATTTTTCTACCTAAGATTCCTTTGGTCATTTGTCACACCTCCTACAATAATTGTTTGTTTAATTCTATTTGTCGTTTACCATTAAAGTTTGATTTCAATGTCAACGCCAGATGGTAAGTCAAGCTTCATTAACGCATCAACAGTTTGTGGTGTTGGGTTAACGATATCGATCAGACGTTTATGCGTACGCATTTCGAATTGTTCACGAGAATCTTTGTACTTGTGAACCGCACGAAGAATTGTGTACACAGACTTCTCAGTTGGAAGTGGAATCGGACCTGATACACTTGCACCTGAACGTTTCGCAGTTTCCACAATTTTTTCAGCAGACTGATCAAGAATTCGGTGATCATACGCTTTCAAACGGATACGAATTTTTTGTTTTGCCATAATTTTCCCTCCTTTTCGCCTATTTACTAGACATTCTCAACGAAAATTTTCCAACATCCCGCCATGGCAAAGCGGCCGGGTGTGTCGGTAACCTCTCGCATCATCGCAGTCAGATAAAGACCAACTTCAATATTATACATAAATAAAAAGAATAACGCAAGTGGTTTGACGAAATTCTTTCTAATGCTTTCTTATTGTATGATGGATCCTATTTTCTTTCAATAGCTTGATGAATTGTCCGAACATTAAGTTCTTACTTTATAACACCATGACAGCAATCCAACCGAATACTAGTAACGGAATATTGTAATGAATGAACGTTGGAACACACGTATCCCAGATGTGATTGTGTTGACCATCTACGTTTAATCCGGCAGTCGGACCAAGCGTACTGTCTGAAGCTGGCGAGCCTGCATCACCCAGTGCACCTGCAGTTCCTATTAAAGAAATGATTGCTAACGTACTAAATTCAAACTCAATAGCTAACGGAACGAATATCGCGGCGATAATTGGAATCGTTGCAAATGAAGATCCGATTCCCATTGTAATAAGTAAACCAATCAAAAGCATAAGCATTGCAGCTAACGCTTTGTTCCCTTCTAATAAAGAAGATGAACTTGCAACTAGCAATTCAATATCTCCTGTCGCTTGAATCACGGAAGCAAAACCATTTGCTGTAATCATTACAAAACCTATGAACGCCATCAAACGCATTCCATCTGTTAATAGAATATCTGCTTCTTTCCATTTAAGAGCTCCTGTTACATATAACGTTAAGATTCCAGCGAGTGCACCCATAATCATCGACTCTGTTTGAATCTGAACAACCAGTGCAGCAATTAGTGAGAGAACAGTAAAGAAAATGAGTTTTTTATTAACGTTGGTTAAGGCTGTTTCTTCTATTTTAATATCTTGCGTATACTCTCTTGGTTTTCTATAAGAAATGAAGATAGCAATTAAAAGACCTATAACAAGACCGGCTGTCGGAATCAACATCGCAAAAGGAATATCCTTCATATCGATTGCGAGGCCAGCAGCTTCCATTTGTATAGCAACAATTTCGTGGAAGATGAAACCAAAGCCATATGGTAATAATATATATGGAGCCGTCAAACCAAATGTTAACACCGAGGCGATGAGACGACGATCTAGTCTAAGTAAATTCATCACATGAATGATTGGTGGAACGAGTAAGGGAATGAAGGCAATATGAATCGGAATTAAATTTTGAGAAAATACAGCCATGAGCAATAACGCTAAAATGATGAGCGTTTTTGCCAATCCAGTTTTTTCAGTGTCCCCATCCTTTTTAATCATTTTAAGAATGCTTGCCACGAGAAGTTCTGGAATTCCGGTTTTTGAAATCGCAACTGCGAATCCTCCAAGTAAAGCATAACTCAAGGCGATTGAAGCTCCGCCTCCTAACCCCTCTGTAAAAGTCGTGATGGTATTAGTCAATGACAGACCACCAACTAGCCCACCTGAGATCGCTCCTATAAGTAAAGCAAATACTACGTTAACACGCAGTAAGCTTAATACCAACATTACTGCAACTGCAAATATTACAGCGTTCATATATATCAAACTCCTTTAGTTTGCTAATGCGTTAAAGTGCACAACTTAAATTAACAAATCGCTAAAACGTTGTCAATAGTAAGTCATTGGTTTGACTGAAGCTCGAAAAGTCTGAATATAACGAGGGCATTCTGCTGAAGCGAAGCACCTCTGACTGACGATTTGTTTCCTACGTGCTGTTTTGTCGTTTCTATTCGCAAATCTATAAAAATACAATGAACGGCATTCCAAAATTCCATTCTTTCTTATTCTAAGAACAAAGGGGATCATTCTGCGGTGGGTCGCGTTCTTCGCTCGCTAGGTATCTAGACGCTCAAAAGATTTAAAATTTTGGTTTACTAGAGAAGCGTCGCTAACTTTCTAGAGATATTTGCAGAAGATGATATTTCGACCTCTTTCTTCTTAATTTATTTTCGAGACTACGACTCTGGAAGTGGCACTTAATTTAATGGAATTATAAACGGTAGCAGATAATAATTACTTTTATGCAAAAAGGTTTCCAGTCTGCTTCGGACGCATCCAGAGCGACGAAAGCAACTGAGCCGCAAGATTACTGTAATAGTAAGTGGTGGATGTGACATCGTCATATCCACCACTTAACTTCTTCATTAGGCAAAGGTGCAGCCTGATGCTTTCCCAAGCTCCCCGGAAACCTGAGGAAAAGTGATTGCACTTTAGTAGACCTAAATGATAAATTTCTTTATTCAATAAGAAAACCCTTCGCACAACAGCGAAGGGTTTCAACTATTAAAATGAACTTGCTACAACTATACCTGTTGCAGTTTTAAGACACTCATCTAATTTGCCAATATCGTAATTGCCTCCACTTACAATAACCCCTGTACTAGACGAGGTACTTGGGAGGCGATGATGAAGAGCGACAGCCACTGCAGCTGCCCCAGCGCCTTCAACTAACATTTTTTCGCGTTCTAGCATAAAGAGGATAGATGAAGCAATTTCCTCTTCAGTTACTGTAATCACGTCATCAACATAAGCTTGAATAATTTTTGTCGTCAGCTTGCCTGGTACTCTTACATTAATGCCTTCTGCCATGGTCGGTGAAAACGCATTTGAAACAAAGTTGGTGTCTCGGAAACTCGCTGCAATGGGGGAAGTTACTTGAGCCTGAACTCCAATGACACGCACTGACGGACGGATTAATTTAACCGCAAGTGCCGTCCCCGCAAGCAAGCCACCCCCTCCTGTTGGAACAATGATGGTATCGAGGTCTGGACATTGTTGGAGCATTTCCATTGCTACCGTTGCTTGACCTTCAATAATTGCCAAGTCATCAAAAGGATGAACGAATGTTGCTCCAGTTAGAAGTTGGTGTTTCTTTGAAGCTGAATAGGCTTCATCAAAATTATTTCCAACAAGTCGAACGTCCGCCCCATATTGTCGTGTAGCCATTACCTTTGCTTGTGGTGTCGTTTCAGGCATAAAGATAATTACCGGTATTCCTTTTTCTCTACACGCGAGAGCCACACCTTGCGCGTGATTTCCCGCTGAAGCAGCAATAATCCCTTTTGCGTTTTCCTCATCGGATAATTGACTAATTTTATTGAATGCGCCACGGACTTTGAAAGAACCTGTTTTCTGTAGATTTTCAAGTTTCAAATAAACTTTACTGCCACTGATGCTATTCAATGTGCTTGATTGTTTACACGGTGTGCGGTGGACAATAGTTGCTAGTTTTTCAAAAGCGTTGTATATTCCTTCGGTTCCATAGTAATCCCCAATAATCCCATCTCCTTTAAAAGTCATTTACAGTAGATGTGTCTTTTGCTCATACTCCGCGATGTATGCATCATACTGGAACGTTAATGCAATTTCATCCCATCCATTTAAAAGCATCTCTTTCCAGTAGGGATCGATTGCAAATTCATAGACGATGCCAGCTTGTCCTTCAACAGTCTGCTCTTGCAAGTTTATGACCACCTTATATTCCTGAGCTTTCCCTTTGCGAATAAGTTCATCCACTTGGAATCCCTGCAGTCGAATCGGCAGAATGCCATTCTTCACACAATTATTATAAAAAATATCTGCAAAGCTTGGTGCAATAACTACATTAAATCCGTAATCTTGGATTGCCCAGGGCGCATGCTCGCGTGAGGAGCCGCAACCGAAATTCTCTTGAACCACTAAGATCTCTGACCCTCTATACCGTGAATCATTAAGCACAAAATCTTCTACTAGTTTTCCGTCCGAAGAGAAGCGCCAATGATGAAATAAATACTTGCCAAAACCTGTACGCTCAATGCGTTTCAAAAATTCCTTTGAAATGATTTGATCTGTGTCTACATTTTTCCGATCAAGCGGTGTTATGACGCTTACAATTTTATTAATCGGCTTCACTTGTATACCCCCCTCGCTCGTTAAGTTCATGATGTTGACACTACTTCACGTATATACGTTCGAATGTCTGTGAAATGACCTTCTATGGCAGCAGCTGCCGCCATGACTGGACTAACAAGATGTGTCATCGATCCCGCTCCTTGGCGTCCTTCAAAGTTTCTGTTGGAAGTTGAAGCGCAGCGTTCACCTGCTGGAACCGCATCATCATTCATCGCTAGACACATACTGCAACCCGTTTCACGCCATTCAAATCCAGCTTCAAGGAATATTTTATCCAAGCCTTCCTCTTCCGCTGCTCGTTTTACAGATGCGGAACCTGGAACGACGATAGCTGTTACAGAAGGATGCACTTTTTTACCTTCTACGACCTTACTTGCTGCCTGTAAGTCTCCTAACCTTGCATTGGTACAAGAACCGATAAAGACATGTTGAATAGCTATTGAAGACATCGGCGTACCTTCTTCAAGATTCATATATGCAAGTGCTTGATGCAACGCTTCACGATCTGCCTGGCTTTCGAAATCAGCTGCATAAGGTACATGTCCTGCAATGCCAGTACCCATCGAAGGATTAGTACCCCATGTGACGAATGGAGATATTTCATCACAATGAATGCTCAACGATACATCGTATGTTGCTGCCGAATCGCTTGCAAGTGATAACCAATACGCTGCTTCTTTATCAAAATCAGCGCCTTGTGGAACATGTCTTCGTCCTCTTAAGTACTCCACTGTTTTTTCATCCGGACTAATTAACCCTGCGCGAGCCCCTGCTTCAATAGACATATTACAAATTGTCATTCGTTGTTCCATCGTTAAGTTGCGGATGGCTTCACCTGTGTACTCTATAATGTGACCTGTTCCCATATCAATACCGAACTTAGCAATAATCGCCAAAATGACATCCTTAGCCGTTACACCGAAACCAAGTTGTCCATTGATGCGTATCTCCATTGTTTTGGGTTTAGATTGCCAAAGGGTTTGAGTCGAAAGCACATGCTCCACTTCACTTGTCCCGATACCAAATGCTAATGCACCAAATGCTCCGTGAGTGGAGGTATGGCTGTCCCCACAAACGATGGTTTTACCTGGCTGGGTCAACCCGAGCTCAGGTCCGATGACATGAACAATCCCTTGATCTGGATGATTGATTCCAGCAAGCGGCACACCGAACTCTTCGCAATTCTCCTGTAGGGTTTTAATCTGTATTAGGGAAATCGGATCCTTTATGGTTTCACGGTTTCTCGTTGGTACGTTATGATCCATAGTCGCAAAGCATAAATCTGGTCGTCGAACCTTCCGATTATTAAGACGCAAACCTTCAAATGCTTGGGGAGAAGTAACTTCGTGCAATAAATGAAGATCTATATATAGGAGATCCGGCTTTCCCTGTTCTTCGTAAACAATATGTTGTTCCCATATCTTTTCAATAATCGTTTTTTGCATAAGTTTCTCCTCCATTAACTAGACATATGAGTACATAATGTGTTCAGATACAAACTCTCTTTCAAGTTCTTCAATGACTTTCGTGACGAAAGTTTCAGTGGAGACGACGCGTTTTCCTTCTGTAAACAAGTCACCCGTGCAATAGCCATCTCTTAATACGCTTAATACAGCTTCTTCGATCACCAATGCTTCCGATTGAAGACCGAAAGAATGTTTCAACATCATCGCTGCAGACAAAATAGCTCCAGAAGGATTCGCTTTGTTGTGTCCAACAATGTCAGGTGCAGAACCGTGAACTGGCTCGTACATCCCAAAGCCATCGGAACGGATACTAGCAGAAGGCAACATGCCGAGAGATCCCGTGATTACGGATGCTTCATCACTCAAAATATCACCGAACAGGTTTTCAGTAACGATCACATCAAATGTACGAGGATTGGTAATCAGCTTCATGGCTGCAGAATCAACAAGCATATGCTCCACTTCGATATCAGGATAGGCTTTCTTACGTTCTTCTACAACTTCACGCCATAACTTGCTCGTCTCAAGAACATTGGCTTTATCGATAGAAGTTACTTTGCCTCTCCGTGTGCGAGCAATTTCAAACGCTTGATTGACTACGCGCTCTATTTCTTCCCTTGTATAGACTAGGGTATCAACTCCAGACTTATCAGAGTGTCGTTTTGGTTCACCGAAATACAAGCCGCTCGTCAATTCCCTTACAATCACCATGTCTACATCTTTGGCTACATCATCTTTTAAGGGTGATGAGCTTAAAAGTGAAGGGATAGCTTTTACTGGACGGATATTCGCGAACAAATCAAAATGCTTTCGGATGTTCAAAAGCCCTCTTTCTGGCCGTAAGTGAGAAGGTTGTTGGTCCCATTTAGCCCCTCCAACTGCACCTAGTAGGATCGCATCGCTGGCTTCACAAACATCCAGGGTTTCCTGAGGCAGCGGATTTCTATACTTATCTACCGCTTCACCACCGATTGCCGCGTGCTTAAAATGGAAAGTATGACCATAACGCATTCCAATGGTTTGCAGCACCTTAACTGCCGCTTTTGTAACTTCTGGTCCGATCCCGTCTCCAGGCAATACTGCTATCGTTTTTTCCATTGTAAATTCCTCCTGTTCCTATTTTTTCACCCAACCACTAATTCTACTTTTTGTCCTACTTTCACTAGCTGGCGATTTACTGCGTTTAGATAGGCTTTTGCCGTCGCTTCCAATACATCTTGTGCTACATCACGACCTGTAACCGTCTCTCCGTTATAACTTAAGTTGATAACCGCTTCGCCTAATGCATCGCGACCTTTACCAACTGATGTTACTCGGTAATCCAAAATATGAACTTTACCTTTTACGATGCGTTCCAATGTGTTGAATATCGCTTCAACTGAACCTGCTCCAATTGCGGCTTCAGCAATTAATTCACCAGTAGGTTGATAAGCAGATACGGTCGCTGTAGGAATATTCTCCGTGCTGTACTGCACTTGCACACTTGCCAATTCATAGACAGGTGTATTCTTTTCGTTAATTTGCTGATCTGTTAGTAAGATGAATAAATCGTCTTGCACAATTTCTTTTTTGCTATCTGCCAGCTTTTTAAATTCGGCAAATGCTTTATTCAATTTCTCATCACTCAGTTCAAAGCCCATTTTAATGGCACGGTCTTTGAAAGCATGTCTACCGGAATGTTTACCAAGCACCAACTCTGTACTTGCATCTCCAATCAATGCCGGAGTAATAATTTCATAAGTTAATGGATTCTTTAGCATACCGTCTTGATGAATACCAGATTCATGAGCGAAAGCATTTTTCCCGACAATCGCTTTGTTCGACTGAATAAAACTACCAGTCAATTGACTGACCAACTGGCTTGTGCGCTTAATCTCATGAAGATTCACAGTGGTGTTAATGCCATATAAGTGTTTGCGGATATGTAAAGCGACGACAATTTCTTCCAATGCTACGTTCCCCGCACGTTCTCCAATGCCATTGATTGTTCCTTCAACTTGATTTGCACCATTTTCGATGGCTGCCAGTGTATTAGCTGTAGCCATTCCCAGATCGTCATGACAATGAGCAGACAACTTAACTTTCTCGATACCCTGTACATTTTCTTTCATATATTTGAACATCGCACCATACTCACTTGGTGTCGCATAGCCCACCGTATCTGGTAGATTAATCGTTGTCGCACCCGCTTGAATCACTTTTTGAATAATATGAGCTAAAAATTCCGGATCAGAACGGGAAGCATCTTCTGCTGACCACTGGACAAGAGGAAAAAACTTTCGAGCATATTTGACTGAATCAACTGCAATTTCTACCACTTGCTCCGGTGTTTTCAACAGTTTGTGTTCCATATGGATCGGTGAAGTAGCCAAGAAAATATGGATATGGGGCTGCTCCGCTCCCTTTAACGCTTCCCAAGCTCTATCTATATCACTTTTAACTGACCGTGCAAGTCCTGTCACGATTGAATTTTTCACAGTGCCAGCAATTCGCTGCACCGCATCGAAATCACCGGCTGAAGCGGCAGGAAATCCAGCCTCGATAATCGTTGCACCAAACCGTTCGAGCTGACGAGCGATTTCAATTTTCTCAGCAGTATTTAAATTAATACCAGCCGACTGTTCTCCATCCCTTAGCGTCGTATCAAAAATTTCAATTTCTCGCACTTGCGACCACCTCTTTTACTTTTGGCTTCCCTTCGTTAATAAAAGGCATCATCGAGCGAAGTTCACGTCCCACAATTTCAATTTGATGTGTTTCTTCCGCTTTTTCAATTGCGCTAAATTCAGGGCGGTTCAATTGATTTTCAAGCAACCATCCTTTTGCAAATTTTCCAGTTTGAATGTCGCTGAGAATATCTTTCATGCGGGCTTTAGTACCGTCATCAACAATTCGTGGTCCTGAAACAAAGTCTCCCCACTGAGCTGTATCTGAAATGGATGAACGCATTCCTGACATGCCACCTTCATACATCAAATCTACAATTAATTTTAATTCGTGCATGCATTCAAAGTAAGCAAGTTCCGGTTGGTATCCTGCTTCCACAAGCGTTTCAAAACCTGCCTTCACAAGAGCAGTTAATCCGCCGCACAGTACTGCTTGTTCTCCGAATAAATCGGTTTCTGTTTCTTCTTTAAACGTCGTTTCCAGTACTCCAGCACGAGTGCTACCAATTCCTTTTGCATAAGCAAGTGCTACTTCTTGAGCTTGACCCGAAACATCTTGATGAATCGCGATTAGGGCGGGGACTCCGGCTCCAGCTTCAAATGTTCGACGAACTAGATGGCCCGGTCCTTTCGGTGCTACTAAAAATACATCCACATTTTCAGGGGCCACAATCTGGTTGAAATGAACGTTAAAACCATGAGCAAAAACTAGTGATTTACCAGCAGTAAGTCCTGGTTTGATATCATCGTTGTAGACTTGTGTCTGACGCTCATCTGGAACGAGCATCATGATGACATCCGCCACCTTCGCCGCTTCCGCTGCCGATGTAACATGCAAACCGTCCGCTTTTGCTTGATCAAAAGATTTTCCAGGTCGTACGCCTACTACCACATCAAATCCTGAATCATTTAGATTTTGTGCATGTGCATGTCCTTGAGATCCATAACCGATGATTGCGATTGTTTGACCTTTCAATACCTGTTCGTTTACGTCTTGGTTATAATACATTTTTGCCATTTAAATTCCCCCTTGGTTTTTTAATTTAAATTGATAGTTTTTCTGTATTTGATTTTTGCGTCTCCCGAACAAATGCTGAAACACCTGAACTAGTTAGTTCCTTAATGCCATATGGTTTCATTAAATCAATGAACGCTTCAATTTTTTCTGGGTGGCCAATCACTTGAAATGTGGTAATATTTTTGCTCATATCCACTACTGTCGCTCGAAATGGTTCAACAATACTGTAAATTTCATTTCTGACGGATGGTGGAGTGACTACTTTGACGAGTGCCAATTCCCTCATGACAATCGCTCTGTCTGTTATATCATTAACTTTGATCACATCAATTTGTTTCTGCAGCTGTTTCAGAAGCTGTTCAAGTTTCCCTTCATCTTCAACATTGACTACAAACGTCATTTTTGACATTCCCGCCTGTTCAGTGTGACCAACTGAAATACTTTCAATATTGAACTGCCTTTTCATTAAAAGGCCTGTAACGCGGTTCATTACGCCACTTTGATTGATTACCGTAGCTGTTATTATCCGTTTCACTCGCCACTCACTCCAATCATCTCATTCAGCCCTCTCCCTGGTGCGACCATTGGATAGACGTTTTCCATTTGCACCACCCGGCAATCAATTAGCGCAGGTTCATTGGAATTAAAGGCTTCCGTAAACACTGCTTCTGCTTCTTCCATTGTTTCAACTTTGTAGCCTTGAATATCATAAGCCTGTGCCAGTTTCACAAAGTCTGGTTGAACATGTATTAGCGACTGTGAATAACGTTCTTCGTAGAATGTTTCCTGCCACTGTCTCACCATGCCAAGACATCGATTGTTTAAAATGACGATTTTCACTGGAAGACGTAATTCCTGCAACAGGGATAATTCCTGCAAGGTCATTTGAAATCCTGCGTCTCCTACGATAGAGATTACTTTAGAATTCGGCTTCGCAAGTTGTGCCCCAATTGCAGCAGGGAAGCCAAAGCCCATCGTTCCTAACCCTCCTGAAGTTACCCAATTATGTGGATGATTAAATGAATAATATTGGGCCGCCCACATTTGATGCTGGCCAACGTCTGTCGTGACAATTGCATCACCTTTAGTTAATCGGTGGATCAATTCAATTGCTTGCTGAGGAAGAATTCCCCGTTGCTTATCCGCTTTATAGAAAAGTGGATATTTCTCTGTGTTATCTGATAAACCTTCCAGCCATTTTCCTGTATCTGGACCTGCAAATGTTTGATTTAACGCCTGCAATGCGTCCTTAGCGTCTGCCACAATCGGAATCGCAGTCGGTACATTCTTTCCGATTTCAGCAGGATCGATGTCAATATGAATCACTACTGCATTTGGTGCAAAATGAGCAAGATTGCCAGTCAAACGATCATCGAAACGAGCGCCGATGTTTATTAGTACATCACATTCACAGATTGCTGTATTTGCTGTATAGGTTCCATGCATTCCTGCCATTCCGAGAAACAATTTGTGACTGCCCTCTATGCTTCCTAGCCCTAGTAATGTATTAACCACGGGAATCTGATAGCGTTCCACAAATTCCTTTAATTCTTCTGTAGCTTTAGCGGTAAGGATACCTGCACCCGCAAGAATAAGTGGTTTTTTTGCTCGAGATAATACCTGAATTGCTTTTTGAATTTGAAGATAGTTTGGACTCCTAGTTGGTTGGTAACCAGGCAAATATACTTCCTCATCCCCCACTCCGCTTGTTTTGAATACCTCTGCTGAAATATCTTTCGGTATATCTATCACGACAGGTCCTGGACGTCCCGTGGAAGCAATATAAAATGCCTCCTTGATGATTCGTGGCAAGTTTTGTATATCCTTAACCTGATAATTATGTTTTGTAATGGGTTGCGTAATGCCTACAATGTCCGCTTCCTGGAAAGCATCCGTTCCAATTACTGAAGATGCAACCTGACCTGTAATGATCACCAGTGGAAGTGAATCGAGCATCGCATCAGCAATTCCTGTCACCAAGTTTGTTGCGCCTGGTCCCGATGTAGCAATCACAACCCCTGTTTTTCCGGAGACTCGCGCATAACCTTCAGCGGCATGTATCGCACCTTGCTCATGTCTTGCAAGTACATGACGGATAGGATTTTTATGAAGGGCATCATAAATCGGTAGCACAGCTCCTCCTGGATAACCAAAAATCAAATCAACACCTTGTTGTTTTAAAGACTGAATCAAGACATCAGCACCTCTCAATTGCTGTTCCTGTTGGGCTACATCTGTTACCTTCATGGTTACTTTCAATCCTTCCGCCTCCTTTTTGTAACTTTTGTGAAATAAAAAAGCTTTTCCATCCCTACACAAAGAAACATGTTCTTTGTATAGGGATGAAAAAGCTTCATGGTACCACCCTATTTCACTGCGTATCCGCAGCCTCATGGACAAGCAATGCTTATCCGTTGATAACGATAATCTTTTGGTGCAGATTACCGGGAAAGCCTAAACGGTATATACCTTTCAGCATTCCACTCAGAGGGGATGTCGCAAATGGGTGTATTACCGGCTTCCACCTGTACCGGTTCTCTGTGAATACAAATTCCATTTACTTTAACCTCGTCAATGATTTAAATATATGTCCCTAGTTTCTATCAAAACAAATATTTTCCAAGGAAATTTATCTTCCTGCTATTGTATTGCTGAATTTCTGAAATATTCCATCGAGTATTATTCATCAATTTTCTTCTTATTAGGTCTTTACTAAAAGTAAATTGTTGCTATCGTATCGTCTATTCGATACCTTGTCAATCGACCTTTTCTTGTTTATCAGTCTATTTAGAATATTCCTAATTTATGTATCCGTTTACATTGTTATTAGAATAACGTTCTTAAGATATAGAACTATTTTAAAATTTATTTTCAAAATAGTTGAAACATGCAAAAATAGAGTAGATTATTTTTCTGTAACGTATCGTAATTGCCTCCAAAATATTTTTTTAGATAATCTCAATCTAAGAAATTTAGTTAAATAGAAAACAAAAAAAGACCTTGCCAGCGTCCCGGCAAGGTCTTTAGAAATTATTGATTATTTAGTGATAGTCGCAACTACACCAGCACCAACAGTACGTCCACCCTCACGGATAGAGAACTTAGTACCTTCTTCAAGCGCGATTGGAGCGATAAGAGCAACAGTCATTTCGATGTTGTCTCCAGGCATAACCATTTCAACGCCTTCAGGTAAGTTACAGATACCAGTTACGTCAGTTGTACGGAAGTAGAACTGAGGACGGTAGTTAGTGAAGAATGGAGTATGACGTCCACCTTCTTCTTTTGATAAAACATAAACTTCTGCTTTGAATTCAGTATGTGGAGTAATTGTACCTGGTTTAGCCAATACTTGTCCACGTTGGATATCTTCACGAGATACTCCACGAAGAAGAGCACCGATGTTGTCACCAGCTTCTGCATAGTCAAGAAGTTTACGGAACATTTCAACGCCAGTTACTGTAGTTGATTTCGGCTCTTCAACTATACCGATGATATCAACAGAGTCTCCAACTTTAACTTGTCCACGCTCAACACGACCAGTTGCAACTGTACCACGACCTGTGATTGAGAATACATCCTCAACAGGCATCATGAATGGTTTGTCAGTTTGACGTTCTGGAGTTGGGATATAAGAGTCAACAGCGTCCATTAATTCAACGATTTTCTCTTCCCATTTTTCTTCGCCTTCTAATGCTTTAAGAGCTGAACCTTTGATTACTGGAATGTCGTCGCCAGGGAAATCATAATCAGAAAGAAGATCACGAACTTCCATTTCTACTAATTCAAGTAATTCTTCGTCGTCTACCATGTCACATTTGTTCATGAAGACTACTAAGTAAGGAACACCAACTTGACGTGAAAGAAGGATGTGCTCACGAGTTTGTGGCATTGGGCCGTCAGCAGCAGATACTACTAAGATTCCGCCGTCCATTTGTGCAGCACCAGTGATCATGTTCTTAACATAATCGGCATGTCCTGGGCAGTCAACGTGTGCATAGTGACGAGAAGCAGTTTCATATTCAACGTGAGAAGTGTTGATTGTGATTCCGCGCTCTTTTTCTTCAGGAGCATTATCGATTTGTGCGTAGCTCATTGCAGTACCACCAGAGCGTTTTGCAAGAACTGTTGCGATTGCAGCTGTTAAAGTTGTTTTACCATGGTCAACGTGACCAATTGTACCAATATTCGCATGTGTTTTAGAACGATCAAATTTAGCTTTTGCCATTATAGAAGTCCTCCTCAAATTTAAATGTTTAGTTTTTAGTATGAATAATGATGGTCTAGATCCACCATCATTCATACCTCACAAATTTAGTTATACAAGATTAAAAATCAAACTTCAATAATTAACCTTTATTTTTTTTGATAATTTCTTCAGAAATTGATTTTGGTACTTCTTCATAGTGATCAAAGTGCATTGAGAACACACCGCGACCTTGCGTGTTAGAACGCAATGAAGTTGCGTAACCAAACATTTGAGCAAGAGGAACCATTGAACGTACTACTTGCGCGTTTCCACGAGCGTCCATACCTTCAACACGTCCTCGACGTGATGTAATGTCACCCATGATATCGCCAAGGTATTCCTCAGGGATAACTACTTCTACGCGCATGATAGGCTCTAGAAGTACTGGGCTACATTTTGATACTGCGTTTTTAAGTGCCATTGAAGCAGCAATTTTAAACGCCATCTCATTCGAGTCAACATCATGGTAAGATCCGTCGAATAGACGAGCCTTGATGTCAATAAGTGGGTAACCAGCAATTACACCATTGTTTAAAGAGTCACGAAGACCTGCTTCAACAGCTGGGATGTATTCACGTGGTACAACACCACCGACGATTCCGTTTTCGAATTCAAAGCCTTTTCCTTCTTCGTTTGGAGAGAATTCAATCCAAACGTGTCCGAATTGACCACGACCACCAGATTGGCGAACGAACTTACCTTCAACTGAAGCTGATCCACGGAATGTTTCACGGTAAGAAACTTGTGGCGCGCCCACGTTAGCTTCAACCTTGAATTCACGACGCATACGATCAACGATAATATCTAAGTGAAGTTCACCCATACCAGCGATGATAACTTGTCCAGTTTCTACGTCAGTATGAGCGCGGAAAGTTGGATCTTCCTCTTGAAGTTTTTGTAAAGCTTGACCCATTTTATCTTGGTCAGCTTTTGACTTCGGCTCTACAGATAACGAGATAACTGGTTCTGGGAATACCATAGACTCAAGGATAACAAGATGTTTCTCGTCACACAATGTGTCTCCAGTAGTTGTATCTTTAAGACCAACTGCTGCAGCAATGTCACCAGAGTAAACTTGACCAATTTCTTCACGAGAGTTAGCGTGCATTTGTAGGATACGACCTACGCGTTCACGTTTACCTTTAGTTGAGTTCTGTACGTAAGAACCTGAAGAAAGAACACCAGAGTATACGCGGAAGAACGTTAATTTACCAACGTAAGGGTCCGTCATAACTTTGAATGCTAATGCAGAGAAAGGCTCTGAATCGTCTGGTTTACGTAAAACTTCTTCGTCAGAATCCGGAAGAGTACCCATCATTGGCGGTACATCTGTCGGTGCTGGAAGATAGTCGATTACAGCATCAAGCATTAATTGAACACCTTTGTTTTTGAAAGCAGTACCACAAACTACAGGGAAGAATTCAACATTTAGCGTTCCTTTACGGATAGCAGCTTTCAATTCTTCCTTCGTGATTTCTTCGCCACCAAGGTATTTTTCCATTAGTGCTTCATCAAGTTCAGCAATTCCTTCAACTAACTTTTCACGCCATTCGTTTGCAAGTTCGATATGTGATTCAGGAATTTCTTTCACTTGGATGTCTGTTCCTTCATCGTTACCATAATAAATTGCATTCATTTCGACTAAGTCGATAATAGCTTCAAAATCGTCTTCAGCACCAATTGCTAATTGAATCGGATGTGCATTTGCTTGTAAACGATCGTGGATTGTTCCTACAGAATATAGGAAGTCAGCCCCGATTTTGTCCATTTTGTTTACGAAAACAATACGTGGTACGCCGTAAGTTGTAGCTTGGCGCCATACTGTTTCAGTTTGTGGTTCAACGCCAGACTGTGCATCAAGAACCGCTACAGCACCATCAAGTACACGAAGTGAACGTTCAACTTCAACAGTGAAATCTACGTGTCCTGGTGTATCGATAATGTTTACGCGGTGGCCTTTCCAAGCAGCTGTTGTTGCAGCAGAAGTGATCGTGATTCCACGCTCTTGCTCTTGCTCCATCCAGTCCATTTGTGATGCACCTTCATGCGTTTCACCAATTTTGTGGATACGACCTGTGTAATAAAGAATACGCTCAGTAGTTGTTGTTTTACCAGCATCAATATGAGCCATGATACCAATGTTACGTGTATTCTCTAAGGAGAATTCTCTAGCCATTTTGTATTTCTCCTTCCATCTCAAATTAGAATGATTAGTGGATGAAAAATCCTACCAGCGGTAATGAGCAAACGCTTTGTTAGCTTCCGCCATTTTGTGCATATCTTCACGTTTCTTCACAGAAGCACCTGTGTTGTTAGAAGCGTCAAGAATTTCATTAGCTAAACGCTCTTCCATTGTTTTCTCCCCACGAAGACGAGAATAGTTCACTAAGTAGCGAAGACCTAATGTAGAACGACGTTCTGGACGAACTTCGATTGGCACCTGATAGTTAGAACCACCAACACGGCGAGCTTTAACTTCAAGTACTGGCATAATGTTTGCAAGAGCAGCTTCAAATACTTCTAAAGAATCTTTACCTGAACGTTCTTGAACAAGTTCAAAAGCTCCATAAAGAATTTTTTGAGAAGTACCTCTTTTACCATCCACCATTAATTTGTTGACTAAACGAGTTACTAATTTTGAATTGTATATTGGATCTGGTAACACGTCACGTTTGGAAACAGGACCTTTACGAGGCATGTGTTTTCCTCCTTTCGAAAAAATCTATGATTTTATTTTGTGTTAACTTTTATTAGCTTTTTTTAACTTTAGGGCGTTTAGTTCCGTATAATGAACGGCTTTGCATACGGCCAGTAACACCAGCTGTATCAAGAGCACCACGTACGATATGGTAACGTACACCCGCTAAATCTTTTACTCGTCCTCCACGGATTAGAACAACACTGTGTTCTTGAAGGTTATGACCTTCACCCGGGATGTACGCAGTAACCTCTAATAGGTTAGTTAAACGTACACGCGCGTATTTACGAAGCGCTGAGTTTGGCTTTCTTGGTGTCATTGTACCAACACGTGTACAAACCCCACGTTTTTGCGGTGAATTAACGTTTGTTAACGTTTTTTTAGAGCTGTTATACCCTTTATTCAAAGCAGGTGAGTTTGATTTTACAGTCTTGGATTTACGAGGCTTACGTACCAATTGGTTAATTGTAGGCATCGATTATTCCTCCCTTCTTCTGATCGTTGTAATACCACACATCCAGGTGGTTCATTTTTGGGTAAAAAACAAAGTCTTTGTGTTCATACACAAAAACTGTTACACAGTAATTGCAACAACTGCTGCACCTACTTGAAGTCCGCAGGCTTTACCAAGTTCTATTCTAGACTCAACATAGTCAATCTTCACACCGTTTTCTTGTGCTGTCTGAATAGCTGATTGGGTGATTCGACTGTCTGCATCTCGAGCCACTAAAATTTCTGTTACATGGCCACCATGGATTGCTTTTACTGTTTGCTTAGTACCGATGACGGTTTTCTTCGCCTGATTAACTTTTTCATAAGACATTTTGCATATCCTCCAAAGACCCAGACCTTCAACTATCAACCTTAAACATGGTATCATTCATAATTTTATCTGTCAACCAGTTTTTTGTTGAAAAGTAGTTAGACCGACTCCGACATTAGAACAATGAATGTTCGATCTGGTCTGTGAAGCTAGAAATAAATACCGGGGGGTTATGTATTAACCCCACCGGATTGTTATTAATTTATTCAGCGCTCACTGCTACTTCAGTTTCATTTTTATTTACATCAACTATCTTGATTTGACGGTAACGTTGCATACCAGTACCCGCTGGAACGAGTTTACCAATAATAACATTTTCTTTCAAGCCAAGTAATTCATCACGTTTCCCTTTAATTGCCGCGTCTGTTAATACACGCGTAGTTTCTTGGAATGACGCTGCTGATAAGAACGATTCTGTTTCAAGTGAAGCTTTTGTAATACCGAGAATAACTGGGCGACATGTTGCAGGAATTTTTCCGCTTAACACTGCATCTTTATTCGCTTCTGCAAATTGGTGAATGTCGAGTAATGAACCAGGTAATAGTTCAGTTTCACCAGCCTCGATTACACGCACTTTGCGGAGCATTTGGCGAACCATTACTTCGATATGTTTGTCACCAATTTCTACACCCTGCATACGGTATACTTTTTGAACTTCTTTTAGCAAGTAAACTTGTACTGTAGAAACATCTTTAACTTTTAACAATTCTTTTGGATCGATTGAACCTTCTGTTAATACTTCACCACGTTTAATTTGGTCATCTAATTGAACTTTCAAGCGACCATTATACGGAGAAAGATATTTACGTGTTTCAACGTCACCTTGAACTGTGATTTCTTTTTGACCTTCACGAATTTCTTCAATTGCAGAGATAACCCCTGTAATTTCAGAAATAACCGCTTGACCTTTAGGGTTACGAGATTCGAAAATCTCTTGGATACGTGGAAGACCTTGAGTAATATCGTCTCCAGCAACACCGCCCGTATGGAACGTACGCATTGTTAACTGAGTACCTGGTTCACCGATTGATTGGGCAGCAATAATACCAACTGCTTCACCAACTTCAACGTCTTCTCCAGTTGCTAAGTTAGTACCGTAACATTTTTTACATACGCCATGTTTCGTGTTACATGTAAATGCCGAACGGATTGTAAGTTCTTCAATTCCAGCATCTAAAATAACGCGAGCTACGTCTTCTGTAATTAAACCATCTTTATCCAAAATAACTTTTTTCGTTTCTGGATGGTAAATTGTTTTACGTGTATGACGACCAACAATACGCTCGTCAAAGCCTTCAATTACTTCTGTGCCATCCATTAATGCGCCAATCAATAAGCCACGGTCCGTTCCGCATTCATCTTCACGAACAATAACGTCTTGAGCAACGTCTACTAAACGACGTGTTAGGTAACCTGAATCGGCTGTTTTAAGTGCTGTATCCGCAAGACCTTTACGAGCACCATGCGTCGAGATGAAGTATTCAAGAACCGTTAAACCTTCACGGAATGATGATTTAATAGGTAGTTCGATAATACGACCGGCTGGATTGGCCATTAAACCACGCATACCTGCAAGTTGAGTAAAGTTGGATGCGTTACCACGCGCTCCAGAGTCACTCATCATGAAGATTGGGTTTAAATTGTCTAAAGATTTCATTAGTTTTTCTTGAATAACATCTTTAGCTGCACTCCAATAAGAAATAACACGATCATAACGTTCTTCTTCTGTAATCAAACCACGACGGAATTGCTTCAGAACTTTATCTACTTTATCTTGAGCTTCTTCTAATACTTCACCTTTGTCTGGTAGTACCACGATATCGGAAATACCGATTGTAATACCGGCTCTAGTCGAGTATTTGAAACCAAGGTTTTTCATACGGTCAAGCATTCTAGACGTTTCAGTAATATGGAAACGTTTAAATACTTCAGCAATGATGTTTCCAAGAATTTTCTTCTTGAACGGTGATACGAGTTCCTCTTCGGCGATATGCTTGCGAACATCTGTCGTTGTAGGAACAAAATATTTAGACGGCGTTTCAACTTGAAGGTTGAAGTCCGTAGGTTCATTAATGTACGGGAAAGTTTCAGGTAAAATTTCATTGAAAATCACTTTACCTACAGTTGTTAATAACAACATTTTGTTTTGTTCTTCAGAGAATGTTTGGTTTTTCAATGAACCTGCTGCAATTGCAATACGTGTATGCAAATGTGCATGTCCATTTTGGTATGCAAGCAATACTTCATTTGGTCCGTAGAATGTAGAACCTTCTCCTGTTGCACCTTTACGCTCAAGTGTTAAGTAATAGTTACCTAAAACCATATCTTGAGATGGTGTAACAACTGGTTTTCCATCTTTCGGATTCAAAATGTTTTGTGCAGCTAACATTAGCAAACGAGCTTCTGCTTGCGCTTCTGCTGATAAAGGAACGTGAACTGCCATTTGGTCACCATCGAAGTCAGCGTTGTAAGCTGTACATACCAGTGGGTGAAGACGAATCGCACGGCCTTCTACTAATGTAGGTTCGAAAGCTTGAATACCTAATCGGTGAAGAGTAGGTGCGCGGTTTAATAAAACCGGATGCTCCTTAATTACGTCTTCCAATACATCCCAAACTTCAGAATGCATACGTTCGATTTTACGTTTTGCACTCTTAATGTTGTGAGCTAAGCCACGTTCAACAAGTTCTTTCATAACAAATGGTTTGAATAATTCAATTGCCATTTCTTTTGGAAGTCCACATTGATACATTTTCAAGTTTGGACCTACAACGATAACCGAACGACCAGAGTAGTCAACACGTTTACCTAGTAAGTTTTGACGGAAACGACCTTGTTTCCCTTTTAACATATGTGAAAGTGATTTCAATGGACGGTTACCCGGTCCAGTAACTGGACGGCCACGACGACCATTATCAATCAATGCATCAACAGCTTCTTGTAACATACGTTTTTCGTTTTGAACAATGATACCTGGCGCGCCAAGATCAAGTAAACGTTTTAAACGGTTATTACGGTTGATAACACGACGATACAAATCATTTAAATCAGATGTAGCAAAACGACCGCCATCTAATTGCACCATTGGACGTATTTCTGGCGGTATTACTGGAAGGACATCTAAAATCATCCAATCAGGTTTGTTACCAGAGTTACGGAATGATTCAACAACTTCTAATCGTTTAATTGCACGCGTACGTCGTTGACCTGCTGCAGTTTTAAGTTCTTCTTTCAACATTTCAGTTTCTTTCTCAAGATCTAAATCTTGAAGAAGACGCTTAATTGCTTCAGCACCCATTGCAGCATAGAATTTCTTGCCATATTTTTCACGGTATGCACGATATTCTTTCTCAGACAATAGTTGCTTGCGTTCAAGCGGTGTATTTGCAGGATCTACAACTACATAAGAAGCAAAGTAAATTACTTCTTCTAATGAACGAGGAGACATATCAAGAATAAGTCCCATACGACTTGGAATTCCTTTGAAATACCAAATATGTGATACAGGAGCCGCTAATTCAATGTGACCCATGCGCTCACGACGTACTTTTGAACGTGTAACTTCAACGCCACAACGATCACATACAACGCCTTTATAACGAACACGCTTATACTTACCACAATGACATTCCCAGTCTTTTGTTGGACCGAAAATACGTTCACAGAACAAACCATCTTTTTCAGGTTTTAGTGTGCGGTAGTTAATCGTTTCAGGCTTCTTCACTTCACCATATGACCAAGAACGAATCTTGTCAGGAGATGCTAAACCAATCTTCATGTACTCAAAATTATTAACGTCTATCAAGGAGCCTACCTCCCTTAGTCTGGGTCTTTTAAAGACTTTATCCACTTAGCTCAGGCGGATAACTTTTATGAAAATGGAAATGCGGGCAGGTATGAAGGCCTGCCCTTATTTCTCAAAACGTTTTATATATAAACCGTATCAGTCAACCTTTATTCGGCTGAACCTACCGGCACTCCGTCCGTTGTTGGCATGATATTTAGTGCATCAGTTGGGTGAAGATCGTCTTCTTCATCCAAATCACGCAGTTCAATTTCTTCGTCGTCGATAGTTAACATCTTAACGTCCATACCTAAACTTTGAAGTTCTTTAATTAATACTTTAAATGATTCTGGTACACCTGGTTGTGGTACGCTCTCGCCTTTAACAATAGCTTCGTATGTTTTCACACGACCCACTACGTCATCGGATTTCACTGTCAAGATTTCTTGAAGTGTATAAGCAGCACCATATGCCTCAAGTGCCCAAACCTCCATCTCACCGAAACGTTGTCCACCGAATTGTGCTTTACCACCAAGCGGTTGTTGCGTAACAAGAGAGTAAGGTCCAGTTGAACGTGCATGCAATTTATCATCAACCATGTGGGCTAACTTAATCATATACATAACACCGACAGATACACGGTTATCAAATGGTTCACCAGAGCGTCCGTCATACAATGTTGTTTTACCATCACGGTTCATACCAGATTCTTCCATAGTGTCCCAAACATCTGCTTCATTGGCACCATCAAATACTGGTGAAGCCATATGAATACCAAGTTTACGAGAAGCCATACCTAAGTGTAGCTCTAATACTTGACCGATGTTCATACGAGATGGAACGCCTAGAGGGTTAAGCATGATATCTACTGGAGTACCATCCGGCATGAATGGCATATCTTCTTCTGGAAGAATACGCGAGATAACACCTTTGTTACCATGACGTCCAGCCATTTTATCTCCAACAGAAATTTTACGTTTTTGAACGATATATGCACGAACGAGTTGATTCACACCAGGTGGAAGCTCGTCGCCATCTTCACGATTGAACACTTTAACGTCCAAGATAATTCCGCCTGCACCATGAGGTACACGAAGAGATGTATCACGAACTTCACGTGCTTTTTCACCAAAGATTGCATGTAATAATCGTTCTTCAGCCGTTAACTCAGTAACCCCTTTAGGTGTTACTTTACCTACTAAGATATCGCCATCGCGAACTTCCGCACCAACTCGGATGATTCCACGGTCGTCTAAGTTACGAAGCGCTTCTTCTCCTACGTTTGGAATATCACGTGTGATTTCTTCAGGTCCGAGTTTCGTATCACGAGATTCCGACTCATATTCTTCAATATGCACAGAAGTGTACACATCGTCTTTTACAAGACGTTCACTCATGATTACAGCATCTTCATAGTTATAACCATCCCACGTCATAAACGCCACTAGTACATTACGTCCAAGTGCCATTTCTCCACGTTCCATCGATGGTCCATCCGCAAGAATATCAAGTGGATTTACACGATCGCCAACTTTTACGATTGGACGTTGGTTATAACTCGTCCCTTGATTAGAACGAATGAATTTTTGTAATTTATATTTTGTTAAATCGCCTTTAACTTCTTTGCCATCGATTTCTTCAATACGACGAACTCGAATTTCTCTCGCTTCTACATGCTCAACGATACCAGTGAATTTAGCAATTACGGCAGCTCCAGAATCACGCGCGTTCACATGTTCCATACCTGTCCCTACAAAAGGAGCTTCAGGGTTTAATAATGGAACTGCTTGACGTTGCATGTTCGCACCCATCAGGGCACGGTTGGAGTCATCGTTTTCTAAGAACGGGATACACGCTGTTGCTGCAGAAACTACTTGTTTCGGTGAAACGTCCATATAATCAATTGAACTACGTTTGAATACCGTGTTATCTCCACGGAAACGACCAACAACTTCTTCATCAGTAAATTGTCCATCGTCATTTAGACGTGCATTAGCTTGAGCTACTACATAGTTGTCTTCTTCATCAGCAGTTAAATAATCGATACGAGATGTTACTAAACCTGACTCAGGATCAACTCGACGATAAGGTGTTTCGATGAAACCGAATTTGTTCACTTTCGCAAAACTAGAAAGTGAGTTAATTAGTCCAATGTTCGGACCCTCAGGCGTTTCAATCGGACACATACGACCATAGTGAGAGTAATGAACGTCACGTACTTCAAACCCTGCACGTTCACGCGTTAAACCACCGGGCCCTAATGCCGATAGACGACGTTTGTGAGTCAATTCAGCAAGCGGATTCGTTTGATCCATGAATTGAGACAACTGAGAACTACCAAAGAACTCTTTAATTGAAGCAATAACCGGACGGATATTAATCAATTGTTGTGGCACGATTGATTGTGTGTCATTGATAGACATACGCTCACGTACAACACGTTCCATACGAGAAAGACCGATACGGAATTGATTTTGCAACAATTCTCCTACTGAACGTAAACGACGGTTACCTAGATGATCAATGTCATCCGTGTTTCCAACGTTGTAAAGCAGGCCGAAGAAATAACTAATAGAAGAAATAATGTCAGCTGGTGTGATGTTTTTAATCGCATCTTCAATATAAGCATTGCTGATTACATTGATTTCTTGTTGCGCTTCATTGTTTGGAGCATAAATTTTGATTGATTGTAACGTGATATCGCCTTCTAATACGCCACCGACTTGAGAAATTGTTTGGAATCCGATTCCATTCTCTAGATGTGGAATTAAACGGTCAAGTAAACGACGGTCAATCAATGCACCTTGTTCTGCTAAAATCTCACCAGTTTCTGGGTCAACAAGCGTTTCAGCCACTGTTTGATTAAACAAACGGTTTTTGATGTGCAGTTTTTTGTTCATTTTGTAACGACCTACATTCGCTAAGTCATAGCGTTTTGGGTCGAAGAAACGTGAATACAACAGACTTTTCGCACTTTCAACTGTTGGCGGTTCGCCTGGACGAAGACGCTCATAAATTTCAAGCAACGCTTTGTCTGTGCTTTCCGTATTATCTTTTTCTAGCGTATTACGAAGATATTCATTATCGCCAATAAGATCGATAATTTCTTGATCAGAACCGAAACCAAGGGCACGTAAAAGAACCGTTACTGGCAATTTACGTGTGCGGTCGATACGACAATAGACTACGTCTTTCGCATCAATTTCATATTCTAACCATGCTCCACGGTTCGGAATAACTGTTGCGCCAAAACCTTTTTTACCATTTTTATCTGTCTTGTCATGGAAGTAAACACTTGGTGAACGAACTAACTGAGATACGATTACGCGCTCAGCACCGTTAATAACGAATGTACCTGTTTCTGTCATCAATGGGAAATCACCCATGAAGACATCTTGCTCTTTTACTTCATCTGACTCTTTGTTATGCAGACGTACTTTTACGCGAAGTGGTGCCGCATAAGTTACATCCCGTTCTTTGGATTCATCGACTGGATACTTAGGCTCGCCTAATGCATAATCGATGAATTCAAGTGAAAGATTACCTGTGAAATCAGCTATTGGAGAAATGTCTCGGAACATTTCACGCAAACCTTCTTCCAGGAACCATTCATAAGATGCTGTTTGAATTTCTATTAAATTCGGAAGCTCTAGCACCTCTTTAATACGCGCAAAACTTCTACGCTCGCGGTGTTGTCCATACTGAACTAGTTGACCTGCCAACTCATTCACCCCTCAATAAAGCAATATTAGGACTTTTCGGAACACCATATTTAGTGTATGATGTCGAAAAGACAAAAAGAAAACGAGTTCTATAAGAGCTCATTTTCGGTTAAACACATTTATTCATGGTAAGTATACCCACTTACGAAATAACTTTATACAAAAGGGCATACGACCGCAAAATAATATTTTTGCATTTTATTATAATATCATAGCGATTTTGTCAAGTCAAATAATCATTTGACTTTCTCAGCCTTTATGATCCAGTAACCTCTTACTTTATCGACTACTTCAACTTGACCGAAAATCTCTTCTAATCGATCGAAAGTTGATGGAGCTCCTTGTTTCTTCTGAATGACAACCCACAACTCTCCACCCACACATAATTTCGTATAGGCATCTAAATAAAAACGAAAAATCGTTTGTTTTCCAGCACGAATAGGCGGGTTTGTTAAAATTGCAGCAAAGTCAGTTTCGGTAACTTCGGTTAATCCATCACTTTCATAGATTCGTACATTTTGTACCCCGTTACCTTCCGCATTTTTGCGTGAAAGTTGGACTGCACGTTCATTAATGTCAACCATGTGAATTGTACGATTTTCATCAATTTTGGCGATGGATAACCCAATAGGTCCATACCCACAACCCACATCTAATACTGGGCCTTCAGTTATTGGCATTACAAACGCATCAATTAACACACGGGAGCCAAAATCTACTTCGCTTTTACTAAAAACCCCTGTATCAGTTTCAAATTGAAACAATTCATCACGCAGCGTAAAACTCCATGACTTAGGCTTGCTGTCTGTTTGAGGTTTTTTCGAATAATAATGTTCAGCCATTCCGGGCACCCTCTAACCTGTTTATTAAATGAAGAAAAAGCCCGCCGATAACTGACGAGCTTTCCAAAAACTATTAATAGAAATTATTTTACTTCTACAGAAGCGCCAACTTCAGCAAGTTTAGTTTTGATTTCTTCTGCTTCTTCTTTAGTAACGCCTTCTTTAAGAGCTTTAGGAGCGTTGTCTACAACTTCTTTAGCTTCTTTAAGACCTAAACCAGTGATTTCACGAACTGCTTTGATTACTTTGATTTTTTGATCTCCTACAGCAGATAGGATTACATCAAATTCAGTTTTTTCTTCTTCAGCAGCAGCACCGCCACCAGCAGCCATAGCCATTGGTGCAGCAGCTGTAACGCCAAATTCTTCTTCGATTGCTTTTACTAAGTCGTTTAATTCAAGAACTGTCATACCTTTGATTGCTTCAAGGATTTGAGTGTTGTTCATTATATGTTCCTCCTAATAGGAATATTTTTTTGTTGGGGTATACCCCAGGTTTAAGAGTTAAGCCGTGTAACGAATTACGCGCCTTGCTCTTCTTTTTGTTCTGCAACAGCTTTTGTTACAAGTGCAAAGTTGCGCATTGGAGCTTGTAGAACGCTGAGTAGCATTGACAACAAACCTTCGCGAGAAGGAAGTTCTGCAAGTGCTTTAATGTCATCAGCAGATGCGATAGCACCTTCGATAACACCAGCTTTGATTTCAAGCTTGTCGTTCTTTTTAGCGAAATCGTTGATGATTTTCGCTGGCGCTACTACGTCTTCTGTTGAAAACGCAATTGCGTTTGGACCTGTAAGACTTTCATTCAAGCCTTCAAGACCAGCTACTTCAATCGCACGGCGAGTCATTGTGTTTTTATACACTTTGAATTCAACACCTGCTTCACGAAGTTGCTTACGAAGTTCAGTTACTTGACCTACAGTCAAGCCACGGTAATCAACTACTACTACAGTAGCTGCTGTTTTGAACTTTTCAGTAATTTCTTCAACTCGAACCTTTTTAGCTTCGATTGCTTTGCTCATCTGGACACCTCCTAATAGAATGAGTCATTTATACCGCCAAAAGAAAAGCCCCTGGTCTATAAATATAGACAGGGGCTGAAACGTCATCTTAAAAAGAATCTGAATGCATGTCCTCGGTAGGATCATTATGCGACAAGTCGCCCCTACTGTCTACGGTACAAATAATTAATTTACAACAAAAATCATCATAACAGATAGACTCTTTACTGTCAATATTATTTGCTAACTTTTACACTTGAAGAATCCACTTTTACAGATGGACCCATAGTTGTTGTGATGTTAACAGATTTCATGTATGTCCCTTTAGCTGCTGATGGCTTAGCTTTTAGAACAACATCAAATACTGCCAAGAAGTTTTCAACTAACTTATCATCTTCGAAAGAAACTTTACCGATTGGTGCATGAATGATACCAGCTTTGTCAGCACGGTACTCAACTTTACCAGCCTTGATTTCTTCGATTGCTTTAGTTACGTCGAATGTTACAGTTCCTGTTTTAGGGTTTGGCATTAAGCCTTTCGGTCCTAAAACACGACCTAATTTACCAACTTCACCCATCATGTCTGGAGTAGCTACGATTACATCGAAGTCAAACCATCCTTGTTGGATTTTGTTGATGAACTCTGTATCGCCAACATAGTCAGCGCCAGCAGCTTCTGCTTCTTTAATTTTTTCGCCTTTTGCGAAAACTAAAACACGTTGAGTTTTACCAGTTCCGTTTGGAAGTACTACTGCCCCACGGATTTGTTGGTCATTTTTACGTGTGTCGATACCTAATTTGAATGCCACTTCAACAGTTGCGTCAAAGTTTACTGTGCTAGTTTTTTTAGCAAGTTCGATCGCTTCAGTAGCAGCGTACACTTTTGTACGGTCTACTAATTTAGCTGCATCTTGTAATTTTTTACCTTTTTTAGCCATTTTGAAAATTCCTCCTTGATTGTGGTTTTAACGGGTTAAACCTCCCACGAATAAGGGTTGCGTGTCTTGAAGACAATCGCAACCCTCCAAAAACTAATGCAACATCAAGTGCAGGGATTAGTCTTCGATGACAATACCCATGCTACGCGCAGTACCTTCAACCATCAACATCGCTGCTTCAACTGATGCTGCGTTTAGGTCTGGCATTTTTTGTTCAGCGATTTCGCGAACTTTATCACGCTTCACCGTTGCAACTTTTTTGCGGTTTGGTTCACCAGAACCTGACTGAATTCCAGCCGCCACTTTAAGTAATACTGCTGCAGGTGGAGTTTTTGTAATAAATGTAAATGAACGGTCTTCAAATACAGAAATTTCAACAGGGATAATTAGTCCAGCTTGATCTGCCGTACGTGCGTTGAATTCTTTACAGAATCCCATAATATTAACACCTGCTTGACCCAATGCTGGACCAACCGGCGGTGCTGGATTTGCTTTACCAGCAGGAATTTGTAATTTTACGACTTTAACAACTTTTTTAGCCACGAGACACACCTCCTTAAGTCCGTGATGTGGTAATAGGGTTGCCCCTCCCACTCAATATCTGTCTGTCAGCTACTAGCTGAGCATAAGCTAAAATTTTTGCAGACTATATCATAATCAGTCTGACCTTTGAAATAATACCATTTTTCTACAACTTAAGCAAGTAGGTTTTGAAAAACTATATTTTGACGACTTGATCGAAGTCAAGTTCCATTTTCGTTTCGCGTCCAAACATGTCAACAGAAACCTTCAACTTGCCTTTCGCGTCATCGATTTCTTCCACTTTTCCTTGGAAGCTTGCAAACGGCCCTTCAAGCACTTCAACCATTTCACCAATTGTATATTGTGCTTCAAGTCTACGTTCCGTCATTCCCATTTGTTTCAAGATGAATACTACTTCTTCATCTAACAATGGTGTAGGTTTCGCACCGCCACCTGATGAACCAATAAATCCAGTGACACCCGGAGTGTTACGCACAACATACCAAGAGTCATCCGTCATCACAAGCTCCACTAAAACATACCCAGGGAATGTTTTACGCATGACCACTCGTTTTTTACCATCTTTAAAATCTGTTTCTTGTTCTTCCGGGATAATAACTCGGAAGATTAAATCTGACATACCCATTGTTTCGACACGCTTTTCAAGATTTGCTTTTACTTTGTTTTCGTATCCAGAATACGTGTGAACCACATACCAATTCTTTTCCATAAGTAGCAGGACTGTTCGTCCGTCCCTCCATTTCTTAGACAAATGAAAAAACCCGTTCTCTGTTTATAACGGGCTATTTTCACAAGTATAATCTGTTATCAAATTACAGTGCAAGGAACCAGCGTACTGCTTCTGAAATTCCAAAGTCTATTACCGCGAAAAATATAGCCATAACAACAACTGTTGAAAGAACGACGATTGTATAGCGAGTCAATTCTTTACGTTTTGGCCAACTAACTTTTCTCATTTCTGAGACGACATTACCAAAAAAACCGCTAATATTAGCCATTCTATTTAAACCCCCGAATTAAAAATATCTATGTTTATCCATACAGCGTTTGCTTATTGCGCTTTGCATTTTTAACCATTTTATTATCTTTTAGGTAGCATTTGTCTTTTTAAAGATTATCACCTACAGTTTAGACTGTCAACAACTGCTAAAACGATGACTTTAGTGAACTCCACCAATTTCAATATGACGTTCCAACTTCCGCTTCACTCTTTGCAAGGCGTTATCTATTGATTTAACATGGCGATTTAGTTCTTCAGAAATTTCGTGGTACGACTGTCCATCTAAATACAATGCTAGTACTTGTCGTTCCAATTCGCTCAAAATTTCGCCCATTTTTTCTTCCATATAATCAAAATCTTCACGATGTATCATTAACTCTTCTGGATCATCAATGACGGAACCAGAGATTACGTCCATCAAAGTCCGATCTGATTCTTCATCAAATATCGGCTTATCTAACGATACATAGGAATTCAATGGAATATGCTTTTGACGTGTAGCTGTTTTGATAGCAGTGATAATCTGACGCGTGATACAAAGCTCAGCAAATGCACGAAATGACGAAAGCTTGTCTCCTCTAAAATCACGAATCGATTTATAAAGTCCAATCATACCTTCTTGAATGATGTCTTCTTTATCGGCTCCAATCAAGAAATACGATCTTGCTTTCATTCGTACGAAAGAGCGGTACTTAGTGATTAAAAAATCTAATGCTTCTGTATCCCCGTTGTGGACCAGTGCCACAAGCTCGTCATCTAGTAAGTCTTCAAATTGGTGAAGCATTACGTGTACATGGTCACTTTTCATCAACAGTATCACCTCGGTCACTTCGCATAGTTTGACCCTAGTATACAGGAAGTAGAAATCGAGCGTCAACGGCTCATTTCATCCCTCTGCGCCATTTTTCAAAAATTTCTGCCACTTCATGTGGAAGTTGAATTTTTGAAACAGGTTTTTGCTCGTGAATTGCTTTAACTTTCTTAGTAATATTTTCTTGTACTAATTCCATCTCGATTTCAAGTTCACGAGCAGATATCCTTAGAGCCCCTTGAGCAAAGACGACCCATTGTTCAGTTAAATCTGACGTAGCCACATGTACTTGATCGCGTCGTGTCATTAACTGAATGGTTAGTTTTTCAATGCGTTCATCCGCCGTTTCATTTTCTCGGGTGAATATTACTTCAACATCATATTGTTTTTTCTTTTTTTCAATTCCAGGAACAAGATGTGCATCAAAGACTACAATAACTCTCCATCCTGAAAATGCTTTATATTCCGCCATCATTTCAATGAGACGGTCTCTTGCATCTATGAGCTTGTCCGCTTTTAAAGCACGCAACTCTTTCCATGCGCCGATCATGTTGTATCCATCGACGAGTAAAATGTCCATATCAGTTAACCGGCTGACGGTTCCGTAACACTTCATACATCAAGATAGCAGCTGCAACAGATGCATTTAATGATGTTACTTGACCAACCATTGGCATGTGGTAAAGGAAGTCACATTTTTCTTTTAGTAAACGGCTCATTCCCTTACCTTCACTACCAATGATAATCGCAATTGGTAACTTGGCATCCATTCTCCGATAGTCAGAAGATCCTTTTGCATCGGTTCCAGCAATCCATAAGCCACGTTTTTTCAAATCTTCAACGGTTTGTGCTAAATTCCCGACACGCGCTACCGGTATATGCTCAATAGCCCCTGTTGAAGTTTTTGCAACAACCCCCGTTAATCCCACTGCACGACGTCTAGGAATAATAACCCCGTGCACACCGGTAGCATCTGCTGTTCGCAATATTGATCCTAAGTTATGCGGATCTTCTAACTCATCTAATATCAAAAAGAATGGGTCTTCATTTCGTGAAGCTGCAAGTTCAAAGAGCTCATCAATTTCTGCGTAACGGTATGCAGCAACTGATGCAGCAATTCCTTGGTGATTGGCTCCGTCCGTTAATTGTTCTACCTTGTTTTTCGGTACAAACTGCACAATTATTCCCGCTTCTTTTGCCAGTTCCATTATTTCAGTAATTCCCGCTTTTTTAACACCTTCTGCAATCCATACCTTGTTCATCTCGCGACCAGCTCGAAGTGCTTCTAGTACAGGATTTTTCCCAGATAAAATTTCATTGTCTAGTTCTGTCATGATAGGGTCTCTCCTTTCGGTTCTTCTATAATAGTTATGGCTTTTTCGATAATTTCTTGCACTCGATTGAAGTTACCCAACAAGTATAAACTGCCAAGGACCGCTTCAAATGCCGTGCTGTATTTGTACGTTTGAATGTCTGTATTTTTTGGAGTGCTACCAGATTTGGCATTACGTCCTCTTCTCAGTACAGCTTCCTCTTCTTCTGTCAAAAACTTTTCAGCCAACAACACACGCACGACTAACGCTTGTGCTTTGGCTGATACATATTTAGTTGCTTCTTTATGCAAAGTGTTTGGTCTTACACGACCCGAACGAATTAAATGTTCACGCACAGCTTGCTCAAGAACAGCGTCGCCCATATATGCAAGGGCGAGGGAATTTAATTGCAATACGTCGATTGAACGAAGTGAATATTCCTTATTCATCCGCGTTTCCAACGTATGCCTTGTGCCGTGTCTTCTAAAATAATATTCATGTCTTTCAATTGATCACGAATGGCATCAGCACGAGCAAAGTCTTTGTCTTTACGTGCTTGGATTCTTGCTTCAATTAGAGCATCGATGTCTTCATCTAGTACTTCACCTTGTACCTCTACCTCAATACCTAAAACAAGTGCAAGTTCTTTTAATGTTTTCATGAACGCAGTAAGGACATTTGCTTCAGTATGTTTTTCAATCAAGTACAAATTTGCTAAACTCGCTAGCTCAAATAATGCAGCAATTCCATTGGCTGTATTAAAATCATCGTCCATCGCTGTTGTAAATTGGCTACGGACCTCTTCGATTTTGTTTAACCAAATATCTTTGTAGTCCCCAAGTTCAGGAGATGCTTCAAGTCGGTGTGCTAAGTTCGCATATGAAGTACGAATACGCGCTAAGCCGTTTTGTGCATTTTCAACAAGTTCTTGAGAGAAATTGATTGGATGACGGTAATGAACAGACAACATAAAGAAGCGCAACACTTGCGGGTCAATATGTTTACGAATGTCATTTACTAATACAAAGTTCCCTAAAGACTTCGACATTTTTTCATTATCAATATTGATATAGCCATTATGCATCCAATAACGAGCAAACTGCTTACCTGTATACGCTTCAGATTGTGCAATTTCGTTTTCATGATGCGGGAAGGTTAAATCTTGACCGCCAGCATGTATGTCTATGGTATCCCCTAATATTTCACGAGCCATAACTGAACACTCTATATGCCAGCCAGGTCGTCCTTTACCCCAAGGACTTTCCCACGAAATCTCACCTGGTTTAGCGTCTTTCCATAAAGCGAAATCTAGTGCATCTTCTTTCTTTTCACCCGTTTCGATTCTTGCGCCAATTTTTAAATCGTCCACTGATTGATGAGACAATTTACCATAACCTTCAAACTTTCGCGTTCTGTAATAGACGTCACCTTTCGACTCATAGGCATAACCTTTTTCGATTAGCACTTTTATGAAATCAACAATATCATCCATATGTTCAGTTACACGTGGATGTGCATCCGCTTTCTGGCAACCAAGCGCACTGACGTCTTCAAAGTAAGCCGCAATAAAACGTTCCGTTAATTCCGATACCTCTTCACCTAGTGCATTAGCCGTATTGATGATTTTGTCATCAACATCTGTAAAGTTTGAAACGAAATTGACATCATATCCTCTGTACGTTAAGTATCGACGGACAGTATCATAAACGATTACTGGACGTGAATTACCAATATGGATGTAGTTATAAACAGTCGGTCCACACACATACATCTTTACCTTGCCCTCTTCTAGTGGTACAAAGGGCTCTTTTTGACGCGTTAAAGTATTGTAAATATGAATGCTCATCTGACGTTTCTCTCCTTTTCAAGTTGTTCACTCACGTGCGCGACTTGCTCTCGCAAAATGGCGATTTTTTCTTCTAGCATATTACATTTATCTGCAACTGGATCCGGCAAATCTTGGTGATCCAAGTCCCGTTTCACTTTGATTCCATCTTGCACAACGACTGTTCCAGGAATACCTACAACCGTAGAATTTGGTGGAACATTTTTCAAGACAACTGATCCCGCACCGACTTTACTGTTTTCACCAATGGTAATTGACCCAAGCACTTTTGCACCCGTCGCAACTAAAACATTATCATGTAATGTGGGATGTCGTTTTCCTCGTTGTTTCCCGGTTCCACCAAGTGTAACTCCTTGGTAAATTGTTACATTATTACCGATTTCACAGGTTTCACCAATAACCACGCCCATTCCGTGGTCGATAAAGAAGCGACGGCCAATTCTCGCACCCGGATGAATTTCTATTCCAGTGAAAAAACGACTCACTTGTGACACTACTCTTGCAAGAAAAAAGAATTTTCTTTTAAAAAGTGCATGTGCGATGCGGTGTGACCATACTGCATGTAAACCTGAATATGTCAGCACAACTTCAAGCACCCGTCTTGCTGCGGGATCTTGCTCGAAAACGACTTCGATATCTTCTTTCATTCGACCGAACATCATCAGTCCTCCTATATTTGTTATCCAAAACTTAGCCAAAATAAAAAACGCCTCTGTCAGTGACTGACAGAGACGCTGTAATTGCGCGGTTCCACTCTGATTGGAAGGATAAGGTGCACTCCTTCCCGCTTGGCGTCTGTAACGTAGACGAAACGGCTCGCTTACTAAAAGTTTCAGCTGAGCGCTCAGAGGTGCATTTCCATAGTGCCTAAGCTCAGACCACTTTCAGCCGGTGGTGGTCCTCTCTAAAGAGCGTGCCTTATGTACTTCTCCTCTTCAAAGCTTTTACATAATATATGCTTAAAAGATAGCTTCATTCTCACACCATCGTGAGTGAAAGTCAATATTATTGTTTCGCGTATTTCTCTACGCGTGCAATGACTTTTGCTTTGCCAATCAACGCAATTGCATTTGGCAATTCCGGACCATGAATTTGACCAGTTGTTACAACACGAATTGGCATAAATAGGTTTTTGCCTTTATGCCCCGTTTCTTTTTGTACAGCTTTAATCGCCACTTTAATCGTGTCTGGTTCAAATGCTTCCAGTTGCTCCAATTGTGTTTTGAATGCAGCCATTACTTCAGGCACTTGTTCACCAGCTAAAACAGAAGATGCTTCTTCATCATATGTTAACTCTTCTTTAAAGAATAGGTCAGTTAGCTCAGTAATTTCTGAACCGAAACTCATTTGCTCATGATAAAGAGCGATGACGCCTGTAGCCCATTGCTTTTCTTCAGCTGTCAACGTTTCAGGTAAACGTCCCGCTTTTTGTAAATGAGGCAATGCAAGATCAACCACTTCTTCTAGAGACAGTTGTTTCACATATTGGTTATTCGTCCACGTTAATTTTTGTTTATCAAACATGGATGGTGATTTTGATAAACGATTTACGTCAAACAAACGAATAAGTTCTTCTTTCGAGAAAATCTCATCTTCCCCTTCAGGAGACCATCCAAGAAGTGCAAAGAAGTTGAACATTGCTTGAGGAACGTATCCCAAATCTTTATATTGGGCAACGAATTGAATAATCGATTCATCACGTTTTGATAATTTTTTACGGTCTTCGTTAATGATTAACGTCATATGTCCATAGTGAGGTACTTCCCAACCGAATGCTTGGAATACCATGATTTGTTTTGGTGTATTTGATAAATGTTCTTCTCCACGGAAAACGTGTGAGATCTTCATGAAATGGTCATCTAATACAACTGCGTAGTTATACGTTGGGATACCGTTTGTTTTAATAAGAACCCAATCGCCTACGTCTTTTGATTCAAATGTAACCGAACCACGAACTAAATCTTTAAATGTATACGTTACGTCAGATGGAACGCGCATACGAATTGTATACGGAATTCCTGCAGCTTCTTTCTCTGCCACTTCTTCTTTAGTTAAGTTACGGCATGTACCAACATACATTGGCGCAGCGATTCCTTTAGCTTTTTGCATTTCGCGTTCCTCATCTAACTTTTCAGTAGAACAGAAACATTTATACGCATGGCCATTTTCAAGCATTTCTTCAGCATGCTTTTTATAAATATCAAGACGCTCCATTTGACGGTACGGCGCATATGGGCCCCCGATATCAACAGACTCATCATAGTCAATTCCTAGCCATTTCAAATTCTCTAGTTGTGATAGTTCGCCACCTTCAATATTACGTTCAATGTCCGTATCTTCAATACGTACGATGAATTTGCCACCGTGGTGACGTGCAAATAAATAGTTAAATAATGCAGTGCGTGCTCCACCAATATGTAAATTTCCTGTTGGACTTGGTGCGTAGCGTACGCGAACTTCTTGTGTCATATGTGGTTCCTCCTCGAATACGTGCTAAACTTTGTTCAGTTTAACACAGGTCATACCTATTTTTGAATGAGTAATATCGTTGCTTGCGCCGCAATGCCTTCTCCACGGCCAGTAAAACCTAATTTTTCAGTGGTTGTCGCTTTGACATTCACTTGAGAAGGTTCAGCATTGAGTAGTTCTGCGATGCGGTCACGCATTTGTGTAATGTACGGCGCCATTTTTGGAGCTTGCGCAATAATCGTACAGTCAACATTGCCTAGTTTATAGCCTTTTTCTTCAACAATGTTCCAAATGTACGAAAGTAGTTTCGCCGAGTCCGCGTCTTTAAATTCAGGATCAGTATCCGGGAAATGGCGTCCAATATCCCCTTCTCCAATTGCACCTAGTGCTGCATCTGTGACTGTATGTAATAAAACATCGGCATCTGAATGACCGATTAAACCTTTTTCATATGGAATCGTTACGCCACCTAATATAAGTGGGCGATTTTCCGCAAATTCATGAACATCAAACCCTTGTCCAACTCGAAACATTTAGTTCTCCTCCTGCTGTCGTTTTTGTAAGATAGCTTCGCCAATAAGTAAATCCTCTTGTGTAGTCATTTTCACATTATCATACGTACTTTCCACTACATGAACGTCAATATTTAAGCGTTCCACCAGCATGGATTCATCCGTACCAAGAAAACCATCTTGGTCCGCTTGATGCTGTGCATTCGTCAAAATACTGGTATGGAAAGCTTGCGGTGTTTGGATTATCCATAATTGTTCACGGTCTACCGTTTCTTCAATTATGTGATTGTGCACTCGTTTCATGGTGTCTTTCGCTTTCACTCCAGCGATTGCAGCACCTGTTTCGTGTGCTTTTTGAGTCAATTGCTTAATAACGGTCGGTTCAATGAAAGGTCTCGCAGCATCGTGCACGAGAATTAATTCCGCTTCATTACTCGCTTCTTTTACGCATGCATACACACTATGTTGGCGTTCAGCGCCACCTGCAGGCATTCCTTTTACTTTCGTGACGTTATACTGCTTTAACATTTCTTGAATGATGACACGTTCTTCAGGCTTTACTGCAAGCCATATGCCAATGCAATCCAAATCTTGTTCAAAGACATCAAGTGTATGAATTAGAATTGGTTTCCCTCGCAGGGTAAGAAATAATTTATTGTGCCCTGCCTTCATTCTTTTCCCACTACCTGCTGCGGGTAATACAACGATATACTTCATTTCTTGTATTCGCCTCTTTCGTTATGGAAAAGGAGGCCGCCTCAGCTGTCATGTCGACAGAAAGGGCAGCCTCTCATCTTGACTTATTTTCTTTTTGCAAATATCATTCGCCCAGCTGATGTTTGTAGAACACTTGTGACTATGACATCAATTGCTTGACCAATATTTGATCGTCCATCTTCTACGACAATCATCGTGCCGTCATCTAAGTAAGCGATTCCTTGATTCTGTTCTTTACCATCTTTAATGACGACGATATGCATTTCTTCTCCTGGAATGACGATTGGCTTCACCGCATTTGCAAGATCGTTAATGTTAAGCACTGGTACTTTATGTAACTCACATACTTTATTTAAGTTAAAGTCATTCGTTACTACCATGCCGTCCATCTTTTTCGCGAGACGCATCAGTTTCGTATCCACTTCTTGAACATCGTCAAAATCTTCTTCTGTAATTAATAAAGCTGAAGCTCGCTCTGTTTGAAGTCGTTTCAAAATATCCAAACCACGACGTCCACGCGTACGTTTTAACGTATCGGAAGAATCTGCGATATGCTGAAGTTCCGTTAAGACAAATTGTGGAACGACAAGCACACCTTCCATGAATCCAGTTGTGGAAATGTCAGCAATACGTCCGTCAATAATTACACTCGTATCCAGTAGCTTATAAGACGCTTGTTGTAAGGCTTGAGGATTGTTTTCATCGAATTTCTTTTTTTGCCCTGTCGATCTGCTAGCAGTAAACATTTGCCCAATCTCATCACGTTTTTTGAAACCGACTTGAAAGCCAAGATAGCCTAAAGTGATGGTTAACAACACTGGTAACACTGAGTTTATGACTGGTAGTTCAATCGAATCAACTGCGAAGTTTAAAAGAAATGCCACAAAAAGTCCAATAATCAGACCTAGAGTTCCAGATAATAAATCTCCGATTGGCGCCTTTAGTAGTCGATCTTCCATCCACTTTAAGAACTCAATTAAGTAATCAGTTAACAGCAATGCCATGACATACAAAAGAATAGCACCAATTAAAACAGACACATAGGGATTGTTCAGCAACGGGTTCCGGGATAAATTAATAAGTTCGTATAATTGCGGTAATAATAGCAACCCGAGCGTTCCACCAATTAGGATAAATGTAATGCGAATAATCCACTTTAACACAAGCCCACCTCCTGTTTTTAATTATACACTTTTTCACTTGTGAACACCTTTTTGACGTAAGTGGAATGTAAAAAGTTGCATGAAATCGTTAGATGTCAAGCCCTCTTCCTGCTAATTTTATTTTCAAACTTCCTGTAATGCCCGTGTGTGGCACAAATGTTCTTTATTTGTGCCTTCCGCTGGCAACCTGGGGGAGTTCAGAGAATACGCTAGTCGATAGCAGAACACTTCCTTCGATGAAGACCCATAAAACGCCACTTTAATCAGACTCTTGCCATAGGAACTCGCGTCTTTCTCCGGAGGAATGGTGTCCTTCTCCAAGCGAATGGTTGGAAATGTTACGTGAATGGATGAAACGGTATAGTGAGTGGTCGGAAAACTAAGTTGAATGATCGAAAACTCACAATAAATGTTCGAAAACCCACAGTGAATGGATGTAGACCAATCTCAAAGTTCGAAGGTATTGCCCGAAAAAACTTTTACTTATATCTTGAGAAAAAGCTTTCCCCAAAACGCCTAAGCGTTTGGGAAAGCTTCTTTTAATGCATCGTTAATACTTTCAACGCCAATTACTTTAATCCCTTTAGGATAATCCCATCCCCCGAGATTAGAAGCTGGGATAATGGCACGTTTGAATCCTAGTTTAGCCGCCTCTTGTACGCGTTGTTCAACTCGTGACACACGACGTACTTCTCCAGTTAACCCTACTTCGCCAATGAAACAGTCGTGCGCACTAACCGCTAAATCACGATAGCTTGATACAATCGTTGTCAATACAGCTAAGTCAATGGCAGGTTCATCAAGCTTGACTCCCCCAGCCACTTTAATATAGGCATCTTGTGTTTGAAGTAGCATACCCATTCTTTTTTCTAAAACAGCCATTAATAGTTGGACCCGATTTTGATCAATTCCACTCGCCATGCGTTTAGGGTAGTTAAAGCTTGTCGGTGTCACTAATGCTTGAATCTCAACTAATATGGGGCGTGTGCCCTCCATCGAAGCAACAACAGTTGATCCTGCTGCACCTTGTGAACGTTCTTGTAAGAATAGCTCAGATGGATTTAGCACTTCTTTCAAGCCACCTTGCAACATTTCAAATATCGCAATCTCGTTGGTAGACCCGAATCTGTTTTTCTGAGATCGTAAAATCCGATACGTATGATGACGTTCTCCTTCAAAATACAGCACCGTATCTACCATATGTTCAAGCAATCGCGGACCGGCAATTTGACCTTCTTTAGTAACGTGACCAACTAGGAAAATTGCGATGTTTTTAGTTTTTGCAATCCGCATTAATTCCGCTGTACATTCTCGAACTTGTGACACACTGCCTGGAGCAGAGGTTACTTCCGGGTGATGGACAGTTTGAATGGAGTCTATAATGACAAATTTCGGTTGAACATTCTCAATCGCTTCATTGACTAATTCCAAATTCGTTTCAGAATAAATATAAAGTTCACCAGATGTTACACCTAACCGCTCTGCTCGCAGTTTTGTCTGACGAATCGATTCTTCACCTGACATATATAAAACACGATGTCCTTTGTTAGCAAGCAATGCAGATACTTGTAGTAATAAAGTGGATTTTCCTATACCTGGATCTCCACCAATTAACACTAATGAACCAGGCACAATTCCGCCACCAAGAACACGATTTAACTCATCTAAATCGGTATCAACACGAGGTTCGTCTGCAATTTCAATCGCTGTTATTGGGGTTGCTTTGTGCGAAGCACTGTCAGAGTGTTGGAAAGTACGCCGAGGTCCTTTAACAACCACTTCGATCTCTTCCACCATCGTATTCCATTCGCTACACCCCGGGCAACGTCCCATCCATTTTGCAGATTCATAACCACATGAGTTACACATAAATTTCGTTTTACGTTTAGCCATAGTTCCTCCTATGTAGAAAAGAGCATTCCGAACAACCTCGCCGGAATGCTCCAATTGTTTTATTTTGCGACTAAAGCTTCTGAACGAATCACAAATTCATCGTTTTCAACATCAAACACAATATTGTTTCCAGTTAAAACGGTGCCTCTTAATAGTTCTTCAGACAAACGATCTTCAATATGCTTTTGAAGTGCTCGACGGAGCGGACGAGCACCGTACTCTGGGTCGTAGCCTTCTTTGGCGATTTTCTCTTGTGCTGCTTCAGTTAACTCTAGTTCAATTTCTTGTTCTTTCAAACGTTTTGTTAACGTACCAGTCATCAATGTAACGATTTCTTTTAAGTGTTCTTTCTCTAATGAATGGAACACAATCATTTCATCCACACGGTTTAAGAACTCAGGACGGAATGCTTTCTTCAACTCTTCGAGCATTCTTCCTTTCATATCTTTATATTTTTGTTCGCCATCTTGTAAGTTGAATCCAACATATTTGTTTTTCTTAAGCGCCTCTGCCCCAACGTTCGAAGTCATGATAACAACCGTGTTGCGGAAGTCAACCGTACGCCCTTTAGAATCAGTTAAGCGCCCGTCTTCTAACACTTGCAATAAGATATTGAAGACATCAGGATGTGCTTTTTCGATTTCGTCTAACAGAATAACTGAGTAAGGTTTACGACGAACTTTTTCAGTCAATTGGCCGCCTTCTTCATGTCCTACGTATCCTGGAGGTGAACCAACTAAACGTGATGTTGAGTGTCTCTCCATGTACTCAGACATATCAACTCGAATCATTGCATCTTCATCACCGAACATGCTTTCAGCTAGTGCACGAGCAAGTTCTGTTTTACCTACACCCGTTGGACCTAAGAAAATGAATGAACCAATTGGACGTTTTGGATCTTTTAATCCAGCACGAGCTCTACGAACAGCACGAGAAATGGCAGTGACAGCTTCCGCTTGACCAATGACACGTTTATGCAAAGTATCTTCTAAACTCAATAATTTTTGAGACTCAGTTTGTGCCAGTTTAGATACTGGAATTCCAGTCCACATAGACACAACAGCAGCAATGTCCTCCACTGTAACTTCGGACTCAGCTTTGCCTTGTTCTTCTTTCCAAGACTTCTTCGTGCTATCTAGTTCTTCTTTCAGCTTTTGTTCCGTATCTCGGAAAGATGCTGCTTTCTCAAACTCTTGGCTTTGAACTGCCGCATTTTTCTCCGAACGAATTGCTTCTAAACGCAATTCTAATTCTTTTAAATTCGGAGGAGTTGTATATGAACGCAAACGAACTTTTGAACCCGCTTCGTCAATTAAGTCAATTGCTTTATCTGGTAGGAAACGATCGGAAATGTAGCGATCGGACATTTTTGCCGCTGCGATTATAGCTTCATCCGTAATTTTCACACGGTGATGCGCTTCATAACGATCACGAAGTCCTTTAATAATAAGAATAGATTCCTCAACAGTTGGCTCATCTACTTGAATCGGTTGGAATCGACGCTCTAACGCAGCATCTTTTTCAATGTATTTGCGGTACTCATCAAGTGTCGTTGCACCAATACATTGCAATTCACCACGAGCAAGTGATGGTTTTAAGATATTAGAAGCATCAATTGCACCTTCAGCGCCACCAGCACCAATTAATGTATGAAGTTCATCGATGAAAAGAATAACATTTCCAGCTTGGCGAATTTCATCCATTACTTTTTTCAAGCGGTCTTCAAACTCACCACGATATTTCGTCCCCGCTACCACGGTACCCATATCTAAGGTCATAACGCGTTTGTCACGCAAAATTTCCGGCACTTCATTGTTAACAATTTGTTGCGCTAATCCTTCAGCGATTGCCGTTTTACCAACACCTGGCTCCCCAATAAGAACTGGATTGTTTTTAGTACGTCGAGATAACACTTCAATAACACGTGTGATTTCTTTGCTACGTCCGATAACCGGATCCAAGCTACCTTCACGGGCGATTTGAGTTAGATCACGAGCTAAGCCATCAAGCGTTGGTGTACTTGCTGCAGGATTTGAGCTACCGTTTGCTTGAACGTGATCGTTGCTTCCTAAAAGTTGCAATACTTGTTGACGGGCTTTGTTTAAGCTTACGCCTGAATTATTAAGAACACGAGCAGCTACGCCTTCACCTTCGCGGATTAATGCTAATAATAAATGCTCGGTTCCGATGTATGAATGACCAAGTTTACGTGATTCGTCTACAGACAATTCGATAACCTTTTTCGCGCGTGGCGTATAATGCACGATAGGACCCACATCACCTGTTCCCATGCCAACTAATTCTTCAATTCCATCTTCAATTACTTGAGGACTCACTTCAATTGCTTCCATTGCCTTCGCAGCAATTCCGCCGCCTTCACGAATTAATCCTAATAATATATGTTCAGTTCCAATGGACTCGTGCTTCATACGAATAGCTTCTTCCTGAGCCAATTGGAGTACTTTTTGTGCGCGTTGTGTAAATCGATTAAACATCATGTGTTTCCTCTCCTTCGTTGTCTAAATTATTATCTACTTGCAATCTTTCCCTAAACAACTTTGCCCGAAACACATCTCGTTCTTCTGGTTTCAGAGACATACCGGCATACTTTTGTAAAAAACCTGGTTGCATAAAAATCATGCATTCATTCAAAATTGACACATCTACACCTTTAATCAACCCTAAATCAATACCAAGACGCACATTTGATAGACAACGTCCCGCTTCTTCTGTCGATAAAAGTCGTGCATACGTTAATACTCCTAATGAACGGTACAAACGATCTTCTAACACACTCGGTTTCGTATGTAGGAGAGCCGTTCTTGATTCCCGTTCTTTTTGAATAATTTGTTCAGTAATGCTTTGCAAATCAGACAAAATATCTTCTTCTGACTTTCCAAGTGTGGTTTGATTTGATACTTGGAACACATTGGCAAGCGCTTCACTGCCTTCTCCGTAAATGCCGCGGACGACCATTCCTAAACGTGTAATTGCAGTGACAATCCGATTCATTTGATTGGTCATCGTAAGTGCAGGTAAATGCATCATTACCGATGCCCGCAGGCCAGTTCCCGTATTTGTCGGGCAACTCGTTAAATAGCCAAACTGTTCATCAAATGCATACGGCAATTCTTTTTCAAGAACATCATCAATATGATTTGCTTGACTCCATGCTTCGTGCAATTGTAAACCTGGGAAAATACATTGTATGCGAATGTGATCTTCTTCATTGACCATTACGCTGATTGCTTCGTTGTCTGATAATAAAACGGAACCCGCAATTTGCGAATTAGCCAATTTCGGACTAATTAAATGCTTCTCAACTAAAACTTGTCGGTTGAGCGCAGAAAGCTCTTTTATATCTATATACGAAAAGGTCGAATCAAGTTCCGATTCTGCATCAAGTATTACAGATGAAACATCTTGATCTACTTGTAATGCCTCATTTTCCGTAAAAGATAGCGGAAAACGGTACCCGATTAAATTTCGAGCGAGCCGAACTCTTGTACTCATTACAATATCCGCATGCTCACCTTCACCAGCCATCCAACTTGTCACGGAGTTCTCTAGAAAACGTTCAATGTTCATTTGGGGTTATCACCTCCGCTTTGTAGCTGTTCCTCTATACCTCGAGCTTCATCACGAAGACGTGCTGCCTCTTCGAAATTTTCAACTTCTATCGCCTCTCGCATCGCTGTACGAATCGACTCAATTTGTTTTTTCAGTTGTAAGGTTTGACCAAATGAACCTGGGGCTTTCCCAATATGCTTAACGTTCCCATTATGCAATTTCTTAAAAACACCTGGTAGTTTCCTGTGAAAACTTTCGTAACAATTGGCACACCCAAATTTTCCTTGTTTTAAAAACTGTTGGAATGTCCACCCACATGAACTACAAGTGGTTAATTCCGGTTGCGGTTTCTCCTGAGGTTGTTTGGTTTCTGTGGCTCCGAACCAATTGGATAACAATTGATGAAGCGAAAGGGCATCTTGCTGAAATTCTAAATGGTATGGATGGAATTCCTGTGCACATACATCACAATAATGACGTTGCACCTGGGCTCCATTCTGCACTTGCGTCACGGTTACTTTTGCCGGTCGCTGCTTACAATTTTCACAAATCATATCGCTCTCGCCTCACTTTAACTGTTCATACTTGAATGTTAAGAGCATAGCCCTTAATATGCGCGAACGCAGGTCATCACGTTGGGGCAATGGGGTGTTAAGCGTTGTGCGATCAAGCGCAGCGAGCATCATCTTCGCCTCACGCTTCGTCAACACTTCCTCATCGATTAGACGGAACACAATATCTTCCATCATTGTTTGAGAGGCACCACGCTCTAAACTTACTAAGATTAATTCAATTAAATCTGCTTTGGTGTGAGACCGTACGCGAACAATACGAATATAGCCCCCGCCCCCTCGTTTACTTTCAACAAGGTACCCACGGTCCGCCGTAAAACGGGTATTAATCACATAATTAATTTGCGAGGGTACACATTGAAATTGCTCAGCAATCTCACTGCGCTTTATCTCAACATGCCCTTTATCATCTAATTCGATAACTTTCTTTAAATACCCTTCAATAATATCGGATATATTACGCATGCAATCACCTCCTAATAGATTAGATCTGAGTGCGAGTTAGGGATTATAGCTATAGCAACCAATAGTGAATGCCTGACTTTGACTAACTTTGACTTTATTATATAAGGGGGGATAGGGAGTGTGCAAATAATGTGATTTGAAGGCGCTAAATCAACTGTTTGAGAGCATCTTTAAGAATGCTTTGTTGCTGTTTGAAAGAAGATTGCGTTTCATTGGCTAGTCATCTTGGTTAATGAGACATCTTTTAAGCGTTTTTTTCGATTGTGAATATTTATCACTCATTTTGAGGTGTTTATCGCTCAATCTGAGGATTTATCGCTCATTTTGAAAATTTATCGCTCAATCTTGTCTCACAAACTAGTTAACTAATTGAAACCCTTCCCCCACAGAAAAGAGCCATGCAGCGAAATTAGCGGAATGGCTCCTATCTAAAGGGTTTTTGAATGCTTTTGTTTGCGCTGCGCTGCTGTTTGAAAGAAGTTGTTTGTTTCATGGCTAGTCATCTTGGCTAATGAGACAGCTTTGAAGGCTAACTTTCGATTGTGAAATATTTATCGCTCATTTTGAGGTGTTTATCGCTCAATCTGAAGATTTGTCGCTCATTTCAAGAATTTATCGCTCAAACTGGAGATTTATCGCTCAATCTTGTCTCATATCCTAGTTAACTTTTAGAGCTGAGTTTTACGAATTAGCCACTTTCTATTTTTATTTCCTCCTATTTTTTCTAAATTACTTTTGCAAAGCATTCTTCTCGTCGTGGCTACAGATTTCATCCCTGTGAAATCCATCCACTTATTGGTAGTTATTTCTTCACTAAAAAGAATTCGGTATTCTTGAAGTGTTGTTAAATGTGATGTTTCACCTTTATGTGTACAAATGGGACACCGCCAAAATTTACTTCTATAGGTAAGCTTGGTCATTACACAGTCAGGACACAAGACGCCAATTGTTAAATCAGAAAATATCTTTGTTGGAATATGGGTTGGTTTTTTTGGGGGAAGTGCAGGTTCGTTTTGAATAAAAAGTTGATGCACTTTGCGGATATCAAAATGGGGGTTGGATTGATCCGCATATAATTGATGCAAGTTTTCTAATGCTTGATAAAGTCCTGATACATGTATAGCAAGACTAGGGAATGGCTTTTCTAATATAGAAGCTGGATTTGAAAAAACAATCATGCCATGAACTGGCATCGTCATCTGGTGCTGGTCAATTATTCTCTTAACAAATCTCTTACTTCGTTGAAGTTGACCCTCAGGGTTTCCCATACCATCAATAGGGCCATTGTCTCTCTGACGAGTTAATTGATGGGATTCTTCATCGTATCTAAGTATTCCAGGTATATTTTTAACTTCAATAATCAGAATAAATTTCTGATAAATAATAAGTGAATCAATCTGACAATAGGATGCCTCATTACCTACTAATATACTTTTTAGCAATATATAGTCTTCGAAGAATCGTGTTTCACTCAATTCACGATCAACCCTTAATTCACCGGCATATCCTCCCCCTTCTTTTCTTAATATTTTTTGAACATCTGGCCAGTATGCATGGTTTTTCGGCAAGCGCCTTTCAAGCGCTTGATAGAATAAATATTTGTCCGACTTTTTTCTATCACTTATCAAGCTAAACCTCCATTGAATGACATATTTTCACTTTAATTAATTAAATGTATTTTCGCAAGAATATTCAGTTAAATAAGTTTAGTTTTTATAATACAAGGGAACCCTTACTTGTTTCATTGACTAGTCATCTTGGTTAATGAGACAGCTTTAGAACGTTATTTTCGATTCTGAAATATTTATCGCTCATTTTGAGGTGTTTATCGCTCAATCTGAAGATTAATCGCTCATTTCAAGAATTTATCGCTCAAACTGGAGATTTATCGCTCAATCTTGTCTCATTGCCTAGTCATCTTGTTGAAACCCCTTCGCCTACAGAAAAGAGCCATGTAGCGATTTAGCGTAATGGCTGGCTCCTATCTAACTGAATAGTTTTGTTTGCGCTGCGCTGCTGTTCGAAACCTTGACTAAATATCAAATCTAAAAAAGCCATCCTTTACTCAAGGATGGCTCGTCTTTTAAAATAGTAAGTAAGCAATTGGCGTGACAATTATTAACGTTAAAATGACACGTTGAACCCAAATAACGATTAACTTTGGAATAGAGATTGGAATTTCTGTCGCTACTATACATGGCACAACTGCCGAGAAAAAGATGATGGACGAGATAGAAACAACTGCAATTACGAATTTCACAATCATCCCCGATTTCACTACCAGTAATGCTGGTAAGAACATTTCAGCAATTCCTAGTGCACTTGCTTTAGCAACTAGCATCGGTTCCGGAAGTTGCAAAATGTAGGTAAACGGATAGAAAATGTAACCGATCCAGTCAAATATCGGCGTGAATTCCGCTAACACTAAACCAAGTAATCCAATTGATAAAATTGATGGTAAAATCGCCATAGCCATTAATAAACCGTCTCGCAAGTTCTCCCATACGTTCGCAAGTAAACTAGGTGCTTGTTTAACCGTTTCCTGCGCTTCATTCCAAGCGGCTGTCAAACGACTTCCTTCAGGTTTCAACTCTGGTTGAGGCACACTGCCTTCGTAATAATCGTCTTTAATACGATTCAGCGGCCAGATGTGAGCCGTAATTGCCGTTACGATGAACGTTACGATTAGTGTTACCCAAAAGTACAAATTCCACATGTCCATTAAGCCAAGTGTTTTCGCTACGATGACCATAAACGTAGCAGATACAGTTGAGAAGCCCGTTGCAATAATTGCCGCTTCTCGTGCTGTGTATTTCCCTTCTTTATAAACCCTATTCGTAATTAACAATCCTAGTGAATAAGAACCTACGAAAGAAGCTACTGCGTCAATTGCAGATCGACCTGGTGTTCGCCAAATTGGTCGCATAATCGGTTGCATGAGAACCCCAATAAATTCAAGTAATCCATAACTTACTAATAAAGCTAAAAATACGGCTCCGATTGGAACTAGTAAACCTACGGAAATCACTAATTTATCGAACAAGAATGGTCCCATATCAGGGGCAAATAACCACGCTGGGCCAAATCCGAAAACTATCATAACACCGACAACAAGGCCAATGATTTTAAAGAATGAAAACACCATGTCTACGGTTGATTTTTTCCAAGTCCCCGATATAAACGGGTATACTGCACCTGCTAAAATAATTATCAACGAGTAATATGGCAACACCCCTGTTGCATTTGCTTGGATCCATGACACGATGTGGTCAAGCATGATTGAATTTTTCCCACCAATTGTGACCGGAACGAAAAACATGAATGCTCCTATGAAGCTGTATACGAAAAACTTCCACATTCCCGTATTTGAACGTAAATTTGAACTTACTCCCACTTGTTGCATACTTATTTCCCCCTTTGTGCTAGTACTCTCCCTGTGATAAACTCCAGCCACGCATAGACTCCGGTTTTCACCGTGGCATTAGTTGCGACATCTCTTGATGGATCTAAGCAGACGAAATCGATATGGCGAACTGTGCCATGTTGGCCAATACGCATTAAACTCATGAACAGTTCTTCTGCGGTCATGCCCCCTGGTGTGGATGCTGGAACCCCTGGTGCGACTGCGATATCAAGCACATCCATATCGATGGTTACATAGACACGGTCTACTCGTTCCGCTAATTCTTCTAACTGTTGTTCGACGCACTGAGCCACCCCTAGCTCACGCGCTTTTCGTAAAGTTACCATGCGAATGCCGTGTTCTTTCGCATAAGCGACTAATGGTGCTGCATTGAAATAACCGTGCAGACCAATATTTACAACATCATCTCCGCGAACAATCCCACCGTCAATCAATTGACGAATAGGCGTTCCGTTCGCGGGTCCTAGTTCAACTGAATCTCGTACATCTAGATGAGTGTCAAGTTGCAAAATGCCGATTCGCTCGTTTGGAAATGCACGTTTTACACCTCTTACTGCACAAGCGGTGACCGAATGATCTCCACCGATTAAACACGTTGTCGCACTGTTAAATGTGCTAACCAGTTCAAGAGTCGTTTCCTCAATTCGTTTATGAGACAACAAAATGTCTGTTGTGTGCATAACTACATCTCCTGCATCACGCACAGCATACGATGATAAATCCAAGTCCTCGTCTAAGTTATATGTAGAGAACCCTTTCCACATTTTGCGGAATTCCATTGGATATAAGGAAGCCCCTGACACGCTAATCGACGACCGTGAAAGAGGCGCGCCATATAGCACCATATCCACAGAACCTTCACTTAGCGGTTTAACCCATTGATGTACAAAATCGCCGGAAGCTTCACGCCATGACCATTCTGGAGGTTGTAAATGTTCCATTTAACCCATCACCTGGACGCCTTTTTTCCAAACAATGTTGACGTGATTCACGCCGAATAAATATTGTAATTCTTGATAATTAGAAACGTTCCACATAACGACGTCTGCTTGCTTTCCTACTTCCAACGAACCAACTTTCTCTTCCATACCAATGGCGCATGCTGCATTCATCGTTGCGGCAACCAATGCTTCTGCTGGTGTTAAACGCATGGAAATACACGCTAAATTCATTACAAGCGGCATCGAAGTTGTTGGTGACGAACCTGGATTACAGTCGGTCGAAATCGCTACAGCAACTCCAGCATCAATCATTGCTCGACCTTTGGCTGCTTCTTCACGTAAGTACAAAGCTGTCGCAGGCAATAAACAAGCGATGACGCCCGATTCCGCCATTAAACGCACACCTTCGTCTGAAGCTTTCAATAAATGCTCCGCAGAAATTGCTCCAACTTTCGCTGCTAGTTCAGCACCACCATACGATTCAATTTCATCTGCATGGATTTTCGGAATCAATCCAAGTTTCTTGCCGGCTTCTAAAATTCGTTCTGATTGCTCTGGTGTAAATACTCCGACTTCACAAAATACGTCATTAAAAACAGCGAGTCCTTCTTCCGCTACTTTAGGCAACATGTCATTGACCAACAAATCGATATATTGCTCTTCGCTGCCTTTGTATTCTTGCGGAACCGCATGACCACCCATAAATGTTGGTACTAAATCGATCGGATGGGTTTCATTCAAGCGCTTCATGGCACGAAGTTGTTTCAATTCTGTTTCTAAATCTAAGCCGTAGCCACTTTTCCCTTCAACCGTTGTGACACCGTGTGCTAAAAATGAGTCAAGGCGGCGAGTTGTTTGCGCCACCAATTCATCTTCTGTTGCTTCACGAGTCATACGTGTCGTTGCATGAATTCCGCCACCTGCATTCATAATTTCCATGTAAGTTGAGCCTTCAAGGCGCATTTCAAATTCTTTTTCACGGCTACCGCCATAAGCTACATGCGTATGTGGATCAACTAGACCAGGCGTCACTAAACGACCAGAAGCATCAACCACATCCGCTTCATGAGCACGTTTGCCATACAAGACTTCAAGTTCTGAAGTTGTGCCGATTGCTAGTATTTCTCCGTTTTCCATCCAAACACTTCCGTCTTGAATAATGCTTAGTTCAGACATTTGTTCTTGACGTCGTGGTCCATTTTCACCGGCTATGGTAACGAGTTGTGCAGCATTCTTTATCCAAACTGGTCTCATTTTTCAGACCCCTTTAACATCGGGATATTAACGCCTTTTTCACGAGCAGTGTCAATCGCTAAATCGTAACCCGCATCAACGTGACGAACGATTCCCATACCTGGATCAGATGTTAAGACGCGTTCAATACGTGCTCCCGCTTCTTTTGTACCGTCAGCTAAAATGACCATTCCCGCATGAATGGAGTAGCCCATACCCACGCCACCACCGTGATGTAGAGAAACCCATGTTGCGCCACCTACTGCATTGATCATGGCATTCAAAATTGGCCAATCCGCTACCGCATCTGAACCATCTTTCATTGATTCTGTTTCACGATTAGGGGAAGCCACTGAGCCTGAATCTAAGTGGTCACGACCGATGACAATCGGTGCACTTAACTCACCGCTTGCAACCATATCGTTAATGATTTTTCCGAAACGTGCACGTTCGCCATACCCTAACCAACAAATACGTGATGGTAGGCCTTGGAACTGGATTTTATCTTGCGCCATTTTGATCCAGTTACATAAATGCGTGTTGTAACTGAACTCTCGTAAAATCACTTCGTCTGTTTTGCGAATATCTTCTGGATCACCAGACAATGCTACCCAGCGGAACGGTCCTTTACCTTCACAGAATTGTGGACGAATATACGCCGGTACAAATCCTGGGAAGTCGAATGCACGTTCAACCCCTTCGTCTTTTGCCACTTGGCGAATGTTATTACCGTAATCAAAAGTAACAGCGCCTTTGTCCATCATCTCGACCATTGCCGATACGTGTTTTGCCATAGATGCTTTTGATAACTTCACATATTCAACCGGATTTTCTTCACGCAGTTTTGCTGCATCTTGTAACGACATCCCTGAAGGAATATAGCCATTTAATGGATCATGTGCTGAAGTTTGGTCCGTTAATACGTCTGGAATAAATCCACGTGCAATCATTTCTGGTAAGACATCAGAGGCATTTCCAAGCAAGCCGATTGATAGGGCTTTGCCTGCCGCTTTTGCTTCTTCAGCTAAGCGAATCGCTTCGTCTAATGAATCAGTTTTAACATCTGTGTAACGCGTTTCAATACGTCGGTCAATACGTGTTTCATCAACTTCAATACCGATACATACACCGCCAACCATTGTTACCGCAAGTGGCTGAGCCCCGCCCATACCGCCAAGTCCGGCAGTTAACGTAATTGTGCCTTTTAAAGACTCTCCGAAATGTTGCTTCGCTAATTCTGCAAATGTTTCATATGTTCCTTGGACAATTCCTTGTGAACCAATATAAATCCAGCTTCCTGCCGTCATTTGTCCGTACATCATCAAACCTTTTTTATCTAACTCGTGGAACGTTTCCCAGTTTGCATATGCAGGAACGAGATTTGAATTAGCGATTAACACGCGTGGTGCATCCAAATGGGTTTTAAAAATCGCAACTGGTTTACCAGATTGAACGAGCAAGGTCTCATCATTTTCAAGTTCTTTTAATGAACGTACGATTGCGTCAAAACTTTCCCAGTTACGTGCGGCTTTGCCGATTCCACCATATACAACTAAATCCTCAGGGCGTTCTGCCACATCTGGATCCAAATTATTCATAAGCATGCGAAGCGCAGCCTCTTGCTGCCACCCTTTTGTATTTAACTCGGTACCTCTATATTGGAATACGCGACCTTCTGTATTTGATTTCATAATTAGATTTCCCCCTTTTTCAATAACTTTATTGTATCTTGAAAGTTCAGATAATTAATTATAATTTAGTGACTTTTTTATAAATAACAGTTAACAATACATTTTATTATTCTTGATTTACGATTTATTGCACGCATTCTATAAAAATTTAAAGATATTCATTTGAATATAAATTTCTCCCAGTACCTTGCATAGAATAATACTGCATGATATATTGTTATCAAAGGTACTGATTATTGAATAGTAGTGAAAGGAGGAATTGAACGATGAATATCCAATTTAAAAAAGGAGTCCTAAATCTGTGTGTGCTTGTTTTATTAGATAAACAAGATCGTTACGGTTATGAGCTTGTACAAAAGATATCGGATCAAATATCGATTTCCGAAGGATCTGTTTATCCCTTATTAAGGCGTTTAACTAAGGAAGGCTACTTCACGACTTATTTACAGGAGTCCACGGAGGGTCCACCTCGGAAATACTATAAACTGACTACTCTCGGAAGAACTTACTTACACGCACAGTTAGATGAATGGAATAGCTTTACAAACGGCGTCAATACATTAATTGAGGAGAGTGTAAAAAATGACTGAACAACAATTCTTGAATGAACTTGAAATGGCTCTAACTCGACTGCCTTCTGACGAAAGAAACGATATTCTTCAAGATATTAAAGAGTATTTTACAAGCGGACGTGAAGACGGGAAATCTGATGGCGAAATCGCGAGCTCACTTGGATCACCAAAAGAAATTGCTGAGGAACTTCTTACTAACTATGTACCTGAGAAAGCAGAAATAGATAATAAACTGATAAAAATTACGGATAAAAGCTTTACAAAAGTAGACATGAAAATTAAATATGGTTCTTTAAATGTTTATCCATCCGAGACTGAGGACACCACAATAGAGCTAATAAATGCACCTGAAAAGTTAGTATTAACAGCAGATGTTATTGGAGATACGTTAACAATTGAACTAAAAGCATCGAAATTTGGCTTCTTGAGCTTTCTTTTTATCTTTAAAGCAGTAAGAGTAAATGTCGCACTTCCTAAAAAATTGTATACAGCCATTTCGATGAAAACAGATAACGGAAGCATTTTAGCGGAAAAAGTTCTTGGGAAAACAGTGAAAGCAACTTCCGACAATGGCAGTATAAAACTAAAAGAAATCGCAGCAACTACTCTAGAGGTAGAAACAGATAATGGCAGTATTAACATCGATAAAGTACAAGTCGACAAACTATCTACTGAGACGGATAACGGCAGAATTGATTTGCGATATGTCGATGCAGATCAAGTTTATACAAAAACAGACAATGGACGAATTACGATGGAATTTGTGACCGGAAAAATTGTTGGAAAAACAGACAATGGACGAATATCACTTCTAACAACTAATCTCGACCGTATGATTGATTTAGAAACTGACAATGGAAGTATTTCGATTGAAACTGAAAATGATCCTACTGATGTAACCATCCGTGCAAAAGTGGACCATGGAAAAATTACTGTATTTGGGGAGAGGAATTCCCGCACGACTTTCGGAAGTGGAACCAACAAGATTCAGCTGTCTACAGACAACGGGAAAATAACTGTAGAAAAGAAGAGCGCTAGTGTGTTTAGTTAATAACGAAGAATATTTTTATCCTAACTCAATTAGATAAGAATGTAGTACAAAAGCCTAATTGTTAATTAAACATACAAAAAGAGTCCAAATTCGCAACTGAATTGGACTCTTTTAAATTTCGATATAGTGGCAACCACCACAATCTTCTTTTACAGTTAATGGGCGAGAATAAAGCACCTACTGAAGTCTCTGCTGATTTGAATAATAGGAAATCTATTAATCTTTTCTAATTCTTTACCACTTCGGTTCGTTCGTATTAGACAATTCAATCAAGTAAAGAATGGCAAACATAAAGGCTAGAATCATCGGAAGTAAACTAATTAAAACTACTCCAAAGTCTTGTTCGAATAGTATACCGACAAAAACTCCAAGCATTATTGCAACTAGAATTCGTCGCTATGAGGGCTTTTTTGCTTCATCAAAATTACTAAACGGTCTTTAATAAAATTCATTTTCAAGGATCGAGAACATATAATGGTCCTCCCATATTCCGTTGATTTTAAGATAGTCTCTTAGTAGCCCTTCTTTAACAAATCCTGATTTTTCTAATACTCGCGCTGACCCTATATTTCTAGGCATGACTCCCGCTTCAACTCTATGAAATCCTAATTCCTTAAACGCAATCTCAAGTATTAATCTGACTGCCTCAGTAGCATAACCTTTCCCATGATGCCCCTTATCTAATGAATATCCCAATACACATTTTTCGGATGCACCAAATTTATAAAGAGCAATCATGCCAATAAGCTTATTATTGCTGCTTTCAAATATACCAAAGTCATAACGACTCCCTAGTTTCTTTGCCTGCTTCCAGCCTTCGATTAATTTCAAATGGGCATCTAGTATATAAAACGAATCATCGTTTGATACAGGTGTAATCGCTTCGAATATTGTTCGATTTGCTAGATTTAATTCTAATAATGACTCGGCATCATCAGTTACGAATTCTCTTATGTATATGTTATTTTTTTGTCCCACTTGATAACTCCCCCATCTATTGTCTTTAGCGTACACTCGCAATTCTTCAGCGGTGTATATAAACATTTGTTCCTATTGGCACCAAGGATGAGAGTTCAGTCACGTCGTCGTTAAGCATTCTTATACATCCATGCGAAACCACTTTACCTATTGATGAAGGATTGTTTGTTCCATGAATTCCATAATGTGGCTTAGACAAACCCATCCATAAAACTCCAAAAGGTCCTCCCGGGTTATATTCTTTATTAATAATGATGTAATTACCAGTTGGCGTAGGTGTTAACATTTTACCGACTGCAATTGGATACGTTTTTAATAATACACTTGCATTATAAAGCTTAAGCTGCCGTTTACTAACTGAAACATCGATCCAAGTAGTCACCATATCATCTCCCGAAAAATGCCTTACCTTAGATATATGGAAAGATACTCGTACGTGACATTAATGACGTTCATGGTCAATCAAATCTATAAGTAGACGGAGTTTGACCTGTTGCAGCTTTAAACTTTGCGTTGAAATACGTTTGGTGTGTGTAGCCTGCTAATCTCGCTACTTCTTCAAGTGGTGCCTTCGTTTCTTTTAATAAACGCTTGGCTTCTCTTATTCGAATTTCTTGAAGCGTGTCTCGAAATTTATTTCCTGTACTTTGAGAAAACTTTCTGCTCAACGTACTTTTATTTATATGGAGTGCCTCTGCACACGTTGCTAAGTTCCAATTAGAATCCCAATAATTTGATTCCATCATCGCGCGCACTTTTTCAGAAAAATTGGCGTTTCCTTCTTCATGGAAACTTGTTTCATTCATTAACTTTGATGTGAAATCGCCCAGCTTTTGAATAATGTGATACATAACAGGCTCTTGAATGATGTCTTGAAATAAACGATGATAGTGTTTTTCGATTGGTCCATTGCTAATCGACTTTGCGGTCATATATCTTCTCATTTGTGCCAAGACACTGGTTAGACGGATACGTACCATTTCTGGGTCTGGATACGGTGCTTCAAGTGTCAGGAAGTCTTGCTCTAACCATTCACGAATCGGCTTTAAGTCTTGCTTTTCTAACATTTCAATCCATGTTCGTTGTTCCAAAGGGGACAAAAATGGATCAAGGTCTCTCCATGTTAAGTCGGACAACTCTACTGACAAAATATCGTATCCGTCATAAAAAATACGTTCTTGAAAACGACGCATTTTTTGGTATAAGTCACGCATACTCTTACCTTCTGTGGATTCGTACAGATAAATAGATAGTAACTCTTCAGACTGACTTTTCCATGAAGCAAAAAAGGAACGATAACCTTCTTGAAGTTCTTCATGTTCCACCAATCGATGGATAACGAGAACAAAATCCGAGAACGGAAAAACGTGAAATGTTGTAGGAAACGAAAACTCTTCTAGTGCCCTTACTAATTGCGATCCAACTTCTACATTTGAAGGTACAATCGCACTCATTAACACGGGAGTATTGGGGTATGTTTCAGCTAATAATAAATCCTCATAAGTCAGCATCGACTCTTGAGCGGATTTGAGCTGAGGAGACCCCTCCTTGTCATTGCGCAAACGAAAACGGGCTTGCTGTACATGCTTAATCAAGTGTTCTGGTTGAAAAGGTCGGAACAACAAGTCTTCTGCTTTATGTTTTAGTGCTCGATAGGCCGTTTGGAACGTTCGTTCAGAAGAAATACCAAGCCATTGCATCTGTAATGGCAAGAAAGACGAGTCTTGTGACGCCCACAAATCAAGATCCACAATTAAGAAATCAACTGCGCATTCTTTCACTTGTTTGGAGAATTGTTCCACGTCGTCCACAACATCCACTTTGATATCTCGAAGTTGTGAAGTAATAATCCACTTTAACCCATGTCCTTCAAGCGGGTCCTTTGTGAGAATCAGGATATTCATCAAATTCATTTGTCTGTCTCCTTCAACTCAAAGATTTCATCGATGGATACTTGAAAATATTTCACTAGCTTTAATGCTAATTCCAAACTTGGATTGTATTTGTTATTTTCAATAGCTGTAATAGTTTGACGTGTAATTTGCAAGTCCAATGCCATCTGAACTTGCGTAATGCCATGAGCTGTTCGTATGTCTTTTATTCGGTTTAACACCGGCAAATTTCACGCCTCCTTATGTAAAGTGTTCTTTACATAAATAATAAATAAAAACCCGATGAATGTAAAGAGTTCTTTACATTCATCAGGTTAAGCTGAACACAAAAAGCAACTTCATTTTCGAAGTTGCTTTCGGACTTATTATTCTGGAGCTACTCCACCATAAGACGCCCATTCTTCACGCGATGGACCGTATACGCCGATCAAAGTAAGGCCAGCTTGACGCATCAAAATGGTTAACTGACCACGATGATGAATTTGGTGTTTGACTAATACATTGAGAGTTGTAGCACTCGACCATGTTTCGCCATACATATCGTGTTCTTCGGAAAGATTAGCATCTGTCCATTGTGTACGAATTGCTTCCGTCAAAGCCTTACTCGTTTGGAGGTAGCTTTGAGCAATTTCATGTGCAGTCGCTGGTACTGCTGCATCGTATTGAGGAGCATTAAATTCGAGACCGACTCGTGACATCATTTCATGTACAGTGACGACGATATGCCATGCTAAGAAACCTAACGAGCGTTCTCCTTCTTTGACTCGTGTTGATAACGAATCATCGTTTAATAAGTCTAATATTTTTTGAGTTGAGTCACTTTCGTACGTCCATTCCGCTAAAAATTCATCAATTGTATGGTACATAAATTGCCTCCTCCAGATTCTACATTCTCCTCAATACCTTTCGAGAGAAGTTGGAGAATCCCTGCATTACTCTTCAATTAATTATTTTCTTTGATGTCAATTTCCTTTATTAACAACAAGATAAGAGTTAAAAAAAATATTTTTGGTAAATTAATGAAATGTTGGAACTTTCCGAAGGGTTAAACAGTCTAATCAATAAGTCAAGAATTCGGGAATGGATTGGGGTGAGTGGTGATATGAAAAAGTGGATGCTGCTAATTGTTATTATACTTATTGTTTCCATTACTGTTGCTCTTTCAACGAAATTCCATTACCCCGAACTTCCATTTGAAAATAAAACGAAGTACGAAGTGGCGAATCTAGGTTCAACTTCTAACTTACCCCTTTCGAAAGTAACGCAACAAGACGGCTATTTATGGTTTGTAACAGATGACTCGAAAGATCTGGCGGAACAATCCTTGAAAAAACGGATGACTCAAAACGGCTGGGAATTTGTTGACCAACAAGAATTAAATTATTTCTTCAAAAAAGATGACGAAAAAATAGTCATCAAATGTCAACAATGGACCAACAACTATCTGTTGTTTCAATTGCCAATGGGGTTGTAAACATTCTCACCTAAGCTTCTCTCTCTTACTTATACAAAACGAAAGCCCTTCGGCATGATATCCGAAGGGCTTTCTGTGTGATTATTTTTTCTTTTTCATTCCGAATGGCCACCATACACCACGGTCAAACGATACCGTGATTGCTGGAATTAGTAATGGCAAGACAATTAAGCCATAAAGCAGTAATCCTATGACTACGATGGAAGCAATTTGCATTAAACTCAATACGCCTGAAGGCATCATCGCTCCAAATGTTCCTGCTAAAATAATAGCAGCTGTGATGATGACGGTTCCCATTTTCGTCATCGATACACGCATCGCTTCTCGAACAGTTATGCCGCTTTCGGCTTCTTCACGGAAACGATCGAGCAAGAATATGGAATAATCGACACCGAGTGCGACTAACATAACAAAGCCGAAAAATGGTACTGCCCAGCTAATACCGTCAAATCCTAATATATTCTCGAAAATCAACTCTGCAATTGCGATTGACGTAAAGTACGTTAACAACAATGAGCCAATCATGAATAATGGCATAATCATCGAACGGAACATTATAGCTAACACCACAAACAAGCTGATCAACATGATGATGACAGTGTTTGAGAAATCGCTTGATGAGATGTCCGCTAAATCACTATTAATACTGGAAATTCCACCAAATGCGATATCGGTATCTTCAAATGGAGTACCTTTCACTTCAGATGCGACCGCTTCTTTCAATCGGTGCACAGTATCGATTGCTTCTGGTGAATAAGGGTCATCGGAAAGAACAACTTCCATTTTAATGCCCTTGCCTTCTGCGAATGTGTAGCGCTCTAAGACTGGAGCGAAATCTTCGTTTTCAAGCGTACCTGCGGGAATAAACATTCCTGTATCACGCACACTGTCACTCTTACTCATTGTATTCATCATGTCGCTGGCTTCAGCCAAGCCATCTGTAATTTGCGTAAGGCCTTCGTTTGATGCAGCAAGACCTTCCGTCAACTGAGACAATCCTTCTCCATCTCCACCCGCACTTTTAAGTCCTTGTTGGATTTGATCAAGTTGTTCGCTAATCGCTGTCAAAGCACCTATCGTTTGTTGGACGTTGCCAGTTTGTTGCAAACCTTGTGTCGCCTGCGTTAATTGTTGATTTAACTGACCGATACCTGCCGCGACTTCACCGAGTCCGCCACTTTCGTTTCCTCCAGCTAACCCGCTTTGAATTTGAGTAAGACCTTCACCGATTTCACTTAATCCTTCGCGAGCATCAGTTAATCCGTCTGCTAATAATCCAAGTTGTCGATCAACATACAAATCCTCAATAACTTCACCAGTTGGACGCGTAATGGTACGAATTTTTTCAACGCCTTCTATTTGTTCAAAACGCTGACTTAAACGCTCTACGTATGGAATCATTTCTTCGTTTGCAAGCTTTTCATCTGCCTTAATGATGACTTGGACAGGCAAGGAATCGCCTTTTCCAAAACCATTTTCAATCGCACGTAATCCTTTGACTGATTCATAGTCATCGCCGATTTCATCGACCGTGTTAAACGATAATGAATTGTCGTATGTCAGCAATAACGGAACCGTTAAAATGGCCACTACAAGTATAGAGACTACGGGGCGATTGATCGATAACTTGCTCATCCGTCCCCATAGTTTGCTGTCTTTATGCGATGCCGATTTTTTAGACGGCCAAAATAGTTTTTCTTTCAATACCAGCATCAACACTGGTACGACGGTAAATAAGACGAGTAATAAGACGGCAATTCCGACCGCTACTGCTACAGCAGATTTAAATATCGGGAAATCTGCAAAACCGATTGCAAAGAATCCAACGAAGACAGCGACTCCACTAATGAGCAAAGTCCGTCCCGCAGTTTTGTAGGTATTAAAAATCGCTTGTTTAACTTCATGTCCGGCTGATAATTCTTCTTTGTAACGACTCAACAGTAAAATACAGTAATCCGTTCCAATACCAAATAAAATAGCTACTAAGAAAATTTGTGTGTAGTTCGAAACTGGAAAGCCAAACCAATCTATGAAAAATGCCACTAACGATTGACTCAGCAGATAAGTAATCCCAACCGCCACTAATGGAACGAATGGTGTAACAATAGAGCGGAATACCGCAAGTAATAAACCGAAAATCAATACGACGGTAATGATTTCAGTACGTTTTAAGCCTTCTTGTGAACTTTTATTTACATCACTATTTATGATGGATAATCCTGTTACATAAGCCGTCATGTCTGACGGAATAACAGTTGCGCGTATATCTTCTGCAATTTGATTTACTTCTTCATCTGTACCATCGACTGTAATGGGAATGAGCACGGTCTTTTTATTTCCAGAAATGAGCTGACTTTCTAGCTCATCACTTTCTACGGGGTTCAATACACTTGTCACCGTGTCCCCAAGAGATACGATATCGTCCACCATTGTGCTCAATTGGTTTCGGACATCATCTGTTAATGCTTGATCCAGTTCCACCACGACGGAAATCGTCTGGTCACTCTCCCCTGCATCCTCAAGCATTTGGGCTGCTTGTTGTGAAGAAGCATCTTTAGACAATTGGAATGATCCCGCTTTTTCAGCTTGTTCCGTTAAATTCGGGGCGATTAGGAACAATACAATCGTAATTGCTAGTAAACCAATGGTAATCGGCCATTTCCATCGTAATATCGCAGTCATCTGTTAGACTCCATTCATTTTCAAAATTTTTCTTAACTTGCGAAACGTCACTAAAAACTGATCTATTTCCTGATCATTTACTTGATTAGACATTAATTTCCCAATATATTCGTGTAAAACTTCGTCTGAACGTTTGATTACCATTTCGCCCTGCTGAGTTAACACGAGAATTTTTTCACGTTTATCACCTGAAGGTTTAGTGTCTACTAACTCTTTTTCCTTTAGTTTCTTTAGACGGTTTGAAATGGCACTCTTATGTACGCCTTGCAAAATAGCGAGTCTACCTGATGTAATTTCGCCTTCTTTGTGAATCAGTTTCAACACTTGAATTTGTTCAGGTGAATATTCTTTCCAAAGTGGATCGTCGACACTTTTAATCACCCGTTCCGTTCCGTAAATTAAGACTTCTTCAAATAGTGAAACTGCTTCTTGTATTCTCTTATCCAAACTAGTTTACCCCCTAAACCGATATTTTTTAGTTTAGAGGGTAAACCACCCAAAGTCAAACGAGGGTGTGCAGATTAAAAAATCCCCTCAACAATGTTGAGGGGACTGATATTAGCTATGAATCATAACTCGTTGACCATCACTTACATTCACTCGGTTACGCCCGAGATCTTTTGCTTCTAGTAATAGTTGATCTGCGTAAATATACGCTCGCTCCATTGGCAATTCTTCCGACATTTTATCGAAATACAAGCCAAATGACGCTGTATATGGGATGACTGCTTCTGAGCCTTTGTATTCGACATGGACTGGATGAGCACTTACATGACTTCTGACAGATTCAACAATTTCCAGACACTCTTCGTAACTACGGCTTCGCAAGAACAACGTGAATTCTTCTCCACCACTTCGAAACACGCAATCTTCCTTACTAGTATGGGATTTTAAGACTCCAGCAAAATGTTGGATAACATGATCTCCGATTGCATGATTGTATGAATCATTGATATGTTTGAACTTATCAATATCTGCAACCACAATGGCAAGTACTTCATTCGTGCCATTAATTTCAACCATCTGTTTATCCATCATCGCCCGGTTAGATAACCCTGTCATGAAATCGGTATAAGCCATTTCACGGAAGCGGTCTCGCTCTATCTCATTTTGAATCGTTTCATGTTTAGAAAGGAAGGACTTGCTTACGATATAATTCATTATGAAGAAAACAATCAACATGTCCCAGTGGTTTTCCATGACGAAATAAAATAGAAGTCCATTTGTAATGGCAACTTTTCCAGTATCTAATATGCTCCTGTTTTTAAAAAACTGCACGACTTCTGACCAAGTACGGATATTTCCACTTAAATAAAAAGTGCAAACAAGAAGAGCATCGGATTGCCAACTAATAATCACTGAACACACAAAGAAGAGTAGAAAGAAGCCAAATGGAATTGTTTCTACATATGGATATAATGCAAAGAAGAAGAGGTACCCGACAGTGTGATATAACGTGAAAGAACCGATGTTATATAACGTATCCGTAAATTCATTCTCATCTGCAGTTTTTGCATATTTCCGTTGAAAAAAAATAATGAACCGATGTACTATTTCATAAAATAACAGCCCTAATGGACCAGCAAATAGAGACATAGATTGAGTATAGGAAACCCCATAGTCATAACTTCCAGTTCCATTGCCATGTTTGATTCTAAGATTGGAATAGATAACAGAAAAAACGAGGTAAATGGCACTCACGATTAGATATTTTGTCAAATCTACTTCTAAAGGTACAAATAATAAGCCCACAATTAAGCTGCTTACAAACAAACTGATATCAAAAATTTTATGTTTTTGCATTTCTTGCACCTTCTTAACTATTATATCCAAATTATAGCACATTATTATTTCAATGAATGCAAGATTCTGAATACTTTTTTACTTTTTATAAGTATAAAGACTCAAAAATTATACTCTTTAAGTTGAATTTCTATGTATTATGACCTTGAAATAACAATACCCCCCCTAATTCAACTGACATCCTCCTCGAATGAGACAATCAACAATCGTATTTTTTGCATCTTAATCAGTGGAGTTAATATAAGACTATTCACGCCATATTAGATGCTTTATATCATCTAAATTTCGAACTTCATTTGTGAACCAAACCATATTCCCTGCAAACCTCTTTGAACAAACAAATTCAATACGTATCATCCGCTTGCCTTGAATACATCTTATAATTCCATTAAACGTAGGGATATTATTCTCTTGATACCCATTAGTGTAAGGTACTAGCTCGTAACAGTAGTCGGTAGCTAACGAATCGAAGTGTTTTTTAGAAACCACTTCTTTAATTTGTATAAACGTAAATTGATCTAATTCCCAACGTATAAATGAAAGTCCATCTGGAAGTTGAATTTCTAGCTTTACATACCTTCCTTTTGCATCTTTTGAAACTTCTATTATTTTAAAGTTCGGGAAATTAATAATCATAGCACCGCCCTTAATGACGTTATTGATTTTAAAATCATTGTCTAGATTAAACAGTTTCGACTACCTTAGGACCGCACGATTTTCTTATAAAAAACAAGAGTTGTATCGTCATTTAATTGCTTTATTACACCCGTCTTTATGTATCCTAATTTTTCATATAGATAGCAATTACGTTCTTCTTCCATAATGGTCGCTAATTCCCAGGTTGTTGCGTGTGGAAAAAATTTTTCTATTAATGTAATGGCTTGCTGGGCTATTCCTTTTCCTTGATAGGCAGATAAAATAAACATCGGACTTATCCAGAACTGTGTCTGCTCTTTCCAAAATACATAGATAGCGCCAACAAGCACATTTTCAGCAATGATTTTATAAAAATCGCCAGTTGGGTTGTTAATTCTGGTGACAACTCTATTTATGGTTTCATTCGCAGGGTTCGTGTTAAAATCTTTATATTTTTCAAGTAGTGGCTTAAATGCAATAACTTGAATTTCAAAAATGGCGTTTGCGTCTGATTCGATTGCTTTTTCTAATTTAACAACCAACGATCTTCACTCCCATCCTCAAAATCCACAACTAATTCAAAAATATCAAGAAAATTGTCTAATCAGTTCAGCATGCCATTTACCTTATTTACTGAGCAATTCAATGAACTCATGTAACTTATCCAGCACTGGATTACATATATTACCTTACTTTGACGTCAAGACTCCAATTCCAACCTACTTCCAAGTTTCATTCAGTTTGTCTGAATAGAAATTGAGTGCTTTCTTATAATTCAAAATCTCATTATCTGAAGATGTATCGATTAAACATGTAAGTAGCAACTCCATCGCACGATCATGTTCTTTCAAATTATAAAGAGTCAAAGAATAAAACACTTGGATTGCTTTATTGTTTGGAAATAAGTCCATGCCTTTTAGTAATACTTGTTTAGATTTCTCATACTCACCCAATGTTCTATAAGTACTCCCCAATCCTACTATGGCTCCTTCAAGATCTTTACCAGATAGGCCTAAATTGATGGCATTTTCATAAAAGGGAACGGCTTCGGACTCGTCTCCTAAAATATCAAAACTCCATGCACATTGGTAGTTAATGAAGGCATCGCCAGGAAATTTTTCCACCAATTTCACAAGTAATTCATTTGACTCCTTTTTCCGACCTGCATTTCGTAAATTAATTGCTAAATCCACTTTTTTTTGCATCGTTTATACATCTCCTTCGGCAGTGTTTATTAAATACGAATCTTACTCACTATTTTGAAGTCAAATTTATTTGAATCATTTCTTCTACATAACTTAAAAGATTAGGATAAGAAGATTTACCTTTTAACAATTGAGCTACTTCAAACAATGGCAAAATGACGGTATCCTTCTTAATCGAATACAAGAGATTTTGTTTTTTCATACTACTATCGGAGTTATCAAGTTTTGAAGAATGAAGGTAAATCGTTTTAAATTCATACCAGTGAAAATCCCGTTTGATATGATTTTTTATAACTTCTTTACCTATTCGTTTCTTTTACACAAAACCCCTTTTTTGAAGGGCTCGACAAGTACAGACCACCCTCTCGCGATGGGGCTTTGGGAAATGAAAAACATTGATGCACAATTTTTAGCTGTGCTTATCATGGATCCAAATGAGCTATCAAAAGAACAAATCGAAAATATGGTAGATGAGATTTCTTACACCAAACTAGTATTGCATTACATGGATTGCTAACAAGGCACTAACAAGTCCTGAAAGGGGCTTTTTTTGATGGAAAAATTTTTAAAATACCCGTGTTTCAACTTTGTCTTAACTACCAACCAATTACTTATTTATAGATTGAAATCTAGTTTTGAGTTTTGTATGGAAACTATTTTTCACAACAAGCCCAAGATTATCTTTTCAAATCTCATACTCTATTAAAAAGGAGGTGAAAATAGATGTCTAATAAAAATAATTTCTCCCAACATTCATGCAGCAAATGTCCAGATAGACCTGAAAATGATCGCTCTAAAACATTGACTTTCGAAAATTGTGTCCCTTTCGCTGGTCAGTCTAACACAGATGCCAACATTATTTTTGATGTAGAACCAAATTCAATACCAGTTGTTTTAGCTGGTACCATTGAAAACTTTAGTGATGATGGAATCAACGTCATATTTGAAAGAAGCTCTGGAAACATTACGCGAACAATTTTAGCTCATTCTTCATTATCGTTTGTGTATGACGATGTAACACGCGTTTCAGTTTTTGGTTTTGGTCAAGTGTACACTGGATCTTTCAAGTTCCAAGCAACGTATACGTTTGAAATCGAATAATTTCTCTTGAAAAAAAGGCACGTCTTTGTAATTTTGCGTGCCTTTTTTTAATTCATTTATTCATAGTTAATCGTCCCATTCATATCTCTCATTCGATATATTAGAAAGCTTATTGGTAGCAGAATCAGTTTAATCAGGAGGATAGAAACTACTTCTAAATACCCTCTAATAGTAACCTCGCTATAGTAGAGATAATATTGTCATTGCCAAACATAATTACTTAAATATTTAATAACCGAATCACTATGTATTATTAGTAGAATCAAAGAAGAAGCAGCCATTTTCGCTAGCTGCTTTTTTGCGTTTATTTATTTTTTCGGTTCATGTCCCAATCGTCTCTTAATAATCCAGAACACAATAAATCCGATAGCGCCTAAAAGGAGGAGCACTGGCAAGTTACCTACGAAAAACACAATTAGTGCTGAGCCCGCTGATAGTAAAGAGTTGGTACTTGTAGCAAGTTGTTTTTTAGTTTTTTCCCATGTATTTAATTCTTTACTTTCTATCTCAGGAACTACTACCCGATTTTCATACATCGATAGTTCGATTGTAGAAAAAGAGGTTTGATTTTCAAGATACTTCATCTTGCCAACCATTACTTCAATTTCTTCTTGGACTTCGGATAGATCCGCAGAAATTTTCAACAAGTCCTCTGTTTTTTGTGCCTTGCTCATAAAATCCAGAAGACGTTCTTCTACCGCTCGTTTAGATTTCACTCGAGATTCCAAATCCACATATTGCTCGGTAACATCCTGACCAGTTACATTACGTTCAAGAACTTCAGCAGCTACTCCTTCAGCATCTAAAAGGAACTTCTCAAAATTCTTTTCTGGAATACGAACAATCATCCTGCCACTACTTGTTTGATCATCCTCTTGATAGACGTTCGATTCAACAATATACCCACCATATTGATCAACCTTTTTTTCAATATTGCTTTGTGCTTTGTCTAACTCTTTTACGTTAACACTTAAGCTCGCTTGGTGAATAATCATTCTGTCTGATGCCACTACTGGAGCTTCTGTTTTCGTTTCGCTTGACTCTTCTGTTGCCGCTTCACTTTCAACTTTACCGTCCATGTCCCCTGAGAAATCATTTGAGCTTTGTTTGCTTTCATCACTAGACATCTCCGCCTTATCGTCGCTACTGCTGCAAGCAGCCAATACTAATAATAAGGTGGTAATCAGAAAAATATAAATAGCCTTTCTCATCGTCAGTTGCCCCCTGTCTCTATAACTATTTATGACGAGTCAGATAGGAAAAATGTTACAATTCCAAATAATATTTTTTGTGAGTCAAAGGTAATTGCTTGTTTACAAATTGAAAAGCGTTCCCATTATTAAACAGAAAACAAAAATCCCTAAAAACACTTCAAGATAATACGTTTTAACAGCGTCTTGATTTACCTTCGTTCGCTTCCCTATAAGCCAGCTCCCTAGCAAAGCTACAACGGCTCCACCTACACCGTATTGAAGCACTGTAATGACGTATTCCATAACGGGTAAATACGTCGTTTCAGAAAGACCCTCCCCCAAATCGGTTGTCTCTTTATATTTCGTAAAAAGAATGGCATAACCGATTCCAACTAAGAATCCATAAAACGCGCTTTTTCTCAAAAGATTTTCCACTATATATAAGCTCCTTATAAAGATATTTGTTATTAATCATTCGACAAATTACAAAAATATCCTTTTTCATAACAACAAAACCCCCATGCGACGTTCACACGAGGGTTTATATTATTTATAGCTATTCATTTACAAGAACGTCATTCTCATCACCAGGAGCATTATACGTTACGTATGTTCCTGCAATGAGATCATGTAAAGAGCGTTTATCTTCTCTAATACCGACCATAAACGCACTGACAATCGCTGCAATACCAAGGGTTACGACATAAATTAAACCTGCTACTATGACACGCATTAACATAGCCCCAATACCTAATTTACTGCCATCCACTTTAACAATTCGCACATTCATAATTCGCTTGCCTACTGTATAACCGTACCACAAGATAGGTATCAATATAGAATATAATATGGATAAAGGAGTTGAAAAGTCTTCATTTTCCCAATTTCCTGTCGCGATGTAAGCTATTGTGCCGACCGGTATACCAATAACCAAACTGTCTATAATATTTGCCAACAGTCGTACCCAAAAGCCTGCTGGATTTGTCACGTTGTTCCCCTTTTCTAGTTTTAATAATTTACTATTCCATCCAACAAAACCTTCTTCACATTTCCTTCGGAGCTTTAATCCCCAATAGTCTTAAAGATTCTTCTAGGACAATTACAACACTTTGTACTAACGAAACGCGGTAGTTCATCAAATTAGATTGGGTAACAATTTGAACATTTCCATAAAACGAATTAAATGCCTGTGCTAGTTCCACTGCATACTTTGCCATTAAAGAAGGATCCAGCTCCGTAGCGGTCCGTTTTACGATAGCTGGGAATTGTTCTAGGCATTTGATTATTTCCCACTCATGGTCATTGACTTCTTCAATTGTAAACTCATCCACCGCTCCCGCTTTTCTCAAAATTGAGCACGCTCTGGCATAGCTATATTGCACATACGGGCCTGTTTCACCTTCTGTCTGCAACATTTTCTTCAAGTCGAATTCAATATCATGTTTCCGATGTTGCTTTAAATCACTGAAAATAATCGCACCCACACCAATTGCTTTCGCTACTTCTTTTTTATTCATTAAGTTCGGATTCTTTTCATCGATAGTGGCCTCAGCTAATTGAATGGCTTCATTCAACACTTCTTCCAATAAGACAATTTTCCCTTTACGCGTCGATAATTTCTTTCCATCTTTCAAAATTAACCCAAACGGAATATGTTGAAGAGTATCCGCCCATTCATAACCCATTTTGTTTAGCACCGTCTTCAGCTGAACAAAATGTAAACTCTGTTCATTTCCAACTACGTACAATGATTTCACAAACTGGTGAGTCTTATGTCGATCAATTGCAGCTGTAATATCCCTCGTTGCATACAACGTCGCGCCATCTGACTTTTTGATTAGGCAAGGGGGCAGATGTTCTCCTACATCTACAACAAGGGCGCCATCCGATTCAACTAACAAATTCTTTTGCTGTAACTCTTCAACAATCGCATCCATTTTGTCGTTGTAATAGGCTTCACCTTTATAGGAATCAAATGAAACCCCTAGCACGTCATAAATTTTTTGAAATTCTTTTAAGGATTCTGTACGGAACCATTTCCATAGTGCCAATGCCTCTGGATGTCCATCCTCCAATGATTTGAAGGCCGCTCTCCCTTGGTCATTTAACGATTCATTACGTTCTGCTTCCTCGTGAAAACGAATATAGAGTGCCAATAATGTCTTGATTGGTGATTCTTGCACTTGTTTTTCATTGCCCCACAATCGATAAGCCACTAATAACTTTCCGAATTGAGTCCCCCAGTCTCCCAGATAGTTAATCTTCACTGGGTGAAAACCACTTTTTTCAAGTAACAACGCAATGGAATTCCCAATCACCGTCGATCGCAAATGCCCCATAGAAAAAGGCTTCGCAATATTAGGAGAAGACATATCAATGGTCACTACGCCGCCTCCACCGACGTTTGAAGAACCATACTGATTTGCTTCATATAAAATTGTATTCATAACCGACTGCGCAAATCCCGATCTTTTCATAAAAATATTTACATAGCCATTAACCGCTTCTGCTCTTTCAACGTTCGCGTCTTGAATAAGTCCCGCTAGTTCTTCAGCAATCAACTTTGGTGACTTTCTCATCTTTTTCGCAAATGGGAAACAAGGGAGTGCATAGTCCCCTAAATGTGCATACGTAGGAACTTCAATCATCTGTTCTTCAATTACCTCTGTCGTGAAACGTTGAAGAATTTCTACTACCTTTTGTTTCATATGAACTCCTCCTAAGAAATTAACTGTAGTTGCACTAGCACGTAAAAATGAACATAAAAAAAGCCCTCGTCTCATCAAACATGAGACGAAAGCTTAACTTCCGCGGTACCACTCAAATTACCCCATATAGGGCCACTTTCTCATAACGGTGAGTCACCGGCCTTTTCTACTTCATTCAAAAAAGCATCTCCGAAGTGCGGTTCACAAATCTTCACAACCAGGCTCACACCATCCCCAGCTCGCTACATTATCCGATTTTGCTACTCTCTTCGTCTTGGATATTGTATTTGAATTTACCAAAGCGGAAAATGAAAGTCAATTTATTTTTAGAAATAAATGTAAATATCTCTAAAATTGATTAATGTAAGCAAGGAAAGATAAATACATACAAACACCCGCTAAACTAAAAAAGAGGATAGAATTCACACGATTCCTTCGCATTTTATATCCATAAGCACAAAAAAAGAATGCGGCAGCTACTTTGGAAAAGCCTTGGTAATTCGCATTAGCCGAAAAAAATGAACTACTAAAAACAAGCGAAGTCAGCAATGTCGTAGAGATTAGGATTTTAAACCACAAAGGCTCTATTAGAAATAGTTTAAACATGAACTTGATTCTTTGCATGACACGAGATAATCTCAATTTGATATCTTTCAAAAAGATCACTTCCCCTAGGGTTATCATCATTCAAGCAACTTCAGCGACGAGCAGTGAGTAACCGACGGAACTGAGCAATCTCTTTAAATAAGAATTGCTAGACTCGCAAATAACAACATACCAACGCCTAAACAACACCCATGTCAAAGTGTCTAACTCCATATATTTCTCCCTTAGACTCCTGATTGTTTCGCATAATTCCGTAGAACCATCCCATGTGAACGATGCATCCCGAGCTTCTCATAATATCCCTGCAATTCCTCATCACACATTAAGTCAATCATGTACATATCACTCAGCAATTCCACCATTTTTTTCAACAGCTGTTGACCAATTCCTTGGCCTTGAAAAGGTGGAAGCACCTCCAAGAACGGAATATACGCCGACAATACCCCATCACTAATAGCCGTGATGAAACCTACCACTTGCTTTGATTCATCATCAACCGCTAAATCGACATGAGAGCTTTTTTCTAATAACCTAAGGTGAACTTCAGGCGAAGGCGGATTAGGCCACCCAACGAAGAAACCGTTTAATTGCTCGCTCGTTATATCTTCTATTAATGTTGTGTACATCATTTTCAGAACCCCTCCATCATTTGTTTTGAATGAGAGTCGTTCTGTAATGATCAATTGTAAAGCAACATGTTAAGCACCTCGGAATTATTGTATGTAATTAGTTCGAACTCATCATTTGGAAATATTACTTCAAATAAGCTTCAAAACATATCATAAATAACTTTACTCTACTAGTTAAAGAACTATATATCATACATTTCCAATAAATCTTTTTCGCTCAATTCCACACCTATTTTCAATAGATCGAATTTCCTTTTTATATAAAGTTCCTTTAATAATAATTCTTTTTCACTATTAATACTTAAATGAATTTTTTTATGACAATTAGGACATAACGCTACCAAATTTGGTACTCGATCGATATCGTACTGAAACTTCCATTGAAAAGAAATCGGAATTACATGATGGGCTTCCACATAATTTTTACCAGTCTTCTTTGAAATAAAGGAACAATGATTATCACTTACTTCACATTGAAACTGAGCATTTATTAATGCTTTAGTGGCCTCGTATATACTTCGCGGATATGAATAACTCCCTTCAGCATTTTCCGCTTTTTGTTTTGGAGGGTGTGGTAAATACTCTTCTACGTAATCCGTCAAATATTCGACGCTTACTTCGGAAATTTTTTGATCAATTTTTTCTTGAAACTGATTTTCTTTAATTTCATAAACAAATTCGTCATTGTGTTCATTATTCATATCAATTTCTAGAGTGACCAATAAATTCGAATATACTACTGATTTACCTTCTGCATATTCCTTAGCCTGTTCAATACTGAAATCTTTGAACATGTTTTTATGAGTATTTAATAGTCCAATGTGATGTAGAATGCCCATAGATTGATAACCTTTAGATATATCTGGGTTTTTCATTAATATCATTTCATCTATCCATCTGTGAGACTTTCCTTTAAAAAGATACATGAATATTACTCTAGCCCTTAATTTCTTAGAATACATATTATATTCTCTATCTCTTTTTTTCGGTAATAAATCCGGAAGTTCCATAGAATAGCCCCCATGTTTAACTTGTTTTTAGAAAATAATACCAAATTATTTGAACTTAATATACTAAATATTCTAATTAATTTTAAACTACACATTTATTTACTTATTTATTTCTAATAAGAGTTAAAAAAATATGATATACTGTGACATTTCGATCTTGATCTTTTCAAAGATATGTTGTATAATAAAGAAAAACACGAAAGGGTGTTCGTATATGCAAAATTCTAAAATTAATGTTATTGAATTATTTGCTGGTGTCGGTGGCTTCCGTTTGGGTCTCGAGAAAGCGAACCCTAATTTATTTGATGTTGTTTGGGGTAACCAATGGGAACCTTCTCGAAAAGCTCAAGATGCTTTCGATTGTTATGTAAGCAACTTTAAAACTGGAATACATTCGAATGAAGATATAACTATCGTATCTGATGATACGTTTATAGATTTAGAACCAAATCTTGTGGTGGGTGGTTTTCCATGCCAGGACTACTCAGTTGCACGTAGTCTTTCTGGAGAGAAAGGTCTCCAAGGGAAAAAAGGCGTCTTATTCTGGGAAATTAAGCGTGTAATAGAAAAAACAAACCCCAAGTATGTTCTCTTGGAAAATGTAGACCGACTTTTAAAATCTCCTGCTTCTCAACGAGGACGAGATTTTGCTGTTATGTTAGCTACTTTTAGAGATTTAAATTATACAGTCGAGTGGCGTGTCATTAATGCTGCTGATTACGGTTTTGCTCAGAGAAGAAGGCGTGTATTCATTTTTGCCTATAAAAATGGAATCGCTTTTGAAAAAGCACAAAGTAAGATTTCTGAAGATCAGATTGTTTTTAATGAAGGATTCTTCGCTAAACCTTTTCCGGTTGAATTTGAACCTTATAAGGATAGGATAACGTCAGTTACCTTACCCAGTGACATTGTATCTATCTCAGATGATTTTTCTTTTGGTTTTCATACAGCTGGTTATATGAAAGCAGGTGAAGTTTTCACAACACACGTTATTCCAAAAGAAGAAAAATCAATTACGTTGCGCGATATTCTTATTGACGAAAGCGAAGTCGATGAAAAGTTTTATTTATCGGAAACTGCTAGCGAGAAATTTGCCTACCTTCGCGGTCCTAAAAAAATTGAACGTACGACTGCTGATGGACATGTCTATCATTTCTCTGAAGGCGGAATGTCTCCTACAGATGATTTGGACAAGCCTGGTAGAACAATGCTTACAAGTGAAGGTTCCACAAATCGAAGCACACATATCATTGAGGTAAATGGACGGAAGCGTTTCCTAACTCCTTTAGAATGTGAACGACTCAATGGCTTTGATGATAATTGGACAAATACCATGTCTGACCGCATGCGTTATTTCTGTATGGGAAATGCACTGGTCGTAGGATTGATTAAACGCATGGGAACAAGAATTGAAGAAATTGAAAAAACAAATATACTTACTGACATTCAATTAGAATTGTCATTACGAAGCTGATACTCCATGTATCAGCTTTTTTCTTTATATGGTAAAATTTTGATAATGAATACCAGAATGCTTTGATATAGGGGGAATATTAATGATTTATGAAACGGAAGAAGCACTACTTTACAAGGCTAAAGAAGCGGAAGGTAAAACCTTCGGTGATATTGATCAAACAGGTCGGATTGAAAATGAAAGAGCAAAAGGCCATCTTGGGCAAATCATTGAAGAGAGTTTATTCGGCTATGAAATTAACTCGAAATCAGAAGCAGACTTTTCTAACCTTGAAATAGAGCTAAAGGTAACACCTATAAAACGAATTAAAAATGGAAGTCTCTCAGCAAAGGAAAGACTAGTATTGAATATTATTAATTATCAAGAAGAGAGTTTGAAAACTTTTGAGTCGTCTAGCTTTTGGTCTAAAAACAAGAATCTTTTAATAATGTTTTATGAATGGATGCCAGAACTAAAGCGTGCGGATTACCAAGTTATAAAAAGTTTTATACACAAGTTTGATGAAGAAGATTTAGAAATAATAAAACAAGATTGGAACTATATTGTTGGTGAAATAAAAAAAGGATTAGCACATGAACTTTCTGAAGCTGACACTATATATCTAGGAGCCTGTACAAAAGGAGTAAATCGTGATTCTCTTAGGTCACAGCCCTATAGCACAATTCCAGCTATGCAAAGAGCCTATTCATTAAAACAAAGTTATATGACTTCTTTAGTTAGACAGAAAATTACTAATGAGCATTTAGTTTCAATAGCTTCTAAACAAGAATTAAGAAAGACTTCTCTTGAAGAATTGTTACATAATCGATTTTCTCCCTATATCGGTATGACTTTAGAGAAAATTGCTTTGAAATTTAATATCGAAGTGAATTATAAATCAAAATCGTTTCTACAAGAATTTGTTAGTTCTATGCTAGGTATAAAAAGCACCTCTCTTAGTAATATCGAAGAATTTTCAAAGGCAAATATTCATTTTAAAACAATTCGTTTGGAAAAAAACGGTATACCAAAGGAGCATATGTCTTTTAAAAAGATTAACTTTCATGAATGGAAAGAAAGTACCTGGGAGGAAAGTTGGCCATCGAATTATTTTGAAGAAACTAAATTTCTTTTGGTTGTGTTTGAATACAAAGAGACTGAAAGACAAAATTCAAACCGACAGCTTTTCTTCAAAGGAATTAAACTTTGGAATATGCCAGTAAAAACAATTGAAGGTCCACTAAAAGCATTTTGGATAGATGTTCAACAATTACTTAATGAAGGCGTCACATTAGTGGAAAAACAAAGAGGTACTTCTACTGTAGTAGCGAACAACCTACCCGCCCCACGTTCAAATGGTATTTGCCATATTAGACCCAAAGCTAAAGATGGTAAAGATAAAGTTCAACTCCCTGATGGACAGTGGATTACTAAGCAAGCATTTTGGTTGGATCGAGAGTATATTGCAAAAGTTCTTAGTGATTTAGACTGATTGATCACTTTATCACCACAAAATAAATAGCTAATCGCGATGGACTTTACCCCACTCGAGATTAGCTTTATTTTATTACTCTGATTTAATTTCTGGTACCTGTACAATATGATGTTCAGGATTGGACATGGTTCCATTTGATTTCATGAACTGGCCTAATACCATGCATTGGCCTTTTCTCAGACTACGTAAGTCCTCGATGTCTGCATTTCCAATACGATTTGCGATTACTTTTAGTTCGCTTTCTGCTGGATTAAAGTAGACTTTTGTTCCCGCATTATCTAGAATGGCAAGTTCATTTTTTTCAAAATTGCTAAATGTTTGAGTCGCAAACATAGCGGACCAACCAAATTTTCGTCCTTCTCTTAATACTTTGGCCGTTGGTGAACCATCAGAGAAATCAAGATTTTGTGCTTCATCCAATACAACAGGAATTGGCTTATCTTTAGTGCCCCGTTGTGTGTAATACCATAAATCCCAAAGGATAAATTCTGTCATGATGCGTTTTATCTCATCTTGATCATAGCCCGCCAACTGAATAATCGTGATTTGCCCTGGGGTATTAAAGTAATTATCCCATTGAGCTTCACCATTATAATCAAAAGGATCAATATCTACGAATTGAACAAGACGACTTGAAACGGATTGTAGCACTGAGCTTGAGTACGTTTCCAGCGCCTCTATCCGTTCAAGAAGGTGTTCCATCCTCATTTTGTCTCCATACATGTCTATGCCAGCTTTAGTTGCTTCATAAATCGCATTCTTTTGTTGAGGACCAAATGATTTATAAACAGCTGCGAAAACGTCTTGGACTCTTCTGGCTACTTCGGAAGTTTTCTCCAATGACACTCTTCCCGCTACTTCTTTTTCACGTCTTATAAAAGGATTAATCGGAAACTTGTCATGATAAACGATTCTTTCATGTAATTTGTCTCCCACACTTGCCAAAAAGGCCTGATCTAGTTGGGTAGTTGTAAAACTACTGGAGTAATCAATCACCAAAGCTGGTTGACCTGATTTAGAAAAGTTTTGAAGAAGAGACTGAATAAAGTACGTTTTACCTTGACCAGACCGCCCCCCGATCAATAGATGTCTATTCGAAAGTTGGGAATGATTAAACTCCCAGTGGATAGATTCATTTCTTTCAATACCCATCAACGGTCTTATTTGAGGAGTAACTTCATATTCCTCTTCTGGATCGACAATCTTAATAGGTGGTTGAACGACAGGAATCTTAGAATAAGATTCTTCTTGTTCCGCTGCGTCTTTTTCCTTTGGTTTTTCTTCAAGTATTCTAGGTTTCACTGGTGGATATATAGGAACAGGTTCCACGAAAATTTCCTCATCAATAATTTCGGGCAATTCCACAATCTCTATTTCACTGAAGTCATTCATTTTCAGTTTTTCCATGGAAACGGCTAAAGTTGCATATCCTTCTTGCTCAGGAATCTCATAGACGATAACGCCATTTTTTCTTTCTTGTCTACTCTCGGTTATACCTTTTTTGAATGACATCACCATTCCTTGGCCAAAGTCTGCTCTAAGTGAACTTGTGATTTCAAAGTCATCATTTAGCAGTTTGTCAATCATGCTAGATGTAATGGTGTAATCTTTTTCAGGCCATATATTATTTAATTTCATTTTGTTGGCATTATTAATCAACACTCGAGCAAAGAAGTTTCTCAGGAACTTGGAGTCGAAATTATTTTCTTTTAATAACTGCTCTTCTAGTCTTTCTTTCAGTGCGATTACTTGAGAGATTCCTTTTTCGATTACAGACGATTGATTGTTCCCGATTTTAACCTCAACCGGGTACATATGAACCAATACTTTTTCATCTTCTGTTAGCTCTAGCCCCATCATTAACAAATCATCGCTGCAATTTCCTTTTTTACCGATAGTTTTCCCAGAGAAGATTCCTTCTTTTTTACTCAATTTAATATTGCCTGTTACTCTCACGATTTCTTCCATCGAAATCGGAACCCATACTATATTTTCCGTTTCAAAGAATAGCAGTGAGCGTTTAATGGCAGAAACGATGCTCATTTTTTCTCGTTTGTCATGTGACTTGCCTTGAACTGCTCTTAGCAACCATTCACCATTAAACGTATTGAAGGCTTTGATAACCTCTTCAATTCTCTCGTCTTCTACAGCTATTTGTTGCGACGACAGGAATTCTTTAATCACTTTAAAATACTGATTGGACTTGTCCGTAACGGTAATCGCATCGAAATGGCTAGTTGAAGATAATTGATCGCTATAGTGAACAATGACAAGATTGCTTGAAGATTCCTGGAAATACTTCAAATCAACTGCAGGGTCAATGAACGTTAACCAATGGCTATTTTTATATAGCTCTGCAAGGTACTTTTCGTCCTCATTATTAATGTGGAGTGCGAAGGCTATGTTTTTCATATAAGGGTCGTGCCCGCCATTTGTTCTGTTTGCACTTAGTTCATTAATCTTTGTCGCGTATTTTGTTAGTAAAGTTTGATTTTGTTTAGCATCCCCTATGCCAAACCCAACTCTGTATCCCCCATCTTCCGTTCTATGTGAAGATACCGTCGTATAAATACCACCTAAGTTAATACTGCTAGGCGCTTGATCGACTTTTTGTTTTGCTATATGTTCTTTGCTCTTCATTTTGTAGAAAGTCACATGACTATATTCCAGTTGTTCACTAATGTCTCTTTTTGCATATTGTAAGGACGATTGAATGGCTCTTAATACATCCTCGGAATAAAAGTCTTTGATATTAATATCTATTCCCAGCTCATCTTTCAACACTGATGGTTCCTCAATTTCATTCATCAAATCAAAAGCACTTTTAATATTCGAGCTAATATTATAAGAAGTCACCACAATGTCTCTTAAATTACTCAGTGAATTATTTTTCGTGATTTCTATTTTAAACCAATTAATAATCCCCTTGAGTATTTCTCTGTCATTATTAATATTCACGATATTTAAAAGCAATGCGGATTTACTGTCGATTTCAAACAAGTAATCATAATGATCCATGAACTGATTGATTTTTTCCTGTACAACCTGTGCCAAATAGTTATTGGTTTCGCCGATTGACACTTCTTCTCTCGGTTTGAAGAGTTGCCACTCAGGGATGCGATTTGTAGAATCCGGTTTAAATAAGCGACCATCTGCTCCAATTAAGAACGGGATGGTATAAGCAGCCTTTAGTCTCTTCAATATATTACTGTCTATGCTTTCCCCAGCAGTTTCCTTGGTCAATTGAAGCTGGTACGCCACATTCAACGGAGAAAAAGGAGTCATATAGATTTCATTCTCGTGAAAAAGTGCACCCAGATATAGAAAATCTCTTTCATCGTTCTTCATTAACTCGCCGTCACTGATGTTGTCTATAGCATCGACATACTCTTCAATATATTTCTCTGCATATTCAGCAAGTTCATCTGAATAATAGGTAAAGGACGGAATAGTGTTTGTTTCTTTCAATAAGTTCAGGAAATTGTTATAAGCCTCTTCCAACTTAGCAGGCATGAATAATGGCTCTTCCACCATTTCATTTATCGTCAGCTTCGCTCTTTTAGGCATCATGCTTAACCATTGTTTTTCGAACATATAAAATTTCCGATCTTGTTCATGTGTCACAAATGGCAATTGGTCTATTTCCACTCGGGAGAAATCATCATTACCAAAGTAAGTGTTTTGGCTATTTATTTTTTTCTCCCAAATTCGCATCGGTTCAATCGGGACAACCCTTAATACTATATCTTTGATCTCGATTGAAATGACAAAATCATTCGAATTCAACATGAACTTGAAGCTCGTTTCCATTTCATCCAACAGACCAAGTTCGAAGTGTATTTCAACACCATCATTAAAAGTTACTGCCGATTCTACTGATTGAACTAAAGCAGTTTCCCCACCTGAACCAATTAATAGTTTTTGGTCGTTAAGCTCCAATTGAAGAGCTGAATTACTTTTGGAGCCAGCATTCACATAATACGAAGACTTATGGGTTTGCAATAAGTCTTCTTTGCTCTTAATCACTAGAATATTGAAGCTATAGCTACTAGATGTGCTGTCTTCATGTTTATAAACCATACGTTTAAACGTACGCCCTAGTTCTTCTAGTTTAATGCTTACGATTAATGAATGACCTTTGCTTTTTGTGAACTTCAAGCTAGTGGCATTCAAAAACTTATCCGAGGTATTTCGATCAAACGGGAATCTTATTTCTATGGTTTCACCCTGAATGTAATCTGGGTGAAAAACAATTAAACTCCAGTTTCTTCTACCAGCTGCAGTATCAGATTTCGGTCTTAACCAAGTTGTTAAGCCCAGATTCATTTGTTCCCCTACTAAATGGGATTTTACTTTATCGTTATCAAAAGAAATTTCTTTTCTCTCATTAACTTTGACCATCCATTCCTTCAATTCCTGAAAATCAGTTGAGGCCCAATCTTCTTTTCGCAGTTTCATTGCACCTTTATCAAACTGGTCTTCAAGCTTTTCTTTTTCATTTCCCAATAATCTTGTACGTTCTACATCTTCAAATAATGATGTGTTTTCTTCCAATCTTGACGCAATATTTTTATCTTCCTTTTTCCACTTGTGATTTTCGTATTCATATGAATCCCGAATTTCCACAAGTTTCTCTAGGTTAGAGTCAGGGAAATAATTTAATGCCGCAAAGTCACCTTGATCTAACCGTGCTTTTTTCAAAAGTGAAAGAACATCTTCAAAGTCCAGGAAAGAAGAATTTTCTATTCTGTGTTCAGCTTCTCTTTTATTTAAATAATGTCTTAATACCACTTTTTCACTGTCAATTAGTTCACACTTGAATAAAAGCTCTTCCAAGTTTCCAACAATCTGGCTGACATGAAGGGGCAGGCCTTCCGACGTCAAATCCCTGCTACCGCCTTTAATTGAATCGTTTAACGTATTACAAATCATAATTAATGCAGTATTTTTCCATTGTCCTTTTTGCTCGCTCATTTCATTTCGTAAAGTGACAAGAAAATCAATACTGGTATTATCATTTGTGGAAGCAATGACAAACTTCGTTTGGTTGAACACCAATGAGAATGTCTCATATTTTGATAAGCTCGATTCATGTTGATATACAAATTTTTCAGCATGGCTATCCGTTTTTAAAACCTGAATCAGTTCGTCTACTAGATTTTCTTCAGGCAGATATAAGTAATAGCGGTCTATTCGATTCTCATCGGATTCTTTTCTAAAGAAGTTAACTAATTGACCACCTATATAATCATAAAATGGATTTAACATATTGAGCATCCCCACTATCACTTTTCTTATCTAGATAATTCAATTTGTCCAAGGTGTTTACCACCTCTTCTTTTGAATGATGATCTAGCCATACTCCTCGTTTTTCGAGTTCATCCCATAATTGTTTCAATTCAATCCGATTAGAAGAGTTTCCGACTGAAACGGCAACTAGCATTAGCAATTGATCTTGTTTCAATGAAAGGATTGTCCCTAGTGATCCACCGTTTTTACGATAGAATTTCGAAATAAATGCTTCAAATGCTTTTTGGTAACGCGAATTAATCTCTTTTGAAATTCCTTTTTTTATGACAGACAGTAAGTCCTTAAAGGCATCGTCCAGAGTTAATTTGTCCACGTACTGAGGTAAACCATCGTCAATGCCATTTCGAACTTTGTAAAAGCCGTTCATCCAATCATAAATGGATTTAATAAACATTTTTTCTTCATTTGGACCATGGCCTTGAAGTTCTTGATGAATGTCATGATAATACTGGTTAGGTTTATCTGAAAAGGTATTCAACCCCACAATATTCAATGCATGTTCGTGCGCAAAAAAGCCATCAAATTGCTCCAACAACATTTTATAGCCTGTTTTATATCCATTTCTCCATTTCGAAGCCTTTTCCCAATTCAATAAAAAGTAAATCGGAGACAACTCTGACTCATCAAAACTCGTTAACTTGTTTGTTTGAATAATCAACTGAGCCATAGCTATAAAGGCATAATGAACAAAAAGTGATGAGATGTTTTCAATTAGAAAATTCGGATTTGTAGACAAGGTTTTGATATCCGCCAGAAACTGTTGTTGTAGTTCCGGAAAATTGTTTTTATATTTAACGGCTTGTTTTTTTGATTTCTTTTCTTTAATCGACAAATCCAATATTGTAGAAATCAAATCTTGTTCCGATAAGCTTTTGAATAAGGTTTGAAGTTCTTCTTTATTATTTGCAATGTAGAAGTCGTAGAAAAAAGTAAAGAAGTCTTCCTCACCTTTTCTTTCTTTCTCGTTTTCAGTAAATGGAATATATTCTAATTGGTTGAATTTCGTAACATTTGAATTTTCAATTTCACTGATTTGATTTTCAACAAAGTATTTGAAAATCTCTTCTGATTCCTCATCATTAAATTTGCCCATATTCATAATGTTTTCAATATTTTTTTGATTAGCGTCCTTAGGAATGTTTTTATCATTGATTGCCCTAAGAACCGCACCAGTGATAGTTGAAAAGCCTTTATCAAACTTTGCTCTTTCTGGTTCACGTGTCGGAAGTGGTAACAAATATGTTTGCTCTCTGCGTTTATACGTATATTTACCACCTTTTAGTGTGAACTTTTCAATTTTCTCTAAATCTAATTTACATTCCACAACGTTACACCTTCTTCATTTCAAATTTCGCATTTGAAAACCTAGGTTTTGAAACTTCATACATTGCGTTCGTTTTCTTATGAAGTAATAAAATTTTATTGTTTTTCTCAGCAGATTTTATAATTTTTTCATGCAGCTCATTGAATTGGAGTGCATTTTGAATGTCTTGTTTATTCGGTCTGTAACCTTTTCTTATCTTTTTAAGAAGCGAGAACAGGGCAAAGTCCAGCTCAAAGAAATAACGTTTATCCTGGTTGAATCCTACTTTTAAATATGGGTTAAACCGCTCAATGCTCTCTTTACCATTCATGGAACCAAAAATCGTTTCATCGACATCTTCTACTAAATGAACAGGGACAGCGATATTGAACTCTTTATTTGTGGAACCCGTGAAAATATAGCCTTCCATCGGTGAACCATTCCAAGAAAAGACCACATCTTTCAACAAATCAAATAGGACGCTGATTTTGTCGCCATCTCCTGTGTAATAAGCAAATAAGTAACTAATGAATTCTCTATAGCTTTCATTACTTTCATAGTCAGATAGAAGGGATGTTTGTCTAATAAGCAACTTTGTAACTTCTAGATAGTTTTCCTTACTAATTCCTTCAATGTTGGGAATTCCAGAATTTTGATTTTCTATCGCTTTAAACTTGTCATTGATGAAACTTTGTTTGTTTTGGCTTAGAAGGAATTCTGTAATCATTTCATCCTTTTGACTAGATCTATTTTTCAAAGGATCCAGTTCACTCAAAGCTTTTAATAATTGTGATCGATCAGGATGTGCAAACAATAAATTCGGCAAACTATTTTTGATTAAATCAAAATTACTTTGAGTTTGGGTGATTTCATTGACTGGCACAATAATTTCATATATAAAATTGTAAAAGGATCTAGTCGATATAAATATTTTTTCTTTCACCATCGCTTCAATCAATATTTGCACAATGGAATGCTTTATCTTTGGATTACATAGAAGGCTGTAATTTTGATGTATCACAGTGGATATCCCATTTTCTTTATCTTTCATCCATGCATTATAGAATGGATTAAGAGGGTGATTATCTGTGATTTTGTTAATAATATTTAAGAAAAACTCTGAGTTTGGTCCGTTTGATTCAAGTGTGAAAGGTTGTAATTCTGCAAAATTCAGTAATTTGAATTGAGAATCTTCTTGAAATGCGTTTCCACTTTGATGAAAGACCTCACTACGATCAATAAAATTACATAATTCTCCAAATTTCCCATTACTTCTTTGTTGGTTATAGAAGTTATGGAGTACTCCTAAGTTTATTGCGATTAATGAACTTTTGGAGGGAGTTATGTTGTCATCAAATTCACTTAAGACTCTTTCAAGTGTTTCCAATGATGTCTTTTTTGGATCATAAGATTCTGTCGAATCATTATGTACGCTGAAATTCGATAGTAGTTCCGGCCGATTTTCCTTGATGTATGCCAATAAGTGGCTTTTTCCGTCCCCCACACTTCCACACAACATTATTAAACTTGGTGCATTTTTCTTTTGAGCACTCTCTAAGACACTAAGAATTTCGGTCTCTATCGATCGTTCAACATGCATGTAACTTCTGAATTGACCAAAAGAATCCGCATTTACCACTGATTCTTTTGAAGATGACTGCAATACTGTCAATGCCTTCATAAAGTTTTTATTTTCATCAATTAGTTTTTCATAAACCTCATTACTTGTACTCTCTTCATTATCTACAATTGAAGCTGCCACCTCTGAATTAGAAACTCCATTACTTAAAGTATTAATTTCTTTCCATTCAAAACTTTGCTTTGCGATGAAAATTAATATGCTCATTGCTATTTCAGCTTCTCTAACTGAAATTTCTCTCTTGAATTTTCGTTCTGCCAAACTAATAAAATTCAACACTTTTTTATATTCAATATCAGAGAGTTGATAATTTATTCTCATTTCTTCCCAGACATAGCGCATCTTGTTTAAGTCAAAAAACCTTATTGACAGTGATTCTTTTTTTAATGAAAATGAAATTTGTTTCATTCTTTCGAAAGAAAGATTTTTAAAAATTAATTCCATCTTTGCAACTGCTGCAGAAGGACTGGTTTCTATTTGTTGTATCATTTTATTGTAGCCATAGTTCTCTTTATCATAATTATTGTCTGTGACTATTTGATTCCAAATATCTATATCGTACATACTTTGTTCCTCCTAAATACTAACTACCATAATATTAGCATACAATAAAATCATGCTACTTAATATTCTGAGTAATATAAGTAACGCATAAGTAAAGTTTTACAATAGTGACTTTTGGACTCTATCAAACATTAAGGAGATTCTTGTTTTCATATGTGAAAACAAGTAAAAAACGACCGAAATCTTCGGTCGTTCCCTCTATGGAATATAGGTTGGAAATCCTTTAGTCACCAACAGGAAATGATTTCACAAGAAGATGAGAAAACTGCATCAGTGGAAGAGACAATATAGGCTTAAAAACAGAGTTTCTACTTCCCTTCAGGAAGCCAATAGTAATAGGATGCCAGTGCGCTCAAAGCGTACCGTATCCTATTTTCATGTACTTTGAACTGGCAAAATGTGTACCTATTAAATGTCTGAAGTGTCCCTGGAACTTGGCGAAACTTTCTGCTTTTTCATCATGTATAATGGTTAATATTCAGGAAATATTAATTGTGTTTTCTGTAATATGATTTTTTCTTAGAATCAGGAGTTTGATCGTCAGCTCGTGACTTATGTGTTAGAAGAAGTAATTGAAAGAGAAGAAGTGACCTCTTCAGTAATTGGCTAAAGAGGTTTTTATGAAAGTTACGCAATAACAAAGACGCCGACGAGTTCGTCGAGTGGAAGTTGGTGGATGCCGTATGGGTCTTCGTAGCGAAGGTATTGGTTGTTGGCTTGTTTGATAATGCCGCGATGATAGTGGAGCTTGCCGTTTTTCCATGAGGTCAGGCGTGTTTCCATTTCGCTAATGAGTGCGCGTTCGATTTCTTCTTGCATCGTATCGTAATCGAATTCGTCGAGTTCCGGTTTTTTTACCTTGTCGTAATCTTCTTGCCATTGACGAAGTTCAGCCACATGCTCTGGCAACATCATGGCCGTCCACTTAATCTTGCCGCGATCTTTAAGATCACCATCCACTTTTAGACCACGATTGATTTTCATGAAATTACGTCCTCCCTTTCTCTTCGAATAACTGGAACGGCTGCTAGGACATGGTCAAAGTAAAAAGTGCGCTTGGCCTGTTTGGTAAAACAGTACGCTTGAAACGTGTCTTGGTAGGCTTTAATAACTTTCACACGACGTTTGGTGATGTTCCCGTCCTTTGCAAGATAGACAATTTCCAGAATATCTTGCCGCTTCATATACTTCACAATGGTGCCTTTCATACAAGCAGCCTCCTTTTTTATATTATATGCGAACATTTGTTCTTTTATCAATTTTTTTTTGTTGGCAATTGGTGGGAGACGATATTCATCCTCTTTTCTTTTTGTAAGCACAAAAAAACAGCTTCAAAGGAATGAGCTGTTTTACGTGTTATTGAGTAGAACAATACTTTGAAATTCGCGTCCTTGTGATTACTGTTCGATTTTGATTTATTTGAAACTAAGATGACCGTGACAACGATGACTGCTGCTAACACCATAAAAAAAGCAATACCCGCTAATAAAAATAGACTATTCATGATAAACTCCTACTTTTCTTATTTTTTGACTCTGTTAATTTTTGTTTATCGTACATTCGGGACTCAAATATACTCTTTTGTTTGTAATGAATTATCGATGCATTGCAAATAAAAGCCAAAATAAAAGAAGCAAGAAGAGGCCGAAATTGCATCTTCGGCCGAACATCTATTTAAAATTGCCTTCTTTTCTGTAGTTAACGAAACCAAAATTACTGAGTACTTTCAGGTTGCAAGGGAGCGAAGGATGCACACCTGCCGTAGGATGATCTACAAAAAGAGGGTTTGGCGAAGTGACGCAGTCACAAGCCCATCCTCTTTATTCCCTAGATTATTGTGCAGCAGGTAAAGCGTCCGAAGTGGACTGGAAACCTGTCACACTCAATATTCATCTTCAAACTTTTCCAATTTTTTTAAATTTCATGATGAAAACAACTTTGAATTTATAATGCAAAAATACCCCGACACTTGAAACTGCCGGGGGTTATTTTTCTTTTATCGTTAAATTAGCTTTCTGTATTAAAAAATTGAATTAGTTGATTCTTGCTTGGATTTTGAATTGGGTACCTTAGGTCACTATCCCCCATGTTTATAATGTATGGGTTTGTCGCTTCGATTACTTTGAACTTCCAATGTGGAGGAAGCCTAGATGAAGTGGGCTTTGTATCTGATATCATCATTTTCTTTTCGAATGATTTTAGTTTGGCCATTAAAAATTCTTCTTTAAAGCGGATCAGTAAATAGCCTTCTTGGTCTTCTGTTTCGAATAACTCCATAATGCTTTCTCCAACTTCAAACAAATGATTCTTATTTTGCACAGACGGTGAGATAATAAAAAATTTTCCTTTTCGAAAAACTTTTGTATTCCTCTCTTGATGCAAACCAAGGTCATGAACTAAAAAATCTAAATTCACTTTTGATGATTCACGAGCAGTAGCCATAAAAATTCACTCCTTAAATTTTTCATCCGATACTTTAATTATATCTCAACTAATTTGTTACATCTGAATTTGTTATAATTATCTCACAAATTACACAATTAATGAATGCTAGATAAAAGAAAGTAAAAAACGACCGAAATTGTATCTTCGGTCGTTTCGTTTATGGAATAGAAGGTGTCGATTCTTTCCTTTCCCAAAAGTGTTCTAGCGCTTTTTTACTCTCCTACATAGAACAACTTAAATAAAATCTCTCTTTGAGGTACTTGCAAGCGTTCGAACTTCTCCAAAAACGCAGCTTTATCGTATGTAACTTGATGTATAGTAACTTGCGATTCTGCTTCAGTTAAATCGATGATGCCATATGGGGCAGTGTCCCCTTTTGATACGCCGAGTGCACCCGGGTTAAGGTAGGTCTTACCATTTGCCTGGAATAGATGTTCAGGATGATGGTGGCCAAAACAGATAATATCCGCTTGATAATTGCCAAACATAATTTCCATGTTTTCTATGGTTGGTTCTAAAATCGTATAAAAAGGCTCATCTTGAATGTGGGCTTGTCGTTTGGTTTCTTCTATATGATAGTGAATACCGAGAATTCGGGTGCCGTTTAGTTCTTTCTCCAGAATTCGAGGCAATGTTTTAAGCTTAGCAACATGCTCTGGATTTAGACGACTGGCTATCCATTCGTGGTGCTCACGAGTGTGTTTGTAGCTATCGGGATGCCCTTCTCCTGCTATCAGTGACAGGATGGCTTCGTCGTGATTGCCGGTAATCATCTGTACATCTTCACGCGCAAACAGGATGTCGAGTACTTCATTTGAATCGGGGCCCATAGCAATCATGTCTCCAAGGCACCAGATTTGTTCTATATCCGCTTGATGATCGATTTCCTGTAAGACCGCTTTTAGAGCAGCTGCGTTGCCGTGGATGTCGGTGATGATGGCTAGTTTCATGTATGTCAGTCCTTTGATTGGTTTTATACGGTTATCTTCCCCCTATTTAAGCGTGACGTTGAGTATATTGTGCTTTTTTCTGCACAGTTTTTTTTATATTTTTCGTGTACAATTGGGGCAGTTAATAGAGGACGGTACCGTCGATTCACATATTCAAAATTTGCGTGACAAATAAAAACTGCTAGGTTTCAAGCGTCCGAGTATATCGTGACAGTTTGGGCATCGGCTATAAATGGAAGTGAGGAAGAACATGAAGACATGGATAATTATTATGGGTCTGCTTAGTTTAACGCTTGCAGCCTGTTCATCAAATGACACCACAGAAGATAAAGAAAAGACAGTAGATGAAGCCACTCAAGACGCTCCTGTTGCGCCTTCAGACGATTTTTACCAGGAAACAACTGACACCAAGGTGGACCATATTCATGGACTCGGCTACCCAGGTTCCGGTGATGCATTAATGCTTGCCTCCCATCACGGCCCCCTTCTCTATGAAGAAGGAACGTGGAAAGAAACAACGGGCGAAAAGCATGATTATATGGGCTTTCAAGCAGTAGATGATGGATTTGTTTCAAGCGGTCATCCAGAACCTGGATCAGATTATGAGAACCCGCTTGGACTACTAAAAAGTACAGATGCCGGAGAAACATTTAAACAATATGCGTTTGCAGGCGAAATCGACTTTCATTATTTAGCGGCTAGCTACCATACAAATCGTATCTATGTTTTTAACGAAATGCCTACTGACAAGTTAGAGAACGGCTTCTTTTATACAGACGATTACGGACAGAAGTGGACAACGATGGACCTGAATGGCTTTGAAGCCGAAATGATATCTAATATGGCGGCTCATCCAGACACACCTGAAACTGTTGCGATTGGCACAGACCGAGGATTATATCTATCAACGGATGCAGGTCAAAGCTTTTCACTATTCAAGGATGACATGTACATCACTTATGTGACGTTAAGTAAAAGTCATGCGTACGTAGCGGAGTTAGTAGGTGACAAGGTGCAGTTGGTTCAGATTGACCTTACTTCAAAAGAAGCAAAGACTCTTTCAGGACCACAACTGGCTAAAGAAAATGCCGTCACATATATTGCTACGCACCCAACGAATGACAAAGAGATTTCTATTGCAACCCTACAAAATAATGTCTACCAAACGACTGATGGCGGGGTTACATGGAAGAGCTTAGTAAAACTCGGTGACTTGACAAAAGAATAGGCACTCTCGTGTTTTGGGTGTTGCTTCATTCTTCTATCATTAAAAAATAGCAGAAAGCTAAACATGATGAGTCCTCATCTTGTTTGGCTTTTTATTATGCAGTTTGCCAACGTCATTGTTGAGTCAAATCGTGCTACTATAAATGCATCTTAGTTTTGATAAAGGAGATATCTATGGCAATAATCGAATCTTATATGTCCATGGTTCCCTTCCCTATAGCTGTATTGATAAGTATGCTAGTGAATATCGTGATTAGTATCGTAGGAGTTATTCCGAGTGCATTTCTGACTGCCATAAATGTCACGGTATTTGGCTTTTGGGGTGGGTTTTCAGTTTCTCTTATTGGAGAGATTGCCGGGAGTTTGGTTGCCTTTTGGTTGTATCGAAAAGGGTTTAGAAAGTTTGTTAACAATCGGTCTAAACATACACCACGGATGAAAAAGTTGCTCGATGCTTCTACTCGAGAGGCAATCTGGTTAGTAATTGGCTTACGATTAATGCCATTCATCCCTTCTGGATTAGTGACGCTATATGCTGCCGTCAGTAAGATGCGTTTCGGGTCATTTGTAGCGGCCAGCAGTATAGGCAAAGTTCCAGCTTTACTACTTGAAGTTTCAGCAACGTATGCTGTTGTGAAATGGATAGGTATTGGGCAAATTATTGTTTTCGGGTTGGCAGTTGGTGTACTATGTATGGTTTGGATAAAGATGAAACAACCTAAGAAATGATTCAGCACACTAAGAGTATCGAACCGTGAAAAACAGGGCATTCTGTCTAGCAAAAAACCACTTTACCGCCCGTGTACGAGCTGTTGAAAAGTACTCGTCCTAAACGATTTTAATTTTTTAAGCAATTTAATATTTTTTATACCTATTTATAATATAATCCCATGACGTTGCCCCATATGTCGGATATTGTTTTGCGTATAATACAACATTCCCACAAAGAAAGGCGGTGTTATCTATGGGTGGACATCACGACGGCGGATCTTCTTTTGCTTTGCTGGTGGTTCTTTTCATTTTATTAATTATTGTTGGAGCTGCTTTTCTTTGCTAATTAAAATAATCATAAGGAAGAGAAAGCCACTCCCTACGCACAGCGAGAGCGCGAATAAGCGCTCTCATTTATTTCAAAAATCTACGGGTTGGTTCGAATAGGACAAGTAGGTTGATGAAAGTTTACATAATCCTCAGGAGGGAATTTAAAAAGTAGAGGTGACTTGATGCCAACATTTACGAGTAATGGAATGATTCTAACATATGAAGAACACGGGGCTGGTGAGCCATTTGTTTTGTTGCATGGATTGACTGGTAATCGCCACATGTTTGAAAATGAAGTGAAAATCTTAAAGAAGTATTTCCGCATAATTGTCTTGGATGCTCGCGGACATGGAGATTCTGAAAAACCGTCTACGTATACATTAGATGACCATATTGGCGACGTGCTTCGGTTACTGGACCACTTAGAAATCGAAGAAACTTATCTACTCGGCGTCTCGATGGGTAGTTATATTGCACAAGGTGTAGCCATCGCTTCACCAGAGCGTGTGAAGAAGTTGATGTTAGTGGCAACGAAATCACAAGGCAAAACGTCTTCTATGGAAGCCTTATTTGAGAAACACGCAGATGATCTTGAAGGATTAGACTTTTCGGAGAAAGTCGTGAAAGTATCTCCTTACATTTTTCATGATTTGAAAGCTGTCGGCAAGTGGAGTCACAAAGCCGGACAGCAGAGCCCTTCCTTAACAGCAAAAGAGATTTCCGCTGCTAATGAAGCATTAGAAGGCTTTGATTTTCGTGGAGATTTGCATCGAATCACTGCTGAAACGCTTGTTATTAGTGGAGATCACGACGGTCTAAACCCACCAGAAGTAGGTCGTGAAACGGCGAGACTGATTCCGAATGCCACGTTCGTTGAATTTAATCAATCCGGACATGCTCCAAACGTAGAGCAACCACTGCTATTTTTGGATTTCATCTTAGAGTTTGTTGACCAAAAATAAAGGATTCGTTCATTTAATAAAATAACCCCAGCTCGCTTTTGGCGAACTAGGGTTATTTTAGTTTCATTTAGGTTGTTTACGTTTTTTGCGAACAAGTTTAAATAAGTAGTACGCTAAAATGGCACCGATTAAGCCCCCCCAAATTAGAGCTTCATCTAATTCTTCCGACAAAAGTCCTGCAGGAATTAATGCAAGAGCAAAAAAGAAAAGGAAATTTCCAATAGTGGTTGCGAGGATAAACGGCCAAATCCGTACCGTACTGAGTCCTCCCAATATATTGACCAAACTAGTTGGAACTAAAGGGAATACCCTGGCTTGAAAGACATACGAAAAACCATTTGCATCAATTTTCTTAAGAAGTTCGGGTTTGAATTTTTCAATTAAGCGCTCTTGAAATAAATATCGCACGCTATAAAATACAGCAATTGCCGCAATTATACTCGAGATCCAACTCCATAAAAAACCATTAATAAAACCAAACAACGTAATATTAATACTAATTACCAATAGTAAAGGAAACACCGTAAATGAATTTTGAAGGATCATGATCACTAACATAAACACAACCGCATGCAGCATATTATCATCTAAAAAATCTTGAGTTGCTTCGATATCTTGATTCACTAGAAGCGTAATGATTTGGCGATTCATGATTAGAAAAACGAGCAACAGTAAGAAGCCGCCCCAAATTAACCAGTTTTTATTTGTGAATTTGTTTAAGGCCTCTTTCATTTGTCACCTGCTCGCTTTTTAATCAAATTATCAACACTAGAAATGGGATTTCTCACGTTCTTAAATTAGTTTTATCATATCACGATTCATTAATACCAGCCCTTTTTTAATCTTCACAAGGAGCACCCTAATTATGTTATGATGAAAAAAATCCTTAAAATGGGGTGTTATGATGAAAGCTTACCAATTTCTTGTCACACTAAATCACGTAGAACCAAAGGTATGGCGTCGGTTTGTCATGCCTGTTGAACTTGATTTTTATGATTTGCATTCCGTAATTCAAACCTCTATGGGGTGGACAGACAGTCACTTGTTTAATTTCCTCGTTGAAGACTCCATTAACAACAAAACGATTGAGCTGGTTGCAAATGAAGAAACCGTTACAGAAAATTTCGCAATGGCACAACATTACATGAAAAACCCTCCTGAAGAAGGGACCTATGAATATAAAATGTATCAACGAATCATTCGCAAGCAATTATTGCTAGCAAGAGACGTAGATTTAAATCAATATGTACATGAATCTCCAGACTTTCGCTACCTGTATGACTTTGGCGACGGCTGGGATCATGAAGTGATATTTGAAAAAGTAGTGGATGATTTCGAGTATGATTATCCTCAAGTTCTAGAAGGCAAAGGTACTTGTCCTCCCGAAGACGTTGGAGGCCCACCAGGTTATGATGAATTCCAGCGTGTCATAAAAGATAAAGAAGATCCTGACCACGCATCTATGAAAAAATGGGCCAAAAGCCAAGGTTATAAAAAATTTAATTTGGCGAAGGTCAATTCAAATTTAAAAGATGAGTGGGACATTATTTGCGAATAATTCTTCTTTCTGATTCCTGCTCTGTTCCCGTATCTGCCTTATAAAAGTGCATATGTTAAAACATCCTTCCTAAAAAGGTGGTGTTAAACATGGGTGGTAACGAATGTTGCAACAATAACGATTCTACATTCATTTTGATCGTTGTTCTCTTCATCTTATTAATTATTGTCGGTGCAAGTTTCATATGCTAAGTAATTTTGATTAATCCTCAATTTTCACTATGACGCGGACCTTTTCTTCCCCATAAGCGTGCGCCATAGCATCAGAAAAACCTGACTCCCACTGCGGATGTCAGGTTTTTTCGTTGCGTTGTTGTGTCTGTATACGTCTGGAGAGGATAAAATGTCCGTACCCAGGTGAATGGTCGGAACGATTTCTCTTCACTTATGCAACCGTTTCTTTCTCATAAATTGGAACCCAGCCTTCTGTTGTAACAAAGATTCGCACCGCTACGACTTTACGGTCTTCCATTAACGTAAAGTAATGACGCACGTTTTCAGGAACAGAGATTAAGTCACCAGGTTGGAGTTCGACGTCGAAAAATTCACCATCATTCGATTGAATGACGAAAATGCCATGTCCACTCACAATGAAACGCACTTCGTCGTCCTCGTGATGGTGTTCTTGTTGGAAATTTTTCAGCAGCTGTTCTAAATTCGGAGTTGATTCTGAAAGTGAAATCACATCCGCTTGTTGGTAGTTGCGACGCTCAGAAATATCGGCAATATCAATGCCAAATGCCGATAAAATTTGTTGTTTTTCTTCATCAGTTAAGTTGAATTTTTCACGAAGTTCCGTCGGGAGTTTTTCAATATCCCATTTTTCATAAATGACTTCGTTGCTATATAAAAAATCGATTACTGCTTGTTCTTCTTCAATGCGTTCGTTTGATGCGTGTTTTCGAATGAATGCCATGATTAAAAACTCCCCACTACATGTTTTATGGATGCTACTTTGACTTGATAAGAGAATAAAAATTCCCATGCTTCCAAGATTTTTTTTGCTTCAAAGGCATCTTTTCCCCACACTGTAATTCCATGATTTTGAATAAGAATTGCCCCACTGTCTCCATTAACATAGCGATCAAATTGTTCAGCTAAAGTTGGGATGTGCGCGATATTCGCGATGATAGGGATGCTGACTTTGGCGTCTTGCTCCCATGAACCTAGAGCTTTAATAATTTCATTTCCAGTGAATTCAATATGTGTTTCATTTTTGTACAGTTCTGTAATCACATTGTTATCGATGGTATGCACATGAAGGACGCAGCCCGCGTTGGTTTTATTATAAATTTTGGCGTGCAACAATGTTTCAGCTGAAGGCTTTGACGTTGTGTCCTCTAACTTTTCACCATTTGAATCGACCAATAAAAAGTCGTGATTCGTGAATTTGCGTTTATCTTTCCCTGATGCCGTGACTAGAAATGAAACGGGTTCATTCGAAACTTTAATAGACAAATTACCACTTGTTCCATAAAACCAATCGCGATCGGCTAATTCTTTTTTGATAGCTGCCAAATCGCTCCAACGTGAAAAGTAATTGCTCATGTGTGTACCTCCAATTGCTCTAAAATGTGAATTACATCTCTAAATGTTTCAAATGGCTCAAACGCAATATTGAGTTCTTCGCACTTTTTACTGAGGAAATCTCTCGCAATGACTTTGTCTGCTAGTTTTGCAGCTTGTAGATCGGTAATAGAATCTCCGATGACGATTTTATAAGTGTTGTCTTCACTAAGTTTGCGAATGATGGAAGGCTTACAGCAACCACAGCCATTTGAACAAAATTCATCACAAGTGTGTGGCCATTCAATCGAAATCGTATCACCTGAGAAATCTGCGACATTGCAATAAATATGGTCTTCAGTAATATAATCTTTCAGCAAAGGTTTGACGAAGAAATCAATGCCACCTGATACGATAAAGAGCGGAATACGTTGTGATCTCGTATACGCAACAAAGTCTTCAAAACCTTCGCGAATTTGTGCTTGGTCGAGGACAAATTGCGTAATTCCATCTTTTTGATTGGTTGAAAGCAAGTTGAAAAGTTGCGTAACACCTTGTTGAATGGAAATTTCTTGTCCGAGAATTCGGTCTTTTATCGGCTCCCATTCAGGTGGTGCGAACTTTTTCATGATGGCCATGATGTTGTCTTTGGTGGTGATGGTGCCATCAAAATCACAAAAAATAACTGGTTGGCTCATCGTACTTTGTCACCCCACAATTCAAGTGCTTGTCGAAGTTCTTCGTTTGTTTGTGAGGCGACTGATAAGGTTTTCTTTAAAAGCGTTGCATCGACCGCTTGCCTGAATGCCTTACCTCCTGCTGCAGATCCTTCTGGATGACCGTGTACTCCACCCCCTGCATTAATTACCGAATCAACTCCAAAATCTTCGATAAGTTGTGGCACCATTCCTGGATGAATTCCCGCTGAAGGCACAGGAAGTGTTGGTTTCACGTAATCTGGTTTCGTTAGCGATTCCACAATCTTAAGAGTCTCAGTTTTTTCAAGAGCCACACTTCCATACGGCGAAGGAAATAAGGAGAAATCCGCTCCTGCAAAACGCAGTAATTTGCCTAGTGCAAGTTGGTTTGACAGCCCGTAATATGGTGATGGCGTGAATGCTCCTGATACAGCAGGGTGCGCCATGATTGGTACCGCAATTTCACTATCCTCGGCTAAACTTTGAAGCGTATCGAGTCCGTATGCATAAACATTAAACAACAACATGTCTGCCCCAAGCTCTGTTGCACGTTTTGCTTTGTCTCTTAAGTCAAATGTGCGTCCCGTTAAATTCACAGCGTATCGTGTGCGATGTCCAGTTTCTGAATATACTTTTTCGAGAACTTCACGACCTTTCGTGATTCGTTCTTCAAAAGGCGTTAACTCGTTGTCGAACAAGATCTCATCGTCTTTCACAAAATCCACGCCACCACGTGCCTGTTGTTCGAGTTGGTGCAGTAAAAAAGATAAGTCTTTGCCAAGGATTCCTTTGAAAATACTCATAACAAAAGGGCGATCTTGCACACCCGTCCAATTGCGAATCCCCTCAATCCCAAACTTAGGTCCTTTGAAGTGAGTAGCTAGCTCCGCACTGAACTCCAAATCAATTAATTTGATTTCCCCATCAAGCGATAATTTGCCAAAGGCCGTCGTCAAAATTGCTGGCAAGTCTGGACTAAAATTCGCAGCAGGATAAGCAATTCGAATAATTCCTTTCGTCCGATTTGCATTTGGCTCCTCACCTAATGATTGGACAGATACAACGCGGCCTTTATGTTTCTTTAATTGTTGTTGTTCGAGTTGAGGCAAGTCAGTCCAAGAACCAACAGTCAGACCAAGTGCAATGCCTTCAGCTTTTTTCTCCAAGTTTCCTGCGTTATGGACCAAATAACTCGCAATTACTTCACTCAAATTCGTCACCTCTTTAATCCACATAAAAAACCTCTTCACAAAAAAGAAGAGGTTAGTAAAAACTAACATCCTCTTATCTGTCAGCTACTGCTGCAAGAATTAGCACCGTGCCTACTCGCGTAAGTCGGTTGCCGGGTTTCATAGGGCTAGTTCCCTCCACCTGCTCTTGATAAGAAAAATGTAGATATGTATTTTTTAAAAATATAAATCGAATTATTGCATCTATTTTTAGTATTGTCAACACAATTTTTACACAAATCTGAATTAAACAACAGTTATTCGGTTGAGTCGGGTGAACTTGATAATTTACTGAGCGCGAAATGGACAAGCAGCATAGTAAACATTATAACAAGAGACCCGTCTCGCAGAAAAAGCGAAGCAGGTCTCTAGTAATTTTGAGCTTGAGAATTAGGAGGAAATTGGATAGTTGTGACAATAACATGAAAAGTTGAGACAATAATTCAAGAAGTTGCGATAATAACGATGAAAGTTACGACAATAACTAATAAAGTTGCGACTATAGATACCTAAAAAATCTTGCATCATAACATTATGAAATGAACTTCAATCCGACAGCTGCGCCTAACACCATTGCGATAAACAGCATGCGCAACCAGGTTTTCGGTTCCCCATATAAAATCATGCCTAAAATCGCACCACCAGAGGCGCCAATACCTGTCCATACTGCATAAGCCGTTCCCATCGGAAGACTTTCCATCGCGAATGCAAGAAATAAAAAACTTGCGCCAAAACTGATGAACAATCCAGTGATTGATTTCCAATTACGCTTTTTGTGCACTTGGTTGATCATCACAACGCCTGTCATTTCAAATAGTCCTGCAATGATTAAAAATAGCCAAGCCATTAGGATGCCACCTCTTCCTGTTCTTTTGTCACTAGTTTAAGCCCAACAACACCAATCAACAGAAGCGCAATCAACCCAATTTTCGCGATGTTAAAATCTTGTCCAAAAAATAGGATATCTGCGATTACTGTGCCTGCTGTCCCGAGTCCAACGAACACCGCGTACACTGTACCTACCGGTAATGTTTTCCCTGCCATGATCATTAAATAAAAACTCACAGCAATGGCCACTGCCGTCCCAATCCATGTCCATACATCATCCGCGTGTTTTAAGCCAATGACCCAAAACACTTCAAAAAAAGCGGCAATGAATACTTTCATCCATTCTTTATTCATCCTGTTCATCCTCCTCCAATAAAAATAAGCCTGAGAAATTAACGTAAAATACGCTATCTCCCAGGCTTTTATCCTTCCGTGTATCTTTGCAAACAAGCAAAGCGTTTTCTCTCGGACCAGACCAAACCAGTTGTTTGCGGAACCCTAGAAAACTTAATCACCATAAATGGCGCTTTATGAAATTAATCAGTGCATGGCTAGAATAATACATCTTATGCGGCTAGTCAAATGAAGAGCTCATTTCATTACTCATTATGTAAAATCCACACTTGTATTTTTCCAACGAATGGCATTACGGAAATTACAGAGTGAACATATTTTTTCTGGTTTTTGATCCGATATATAAAAGATTGACCCAGAAAGGAAAGGGTCAATCTAGTTGATTACTATTATTTTCTTGGGTCAACATAGTCAGGATAATCCGTAATAATACCATCCACTTTCATCTTCAAAAGAAAGTCAGCAGATTCATGACTACGTACAGTCCATGATTGTATTTTCATCCCTTGTGAGTGCACTTGATTGACTAGATCTTCAGTGATTAATCCGTAACTTGGATTAAAATAATCAGCGTAAGCACTAAACTCTTTTAATGCTTGCGGTGTTGTATGTGCCTTTGACCCTGTCAGCACACCAATTGGAACTTTCGGTAGAAGGGTGTTCATTTTTTTCATAGATTCAAAGTTAAAAGATTGAATAATCATTTTTTCATTTTGCGGCTTATCAAGATTGCGATCTTTTAACTCCTGAGCAATACTTTCTTCAATGCCAGGATAGAGTTCTGGAGCCTTTAATTCAAGTAAAATACCAATCTTTCCATGATATTTATCGAGAATTTCGTCAAACGTAGGGATTTTTTCTCCTGCAAATTCATCGCCCTTCCAGCTTCCTGCATCCAGATTTTTCAGTTGGTTAAAAGTTAAATCTTTTATATACCCAGTGCCATCTGTTGTTCGGTCAACAGAAGTATCATGCATTATGACTAATTCACCATCTTTACTTCTTTGAATATCCATCTCGATATAGTCTGCTTTCATTTCTATTGCTTTGTCAAAAGCAGCAATAGTATTTTCAGGTGCATATCCTGATGCTCCACGATGCGCTACATTATCCACTTTCCTTACTTCTCCTGTTGTCTCTTGTGCAAAAGCCTGTGTGAACGGACTAAATAACAAGATTAAAGAAAATCCTGTACCCAATAACATTTTTTTATTCACTGTTAACATCTCCTATTCTATTATGTTTGTATTGTTACTAATGTTTAATTTAACAAAGCTTTTCCAATGAAAAGGAAGAGTTTTGAGAAAACCTACTTTCACCTTGCCTTAATAGGTATCCCTTGGCGCTTCTGAAATGGTAACCTCACTATGGTTCCAGCAACTCCACCGATTGCTAAAAATGAAAGGATAGCGATAGGAAGAGCTTTATTTTTCAACCGTGTTTGATCCATGTCGGGCCTCCTCATATTTGAACTTGCACTGTTAGTGTAGTTGTTGAATATGAAGCGGATATGAATAGTATGTTAAGACATTATTTAGAATAATTTTCCTGTGTTTACAATTCATAGTTTGGATTCGATTGTTCTATCGGTGACGGTCGATTCTGTTTTCTACATAAGCCTTGGCTCAAACACAAGCTCTTCGTAAAATCGTGGTAAACTACTACTAGTATTTATCGTTTGAAACGAGGGTTTTGTATGATTCGAACATTTGGTGTTACGGCTGATAGCCAATTAGAAGTGGATTTTCCATTAGAAGATCTTAATAAAAAATCATTTGACTGGTATTGGGTCGATTTTGATAAGCCATCTGCCGAAGAATGGGCGCTGCTAGATTCATTCTTTCACTTCCATCCACTTGCGATAGAAGATTGTTTGCATCGTTTGCAAAGACCAAAAGTAGATTATTACGATGGTTATCAGTTTTTCGTCGTACATACCATGAATGAAGAAACGCTTGAGGCAGAGGAATTAGATTTATTCATTGGGAAAAATTTTGTCGTTACATTTCACAATACTTCCGTTCATGAGTTGGATATAGTCCGTGAAAAACTACAACGGGATGCTAAGTTTTGGGAGCGCGGAGCGATTTACGCGATGTATCAAATTCTCGATAAAGTGGTCGATTCTTACTTTCCACTTGTCTACAAGATTGAAGATCATTTAAATGAAATTGAAGATCAGATGACATTTGATATGAAACACTTTTCTATGGATACTGTATTTGAAATGCGTAGCGATTTGTTGTGGTTACGTCGGACGATCTTACCGATGCGTGATTTAATGTATCGTGTATTGAACTCGAGTCGTTTTGACCTTCAACAGCATGAGTATACTTACTTTGCCGATATTTCCGATCATCTTGTTAAGCTTACGGAAATTGTTGAGTCAAACCGTGAACTGACGGCGGATATTCGCGACAGCTATATGGCAATGAACTCGAACCGTATGAATCGAATTATGATGATTTTAACGATTGTGTCTTCGATTTTCATTCCACTTACATTCATTGCGGGTGTATACGGGATGAATTTTGAAAACATGCCAGAACTCGAGATGAAATATGGCTACTTTATTGCACTTGGTGCCATGATACTAATTGGATTGTCTATGTTGGCTTGGTTCAAACACAAAGGTTGGATGAGTTTATTTAAACAATAAAGAACAGTACGAGCTAGACAAAAAAAGACCACTATCTGCATTGGCAGATAGTGGTCTTTCGCTTTATATTTCACTCCATTGCTTTCGTCATTGTTGCAAGTTTCATAGTGGTTTTCCAATTACGGATTGTTGCTGAAACCCCTAACTTTTGAAGTTGGAGTGGCAGCTTAGAATCTCGAAAGCTTCTACGCAAAAATAGGTAAATCTCTTTTCCCTGAACATGGTATTGATCTACATCACTTTGGAACTTCTGTAGTTTGTTAAGCGCTTCTTGTGAGGGTATTTCTGACAATAAAGTTAGATGGACACTTTCCCCTTCCAATAGTGTTTCTACTGGGTAAGGACAATTATCGATAATCTGATCCCATTCCTTAGACGTTCTCAAGATAACAGGAACCGGAAAACCGAACTTGGTATTGATTTGTTGCTCGATTTGTTGGCATAGTTTATCTGCTTCCTCGTTTGATTCAAATACGACATTACCACTTTGAATATAAGTTTTTACTTTGCTTAAGCCCATAGTTTCTAACAGCTGTTTCAAGTCTGCCATTTTGATTATTTTGTGTCCTCCTACATTAATTCCTCTTAACAATGCTATATAGATAGTCATTTTTTCCCTCAAATCATGTTTTTTTTCTTTCAAATAAATACTTACGTAAGACATGGTTAAACTAAATTAAGTTTCCGGATCACAAGAATAATGATTTACAAAATGTTTGGATGTGAAAATTTATGGATTTTTTTCATAGTCAAGAATCACTTACTTCTTTACAGTGGATTTTGAGAGCAATTATTGCCTTTTTCTTTCTCATAATTGTAGCTAAAATAATGGGCCATCGATCCATATCTCAGTTAGGGTTGCTCGATTTTATTATGGTTATTTCAATTGGTAATATTATTGCCCATCCTTTGTCAGATGAAAGTCTAGGATTACGTGGATCTTTAATAACAATGACTTCACTAGTCATTTTATATCTAATTGGTATCTTTCTAACCTTAAAATCAGTTAAGCTAAGAAATTTACTGGATCCCACGCCCATTCCTCTTATTAAAAATGGACAAATCATCTATAAGAGTTTAGCTAAAGCACGGATTTCTATTGATGTTCTATTATCAGAAATGAGAAAAGGGCAAATTGAAGAAGTGCAAAAAGTGGCACTTGCATTATGGGAGACAAATGGTACTATTTCATTTTTTCTTGACCCACAATATCAACCTTTAACTCCGGCAGATATGCAATTAGTGACATCACCATTTGATTTACCTAAAACCATTATTAAAGAGGGCAAAATTGATGTCAAAGAACTTTCTACCCTCGGTAAAGACAAAAAGTGGGTTACAGGAAAAATTAAAACGACCTTTAATTTGGATGTAAATGAAATTTTGTTAGCCACTATCGACAAGAATGAAAGTATCAAAATAATTTTGTACAAATAAATGACTCTCTTTTTCATCTTATCCTCCTGTTAAGAAAGGTTCGTACATGGTAATGGCATGGTTTTCAGTAATAAACTCATCATCGATACACTCATTACTCCTATTATAGATTTCTCTGTGAAGGGTATTGTGTCGAACATATCCTCCCCATTGCTCAAGGGTAAACTGATGTTCTTTTTCATACACTTTATACGTGTTAGTCGGTATGTTTAATGATCTCCATTCACCTACCAAGGATACATCTGTTAAATAAATAACGAGCTGATAAGGTTCCTTGGTTTCATTTTTTATTTGAAGGTCTAAGTAGTTATAGGCACAAGTTGCACCGCTGCCAAAAGGTTGACTTCGTTTAGAATCTGGAAAGACATCGTAGCTATGACGGTATCTTTCCGTTACCGTAAGAGGCGTATGTAGGGTCATCCAGTAAATTAAGTTTGATAATTGGCATAGCCCTCCTCCAACTCCGGTTCGGACTTTTCCATAATGCAAAATCATTCCGTCTACATAGCCTTTTCTTTTAGTTGTCGCACCAATGGTCTTCCAATATGAAAAGGTTTCACCTGGTTGAATTACGATACGGTTAATCTTTTTGACAGCAATTTTCAAATTCGTTACTTTGTTGTATTGCATCTGCATGTCGACATCTTTTAATTGACGCAGTAATGGAGTTTTATGCTTAAAGATAACATGTTCTAACTTTACTTCCCCTTTATTTTTCGCATATTTTTTCTCATCGAATACCCATTCAGTATAACGTTTCAGTCGGTAGGCTTTCTTTCCTAAAAAGATTCGGAAACTACTTCTTTTAATTGGTTTTAATGAATTCACATGAATACTCCTTTGAAAATGATAATAGGTAACACCTTCGATATATTTATTCCTAAATATGGTATTCGAGATATTTTTGATTATACCTTCTCTTTAATTTGCAGAAAATTGATGCGTGAACATTATGTGTGCATTCCAAAGGATTTCTGTCCGTTCCCCTGGAGACGAACATTTCATCCTCTCCAGAAACACAAAAAAACTCACTCTCAATAGAGAGCGAGTTTTTCTAAAAGAAATAGCATAAAGGTTCTGTCAACGTTATCTGTCTAGCTCCAAGCGCCAGCACGCGGGCCCCATTATGGGTCAGAAAGGCGAAATCTTCGCCTTTCATCATTCCAGCGCCGGTGTAGAGCTAACAAGGCGCTTTACGCTTTTCTTTCTAAAATTCGATTGTTTCAGGTGGTTGACCACTTTTATTCATCAGTCGTACAGATGAGGGTTTGACTACCAGAATCACTAAGTTTGGATCGTTTGGTCCTTCAAACCAATTCTTCATATGGTCATTCCAAATTTTTTCTTTTAAGCTTTCGTCTGTGCTTTCACTGACTTGGCCTTCAATTTCTATGAATGCATCGCCAAATCCTTCACCTTCATAGCCAATTAAAATATGGGTGTATGGGTTTGCTTCAATGTCTTCTACTTTATGCGTGTTTTTATTAGTTGGCGTGTAAAGTGTGAAATTTTCATTATAGAACGTCATATATCGTGAATGCGGTTTGTTGCTCTTAACTGTTGCCATTGTGCCGGTGCGACTTTCGTTTAATATGTTTAATGCTTGTTCTTTACTCATTCGAAATCAGCTCCTTTGTGAAAGTATTCCTTTCACTCCCGTCACTTAAACATGCGAATGTGCTGTTATTTATCTACATATTGGTAAAGTTTATCGTCATTCTCTCCAGCAGTTCCTCGGCCGTCAAGATTATTTGAGACGAAGTATAGTTCTTCACCATTTGAAAATACATCTCGTATTCGACCGAAGCCTGTAATCTTATCCTCTAGTTCGCCAGTCTCAGAATTAACGACTAATATGCCTTCGCCACGAAGTGTGGCAACATATAACTTGCCTTTATGAAACGTCATACCAGAAGGGGCCCACGTATCATTCGCTCCTGAATGAAGCAACGGTGTTACAAACCCTTCCCGTTCTTCATTTCCTTCTATTAATGGCCACCCATAATTTTGGCCTTCTACGATTTTATTGATTTCATCTTTGGCGGAATGTCCATGTTCCGAAGCAAAAAATATTCCGTCTTCCCTCCATGCGAGGCCTTGTGGATTGCGATGACCAAGACTGACCATTTCCCATTGATTGTTGGCATTTAAACGAATGATTTTACCGTTTTTAGATTGTGGACCTTGCGCTAAATTCGGATTCGATGCATCTCCAATAGTTGCATACAGCAAACCATCCGGACCAATTTCGAGGCGCCCACCGTGATGCACATTGCCAGTCGAGATGCCGTCTAATAGGATGTCGATTTCTTTCCAGACGTTGCCTTCTAACTTCAACGTTACGATGCGGTTGAATGGACCTTTTCCGTCGTCATAATTGTAGTAGGCAAATGCCGTTTTGGTTTCCTCGAATGTCGGTGATAAGACAAAGCCCAGTAAACCAGCTTCTGCAACCTCTGCTAAAGGAGATGAAAGCTCCACTTTTTGATGTTCAACCTTGCCGTCTGTTTTTACGAAAGCAATAGTACCGACACGTTCTGATATGTAAAATTCATCACCCACTTGATTAATAGACCATGGAATTTGCAGATTAGTCGCGACTTCTTTAAAAGATTCTGGCTCAGCAGTTGCCTCTTTTTCAAGGAATCCACACCCAGCTGCTAGAAACAAGCACATTACGAGAACAAAGAATTTTTTCATGTCTGCCACCTCTCCTGCTCTTTCTTTTTATCATACAAAATATTCAAATAACTTATCTATAAATTAGAAACAACAATTTGAATGATTAATGCGATGGTGACGATTCGCAGTAAAGGCTTTACATATTCACATGACCAACGATAATGGACTTTCAGACAAATTAAAAGCAGGCGTAAACAAAGCAAAAGGTGAAGTGAAAGATCAAGTTGGAAATGCAACAGATGACAAATCCCTTCAAGCTGAAGGCAAATACGATAAAGCTAAGGGTGCTGTAGAAGAAAAAATTGGTGAAGCCAAAGATCGTCACTGACTATCAGAATAAAAAAACAGTTGCTCTCTTTACTTGAGAGCAACTGTTTTTTGTTGAAATTTAATTATCCTCACTTGGTACATATAAATGAAGAGCATACTGCTGACCTTTTGGCCCCATATAACGACGTCCTTCATCTGTAAAACCGGCTTTCAAATAAACGTGTCTAGCTGTTTCATTGAGCTCGTTTACACCCAGCACCACTTCATCGAATTGAGGAAAGTGTTGGAGAATAAAAGAAGGTAGCTCAAGGATTGCCTCTGCCGCAACACCTTGTCCTTGGAAATCCGGATGAATGGAAAAGCCTCTCAAGAGAACAGAATTTGGATTTTCACTATACGAGTAACGATCATCACTGACGTCTAGTACAAAGAAACCTGCGATTGAATTGCGAGATAAAATTGTGACCGGCGTTCTCGAATGACCATCATGTTTCAGCAATTCTAATGGATGTTCAGTGTACTCAAGTTGTTCTGGTGTTAATGGATAAAATTGCAATGCTTGCTGATGATCAGGTTGGTATGGACTTAATGTAACTGAGTTTGACAATGAGTTCTCTCCTTTGAGTTGTTGATTCATATGTTATTTAATCGGTTATCCTGTAAGTGTTTTGAAAATCTTGAATTTGGTTTTATAAATAGTTATTCGTCCCTAATAATTATATTTCAGTCCGTAGTTTATGGATTTCTAATAGCTCTCTCTTGTTTAGTTTGATTTCAACGTGACCACGACAATTTCTGGCAAGTTGAATAAACGTATTGGAATGATACTGTTCCCAAGACCGCGACTAACCACAAGTTTCTTTTGATCCTGTTCATGAATGCCAGCTGTGTATTTCGGAAAATAACCTTGGCCAGGAGCAACAAGTCCACCCATTCCTGGTATACGAAACTGTCCACCATGGGCATGGCCTGAAAACGTCACATCTATCCCTGCATCTACATAGGCTTGAAAGTCTTCTGGTCGATGAGCAAGAAGAACGGTAAATGCGTCGCTTGGCACACGTGAATCGGCAATCATTTGAGAAGCAACTTCTCCCATTAATGGATCTTCGATACCTGTTAAAGAAATGGCTTCTCCAGAACGCTCAAGTTTTAATGTTTCATTAGATAGAACTCGAACTCCACGATCGGTTAATTCTTCTTTAATTCGATCAACATCATTTGTAGCTACTTCATGATTCCCCGTAACATAATAAACATCAGCGATTTTCACAATTTGATCAATGAGATCCAAACTGTTTTGTAAATTGTATCGATTGCTATCTATGATATCTCCTGTGATTACGATTGTATCCGGCTTCGTTTGCTGAATTTTTTTAACCAAACGGTGTTGGTTTGCACCAAATGTGGCATCATGTAAATCCGACACTTGAACAATTCGATATCCATCAAAAGATGTTGGAATTTCGGATGATTGAATGGTGTGGTTAGAGACTGTAAGCCAGTTATTATTGACGTAAAAAAAGACTACTAAACAAGCAATAATCAATACGTATTTCACTAATTTCCTGAACATATGTGACTCCTTTTAATATGCAATCCCTACTCGTGATGCAACAAACTGCGGATTTAGCAATTCTTTATAAGCAAAAAATGCTGTATCACCTACTGATATTTCTGCGCCATCTTGAGGTAAAAAGTTGCGCTCTGTTCGCCATTCCCCTGTCGCATCGCCATCTGGCAAGTAAGTTGGACACACAATCGTCCACTCTAAATTTGTAGCAGCAAGCAGTTCAAAAACCTTAGCATGTTCTTCAGCAGCAAACGTTAAGCGACGTTTCGATTCTGTTGATTGAAAACGATATAGTTCCGAATTAGTACGACTTTGCAAAATTCCTGCCGTACCGATTGTAACAATGCGTTTAACTTCTCCCTTACTCATAGCTTCTATAATTAGTGGAATCGCTTCAGTTAATGTTGTTGTTTTATCAGTACCGATTGCACTAAATACAGCATCCGCACCCTCAATTGCTTTATTTACAAGTGAAAAATCGCGAATGTCACCTTCTAGAATCGTTAAGTTTTCATGGGGTGTTAATTTTGATGGTGTACGCACAAGTGCCGTCACGTGAAGTCCATCTTTAAGTGCACGTTTTAAAACATCATTTCCTACTCGCCCTGTTGCACCGAAAATCGTTATGTTCATGGAGATTCCCCCTAGTTTATTTATTAAGCATAAAGTAAATTCTTCTAGCTGGCTAACAGTAACCATGATAGTAAAGTTTTCTTCCTTCGCTCCTTTAGCGATACGGATTGCAAAAAAGTTTTACGTATCAGTTGTAACGCCAGCCAAAGTTATTAGCCAAATTCTTTTTGATGTTTCTTTCTTCGTGTCAAATAGTCTTCATCTTCACGAATTTGGTCCCATTTCTTTTTGAAGATGGTGGCCGATTTCGCTTTCACAGGATCTATGTCGCGTTCCTTAGTTGACCCGACTTCGTTGTATTTTCGACCACCCTTATAATTGGTGTATCGACGGGCACGTGTATAGCCCATTTGAATAAATTTTCGTACCATATCCATTCCCACGAACTCGTCTTTTGTCCGATAATCCTCGACCTACTCGATACAATTCAGGTTGTTTCCGAAAGTCCAGGTTGTCAAAATTCAAATCATAATCAAATGGCATTGCCCTCAGCCCTTTTACTACCCATACCCGTTATTCAGGTGCCACAATCTCCAATTTGATACGATCTGGATCTTCAAAAAACACCGCATATGTCTGATTTCCACCAGCATACGGATGGCGATCTTTATATAATATCGTGGTTCCTCGACTAATTAATTTTTCCGTTAAATCGTCTATTTGTTTACGGGACTCACCATGAAACGCTAAGTGATTCAAGCCTGTATGTCCTCGATGATACGCAGTTTCGGCATGCTTTTCTTCAGTTTGAACAAACACTAGATAGGTGGCATCGTATTTATAACTAAATCCTTTTCCCCATTCTTGATAAAGGGTATAGCCCAATTTCGGTAATAAAAAATCATAAAAGTCTCTTGATTCCTTTAAATCTGAAACGTTCATTTCAACGTGATGTAACATACGTATCCCCCTTTTTTTACTAGGATACCATAGCAGGAGTTCCAAACTTTTTGTCGAAAGAAGAATAGTGAGAAATTGGAGGGTATATTAATGAAGAATTTAGCAATTGAGTCAATTGGGCAAATTGCGGTGAATGTAAAAGATGTAACTCGAGCAGTGGCTTTTTACAAAGATGTAATCGGTTTGCCTTTACTGTTTGAATCAAATGGATTAGCCTTTTTTCAATGCGGAGAAACACGATTACTTTTAAGTCTGCCAGAAAATGAAGAGTTCAATCATTCAAGCTCAGTTCTATATTTCAAAACAGACAACCTTTCTTCCACTGTAATGTCTATGCAAGAAGCAGGAGCAGAATTTATTGATGAACCACATATGGTTGGAAAAATGGGCGACATAGAAATCTGGATGGCCTTTTTCAAAGATGGCGAAGGCAATACTCACGCCGTTATGAGTGAAGTATAGTGCATACGGAAAACCTTCTGAGGAAAAGGAAGGTTTTTTTCTTTTAACGAGAAGGCGCAGTCCTTCTCCAAATTAGGTTTATTTGATATGGTGTTTTCGACCTCTCATGGGTGGTTTTTCTACCACCCGTTAGCTGTTTCCATCCACTCATTGGGTTTTTCCATCCACTCATTGTTACTTTTTATCCATTCGGCAATTTTCACTCTCGAAATACCATTTTATATATTGTGCCTTTCTCCAGATAAGGTTTCATTTACTCATTATTGGTTTCCATCCACTCGTTGGGTTTTTCCATCCACTCATTGTTACTTTTTATCCATTCAGCAATTTTCACTCTCGAAATACCATTTTATATTTTGTCTTTTTCCCTGTTCCCTCTACTCTCAGATTCATTTCTTTTAAAACTCTATAAACCAACTGATAACTCTGTACGTCTAAGAACTCCCGACATTTCTTATTCGTGATCTCTCCTCCAATCAACATAAACCATTCCTTAATTGCCTGAATGTGAGCATACGGGTCTCTGTGAAAGCACGCTTCACATACCCACGTACGAAAACGACGCTTCATCATGCATGCACTACATTTCGTACAAAATACACCCTTCTTCAAAAATGCAGTGTCGACATTCCATCTGTTGCAGATAGGAAAGGGATTGAACGGTTGATGTTCCTCGACTAAGATTTCTGCAATTTTTTTTGCTTGATTCGACTCAATTACTGTGTGGTTTTTAATTTGTCGTTTAATAAATGTAGGGATTTCCCCTAGGAATAGCACCGGATACTGATTAGGCTGCACGTTCACTTTTTGTGTTGAATTGGACAATACGGCAGCTCCCAAAATAGGCATGTGTATGTCCTTTAAACGAAACAAATCAAAGAGCAAGTCACTATTGCGATCAATTTGAACCATAGGACTCTCAAAATGGTCTATTTGTCCATTTTCCAAAACCCTTGATATTTGACCAGTCCCGGCTAAGAAAGACATCTCACCTGCTATGTTTTTCACCTCTAAAATCAGGGCAAAATTCGGTGTTATAATGAGGCAATCAATTTGCGCAAGTCCTGTTGAGTAAAAGGTAAATCATGTAGAATGTAGATTTCATCTAAGAATGTGTAATTTTCAAATACCTTGACCAATTTCGATTCTCCTCGAATGCCAGCGGTCTTCATCCCTATTTTTTTATCTATCAATTCCCTCTGTGGATGACTCTCCGGCAATCGTTTGTATAGTGCTTGTAATCCTTCTAAATGATGGTCTATTCCTCGTTTTTTCATAATCATCTCATCACCTCATTTGCATGTTAACACACGAAAATTCAGGCTTTTTTTCATATAGTTTAATTGTCCTATAATAACAGCAGAAAATGAAATTATCAGAGGCACATAAGTGGCCAAAATAAAATTTTGAGCTATTTTAAGTTTTTCTTTCCATATGAATGAAAGGCAAAGGTACTAGTCTTATTCTTGCAAAGTTTAATAAAAAAAAGAGGCATCTCGATTTGAGATTCCCCTTTTAAATGCGGCCAGTTCGATTCACAAGAATTTTCATGCTTCAATTTTAATCAAATCCAGTGGAGTAACAATGCCAACCAAGCCTTTATCATCCGTAATCAGTAATGCCTCTAAGCGTCTTCCTTTTGATATTGCTTCTTTAAATAATTCTTCAGCTTCAAAAATAGACATTTCACGTGGTACGAATAGATGATTTTCTTTCTTTTTTTCATGTTGAAGAGTTGATTCGACAGTCATTTCCCAGGAAATATCTTCTTTTTCATGATTTGCTAACCAAAACATTATGCCTACTGCTGTTAAAAGTCCTACGAAAACATTGCCATCATATACGGGGATTTGAGTGAATTGTTTCTCTCGAATCAACTTTAATGCATCCCTTAACGTGTCCTTCGCTTGAAGAATACTGACATTACGCTCAAACATTTGACCAACAGTTATAGGTTTAGCTAAAGCTTCATCAATTGTTTCCAGCGCTAAGACAATTTCATCATGTGGTTCTGCAATTGCATACTCTGTAGACGTTTTATGATGCACAATAGCGTTTCGTAAAGTCGCATATTCTCGCAAATCTTCTTCATATTTCCGAAGGATTGCATTCTTACGTTTCGATAACTCAACTAATTTAAAAAATGATAAATGATCGTTTGTACCAATAATGTCTTTCATCGATTGTTCAATACGGTGAAAAGCCGTTAGAAAGCGTTCAGAGTTTCGAACCGCTTGCTCAACCTGTTGCTGTTTTTCCATTTTGCATTCCTCCCGTTCATCACTCATTCTACATAGCTTGCTTCATAACCTTCCAATTGTATACAATTAAAAGAAAAAGAGGTGATCCATTGGAAAAAGTAACATGTTCTTTTTGCGAACCACAACAAGATTCTGATCAACGCATTGTCTTCGAAAATGAATATTGTCTGTATTTACAACATCCGAGTCACCAAACTATTTTAGAAGGCAGTGGACTTATCGTCCCAAAAATTCATCGCCCAACAGTTTTTGATTTAACTCCCGAAGAGTGGGCATCTACATACGAATTAATGCAACAAGTGAAAGCATATGCCGACGAAAATTATGCACCTGACGACTATACACTTGGCTGGAATGTCGGTGAAGCATCGAATCAATCAATCCAACATGCCCATTTTCACATCCTCCCTCGTTTTGCAGATGAACCTTATGCAGGAAAAGGAATCCGCGCGTGGTTCAAATCAGAAGAAAACCGTAGACCTGGAAGATGAATTTTTGATGAACCATCTTACTGAATGGATGGAAAACCTTTACGAATGGATGAAAACGGACTTTAAGTGGATGGAAATTTCTCTTGAATGGTCGAAATCCTCATTCGAGTGGATGGAAACTCCTTGTGAATGGATGGAATCTAAATTTTTGCCTACTATCTGCTTCAATTCAGTAGACCTGGAAGATAAATTTGATGAAATCTTACCGAATGGATGGAAATCCTTTACGAATGGATGGAAACTTCTCTTGAATGGTCAAAATCCTCATTCGAATCGATGGAAACTCCTTGTGAATGGATGAAAACGGACTTTAAATGGTTGAAAACTTCTCTTAAATGGATGAAAACACCATCCGAATGGTCGAAATCCTCACTACATCATTTAAAGAGATGAGAAAACGAAATATTTAAACCAGGTTTCATCTTAAAATACATATTTCACTGCTGCATGTGCAACCTAATCGTGAAGACAAATTTGGTTGTTACAGGAGGTAAAATATTTTGTATATGAAATCTTTATTATTCGTCATTTTGACTATATTTATGCTCGCAGGGTGTGGCAATAATAATAATGGCGAATCCATTGGAACTCAACAAGATCAAAGTGGTCAAGAAGAAGAATTCCTTCCTGAAGGTGTTGATGATGCGGTTCCGTCAGATGGAAATGATTCGGATATGGGAACTGAATCAAAAGATACAAATGCGCCTGATACTGAAAATAAAGACTCCCAGTAATTAATGGTTTTCAAAAGAAAATCCCCCTCCGATTGGAGAGGGATTTACTTCTATTTAAATTTTAGTTTTCGAAGCATTTCGTTTTGACATCCACACTCCAAAAACTACTAGCCCCACTATAGCAATTAGCGTAACCACGATACTCCACCAAAAATTAGTTGCATCTGGAGAGCCAGTCAACCACTGTGTTGCATATATGGCTAACTTCCATGGTGAAATTGTCCAATACGCTCCTAGCAATGAGTCAACAATTTGTACAAGTAACACTAATAACAGCGATACTGTAGCTGCTGCACCAGTAGGCAACCAAGCACTCATGGCCACTACGATTGTTACGACGAATAAAATCCACACACTGTAAGTCCCAGCAAACGCGAAGAAATCCGCGGTATCTACTTTTCCAAATAACAACTCTGTGTAATACCAAGTCGTCAACAACCCAAGCCATACACTAACTAATGCAATTGTTCCGATGACTTTCCACTTGCTTAAAAAGTAGCTGAGATAAGAAATTGGTCGAACGTAAATGAGCGTTCCTGTTCCATTTTTTCGTTCACGAGAAATGGTGCCCGCAAATCCTAATACCAAGACCAACATCCCGAAAAATTGATATTGACCCATTGTAGCCATGATTACTTGAGCGGCTGTAAACTCCGGTAATGAGAACACAGCATCTTCCGGAAGATTGCCTACTGCTTCTAAAATTTGGGGTAAGTAATAACTAGTAAGTGGCTCAGACAATCCGAAGAATATAAAGACAAGCGGGATCCACAGGATTTTAAAGTTGCGTGTATTTTCTCGCCACTCTTTTTGGAACAATACGATTAGATTCTTCATTCTTGTCTCGCCACCTTCATAAATATTTCTTCCAAGCTCGAGGTTTGGCGCTCTACTTTTCGAATACCGAGGCCACTATTGGCTAGATAACCTAACACTGCATTCATTTCTGGCAGCTCATTGTCCAAATCAATAAAAGCAAATATTTCTTCATAACTAACTTTCCATGGAGACCTCGCCGCAAAAGTGAGCGCATCTTGTGCACTAGCAAACTCCACACGATAACGAGGAGAATCATATTTTGTTTTTACATCACTTAGGGATCCTTGTTCTACCAATTCACCTTTTCGTAAAAACAATAATTGATTCGTCATTTCTTCAGCATCGTTTAAGATATGAGTCGAGTATAAAATCGTCATGTTTTGTTGCAAGCTTTTTAATAAATTCATGATTTCACGTCTTCCGACTGGATCGAGTGCTGATACTGGTTCATCTAACAATAAAATTTTTGGCTTGTGAACTATAGCCTGTGCTAAGCCAAGTCGCTGCTTCATCCCGCCTGAAAAAGCACCTGTTTTTTTCCGTAAAGCTTCCCCAAGTCCAACGAACTCAAGGGTTTTTTGTGCTTCTATCTTTGTGTGACGACTATCCATTCCACTTAATCGAGCAGCCATTTCGGTAAACTCCAAAGCCGTCATCCAAGAGAAAAACTGAGGATATTGTGGTAGAAATCCAATATGTTTTCTTATATCCGCATGTTTTTCACCATTAAACGAGATCATCCCATCAGTCGGTTGCAGTAATCCTGCTAACATGGATAATGTGGTTGTTTTGCCTGAACCATTTGGGCCGATTAAAGCAGTTGATGTCCCTTCAATCAGTGAAAAACTAACTTTATTTACTGCTTGTTCTGAACCGTATATTTTCGTTAAATTGGTCGTTTCTAAAATTGCCGTCATCCTTGTTTCCTCCCGATGATGAAATACGTTATGGGCCCGAAAATACTAAAGAAAATAATGACTAATGCCCATACCCACTTAGGTCCGTTTGTATCAGATATTTTTGATAAATCAATAAGGGCAATAATTAGTAATAAAAGTTGAATAATAAATATCGGTGCGATAATACCCCATGGAATCCCTTCTAGAAAATCCATTTTTAACACTCCTTTTTAAAGTAATGTTGATATCAAAAAAATACTGACAAATAACAAGACAAGGAAAATCCAACTACCTTTATGCCCCATATTTACGGTCCAACCAATACCAAATCGCTTTTCAACGAGAATGCTGGGATCGTTTTTATTTACATAAAATAAACCGAACTTCCAGTATTGATCATCGTCCATATCGATGACATTTTCAGGATTCATGTCTTGTTCTGAAACAGTAATTCTTGTACCGCTTTGCCCTACTTTTACAGTGTAGTACATAACCGATCCAAGAATGACAACTAGAAAGCCTAGTGTAAATCCTAATGTAAGACTGGTAGACATGATTTCAGGGTAGATGATTGTCAGTTGTAAGTACCCCATCAGCAACGTTACGGTAATTGTCACGACAAATAATAACCAACTTGAATATTTTCGAAACGCGAGTTGTTGCTCACGCGAACGTTTCTTGTGGCGAACTTGAATCTTCGCTCCTGATTTTTTCATCGCTCCATTGAAAAACAGCAGCATCCCTTGGAGTACGAGTGTCATGATAGGTAAAGCACTCACCGAAACCCAACTTTTTTCTGCGAATGCATCTGCTTCTCCACTTGGTCCCCAATGTGTTGGAATCTGGTTGGGTAACGTATCGTATTGGCTTAACCCTAAAATCCCTAAACCAAGAGTTATAATCATTGGAATTATAAAGTAGATACTCGGTAACAACTTAAGCTGTTCACGAAATTGTAAGTCGACTACTTTTCGCTCACTTTGCCCAGCAGTCCACTTTTCAGTTTTCTTCCAATTAGCTAAGGCAATATGGTTTTTTGCATAAAGTCCCATTGAGAAGATTAGTGCCACTATTTGAGCGACCATTCCAACATAGACAATTTGCTCCTCACTGGGACGAAACGTCCATAGCCATCCGATAAAAACCGCGAGGATAACAATCCCACTCGCTAATATGGCTTTTGTATAACTATTTTTCATGTGTTCTATTCGTTTGTCTTTGACATGAGTATCCGGGATGTAGATACCAAATGCCTCACTTTCTTTTAAAAACTTTGGTAAGAACGCTTGAATGGCAATAATAAAAATTAAAATGATAATAAAAATAATTGCGGCCATCACATTTCCTCCTTCAAATCTAAACTTATTTCTTGTATTAACAACTCAATTTCTGCTTGGGACAATTGTAGACAAAGTGCCTCTGCAATAATTGGACGTAATTCTTTTTTCAAACGAAGTCGATCTAGTTCAGATGCTTTCCGAACCCCGTTTTCATGAATGAATACGCCTTTCTTCTGTACAATTTGTATAAATTCCTTCTCTTCTAAATAATGATACGCTTTATTTACGGTATGCATGTTCATTCCAAGGTCTGCAGCAAATGCACGGACTGACGGTAAAGAATCGCCCGGTTTCAAGCTACCTTTTGCAACACTTTCAATAATTTGCTGGGCCAGTTGCAAATAAATCGGCACGGCAGAATTTGCTTCAATTTCAATAAACATATGCGACCCCTTCTTGTTCTATTAATAATAGAACAGCTTTGTTATATATAATATAGAACAGATTTTATATTGTGACAAGTATAATTTTTTTACTTGGTTTACAATGTGTTTTTCGTGCGTTACAATGAAGCCGTTCTTTAACATTTAAAAAACTGCATACGACTACTGCACTAGGGGTGCTATATTTTGGCTGAGATGAGAGCATTAGCTCCGATCCCTTAACACTCGATCCAGATAATACTGGCGTGAGGAAGTGCGGCGACTTTTGCCAATTTCTATTGAGCAAAACAGCTGCATTCCACGTCGAATGCGGCTATTTTTATGTTCAAAAACGGTGACTAAGCAGAGTGGTTGATTTTAATGATTCTATATTTTCCGGTGATAGACACTTTCATTTTAGAGAGACGTTTTTTTGTCTCAACTTTATCGAAGTAACGCGCACCACTTATGACGTCGTTAACTTACTCTCTAGACACCAATTAGAAGGAGGAGATGGGAATGGAACAAGGGTTTAGTTGTGGGACAAGTCCAATTGTGGGGTTAAGATTTTCGCTTCACCCAATGGCAGACAATTTTATTGAAATTATTAAAGGGGCATTGCGCGAAGCGGATACATCAAATGTGTGGATGCATACTGATGACGTCAGTACAGTCATGCGTGGCAAGCAAATTCACGTCTTTGATACAGCGAGAGCCATTGTTTTATATGCAGCGAAGACAGGAGCACATGTAGCATTTAACGGGACATTTTCGATTGGTTGTCCTGGGGATTCTGCGGGAGATGTGTATTTAGAGAAAGATGACATCTTGTTAAACGAACCTCAAATTCGGGAGATCAAACAATACGTTTCATCTCAGTTTGCGCTTTATCCTATGAATAACCCCGACTATATGTCGGTCATTTATACAGAAGTAGCTCGTGCAAAAGAACATGGTGTGTTCAATGAGTCGATGCACTATGCAAGTGGGCTCCATGGCGATATACACGAGGTATTTACGTTCCTAGAAGAAGCATTCACTCATGCCCGTTCGGAACAACATAGACACTTAGTGATGACTGTTAACATGAGCATCAACAGCCCTTCACATAAAGGAGATGCGTAATATGTTGAAATCATGGAAACTAAAAGAAGTCGTCTTAATGTCCGTATTTGCAGTTGTTTTTGCAGTCGTGTATTTACTATTTGTCCAAGTCGGAAACATTTGGGCGGGTGTGATTGGTCCGATTGCGTATGAATGGATATTTGGAATTTGGTTTATTGTCTCGATTATCTGCGCCTACATCATCCGCAAACCAGGTGCCGCTTTGTTGTCTGAAACGATGGCCGCAATGATTGAAGTGATGATTGGTAATGCAGTAGGTCCTCGATTGATTTTAACAGGACTTGTTCAGGGACTAGGAGCTGAGGCAGCATTTGCTGCGACTGGTTACAAACGTTATGACTGGTGGGTGCTTTGTTTAGCAGGTGTCGGTTCCGCAGTCTTTAGTTTTGCTTATGGCTTCTTGGTGTCTGGTTACGCAGCACTTGATCCTTCCTTGTTAGTCTTAATGTTTACGCTTCGTGTCATAAGTGGTGCTGTCATTGCTGGCTTAGGTGGCAAATATTTATCGGATGGTTTACTCGCTACTGGGGCTCTTCGTGGCTACTCCATTTCCCGTGATACAGGTAAAAATCACAAGATAAAAGGTGAGGTTATTGGTTAATACCCTCAGTAAAAAATCTCAAGTTGAAATAGTAGCTACGCCGGTAATCATTGATTTTAAAGATTTCACTTTTCAATTTCCAGAAGATGAATCGCCAGTATTTAGAAATATTTCTTTCTCCATACAAGCTGGGGAACGTGTAGCTTTATATGGTCCTAGTGGTTGCGGGAAAAGCACTTTATTGTATTTAATGAATCGCTTGTATCCTGACAATTGCGATGGTGACCTTGAAGGTTCAATAACACTTTGGCAACGCGATGCTGCATGTTTTGCTCCTGGTGAAATCAACCACCGCGTCGCTACTGTGTTTCAAGATCCAGATACACAGTTCTGTATGCCAACAGTTGAACAGGAAATGGCTTTTACATTAGAAAACTTGCATGTAACTCGACCTGAAATGGAGCATCGCATCACGGAGACACTTGAAATGACTGGTCTTACACAATTCCGAAAAACGACCATACAAACTCTTTCTGGGGGAATGAAACAACGAGTGGCAACAGCATGTGCAATTCTTATGCAACCAGAAGTGTTATTGCTAGATGAACCGCTTGCCCACCTAGATCCGTTAACTGCAAAACACTATGTAGAGTGGCTCGATACCTTGAAATGGTCATACCCATTAACAATTGTCGCGGTCGAGCACCAACTCGATTTATGGGGAACTTTTTTTGATCGTGCTATTCACGTTCGTGCATCAGGAGACCTCCCTATAGAATTGAATCCAACAAAACCATGCATTACCTTTCCAAAACGCGTTTCGGCTATTCAACCAGAAGTGGCTTTAGAAGCAAAAAACGTACATGTACACGTGAAAGGTAAACAGTTATTGAAGGACGTTTCATTCCAATTACAACGCGGAGAAATTGCCGTACTTGCAGGTCCAAATGGCAGTGGCAAGTCCTCTCTTTTAAAAACCATATGTGGCATTTTGAAAAAATCGGATGGCACTATAAAAAGTGGCACCATGCTTCCGGGTTACGTTCCACAATCACCTGAACAGTTATTTGTCACGCAACGCGTAAAAGACGAAATCCGATTTTCAAATAACACAAAAGAAGAAGAGATTACAGACATTATGACTCGTTTACGCTTGAACGAAATTGAGCAAGCTCACCCTTTCTCGGTCAGCCATGGGCAAAAACGCCGCGTTGCGATTGGGACGATGCTTTCAGATAAAAGACCTGTACTCTTACTAGATGAACCTACATCTGGACAAGATGAAGCAGCGCTGAAAGAATTGTTTCATTTAATCAATGCTCGTGCAAAAGAAGGATTTGCTATCTTAATCGTGACACATGATATGACCTTTGCAGCAGCCATTGCAGATACCATTTTCTTAATGAACCACGGGCAATTGACTGGGCGTTTTGACAATGATGTGATGTGGCTGCAAGAAAAGTTATTAGAAAAACATCAACTAGTGGCACCGATTGGAGTGTGTTTACATGACTAGTCGCACATGGTTACACGATATGAATCCAAGTCTAAAATTTATTATAGTTCTAGTTTCCATGTTGACTCTGGCGTGGTTTTTCAATCCATGGACCCCTTTGCTATTCTTCCTGGGGGTTATCCTGCTTCAACTGTTATTCAGTAGAGTGAATTGGAAAGTCTGGTCACTGTTCATGATTCCCATCGCCTTTACCGCTATCGGTTATTTGTGGACTACCTTACTTTTTGCGGCTGATACAAGTGGACATGTCATCTGGACTTGGGGAAAGTTTGAAGTGACAAATACTCAGTGGAATACGGCGTTATCATTATCGTTTCGTGTCTTCGCTTTCTCATCAATGTCTTTGTTATTTGCTTTGACAACAGACCCAGTCAAATTTGTGATGAGTCTTATGCAACAGTTGCGTCTGTCTCCAAAACTTGCTTATGGAGTAATGGTTGGATACCAATTTTTACCCGTTGTGAAGGATGAGTTCATTCTTATTCGTCATGCGCACCGATTACGGGGAGTTGGAGAAGAAAAGCATGTCTGGCAACGATTACTAGGTATGCGTAGATTGTTAATTCCATTACTCGCGGGAGCTGTTCGCCGTGCGGAAAGGTCTGCTTTTGCTATGGAAGCACGGGGCTTTACCGGCGAGCGACGTTCGGCGTATTACGAACCGATTTCCATAAACGCCCGTGATTGGCTACTCGCCACAATCATAATGGTGTTGTTAATAGGCAGTGGTGTAGCAGGATTTTTGTTACACTAATCCATAAAAAATCGCTCGCTGACAGAACAGTCAACGGGCGATTTTTATGTTATCTTCAATTCACTCAGTCTTGGCAAAGCCGTTAATGCACCCGCTTTTGTGGCAGCAAGTGCTCCTAGATGATTTGCAAATTCCGTACAACTAACTAATGACTCCATAGTTGTCGGCAAACCATTTATATGCACATACCGCAAAACGCCTGCCATAAAAGCATCGCCCGCTCCTGATGTATCCACAGCAACGACGGGTTCAACTGGAACATGTTGAACTTGTCTATTTAAAACTGCATAAGTACCGGCTGCTCCCGCAGTAATTAAGATAACAGGGATGTCCAGATGGGCAATCTTTGCAAGGCCTTCTTCAACTGAATTCGTTTCAGTTAAAAACGTCAGTTCGTCTTCTGTGAACTTCAACAAATCTGCATCCTTGAAAAATGATAAAATCGTTTCCCGACATTCAGCTTCACTTTTCCAACGTAAGGGACGAATATTTGTATCGAAGGAAAACAATACATCATTCTTCTTCGCGTATTCTACTGCTTTTCGAGAAGTTTCCAGCGCTGTCGGTTGAAACATCGTTCCTGAACACAAATTTAGAATGGATGCCTTTTGGAATGCTTCTTCCTTTAAGTCGTGCACAGCTACTTGGATATCTGGTGCCTCATCAATATAGCGATGGAAAATACGATCATGGTCTTCTGTTAAATGAACATATACTCCACTCACACGCTTTTCAGGCTCAAGTATTGCATAATCCATAATGACATCCTCAGCTTCAAGTTCACCTCGAATAAAGTCAGAAGTTGCATCGTCTCCTGTAATGGTAATAAACGCGGAAGGCACCCCTAATCGGGCAACACCTACGGCTACATTGACTGTCGCCCCGCCTAAAAACATTGAAAATGATGAATTTGTTGTATCGTCTGCAATGTAGTCGACAAATGCATCCCCGTAAGTGAGGACGTGGGTTTTATTCGATTGAACCATGACCATCATCCTCCTCTATTTTAATAGTTCTAGATTACCATGAACCCCGCTATAGATGGAACTTCAATATTTTTGGTATAGTGTCAACAAGGAGTTGATTGACATGAACATAAATATACGAAAAGCAAGACCTGCAGATGCAGAAGGTGCCGTCCCGCTCATCATCGATGCGATTGGTAGCATCGCTGAACAAATGACTGGAGAAACTGATTCTACTGCCGTACAGCAAGAGCTCATTCAGTTATTTAGACGTGAAGACAATCGTCATTCGTATTTAAAGACGATCATTGCAGAAAAAGCCGATGAGATTATGGGCGTGATGGTGCTCTATTCTGGATTAGACGCCATTGAGTTAGATTCTAAATTAGTTAATTGGTTGCGGCTGAAAACGGGCGACAACATCGTCATTCCACCAGAAGCACGTATAGACGAATACTATATCGATACAGTCTGCGTTAACCCTGAATTCCGAGGACTAGGCATCGGTAGTTTATTGCTAACTGAAGCTGAAGAAATTGCTCGTGATTTTGGCTTTTCTAAAGTAGCTCTCAACGTAGAACTTGAAAAAGAAGCTGCCATCCGCTTATATGAGCGTATTGGCTACCACAAAGCAGAACCTTGGGAAATCTATGGTGGTAACTTTCATCACATGTTAAAACCCCTATAGTTTTCATTGGCTAAACAACTACAAATACACCTGTGTGTCTTTTTTATGACATTCTTTTCCATGCAATCACACGTTTCGAGTTTTGTCACAGCTGTTTCCGTGATTATTTGATACAATGGCTTCAAACAACGAAAACGAGGAGCATGACAGATGAAACGATTTTTAGCGATAGGGTCCATTCTTACAGCCCTTGTACTTGGTGCATGTGGAACAAATGAAGAACATAAAGATCACAGTGCAACTTCGTCAGATGAAGTGCCTGAAATATTAGAAGTTGATTTAACAGTTCCTGAAACAGCGGCTGCCGGCGAAGCAGTTACCTTTACTGCTGCTGTTACACAAGGTAAGGAAATCGTTGAAGATGCAGATGAAGTAAAGTTTGAAGTACTGAACATAAGTTCTGGCGAAAAAGAGATGATTGAGGCTTCATTAAACGAAGATAAGCTCTATACCATTGACTATACATTTAAAGCTAATGGTACCTATGATATCACGTCCCATGTAACAGCTCGCTCTATGCATACCATGCCAACGAAACAACTATCAATAACAGGTGGCGAAGAAGCGGCTAGTACAGTAACAGAAGAACAGGCAGCACATGGTGAAGTCGCAGATCATCATCACGGGAGCGTTGCAACCATTGACTTTAAAGAAGGAACGACTACCGTTGGTGAAGCAGTCATGTTAGAAACTAATGTTACATTAACAGAAGAACCACTTGAAGGCGCACGCGTAAAATACGATATTGTTCGTAGCGATACGGAACAGCATACGTGGTTGGAAGCACCAGAACAAAAAGCGGGTGTTTATCAAACAGAATTCACCTTTACAGAAGCAGGCACTTACGAGATTGAAGTGCATGTGACAAAAGGTAACGACATACACGAACACGTGAAAAAGAAATATACCGTGAAATGAATTTTAAAGGGTTATCCAGTAGTGCTTGTCTCTAGTGGATAATCCTTTTTTGATACACAAAATGAGGAGCCCTGTTGCGAGCCCCTCATTATTTATTTATACTTCACGATTCCAGTGACGGTGTGCCGTAACGGTAGAAAAGTGTCTTCCAGTGCTTTGTTCGCAATGACTGAGCCCGCAGTTGCAGGAAGACCTCCATTTTCGGAAGGCGATGTCACTTCTTTGCAGATGGTGCCAATATCGTTAAAACACTCATAATAATGAGCCAAACTCCAAGGACGATAGCAGCTGATTTTTCTCTTTCCACATGGTTTTCATCAGCTACTCTTTCTTCGCTGGTTGAATGCAGAAAGTTACCGCTACAAACAAGGCAAAGCTAATAAGTAATGTTGTTCCGCCGACGATATAAAATACAAGTGAAAATGCTTCAGGTAATCCCAGAGGTTGCATATTTTGGAACCACATGCCTACCGTTAACCCAATTGCGCCTAAAATCGCTGACCAAGCATGAATGTTAACCAACTTCGGATATTTTACTTCAAATAATTTATAGAATATGCCCCAACTAAAAACTGATAACCAACCTACAACTAAAATATGTGCATGAATCGGACGGAACGCGTATGCTCCTGTCCCCGCCATATGTGAACCTAAATAAGCACCTATAATACCAAAAACCGCGGCAATTCGAATTAGACGAATACTCCATCTTTCTTGCATGTGTATGTCCACCTTTCCTTCCTCAAGATGGCTTCATCTTACCACGCGAAGATGAACCCAATATGAACGAGGTATTACAGTTTCGGGAGCGTGATATGAATGAGTGTTCCTAATCCAAGGTCACTTTCAATTTTCACTCTACCTCGGTGGCGCTTCACGATCTCACTGACAATGGCTAGTCCTAGCCCAGTACCTTCTTTTTCTCGAGTGCGAGAAAGATCTGCTCGGTAAAACCGGTCAAAAGCTTTTTCAGATTGTTCTTGTGTCATCCCGATTCCAGAATCTTTTATAGTTATGTGAAGTTCATCTTCCAGCTCATATCCATTGATATGAATAAAACCATTTGGCTGATTATATTTCACTGCATTTGTTATGAGGTTTTCCCATACTTGCATCAACATATCTGGATTGCCTTGCGTTATTAGTTCAGGCATGTCCATTCGTACATCCAGTTGAAGATCTTCAAAACGCCATTCATTCTGACGTATGGTCCGTTCGATCTGCTCTTTGACCGAGACACGTATAATCGTTGGTTGATACGATTGGTGGTCTAGTGAGGTTAAGTACAGCAGTTGTTTCGTCAATGCTGACAACCTCTTACTCTCTAGCTCCACAATTCCGGCATAATTCGCTCTGTCATACTGAGTGACAGACTCATCGGCTAGTAGTTGAGCATAGCCTTGAATATTCTGCAATGGCGATTGAAAATCGTGCGATACATGACTCATAAAATCTTTTCTGACTTGATCATTCTCTTTCAAGCGATCAGCCATGATTTGAAAACTTTTTGCCAGTTGGCCAATTTCATCGTTACTCGAAATGGCGATGGACCCATCAAAACGTTCGTTTGCCATCTTCCTTGTTGCTTCCGTTAAAACAGTAATTGGTTGAATCATTCTTCTTGCGACAATTAACATAGCAAGCAAACTTAAAATGAGCATGGCTGCTGCCAAACCGCCTAGTAAAATATGCACTTCTGTAAATAACATCTTAATGTTTGGTCGAATAAACAATGCGTATCTTTCATCTTTGTACGTAACAGGGACACCCACTGTATTCGTCAATTCGTTAGAGAAAAAACCTGTCACAAATGTTTCTTTTGGAAAATCACGCATGCCGTGATAGATTTCTCCATTAAGCACCGCTTCTTTTATACTTATCGGTAAATAGGATTCTCGAAAAGGACCACCATAAAAATTGTTATCCCCTGATTCATCGGCCATAAATAATTGATAACCAGAGCTTCCAAATACCTCAAGCGATTCCCCTAACGGTACGGTTGGATTTTTTTCTATAAAAGTAGCCATCTCTTGTGCAATTCCTACATTTTTTAAGTCATTTTGTTCTTTTAATTGTTGGTGGTAATATGTATTGACCAATAAAAAACCAATCGTCGCGCTACCTACCATAATGGCTAATGTCATAACAATAAACTTACTGTATAAAGATTTCATGACCGAGCCTCCAGCTTATAACCAATCCCTCGAACCGTCACAATTTGTACGTCTGAAACAAATCCGTTCAAGCGTTCTCGTAAGCGTTTTATATGAACACTTAAAGTCTGTTCATCACCCGGATAATCGTATCCCCACACTTGTTCCATCAATCCACTACGTAGAAATACATTGCCTGGACTTGAGGCAAGCAGTGCGAGCAATTCAAATTCTTTTAAAGGCAACCATTTAGTTTCGGTACCATTTGAAATATCAAACTTCTTCCGATCAATTATGAGAGACCCAACCTGCCTACGTATTTCATTAGGATGTGCACTTCGTCTAAGCACAGCGCCAATTCGAAAAAGTAGTTCCTGCGGTTCAAACGGCTTAACAACGTAGTCATCTGAACCTGCGAGAAAGCCTTTTTCTTTATCTTCCAACTGACTTTTAGCTGTAACCAGAATCACGGGTAGGTCAAAGTCGTCTCGAATCTTTTTGGTCAATGAGAACCCATCCATACCTGGCATCATCACGTCAACAACGACTACATGCGGCCACACAAAAGGAATCAATTTAAGTGCACTTTCGGCATCTCGTGCTTTTTCAACACGGTATCCTGCTTTGGTTAAATGAATACTCATAAGTGTTAATATATTCGGATCATCATCTACTAGTAAAATTGTGCGCATCTGCTCACCTCTTTCTTTTGACCTTCAGCGTGCGAGCGTTCCTAACTTCTGCAATGAGTAAACCAGACAATAAAATGACCACAGCGGTTAAGTAGAACCATAAAACAAGTACAATGATTCCGGCAAGTTGACCATACAATCTCGTGTAATTCACAGTTGAAACGTAGTCTGCAAAAAGTAACGAAACAACTTGCCAACCTATCGCTGACAACAAGGCACCAGGCCATACATCACGGAAAGTAAGCCTTTCATTTGGTACGATTTTATAGAACAGAAGAAAGAATAGAAACAAAAATATGGAACCTAATCCCCACTTCACAGTTGGCCAAATATAGATCCACCCTTGCCAGTCATCAACCGTACCTGCTGACGATACCACCCAGTGCAAACCACTTTCTATGAACGGTAAAAATAACGATAGCGGTACAAGTGTCATAAACAAAAGTGTTACGCCAAGATCTCGCAGTAGTCCTTTCCAATAAGGAAGTGTGCTTTTCATGCCATTTGCTTCATTTAATGCACGTGCAAGAGCCTGTACAGCCATGGATGAAACCCAAAATGCAGCAATTAAACTAAGTGACAAGACGCGCCCTTTATCCGCTGTTAATATATTCGTTACATTGTCTTCTATGAGTGCGAATGAATCCCCTGGAGCAAAAGGTCTCAAGAAATCTAAGATTTGCTGTGCATCTACTGGAAAAAAGCTTATAAGTGACAAAATAAATAGTAAGAATGGAAATACCGATAAAAGAAGAAAATAAGCTGTTTGTGCGGCTTCATCGAAAAACCGCTCAGTGAAAAACCTCACGAAAATACGTGTAACGATCTTCATTACTGTTCCTCCAAGTTTGTTCTTAAAGTCATTGTGACGGAAACATATGCCATTGGGCAAGAAAAAACCCCATACAAAGTGTACCAGGCTGAAATGTGCCATGACTTACCTAAAGATATTTTTTCCAATAACCATCTGATAAACTACGAATAATTGGATAAGTAATATGACTCTCCATATGAACATCCTATGATTTAAGAATGTTCTTGATGTGGAATTTCTATGCCTCACCTTGACATGAAACCATTTGGTTGTATATATTAATATATACAACCAAATGGTTTCATATTGTTGAAAGAAGGCGAATTCATGGAGACAAACAATCAGAATGTACTACCAGATATTAAGCAAACAGTCATTTTTAATGCACCCATTCAAAAAGTATGGGATACCGTATCAACTGCAGAAGGAATCGCATCATGGTTTATGCCAAATGATTTTCAAGCGAAAGTCGGACATGAATTTCATGTCCAATCGCCATTCGGTCCATCACCATGTAAAGTCGTTGAATTAGATGCTCCTAATCGACTTACTTTTACTTGGGACACAGAAGGATGGATTGTTACTTTTATATTAATAGAGGTCAGTGGTAAAACTGAGTTTACCCTTATTCATAGTGGTTGGAAACAACCAGATGCTATCCTTCCAAAAGCAAATGACAAAAGCTCAGTTATCCGCGACAGAATGAATTATGGTTGGATGGGGATTGTTAATGAACGACTTAAAAAAGTTGTTGAGGAATAGTGGCTAATTCAGCAGAAAAATATGATGTATTCCAAGCTATTGCTGATCCAACCCGTAGAGAGGTACTTCGCATACTTACTGGAAAAGAGTTACCCATCTCAAAAATAACATCTCATTTCACTATGAGTCGTACAGCCATTGCAAAACATCTTCATATCCTTTCAGAAGCAAAGTTAGTCAGTGGACGAAAGGTAGGGAGAGAAAAACTCTATCAGTTACAACCAGAACCTTTAGAAGAATTAAAACAGTGGCTTTCTTTTTACGAACAATTTTGGAACAACAAATTATCAATACTTAAACATGTTGTTGAAAGTGATGGAGGAAGTAGAATACACGTCATTAAAACCGAAGTTGAGAAATAGTAATAACAAAGTTGACATAGAGAAAGACCGACAAAGTTTTTATGTCGGTCTTTTTTAAATAATCGAATTCATGGTTTTACAAGTAACCTTGACTCTAAATGTCGCATGGCTTGTGCCACTTCAGTAGCTGTTATTTTTTCACTACGCATGTGATGAATGGACTCTTCATTTCTTGTGGATTGTTGTGCAATAACATCAATCCATCTACTCGGAATATTTAAATCATAAAGCGAAGTCGGCAAACCCAGTTTCTGATAAAACGGACATAGTCGCTCAACTTCACTTTCCTTCTGTTCGAGAAGCAATTGAACCAAAATGCCATAAGCCACTTTATTTCCATGTAATGCTTTATGTGACTCTGGCGCAATGGTCATGCCGTTATGTATGGAGTGCGCACCTGCGACTCGACCATAGCGATCACCAAATCCGCCTACCATTCCTCCAAGCATAATTATCGATTCAATTACTTTGACAAATGCATTTGATACTTTTGCTTCTTTCGCATCATCAATGGCTTCTTCTGCATGTTCAAACATTTCTTCTGCACATAACCGCGCAGTATGATGAGCGACCTTTAGCGCAACCGATGGATTGCTTAACTTGCTAATTTGAACGTCTGCTTCATACCACTTAGCTAATGTATCTCCAATGCCTGCGACGAGAAGTGGAATGGGGGCTTCCACTAAAATTCGTGGCTCCACAAGAAGGATGTCAACACTCATTGGATACACATCATAATGTGTCATCATACCTTCATCAGAATAGATAACACTAAGTGGTGTCCACGGTGCACAGTTCGAAGCGAGCGTTGGAATTAAGATCGCCTTGGTTTCACTCGTGTAAGCTGCCGCTTTTACGACATCCAACACTTTTCCGCCTCCCACACCAATAATTGCATCTACGGAATGGCTCTGTGCTAGCGCAGCCACTCTGGAGATTTCAGTTACTGTACACTGACCTTTATAAAAAACTTGCGATACATGAATGCTTTTTAGGCTGGGAAAATAGTAGCGTGCCGCATACCATGACTTCACACCTGAAACAATGAGTACACGTTTGATATTTCTAGACACTAACTTGTCTTCAAGTTCATCTAGCGCCCCACTCTTACAAACATATTCAGTCGGTGCTCCGCGAATAATGATGTCTTCCATAAGACTCCTTCTCTCTTAACGGTTTTTCATCCACTCAGGTTTACCAAAACCTTCAAATTCTGAGTCGATAATTCCTTCAAATTCAGGTGCTTCTACGATTTCCACTAAGTCTTTCGCAAGTTGCGAGTCTTTGTTTGCAGTCGTAACAGCCACGAGGTTACGGTAGAGATCAGGCATGTTCTCTAAAATTAACGCATCTCGTAATTTCATATCTGCTGCTAAAGCGAAGTTTCCTGGAACTGCTGCTAAATCTGCACCATCTACTGAACGAGGCAGTTGACCTGCTTCAATTGGTTGGAACACTAAATTTTTCGCATTGGTCTTAATATCTTTCTCTGACACTGTCAAAGGCTCTGCATTTGGATCTAATTCTATTAATTTATGATCTTGTAAGATTAGGAAAGTACGGGCCGCATTGACTGGGTCATTTGGAATCGCTATTGTTGCACCATCTTTCACTTCTTCTATGGATTTATATTTATTAGAGTAAATACCCATTGGTGCTGTTGGCACTGTGATTAGTCCAGTTAATTCCATATCATTTTCTTTCGAGAAGTTCTTAATATAAATGGAGTGTTGGAAAAGGTTCGCGTCAATATCTCCATTGTCTAGCGCAATGTTAGGTTGAATGTAATCGCTGAATTCAACGATTTCTACTTTGTAGCCTTTTTCTTCAAGAGCTGGTTTAATAGCCTTTTTCAACATGTCGCTGTAAGGACCTGCTGATCCACCTAATTTTACTGAATTATCGTTATCCACATTGCCTTTAGTTTCTTCGTCACTTCCTCCACATGCTGCAAGAGCCACTACTAGTACCAGTAACATAATCGAAAATATAATTTTTTTCATCTCTGTCTCTCTCCCTTTTATCGTTTATCTAATGCTTTAGACGTCCAGTCACCCAGCTGTTGAATGATTTGAACGAGAACAATTAAAATTACTACCGTGACAACCATGATTGTATTGTCATAACGGTAATATCCGAACCGTATTGCCAAGTCTCCAATTCCGCCGCCGCCTACTACCCCAGCCATTGCGGAGTAAGCAACTAGGCTAATGATGGTCATCGTCACTCCTTGCACAATGCTCGACTTCGATTCTGGCAATAACACATCTTTGATAATCATCCAAGGGGTTGCTCCTACTGCAACTGCAGCTTCAATAACGCCTTTATCAATCTCTCGGAGTGATGTTTCAACAATTCGCGCGAAAAATGGAGTGGCCGCAACCGATAAAGAAACACTAGCTGCTGCTGGTCCAATCGTAGAATCAACAAGCAATTTGGTTAATGGTATAAGTGCAACTAACAAAATAATAAACGGAATCGAACGTACCATATTTACAATAAAACCGAGTATTCCTTTTATAATTCGATTTTCTAAAAACAATCCTCGATCGGTAATGAAAAGTACAATACCAAGGGGTAATCCAATCACAATCGCAACCGTCAGTGAAATCCCAATCATATACATCGTTTCCCCAAATGCTTTGAGTATGTCTGGCCTTAATTCAATCACGTGTTGGATATCAATGCCCATTTTGAATCACCTCCACTTGCGCTCCGCGTCCTTCCATATACGTAATAGCTCTTTTAATATTGTCTGGATGTCCTTGAATTTCCATTAAAAACAAACCTAGCGGCACTTCTTGTATGTATTCAATCGAGCCGTGCAAGAAATTCCCACGTACTTCAAAATGCTGAACCATATCTGAAATAACACCTTCACCCGCCACATCACCTTTAAACATTACTTTTACAATACTTCCAGTAACTTTATCCAAAATGGTTTGTGGCACTTCAAATGACAGCACGCTACTAATAAATTCTTTAGTCAGCTCAGCTTTTGGATTTGAGAAAATTTCGTATACTGACCCTTCCTCCACTACTCGCCCATCTTGCATGACTGCCATACGGTCACAAATCTCTTTCACTACATTCATTTCATGCGTGATTAACACAATCGTGATGTTTAATTCGCGGTTTATCTTTTTTAGCAATCGTAGAATTGATAATGTTGTGTTTGGATCAAGCGCAGAGGTTGCTTCGTCACACAATAACAAGGAAGGGTTATTTGCAAGTGCACGTGCTATTCCAACACGTTGTTTTTGCCCACCACTCAGTTGTGCTGGAAACACATCTTTTTTATCAGTTAAACCAACCATCTCAAGAAGCTCCACTACACGAGACGTCATTTTTTCTCTTGGTGTGCTTGCCGCTCTTAATGCGAATGCAATATTTTCAGCTACTGTCTTTTGACTAATCAAGTGAAAGTGTTGAAAAATCATGCCGATTTTCAAGCGCGCCTTGCGTAATTCTTCTCCCTTTAATTTTGTTAGATCAAGTCCATTTACTTCAATCTGGCCACTGGTTGGTCTTTCGAGTAAGTTGATACAACGGAGTAAAGAACTCTTGCCAGCTCCGGAATACCCCACAATTCCGAAAACTTCCCCTTCAGAAATGGTGAGATTAACTCGATCCACACCCATTACCAGGCCATTTTTCGTTTTGTATTCTTTAGATAAATCATTTATTCGTATCATAACAACAAGCTCCTTTTTACCTTCTAGAAAACACAATCCGTAGACTTTAACAAAATAAAAAATGCCCCTTTCATTATGAAAGAGGCACCGAAAAATGGATTTTGGGTTATCTTTCAGAATGAAATCATTCTGTAGGAATTGGCACCTTCCCAGCTATTGCTGGGGGTTGCCGGACGTCATAGGGCCTATCCCTCGGTCTCTCTTGATAAGTTTCCATATGTAGTTGTATTTGTTGCTCGAACTAAATCTTACGATGTTTATTAACGAGTGTCAAACCTTTTTTCACTTTTCAAACAATGGTAGATAAAGTGACGGTCTTCGATCTTCATACACAGGGATACGTGCGCGCACTTCTTCAACTTCGGAAAAATCAACATCAATTACCGCGTATTCTTCATGTTCGGTACCGGTCCACAACACTTTCCCCCACGGCGCAATAATCATGGATTGGCCATTAAACTGATTGTTTGGATCAGAACCAATACGATTCACTGCAATTACGAAACATTGATTTTCTATTGCACGCGCTTGAAGTAAGATCTTCCAATGATCAATGCGTGTCGACGGCCACTGTGCTGGAATGAATAACACCTTTGCTCCTGCTAATGCATGTGCCCGTAACCATTCAGGAAACCTTAAGTCATAACATATGACGCCACCAGCTTGGATAGAACCTAAAGAAAACATATTTTCCTTATTTCCTGCTTGTAGGTATAGATGTTCATCCATCAAACGGAACAAATGCGCTTTATCGTATTCACCAACAAGCTCTCCATCGTTCGAATATACATACATCGTGTTGTAGAAGTTGACTCCTTTTTTCGTTGAAACCGAACCACCTACGATATGAATGTGATGTGTTCGCGCTAAATCAGAAAGAAATTTTTTCGTACGCTCTCCTTCAATATCGGCAAGGTTTTCTAATGCTGTTAATGCATAAGCAGTATTCCACATTTCAGGTAAAACAACGAGCTCTGCACCTTCACCAACTACTTTTTCAATTAATCTTTGAACATTGCAAAAATTTTTTTCAGGTTCAGCAAACGCTACGTCGAGCTGAATGCAAGCGATTTTCATGGATACACCACCTATAGACAAGTTACTCAAAAGGTTATAAGATTTGGCTGACGATTGCAACTAATTTAGAAAATGAGGAAACGCCATGGAACTCTCGAAAAGACTACAACAATTACCTCCACAATTTTTTGCTTCTCTTGTACAAAAAGTAGGAGCTGCAGTGGCACAAGGTCGCGATGTAATTAATTTAGGTCAAGGTAACCCTGACCAACCAACACCTCCACATATCGTAAAAGCACTACAAATAGCTGCTGAAAATCCTGTTACTCATAAATATTCGCCCTTCCGCGGAATAAGCGAATTGAAAGAAGCAGCAGCTGCCTTTTATAAACGTGAATATAACGTTGACATCGATCCACTAACAGAAGTCGCTGTATTATTTGGAACAAAAATCGGGCTTGTTGAATTGCCTATGGCCGTATTAAATCCGGGAGATTGGATGCTACTACCAGACCCTGGATACCCAGACTATATGTCAGGAGTAATGATGGCCGACGTCAACTATGAAACGTTACCACTTATTGCAGAAAATAATTTTTTACCTGATTTCAATATGCTTTCTGAAGAAAGTAAAGAACGCGCGAAACTTATGTATCTTAACTACCCAAACAACCCAACAGGAGCTACGGCAGACCTCGAATTCTTCAACGAAACTGTAGCATTTGCTAAGGAAAATGGAATTGCTGTATCACATGATTTTGCCTATGGAGCCATTGGATTCGAAGGAATAAAACCGGTAAGTTTCTTACAAGCAGACGGTGCAAAAGACATCGGAATTGAAATGTACACCTTATCCAAAACATACAACATGGCAGGATGGCGCGTAGGATTTGCTGTAGGAAATGCACAAATAATTGAAGCCCTTAACTTGATACAAGATCACATGTTTGTAAGCCTATTCCCAGCTGTCCAGCACGCAGCCGTTGCTGCTTTAAATGACAATCAAACATGTGTGCAGGAATTAGTTGATAGCTATGAAAAGCGTCGAAATGTATTCATCGATGCATGCAACCGTATAGGATGGCAAGTAGAAGCCCCCCAAGGCTCATTCTTTGCGTGGTTGCCCGTTCCAGCGGGATACACAAGCCAAAGCTTCGCAGATAGGCTGTTAAATGAAGCAGATGTAGCCGTAGCCCCTGGAAATGGCTTTGGTGAATTTGGCGAAGGCTATATTCGTGTTGGCCTATTAGTAGACGAGGACCGTTTAGAAGAAGCCGTTCAGCGCATTAGTAAACTAGATATTTTCTAACTTGGCTAGCTAGTTAGGTTAGACCAGACATATGAACACAAAAAAACCGATACCCTTTAACAGGTATCGGTTTCTAAATTGCCTAGCGACGTCCTACTCTTGCAGGAGGAAACCCTAAAGCTACCATCGGCGCACGAGCTTAACTTCCGTGTTCGGGTTGCGAAAGACGATGAACGGCAGATTTCTTCGTCACCTGCGGGCTTCTCGTTTCTCGCGTATGGAATACGCTCCGAGACTCGCCCCCTTGGTTCCTCGAACTCTTTGTTCCTCCTCTTTCTCACACACCTTCGAATCTATAGAAAATTGAATACAATAAAATCAGTACCTCTCGGTACCAGTTTCTCTTTGAAAAGTCCTAGTCCCTTATAAATAAACACAAAAAAGCCGATACCCTTTACAGGTATCGGCTTTCTAATTGCCTAGCGACGTCCTACTCTTGCAGGAGGAAACCCTAAAGCTACCATCGGCGCACGAGCTTAACTTCCGTGTTCGGGTTGCGAAAGACGATGAACGGCAGATTTCTTCGTCACCTGCGGGCTTCTCGTTTCTCGCGTATGGAATACGCTCCGAGACTCGCCCCCTTGGTTCCTCGAACTCTTTGTTCCTCCTCTTTCTCACACACCTTCGAATCTATAGAAAATTGAATACAATAAAATCAGTACCTCT
>NZ_QBUC01000006.1 GCF_003058165.1 Paenisporosarcina sp. OV554 | reverse complement strand
AAAGTACTTCTGACTGACATCACATACCTTCCCTATGGAGGTGGTCAAACAGCCTATTTATCATGTGTAAAAGACGTTGCCACACGGGAGATACTTGCATATGAGCTTTCAACTAGTTTAAGTATGCGAATTGTTTACCGTACTCTAGCTAAATTAGAAGAATCATTAGGAGGAAACATTCATCCTGAAGCGATGATCCACTCGGATCAAGGGTTCCATTATACACACCCAGATTATCAAGAAATCGTGAAAGAAATGGGTCTAGTTCAATCTATGTCACGTCGTGGTAATTGTCTAGATAATGCCCCTATGGAGTCATTCTTTGGACATTTTAAGGATGATGTAGATAATAAGGACGCCCTGAGTTTGTTTGACCTTAAGGTCATGGTTGATGAATATATGGAACATTACAATACAACACGTAAACAATGGAACTTAAAAAAGATGACTCCGGAACAATACCGAAGTCATCTAATCGCAACATGAATTTTAAGGTGCCTTTTTATTAAACTGTCCGTTAATAAGGGCTCAGTTCAACATTGTCACTCCTCTCGTCTCTTTTTACAGTCAAACAAAATATTATAAAAAATAAGTCATTTTACAATTATTGTAAAAGTAGTTCAATAGACTCGCTTTTTAAACAGTGAATTATAAAAAACGCAAAAAGAGGTAAGTGAAATGAGTGTTCATTACAAATATGAAAATATTGTTAAATTAACGTGACAAACTTGAAATTTCAGTTAAATATATAATACGAAAATGGAAAATTATTTAATTTTATATAGTTTAAAAGTACCGTGCTATTGAAGTTGTAATTGAAATGCAAATTGCTCGTTAGCGTTAAAAAGAGGACTAATTCCTTATTTTTCCGTTTGATGGTAAATAATGGTCTTCCTAGAGACGAAAATTTTTTTTATTAAAAACCTATTACACCAATACTTCATCCGGTTTTTTTTCCTTGGAACAAAACTTTATCTAATCTATTATACCTATATAAATAAATTGGAAAATAGTTACTAAATATCAATTCTGAAAACTCTGAACATTTTCGACAAATTTTGACAAAAAATAGTCTGTCAATCTTATATAGTTTTAGTAACAACATGAGATTCAAGATTTGCACCATTGAGACTGTTTACCTAAATTGATCGTTAGGGAAAGGGGGCAAAGGTGTTTTTATGTGGTCATTTTTAAGTAAACGTAAAAAGGATTAGCTTCATGAAGTGTGAAAAATGGTTAAAATTAAAGGGGGAAAGAAGATGACGAAGAAAAAAAATTCTAAAAAGTCGTTCAGCATGGCTGTTTCCTTACTCATGACGTTGTCACTAATTGCACCTGGAGTCGCGAGTGCGGAAACAACTAGTAAGCTTCACCAGTCGGTCAATAACACGAACTTAATGGCAAAAGAAAAGATGAGCAATCGGTTACTAGCAAATTTTAAAGAAGATGAAAAAGTCACCTTCTTAATTAAGTTCAAAGAGAAAGTGGATACGAAGGAAATTGCCGCTTCCGCTAAGAAAAGTTCAGAAAAAGCAAATTTACCATCAAAAAAATCGTTACTAGTTAAACGTTCTGCGATTGTATCCGAATTGAAGGCAACTTCTCTTCAGGAACAGCAAAATGTAAAACATTATCTTGAACAAGAAGAAGCTAAAGGAAATGTTAAGGATATTAATTCTTATTATATTGTAAATGGGATGGCTGTAACAGCAACGAAAGAAGTTGCAGAAAAGGTAGCATCATTTGCAGAAGTTGAAAAAGTGCTTCCAAATGAAACGCGTCAACTTTTCACAACGAAAACGAAAGATGCTGTGACACCTAAATCTGAAATTGCCAATGTTGAATGGAATGTTGCGAGAGTTAAAGCTCCCGACGTTTGGGCGATGGGTATTGATGGAGCAGGTACTGTAGTAGCGAGCATCGATACAGGTGTTCAGTGGGATCATCCAGCATTAAAAGAAAAATACCGTGGTTATAATTCTTCAACAGGTCAAACAGATCATGACTTTAACTGGTTTGACGCTACAGCTGGACAAGCTACACCTTATGATGATCATGGTCATGGTACTCACGTGACTGGAACAATGGTAGGTAGTGAAACAAACGGTTCCAACCAGGTTGGAGTAGCTCCTGGTGCTAAATTCATTTCTGTAAAAGCTTTTACTCCAGATGGTGGTACAGATGCGGATTTATTAGAAGCTGCACAATGGATTTTAGCACCAACAGATTCTGAAGGAAATGCACGCGTAGACTTAGCGCCAGATGTTGTAAACAACTCGTGGGGCGGTGGTCCAGGTCTTGACGAATGGTATCGTGATGTAGTCAAAAACTGGCGTGCAGCAGAAATTTTCCCTGAATTTTCAGCAGGAAACACGACGCTTAGCAATCCAGGTGGTCCTGGTTCGGTTGCATCACCTGCAAACTACCCTGAATCATTTGCTACGGGTGCGACTGATATTAACAATGTAGTAGGAAGTTTCTCATTAAGAGGACCTTCACCTTATGCTGAGATCAAACCGGATATTTCGGCTCCTGGCGTAAACATCCGTTCTTCTGTACCAGGTGGTGTGTATGAAGGGGGATGGAATGGCACATCAATGTCTGGACCAGCAATATCAGCTGTTGCAGCATTGTTACGCCAAGTAAACGCTGATTTGAGCGTTGATGAAATGGAACAGATTTTACTTGACACAGCAATTCCATTAACTGACGCGCAATATCCAGAAACACCGAATCATGGTTATGGATATGGTTTAGTTGATGCTTATGAAGCAGTATCTTCAATCATGAATGGTATTGGGAAAATCGGAGGGCAAGTTACTAAACAAGGGGACGATGATGAAGCTCCTGCTTTTGAACATAGTTCTCCTAGAGAAACATATGAAGGAATGGATTTAGACTTGACGATTTCTGTAAGGGATAATGTCAGCGTTGCATCAGTAGAATTAAATTATCTAGATGAAAATAGTGAATGGCAAACAGTAGAAGCAACTCGTCAATCTGGTGACTTCAAGTCTGGGGATTACGCTGCGACGATTCCTGGAGCTTCTATAACAGGTGATTCATTAACTTACAAATGGGCAATCAATGATTTCGGAAATAACGAAGTCAACAGTGAAGAATATACAGTTGAAGTAAATCCGGGTATTACGGTTGGTTACTTTGAAGATTTTGAAACTGCTGCAACAGGCTGGAGTTCATTCGGAGATATGGACAGCTGGGAGTGGGGAGTTCCAACTTCCGGACCAGGAAATGCGGCATCTGGTGAAAAAGTATATGCAACGAATTTAGATGGCAAGTATGACAATAACATGAACGCAACACTCGTACTACCTCCAGTAGATCTGCCGGAAGGAAATTCGTACCTGCAGTTTAAACACTGGCATAATTTTGAACAAGGATCACTAGGAACAGCTTTTGATTACGGTCATGTTTTTATTTCCACAGACCAACAAGAGTGGACTCAATTACAGAAGTACAAAGGTGATTCAGGATCATGGTTAAATGGTGAAGTAGACTTGTCAGCTTATAGCGGTCAACGTGTTTACTTGGCATTTAATGCATTCTCTGACAGCAGTGTTGCAAAAGACGGTTGGTATATTGATGATATTGCATTAGCAGATAGTTCACAAACTGGTAATGTTGCAAAAGGTGAAAAGAATGACAAGAAAGACAATGAAATTGGCCTTGGCGTAATCAAAGGTGATGATAAATCTGCAGCAAAAAAAGCGATTGATCCGACAAAAATCCGACCTGCTATGCCTAAAAAAGAAGAAAACCCAGTGTCAGATTCACCAAACAATCCGACACTATTACCTTTAGGCGCTCAAGTCAGTGTGCTTGAATCAGGGCGTTCGGTTTATACTAACCCTGCAGATGGCTCATATTCAATAACGCATGCTCCAGGAACATTCAGAGTGAAAGCAGAAGCTTACGGTCACCACACTACACAACAAACGGTGGAAGTTGCAGCTGATGAAACAACGCAAGCGAATTTCACTTTGAATGAAATAGCACAAAATGTAGTGCGTGGGAAAATTACTGATGAATCGACAGGAGAAGGAATTGAAGGAGCAACAATTCTTCTTGTTGAAGATGCCAATATCACTCCTGTAGTAACAGATGAATCCGGTAACTACTCAATCACTGCTTATGAAGGAGACTACACTCTAAAAGTTATTGCTCGTGGCTATCATGGCCAAGAAGCACCAGTCACAATCGGTGCAGATGCACTTGATTTAAGTCTTGCTCTTGAGCCGTTCTACACATATCCAGGCGGAGAAATTGGCTATGATGATGGAACAGCCGAAAATGCGCATGCTTTCAATGCAGCAGGCAATGCTTGGGGAGTAAAAATGTCTCTACCTGAAGGAAAAGAAAATGGCATTGTTACTGATGGTGTATTCCGCTTCTGGGATACGGAATGGCCTGTACCAGGTGGAACTAAATTTGCTGTAGAAGTATGGGATGCCACTGGTGCTGACGGTACACCAGGTAAGAAACTTGCAGGTCCTATAGATGCCACTGCACTACGTAACGGTGAATGGACAGTAGTCGACTTAACTGAACATAACATTGTAGTGAATGGCGACTTCTACATGGTTTACAGACAAACATTTGCGAATCCGAACACTCCAGGCCTTGCAACTGATGAAAATGGAACAAATGCAGAAAGAAGTTACCAAGCTGTTTCAGGTTCATGGTCAGCTTCACCTGAAGAAGAAGGAAACTACATGATCCGTGCACGTGTTAGTTATGAAGTAAATGCACCAGTTATTACTTCACCAACAGATGACTTAGCAACAAATGATCCAGCTATTACTATAAAAGGAACTGCTTCACCTACTACAACTATTCAGTTGAAAAATAACGGTGAGGAAGCAGGATCCGTAGTAGTAGGAGATGATGGTAAATTCGCCATCCCAACGAAATTAACAGAAGGTACAAATGAATTCACAGCAATTTCTAAACTCGATGGTAGAGTTACAGGTGAATCTGCTCCTGTCTCGGTCATCTTGGACACAGTGAAACCTAACCTTACAATCGGCAGCCCGAAAGACGGAGATAAAACAAACCGTGAAACGGTTATCGTAGAAGGTAGCGTCGAAGATGCAAACCTTGATTGGGTAAAAGTAAACGGTCAAAATGCACCAGTCGTAAATGGCAAATATTCGAAACGTATTATATTGGATACCGGCGCAAATAAAATTACTGTTGTCGCAAGAGATAAAGCGAATAATAGTATTTCGAAAACAGTTACGGTAAATGCAAAATACGTTGCACCAGTCATTGAAAACGTATTACCAAACCAAGATGTCAACCTAAAAACAGGGAAAAGCGTAAAAATCGAATTTGATAGTGAGCCGGGATTAAAATCAACATTCGTCATCCACATGCCACTAACAGATGTCGGAGCTCAAATTCAAAATGCTACCGAGTTGCCAATGATGGAACAATCAGACGGTCACTATGTTGGCTATTGGACAGCTCCAAAAGGTACAGTTGCAAACGGTGCAGTAATTGAAGTGAAAGCAGTAGATAGCTTCAAAAATGAAACACGCAAAACTGCAGCAGGAAAACTATATATCAACGTTAAGAGTAAATAATAGAAGAAAATGCTAAAACATACTAAAGAGATTATTACAATCTCTTTAGTATGTTTTTATTTCTGCTAGGAGTAACGGAATCTTCATTATTTGATATATTGTTCGATTTTGAGAAATGAAGAATTTAGTTATCATTAATATAAGTAAAATAATTTAATGAGGTGTCTAAAATGAGAAAACTGATTTACCTTTCTATTTTTATATTGTTTACCGGGATAATAGGTTTTACAGTACAAGCTCAAACACCAAATAAAGAAGTTACTTCTAAAGTAAAACTTAATGTTAAAAAGTTAGACGTAACTGAATTTTTCTCTAATCAAAAAGGAACGTTTATATTACGTGATGTTAAAACTGGAAAAACCTTTGTCTACAATCAGGATAGAGCTAACACAAGTCAAACCCCAGAATCTACCTTTAAGGTCCCTAATGCATTAATTGGATTACAAGTAAACGCTGTCCGAGATGAGTATGATGTGAAAAGATGGGACGGCGTCAAGCATGAATTTGATACATGGAACCGTGACCATACCCTTGGGTCAGCTATGCGTGAATCAGTAATTTGGTATTACCAGGCAATAGCTAGGGATATCGGAGAGCAACGTATGAATGATTGGGTACAAAAAATCGCGTATGGAAACGAGGATATTAGTGGAGGAATCGACCATTTCTGGTTAAGTAGCACTTTGAAAATCAGTCCACTTGAACAAGTTGATTTTATGGAAAAGTTGTATAAAGAAGAGCTTCCGTTTGATAAACATGTAATGAAAACAGTTAAACGAATGATGATCCAGGAGGAAGGGAATCTCTACACACTTTACGGAAAAACGGGAACAAGATTGTCTGATTTAGGATTAGGATGGTTTGTTGGATTTATAAAAGTGGACAATCATTCTTATGTTTTTGTGACAAACATTGATGGTACGGGTACAAAAGCTAAAAACATCACATTGGATATCTTAAAGAAGTACTACTTAATTACAGAATAACAATGACATCAAGTACTGAAAATTCAGTACTTTATGTCTATTTAAAATAAGTAGAAAAAGAAATATGTAATCCTTGTTCTATGGTTCCGTACTGTCGATAAAATTCAAAATGACCATAGAATCGATGGATTCTATGGTCATTTTCTTTGTGATTCAATTAAAAATCAAAGTTATCAGGGTCTGGACCTACTCGATGATTTTCATTCATTTCGTCTATTTTTTTCATATCTTCATCCGTTAATACAAAATCAAATATTGACGAGTTCTCAACAATACGATGTTCTTTTGTAGATTTCGGAATAGTTACCACTTCGTTTTGTAAATCCCAACGTAGAATAACCTGAGCAACAGATTTGTTATATTTAGTTGCAATTTCTTTTAAGATTTCATCTTCTAACAATTGACCTTGCATTAAAGGTGACCAAGCTTCCAGCTGAATTCCTTGTTCCTGACAAAACACTTGAAGATCTTTTTGAGTTAAACGTGGATGGAATTCCACTTGATTTATCATTGGTTTAATTTTTGCATCTTTCATCAAATCTTGTAGATGATGAATTTGGAAATTACTTACGCCAATTGCTTTGACCTGTCCTTTTGTATAAATAGTTTCTAATGCTCTCCACGCTTCTTTATACTTAGCTTCTACAGGCCAGTGGATCAAATATAGATCCAAGTATTCTAAATCAAGTTTTTTTAAACTTGTAGTATACGCTGCAATTGTAGATTCGTATCCTAAATCAGCATTCCAAACTTTCGACGTCACAAATAGTTCTTCACGAGAAATACCAGCTTCTTTGATTCCTTCGCGAATACCTTGTCCAACACCTTCTTCATTTCCATAAATGGCTGCTGTATCAATACTGCGGTACCCATTTATAATAGCTGTTTTTACAGCATTCACTAATTCTGGACCTTCTTCAACTTTAAAAACCCCTAGACCAAACCAAGGCATTTTCACTCCGTTATGCAAAGTTGTTGTATCTTGTAAATTATAAATCATGATAAATTTCCTCCTTATTTTGATGTGAAATAAATTGCAGTTTCTAGCGCCGTAAAAAAGACACCCTCAATAGCACTTTTCGTCATACTGACTATAAGGCATATGGTTAGTTTGACTTTTTTTGCTCTTGTCTACTTATGTTATTATCAATTCAATGTCTCAAAAAGAAAAGTACGCACTTTAAAGTGCTGTAGGCACTTTTTAGTACCCATACCAGTAGGAGTAACACTTGATGTTATTGGTGGAAAGTGGCAAGTCGTTATTATGTGTCACTTGATTAAGGGATAAAGACATACCAGTGATTTTTCTTTCAATATAGTTTTAGATGTAAAATCTTCAATGTTAAATAGGTTTTGACGTAACAGGAATATCTTAACCGCTCTTACTCTATAGGTTGTAAATAAGGGGGGCTTAACGTTTTAAGCTGTAATACATCTGAGCACGAACACAGTCTACTGGTTCAATTTGAGGTATCTCTAAGAAATATTCCAGCTGCCATTTCTGAGTTTTTTGAGCCTGAGTGCTAGTAGTCTTTGCCCAAGGGGGATAAACGCGTATTGCTCTCTTACCACCTTTACCCTTACTAGATAGAATATCATGTTCACGTAGAACAGATTTCGGAAATATAAATTGTCCAAAGTTCTTACCTTCTCGGGTACTAATAACGAATAAATCGACTGAATCTAGTACATCATACGGTTGGATCGGCCGATCGCCAATTCTTTCCCATAAAGTCACAAATTGCCCCACCTTTGTAGGAGTAATTTTAGCGACACGAAATCTTATGGAGAGACCATTCAAGTTAAATACATAGGCCCCATATTCAGCGTTTTGTGCTTCTAATAGGGGGGGAGAACTTTCAAAGCTGCAGGGGTTAAAGACAAAGTCCTTCGCGGCAAGAAGATCACTATGAATTGTGCCAGAAGTCCAAGAATTTTGATCACTGGGGAAAGCTTCTGAAACGTCTCGATTTTTCTCGGTCATTTGTTCAAATCCTCCATTTGAGTCCCGCATGATAACGATTACATGCTACTCTCTTCTCACATAATAGGCCTTAGATATTTACAATTTTAATCCAATCAAGGCTAGATTACAAACAGCTTCCTCTAATGGTTTTATTTGCTTAATACAAAGGGGCGGTAACCCTACTGACTTCTTGATTTGGTAAAATGGATATGATTCAACAAATGAATATCTTAGTAGAGTGGTTGACAGATAGATTATGTTATTGTAAAATATTGAATACAATTGAATATTAACCTCACTTTTACGGTGAGGTAGAGGCGCGATATTTAACAGTCCTTAGATGAGTTTGAGAAGCTTTGATTCTAAGGAGAAGGAAATGTCGCCGAAGTGTGTAATATCTCTCAATATTACTTGCTGGGTCTGTAGTTAAGAACTGCAGGACTGTCTCAATAAACGTCCCAGTTTATTGAGTGTGCTATCTCATTTAGGGAAGAAGAGGATTTTAGGGCAAACCATACATATGCGACCTGAGTTCATCTCAGGTCTTTTTTTGTGCAGATTTGCCTTTTTTGTATGTAATGTCACTATCAGAATATATCAAAAGGAGAGAACGAATCATGAGAAAAGAATCAATTATCTCTATTACCATGCTCCTGACAGCAATTATATTGTTAGCTGGATGTGGTTCAAGTAGTTCAGAAAATCAAGGGTCATCTGGAGAAGATGGAACTTTTAAAGTAGGTCTGGAAGCAGGATATGCACCATTTAACTGGACTCAAATGAATGATTCAAACGGTGGAGTAAAAATTGATGGCAATGCAGAATATGCAGGTGGATATGATGTGGAAATCGCAAAAAGAATGGCAAAAGATTTAGGAAAAGAATTAGTGATTGTGAAAACTGAATGGGATGGTCTTGTACCAGCCTTAACCTCAGGCAAAATTGATGCAATAGTTGCAGGTATGTCACCAACATCAGAACGTAAAAAGACAATCGATTTCTCAGACAACTATTACACATCAGATTTAGTAATGGTTGTAAAAAAAGGTGGGGAATATAAAGATGCTACTTCTATCCAAGATTTCAAAGGAGCAAAAGTAACTGCTCAATTAAATACATTCCACTATTCAGTAATTGACCAAATTGAAGATGTAGTCAAAAAAACAGCTATGGACAACTTTACAGCAATGAGAGTTGCTCTTGAATCAGGGATGATTGATGGGTATGTGTCAGAACGTCCTGAAGCAGTTAGTGCTTCTGCAGCTAATGACAACTTTGAAATGGTAGAATTTACAGATGGATTCGTTACATCTGAAGATGAAACAGCAATCGCAGTCGGACTTGCAAAAGATAGTAAACTAACAGAAAAAATTAATAAAACTTTAGCGGCTATCTCAGAAGAAGAACGTCAAAACATTATGGATACTGCTATTAAGGTTCAACCAGCGGCACAATAATGATTATTTGATTCCGGCTGCATCTTTTGCAGTCGGTTTTATGTTTGTAAAGGAGGATAAAGATGAGTTTTGAGTGGATCGTAACAATTATTACAAACAACTGGCCAATGTTCATTCGGGGAGCTGGCATGACACTATTAATCTCCATTACTGGTACTATATTGGGTGCAATTATAGGTTTATTAATAGGGGTTATTCATACGATTCCTCTACCTGAACGAGGAATAAAAAGAGGTATTCTTAAATTAATTAATGCAATTCTTTCTGTATATATAGAATTCTTCCGTGGAACACCTATGATTGTGCAAGCCATGGTCATTTTTTATGGCTCTGCTTTAGCCTTTGGTATAGATATGGACGTATTAATTGCAGCAATCTTTATCGTATCGATTAATACAGGTGCTTACATGGCCGAAATTGTTCGTGGCGGTATTGTTTCTGTCGAAAAAGGACAATTTGAATCAGCTCAGGCAATTGGTATGAACCATTTTCAAACGATGATCCATATTGTATTACCGCAAGTCGTTCGAAATATTTTACCAGCGACCGGTAATCAATTTGTCATTAATATTAAAGATACCGCCGTACTTAACGTTATTGGTGTAACGGAATTATTCTTCCAAACAAAATCAGTTGCAGGGAACAACTTCAGATATTTTGAGTCATTTTTTGTTGCATGTATTTTGTATTTCATCATGACATATACGGTAACTAGAATTTTGCGTTTTATCGAAAGAAAATTAGATGGTCCCGAAAATTACAGTATGATTGATAATCAAGTGCAAGTAGAGGCACCAGGAAATCTATCGAGTAGTACAAAAAATAGCGACAGAAATTAATAATTGACGAAGGAGGAGAACATATGGAAAAAGTAATTGATATTCAACATTTAAGCAAATCTTTTGGGAACCATGAAGTATTAAAAGACATTGACTTTTCTGTATATAAAGGAGAAGTTGTCAGCATCATTGGTTCCTCAGGATCTGGTAAATCCACTCTTCTTCGTTGTATAAATCTTTTAGAAAGACCAAATGGTGGTCAAATTATTTATCATGAAGAAAATATTTTAGAAGACAAACATGACATCCACGCCTACCGTACAAAGTTAGGGATGGTATTCCAGCAATTTAACTTATTTAATAATCACAATGTATTAAACAATTGTGTTGTTGGACAAGTAAAAGTGTTAAAACGTTCAAAAGAAGAAGCAGAAAAAATAGCGATGAAATATTTAAAAGTCGTTGGTATGGATCAATATATTAACGCTAAATCTAGACAATTATCAGGTGGACAAAAACAACGTGTGGCTATAGCTAGAGCACTTTCTATGGAGCCGGATGTGATGTTATTTGATGAACCAACATCAGCACTTGATCCTGAGATGGTAGGAGAAGTTCTAAAAGTAATGAAGGAACTTGCTGAAACTGGTCTCACTATGTTAATTGTCACTCATGAGATGGAATTTGCAAAGGAAGTTTCTGACCGTGTTGTATTTATGGACAAAGGCGTTATTTGTGAAGAAGGAAGTCCAGAGCAAATTTTCAATAACCCAAAACAAGAACGTACTAGAGAATTTTTAAAACGAACCTTAAAACAGATGTAATTTGATCCAAAAGTATTTTGACATTATCTAGTACTAGGTTATAGAGGCTACTCGCCTAGTTCGTGAAAGATGTTGAATTACAGATGGATATTACAATACGTAAGTTTTAATACAACTGAAGAAGACAAATTAAGTCTATTTTCTCCTTAACTTAGAGAAAATAGACTTTTTGTTTCCAATAAATGTATTTGTGTGGGTTTCATGTCAAAATGTTGGGGATACCCCAACTAGAATTGTATAAACCAACATCTCTTCTACTTTAACAGGGACTATGTTACCTCTGTAGCAAGAGGTTTTTTTACACATTAATTGACAATGAAAATCATTATCAATTGTGTTATGATATTTTTTGTACTTATTATATTGAATTATAGGAGGAAAGCATGGTATCTAAGCTATAAGGAAAAATAATAATATTTCTATACTCTTAGTAGTGTTAAGTGTGTAACTCGAATAGACGTGTTTCATGGCAGGCGGGGGAAAGAGAGCAATTGAATAATTTGTTGCTTATGGTTTTGGGTGCGTTGACAAAAGTAACAAGAGGACACCCGGCTGTTCAAGAATGGTGGGTGATATTTCTAAAAAATTTAGCTATTCCTAATCACACATTTAACTTTTTAGTACCTTGGGGAAAACTATTGGTAGGTATAGGTTTATTAATCGGTTGTTTTACAAAAAATGTTTTGGATTGACGATGAACTTTTCTTATGATTATCAGTACTCATTCTACTTCGTTCTAAAAATATTCAGGAGGACTTTATGATGCAAAATGAAGTAGTTGTTAAAGATATATTCCATACTACAAATCAAACCAAACTTGGAAAACACGTGTTTCAATCTTTAGTCGTTTTAATGCGTATTCTATTTGGGTTCGGTTGGCTTTTAGCGGGAGTTACGAAGATTTTGGGTAAAGGAGGTTCCACAGGGCATTCATGGTTTGCTCAACCCGGAGTATTTCTTAGTGATTATCTGGTGCTAGCATTAGATAAACCTAATGTACCAGATTTTTATAAATTTTTTATTGAAGAGGTAGCTTTAAAGCACGTGTTAATTTTAAATTATTCCATTCCCATCGTTCAAATAATAGTTGGTTTGTTTCTCATCGCAGGATTTATGATACTTCCATCGATTCTGACTTGTCTCTTTATGCATATAAATTTTCTTCTCTCAGGTAATATCAATGTAATGAGCCTTACCCTTTATACAAGCGCATTTGGCTTGTTATTAAGAGGAAGACAGATTTATAGTTTAAGCTTGGATCAATATTTCAAAATAGATCATTTATTTTCCTTATCTATTAACAGACCTAGAGATTACACTAGCCATTCATTAAAAGAAATTTTTCAAGACAGTATTAACGAAATTCCGAGTTCCGCTGAAAAAACTCAGGAATCTTAAAATAAGCGGTTCGAACAAAGTTTAGAAATGATAAATAAAATGATATGTGGAGGGATAGCTTGTGAAAAGATACTTAGTCTTATTTTTGGCATCATTAGTTTTTCTAGCATTATCAGCTTGCACTAATCAGAAAGAACATGGTTCTGAACATGAAGGTCAAGCTGGAGAAGATGTAATGATTGGTCAGGTAATTAAAAATGGAATGGAGATTAATGCTGTTTATTTGCCCCATTCAGTTGAAGTAGCTCCTGTTGAGCGTGGAGGAAAAGAAGGAAACATTCACTTAGAAGCCGACATTCATGCAACAAAAGACAATTCTTTTGGATTTCATAAAGGTGAATGGATTCCATATCTAACAATTGACTATAAGATACATAATCTTGATACAAATGAAGATGTAGAAAAAGGGCAATTGTATCAAATGGTAGCAGGTGACCCACATTATGCCTCTAATGTTTTATTACCAGAACCAGGAAATTATGAATTAACTTTTCAAATCAGCGAACCTGATTTATCTCGTCACGCTGAAGATGTTAATAAGTTCTATGAACCAATGACTTTAAAGTGGGAATTTAAGTATGATGAGGCTCAAAAGTAAATAAATAAATACGAGCAGAAATCGTTGCCCTTTGCGGAACCAAAGCTGCTCTAGAAGGGGTTTCGTTAATTGGAATGACTTCTTATTTTTAAAAAACTTCGGGCGATTTTATAGAAAAAAGACGATTTAGCCTCTAAAAAGGTTAAATCGTCTTTTGCTTTTTATAAGTTTTAATAGCAATGAACTAAGTGGGATTAAGTTATTTGATAAATAGAAATTCCAAATAGGGAAAAGGTTAACTTATGATTTAGTCTTTTTCTGTTCTAGGGGTAGCACAAGCCAATCGACGTATAAGTTTGGAAACGGGTTTGATCAATGGATTCTTTCGAACAAGCAAAAAGACTATATACAAGTTTCGGATTCCCATATTGTAAGCCGTTTTCAAATTATGATGACCCAAATAGCGTATTTATGACAAAGGAATTATGAGTTTGCTTTTAACTAGAGGGTGCTTTTCTTCAAGAAAAATCACATAAACCAATCCATAAACGGGCGCTTACTTCAATAAGGAGTAAAGCCTTTACTTATTCAAGTAACGGGATAGAGATGTGAAAAGACAAGCTCCTCCCAATAGGGAAAGAGCTTGTCGTCGTTTATACGGAGGTGCCTCACGATAGGCCTTTCCTCCTTCACAATGGTTTACTTGAATAAAACACTTTTGAGTGAAGCACATCCAGCGACCGGTTAATTTCTTCTAAATCTACATCGGACGCCTCCTTTATCCGTTGCAGAAAACGGGCTTCTATATGTTTAAAGGCTTCGGTCATCATGACTTCCCCTTCTTTGGAAAGACGGATATATTGCTTTCGTCGATCTTCGGCAACGGCAAATTTTTCGCATAGATTTTTTTCGCTTAGTTTTTTCAGTTCACGGCTCGTGTTAGGCATGGACATATTCTGACAATCACTAATTTGACTAATGGTAACGGGCTGACTAACCGCTATATATTCAAGAATACTATGTTGAACGGGGGTTATGGCATCGGATTTAACATCTTTTGTAATTTCATGCGTCACTTGATGAACAGAAGTAGTAAAGGCCACGAATTTATGAAATAAAGCATTTTTGTCCAAAAGGATCACCTCTTACTTACAATATAACAAAATAGTTGTCATAAAACAATTATCATTTGATAACTAAAAAAGAATGTGTTACGATTTGTTTATCAAATGATAAGTAAAGAGGTGGTACAGTGAAAACGCTGGTTATATATACGCATCCAAATCATCGGAGCCTAAGTTATGCATTTTTTCAAAAGGTTATCCAAGGAAGCAGTGAGAACCCCAATAAAGCGGAGATAAAGGTGCTGGATTTATATGAGGAGGAGTTTAATCCGATCCTAGTTTTCAATGAGAAGAAACGCAGAAGGGATATGCACTCCGATCCCCAACTTGAAAAGTATAGAGAACAAATTATTTGGGCCGATAAAATAGTTTTCATATATCCGATCTGGTGGGGACGGCCTCCAGCTATGCTTTTGGGGTATATAGACCAAATGTTTGCTTCAGAATTTGCCTACAAAGATAAGGGCGGACTTCTGCCAGAAGGACTTTTGAAGGGGAAGTCGGTTGTTTGTATTTCAACGATGAAGGGGCCTACGCATTATCCTTTGTTCTGGTTGAATAATGCCCACAAAGTATTAATGAAGAAAGCCTTATTTAATTATGTGGGGATAAAAAAAGTGAAGTTTTTTGAATTTGGGAATATGGAAAATCTGAAGGGAAGGCATGACGAGAAATTAAATAAAATATATCGTTATTTCAAAATAATAGACCGTTAAAGAATGAAAATAAGTCTTTTTTTTCCGCAGTCGGCGCGTTTATTAAGTAACAAATGCCTAATTTCTCCATGTCTAAGGGAGAAATTAGGCTTTTTATATTTGGATATTCCTTACGTAATTAATTATTTGAAGAAAAATTTAATGTGAATAAAGTGTTTTCATTAGGTTATTAATTTGAAAGTTATTCCCAATTGGACGCTGTTTAGAGAGAACTGTAGCAAATACTAAGGAACAGTCCTTTATAAAAGGTATTCCAATCGGTTGGAAATCCAATAGGTAAAATGTCGAAAAATCATTGTATTGATTAATAAGCACTATTAAATATGGCGAAAGATTGAGCAACCCCCCCACTGGGTTGCGGGTGAGGAACTTCCTTAACATAGATGTATCACTTCGTCGTTAACCTATTACACTTTTTTCAATTCGGTAAATTTGGGTTGATTAATAGAAATTGGTTCCTGCATTTTGTGCTTCGCTACAAGATGATAATAAAGATAGCATGCAAGCATGAAAGGTACACCGCAATACAAGGCTATTCTTTGTTCAGGAATGAATGCTAGACTTATAAGGATTAAGCAATTTAACCCAAAAGCTAAAAGTGGAACAATCGGATAAAGTGGCATTTTGAATTTTAAATCTTTTACCTGTCCACCTTGATTGATAAAAGCTTTGCGACCAAGATAGCTTGAGAGGGCTATGGATGCCCACACCACTACACATCCAAAACCTGCGATTGAAAGTAGCCATAGGTAAACAGTATCCTCTGCAAATACTCCGCATAATAAAGATAAGCAACCTACAAGCATACTTACAATCAATGCATTCATTGGAACTCCATTTTTCGTTAGTTTACCAAACCGTTTGCTAATCATTCCTTTATTTGACATGGACCAAAGCATACGAGACGTTGCGTAGAGTCCAGAGTTTGCTACTGATAGAACAGCTGTAATAATTACAAAATTCATGATATCTGCCGCATAAGGGATACCAATTTTATCAAACACGACGACAAATGGACTTTCAACCAAACCAGCCTCTTGCCATGGAAATAAACCTGCAAGGACAAACATGGCAAGTACAAAAAACACTAATATGCGCCAAATCGTATTATTGATTGCCTTTGGAATATTTTTTTCAGGATCTTCACTTTCGCCTGCTGCAATTCCAACTAATTCTGTTCCTTGAAAAGAGAAATTAACCCCTATCATCGTTATTAGGATGGCGAGTACACCATTTGGAAACAATCCGCCGTTATTAGTAAAGTTAGAAAGCATTGGAGCTTGGGAACTTCCATTCATTTCTAAAAATCCGAACATGGCCGCGCCACCTAAAAGAATAAACGCAATAATCGTTACTACCTTTATTCCTGCAAACCAGAATTCCACTTCTGCAAAGCTTTTTGTAGATAAAGCATTAATGGCAAAAAGTAGAACCGCAAAAAGGACACACCATATCCAAGGTGATACATCTGGAAACCAGCGTTTCATCAAAATACTAACCGTAATTAACTCCAAACCGATCGTAACAGACCAGTTAAGCCATGACATCCAGCCAATCATATAACCTGTCGAAGGAGAAATATACTTCGTTGCATAAGTTTGATATGAGCCTGCGTCAGGCAGTGAAACCGCTAATTCACCAAGGCAAAGCATCGTTAAATACATGACAAACCCACCAAATATGTATGCTGTTATTGCTCCACCTGGTCCAGCTTCACCAATTGTAAAACCTGATCCCAAGAATAACCCTGTTCCAATAACCCCGCCAAGCGCAATCATAGATAAATGGCGGCCCTTTAATTCCCTTTTTAACTCTTGAGTTTGGATCATTCAACTACCCCCATGTTTTAATTCCATAAAAATGTAAGCGTTTACTATTTTGATAAAATAAACTTTTCACATCCACGTGTACAACCGTTTAGTTTTATTTCGAAATGCCTGTCCACAAAACTCTTAGGGTATAATTCCACATCATTTATACCACTAATAATGTTTCGCAAATTCAAAACGAAAGAAATGTTGCAAAGTTCACAAAATATAAATAGTATAGACTTGTAGAAAGACTCTATTTTATTATACCGCAAAAGTAATTAATTTTTCCCGAATTTCTTGAAAAAAATGTTGGAGAAAATGTAAAACATCATTGCCATTCAATAATTATTGTTTAACAGATAAAAGGTTGGTTTGAAATATTGATTTAGATGAAAAACGGGTGTTTTAGAAGAGTGGGAGTTTAGATAAAAAGAAGAAACTATTAATAATGATAGGTCACGATGTTTAATTATAGATTCAATAACAAATATTCGTACATATAGATTTTCTATAACTAAGAAGTATTTACTGAATAGTTATAGAAAATTAATACTATTTAGAAAAAACATTTTTTTATTTCTACTAACAGTACTGTTTTATATATTATCGATAAATATTGATTGATAAGTGTTTTACTGAGAAATACAATTGTATTCTGATGAAAAATTTATTATTATAATATAAGTAATACATGTGTGATAGATTTCAAAGGAAAGATGAATATTCTTTTAAGCAGTTAGGAATTCTTAATAATAAGTGAGGAATGATCCTAGGAAGTAGCTTGATAGATTGAAAAAGTGATGCCTGGTTCATCATTTCACCACCGAATAGCAAGTAATTGTGTAAGAGGAGGGAACGGAGTGGCAAACAAAGAATTGAAGAGAGGCTTGGAAGCGCGTCATATTCAGATGATTGCTTTGGGCGGTACAATTGGTGTTGGTTTATTTATGGGTTCAGCAAAAACGATTGAATGGACGGGTCCATCAGTACTACTTGCCTATGCAATCGCAGGGATTTTTATATTTTTCATTATGCGTGCAATGGGGGAAATGTTGTATTTAGAACCAAGTGCAGGTTCATTCGCGACCTTTGGCCATAAATACATACATCCATTAGCAGGTTATATCACGGCATGGAGTAACTGGTTCCAGTGGGTTATTGTTGGGATGGCAGAAGTAATTGCAGTTGGAACATACATGCAGTACTGGTTTCCAGATTTACCTGCGTGGATACCGGGTATCATCGCAATGGTGATTCTTGGTGCAGCGAACTTAATTTCCGTTAAAGTATTTGGTGAATTTGAATTTTGGTTTGCGATGATTAAAATCGTTACAATTGTATTGATGATTGTTGCGGGAATTGGTCTTATTTTCTTCGGATTAGGTAACGGAGGAGACGCAATCGGAATATCTAACCTTTGGGAAAATGGAGGCTTCTTTGCTGGTGGCTGGTCAGGGTTCTTCTTTGCACTATCGTTAGTAATCGCAGCTTATCAAGGTGTTGAACTAATTGGGATTACAGCTGGTGAAGCAAAAGATCCGCAAAAAACGTTAACAAAAGCGATTCAAAGTATTATTTGGCGTATTTTAATCTTCTATGTTGGTGCGATTTTTGTTATTGTAACGGTTTACCCTTGGGATCAACTAGGTTCAATTGGCAGCCCGTTTGTTGCAACTTTTGCGAAAATTGGTATTACAGCAGCAGCTGGAATTATTAACTTTGTCGTAATCACAGCCGCAATGTCAGGATGTAATAGTGGTATTTATAGTGGAGGACGCATGCTTTATACATTGGGAATAAATGGTCAAGCACCAAAATTCTTTACGAAACTATCTCGTCAAGGTGTGCCGTTAGTCGGTACGTTTGGTGTACTAATTGGTTTAGCAATTGGTGTTATTTTAAGTTACATTGCACCAGAAAATTTATTTGTGCATGTATACAGTGCGAGTGTACTTCCAGGTATGGTTCCATGGTTTGTTATTCTGATCAGTCAAATTCGATTCAGAAAAATTAGAGGAGCCGAAATGGACAAGCATCCATTCAAAATGCCTTTTGCACCGGTGACCAACTACTTAACTATCGCCTTTTTAATTATGGTATTAATCGGTATGTGGTTTAATGATGATACACGTATGTCACTTATTGTAGGGATTGTTTTCCTAGGCATCATTGTCATTAGTTTTTACGCTTTTGGAATAGGCAAGCGTGTTCCAGTAGATGCTCAAAAAAATGATGTAGAGACTAACAGATGATTTATTTTGATTGATGAACATTGAGGACTTCAATTCTATAATAATGAGAAATTTTACCCTGAAATCCATTACCACAGAAGTCATAGAAGCTGCACGAACTAGCTTAGTGATTGGACGTAAATAATGAAGAAACCCAGCTAATTCTCTCATGTGGAGATAGCTGGGTTTTAACGTTTGCATGTGCAAAATAGTACTTAAAATAAGTGCAAAATACTGGCTAAAGTGACAGCAATGAGTGATTCAGGAGGATTCTGAAGCGTTTTGAGTTAGCCATTTAATTGACAAACAAAAATACATATTTTTTATGATCTCCGAAGTTCGTTTGTTTGCTGTGATTGGTATAGTCAATCCACTTCACCTTTTTGTATCTTGCTTGGATTCTTTCATTTAACTCTGCTTCAATTTTATTCATAAGACGAAAGACCTTTTCTGAAGGCAAGTTAAAATGATAGGATGCGAGTTCATAAGGGGAGTGTGTAGCCAATAGTTGGAGAAATTGATCAGCTGTATCTGCTCTTAGGGCCAGTTGATTCTCTTCATCGACTATAAATTGATAAAGTTTCCTCTTTTCTTCCGCGATCTTACCGATCTCACTTCTTAATAAAAAACCCATTAACTTCTCATTCATTTTTTTACCTCAATTATTTGATTTTGAAATTAGTCATCGTATGAAAGGAATGATTAGAATGTTACCAACTTGCTTTCTTTATTCCTGGTAGTTGACCCTTGTGTGCCAGTTCCCTGAAAGCGATCCGTGACATGTTGAATTTTCGCATATATCCTCTTGGTCTGCCAGTCAATGCACATCGGTTTTTCAATCTTGTTGGAGAAGAGTTCTTAGGAAGCTTGTTTAAAGCTAAATAGTTACCTTCTTGTTTCAGTTTATTGCGAAGCACCGCATAATGTTCAACCATCTTTTGTTGCTTTTTGGCTTTTGCAACTTTTGATTTTTTAGCCATGTTATTTCCTCCTTCATGTTATTGTAATGATTACGATTTAAAATTAGCCAAATTTCTTACTTTGTTTCTCTATGCAAAGTCACTTTTCTTAATCGTGGGCAATATTTCTTTAGTTCAATACGCTCTGGATTGTTGCGTTTATTCTTCTTCGTAATGTAATTGCGGACACCTGTCTCTGTGCAGGCCAATGTAATATTTACTCTCATCAGTAATCCCCCTCATTTGTATCAGTCATTTTGCGAATCATGGCAGTGAATCGTGAAATTTAAACCATTATGTTCAACTTTCTTCAAACGCACAAAAACTTGTCTGAGCTTCAATTCGCTTGAACAAACGGAGGAAGTGGATCAGCCAATTTTGTCCAGTCACTCTCCATTTCTTCATCACTTAGTAGACACGCATCAAGCTCGGACTCGATTTCTTCTCGATCCATATCAAGCCCTATCCAAACCATTTCTGTTTGTCGGTCCCCATGAACATCATCCCATCTCGATGCAACGGAAGAATCTTCTTTTATAATCATTTCTTGCTCAGATTTCGGAAAAGTGGCTATCCAATTACCAGCACCTTGGAATTGGAGTGAAGAACCAGCCTGAGACAGTAACCCTGCGATGTTATTTCGAGTTGCCAGCCAGAAAAATCCTTTGGATCGAACAATTTCTTGAGGGAACGTGCTCAACCAAGCGAACCAACGTTCAGGGTGGAATGGGCGTTTTCTTTTATAAACAAAAGATGTGATTCCGTATTCTTCTGTTTCCGGTACATGTTCTTCATTTAATTCATTAATCCATCCAGCACCTTGACTTGCTAGCTCGAAGTCAAATAGGTTTCGGTCTAGGATTTCTTCAGGTAAAACCACCCCATTCTCTATGGGTATGATTGTAGCATCGGGATTCATTTTTACTAAAAAGGCTTTAAAAGCTTCTAAATATTCGAGTGTGACTAAATCCGTTTTACTTATCAGTAAAATATTTGCAAATTCAATTTGATCGATTAATAAATCTGATACATCACGAAGGTCGTTAGCATCTTCCGTTTGTTTACGTTCAAGAAGGGTGTCACCACTTTCATAGTCATTCCAGAATCGGAAGGCATCTACTACCGTTACCATGGCATCTAATCGACAATATTGTGATAAATCGATGCCAACTTCTTCATCGATGTATGTAAATGTTTGTGCTACGGGAATGGGTTCAGAAATACCGGTAGACTCAATAATTAAATAATCGATATCCCCTTGCTTAGCAAGCTTTTCCACTTCAATCATCAAATCTTCGCGCAGTGTACAACAGATACAACCATTTGTCAGTTCGACTAATTTTTCTTCTGTACGTGAAAAACCACCAGCTTGAATGAGTTGCGAATCAATGTTGACTTCGCTCATATCATTTACGACTACAGCGATTTTCTTCCCTTCTTTATTTGCCAATAAGTGATTTAACACCGTTGTTTTTCCTGCCCCTAGGTAACCACTTAAAACGGTAACCGGAATCTGAGTTTTCATATGTTATCTCCATTTCTCTTCTGCAAACAGTAATGATTACGATTTAAAGAATACAATGAATTCAAGTATAATGCAACACTAAAGATGAGAAAATGGTTCGTGACTTTAAATCGCAAAAATTTTTTGCTTTCATCTGAAGAATAGTTTCCCAATTAAAACGAAGTCGTTTTTAAATTATAAATTCTATTATTATCAAAAATATACATATCATTATTGCTTCAGTTCATTAGCATTCAATGATAAAGGATTGTATAAAAAGATATGACGATGTACACGGGATTACAAGACATATTCGGAGAGTATTATGAGGATCATTGCTCTTGTATTCGGTGGCGAAAAAATGCATTTCGGGAAATGGTTGATGAATTAGTAAAAGGACAATTGGGGTAGATACCAATTCTCCCTTAACCTTTTCTGTTCATTAAAACAATTATTTTTTTATCTTACATTCCATGAAAATATATTTAAAATATTCGCATAAATAGGGTGATTGATTTTTAATTAGGATGAACAAATTTATTGAAATGGAGAGGGGAAACATGATGGACTTAGGATTAAAGGGAAAAGTAGCAATTATAACTGGTTCAAGTAAAGGAATAGGTTTACATACAGCTTTACAATTAGTGAAGGAAGGAGCTAATGTTGTTCTTTGCGCACGTAGAGAGGAAAAATTAAAAGAAGCTGCAGCGTTTATAAAACGTGAAACTGGAGTAGAAGTATTAATTGTTTCTGCTGATATTACAAAAGAGGATGAGTGTAAAGAAATCATTCAAAAAACAGTAAATCATTATGGCCGTATTGATATTTTAGTTAATAATGCAGGCACATCTTCTACAAATCCCTTTGAATCAGTTGATACAGATTTATGGCAGACTGATTTAGATTTGAAGTTATTTGGAGCAATACATACGTCAAAAGCTGCTATACCCTATATGAGAGAAGTTGGTGGTGGGGCTATTATAAACGTAACAGCAGTTTTAGGGAAAACACCTCCTGCAAATTCTTTACCAACTACAGTTAGTCGAGCAGCGGGAATGGCTTTGACAAAAGCTATGAGTAAAGATTTAGGAAAAGACAATATTCGTGTCAATACAGTTTGTATAGGACTGATTAGAAGCGATCAAATCGAATTGAAATGGAAAAACGAAGCTCCTGAAATTACTTGGGATGAATATTCCAGAAATGTAGTAGGTCCTTCAATTCCACTAAATAGAATTGGAGAAACGTCTGAAGCAGCAAATGTCATTACTTTCTTAGTATCAGATGCAGCTTCATATGTAACTAGAACATCTGTAAATATCGACGGTGGATCTGGTAGTACACTTTAACTAAAAGAAATAAAAAACGAACCCCGAGTGTAAGGTCTATGAAAAGTTGCCACTTTGGGAAATTTATCATTTTTATTTGTAATAGGTTTATATTAGTCTTTACTTCAAAACTTCAAATTTGATTCAATTGAAATGGACGTCAAAAAAGCTATACTCATCCTATAAATGCATAAAGTAAAAAAGACCGAATGCTTTAAAACTCGGCCTTGCAATTAAAAGCGTCAAGAAGAGCGGTTAACTTTGGATAACTGAAATAACCGTCATTTCCTTGCTAGGAAATATGTTTTCCTATCGGTAATTGATGAACTGAATGTCAATCGGCAGCTCTGCTTGTTTCATCGCTACAATAATTGCTTGAAGGTCATCTCGGTTTTTACCAGTTACACGGACTTGATCATCTTGGATTTGAGTTTTTACTTTAACGCCACTGTTCTTAATAATGGTGTTTATCTCTTTAGCTAAATCTTTATCAATACCTTGAATAAGTTTGGTTCGTTGGCGAACAGTCGCCCCAGATGCACCTTCGAGTTTGCCATATTCGATGTTCTTGATTGATACATTACGCTGAATCAACTTGCTAATTAAAACATCCTTCAATTGCTCTAGTTTGTATTCATCATCGGAAACAAGCACTATTTCTTCATTATCTAAAGAAATAGTACTCTTGCTACCTTTAAAATCATACCGAGTCTTGATTTCTTTCGTCGCCAACGTGACGGCATTTGTAACTTCGGAAAAATCCACTTCAGAAACAATATCAAATGAACTATCTTTTGCCATGATAAAACCTCCCATATTTTCTTTTCTACTATAACAAAAAATCAAGAAATTCACCGTACTTACTGCTTAATATCTTATTGTTATCTTAGAGTTTCATGTCTTATGGTCAAGTACCCGAAATAATCCTAATGAATTAGTAATAGCATCTATTATAAGGAGAAAAAGATGAAAAGAATTGCTATCCTTTCAGATATACATGGAAATATGCCTGCATTAGAGGCAGTGATTGAAAATATTAAATTACGTGAAATAGACGAAGTTATTTGTATTGGTAATCTCATTGGTAAAGGTCCTGAACCAGCAAAAGTAATTGCGAGTATTAGAGAACATTGCGATGTTGTCATTCGAGGGAATTGGGATGAATTTATTTTAAATGAATCAGATCGCGAATCGATTAAATGGCAACAAAATCAATTAAGTGATAAAGATAACAATTATTTGAAACAGCTTCCGTTTTGCTTTGAATTTATGCTTGGTGAAAAGTTTATACGATGCGCCCATGCTTCTCCACGATCAGTAAATGAGCGGATCTCACCATTTCATCCGCTAGAAAAGCAAGAAACGTTATTCGAAAACAGCGAGCTAACGATGAATATTTGTGGTGAACGAACACCTGATTATTATATTTACGGTGATATTCATTATGCTTGTGTTAAGCCTATTAAAGGAAAAGGGATTTTGGTGAATGTCGGGAGTGTGGGAAATCCATTGGACGTACCTGAAGCATCATATTGTATTCTCGAACAAGTTGGAAAAAGTGTTGGTGTTCAACTAGTACATGTTCCTTATGATAAAGAAGCGGTTCTCAAAATATCAAAAGAAGTTGAAATGCCTAATTTTGATGTATATAGAGCAGAAATTGTTGAATGTATTTATCGCGGAAGTAAATAGGAATAAGCTTATTGGAATATATATCAACAACGAAAGTACTATGGAATTATGAATGAGCGAGCTGAATTAGTAGTGTCTCCTATTTATCTAAATATAAATAGAGTAAATGATGCAATGCATTTTTTTAAAAAAACGCACTCGATATGGAATGATTTTAAGCAAGTTACTCATCCTATAAAACAGGAGATGAGGTCAATCATGCGAAAAACATTTATAGTACTTAGTACAGCACTGATTTTAATTACATTCAATTCAGCTCTAACACATTTCTCAACTAACGCTCATCCCCAACAAGAAATTCCATCCTACGCTAAGTGGGGTAAGCTCGCTATGAAAGAAACACAATCAAAATATCCCAATGCGAAGATTATTGACTACCTGCATGAAGGAAGCGAGTCTAAAGGGGATTCAACCATTGAAAAGTTTAAGCTGTGGTTAAGAGATGAAGACAAGGAATTCGGCGTTTTTGTAAGAATTGAATACACTACCGAAACAGAAAAAGTGGTTGATATTGAATTTGAAGAAACCTCTAGATGATCCAACACAGTCGGATTGAAATTACGTCTGGAGTACTAGGTTGTTATTAATACTAAGGAAGAATTGATTGAGTAACCTAATCTAGAAGACCAAGCACGCAAAGGATAGCTAAATAGCAACAATTCAAGTACACAAATGAAATGCAATTCTGAGGAGTGTAGAGTAATTGTTGATATGGTTAGGCTGCTTTCTCTCTAAATTAATATGACAAGGAGATAAATAAAAGCACATCTTCACAGGGAGAGCAAAAAAAGGTTGAAATCCACTAAAGATTTCGACCTTTTTAATATTGAACGGATAAGAAAATCGTAACACCTGGACTGTCCGAAAAGGATTGGTTGGTCTTTAAGAAGAAGTCGATTTAGTTGGATCCATTATGGAACAATCCCGAGATGTTTTACATAAAAATATAGAGTCACTAAATCCGCACTTAGAGAAGTAACCAAAAGGTGAAAGAGGCAATTCCCAGCCACTTTCGCCTTTTTTATTAACACCTGTCTTAATGTTCCTTCTTTAACTAATAAGGGGAGATTGGTTGAGGAAAACCCGTTTTTACGGATTGATTATTAATGAAACAATCGCGTAATAAATATGAAGTAGTTAGTAAGGCCAGATAAAATATAATTGAAAACTGAAATAAGAAAAAAGGATGTAACTGTACGTTTACATCCTCTATGAACTAAAGCACTTCAACCTTATTTGGAAGAAGTGCTTTTTTTAAAAAAAGAAAAAAGTATTGACAAAAAGTTTCCTTCAGGAATAAAGTGAGTGTAATAACTATATATTTTCCTTAGGGAAACTTTTTTGAGGAGGGTCAAACAATGAGTGAAGAAAACAATGTGTCTAGGCGTGATATTTTAAAGTTGGGGTCTGCAGGAGTTATTGGATTAGCCGGCAGTTATTTTGTAAATACAATGGCGGGATTAACTCCCGTAGTTAAAGCTGCTACCCACAGTGGTAAAAAGCACGGCAACATGAATCACAGTAATAATATGACGGATGTATCAAAAAGCGATGGCTATAAAATGGCTGAAAAATTACTTACTACGTTTGATTATGGAAAAGTGAGTATTTTGCCAAATGGCCAGACATTGAGAGTATATGAAGTTGAGGCGATTGATAAAGAGATCGAAATTGCAAAAGGAATTAAATTTCCCGGTTGGACCTATAACGGAACGATTCCTGGACCGACATTTCGTTGTACTGAGGGTGACCTTTTACGTTTTCATTTTACTAATAAAGGTAGTCATCCTCACTCGATTCATTTTCATGGAATTCATCCACCAGAAATGGATGGATTGGAGCCCATTTATCCCGGACAAAAATTCACGTATGAATTTGAAGCAAAACCATATGGATTACAAATTTACCATTGCCATGTCATGCCTTTAGCTCGACATATTCATAAAGGGTTATATGGTAATTTTATTATCGATCCAAAAAAGCCAAGAGAACCGGCGTTAGAATTGAACATGGTCATGAATGGGTTTGATTTAGATTTAGACGGTGAAAACGAATTTTATACGGTAAATGGCTATGCGAATGCCTTTATGAATCACCCGATTAAAATCAAGAAAAATCAGCTCGTTCGAATATACCTAAGTAATTTGACTGAATTCGATTTATTGAACTCGTTTCACTTACATGCGAATTATTTTACGTATTATCCAACCGGTCGAAACGATAACCCTTCACAATTCACTGACACAATTATGCAATGTCAGGGTGAACGAGGGATACTAGAAGTTCGTTTTCCGTATACAGGAAAATATATGTTCCATGCTCATGTAAGCGAGTTCGCTGAGTTAGGTTGGATGGGATTCTTCGAAGTTGAATAAGGGAGGTTTACACAGTGAAGGTTAAATGGTTAATTTCAGGATTAATTCCTATGTTGCTACTTATCGTAGTAGTTGCATGGGTGATGATAAATGGCGCTGGTATTGAAAAAGACCCAGCTGCCCCAATCGAGGTATTAAATATTGAACGTATAAATACAACAAATAACGGATTTGAATTATCAATCAGTAATACGGGCCCAGAACCATTAACGATATCTCAAGTAATAGTAAATGATTCAATTTGGAATTTTAGTGTCTCTCCATCAGAAACATTTAAACGATTTGAAGAAGGAAAAGTCACGATCAATTATCCGTGGGTGCAAGGGGACCCACACGTAATTAAGATTATTACTGACAACGGAATTATTACAGAAGGTGAAATTGCAGCAGCTACTCTCACACCAGAAAAAAGTTGGAGCAATTTCCTTAATTATGGATTTATCGGCTTTTATGTGGGAGTTGTCCCAATTACATTAGGATTATTGTGGTATCCGTTTATGAAACGTTTCTCGCGAAAATGGATTAACGCGATTCTTGCTCTTACAGTTGGGTTACTTCTATTCTTATTTATTGGAACTTTGGCTGATGGCTTTGAAATCGGTGCAGAAGCACCAGCAGTTTTGCAAGGTAACATGGTGGTTATTCTAGGTGCATTACTAACTTTCATATTATTAATTGGTTTTGATCAATATCAACAAAAAAGATTAGAAAAGAAAGCTTTTTCACCTTTTAATATTGCTTTATTGATGGCTGTCGGAATCGGGCTTCATAACTTTGGAGAAGGATTAGCAATAGGGACTTCTTTTTCACTAGGTGAAGCTGCACTAGGAACATTTTTAATCATTGGGTTTACTCTTCATAATATTACTGAAGGTATCGGAATAGCAGCACCTTTATTAAAAATGAAACCTCGTATTCGAGACTTTGTATTACTTGGAATAATAGCGGGTGCTCCTGCTATTTTAGGTACTTGGTTTGGTGGATTTATTTTCTCACCAATACTCGGAGCGTTGTTCCTAGGGATTGGTGCAGGTGCCATTTTACAAGTAATTTATGTCATCACAAAAATGTTAATAAACGATCACAAGAAACATTTAGAACCAACTGTTTCTTGGTTAAATTTCGGTGGTTTTGCAGCAGGTCTATTAATCATGTATCTTACAGCCTTTTTTGTGAAATATTAAATTGTTCTGAGGTGAAAGGAATTGAAAAGAAATCGTTCTGAAAAAAGGAGTCATTTTGGTATTTGGCTAGATAAACAGAATGATATAAATATATCTGTGTTAGAAGAAGCTTCTAAAATTGGTTATGCAACCATTTCAAAATTATGCAACAATCAAAATTATTTACCGAGATTTTCAACGATTGCTAAGATAAATAAAGGTTTAAAAGAACTTGGGAAAGATATTAACTTAAATGATTTTTTGATAAATAGTTTAGAAATATGATAGTTGTCTATTTAAAAATATAGTAAAAATAGGAGGATACCATGATTCAAAACATAGGAATTCCAGGATTAATCTTAGTTTTAGTAATTGCGCTTATCATTTTCGGGCCTTCTAAGTTGCCTGAAATCGGAAAAGCATTCGGTTCAACATTAAGAGAATTTAAAAATTCAACTAAAGATCTTTTATCAGATGACAAAAGTGTTGCGAAAACTCAAGAGAAAGAACATAAAGACATAAATTAAAGAAGTGTAATAAAATTTTGAAAGTTTCAAGGAGGGGTGTAGATGAAAGGTCAAAGCATGAAAGTTGTTCAACATTTAGAAGAATTACGTAAGGCAATTATTATCACATTAGGAATTTTTCTATTGTTCTTTTTGCTGGCCTTCATTTACGTCCAAGATATTTATCACTTACTCGTCAAAGACTTACCATTTAAGCTAGCTTTATTAGGACCAAGTGACATATTAATGGTGTATTTAATGATTGCAAGTGTTGTCGCATTAGCCGCTACCATGCCTATTGCTGCACATCAAGTTTGGCGTTATATCAGTCCCGGATTGACAGCAAAGGAGCGTAAAGTGACGCTTGCTTATGTACCAGCACTATTTATTCTATTTATTGTAGGAATTAGTTTTGGGTACTTTATTTTATTTCCTTTAGTGATGAGTTTTTTGATGTCATTATCCGATGACATGTTTACGACTTTTTTCACAACAGAAAAGTATTTCCGATTTTTGTTAAACATGACGTTACCTTTTGGATTTCTATTTGAACTGCCAGTCGTGATTATGTTTTTAACAAGTTTGGGAATAATTAATCCATATCTTCTAACAAAAATAAGGAAATATGCGTATTTCGTGTTGATTATTACATCCGTAATAATTACACCACCAGATTTCATCTCAGACATTCTTGTGATCATTCCATTATTACTTTTATATGAAAGTAGCATCACTTTATCTAAATTTGTTTATAATCGACAACAAAAAGCGAAAGATAAATTAGTTGTGTAACAAGACACTGTTCGCTAGAACTAAATTTAACAGCTAAAATCATAAAAGCTATCAGTAGAAATTCTGATAGCTTTTATGGATTCTTACGCATACCTAACAGTCAATAATAATATTCAAATGCTTGTTTGAATATTATTTCCTGTCACAAGAGGCAATAGGGGGCTTTGCAGTTAAAAAAATCAATCATCTTAACATTACTATTTCTTTTTCTATTTGCTCCCTCTGCTTTAGGGCACTCTGGACTTTCAAGTTCTACCCCTGCAAGTAGTGAGGTCGTAAAAGGAGAATTATCAAGCATAACTTTCTGTTTAACACAACAGTTGAGAAAACAAGCATTCTTAAAGTACTCAATGAAGACGGAGTAGAGATACCTATTGAAGAAATCTTAATAAAACAGAATGAAATGATAAAGTTCCTGGTTTCGGAGGAATTAGACCTTGTGTAAGTGGTGTTCCTTGTAGCTCTGAATACATCAATTGGTTTGAATTTATTGCGATTCCATTATTGGCTCTTACAGCGTTCACTTTAATCACAATCAGTATGCTTGTCTTATATTCTAAGCAATGGAAAAAAATGATTAAAAATAGATGTTCGATCATAAGTTTTAATTAGTCCAGCATTAGACGGAAAATTTTTTGAAACTCAATAAAACGACTCAAACCTTTGATAATTAAGTATTCATAGAGGGAGAAAAATAGTATGTATCATACGGTTGTAATCGGTGCAGGACAAGCTGGATTAGCAATGGGCTACTATTTACAGCGGGGTAACGAAAAGTTTCTCATTTTGGAAAAAGGGCTTCGAGCCGGAAATGCATGGAAAAACAGATATGTTTCGTTAAAGCTGTTTACACCAAGAATGTTCAGTTCTTTACCAGGTCTACCCCTAGACGGGGATAAACACGATTTCCCTTCAAAAGATGACATAGCAATCTATCTACATGATTATGCTACGAATTTCAATTTACCGATTCAATTCGAAACTGAAGTCATAGAAGTAACCAACACCAATGGCATCTTTACCGTAGTAACGAATAAGGGAACTGTAACTTCTAAAAACTTAGTGGTGGCTACAGGAGCATTTCAGAATAAATACATTCCACCTTTTGCCGAAAAGATTAGTAAACGGGTTTTTCAGATACACTCTTCAGAATACAAAAATCCGTTCCAATTACAAGAAGGTACGGTAATGATTGTTGGTGGAGGGAACAGTGGTGCTCAAATTGCTGTTGAACTATCTACCGTGAAGAATACATACATTTCTGTTGGCCATAAACTATCTTTTTTGCCGTTAGTTGTGGCAAGAAAAAGCATATTTTGGTGGTTTGATAAGCTAGGGATATTAAAAGCGACCAGCTCTTCCTTCCTAGGGAAAAAACTTCAACAAAGAGGTGATCCCATCTTTGGTTTTGAATTAAAAGAAGCCATCAAAGACTGGGATATTACTATGAAGGGAAGAGTGGTGAATGCTGAAATGGACTATCTTATATTTGATGATCAAAGTAATCTTCAAGTTGATAATATTATTTGGTCAACGGGTTTTAAAACTGACTTTTCCTGGCTTCACATCACCGGTATATTGAATGCAGAAGGAAAAGTCAAACACCAAAGAGGTGTTACAACAATAAAGGGATTGTACTTCTTGGGTCTTTCTTGGCAACATAGGAGAGGATCTTCTCTCCTCCAAGGTGTTGGAGATGATGCGCAATATATTATGTATGTAATAAATAATGGTTAGGGTAATTTACATTGGTGAATGCTTTAATAGATAAGAGACCGAGGATTTCCTGCATAGACAGTTACTTCTCGGTCAGGAATATAGTCATGCATTCACTGTTTTTCACTGTCTTTTAGGTGTACTAGTCTTGGTTTTTTACTAAATTTAAAACCTATCATCTTTTGAAGATTAAAGAGGATATAATGATTATAGAAATCATAACATGTATAAAGTTTATTTCTTCGAAAAGAGGTTTGAATGATGTCGCAGAAACCTGATGATTCAGGCAATATTAAAAGTCATCCAGATTGGATGCAGAGTTATCTTGATTCACCTGAGAAGCAACAAAAGCTCTACCGACGTACCTTGTGGATCGTTGTCCTTTCACAAATTTTCGGGGGAGCAGGACTTGCAGCTGGGATAACAGTTGGAGCACTCCTTGCTCAGGATATGCTAGGAACTGATAGTTTTGCAGGGGTTCCGGTAGCCTTGTTTACACTTGGTTCTGCAGCGGCTGCCTTAATTATAGGTCGGCTGTCGCAACGTTTTGGACGGCGTTCAGGACTTGCTACAGGATTTTTGACTGGAGGTATCGGAGCAATCGGGGTAGTGGTTGCTGCATTAACTAACAATATTTTCATTCTGTTTGCATCATTCCTAATCTATGGTTTTGGTACCGCAACCAACTTACAAGCACGCTATGCAGGGACTGACTTAGCCAATTCTAAGCAGCGTGGTACAGCGATTAGTATTGCCTTGGTTTCAACTACATTCGGTGCTTTTGCAGGTCCGAACTTAGTTGGAGTAATGGGGCAGTTCGCCAAGTCAATCGGTGTTCCTGCGCTTGCTGGTCCATTCATTTTAGCAGCGGCAGCCTTTATTATTGCTGGTTTAGTTCTTTTAGTATTACTTCGTCCTGATCCTCTTGCCGTAGCAAATGCCATTGCAGAGAATCAGAAACTAAATGATAGTAATCTTTTAAATGAGAATGACAAAACACAGATTAATAACAAAAGAGGAATCATTTTAGGCGCAACAGTAATGGTTATTACCCAAATAGTCATGGTAGCCATTATGACAATGACTCCTGTACATATGAGACACCACAGTCATGGATTAAGTGATGTAGGAATGGTCATTGGTTTCCATGTTGCAGCTATGTACCTGCCATCTCTTGTGACAGGTGTACTCGTTGACAAGTTGGGTCGTATTGTTATGACAATCGCTGCTGGAGCAACGTTAATGGCCGCAGGTCTTGTAGCTGCATTTGCACCTGGTGATTCCTTGCTCGTACTTATTATTGCACTAGTTCTTCTTGGACTTGGCTGGAATTTTGGTTTGATTAGTGGCACAGCACTCATCGTGGATTCTACACAGCCATCCAACCGCGCTAAGACTCAGGGAAGTGTAGATGTCTTGGTAGCTTTGGCTGGTGTATCAGGTGGAGGTCTTTCAGGGATAGTAGTAGCACAAACAAGTTACACTGTACTTTCTCTTGCTGGGGGCTTTCTTTCATTATTGTTAATACCCGTGGTGGTGTGGTCCCGCAAGAAGGATGATGATTTCGGTAATTGAGTACAAAATGTATTAAGTTAAATACAAGGGAGTTCAATTCGTATATGAATTGAACTCCCTATATTTTTACAGAAGTATTGTCATTTTATGTTAATATGAATAAAATGAATTCTTTATAGGAGGTTTGAAGAGATATGCCGATGGAACAGGAAACAATGGGAATGTGTTAATTGGTGGATTTTCAGTCATAATGGGTATCGCATTTATAGTTGTTTTGGTATTAATGCTCTCGAAAAAACGACAACCATTTAGATTGGCTAATGCATTTGTTAATGGTTTTCTTGTACTCTTTACTTGGGCAATCAGCCATGCATTAAAAGCAATTAGTTTTGATATTAACCATCCCATGGCATCTGAAGAAATATCTCTAAGTTTAGGATTTGCAGGGGCTTTATGGGTGATTAGTATGCTATTTTTATTGGTGGGGATAATCAAATTTTCTTCTACCCAAAAATCTACAGTGAAACCACAATGAAAATTAAACAGATCATGTTAAAAAGGTATCGGTTATTGACCCCATGACTTTTATTTCATGAGAAGAGGTGTGTGAGTTATTGGAGTTTATCATTGGACTGATCGCAGATTTGTTTTTGTTCTTTTTTATCCCGGAATCCAAATTTGAGAAAAATGTAGAGAAACTGAAAGAAGAAGATTGGTTTGTCACTTTAAACGAAGATTACCGCTATAACTATATCATTTGGAATAACAGTAAAGTAAAGAGATTTATTTCAAAGTCCAATAATCTTAATATGTTGCTCATAGATGATGTGGAACAGAAAAAGTTTATTGAACTCATCAAACAAGAACATTTGAAATTTATTTCCCATTAACATGGTTAGGGGAAAAGGAAGATTTAAAATGTCGGAATACTGGGATACCTATTTTGGTTTTATTGATGAAAAGCATGCTGCCATTGTATTGGATATGGAGGTATCGCAAGAAATTGACACGGAACTGTACAAGCATGCGTTTGCATTTAGATTTGCATTAAAGGCGCCAAATGAAGATGGGTTCCATGTTGGGTCGGAAGCGGAAGAATTGAACGAAATCGAACATGATTTTAAAGAGTCTGCAGAGCTCAAAAAATATATTAATGTGGGAAGAATAACCACTGCCGGAATCAGAGATATTATTTTTTATTCTACTCTGGGGGAAGATGAAGTTCTAGTTTTGGAAGCGAACGGCTACTATCAATCGTAGGGATATGAAGTGGAAGTTTTTAAAATCGATGAAGAAACAAATTGGGAATTCTATTTCGAGTATCTTTATCCTAATCCTTACCAGTTTCAACATATGGGGAATCATAGTGTATTGGAAGCCCTGATATTCCTCGATTTTTGTCGCACACGTTTGTTCAGGATTGTCACTTTGCGCGATTTCCCGGGAAAAGAGGAAGTGACGATTTGAGGAAGACTCGTTACATGGATTGAGATGAACGGATTGTGAAGGCTTTAGGAAGATTTTTTCGATAATATACTCAACCAGAAAAGTTTTCTAATCAGAAGAAAAGATTCCTAATTTATTGTTGACATTAAATTCTGAATAAACTACAATCATAAACATAGTAAATGATTGTTAAGTATTGGCAATAAAATAATTTTATACTCTTATCCAGAGTGGTGGAGGGACTTGGCCCTGTGAAACCCAGCAACCATCAAGGTTTACCTTGATAAGGTGCTAATTCCGGCAGGTAATACTTACCTGCAAGATAAGAGAAGGACTAAGACCTTCTCTAATGTGATGGTCTTTTTTTATTGGAGAAAAAGAGTTAAGATTTTTATCATAAAATGATTGCCAATTGACTATCATACTATTAGTTTAAAGTGCTAATGCTTTACCAAATTAAATAATCTTATCCAGAGAAGCCGAGGGACTGGCCCATTGACGCTTCAGCAACCTCTGACTATGTCAGAAAGGTGCTAATTCCAGCAAGAAATTCTTTCTTGGAGATAAGAGCGGTATTTCTTGGATATTAATGCCCCCTTTTCTCTAACGTTGAGAAAAGGGGGCATTTTATTTCTGTATACAGTGAGTAATTCAAATAAATAACAAAGGAATTCCAAAATAGAGAGGAAAATGAACATGAGTGAAATTGTCATATTGTCTGGAAGTCCATCTGAGTTTTCACGAACAGATCTAGTGTTGAAGTACTTAGGCTCTTTGCTTAAAGAAGAAGGTTTTTCCGTTACCCATTTGTCTATAAGAGATGTGCCGATGGAAGATTTGTTTTTAGGGAAATTCGATAGTCCAGCTATTGGGGATATTAGCTCTTTAATCCATGAAGCTAAAGGGGTTATTGTAGGGTCACCCGTTTACAAAGCTGCGTATTCTGGAGTTCTAAAGGCATTACTGGATATTTTGCCGCAAGATGTTTTGCAAGATACACTAGTATGCCGTTGATGACAGGTGGCAGTTCTGCTCATTTATTGGCACTCGAATATACATTAAAACCACTACTTGCGACGTTAAAAGGAAAAAGCTTAAAAGGGGTATATTTGGTGGATAGTCAAATTGATAAACTGAAACCAGAGCAGCCAATTGTGGAAAATGAAGTGTTGCAAAGGCTGAAAAAGCAACTTTCCTACTTTGTTGAAATAATTAATAAACAAAAAGTGACAGTAGTTTAAGAGACTAATAATCAGAATGGAGAAAATTACAAGAAAGAGGATTATTGAGAACATTTTAGACATAACACTCGCATTAATAAATAACAAATTGCATTTTATCAAAGGGAGTTCTAAAGCAAAATAAGGCACCTTTTTAAGTATTAAACCAAGTAATCCAATTGTATTACTTTGAACAAAATTTCAGGAGGAAAAATAAATGACACCTCACAATGAAAGCTACGATTTAGAGACTTTATTATTGCATGGAGGTCAATCACCGGATCCAACCACAGGTTCTCGCGCGGTTCCTATCTATCAGACTAGTTCTTATGTGTTCCACAATACTGAACATGCACAAAGCTTGTTCGCCTTAGATGAGCCAGGAAATATTTACTCAAGAATTGGTAATCCAACAGTTGATGTATTAGAAAAACGAATTGCACTTTTAGAAGATGGCGTTGCAGCTGTTGCGACTTCATCAGGCATGGCGGCCATTGCTTTGGCGGTAATGAATATTGCTAGTGCAGGTGATGAAATCGTTGCGGCTTCCAGTCTTTATGGCGGTACATATAACTTATTTTCTACCACTCTTCCAAGATACGGAATCACGGTTCATTTTGTAGATGCAAACGATCCGGAAAACTTCCGTAAGGCGATCACACCGAAGACGAAAGCACTTTATGGAGAGATTATTGGAAATCCTAGCCTCCAAGTGCTGGATGTAGAAAAAGTTGCCGATATTGCTCACGAAGCGGGAATTCCACTAATCATTGATAATACATTTGCATCACCGTATTTGTGTAAGCCGATCACTTGGGGGGCTGATATTGTTGTTCACTCCGCCACAAAATGGATTGGAGGTCACGGTACAACCATTGGTGGACTTGTAATTGATGGCGGACGTTTTAATTGGAACAGTGAAAAATTCCCTTCATTCACAAAACCAGATAACAGCTATAACGGCATTAGATATGCTTTTGACTTTGGAACTCTCGCTTTTAGCACGAAACTACGTGTACAAATGCTTCGCGATTTCGGTTCATGTTTGAGTCCACAATGTGCATTTTATCTACTCCAAGGTTTAGAAACATTGCATGTTCGTGTTGAAAAACATAATAAGAATGCGCAAGAGTTAGCTCAATATTTAAGTACCATCCTGGTGTTGAGTGGATTTCATATCCTGGACTAGAAGACCATCCAGCACATGAATTAGCTCAGAAGTATCTGACGAACGGCTTTGGGTCAATCGTAAACTTTGGAATTAAAGGAGGAAGAGATGCTGGTAAGAAGTTAATCGACAATGTTGCATTGTGGTCACACGTAGCGAATGTTGGTGACGCCAAATCATTAATTATTCATCCAGCTTCAACTACACATCAGCAGCTCAGCGCAGAAGAACTTCAATTAACAGGAGTAACCGAAGATTTAATTCGACTTTCGATTGGTATTGAGTCGGTTCGCGATTTGAAGAATGACCTGGACCGGGCTTTGTTTGAAGCAACTGGGCAGGCACCGAGTGGCAAAAAGAAAATTGAAGTTGTTGTCAATGATGAAGGTGTTATTCGGTGGGCTTTGCAATCACCAACCGTTCATGAAACAGTGAATGGAAAAGAAGAGCAGCGACAAAAGACTTTAGCGGTCGTGGGGCTAAGTGGAAATCCTTCAAGACCAAGCAATCGTTTAGCAAGAAAAATGCAGCGTCTTGGCTATAAAATCATTCCTGTTAATCCAGTGGAAAAGGAAGTTTTAGGAGAAAAAGCTTATCCAGATTTAACATCAGTTCCAGGACCGATTGATATCGTCCAAGTGTTCCGTAGTCCAGAGGCAGCTATTGAAGTCTCAAAAGAAGCGGCACAAGTAAAGCCGAAGATATTCTGGTTGCAGGAAGGCGTTATTTCACCAGAGGCTGCAACAATTGCAAGAGAAGCAGGATTAGACGTCATTCATAATCGTTGCACTTACAAGGAAGCCCAACGAATAAGAGGATCGATTGTTACCTATGCGTGTGAAATCTAATCAAATCTAAGTTCGAGAAAATAGAAGGAAAGAGAAAATGAAAAAGTTACTAATAGGTTTTATATCGATTATGTTATTAGTTGTAGTTGTAGTTGCAGGGTGCTCAGAAACTGCAAAGGGAGAAAAAAATAACAAACCGAAAAAATCACGCTAGATTATGCATACTATTCACCTACAAGTTTTGTGTTAAGAGACTTTGGTTGGGCAGAAGAGGAATTCAAAAAAGACGGAATTGAAGTGGAGTTTGTTCTCAGTCAAGGCAGTAATAAGGCGCTCGAATTCCTAAATAGTAGCTGTGTTGATTTCGGTTCTACAGCAGGAGCCGGAGCATTGTTAGCGAAAGGGAAAGAATCACCGATAGAGAGTGTGTATGTTTATTCCAAACCTGAGTGGACAGCTCTTGTAACGAATAATTCCAAAATCAAGTCAGTAAAAGATTTAAATTACAGGATTTACTGTTGAATATTTGATTTCAATATCAGTCGTCGATTGTTTTGGTAACACACGATATCGATGAAACTCTTTACTTATTTGATCGAATCTTTATTTTACGAGGACAACCTGGTGAAATACATAAAGAACTTCATGTACCCATTACAAAACCCCGGTCACGTGGAGATGAAGAATTAGCAAAAATGAAGGCAATCATCCTTGATTTATTAGATCTATCTCAAGTTGAAAAGGGGGAGAATCATGACAACGTTAAATCTACTGCCAAATAAAGCTGAAAATCATATTTATAATCTCAATAACTATCAAGATGGGGTAACGGATTTTTCCTGGCAAGAAGTTGAAAAACAGTTTAGTTGGTACAATTCGGAAAAAGTGAATATGGCTCATGAATGTATTGATCGCCACGTAGACGATGGGTATGGAGATAAAGTTGCCCTTCACTATTTAAATGATGAGGAAGAAATTCAATTTACATTTTCACAACTGAAAGAAAAAACAGATCATCTAGCAACCATATTAAAGACTAACGGTGTGAAGAAAGGCGATATTGTCTTTATATTTTTCCCTAAAAATCCAGATTGCTATATTGCGATGATGGCAGCTGTCAAAATAGGAGCGGTTGCAGGTCCATTATTCGAAGCATTTATGGAAGAAGCTATAAGGGATAGAATCGCTGACTGTAATGGACGCTACTTAATCACGGATAGCGAGTTGGTCAAACGAGTACCAAAAGGAGATTTACCAACACTTAAGAAAATCTTTGTTACAGCAGAACCAGAACAATGTGCTGTTGGGGAAATCTCATTGAATGAGTTATTAAGGCTTACAAAGACTGAGCGAAATGTTACGGAATGGCTTGATTTAGATGATCGCCTTAATATTCATTATACAAGTGGATCCACCGGTAAACCGAAAGGAATCATACACGCACATCAAGCAATGATACAGCAGTATCAAACTGGTAAATGGGTACTTGATATCAAAGAGGATGATGTTTATTGGTGTACAGCTCATCCCGGATGGGTTACAGGAACCGTTTATGCAATCTTTGCTCCTTGGTTAAATCGTGCAACGATAGTCTTATTTGGTGGAAGATTTGATGCAGAGTCCTGGTTTTCAACCATTGAAAGGACAGGGGTCACTGTTTGGTACAGCGCTCCTACAGCTTTTCGGATGTTGAAAGCGGAAGGGGATGCGATATTACAACGGTATGACTTAACGTCACTTCGACACCTTTTGAGTGTTGGTGAACCACTTAACCCTGAAGTCATTCACTGGGGTATCGAAAAATTGGGGCAACGGATTCATGACACTTGGTGGATGACAGAAACAGGTGCGCAGTTGATTGTTAATTTGCCTTCTGAAGTCATTAAGCCTGGTTCTATGGGTCGAGCTTTTCCTGGGATTGAAGTAGCCATTCTGGATGATGAAGGGACGAAGCAACCGTCTGGACAAATCGGCCATCTCGCAATCAAAGCACCTTGGCCAGCAATAATGAGAGAAGTATGGAAAAACAAAGAGAAATACGATTCCTATTTCCGGTTTGGAGAATGGTACCTTTCTGGGGATTTGGCGTATCAGGATGAAGATGGTTATGTTTTCTTTCAAGGTCGGAGTGATGACATGATTAACTCTTCTGGTGAGCGAATTGGACCTTTCGAGGTCGAGAGCAAGCTTATTGAACATGAAGCCGTTGCAGAGGCAGGGGTAATTGGCAAGCCTGATCCAGTACGTGGTGAAATTGTTAAGGCATTTATAGTGCTAAAGAAGGGTTATGAAAATTCACCACTTTTAATAAAAGAAATCAGAGAATTTGTGAGATATAAATTGTCAGCACATGCCGCTCCTCGTGAAATTGAAGTATTAGATGAGCTTCCTAAAACAAAGATTAGCGGGAAAATTTTAAGAAGAGAATTGAAGGCACTTGAAGAAGAAAGACAATTACAAACAGGGGTATCTGTGTAAAAACAAGAAAAAGAACCATGAAGATTTCAACCTCAACCAATTTAATAGCAACTTATCAAGAGAGACTGAGGGAACAGGCCCTGTGAAGTCCAGCAACCTCCTCTAGTAAGGTGCTAATTCCTGCAGAATGATTTCATTCTGGAAGATAAGGCGATACAACGAATTGTTGCCTCTTTCAAAATGAAAGGGGCTCTTTTATATTCGAAAAACTGCTGTTGTACTAAAGAGGAAAATGAAAGGGGTAAGGAAGTGGAACTACTTTCTGCGCAAAAAGTGAATCCTCAAGGGACTGAATTTAAGGAATATGAATCAAAATATTCAAAGTTATCGGAGGATTTATTTAGTCCGTTTATTAAAACAGATTTTCTAAAAGCCTTATTTATACAAACTGCACGATTAGCAGACCGCTTCAGTTCAAGAGCTACTGAAGTGGATGAAACTGGAAGGTTACCGTTTGAAAACTTCCAAGAATTAAAAGACTCACAATATATTTCTCTTGCTGTTCCAAAAATGTATGGCGGAAAGGAAATTTCATTATACGAATTTCTTCTGTTGCAAGAACGACTCAGTCAGGGTGACCCTACAACTGCCCTATGTATTGGTTGGCATCTTGGAGTGATTTATGATCTACGAGTGAATCGCAAATGGAAAAGGAAAAAGTTTGAACACCTTTGCTGTCAAGTGGTCCAAAATCATGTACTTATTAACCGAGCCGCTTCTGAGCTTGCAACAGGAAGTCCGACAAGAGGAGGCAAGCCACAAACGACTGTAGTCAATAAGGATGGCAAATGGGTGCTTACAGGTAGAAAGTCATTTACCTCGATGGCTCTTGCACTTGATATTTCTCTGGTGACCGCAACGATTGAGGAAACGGGAGAGATTGGTGTCTTTTTAGTTGACCATAAACTTAAGGGAGTAAGCGTCGAGGAAAACTGGGATATGGTTGGGATGCGTGGAACGAGGAGTGATGACTTGGTTCTAAATAATGTAGAACTGCCTCTAGAAGCCCTAGTGGAAACGGAAACTGGGAACTTAGAAGATCTCCCTAGAGCATGGCTTTTACATGTCCCAGCGTGCTACCTCGGAATTGCCATCGCTGCCAGAAATTATGCAGTTACATTTGCTTCAGAGTACAAGCCGAACAGTTTGCCAGGACCAATAAAGGATGTTCCTGAGGTTCAGAGGAAAATTGGTGAAATGGAACTTGAGCTATTAAAAGCAAGACATGTTTTGTACTCGATTGCGCAACGCTGGGACGATGAGCCGGAAAAGCGTCCTAGCATGGGAGCGGAGCTAGCTGCTGCGAAACATGTGGCAGTTAACAGCGCTAATGTCGTAGTTGATTTAGCTATGAGGATTGTTGGGGCAAAAAGCCTCCAAAGATCAAACCCTCTACAGCGGTATTACAGAGATGTTAGAGCAGGACTTCATAATCCACCAATGGATGATGCTGTGATTTCCCTGTTAGCCAGACAGGCATTGGACGCATTTAAATAGATTGAGATTCAAAGGTGTTACTGGGAGTTAGAGAAAAAAGAATTATTGAATCAGGGAAATAGCTCAAAGAAGTAAGTACAACTTTTTAAATAATCGAATCAAAACTGATGAAATAATAAAGGAGGAAAAAGATGAAAATTCAAAAAATAGCATTACTTAGCATCTTCCTCATACTTTCGGTGTTGTTAACCGCTTGTTCAAGTAGCGGTGAGACTAATGCAGAATCAGATAAAAAGACAATCAAAATAGGCGCTACTTCAGGACCCTATAGTGACCAGGTGACAGAGGGCATCAAACCCTTTCTTGAGGAAAAAGGCTATAAAGTGGAAATCATTGAATTCAATGATTATATTCAGCCAAATATTTCACTAGAAGAGGGAGACATTGATGCCAATGTATTTCAAAATGAGATTTATTTGAAAACATTTGCGGAATCCAGGGGTTTGGATATTACTGAATTGATAAAGGTCCCAACTGCACCAATTGGAATTTATTCTAAAGAACATAAATCGATAGATAAAGTCGAGGATGGCGCAACTATAGCCACTTCAAATGAACCAGTAAATCAGGCACGTGCACTAGCCATGCTTGAGGAGCTCGGCTGGGTCAAATTGAAAGAACGAACAGACCCAACAAAAGCATCTGAAAAAGACATCTCTGAATATATAAAGAAAATAGTCATTCAACCTATTGAACCCGCACAGATTCCAAGAGCGCTCGATAGCGTTGATTATTCATTTATTAATGGCAACTTTGCAATCTCTTCAGGCATGAAATTAACGGAAGCAATTGTTTTAGAAAAAACACCTAAACATTACTTAAACGTAGTTGCGGTAAGAGGAAAGGATAAAGACAGTCAATTAGCAAAAGATCTCTTCGAGGCTTATCAATCAAAGGAATTCAAGAAATTAAATGAGGAAAGCGAGAAATACCAAGGATATGTCTGGCCAGAATGGATGAAATAATAAAAATAATGGAGGTTAAGGAATGACAAAACAAATAATAATTAATGCATTCGATATGGCTAGTGCTATGCACAATTCTCATGGATTATGGAAACACAAGGATAGCAAGCGGCAACGTAACTATAAGGATTTGGAGTATTGGATTGAAATGGCAAAACTTTTGGAGCGAGGCAAAATCGATGCCATCTTTTTTGCAGATGTACTCGGAGTCTATGATACGTATCAGCAAAGCAAGGAACCATCTATTCGAGATGGTCTACAAGTACCCCTACTTGATGCGGCATTAATTATTCCTGTTATGGCAAGCGTCACAGAACACCTTTCTTTTGCCTTTACAGTTAGCACAACATATGAACAGCCTTTCGGAACAGCAAGACGCTTTTCTACACTAGATCATTTAACCAAAGGAAGAGTCGCCTGGAACGTGGTCACTTCATATCTTCCTAATGCAGCGAGAAATTTTGGTCTTCATGAGATGATCAAACACGATCAACGCTATGAAATTGCTGACGAATTTCTTGAAGTATCATATAAGCTATGGGAATCAAGCTGGGAAGACGGAGCTTTTCTAGAAGATGTGGAGAATAGTATTTTGATAGACTCTTCCAAGGTTCATGAGATTAATCATACCGGTAAATATTTCAGCGTTGAAGGTCCACATTTAAGTGAGCCATCTTTACAGAGAACGCCTGTCATTTATCAGGCCGGTACTTCTGAAAAAGGAAGGGCGCTTGCAGCGAAGCATGCCGAATGTGTTTTTGTTGGTGGACCTACTCCAGAAAGAATCAAGTTCTATACCGAGGACATCAAAACTCGTGCAGTACAATATGGCCGGAATCCTAATCATATCAAAGTCTTTTCTTTCCTAACTGTAATTGTGGCGGAAACAACGGAAGAAGCGGAATTGAAATATCAGGAGTTTAACCGTTTATGGAGTCCTGATGCAGCAAAGGCTCAATTTGGCGGAGCAAGTGGATACGACTTAGCCGAATATAATGAAAAAGATCTGAACAATCCATTTGAATTTAAACCTACAGAACACGGTCACTATAAAGCAGCATCGTTAACCAAGGATTCTGCTAAAAAATTGTCTATCGGAGAAGCGATTGGCCGGCTTGAAAAACTGGACAGCAATACAATCATTGTTGGAAATCCAAGTGAAGTGGCAGATGCCATACAATTTCAATTTGAAGCATCAGGTGTGGATGGATTTAATCTAAATCATCTTGTTACACCAGCAAGCCTGGAAGATTTTATTGATCTGGTCGTTCCAATCTTACAAAAAAGAGGACTATATAAAACAGACTACCAAAAAGGTACATTAAGAGAAAAGTTGTTTGACCATGGAAGTAGCCTATTGCCAGAGGGTCATCCTGGTAGTGGGTACAGAAAACCTAGTCCAGTTAAAGCGTAAAGGAATTTGGAGTTTAGCTCATAAGGTATCACAAATCTTTCTTACTCAATATAAAAAGCCTCTTTCCATAAAGAAAGAGGCTAAAGAAAATACAGTAAATGGCCCAACTCCATTATTGTTCAGCTAATTCGGCTACAGCAACACTTTGTTTACTTGATGGATTGGCAAGGGGATGTATCGTCACCTGTCCGTTGCTTTGATCAACATGTTCAATATATACGGGTTCCCCGTTAAAGGAGACACTGGCCATGACTTGTGATGTAGAGATTTCTTGCGCGCGTTTCGCATCCATAGTATCAGCTCCTTTTGATATACGATAAGTTCTAAAGTTAGAATATTCCAATGTACATTTAGATTAAGGTAGCGACGAACAAAATCTTCCTTGCAATTGACTGTAGAAAAAGAGTCGAGCGGTGGTCATGCCCCGCTCGACTTTTTTGCTTTAAGTCATGATGCTTCTACTACGACTAAGTTTCAAATGTATACATTTATGCCTTTAGATTAAAACTGACTTAATCGGTTTTCCACAGCTTCTACAACATTGTCAGTGGACATCCCTGACATTGCCACTACTGGAAATGTGAATTCATCATTATGTCCCTCGTTAATTGCCCTTACTACTCCTAAATCATAACCAGAAACATTTTCATCTGTATTGAACATCGTTACTGTATGTCCTTTTTCTTCTAAGGCGTTTTTCACGTCTTCATAGGGTTTTTCAACTGCGATTTTAGCCATTTTTTCACATCCTTCATTCAAAAAAATAGAAACACAAAAGTTATTCTTCCCTAAAGTTTCAACACTAACCACCGTTCATTCTATTACATTTATTCTGTTTCGATTTTTCTTTTCTTTAGATAAAAAACAATCCGAATCAATAATTTCCACCTTTTAAATCCATACTACTTTGAGAGGTGAAAAATATGTATAAATTGTTATCTCATAATGATTTGGACGGCGTCGGATGCGGTATATTAGCGAAACTCGCTTTTGGTAAACAGGTGAAGGTTAGATACAATTCCATTGCCAGTCTAAATCGTGAAGTAGAGTGGTTCTTGGAAAATGATGATAAGAATACCTTTTTATTTATTACTGATTTGTCTGTAAACGACGAAAATGAAAGAAAACTTAATGACTTTTACCAGTCAGATGGACGAGTTCAGTTGCTAGATCATCATAAAACTGCACTGCATTTTAACGAATATGAATGGGGACATGTAGTCGTTGAGGACGAAGAAGGGAAATTAACTTCTGCGACTTCCTTGTTTTATGAACATCTTGTAAGTAATCAACTATTAAAACCATCTGAGGCAATTGCTGAATTTGTAGAGCTAGTTAGACAATATGATACGTGGGAATGGGAGAAAAATGAAAATGCACATGCGCAGCGTCTTAATGCACTTTTTTACTTAATTACTATTGAGGAATTTGAAGAAAAAATGTTGAGTCGACTAATGACGGATGACCATTTTCGTTTTGACGAATTCGAAAACAAAATACTCGATATGGAAGAGAATAAAATCGAACGTTATATTCGACGCAAACGCAGAGAACTTATCCAAACACAAGTTGGGAATTATCTAGCAGGTATTGTGTATGCCGAATCTTATCATTCTGAACTTGGCAATGAACTCGGCAAAGAATACCCACATTTAGACTATATTGCTATTTTAAATATTGGTGGAAAACGCTTAGGATTTCGAACCATACACGATCATGTAGATGTTTCAGAAGTAGCTGGTACATTCGGTGGCGGAGGGCATGCAAAAGCATCGGGTAGTTCACTAACTAAAGAAGCATACGCTCAGTTTGTTTTAGAGACATTTAACTTAGATCCCCTGAGGGAAGACGCAAGGCGAAACCGATACAATATAAAACATTCTATATTCGGATGTCTTTATAAAAATCAAACGGAAGAAATTTTCTTTCTCTATCCCTCAGGGGAAAGCGAATGGATTATTGAAAAAAATAAAAAAATACTCGATTTAAAATTTGAAAGTTTTGATGAAGGGGAGAAATATTTGAAAAGAAACTATGCTACGTGGTTAGTGAGAGATGATACGTTTGTGAAATATCTAATGGATGGGTATTCGAGCAGAAAGTTCAAATAATCGATTCGTTTTAAACTTGGTTATCCAAGGGCATGCTTTAAAGTATAGACTATTAGGAGGTAAAGGAACTCATGTTATCAAGCAAAGAACTTAAAGCATTGAAAGACTTTCATAGTGGTGAACGCGGTGTGTTGAGTATGTATTTAAATACGAATCCGGGAGACCCAGACAATTTAAACGGAGGCTGGAAAATCCATATGAAAAATGGATTTAAAGAGCTAAATAAATTTCTGTCAGACAAAGAAACTGAATTGAAATCATTAAAAGCACTGAAGGAAAAAGTATTAGATGAACTAGATAAAAATCCGGATGAGTTACGAAAAGGAGTCGTTCTATTTGCTTCAGAAAACCCGGAATTGTGGTCGGTTCACTATGTACAAGTACCAGTTAAATCAAGCTTCCACTGGGAAGACCATCCGGTTCTTGAACAACTAGAATATATGTACAAGGCCTATCCAGAAGCCGGTATTATTTTACCAAGCTTTGGGGAAGTACGTATTTTGGATACGGCAATGGGAGTAGTAAAGGAAGAAATTACTTACGTATTTGATCCGAACCTTGAAGAATGGGGACAATCGAAACAGATGGACCCTACTGGTTCCCATGTAATTGGAAGTAGTAAAGTGGATTTTCTAGAGTCCCGTTTGAAAGAAAATTTAAACAGGTTCTTTAAAAGTATGGGTATTACCGTGGAACGCTTGAAAAAAGAACGAGGTTGGGAAGAAATCCATGTAGCAGGGGAAACTGAATTGGCAATTGCTTTCTCTGAAATATTACGTAAAAAACCAACAAGCTGTATTTACAAAAATTTAAATAACAGCAAAACAAGTGATGTAATTCATCAAGTTTTTGAGAAATAATGCAGAAAGATAAATTTTATATAAGGCCATTTACTATTACTTGTATAGTAAATGGCCTTATTTTTAGTTGCATTTTTGGGCAAAATTTAAAGTTTTCTTATCTATAATTTCTATGTTTTCTCTATCTTTCTACTAAAATCGCCTATATTTTTCTATTGTATGGTAAGTAGTATTCATATATAATAAAATTAATTATCGCAAGTATTCAGATAATTAACAACAATCAGAATTTATTAAAAACTAGATTAATAGGGGGTATTTTATTGAAACGTGTTAAACGCTTGTTTTCTTTAGGCATCATTTTATCTAGTATAAGTTTGGCTCTGGTGGGCTGTGGAACAGATACAACAGGAGGAAATGGTGGGGATAAGAAATACATTGTTGGAACAGATGCTACATATGCACCAATGGAATATATGGATGACAAAGGCAACATCGTTGGTACGGATATTGATATTATTAAAGCGCTTGCAAAGGAATTAGACATAGAAGTAGAATTCAAAAATTATGGATTTGAACCATTATTCACCGCAGTATCAAATGAAGAAGTAGACTTTGCAGTTTCTTCAATTACGATTACAGATGAACGAAAAGAAACATACGATTTTTCGGATCCTTACTACGTAGCTAATCAATTAATTTTAGTTCCAGAAGAATCTTCAGTTGGTAAATTCAAAGATTTGAAGGATAAAAAAGTATCAGTTCAGATGAATACAACGGGCCATAAAGTAGTACAAGGATTACTTGGGAATACAAGTTCAAAAATTGTTGCTATGGAATCAATGCCACTTGCAATTAGTGAAATGTTAAATGGCAATGCGGATGCTGCAATTGGGGACAATGCAGTCATTAATGAATATAAGAAGAATAATCCAAAAGTTGCATTGAAAACAGTTGAAGATGAAGCTTTTGAAAAAGAGTATTATGGCTTGATGGTTAAAAAAGGAAATGAAGAATTACTCACTCTTTTAAACGAAGGAATTGAGAAATTAAAGGCAAATGGAAAGTTAAAAGAAATCACTGGTTTTGATGTAGAGTAACTTTACATTTAACAGGGTAGCGGAGGTGATTGACATGGATTTTCCAGACATAAGATGGGATATAATTTGGAACTATAAGGAATTATTTATTCGCGGAATTTGGATTACACTTGCTCTTACAATTGTCGGTTATTTAGGCGGGATTGTATTAGGATTATTTTTAGGAATGGGTAAGCTTTCGAAGAAAAAATGGATATATTATCCGAGTAAATACTATGTTGATTTCTTCCGTGGAACGCCATTGCTCGTACAAATTCTTTTAATCCATTTAGCGATCATACCAGCAATTTTTGGTCATTCATTAGGGTATTTTGTTTCAGGTTGTGTGGCGCTTATTTTAAATAGTGCTGCCTATAATGCAGAAATTATCCGTGCGGGTATTCAGTCGATTGAAAAAGGTCAAATGGAAGCAGCGAGATCACTCGGGATGCCAAATAATATGGCTATGAGACATATTATATTGCCACAAGCATTACGTCGAATGATTCCGCCACTTGGTAATGAGTTAATTGCATTATTAAAAGACTCTTCTTTAGTGACAGTTATTGCAGCAAATGATTTATTGTATGCAGGAAAAGTCGTCGCAGGTGCATATTCTCGCTTTTGGGAACCATATATCACAGTGGCGATATTATACTTATTTCTTACATTCTTCTTTGGGAAAATTATTACGTATGTTGAAAACCGCTTTAGTAACAGTTTTGTTCCTAAACAGAAAAAAGGTATGTTTTCAATTCGGCGGTAATGGTTAGGACGGTGGACAGATGATTAAAATCCAGGGATTACATAAATCGTTTGGAGAATTAGAAGTACTAAATGGCATCGATTATGAAGTGAAAGAAAAAGAAATTATTTGTGTAATTGGTCCAAGTGGCTCAGGAAAAAGCACTTTTTTACGATGCATTAATATGCTAGAGGATGTAACGTCTGGGGATGTGTTCATCGATGGTGTAAAAGTGAATGATGCCAAAACGGACATCAATGCCATTCGAAAAGAAGTAGGCATGGTTTTCCAACAATTCAACCTATTTCCGCATATGCGTGTATTGGAAAACATTACGATCGCACCAATTAAGATTAAAAACATGAATCCTAAAGAAGCTCAAACACTTGCCCATCAATTACTGAAAAAAGTTGGACTTGGTGACAAAGCGAATTCTTATCCTGAACAGCTTTCAGGCGGGCAAATGCAACGTGTGGCCATTGCTAGAGCACTAGCGATGCAACCGAAAATTATGCTGTTCGATGAACCAACTTCTGCACTTGATCCGGAAATGGTCAATGAAGTGTTGGACGTGATGAAACAACTTGCGAATGAAGGCATGACGATGGTGGTCGTAACACATGAAATGGGCTTTGCTAAAGAAATGGGAGACCGAGTATTATTCATGGATCAAGGACTTCTTGTAGAAGAAGGGACACCTGAACAAATATTTAATTCTCCGCAACATGAGCGTACACAAGCATTTTTGAGTAAAGTGCTGTAATAAAGTTACTAATAAAAAAACCCATCCTTCCAAGCGGAATGTTCGCTAGAAAAGATGGGTTTTTTTTAGGTTATACGCATGTAACTTTTCTAAAGATATTTAGCATAGCGTTTTTCTAAGTAATTTTGAATTACGGTCATTGCTGAACAAATGGCCCAGTATATGAGTGCCACCAAAATTAAAAGCGTCAACAAATCATATTCTCTTGCACCTATGATACGTGCTTTTTGGAAAATCTCTGGTACCGTAATCATGGCTGCAAGGGATGATGCTTTTATTAAATCCATTAGGACGTTCGATAACGGCGGTATCGCAATTCTTACTGATTGTGGAAGAATAATTCGCTTCATCGATTGCCAGTAAGACAGGCCTAGTGCTTTTGAAGATTCCCATTGGCCAATATCAACGGATGACAGGGAAGAGCGAAGAATTTCAGCCATATACGCAGCACTATTTAAGCTAAAGCCAATTAAAGCTGCTTGCACCGCTGTAAATTCAATACCCACTACTGGAAAACCAAAATACAAGAGAAATAAGATTACAAGAATTGGTACGCCCCTCATAAATGAAATATACATTCTAGCGGGCCATTGTAAGATGAAATATGATGATGTGCGTGCAAGAGCAAGGAAAAAACCGATGATTAATCCAACCACCATACTCACAAGCGCAATTAACAGTGTATATCCTATCCCACTTAGAACATAGGGGAAAGAATCAATGGCGAGTTGAGGATCAAATAAAAGACCCCATTCTATTTCATTCATTAGCATTTCCCCCCATTGCTATTACTTAATGTCAACTACTTGAGTAACGTCTGCTCCATTAAAGAACTTAGCTGAAATTTCAGCAATTGTTCCGTCTTCTAGCATTTCATCAATCACTTGATTGACGTTTTCTTCAAGCTCTGTGTTTTCTTTGTTTATTGCAAAACCAATTTTAGATGGACTGTATTTAATATCTGGATGAATCGTAATATTCAAGTCAGGAAATGCAGCTACTGCAAGAGTTTGAAGGTAATAATCATTTAATATTACGTCTGTTCGACCAATCCCTACATCACGTAAATACACTTCGTTTGGTGCATTGTCATACGTTACTTCTTCAGCACCATATTGACGTGCCAATTCCATATAAACGGATGTAGAAGCTCCAGCAGCTTTTTTACCTTTGAGGTCTTCTAACGTTTTAATACCTGATAAATCGCCTTTGCGAACAACTGCTGTACCAAATGAATGTTTAATCGGAGTAGAGAAAATAAAGTTCTCTAGACGGTCTTCGTTCATTTCAATGTCATTTGCAGCCATATCGACTTGTCCCGTTTTGACACTTGTAAGCATCTCATCAAAACCAAGCTCTTTAAATTCGATGTCAAGTTCAAGGCGTTTTGCAACTTCACGAACGACTTCTACTTCAAAGCCTGTTAACTCATCAGAATTTTCATCCCGGTAAGAAGTAGGGAAAAGTGTTCCTGATGTAGCTACTGTAATTGAACCTTCTTCTTTAATTTTATCCCAAGCTGTCGCTGCTTTTTCTGATTCATTTGAAGTATTACTGCTATCATCATTGTTACAAGCAGTTAAAAGGAAAATTGACATAATTCCTGTAATTAATGCAAAGCGTTTTTTCTTCATAAACGTATTCATAAACGTATTCATAATAAGCCTCCCTAAATTAGAATCCGTTTTAAAACATACCATTTAACTATGATTTTGAGCAACCCTTTCAATGCAGTAAATAATTATTGTGTTTAATCTGAACATTTCGTCTATCTTGTATTATTTTTCCCCAGTGGTTATTGTTAAATAATTTGTAAAAGATGGATAACACGAGTTGTCTAGAGAATACTATCTCCTTTTCGAAAATAGAATAATAAGGTAAGTATTATTCTTTATATAGGAAGGAGAAAAAAAGTGGGAATTAAATTTATTAAAGTGTCAGTTATTTATTTTACCATTGGAGTTCTGTTGGGGATGTATATGTCAATGGAGCATGATTATGTTTTGAAAGGCGTACATGTACACATTAATTTACTGGGCTGGGCTTCATTCGCACTTGCAGGAATCATATATTATTTATTTCCAAAAGCGGGAAATCATACACTTGCGAAGGTCCATTTCTGGGGAGCAAATATAGGACTTCCATTGATGATGGGGGGATTGGTTACTTTACTTATTAGCGGATCAGAGCAAGCAACTGTTTTTATTTCACTAGGTACAACACTTGTAGTAATCAGTACGATTTTGTTTGCCTATAATGTTTTGATGAATGTACGAGTTCCAGTGGTAACGCTGAAAGAATAATATACGAAAAGAATACCCGTAACGGTTATCCAATCCGTTACGGATTTTTATATTTCCAGGACACCTCAGCATTAATGGGAAAAGTTGTTACTGAGCGTATTTTCTCATTCAACCAAAGGTACAAGCTTGAAGAAGGTATTCCAGTGTCAATGGAGAATTAATTAAGATAATATATGTCACATTATGATAAGAGGTAAAATCTATGAAAGTACAATTGAAAAGTGTTACGAGAGAAAACTGGGAAGAAGCTTTAGCTCTAAAAGTTCAGAAACAACAAAGTAACTTTGTTCCCCAAGTAGCGGTATCACTTGCCAAAGTTTATATTAAGCCAGACGGGGACAACATTGTTTATTTACCCTTTGCCATCTATGACAACGAGAAAATGGTCGGTTTTATTATGCATGCATACGATGAAAATACAACGAATATGTATTGGATAAACGGATTTATAATTGATGAGAATTATCAGGGTAAAGGATATGGTAGGGCTGCATTAACTGAGATGGTTCATTGGATAGCAAATAGATTTACCATTTGTAAAGAAATTCGTCTTACCGTATATAGAGAGAACGAAAATGCTTTTAAATTATATAAAAGTTTTGGCTTTCTTCCGACCGGAGATGTATATGGTGAAGAAGATGTATGGTTTCTTCCTATAATATAATTATGTAAACTAATATTACGATTTACATGAACAAGATATTCTTGGAAATGATTATCTTGATATTCACTGCACATTAATATTTGTTAAGGAGATTCAAAAAATGACAACTGAAAAAGAGAAAATGTTGAACGGTGATCTTTATAATCCAGCTGACCCGGAATTACTGAAAGAAAGATTAAACGCACGAAGACTAACTAGATTATATAATCAAACAATCGAAACAGATGAGAATAAAAGAACTGAACTATTACAAGAATTGTTAGGTTCAACTGAAAAAAATCTATACATAGAACCAACTTTTCGCTGTGATTATGGCTATAACATACATGTTGGTGAAAATTTCTATGCTAATTTTGATTGTGTAATATTGGATGTTTGTGACATTCGAATAGGTGATAACTGCTTTATTGCACCGGGGGTACACATTTATACAGCAACCCATCCACTTAATCCAAATGAAAGAATATCGGGTGTAGAATACGGAATACCAGTTAATATTGGACACAATGTCTGGATTGGTGGGAGATCCGTTATCAACCCAGGAGTTAACATAGGTAATAATGTAGTTATTGCTTCTGGCTCAGTCGTAGTAAAAGATGTCCCGGACAATGTGGTCGTAGGTGGAAATCCTGCGAAAATAATTAAACAAATTGAACTGTAGATTAAACAGGAGTTGTCTGTGAGCAAATCACCTCCGTCAGCTAAAGTGGAAGGTTAGAAGAAAAAGGGTTAGTTATCAAAATTGAATTGGCTAAATACAAATTACTGGGGGAATTTAGACTTGGGAAATAAAATTTATAATGGCAGGTATACCGCTGACTCTAGAGACGAAGATTTTGTGGTTTTTATTATCGGTATGCGCATTAATCAAATATTTGCAATTTCCAAGTGGCTACCAGTTGCCAAAGCAATGGGACCTATGATTAAAGAGTTATATCAAAATCCTCAATGGGGATTTATACATACCGAAGTTTTGTTTAGTTGGCGAACAATAACTCTTATTCAATATTGGAAGGGATTTGATGAATTAATAACCTATGCTCATGGAAATACTCATTCACTTGCGTGGAAAGCTTATAATAAAAAAATTAATAATAATGGAAGTGTAGGTGTCTATCACGAAACCTACAAAATTGAAAAGGGTGCATCAGAAGCAATCTATAATAATATGCCTAAAATAGGACTTTCAAAAGCACTGTCACACATACCAGTATCAAAAAATAAAGATACAGCCATTAAACGAATGGCCATAAAGTAAACATTAAACTAACGGGTGTTTAATGAAATATCATAGCTGTCTACGTGGGAAATAAAGGAGGGATTAATTATGGATATTAAAATAGATGATTTAACAGGACTTGAAGTTGCTGAATTGGTAAGGGAGCATCTTCATAGTATGATACTAAATTCACCACGAGAAAGTATACATGCCTTAAATCTTGAACAATTGCAAAGTCCAGACATTACATTTTGGAGTGCATGGGAAGAAAATGAATTAGTGGGTTTCGGAGCTCTTAAAGAAATTGACGAGCATCATGGAGAGATAAAATCAATGAGAACATCTTCATTACATCTCCGGAAAGGTGTTGCAAAGCGACTGCTTCAACACATAATTGAAGAATCAAAGCGACGGGACTATGAGCGGTTAAGTTTGGAAACTGGATCCATGGATTCTTTCGAACCAGCAAGACGACTATATTCTAGTTTCGGATTCAAATATTGTAACCCGTTTTCCGAGTACATTGAGGACCCAAATAGCGTATTTATGAAAAAGGAATTTACTCTTACCTAGAGTGCGATTCTTAAGAGAGAAAATAAATTAGAGATATAGAGGAGGGTATGGGCTATTTATGATAACTGCTTGTGCTAATTGAGATTAACTTAATACAGTAAGAGGGGAAAAATATGCAAAGCGTTATTGATAATTTAAATAATTGGATAATAAAGGTCCCAGAAGAGTTCAGTCGGATGTCCGAATTAGATGTGTCTCAACGACCTATGCCTCTTAAGTGGTCAAAAAAAGAGATTTTGGGCCATTTATGTGACTCAGCTATTAATAACCTTGAAAGATTTATCAAAATTCAATATGAATTACAGCCATTTTTCCTTACCCCATATAATCAAGATCAGTGGGTAGATATACAGGATTATCAAGATATATCAATTGAAGAAATAATAAATCTATGGTGTAACTTAAATAAAAAGATAATAAAAGTTATCGTTAAAATCCCCACCAAAAAACTAACGTATCTATGTGATATAGGTAATAATAAAGTTATGACTCTTGAGTGGCTTATTAAAGATTATCTTGAACATATGGAACACCATTTAAAAAATCAAATTTTCAAATAAATAAATGACTCCTGAAATTTCGGCTGAAAGTAAACCTCTCTTGTGTACGTACAAGAGGGGTTTTTACGTAATCACTTATTGCACTAAAAGGTGCAAGAGCTGTTGATCTTAGTGAGTTGCAGAGGCAGCACCATTTTTTGCATCTTTTAACTAACGGGGAAGATTAGTTGAACAATAAAACAGAAAATATGAAAAAGAAAAGTATAAAAGATGGAAAAAGAATTGGTGAAATTTAAGAAACATTAACATCACACCAAGCTTTTGGTGTTTATGGTTCATACCATATAATCTTTGTCAATTGAATCAAGTGCTATTTAATATGTTGGATTTTTAACAAGTTATAACCCAGTATGATACGGCTGTTTCAAACATGATATGATAGACATACTTTTTAACAAAGGAGTTCAAGTAAAGTATGCAATCATTTGATGCCAAAATAAATCTATTATTACAAGAAACAGCTCAAGCTTACACATTATTTAAACGAACGGACGATGTGGAGCGATTAAACAAAACCGAATTATTTGCTAGAAAATTAATGAATCGGGAGTTTACTATCGGTTTTGCCGGACATTTTTCAGCGGGTAAATCATCGATGATCAATGCGTTAACTGGAGAACAACTTCTTCCTTCAAGCCCCATTCCAACAAGTGCTAATATCGTCAAAATACATAAAGCAACAACTGATTTTGCTATTGTCTACATGCAAGATCAACAGCCGGTTAAATTCACAGGAGATTATGATTTCGAAACAGTGAAAGAATTTTGTAAAGACGGGGATGCAGTTTCACAAATTGAAATCGGCCATGAATCTTCTGTATTGCCTGAAGGTATCACTGTTATGGATACGCCAGGTGTTGATTCTACGGATGATGCACATCGGATGTCGACTGAATCATCCCTGCATTTAGCTGATATCGTTTTTTATATGATGGACTACAATCATGTTCAATCTGAATTGAACTTTAGCTTTACTAAGCAACTGATGAAATACAATAACAATGTGTATTTAATCGTGAACCAAATCGATAAACACCGTGAAAATGAGTTGACCTTTGAGCAATTTAAAGACTCAGTCCACTCTTCATTTGAAGCATGGGGTGTTGTGCCAAAAAAAATCTTTTTCACTTCATTAAAAGACAAAAATCATTTGTACAATGATTTTGATGAAGTTCAACAAATTGTGATGTACAGCATGACGAATTGGCAACAACAATTAGTGACGTCATCCAATAATACTTTACAGAAATTACACGATGAACACCTTGAATATTTGCAAGATGAAAAAGACGAGTGTAAAGAAACATTCTCTAATGTGTTATCAGAGGAAGAATGGGCGACGAAAGAAGAAGTGCGCAAAACAGCTGAACTTTATCAAAAACAATTCACTTTGCTCACGTCAAAAGCTTGGATTGATACATTTGAACTCAATCGAAAAAAACTACTTGATAATGCGAACATGATGCCGTATGAACTTCGAGATAAGTTGAAATCGTATGTTGAAGCGAAACAGGAGAATTTTAAAGTTGGATTATTTTTTAGTGGGAAGAAAACAGAAGAAGAAAGAATGGCTCGTGGGCAACAAGTTGAAAAAGAATACGATGTCGTTATTCAATCTCAAATTGCGGGGCATATGCGTTCATTAATGAAACAATCAATAAAAGATGTTGGATTATTGAGCGATGAACAGTCACTAACGATTGATACAATTGAATTTCACCCACCATTACAATTAATTGATAATCAAATACAAAAAGGTTCTTTAGTTACAGCGGAATCGGTATTAAACTTTGCAAACCGTGTAGTAGAAGCAACGAAAAAATGGTTTATTCAACAAACTGATGGCTGGAAAAACGAACAAGCAAAAGCGATTGATGAATTACCAGAGGATGAATCTGGACAAGCGGATTCTAAATCTAGGGTGTATCAAGAAAAAGTATTAGCGATTGAAACACTTGAGCAGTTAATCAAACAACTAGATGATTTTACAAAAGAATGGTCCATGCCTTCTAAACACGTTATTAAAGATTCTAGTGATTTAGTAGGAAAATGGGCTGGAAATCAAATTATGGAAGAACAACAAATGATTCCATTTGATCCCTCGATGATTCGAGTAAATGACAGTGAAGACAACACAGTTGATGTGCAAAACGACAGCCCTGAAACCGAAGTTGTTGCTTTAAATGAGACAATATCCCGAGCAAAATATATTGCGAATCAAATCGAACATATTCAAGGGTTTTCCGAAGTATCTCGCTATCTTCAAACGAAATCAAAACGTCTAGAAAATCAAGATTTCACGATTGCATTATTTGGTGCTTTCAGTGCTGGGAAATCATCATTTTCAAATGCCTTAATGGGTGCAAATGTTCTACCGGTCTCACCTAATCCTACGACAGCAGCAATTAATAAAATACGCCCAGTAACTGAAAATCACCCTCATGAAACGGCTGATGTGAAATTGAAAACGCATGATCAATTCTTTTCAGATGTTGCCTTTTCATTTCAGGCTATTGGATTAACAGTGACTTCATTAGATGAAGCGTATAAAACAGCTTCTGATGTAAATGAAATGCCATTGCAAAATGAAGGCTTACAAGTACACAAAGCTTTTATTCGTGCATTTAAAGAAGGTTATCCAACATTCAAAAATCAATTAGGTACAACTCTGCGAGTCGGTCGTAGCGACTTTGAAGAATTTGTGGCTCAAGAAAACAAAAGTTGTTTTGTGGACACCATTGATTTTTATTATGATTGCGAATTAACGAGAATGGGCGTCACGTTAGTTGATACGCCTGGAGCAGACTCGATAAATGCACGACATACGGGTGTAGCATTTGATTATATTCGAAATGCTGATGCAATTCTCTTTATTACGTATTACAATCATGCATTTGCAAGAGCAGACCGAGAATTCTTAATCCAACTTGGGCGTGTGAAAGATGCCTTTGAACTAGACAAAATGTTCTTTATTGTAAATGCCATAGATCTAGCTACCAACGATGAGGAAGCAGAAGATGTTAAAAACTATGTGACCAATGAACTGCAAAGATTTGGCATTCGCTACCCACGTGTTTATGGTGTCTCTAGTCTACAAGCGTTAAAAGAAAAGGAAGAGTCGATTAACTTAGAATCAGGGATGACTGTTTTTGAAGAATCATTCCAACACTTCTTATCTGCAGATTTAAAAGCAATGGCTGTATTAGCTTTAGCTGAAGAAACTGAAAAAACGATCGAACGCTTGTCGGGATTAATTAAACAAACTGAATCAAATTTATTACGTAAAGAAGAACGTTTACAAGAACTTCGTCAGCTTGAACAAAAAGTACGTCAACGCTTTACCAGTTCCGCGGCAGGGGTAGTTACTAAAAATGCGTTCCAAGAATTAGACGAACTGTTGTATTATGTTTTACAACGCGTCTATTACAGGTACCCGGATTTCTTTAAAGAGTCTTATAACCCTTCTGTGTTTGCTAATAAAACTTCTCAAGAAGCGCTTGATTATGCCTTGAAAGAAACGCTTGCCATGTTAAGTTTTGATTTTGAACAAGAAATGAGAGTAACCAATTTCCGCTTAAATCAATGGATTAGCAAAGCGTTGCAACATCGTCAAAAAGACGACATCCATGTATTAAAAGAAATGAATAGTAGTTTCTCATTTGTTCCTTATGAAATGGCAGAAGCGAAATTACTTGAATTTGAAGGGCCTTTAACAAACTCTGCCCCTTATGTACATGTGAAGACTTATTACAAAAACAATAAATCCTTCTTTGAAAAGAACGAAAAAGAAAAGCTTCGGGAAGCTCTTCAAGTAGCAACTAAACCTGAAGCCGAATCCTATTTAGCACAACAAAATACACGGTTACGTGATTGGGCAACACATGTGGTTGATTTAGAAGGGGAAGGATTACGACAACATATTCTTCAAGAATCAATTCGTCAAATTGATTCTGAACGTTCAGCCATGCAAGAAACTAGCCGATTAGAAGAGTGGAAGGTTGTTTACGAGAAATTGTCTAAGGGAGAGTGACGTGATGGGAACAGTTTGGAAATCAGCAAATGAATTAGTAAGTTCACCTATTCGATGGGTAGATACACGATTTTCGTTACAAGATGCCAAAGTGGGTAGAAACTTGTATGAACAAGGACATATTAGGGGGGCTGTTTATTTAGATCTTGAAAAGGATTTATCTGATATGACCAAGACATCAGGACGTCATCCACTTCCAGACAAAGAAAGCATGCAAGAACTTTTTGAATCTCATGGATTCGAGTATGGCGATCATATTGTCATCTATGATCAAGGTGGTATGCCATTTGCTGCTCGTGCATATTGGATGTTTTGTTATGCTGGGTTTCCAAATGTCACGCTAGTCCGTGAAGGATATGAAGCATTAGTTGAGTTGGGGGTTGAAGTGACGACTGCTGAGCCTAGTTATACAAAGTCTTCTTTAAACCTTCAATGGAATGAAGATATTTTCTCAACTCGTCAACAAGTTAAAGAAGTATCAGATGGTAAACAAGGTGTTTTATTAGATGCTCGTTCGGCTCCAAGATATGCTGGTGAGCATGAGCCTATAGATAATGTCGCTGGACATATCCCATCAGCACGAAACTTGGACTGGGAATTATTAAAAGAAGAAAATCAGTTTAAAGAAATACCGGATATCTTATCTGAAATCGAATCAGTTGTCGATAAACATGAAGAAATTACGGTTTATTGCGGAAGCGGGGTAACAGCTGCTCCATTATATGCGATGTTAAAAGAAGCAGGATACCCGAAAGTTAAGTTATATGTCGGGAGTTACAGTGACTGGATTACACAATATCCAGTCGAAAAAAGTTAAAAAGCGAGGAATCCAATGTCTTGGATTCCTCGCTTTAAAATGTATAAACAAAAAACGAAGAGAAAAATTCTCTTCGTTTTCGTGTTTTTATGTGAATACTTTATAATTTTTATGTGATACTACTGTTAAGTTTGAAGCGGCACCAATTTTTTTGGCATCTTCTTGAGAAATTTCAACAATACAAGAATTTTCTAGTATTTTGAAAATCGTAGCTTCAACTTCTACATCACGACGAACAAATGAGATTTTTTCTCTAATTCTACGAGCTTGTACAAATTCTGATACTATTTTTTCGTGTTTTTGAAACGTCAATTGAATTCCCCATTTCTATACAACGTATCTCAATTCGAATTCGTCATGCCCGAAACGAGCTAACATAATTCTCTTGAAAAATTTGTCGTATTATGAAGTTATTATTTTTTTATTATAACATAGTTTTCTGTTTTAATCTATCGTGCCTAATTACTTGGTATACTAAGGAAACAATAAAGAGTAGAAATACTCTTATATAAAGGGAGAGCTAAATGACAAACACAAATTTTAAAGATTTCGGTATCTCATACGACATTCTTCGTGCATTAAAAGGGTTAGGATTTACAGCACCAACAGAAGTACAAGAAAAAGTTATTCCCATTGCACTGACGAAAAGAGATATATCTGTTAAATCTCAAACAGGTAGTGGTAAAACAGCTGCTTTTGGTATTCCAATTTGTGAGCTAGTTGATTGGGATGAAAATAAACCTCAAGCATTGGTTTTAACACCAACACGAGAATTAGCCATGCAAGTATCGCAAGACATCATGAGTTTTGGCCGATTCAAAAGAATTAAAGCAACGGCTATTTATGGGAAACAGCCTTTCGCGTTTCAAAGTTCAGAGTTAAAACAAAAATCACATGTTGTTGTAGGCACCCCCGGGCGTGTGATGGATCATATTGAACGAAATACATTAGACTTAAGCAAAGTTGAAATTTTAGTTATTGATGAAGCCGATGAAATGTTAAGCATGGGCTTTATCGAACTTGTTGAATCAATTATTAGTCATTTACCAAAAAAACGTTTAACAATGCTGTTTTCTGCGACACTTCCAAAAGATGTGGAAAAGCTTTGTCATAAATACATGGATAATCCTTTGGATATTGAAATCGAAAAAACGGAGAGCGTAAATCAACAAATTGAACACTCCGTATATGTTGTGAAAGAAGCAGAGAAATATGCATTGCTAAAAGACATTACGATCGTAGAAAATCCAGACAGTTGTATCATTTTCTGCCGTACAAAAGATAATGTAGACAAACTGGTCGACTTATTAGATGACGAAGGCTATACCGTGGATAAAATCCACGGTGGAATGGAACAAGATGAACGTTTTAATGTCATGAATGATTTTAAACGCGGAGATTTCCGTTATTTGGTTGCAACTGATGTTGCTGCCCGAGGTATTGACATTGACCGTATTTCACATGTCATCAATTATGATATGCCTCTTGAAAAAGAAAGTTATGTTCACCGCACAGGTCGTACAGGGAGAGCTGGAGAAGTAGGGAAAGCCATTACTCTTGTTACTCCTTATGAAGACAAATTCCTGGCTGCCGTTGAAAAATATATTGGTTTTAATATTGACCAAAAAGATGCTCCTTCAAAACAAGATGTGGTACTAGCTAAAGCTGCATTTAAACAAAAAATGACTGAGCAACCTGAGCTTAAAGTAGATAAAAATGAACAGTTAAACGAAAATATTACCAAATTATATTTTAACGGCGGGAAGAAAAAGAAAATACGTGCCGTCGATTTTGTTGGAACTATAGCTAAACTTAGTGGCGTAACTGCTCAAGATATTGGGATTATCAAGATTCAAGACAATGTATCTTACGTGGAAATTCTAAATGGTAAAGGTGCGATTGTCTTGAAACAGATGAGAGACACAACCATTAAAGGAAAATTATTAAAAGTTCATATAGCAAATAAATAATATTATTATGTAAACTTAATGATTAAATAAAAAACGCAGTTGCTATTTAAGCAACTGCGTTTTTATTCGTCTTCAATGGGGACTAAAAATTGGACCGATTTTGCTTTTAATTTAATCTCAATAGGTGTTTGTAAATATATTTCTCCATCAGTATCTACACTTTTCGGCTCATCTGTACGAATAACAATATGTTGACCTGTGTAATGTGTTACATTCGTCAAATCATCCGGTATTACATCTGGTTGTGCGAGTGAAAACCATTCACGAATAGCTAGCATGGTGGACGATTGAATTAATAAAACATCCAATACTCCATCACTCGGATCAATATCTTCGAGCGGGAAGCGATGGGTACCAATTGATTTTCCATTCATAACGAGTATCATGACCGCGTGCTCTTCATAAGAAATACCATCAATTTCAAGATAAATCGGAAAAGGTTCGCTTTGTTTAAATGTTTGCAAAGCACTCATAAAATAGCTTAACTTTCCGTATCTGTCTTTTAAATCCGGATTGATATTTTCGGAAGCCTCAGTAATAAGGCCAATTCCAGCAAAATTCATAAATAAACTATTATTAATCTGTGCAATGTCAATTTCCCGAACCATGCCATTCACGATTTGGTGTGCAGCTTCGTTCAACGAAAGCGGAATTCCTAATGTTCTAGCGAAATCATTACAAGTTCCCCCAGGGAGTAAGCCTATAATCGGAAATTTATCCACGTTTTCTAATACTTGTACCGCAGTATGCAACGTGCCATCTCCGCCCATTAAAAATAAGACATCCGCATACGATGCTTCTATGCATGCGTGTTTAAATTCATCAGCTGAGAACGTCTGGACAATGGTTAATTGATGACAATGAGTTACGATAACTGGTACAACTTGCGATAAAGTTTCTTCAGCAGTAGCTTGACCTGCTTGTCCATTAAATAAAAGAACTCCGTGAATAAATCTCGGCACATTTTCACCTTCTTATGAAGTATAATATGGATTAAATCATATGGATTAAATCAGTTGAATTTACTATATCACATATCACAAGGAGTGAATAAATTGTCAAACAAAACGTATGAATATAACACGTATATCGCTTCAACTTCTGAGCGTGTCTGGACAGCATTAACAACCAGTTCAGATACAGCAGTCTATTTTTTTGGTCGCAAACTTCATTCTTCTTGGATAGTTGGTGAAAAAGTTACTTTTTTAAGAGACCTTGATGAGTTAGATGTTGTTGGTGACTTGATAGAATTTAAACCATATGAAAAAATCTCTTACACATGGACTGTTCCAGAAGATACTTCGATACGCAATCAACCATCTATCGTGACTTTTTTAATCAAACAACTTGAAGGAACAGTAAAACTAACTTTAATTCACTCGAATTTAGTAGAGACAGATTTTGCTGAAGCATCAGATACATTCGCAGGGCTAAATAACGGTTGGCCTGCTATTTTAAGCAATTTAAAAAGTTACTTAGAAACTGGTAAACCTTTACAAGCGATCAAAGCTTAAGTGACTAAATTTTTGTTGAACAAATAGCATCACAAAAAAGGCTCTGTTATACTCATAAGTATGTTTTAAATCGTTATCTTTTATAAGATAGCGATTTTTTTGTTGAAAAGGAGTTTTAATATGAACGATTTCTTTAACAGACAAGCGGACCAACATAATGTTCGTTTGAATAAAGTACAACAAAAAGCGGTTCTCCAAACTCAGGGACCACTGTTATTATTGGCATGCCCTGGCTCTGGGAAAACGACTACACTTATCATGAGGATTGGCTATTTAATCGAAGAAATAGGAATCGCTCCCAATCGAATAAAAGCAATCACATTTAGTCGTGCTTCGGCAAATGATATGAAATCACGGTACGAACAATTCTTTCCATCATTAGGACAAGTTGATTTTTCGACGATTCATAGTTTGGCTTTTTCAGTCGCTTCACGCTATTTAAAGAGTCAAGGTATTGCTTTCACTTTGATTGAAGGAACAACAAATTCAAATATCCCAACGAAATCGCAAATTTTGAAGGATTTATATAAACAAGCGTTGAAAGAAGACTGTTCAGATGATCAATTACAAGAAATGATGCACTTCATAAGTTTTATCAAAAACTATATGGTTCCTCAATCGGACTGGGGGCAAGCGACACTTCCAAATAAAGAAGCTGTAAAAATCACCATTCAATATGAAGCAATTAAATCACAAAATCCTGCTCACATTTGGCTCGATTTTGACGATCTACTCGTTCTTGCATATGAGGCCCTATCCAATGACAAAAACATTCACGCCGTATTTTCTAATTTGTATGATTATGTGTTAACGGATGAAAGCCAAGACACGTCCCGACTTCAGCATGCTATTGTCGAACAACTAGTGTCATCTCATCAAAATTTATGTGTCGTTGCAGATGATGATCAGACCATCTATTCGTGGCGAGCTGCAGACCCATCATATTTGCTCAACTTTAAGGAATCGTATCCACAAGCAAAAATATTGAAGATGGAACAAAACTACCGTTCCTCTCCAAATATTGTTACTGTTGCTAATCAATTAATTAAAAGAAATACAAAACGATACAAAAAAGAGATGTTTACCGAAAATAGCAAGAGTCGAGACATTGAAATAAAACAATTGCATGATGACCAAGCTCAAATGCGATATGTCATTTACGGACTTCTAGATTTAAAAGATACAGGAAGTGCAGCGATATTATTTCGTAATAATGCGAGTGCCATCCTTTATATTAGTGAACTTGAACGAAGAGGAATTCCATTTTATATGAAAGATGTGGATCAACGATTTTTTACTCACTGGGTCGTTGAAGATATCCTGAATTTCATGCGACTAAGTTTTAATTTAGAACGAAAGGATGTCTTCTTGAAGGTTGCACGCAAATTCAATTTGTATTTATCAAATGATCAAATTCGGAAATTTGAGCGCATAATTGAGGATGGTAATGTCTTTCAGCTACTATCTCGACATGTTCAATTAAAGGATTATCAAATTCAATCCTTACTTGCATATGAAAAAGCATACGACCAAATAAAGAATTCACGACCTAAAACTGTAATCAAGCTAATTAGGGAGCAACTTGGTTTTGAACAAATGTTACAAAATAGAGCTGAAAAATTTGGATTCCGCATTGAAGTTTTACTAGACATCTTGAGTACACTCGAACAAATAGCAGAACCTTATACCACAATGGAAGCATTTGCGAAACGATTAAAAGATTTAGATAGCCTCACACAAAAAGCCAAAAAAATAAAAGATCCAAAAGCTGTCACGCTCTCGACTTTCCACAGTGCAAAGGGTTTAGAGTTTGATCATGTGTATATGATTGATTGTCATAATGGAACGATACCTTCCGACGAAGATTCGCGCGATGCAGAAAAGCTTGAAGAAGCTAGACGCTTATTTTACGTTGGTATGACAAGAGCTCGACTTCATCTCGAATTATTAACGTATGCCGAAAAAGATGGAAAAGAAAAGACTGAATCCCGATTTGTAAGTGAAGTTCGAAGTATCCTGTTGAAAAATAAAAAACAACAAGAATTAGCCATTTACCAAAAAGAGCATGCGAATCCCAATACTATATATCAAGTCAGCGAGCTCACTGCTGGTTTAGCAATAGTTCATACCAAATTTGGTGAAGGACACATCGTTCGAATAAAAAGTGATCGTGCTATTCTTCAATTTGAGGACAATCAAAAAGAGCTTTCCATTCAAATGATTATTGATAAAGGCCTATTAGCAAAAAACATACCACTCAAAGTAGTACATCCGATTGTTAGGTGATTGTTACATGAACGTCATGAACTATTGTTAGTATAGGAAGGAATCTATAGAGGTTGGTGGTTTAATTGAGTAAAAGAATTAACTTAAGTCAAGGTAAACTCGAAAAATGGGAAGAATCATTTGTTCCTGAAAAAGATATATTTTTTCTGCGTGAACAAGATCATCACTTACTCAAAGAATTTGGACACAATTGTTTATTATTCTCTAAGGAAGAATTTTCGAATCATCCTACGTATGCGGCTATTTCATATGCAAGTAGCTATACATATTGGACGTTAGCAGAGGATATCACAACGGTTGTGGTATTACCGCATCGGGTATTTCCTTCCTTGAAAGACTCAGTAAAAACAGCGATTTTAACAATTCAACACGAAATAGGGAGAGGGCTAATTTTTGAAAGCCGCTATTTCGATGGTATTTTAAGAGAACCAGCAAAATCGTTACTTTTACCTTATGAATTTGTCTCAAATAATAGACAATATATTGGTATTCAAAAAGAGGTTTGGAATCAACTCCCAAAATCGTTAAAATCAGATTTATTAAATCGAATTGCTTATGATTATGATACGCCTGGAATATTTGATCCTTATGTTCCTACGGAAAGTATGACAAGTACATATGTTAATGCGTATCCAAATGAACACGGTCCCAATTGCTTATCTTCAACCTTATTCGTTGCAGCTTCAATTTCTTCAGGTACGTTACTGGATTGGATTATTAAAGAATGGGTTCATCCAACGACGTTTATGAATGGGCTCAAGCAACTAGGTTATAAAGAAGCTCCACTTTCGAAAGACGCCATGTTTCCGCATGATATTTTAGTTTGGAGAGACAACCAAGAAAGAATTGTACATGCTAGTTTTCATATCGATCAACATTATTTCTTCAATAAAAATGGACAAACTTTCTTCAATCCATGGAAAACAGTTCATATGAGAGAGCTTGAAGAACAATGGGGTATGCACACTGTAAAAGTGTATCGAAAATAGCAGAATCAAAATAAATTGTTGTTAAAACTGATTGTTTTCTCTAAACTGAATATATGAAGTTTGAGAGGAAGTGCCGCACTTGAAACAATGGACAAAATCAATTGAAATTGATGTACCTATTGAAGAAGTATGGCAGTACGTGGATGGCGATTTAGAAAAGATGCAACAAATTATGCCGAATGTAGTAAGTAATACTCCAATAACTGTAACAGAAGACGTAGTAGGGAGTATTCACCGTCAAGAATATCGTGAAGGTAAACGTGTTGAGGCTTATGATGTGCATGTAACCGAATATGAAAATACGCCTACTCATAAAAAAATGAAAGTAGAGTTTGTTTTGGCTAATTGTTTTGAAATAACAGCGAAATATGAATTGGAGTCTATTTCGCCGTCTAAAACACGATTAACTTACACGGCGACCAACAAAGCTTTAAAATGGTTCGTTCATCTGTTCTTGTTATTTGCTAATGAAAAAACGGTTGTCAAATTTGTAGCAAACGTTAAAAAAGTTGCTGAAAGTAATCGCGCATAAACTTTGAGCGTCGCCTTAAGCGGCGCTTTTTCATGTGTTTAAAGGAGAATAAACATGGTACAAGCTATAGGTATAGATGTAGGTGGCACTTTAACCAAAGTTGCTTTCTTTGAGAAAGATCATCAATTAAAATTATTGCATTTTCCATCAGCGGATCTTCATATTGTGAGTGATTGGATTACTTCATATAAAGAAGATATTCAAATCGGCTTAACAGGTGGTCGTGCAGAGCAGTTAAAAACATTTTTGCGTTCTCATGATAATCTTCATTATTTAGTTGAATTCGATGCAACAATTGCAGGTGTGAATTATCAATTAAAAAAAGATAACCATCAATTTACAGATGCAGTCATTACGAATATTGGAACAGGTACATCCATTCATTCGCTAAAAGGGGCAGAACACGAACGAATTGCTGGGACCGGTATTGGTGGAGGCACGTTACTCGGGATGTCCGCACTCATGACTGGAATTCATCAATTCGATAGAATCGTCGAACTTTCTGCTTTAGGAAGTCGATCAGAAGTGGATATGTTGGTAAGTGATATTTATTTTGGCAATAAAACACCTATTGATGGAGGATTAACTGCGAGTAATTTTGGTGATGCAGGACTGAGACCCTTGATTGAACGTTCGAAAGAAGATGTGTTAGCAACCGTTCAAGGAATGGTCGGAGAAGTCATTTCGACATTAAGTATTCAATGTGCTTTTACTGAAGACGTCGAGCATATTGTTTATATTGGATCCACTTTAGCTCAGAACGAACCGCTTCAAAAGATTATTGGGGATTACACGAAGCGAAAAAATCGAACCCCAATATTTCTCAGGGATAATGGGTACAGTGGTGCAATCGGCGCTCTTTTAAGCAAAATTGATGGAAAATAATTCTTAATATTATTCCGTTTTTTCTAAAAATTCACCAACTTTTCATTTGCATTTAATTGGGATTCATGTTACATTAATAGAGGATTATTTTTGTTCGGATAAGAGAAAGACTTGTAAGAGATTTTATCTCCACGATTTGAGCAAGGATAGTAACACAATGTGTACAATTGTACACGAGGAGGATATACACATATGGAACAAGGTAAAGTGAAATGGTTTAACTCAGAAAAAGGTTTTGGATTTATCGAACGTGACGGCGGAGACGATGTATTCGTACATTTCAGCGCTATTCAAAGCGAAGGTTTCAAATCTCTTGACGAAGGTCAAGAAGTTACTTTTGAAATTGAGCAAGGTCAACGCGGTCTTCAAGCTACTAACGTAAACAAAGCTTAATTTTAAAAATTAACCTATAGACAGACTCTCTTTTGAGAGTCTGTCTTTTTGTGCATAAGAAAGAAAGTATAAGTTTATTAAAGCTACACCCTCAAACTTGGAGATTACTTTTCGACCATTCAAATTGTGTTTCCGACAAATTAAGTAACGTTTTCAACCATTCTCATGGAGTCGGACAACAGTTCCTATGGCAAAAGTTGAGCTAGAATGGGCTTTTCGTTTTTCTTAATAAAAAAAGAACTCATGAGCATTGCTCATGAGTTTTTTTCTCTAAGTATGGCTTGTCGTGCTAATTGATCAGCAGTCAGATTAGTTTTAGAAGGTATCCATTTAATAAAGAAAAAATCAAATGTATCAGCAATCTCTAATGCTTGATCTAGCCATTCTTTATATACTGGGCTTTTAACGAAACGTTTTTCTACGGCAGTAACCACAACTTGTGAATCTGACCTCAGAGATATAAACTCTTTGGAAAGTTTTTGTGCTTCTTCAAGGCCTCGTAATAAAGCAATAAATTCAGTCGTATGATTATCATAAATACCAACATACTTTGAAAACCTTAGCTGATGACCTTCGCCTTTGATGAAAATACCCACACCACTTGGTCCTGGATTTCCAGCGCTCGCTCCATCAATATACACTTCAAGCATACATTCAACTCCTTATTTTTCATCCACTGGTGTAATACGTTTTGCCATATATCCAAATGGAGTACCAACAATTGACACAAGGAATTTCAATACATAAGTCGAAATAAATATACTAATCCAAACATCTGTAGGATATACACCAATAAATGCAATGGATGTAAATATGAGCGTATCCAATAACTGACTTAGCATGGTTGAACCATTATTCCGAATCCAAAACGCAGCGTCTGAAGGGAATAATTTTCGTAGGAAACTAAATATAATTACATCCGTATATTGACTTATGATATATGCAATCATACTACCAAGTGCGATTCGAGGTATCAATCCGAAAATCGTCCCTAATGATTGTTGAGCAAAATCATCGGGGGCTGGTTCAAACAGCAGAACAACTTGCATAATCACCATCATCATTATTAAAGAAGCGAATCCTAACCATACCGCTTTTTTCGCTTCTTTTTGTCCGTATTTCTCATTTAAAATATCGGTAACCAAGAATATACTTCCGTATACAGCATTACCAAGTGTAGCGGTCAATCCGAAAATCTCGATGAGTTTGACTACTTGAATGTTTGCTAATACTGTTGCGAATCCAACCCACACAAACAATCCTGTTCTTCCAAAAAATTTGTACATGATTAATACGAATATCATGTTCAAAATTGCAAATCCTATTCCAAGCACTTCATTAAACATATAAATCCTCCTGTAGTTTTTGATAACCTGGGAGCTATAACCGCGAAAAAAATCTGTTTATTTCCAACTCGACAATTATAATGGCAGTTGCAAGTAAAAGCAACGTGGGTGTAAGATAAACCTATGTTTTTAAGAGGTTTTCAAGATAAAACATACCAAAATAGGCTAGTAAGTCTATAATGAAAGGATGAAGCAATTGAATAAACTTACAGTTATCAGTGAAATCGATGATTTGCTTGAGGCTTATTGCGATGGTTGCTTCATTAAAAGAGAACTAAAAATAAACGCTGGCAAAACAATGGCACATCGCTTTTGTATTAATAGTTGTACCGTAGGGGATCAGTTGCAATTTTTAGGTCAAGAGCTGAATAAAGTAAAAACAAAATAACAAAAACATATAAAAACCCACCAATCGAAAGATCGGTGGGTCATCTTATGATTTAATTATTAATACATTTGCAGCTTGTGGACCACGGGTTCCTTCGATGATTTCAAAGGACACGTCTTGACCTTCCTCTAACGTTCTGAACCCTTCAGCTTGGATTCCAGTAAAATGGACGAACACATCGTCACCATCATTATAATCGATAAATCCATATCCTTTTTCGGTGTTAAACCATTTTACTTTGCCATGATGCATGAACGTTCCTCCTCATAGGGGTAGAGTGAAATGTCAGTTTTTTGATCCGTAACACACAAAATATTCTGCGAATGGATGACAATACTATACATGAATTGTCGAACATAGTCAACGATATGTCGAATCGTTCTATTGCGAATAGAGCGTAATCTATGCAATGATACAATTAGTGAATTTAGTCGCTCGGTTAGGAAGTGAAATTGTTTTGAATGCTATTGAAAAATGTGAACGCTTAGTAAAAGACATTTATAGTCAATTTGATGCTAGTCATGACTTTCAGCATATAGAACGTGTCAGACATAATTCATTAGTGATTAGTAAAGAAGAAGGATTAGTCCGTCATGATATTATTGAACTCGCCGTATTACTGCATGATGTCAGTGATGTGAAATATAGTGGCAATGAAGGTAAAGCAAAAGAGACAGCTATATTAGATCAACTGCAGTTAACTCCAACTGATAGACAATGGATTGTCGACATTATTGAATCAGTATCTTTTAGTGGTGGACATGAAAAAGAAGCACAGACTATCGAAGCAAAAATTGTTCGAGATGCAGATAGATTGGATGCAATTGGTGCAGTCGGAATCGCTCGTACATTTGCCTTTGGCGGTGCAAAGGGACGAAAACTATATGATTGGTCGGAATCGGCAAGAGTAAACATGTCTGAACAAGAATACCGTACAAAAGAAACTTCATCCGTGACACATTTTTACGAAAAATTATTACTGTTAAAAGATTTAATGATGACCGAGACAGGAAAAAAATTAGCACTACAAAGACATGAATTTATGTTGGCATTTATTGACCAACTGAAAATAGAAACGAGTGAAAAATTATGAGCCATTTAATAGTTTCAAATTTAACAAAGACTGTAGGAGAAAAGACATTATTTGAAAACATCGATTTTACAATTTATGCTGGTGAACGAGCAGGCTTAATTGGAGTCAATGGAACAGGAAAATCGACATTCCTATCAATCATTTCGAAACAAATTGAAGCAGACAGTTTATCAATGGACCATCCAAATCAATACCGAATTGCATTTTTAGAGCAAGATCCTCAGTTTGATGACGATTTAACCGTACTTCAAGCTGTATTTAGTGGAGACTCGCCCGCCTTAGTAACTAATCGAAAGTATGAAGATGCTTTAGATAAATTAAATGAAGATTCCTCTTCTGTTGAATATCAAGATGCGTATATGGAAATCCAATCTCAAATGGATCTAAATAATGCTTGGGATATTAATGCGATGGCTAAGACTGCCTTACAAAACCTTGGAATAGATATGTTCGACCGCAAAGTGAACGAACTTTCTGGCGGACAACTTAAACGTGTTGCATTAGCAAAAGTGTTAGTGGAACCAGCAGATTTAATATTACTGGATGAGCCTACTAACCATCTAGATGTTCAATCATCAAAATGGTTACAAGAAAGTTTAGCGCGTCTATCGAGTGCAATTATTTTCGTAACCCATGATCGCTACTTTTTAGATGGCGTATCTACACATATCTATGAAATTGCTGACCAAACCATGTACACACATCGTGGAAATTATGGAGATTATTTAGAAGCAAGAGCAATCCGTGAAGATATGGCTGCTTCTTCTCAGTTAAAACTACAAAACCGTTTCCGTTCAGAGTTAAAATGGATTCGTCGTGGTGCCAAGGCAAGAACAACTAAACAAAAAGCTCGTATCCAACGTTTTGATAAATTGGATGAACAAATGGAACGCAACAATGACAATACATCTCTAGACATGAAACTAGCTACAACTCGTCTAGGGAAAAAAGTGCTTGAAGGAATTGATTTATCAAAAGCATATGAAAACAAACAAATCATTAAAGATTTCTCTTTCCTACTACAACCAGGTGATCGTATCGGTATTGTTGGACCGAATGGTGCTGGTAAAAGTACTCTTATTAATATGCTAGCTGAGAAAATCATGCCTGATAGTGGTGAATTGAGTGTTGGTCAAACCGTTAAAATTGCTCATTTTGAGCAAACCATACCTCCAATGAATCCAAATACACGCATGATTGAATATGTCAGAGAGTCTTCAAATGATATTGAAGGAGCTGACGGTATAAGACAATCAGCTGCACAAATGCTTGAGAGATTTTTATTCCCACTTAATGGTCATGGTACTCCAATCGGTAAATTATCGGGTGGGGAACGTAAGAGACTTCATTTATTGAAATTATTGATGGAATCACCAAACGTTTTATTATTAGATGAGCCAACAAATGATTTAGACATTCAAACATTATCAGTTCTAGAAGATTTCATTGAACAATTCCCGGGGGTTGTAATTACGATTTCTCATGATCGCTTTTTCCTAGATCGTATTGCGAAAAAATTATGGGTACTTGATGGAAAAGGAAATACACGAGAAGTACAAGAGATTTATTCTGACTTCCTTGAACAAGCACCAGAAATTCTAGTTGAACCAGTAGTCATAGTAGAACAACCAGAACCAGTTAAAACGAAAGAATCGAAGAAAAAATTATCTTTTAAAGAACAAAAAGAATGGGAATCGATTGAAGCGGACATCGAAAAAGTAGAAGGTGCCATTATCGTCGCTGAAAAAGATGTCGAATCTGCCGGTGCAGATTTTGAAAAACTTCAAAAAGCTACAAGTCACTTAGAATCTTTAAACGAACAATATAATCAATTAATTGAGCGCTGGACATATCTACAAGAAATTATTGGCTAATGGTACAATATGAGTAGGAGGGATATTGCGTGAAAATACTTACAATTGAACCAACACCAAGTCCAAATACAATGAAAGTTATTGTGGATCATGAACTTCCTTTTGGGAAAAGTTTTAATTATAAAAAAGAAGATAATTTAGAGGCTCCCAAAGAGATTCTTTCCATATTAAATATTCAAGGTGTCAAAGGAATTTACCATGTTGCAGACTTTTTAGCGATTGAACGTCTTGCTAAAAATGACTGGGAACAAATCTTATCTGAAGTACGTAATGTCTTAGGCGAGAATCTTGTGACAGTTGACGGTGAAAATCAATTTAATGAACATTTCGGTGAAGTTAATGTTCATGTCCAACAAATAAAAGGTATTCCACTTCAAGTCAAAGTATTCGACCAAACTTCTGAAGAACGTATTGCCCTTTCTCCTCGCTTTGTTGAAGCGATGAATACAAGTATGAAAGAACAAGACGAAAACTACATCTTGCAGCGCAAATGGGCAGATTTTGGTGTGCGTTACGGTGAGAAAAAAGACATAGCTGAACAAATCAGAGAAGAAATTGAAGCAACCTACCCAGATTCACGATTACAACAATTAATTGAAGAAGCGAAAAGTCCTAAAAATGAAAGCATTGCTCGAGGTCGTCAAGTATCCTTAGAAGATTTCCAGTTAGATCAATGGCAAGAACGATTCCAATTACTTGATCAACTGGCAGATCCGTCTGTAGACGACTATCCTTTACTTGATCAAGCTTTGTCAGATGAACAAATGTCCATTCGTCGTCTAGCAACTGTTTACCTGGGGATGATTAATGATGAAAGTGTAATTCCTTTTATGGAAAAAGCATTGCTAGACAAAAGTCCTTCAGTGAGACGGACGGCGGGAGACTGCATGAGCGATCTTGGATTCTCACAATTTGAAGATGCCATGCAAACAGCTTTAGGCGATAAAAACAAACTGGTTCGGTGGAGAGCAGCAATGTTCTTATATGAATCAGGTACTGAAAAATCACTTCCTGCTCTTCATCAAGCAAAAGAAGATGCAGAATTCGAAGTGAAATTACAAGTCAACATGGCCATTGCCCGAATCGAGCAAGGCGAAGAAGCAAAAGGGTCAGTATGGAAACAAATGACTGAATCAAGAAATTAATATAAAAAGGTAGTGAAAAGTGATGCGGACACTTTCACTACCTTTTTTATGATGATTGAATAGTGGAGATTTCATAAACTTGCGATTTGGTTGTATCAAACTGTTCAACTTGGCTAATGAGACAGCTTTTGAGGATTAATTTCGATTTTGAAAAATTTATCACTCTCATTGAGTGGTTTATCGCTCAAAATCGTCTTTGCCCAAGTTAACTTATTGAAACACTAACCAACACCAATAGAGAACCAATGCAGCTTAGCGTAAGGGCTCCCAATGCTCCTATCTAAGGACTTATTAATGGTTTTGTTTTCGCTGCGCTGCTGTTTGAAAGACAAAGTGTTACTCCCCCCCTTATTTCTATTACAGGTAATCTTGCGGCTTGGCTTCTTTCGTCGCTCCCCTACAACCTTAGGGGAAAAGTGTTTTTCTATTCTGTTTTACTAGAGAATCGTCACTTTCTTCAATGAACCAAGCAGCCGAATATCTACCTAAAGGAAGAATCTATTCTCTAGTAAACCATACGACCGTAAACATGTGCATCCAGGTTGCAAGGGAGCGAAGGATGCATACCCGCCGCAAGATGATCTGAAAAAAGAGAGTTGAGCGAGTGACGAAGTCACAAGCCCAACTCTTTATCCTCTAGACCAAGATTCAGCAGATAATTCGTCCTAAGCGGACTGAAACCCTCCTTGCTTAAGAGAAATGGGAATCCCTTTTATTTCCTTTAAGTATTGATCAACTAATAAAAATATCATCATTACGTGAAAAGATATTAAATACAAGTTATGATAGAGAATGAAAAGGCATATATATCAAGCAAAGTAGAAAATGAAAGAAGGAAAACACATGAATGCATACGATGAGTACATGAAAGAAATAGTAAAACCAATGAGAGCCGAACTATTAAATGTAGGCTTTACCGAATTAACCAACGCAGAAATGGTAAACGAACATATGACACAAGCTACCGGTACCTCTCTAGTCGTAATAAATTCAGTTTGTGGTTGTGCAGCTGGTTTAGCACGTCCAGCAGTTGCTGAAGCGCTTAAGGAAGTGACTAACAAACCAGAACACTTAGTAACGGTATTTGCTGGTCAGGATCAAGAAGCAACATATCAAATGCGTGCGTATTTTGAAGAAGTACCACCAAGTTCACCGTCTATTGCAATTGTAAAAGATGGCAAACTGGCATATTTCATTCCACGTGAACAGATTGAAGGGTTCCCGATAGAGCAAATTAAAGACCATTTAGTTGAAGTACTAAAACAAGTAACAGCATAATGAAAACCATTGTCACCACCGCTGGGAGACCAACTGATTTTACAAAACAATTAGCAAAGAATGCAGCGGAACAATTGGACTTGCCGTATATCGACCGCCAAAAGCGAACGGTCACACAATTACAACAACAACATCAAAGTGATGTTCTAGTGGCTTCAAAAAGCCGCTGGGAGTATTATGGGCAAAACTCAACAGAACCTTTCTTTTATCATCCTAGTTCAGCGATGTTTCGTTTGAAGAGGGTAGAGAGAGGGGAACGGGATCCATTACTTGAGGTGTGTCAATTACAAAATGGCGATTCGTTTTTAGATTGTACGCTAGGATACGCATCGGATAGTTTAGTTGCTGCCTTTGGAGTAGGAGAATCAGGTAGCATAACGGGATGTGAAGCCAATCCTATTCTGGCCTTTATATTGCAAGAAGCATTTCAAAATGGACGAACGGATTATGTTGATTTCCAAGCATACATGAAACGAATTCAAGTCGTTTCTAATGATGCTGTTTCGTATTTGAATACTTTAGATGACGGATCAGTTGACGTGATCTATATGGATCCAATGTTTGAAACATCAATTTCAGCGTCTGTAAATATTAACCCATTACGATCTTTAGGAGTTCAAGATGCATTAACCAGTGCATGGGTGAATGAGGCGAAGCGTGTGGCGAAAAAACGAGTTGTATTAAAAGCTCATTTCAAATCGCCTTGGTTTGAACAATTTGGCTTTCAACAAATTATTCGTCCGAACACTAAATTTCATTATGGTTTCATAGAAAAAAGCTGCTCTCCATAATGGAAAGCAGCTTTTTTCGTTCAGTCTGTAAAGTTTAATGAAGTCAAATAACCTAGTAATAATAAGAAACCAATTCCTATAAGTGTATGCATGTCCATAATAATTCCTCCTACTTAAAAAAACGAAGCTGTTTCTACCTTTTTATTGTACAATGAATAGATAAAAGATGAAACCTTTTCGTGCTTGAATTCGTAATAGATAATATAAGTTGTTAAAAATCGTACAAAATTGTAGGTGATTTAATGAAAAATTGGATTCAGAAAACATTAGTCGTTGCGGTCGCTCTATTAACCTTTGGTGTAATCTCTCCCAATCATACTATTTGGGAAAACTTACTAGAAGACAAGGCAAACCAGAAAACGATTTCTACACAAAATACGCAAAATACATACGCGGTTGAGTGGGTTGATGATCAACCCTCGACATTTATTGAAGATGCCATTGCGCAAGCTAAAGAACAGTCATTATTAAAGTTCGGATCTCGAATTGGACCTGTCATAACAAATGAGTTTGACGAAATCATTTTCCCTAAAATTCAAGAAGCTATTCAACTAACATTGTTTGATATGGACAACGAATCTCTTAAATCATTAGCAATAACTGAGAATCCTTCAGGGGATCATAGTGAAAAGATTTTTCATATTTATGAAACAGTAACTGGTTCTGATATTATTCGATTCCATGTAAGAACGGATCGTAAGCCGCAAGATGGTTATTACTTTAATTTTCATTACCACACAGCTTCAGACACATTTGCCAAGCACTATACTTTAGGTGATATTTATTGGTCAAAAAACATGCCACCAAAATGGCTTTCTTAACACACAAAAAACCTTTTTCAAGTATACTTGAAGAAGGTTTTTTACATGTATATTAATAGGGGGATTTCTATATGGAACAATATTTACAATTATGCCAATCTATATTAGCTGATGGAACGGTGAAAAGCGACCGTACAGGAACTGGTACGAAAAGTATTTTTGGCTATCAAATGCGATTTGATTTAAGTAAAGGGTTTCCGTTAGTGACCACTAAAAATACGGCAATGCGACTTATTACTTCAGAATTACTCTGGTTTATTAAAGGTGATACGAATGTTAAAACGTTAATAGCAGAACGTAATCATATATGGGATGAATGGGCTTTTGAAAAATGGGTAAAAAGTGAAGACTATGATGGTCCTGAAATGACGGACTTTGGACGACGTGCTGCACAAGATGAGAAATTTCAACAAATCGTGGATCAACAAATGACTATTTTTAGAGAAAAAATCTTATCAGATATTAAATTTGCTGAAGAATACGGAGATTTAGGTCCGGTTTATGGTCGACAGTGGCGATCTTGGCCCTCAAAGGACGGTCAATCGATTGATCAATTGAAAAACGTGATTGAATCCATTAAACATAATCCTGATTCAAGAAGACATATAGTGACGGCTTGGAACCCATCAGAAGTAGATCAAATGGCACTTCCACCATGTCATACTCTTTTTCAATTTTATGTAGCTGATGGAAAATTATCTTGTCAATTGTACCAACGCAGTGCAGATGTTTTTCTCGGTGTTCCTTTTAATATCGCGTCGTATGCCTTATTAACTCATTTAATTGCAAAAGAGTGTCAATTAGAAGTAGGCGATTTTGTGCATACTTTGGGTGATGCACATATCTATTCGAACCATATGGACCAAGTGAATGAACAGCTATCACGACAACCACGTGAACTTCCAAAACTGACAATTTCTGATGATAAGAAGTCTATTTTTGAATTAGAAACAAGTGATATAACTGTAGAAGGCTACGAACCGCACCCAAGAATTAAAGCACCAATCGCAGTATAGAAAGTAGGGAGAATTATGATTTCATTAATAGTAGTCCATGATCTTAATCGTGTCATTGGACAGAACAATAAAATGCCTTGGCATATTCCTAACGAACTTGCCTATTTTAAAGAAAAAACGATGGGAAAAGCCATTGTTATGGGGCGTAGTACATTTGAATCAATCGGTCGACCTTTGCCAGGTCGTTTAAATATCGTGATTACACGAAATACCTCATATAAAGTTGAAGGAGTGACAGTTGTTCACTCGATTGAAGAGGCCATTGAGGCTGCTAATAACCACCATGAAGAAGTAATGATTATTGGTGGAGAACAAATATTTAAAGAAGTCTTACCGTACGCTGATCTTTTGTATATCACACTTATTGAACACGAGTTTGAAGGCGATACATTCTTCCCTTCTTATGAACAAGAATGGGAAGCCATTTCTACTTCAGAGCAACATACTACTGATAGCGGGATAAAATATACCTATATGCTGTATAAACGAAAGGATTAAGGTGATTCTTTACAAACTTTTTCTTGCCTCTTGGATATTTGCCATTTTCTTTAAGAGAATAGCCACCTATAACCAAACCAAAAAATACGATGAACTTTTAGCTGGATGCCCCAATTATGGCATCCGGTTTTTTTAGTTAAGCTTGCGAAATGCTTATAGTTTACAGAACCTGAACATATTTTTATAATAAAGATATGAGAAGAAGGGTGAGACTGGAATGACAAAAATTCATATCGTAACCGATTCAACAGCAGACTTAACAACAGATCAAATTACACAATATTCGATTCATGTTGTTCCATTATCCATACAAATTGATGGGAAAACATTTATAGATGGAGTAGACGTTCAAGCAGAATCATTTTTAGAGATGATGAGAACATCAAAAGAACTTCCGAAAAGTTCACAACCTGCTGTCGGTGTTTTTCAAGAGCTTTATGATGAACTAGGAAAAAATGGAGACAAGATTATTTCTATACACATGTCAGGCGGAATGAGTGGAACGGTAAAATCGGCTCAAGCAGCTGCTGAAATCACAAATTCAGATGTAACAGTGATAGATTCGCGTTTTATTTCATATGCTTTATCATTTCAAGTAATTGAAGCTGCACAACTTGCACAACAAGGTGCGATAGTTGAAGACATTGTGAATCACTTGGATAAAGTTCGGGGAAATACGAAACTGTTTGTGGTTGTAGATACACTTGAAAATTTAGTAAAAGGTGGACGAATAGGCAAAGGAAAAGCATTAATTGGATCATTACTCTCCATTAAACCAATTGCATCTCTTGAAGGCGGGGAATACACGCCTGTCCATAAAGCAAGAAGTCACAAACAAGTGGTTCAGTATTTATATAAACAATTTATTGAAGACACCACTGGTAAAAAAGTTAAGAATGTTGGGATGTCACAAGCAAATGGCTTTTCGATGTCAGATCCGTTGAAAAAATTGATTGAGGAATCTGGTTTTAATGACGTGAAAGTTGCATTTACGTCACCAATTATTAGTACTCACACAGGAATTGGAGCAATAGGATTTATGTACATGGTGGAATAAAGAATGAAAATGAGCAGGGAGAGATCCCTGCTTTTAATAGTAAGAAGGAGAGAATATAATGAAAAAACAGTTGATACTTGTCATCTTGGTGAGCTCATTCATCTTGACAGGATGTCAATTTGACCTATTTAACCAAACTGACCAGGCACCCCAAAAGGATTTTACAACGAGGCAGTCGCTTAAAATGGAAAGTTTCAAGTTAAATAAAATGTTTATTTCAGAAGAGAAAATAATAGTTGGTCTAGGTGATTCTTTGACTCAGGGTGTAGGAGACGAACGAAAGCTTGGTGGCTATTTGGGTCGTGTAGCTACTGAGATGGAAAAATTCCAAGGTGTAGGTCAAATCGATCTGTGGAATGAGGCCAAGCGAGGAAGAAGGAGTGACCAACTTTTAAAGCAAATTCAATCTGGAGAAATTGATGATTCGATAAAAAATGCAGATATTATTGTCGTGACAATTGGCGGCAATGATATTATGAGAATCGTAAAGCAAGATTTATTTAAATTGCGTGTCGATGCCTTTCAAAATGAATTGCTTGTTTTTGCTAAACGCTATGGCAAAATCATGAAAGAAATTCGCAAGATTAATCCAGATACCCCTGTTATCTTATTAGGGTTATATAATCCCTTTTCAATTTTTACGGATCAAGCAAATGAATTTGACCAAATTTTAGTGAACTGGAATAATGCAATCAATAAAGTAGCTTATAGTGATATTAACGCTTGTTTTGTTCCGGTAAATGATTTGTTTAATTCTAATTCAACAATGGTTTACCATACGGATTTTTTTCATCCAAATAGTAAAGGCTATGAACAAATGGCAGACCGTGTACTAGAATCCCTCAAATCATGCGGTATCAATCAATTAACAAAAGGGGAAATGGATTTTTAAGGAGTTGAATATTTAATGAACCGATGGAAAGTTGCTTTCCTATTACTTATCGCACTATTAATTACCGCAACAGTTATTTTTGTTCTCTGGATTACTTCTCCTTCAGAAAAAACAATCATTCCTGAACCACAAGCAGCTTCCGAGGGGCATGTATTGACGGTTAAGACGACAAAAGAAGATTTTGAAGGTATTGCGAATTCGTACATAATGGATGCAATGAAAACTAGACCTTTACCTGTTACATTAACTATAGAGAACCAAATTCTTTTAAGAACAGAACTCACTATTTTTTCATTTAAGTTACCGGTCATAATGAAATTCGATCCAATGGTTGAGCCAGATGGTAACTTAAGACTGGTTCAAACAGGAGTTGAAGTCGGCAAATTAGAAATCGAACCCGAATACGTGTTAAAATTGTTGAAAGATTCAGTCGCCTTCCCTGATTGGATGATTGTCCGTCCAGATAAAGAGGATGTATATATTGATTTATCACGTATTCCAATGAAATCGGATGTTGAAGTGAGAGCAAAAGAATTCAATTTGGAACAAGATGAAATTACACTTGAAATACTTGTTCCGAATAATTAAAGGAGGTCGTCTAATTGAACTCAGAAAAAGCAACGTTTGCAGGTGGTTGTTTTTGGTGCATGGTTAAACCCTTTGATTCTTATGATGGCATACATGCTGTTGTGTCAGGTTATACCGGAGGGGAATTAGAAAACCCTACTTACGAGCAAGTATGTACAAATGCAACTGGTCATAAAGAAGCTGTTCAAATAACATTTGACCCGAGTGTATTCCCTTATGAGCAACTCGTACAAATGTTTTGGATGCAGATTGACCCTACCGATCCAGGTGGTCAATTCTATGATCGTGGTTCTTCTTATGAAACCGCGATTTTTTATCATAGCGATACTCAAAAAGAAATAGCTGAAGAATCAAAAAAAGCTTTAGAATTAAGTGGTAAGTTTTCTAAACCTATTGTCACTTCTATTTTAGAGGCAAAACCTTTTTATCCAGCAGAACAATACCATCAAGACTATTATAAAAAAAATCCAACACACTACGAACGTTACCAAGTGGGCTCAGGAAGGGCTGGATTCAAACAAAAAATGTGGGGTGAATAACATTGTCAAAAGAAGAATTGAAAAATAAACTTACACCTATGCAGTTTCACGTAACGCAAGAAAATGGTACGGAACCACCTCATCGGAATGAATACGACCAACAGTTTAATGAAGGTATTTATGTGGATGTGGTTTCTGGGAAACCATTGTTTAGTTCTAAAGATAAGTATGATGCAGGTTGTGGATGGCCGAGCTTCACTAAGCCGATAGTAGGCCCAGAAGTGACTGAGCATGTTGATGAATCTCACGGTATGAGAAGAACGGAAGTCAGAAGTAAATCTGCTAACTCACATTTAGGACATGTATTCCCAGATGGTCCCGGTCCGGATGGCTTACGGTATTGCATTAATTCAGCTTCATTAAAATTTATACCAAAAGAAAGATTAGAAGAAGAAGGTTATAGTGATTACGTAACCCATTTCTAATCAAATTAGGCTAAACTCATTTCTTTGGGTTTAGCTTTTTATTATTCTTTTGTTTTTACATCATGCTCAAATTCATGTATATATAGTAAACAACGTTTTTTATATGGAGGAAAATTATGAATCATTCATTTTACAAATACGCACTTACATTTAGAGGTGGACCACTCTCAGACAAAAAAGCTATGTTTGCTGAAGCAATGTTTTATGATTTATCGTTCCCAAAACAATCAAATGATTTTGAAGAGATATCTAGATATATTGAAGAACTAGCGCATGAAGATATGTCCGCAACTATTTTTGACGAAATGTGGTTATTATTTGAAACCAATATGGCTTTCCGACAGTAGAATAGGTAGAACTATTTAAGGAGGAATATAAATGTCGATTTTCAATAAAGTTTTAGCATCTGTTGGGATTGGAAATGCAAAAGTAGATACCAAATTAAGCGATTCAACTTTTATGGTGGGAGAAATGATTTCTGGCGTGACTGAGGTAGTTGGAGGTAACACTTCACAATCAGTTGACTCAATTTATATCAAGGTTTATACAACCTTTGAGCGAGAAGCGAATGACAAAAAGTATACGGATTCAATTGCGATTTATACACATAAAATTACTGAACCGTTTACGATTGGTGAACAAGAGAAAAAAGAATTTACTTTTTCTTTTAATCTGCCACTAAATACACCAGTAACGATGGGGAAAACACGTGTGTGGCTTCAAACTGGTCTAGATATCAAAAATGCTGTAGACCCTGGAGATAAAGACATGATTGAAATTAGACCCAATGCATTTATATCAGCAGGGTTGCAAGCTGCTCAGAATTTAGGATTAAAATTACGTAAAGTTGATTGTGAAGAAGCACCTCGTGCGTACCGAGGAATTACTAAATTTGTTCAGGAATATGAATTTATAGCGACAAGCGGACCGTTTAGAGGGAAATTTGACGAAATTGAATTTTCATTCATTCCTAAAGGATTAGATGAAGTGGAACTCCTGATTCAAGTGGATCGTCGGGTACGAGGGTTAGGAAGTTTATTTTCAGAGGCATTAAATATGGACGAATCGTATATACGTTTAACGTTGTCAAATTCTGATCTATCTACACTTGAGTCAAAAATACGTCAAGAAATTGCGCGATATGCATAACACATTTGCATCTCCTCTTAAAAAACAGTATGATAGTACGGAAATGTTAATAAAGTGAGGGTAAAAAAATGAGTGTTCATATTAATGCAAAAAAAGGCGATATCGCCGATACGATTTTACTACCAGGAGATCCTTTGCGTGCAAAATACATCGCAGAAACGTTTTTAGAAGACGTGGTTCAATACAATGAAGTTCGTAACATGTTTGGATACACAGGAACTTACAAAGGCAAGCGTATTTCTGTTCAAGGAACAGGAATGGGAGTTCCATCTATCTCTATTTACGTAACTGAATTAATGGCAGAATATGATGTTCAAAAATTAATTCGCGTGGGTACATGTGGCTCAATTCACAAAGATGTAAAACTTCGCGACGTAATTATTGCTCAAAGTGCTTCAACTGATTCGAAAATGAATGAAATCATTTTCAATGGTATTAACTTTGCACCAACAGCTAATTTTGACCTGTTATTAAAAGCGTATAATGCAGGAATTGAAAAAGGCTTAAATCTTAAAGTAGGAAATGTATTTACAGAAGACGTATTCTACAATGAGCATGCAGAGCATGAAAAATGGGCTCAATACGGTATCTTAGCGCTTGAAATGGAGTCTTCAGCACTTTATACTTTAGCAGCTAAGTTCGGTCGCCAAGCACTTTCAATTTTAACTGTAAGTGATCACTTATTGACTGGTGAAGTGACAACTTCAGAAGAACGTCAATTAACATTTAACGATATGATTGTAGTAGCATTAGACGCTGCGATTCAAGATTAATCAGTAATAAGTAAAGGCTGTCATCTGTTTTCTGACAGCCTTTTTCTTTCCGTTTAACAGTTTTAAGGGATAAAATATACATAAATAGTGAAGCATATTTTCTAATGTTTTCGAATTGAAAGTGGTGAATGATATGGATGAACAGAAAAAAGATCCTGAACAACAAGTAAATCAGTCAGACCCAGTTCAACATAATGGACCAGCAGGGAAATATATTCGGTTGAAGCCTTTCTTCTTTATCATGCTTATTTTTACTTTAATCTTAAGTACCGCAGGGCTAACGATTTTTGCTTTAACTTTTGGCGAAGATAAAGTAGTTGAAGTAGGTTCTCAAGAAAGACGAGAGTTTCAAAAGCTGTACCAAGCATATGACAAGTTGAATGCTGGATACTACGCAGATATTGATCAAGATTCATTAGTGAATGGTGCAATCAATGGGATGATTGATGCTTTGGAAGATCCTTATTCGGATTACATGAATCAGGATGAAGCTGCCCAATTTGAAGAAAGTATCTCTTCAAGTTTCCAAGGGATTGGTGCTGAAATACGAGAACGTAATGGAATGATTTCAGTTGTGTCACCTATTAAAAACTCACCAGCTGAAAAAGCGGGGATTTTGACAAATGACAATATTATCGCTGTCGATGGTAAAAACATTCAAGGTATGGGTGCATCAGAAGCTGTATTGTTAATTCGTGGTAAAAAAGGAACGGAAGTCACCTTAACCATTCAACGTGGTGAAATGACTGAGCCATTAGAAATTAAAATTGTCCGTGATGAAATACCAATAGAAACTGTTTATGCTAAAATACTCGATGACAAGGTAGCGCATATTCAAATTACAAGTTTCTCACAAAACACATATGATGAATTACTGGCAGCTCTTACTGATATGGAAGAAGCCGGAATGAAAGCGTTGGTTCTCGACGTAAGACAAAATCCAGGTGGACTATTAACATCAGCCATCGATATTTCTAATTTGTTTGTTGAAGAAGGTAAACCTTTGTTCCAAACTCAAGAAAAAGGCAAAAAAGCAGAAATTTTCTTAGCTACCGATGGAAAGAAATTAAAAGTTCCAGTCTCATTATTAATTGATGAAGGAAGTGCTTCTGCTTCAGAAATTTTAGCAGCTGCTATGAGTGAATCTGCTGGAACACAACTTGTCGGATTGAATTCATTTGGTAAAGGGACCGTACAAACAGCAAATGAATTAAAAGATGGATCGAATATGAAATTCACAACTGCTAAATGGTTAACACCTGATGGCAACTGGATTCATGAAAAAGGAATAGCTCCGGATGTGAAAGTGGACTATCCCACATACTCGAAATTGCCATATTTGGATGCATCAATCGAAATTAAAAATGGCGTCTTATCAGATCAAGTTAAAGCTTCAGAAGAGATGCTTACCGCTATTGGCATAGATAGTGGTAAAGTGGATGGATTATTCGATGATCAAACAGAAGCTGCAGTTAAGCAATTGCAAAAAGAAGCGAAACTCAAGGAAACAGGTATTTTAACTGGGGAGACGACTTACGCTTTAATGGACCGCTTACGCTTGAAAATTGAAAAAGATGATCCACAGTTATTAAAAGCTAAAGAACTATTATTAAAAGACTTAGCAAAATAAACAAAAGCTGGCCTGCAAGTTGAGGCCGGCTTTTTTCATAAGAAAGGATGATTAATTTGAAGGATGTTTATTTATTTAGTGGCTTTTTAGGAAGCGGGAAGACATCTTTACTAACTGATACGATCCGTCAATTAAAAGAAAAAGGATTAAAACCTGCTGTACTAATGAATGAGTTGGGGAAACTTCCATTTGATTCACAAGCTGTTGAGGAAGATATACCTTTAAAAGAAATGTTAGAAGGCTGTATCTGTTGTTCCGGTTCTGAGAAAACCGAAGCACAGCTTCAAACTTTATTAACTGGTGAAAATTTTGATGTACTCATTATTGAAACGACAGGTGCAGCTCACCCAGTCGAAGCATTAGACGCTGTCTATTCCCCATTGTTTGCAAAGCAACTGAATGTAAAAGGGATCGTGACGGTCGTAGATAGCATTAGGTGGCTTGATAGACACTTACTGCCGCCACAAATGCGCTCTCTATTTTTAGAACAAATTCGTCATGCCCATCTATTATTAGCAAATAAAATGGATTTATTATCTGAAGCACAACAAGCAAAGGTAACTTTTGAATTACAAAGTTTTAATCCATCAGCTACATTAATTCAAACTTCACATGGTAAATGCCCTTTATCTATTTTAGAGAGGTTGGCAGGTACAGTTAGTGAGAAGGACGTTACCCAAGCTAGGATAGGACAAGAACTTGCATTATCAACACGATTGGTTTCATTTAAGCATGCTGTCGATAAGGACGCTTTTGAAGAGTGGTTACGTACATTACCAACTTCTATCTATAGAATGAAAGGCTATGTCCCTATTAATGGAATTAAAAATCCAATGCTTTTTCAATATTCATATGGGATGGTCCAATGGCTACCTGAATATGTGAAGATGGAGCCAACTATTGTAATCATTGGAGAACAACTCGCGCATCTAAATATTCCCGGAAGTGAGTGATTACTTATGAATGAAATCATTCAAGCATATCAAACCCTATTTCCATTTCGACACACCACTACAACCTTTACTACAAATGAACAACTTGAAGAAATCATTAGACTTGAGTTATTAGATGAGCTAACTCATCCAAGAGTACGTAAAACACCAGAAGAAAAACTACAAATTGCCTATGACAGAATAGAAAATAGCAGTTTATCAGACAATTTAATAATGCAGTTAAAACAGCTTTATATGACTGTCTATAAAAACGTCAATACCTTTTGAGATGAAACATATGGAAATTCCTCTAAAACCACACATTTAGTTATGTCTTGAGTCTGCATTAATAGTACATTTTCGTTTTGATTGGCAGTATTGGTAACGATTAGGTATTTTATTGAGAGATTCAAAAGATAGACTAAGTGGCAGAAGGGGGAATAAAAAATGAAAAAAATGTTACTAGGTTTAACAATGGGAGCGATGGTGTTCTCAGTAAGTCAAGCTACAACAGCAGAAGCATCATATTCTTCACCCACGTGTCAGACACAAAATAGTTTAAATGTGCCTTCACGTATTCAAGTAAAACAGGTGGAATTGAATTCAACCTTAGACAAACAAATGCTAGAAAAACTATATGCACAACTATCAGCTGCAGGATTTAAACTACCAGCAGATAAACCAGCTGCACCAGCTACACCAGCTGCACCAGCTACACCAGCAAAACCAGCTGTACCAGCAAAACCAGCTGTACCAGCAAAACCAGTTGCACCAGCAAAACCAGCTACTGCACCACCTGCAACTCAAAAACCAGGGTCAATTTCAAACATAGAACAACAAGTTCTAACTTTGACGAATCAAGAGCGTGCAAAAAGTGGTTTAAAACCACTTGCTACTGATGCGTTGTTAATGAATTCTGCTCGTGAAAAATCAGCAGATATGAGCAAGAACAACTATTTCTCTCATACTAGTCCAACACTAGGTTCACCGTTCGATCAAATGAAAGCTAAAGGCATTCAATACAAAGCCGCAGCTGAAAACATCGCAATGGGTCAAAAAACGGCGGCAGAAGTCGTTAAAGGATGGATGGAATCACCAGGACATCGCGCTAATATCATGAATGGAAACTACACTCATATTGGTATTGGATACAATGCAAAAGGTAATTACTGGACACAACAATTCATTCAAAAATAAGAAGAGAAAAATAAAATAAGAGAAAACGGTCATCTCATTTTAGAGATGGCCGTTTTTTCTATGCCATTTTCTTTGTCGTTGGAGTTTAAATCACTCTTTCATTCCACAAACTTATTGGCATCCACCTTACGAATGTGAAGAAATTTCGAATTGTTCCTCTGCTGCTTCTTCTTAATCGTGAATCGTATATTTTAAACTTAAACAGCTAACAATGGAATTATGTATGGGAATGTATTCGTTCTTCCAAGAACGTTTTTTTATAAATAGAGGTGAATATTGAGCCTTTGACGGATTCAAACGCCAAAAATTATTAAGAAAAGCGGAAAGATTTGCAGTGGGTCTCCGTTTCTTTCTGATGGGGTATCACATGTAGTACTTGCTAGACTCTTTTACTTGAATTATTAAAAGTATTAACAAGTTTAAGCTATTGCCGATCCATTATATTTAAGTTAATTCACCAAATAATTGTGCAATTTTGAGAATTGAGGCTGCTTGCTTATCGAAAAAAAAATCTTCTACATAAAATATAACTAGTTACCAAATATACCTTTTGTTTGGACTTATATAATAAATTTTAAAATGAAAACGTTTTTATTTAATGAGATGAATAGATGCTGTCTAGAATCAACATAATTGGTTAACGATAATTGTCATGATATAAATTATGGAGGTGTCTGAATATGAAAATTAATGATGCAATTGAGGTTTTAGATCGAATGCGCCTTCCAAATGGTGCTTATACCGCAAGTATTTCACAGGATTATAATTTCGTTTGGATACGAGATGTGGTCTATACAGTTTTACCGTTTTTGCATAGTAGTTCTGAGCGCTATGAAAAAGCGTACCATGCTTTATTTGACCTGTTCAAAAGGTATGAATGGAAAATCGACATTCATCGTGAACAGAAACCGGTTCATCTTTTTGAATATATTCACGCTCGGTATTCCACAGAATTAAAGGAAATCAATCAGGAATGGGGTCATGCTCAGAATGATGCAATTGGCGCCTTCTTATGGGGTGTAGGAGAAGGTGTTAGCAATGGTCGAAAGGTTATTCGCGATGACAAAGATCTTGATATCGTTCAGAAGTTAGTCGAATACCTTGAGTGCCTCCAGTACTGGCAAGCACATGATAATGGAATGTGGGAAGAAAATATCGAGTTGCATGCTTCAAGTGTCGGTGCATGTGTCGCTGGATTGCATTCAGTGAAAATGCTTGTAAACGTGAGAGATGAATTTATCCAAAAAGGAGAAGAAACGTTACGTTTTATCTTGCCAAGAGAAAGCGCAACAAAAGATACCGACTTAGCCTTGCTATCACTTATCTATCCTTATCGAATTGTAGAACGCAAAACGGCCCTTAAGATTATCGAGAGAGTTACTCAACGACTAGAAAGAGAAAATGGCTGTATCCGTTATGAAAATGATCAATACTATAACGAGGGCAGCGAAGCAGAATGGTGCTTTGGATTACCTTGGCTAGGATTATGCTATTTTGAACTAGGTATGTATGATAAAGCGTTTGAGTACGTTAACAAAACAGAGCGTCTAATCCCAGATAACTGGGAAATTCCTGAACTATATATTGGTGGAAAAAATGTCCCAAATGGTAACACCCCACTTGCTTGGTCCGTTTCTCTATCTTATTTATTTTTAAACAGAATGAGCCATACCACTTCTACTCAATTAACAGGAAATGATAAATAATATGTAAACATTCATAAGAGGAGGAAAGTGATTTATTCACTATCCTCCTCTTATTATGCCATGGTGTAACAGATAAACATTTGAAGCACATGAATATCTTTAGCGAATGTTACTGTCCTGAGAACTACATTTTAACTTTATGGATAACCACAAAGTTGCGAGTGCCTGTTTCACTTACTTAATGAGAAGTAAATGACTTTTGATTGTGAAAAATTTACCACTCAATCTGAGGTGTTAATCGCTCAAACACTTCTCACGTGCTATTTAACTTATTGAAACAAATAAAGTATTAAGGACTCCTATCAAAGTGCCTCGAAAAGGTTTTGTTTTCCCTAAGCTACTATTTGAAAGAAGAGTGTTTCAATAGCTTATCAATTTGGTTAATGAGATGCACTTTGAGGTTTCTTTAGATTGAATACATTCGCGTGGAAATAAAGGAAAATCACCAAAATAGAACAAGCAGGAAGTGGCCGAAATATCATCTTCGGCCGAATATCTACTGATAGTTAGCATCGATTCAATAATAAACAAAACAATCCTAACTGTTTGCGGCCAGGTGGTGAGGGAGCGAAGGACGCACATCCGCAGTAGGATGATCTGAAAAAAAGAGAGGTGGGCGAAGTGACGCAGTCACAAGCCCACCTCTTTTTTCTCTAGACCAAGGTGCAGCAAAGGATGCGTCTGAAGTGGGACTGAAACCTAAAACTTGATTGAAAGTCAGTAGGTTTCCATTTAAATTCATCAAGTCTATCTATATTTACTCATATTTCCATAATCTTGACAAAAATCTGCTATTATAAGAGGATTTCAGCAACTTACGACGAATTATAAAATAAGTAATAATAATAAAACAAAAACAAACATAGAGTGGAGGAGGTGTTTGATTGGAAAGTTTGCTAAAGTTGCCGGATCATATACATCCAAGTGATTTTGATATCTATCTTTTCCATGAAGGAACACTGTTTGAAAGCTATAAATTACTGGGGGCACATATATTTTCAGAAAACGGTTTGCAAGGGGTACGTTTTGCCGTCTGGGCACCACATGCAAAACAAGTATCCGTCGTCGGTATTTTTAATAATTGGAATGGATACCAAAATAAAATGGAACGGATAGAACATTCAGGAATTTGGGTATTATTTGTTCCTGAACTTACCCATGGAGACATTTATAAATATGAAGTCACTGGTCCGGATGGACACAAAGAATTAAAGGCAGATCCTTATGCATTTTATACGGAGCTACGTCCTGCAACAGCATCAGTCGTTTACAAGTTAGATAACTACGAATGGCATGATCAAAAGTGGATAGCACAGCGAGTAAAGAAGGATATTTACCACAAACCAATGAAGATTTATGAAGTCCATTTGGCTTCTTGGAAACAAAAGAAAGATGGAGAATTTTATTCGTATCAAGAACTCGCAGAAGAATTAGTCGATTATGCTGTAGAAAACGGCTTTACACATATTGAATTAATGCCTGTGATGGAGCATCCGTTTGATGGGTCATGGGGCTATCAAATCACTGGCTTTTTTTCAGTAACAAGCCGATATGGTACACCTGAGCAATTGATGTATTTTATAGATCAATGTCATCAAAAAGGGCTTGGAGTAATCCTTGATTGGGTTCCCGCTCATTTTTGTAAAGATATCCAAGGTCTTGGTCGATTCGATGGAACTCCTCTCTACGAATCAACAGATCCTTTGCGCGCTGAGCGACCGATCTGGGGGACATATAGCTTTGACTATAGTAAGCCTGAAGTGGTTAGTTTCCTAATTTCTAATGCAATGTTTTGGATGGATGTTTATCATGTAGACGGTTTTCGAGTCGATGCAGTTTCTTCTATTGTTTATTTAAATCATGATAACCCACTTCCAACTAAATTAAAAAATCAGTTTGGTGGAGAAGAAAATGTTGAAGCTGTTCAATTCCTAAAAAAATTAAACGAAACTATTTTCCGAAAGTATCCTAACGCACTCATGATGGCCGAGGAAGCAACTGATTGGCCGCTGGTTACTAGTCCTACGAGTCAAGGCGGGCTTGGATTTAATTATAAATGGAATATGGGCTGGGCTAATGACGTATTAAAATATATGAAGCTTGATGTAAATGAACGTTCAAAGCATCATCAGTTATTGACCTTTTCATTTTTTTACGCATTCTCGGAAAATTATATACTTCCATTTTCGCACGATGAAATGGTCCATGGAAAACGGTCATTAGTCAATAAAATGCCAGGTAATTACTCGCAGAAATTCGCGAATTTACGTCTGCTGTTTGGATATTTGTTCGTTCATCCCGGAAAAAAACTTTTATTTATGGGTAGTGAATTTGGCCAGTTTGACGAATGGAAATATCGAGATGAATTAGATTGGATGCTCTTGGATTTTGACTCACATGCCAATTTCTTTCATTACTTCAAACAATTAAACAAGTTTTATCAAGAAACTAATTCGCTCTGGCGTCTCGATCATGAGCAAGCTGGCTTTGAATGGATTGATGCGGACAATGCCAATCAAAGCGTGATTACGTTTATGAGAAAAGGCAAACGCAAAGGGGAGTATTGCATTGTTGTTTGTAATTTCTCTGCAGATGTTTACCATGACTATCGAATTGGTGTTCCATCATATGGAACCTATTTTGAAGCATTCACTAGTGATGCTGCATCATTTGGAGGATCAAATCAAATAAACAGTAGTCCAATTCAATCATTTAAGTTGCCTCACCATAACCAACCTTGCAGCATGGAAATTACGGTACCACCGCTAGGTATAACAATTCTCAAGAAAAAGACAAAAGCAAGACAGAAGGGAGTCGATTCACATGAAATCTAAAAAATGGGTAGCCATGTTATTAGCAGGTGGTCAGGGGTCAAGACTCGGAGAATTGACTAGTGACTTAGCTAAACCCGCAGTACCATTTGGAGGGAAATATCGGATTATCGATTTTACCTTAAGCAACTGTACGCATTCGGGAATTGATACGGTTGGGGTACTTACTCAATACCGTCCTCATATTTTGAACTCATATATTGGTAACGGTCGTCCGTGGGATCTTGACCGTAATAACGGAGGAGTTTCAATGCTACCACCTTATCAAGGGAAAGATGGTGGTGAATGGTATAAAGGAACAGCCAATGCCGTGTACCAAAATTTTCATTTTATCGATCATAATAACCCAGAATATGTACTTGTGATTTCAGGAGATCACATTTACAAAATGGACTATAATAAAATGCTAGAAGATCATATCGAAAAAGGTGCACATGCGACCATTGCTGTCATAGAAGTACCATGGGATGAGGCAAATCGGTTCGGTATCATGAGTACTAACGATACAGATCAGATTATTGAGTTTGACGAAAAACCAAAACATCCAAAAAGTAATTTGGCCTCGATGGGTGTGTACCTCTTTAACTGGAAACATCTTAAAAAATATTTAACAGAAGACGAACAGGATAGCACTTCAACCAATGATTTTGGTAAGGACATTATTCCAAAGATGCTGGATGATGGTGCGAATTTACAAGCGTATCGATTTACAGACTATTGGAAAGATGTTGGTACGATTGACAGCCTGTGGGAAGCCCATATGGATTTATTGGAAGAACCGTCCGTTTTCGAACTAGGAAACCCTAACTGGCAAATCTATGCTGGGAACGCTAATCATCCCCCGCAATTTATCTCTAAAGAGGCTAATGTGACACAATCCTTAGTCAATGAAGGGTGTTTGGTATTTGGGAAGGTCGAGCATTCTGTACTTTCCTATAATGTACAAGTTGGAAGTGGCACAATAGTAAAAGATTCTGTCATTATGCCAAACGTGAAAATTGGAAAAAATGTCATTATCGAAAAAGCAATTATCGGTAGCGGTACAATTATCGAAGATGGTGCTGTCATTAGTGACCCTAATCAAAGGCTTACATTAATTGGTGAAAAACAACTTATTTCTGCGGAAAGTGCTTTGCTGCAATCTTTATAATTGATGATAATAGGAGGTAGCTTTAATGAGGAATGTTTTAGGAGTAATAAATCTCGTAAATGAAAGACCCATATTAAAAGAATTGACTCATCATCGTTGCCTGGCCTCCGTACCTTTTGGCGGACGCTATCGTATGATTGATTTCACCATGTCAAACTTTATGAATGCCTCCGTCAGCAAGGTGGCGATTTTCACTAAAGATAAATATCGTTCTCTCATGGATCATCTTGGTTCCGGGAAGGAATGGGACCTTGATCATCGTTCACAAGGCTTGTTTATTCTTCCTTCAATTCATCCAGATGAAAAAATAAAAGGCGATATTCAGCAATTCTATGATCATTTAGAATTTTTCCAACGGGCAACTGCAGACACAGTTATTATTGCTCCTGGTCATCATATTTGTAAAATTGACTTTAACGATGTGATTAAAGTACATGAAAGCAATGAAGCTGATATTACAGTCCTTTACAAGGATTTTGATGGAAAACCAGTTAATAGGCCGCTTTATCATCAATTGTCTGTAGATACGGACGGTGTAGTGCGAGATATAAACCTTTATACCGCACCTGCAAAAGGGGACCATATATGTTTGGAAACATATGTGATTAAAAAACAACTATTAATCGACTTAATCAAAAGTTGTATAGAGTATGAAGAATATGATTTTTTGAAAGATGTTGTGAAAGCAAATCTGAAAGAGCTCAATGTGCAAGGGTATCATTTTACAGGTCATATGCCCTTCATACATTCTCTCGAAACATACCATGAAAGTAGTATGGAATTCCTTAACCCAGAAATACTTCACACATATTTTTATGATTCATGGGAAGTGTTCACTAAAATTAAGCATGAAGCACCTGCTGAATACGCTATTTCTTCAAATGTGTCTAATTCCTTAATTGCTAATGGATGCATCATAGAAGGAACCGTTGAGAATAGTATTATTTTTCGAGGGGTAAAGGTTAGAAAAGGTGCAGTAGTTAAAAACAGTATCATTATGCAAAAAGGTGATATTGAAGAAGGTGCTCATATCGAAAATATTATTACTGATAAACAAGTAATCATTACAAAGGATCAAATCATCACTGCAAGGAAAAAACCGACAGTAATCAAAAAAGAAGAAGTAGTTTAATCTGGAGGGACACGAGCATGAATATTTTATTTGCAGCCTCAGAGTGCGTCCCATTTATAAAGACCGGGGGACTAGGTGATGTTATTGGCGCCTTGCCTCACACTTTACATGAAGAAGGGGTAAACGTTAGTGTGATACTCCCGAAATATGGTGATTTGCCATTGCATTATCAGCAACAAATGCAATGGATTAAAAGCATTGAAGTACCCATTGGTTGGAGAAATCAGTTTTGTGGTATTGAAAAACTAGATTATCAAGGGATCACTATCTACTTTCTTGATAATGAATATTATTTTAAAAGACATGGTAGCTATGGGTTTGAGGATGATGGAGAACGATTCGCTTTCTTTTCCCGAGCTGTATTAGAGGCTTTGCCGCATTTAGAGGAAATTCCGGAAATTATCCATTGTCATGATTGGCAAACCGGATTAATTCCTGTTTTGTTAAAGGCTCATTATGTAAATCAACCACTGTACCAAGAAATCAAAACCGTGTTTACCATTCATAATTTACGCTATCAGGGAGTCTATCCTAAATCGGTGCTTTCTGATTTACTGAATTTAAGTGATTTATATTTCCACATGGACGCATTAGAGTTTTACGGGAATGTCAGCTATCTAAAAGGAGGACTTGCCTTTGCTGATTGTGTGACAACTGTGAGTGCTACTTATGCTGAAGAAATACAGACACCCTATTACGGGGAAGGGTTAGATGGATTTCTACGAAAAAAGGGCGCTAAACTCCGTGGAATTGTAAACGGGATAGATAACGATTCCTATGATCCTAAACGTGACGAGTTGATTTTCCTGCCTTTTGATAGTCAACAAGGTAAGGCTGAGAATAAAAAGAATCTACAGAAAACACTTGGATTGCCTGTAAATTCTGATATTCCCATCATTTCAATGGTAACCAGATTGGTTGATCAGAAGGGCATTGATTTAATTCGTCATGTCTTCCATGAGATAATCGGGTTGAATGTCCAGTTCGTTTTATTAGGTACAGGTGATGCACAATACGAAGAGTCGTTTAGGTACTTTGCTGATTACTATCCGGATCATGTGTCAGTCAATTTATATTTTGATGAATCCCTAGCTAGAAAAATTTATGCAGGTTCCGATTTGTTTTTAATGCCCTCTCAATTTGAACCGTGCGGCATTGGACAGCTTATTGCGCTGCGCTATGGAACTTTACCTCTCGTCCGTGAAACAGGTGGACTGAAGGATACTGTTGTTCCTTATAATGAGTTTACTGGGGAAGGAAATGGCTTCAGCTTTGCCAATTATAATGCTTACGAAATGTTGTATACGATTGAGCGAGCAGTTACCCTTTATCGCTCTGAGTCTGATAACTGGGGGACTTTAGTAAAACACGCAATGGAGCTTGATTTTAGTTGGTCTTCGTCTTCAAAGCAATATGTTACAATCTATAAAGACCTCTTAAGTAGACGCTAATATATCAAAGAACCGTTTCCGGATTTTCGGAGAACGGTTCTTTTTATATTGTCATCATAAAACACGAAATTTCCTCATAGTTGTTAAAGGAGTGGATAGGCCGTCGGGTCCGAGCATTTCATCCAAAGGTTTGGAAAAAAGGGTACAGGAATGATACATTCAGTGAGATTGAAATAAAACCAGATATTACTGTGGAGGTCAAACGAACTGGGATATTAAAATAACGATGAACCATATAAAACATGACACAATCCTTAAAGGACTGTGTCATGTTTTTTGCGTTGTATTCGAATGAGACGAGCTGATAAAGTGATGGCACCAGCCGTTAAACCTACAATTAATCCAATCCAGTAACCAAAAGGTCCGAAATCAGTAAACTTAGATAAGAGGTAACCAACTGGTAAGCCAATGACCCAGTACGAAATAATTGCCATGATAAATGTAACGTTGACATCCTTATAGCCACGTAAAGAACCTTGTACAGGTGCTTGTATAGCATCTGATAACTGGAAGAGTGCAGCAAATACGAAGAACTGAATCGTTAACTGAATAACCGTTGCATCTGTTGTATATACGGAGGCAATTTGTTCTCTGAAAAAAAACAAAATACATGCAGAGAAGAAGCTGATGATTACGGCTGTTCCAACACTTAGCCAGCTGTACGTGCGAGCATCTTTGTATCGCTTCGCTCCAACTTCATATCCTACTAAGACGGTTGCACCAATCGAAATACTTAACGGAACCATGTATAGTAACGATGTGAAATTTAAGGCGATTTGATGAGCGGAAATGACTGCAGTACTGTATGTGCTCATCATTAGCGTAACTGCAGAAAAAATACTTGTTTCTGCAAATATTGATAAACCTATGGGAACCCCAATTATGCTAATATCCCGCCATTTTGAAAACTGAACACGCTGCCAATTTTTAAAAAGTTCATATTGCTGAAATGGTTGTTGTTTGTGAACGACAACTACAGCAATTAAAAAAATTAACCAATACGTAATAGCTGAAGCATAACCAGCACCAGCTCCACCTAGTTCAGGAAAACCGAAATTACCAAAAATAAGTAAATAGTTAAAGAAAACATTAATAGGAGCAGATAACAATGTGATGAACATCGTTACCCGTGTCTTCCCTAGGGCATCCATGTATGAACGCAATACATTGTAAGCAAATAATGGAATAATCCCGAAGCTAATCGCTATTAAAAACGATTTGGCAATTTTCTCAACACGAAACTCCAATGTCATGGTATTCAGAATAGGTTCTAAAAAGAGTGATAAAATAATTAAGACTAGAACAGATAATCCAAGAGATAGAAACAATCCTTGTTGGACTACTAATCTGACTTCATTCTTTTTTTTTGCTCCAACTAATTGAGCGACAATGGGAGTGATTGCGAGAAGTATACCTGCTAATCCGGTATATATCGGCACCCATAGTGATGAACCAACGGCCACTCCAGCTAAGTCTTCACTCCCATATCTACTTGACATCAAAATATCAAAAAATGTAATTAAATATAATGCCACCTGTGTAACTAAAATCGGAAAAACAATTTTTAGCATGAGCGACCATTTTTCTTTTAGATTTGTTGTTTCATGCATATGGATCACCCTAATTTCTTCAAATTTTCCCCTCAGTATATCACATTAAATCCAAATAAATGAATGTGTATTTTATCGGAATTTTTAATAAAATAACTGAACAAATCTTTTGATATCAGTTGTTTTTGCATATGACGTTCATGTTAAGTCGGGAAATAGTGTATATTATGTAAAGGATAAGTTTAAATAATAATAGTCACGAATACAACATCGAATTCGAAAGAAACGAAAGCGTTGAAGATAGGAGTTTTACAAATGAAGAAAAAAACAATTATGTTAACAGGTGGGGGAACTGCCGGTCATGTTTCGCTTAACCAAGCAATCATTCCAACATTAGAAAAACAATCATTTGAGATTCATTACATCGGATCAAAAGATGGAATTGAATTGGAACTAATTCGAGATGCTTTTCCTCATATAAAATATCATGCCATTTCAAGTGGTAAATTGAGACGTTATGTTTCTATCAAAAACTTTACAGATCCACTGAGAGTGGCAAAAGGTTTACTTGAAGCCTTATTAATTATTAGAAAAGTAAAACCATCTGTTATTTTTTCAAAAGGCGGATTCGTATCTGTTCCTGTCGTGATGGCAGGGAAGTTATCGGGTACTCCAGTTGTGATACATGAATCAGACGTAACTCCAGGCCTTGCAAATAAACTTGCCATGCCTTTCGCACATCATATTTTTAGTGTTTTTCCAGAAACATTGAAACACTTACCATCCGATAAATCCAGTTGTTCAGGATCAATCATTCGTTCGGAGCTATTTGAGGGAAGAAAAGTTGTAGGTCTTCGTTTATGTGGTTTTACTGGATTGAAACCAGTCCTTTTGATTATGGGTGGGAGCCAAGGCTCAGCAATCATAAATGAGTCCATCCGTAGTAACCTGACAAATCTCCTTGATTTATATGACATCATTCACTTGTGCGGAAAAGGAAAAGTAGATGAGGCTATACAAGCTGTAGCGGGTTACAAACAATTTGAATATGTCACAACAGAATTACCTGATTTATTACATGCATCAGATGTAATTGTTTCTCGAGCTGGTTCAAATTCAATTTTCGAATTTTTAGCTTTACGCAAGCCGATGCTGTTAATTCCATTGTCAAAACTACAAAGTCGAGGAGATCAGTTATTGAATGCGAAAATTTTTGAAAAACAAGGATGGGCTTCTGTTCTCGAAGAGGAAAATGTTACACCTACCACGTTTATAAATTCCCTAAAAGATGTATCCAATCGAGCGGAGCATATGCGACTATTAATGGAAAACTCCGAACTTCCAAAAACGCCAGATGAAATGGTTAGACTCATTACGTCTCCATTTAACGTTACTAAGTAAGGGTTTAGGCGCTTCGTGGTAACATAATGGTAACAAACTAGATTATAATGCGATTTCTTGCTCCATTTCTTCCACAGCTTTTTCTTGAGATGAAGGGTATAAGTGGCTGTAAGTATTAAGTGTCATGGCAACATCACTGTGACCTAATCGCTTAGCAACCATTAATGCATTGTATCCTTTATTAATTAAGTAGCTAGCATGAGAATGACGAAAATCGTTCAATCGAATCTTTTGTACTCACTTGCTTTGACAAAAGCCGCAAACTTATTATCAAGCGTAGTGGTAGAGAGACTTTCGTTAAATTCACCGAACATATTGTAGGTGTCTTTAGCGTTAGTTTCTTTTTTTATTTCAGTTAATAAATCCAACACTTGTTGAGGCAACAGTAATTTTCTAATGGAGGCATTAGTTTTAGGTGTTGTAACAATTCGGTTATGATCCGTTTTGTTGACATCTATTGTTTTATTTTTAAAGTCAATATCACCCCACGTTAAAGCCAGTAACTCTCCTTTTCGTAAACCACTAAAATAAAGTGTCATGAATAGCGCTCTAAATTTCAACTCGAACACATATTTAATAAACCTTTTAAATTCAAACAGTTCCCAAAAGTTCATGCGTTTCTCCACTTGCACATCAAAATTACCTGCCCTTTTGGCTGGATTGTCATGTAGTCCGTGGTGTTTTATTCCAAAATTGAATATGGCGGATAATCGAGTGTGGATGGATAACAATGTATTGGCTGAGAGTTTGTTCATTAACGAGTCCTGAAAATCGAAAACCATTCCAGAAGTGATTTTAGAAACTTTTGTATTTGCAAAATAGGGCAACAAATGAATACGTATGATTCCATCCACTTTAACTATGGATGATGCCTTGCGACGTTTCTCATACCTTTTTAAATATTTTTCTGTGATCTATTGTATGGTTAAGCTTCCGCAAAGGAGGGAGACAAGATGTCTGGCCACACAACGCATTCGTTATTTGAAGAAGAGGATACGTATAGACATAATGGACAAGTTAACGTTCATAAACTTACTCAGTTGATATTAACAGGGAGGAAGTTTTCCATACTTATGCGTGAAAAGATAAAGCTACAAAAATTCGTGGACGAACTGCCTATTCCAAATATCTTATCACCTAAGATGCGAAGTAATTACAGTTCATATTACGAAGTGACCATGAAGGAGTTTTCTCAGAAGCTACACAGGGACCTTGGACTAACTCGTTTATGGGGTTATGATGGAACATTTCCGGGCCCTACATTCGAAGTAAGGAAGAATGAAACAGTGTTTGTTAAATGGATTAATAATCTGCCTAATAAGCACTTTCTTCCTGTTGATACAACGATTCATGGTTCTGAAATAACTCTTCCAGAGGGTAGAAGTGTTGTCCATTTACATGGAGGAAGAACGCCTGCCCATAGCGATGGTTACCCCGAAGCGTGGTTTACGAGGAATTTTCAAGAAACGGGACCTTTATTTGAACGAGAGGTCTATTCGTATCCAAACATTGAGCGAGCGACAACATTGTGGTATCACGACCACACGGTAGGTATTACAAGATTGAACATCTACGCGGGACTCGCTGGATTCTATCTCATTCGCGACAATCATGAACAATCCCTTAATCTTCCGAAAGGAAAATATGAAATCCCTCTTTTAATTGTTGACCGCTCTTTCAACCCAGACGGATCACTTTACTACCCCAGCACACCGGATCAAAACGACAAAGGTCTTCCTTATCCTTCTCTTGTCCCTCCTTTTGATGCAGATACGATTCTTGTAAACGGGAAGGTTTATCCATATCTGGACGTTGAACCAAGAAAATACCGATTTCGAATTTTAAACGCATCCAATAGTCGAATCCTTACATTAAAAATGGAATCCAATCAGCCTTTTTATCAAATTGGCACGGATGGTGGCTTTCTTGAGACAACAGTAGTAATAAATGAATTTATTATTATGAGTGCCGAGCGTGTAGATGTGATCATTGATTTTTCTCAATACTACGGTCAAACCATTATTCTCAAAAATGTCACCAAGAGTGCATCCGCCGAAACAACAGATGTTATGCAATTTAGGGTAACCGTTCCGTTAAAAAGTACAGATACCAGTTCCCTTCCTTTTTATTTAGGGAAAATCGAACGCCTTCCAATAAGTATGGCAAAGAGAACAAGAGATTTAACACTCGTCAGAACCAAGGATCAATATGGTCGATCCTTGAACTTATTAGATGGGAAAATGTGGATAGATAGAATATCCGAAAGAATTGAAGTAAATACCGTCGAAATTTGGCGCATCATTAATATAATCGATGATGATCCTCATCCCATCCATCTCCATTTGGTTGATTTTCAAATTCTTAATCGCCAGCCTTTTGATGTTTCTCAATTTCAAAAAAACGGAACCCTTATTTTTACGGGACCGCCCACTCCTCCTAATCCCTATGAAATGGGATTAAAAGATACAGTTCAGACCCCCTTTGGTTACGTCACATCCATTATTGCCCGATTTGGACCATTCACCGGGCGATATGTGTGGCATTGTCATATGCTAGAGCATGAAGATCACGAAATGATGCGTCCCATTGAGATTTTTGAAGTTTCATTAACAACAACAACACCCATCATTTCCAGGTTACCATATCCCCCTTGGACGTAAGATTGGTTTGCAAAACCTAATATATTTGCAATTAATAGTTTAATCAAAATTTTAGTTAAAATCGTTAAATTAGTAAAGCTAATATTAACAACACTTTTAGTTATTTTCTTATTTAGAAGGAAAAAGGTTAATTAACTAGTCAATAAGCTGCCTTTTTACATGGAAGCTTTTTCTTATTGATTAATGAAGTCGAATACTTCCTAATCCGGGGGTCATGTCAACCTGTTGTGCATGTAGCATGTGGTATACAATCTCTGGCACGAGGTATAAGGCTTGGTTACAGAAGCGTGTGGATTTTCTCCTTTAACTAACGGGTGCTTAATTTAAGAAGAAAAGACTGTCAAATGACGGTCTTTTTTGTTTTGGGGGAATAATTCCCATGGATAAAAAACATACGTTCGCATATAATAAGAACAGGTGTTCTCTTATTGGAGGGATTAATGTGAAGAAAATTCTTTTGAAGGCTATGCGATATGGTCAGATTGTGGAGGTTATGTATATCTCGAAAAGTGGAGAAGTTACAAAGAGACGTATTAAAGTTTTGCAACAATATGGTGAGTCATTTCAAGCTTATTGTTTCTTGAGAAACACCAAACGTACTTTTTTGATTGACAGTGTCCTGGCATTAATTCCTGTCGAACGTAAAGAGAATTTGGTGATATAGATGACACTCATTCCAGCTGAAAGTTTACCGCACTATGAAAGCATGATTTACTTGCCTATGGTAATTATTATTTTAGAGCTTGATCGTGAACAGTTTGAAAAAGGTACATTCAAATTAAAACGACCATACATATACATCATTGAGCAATCCATAAAAGCTGTTCAAAAAGATTTGAAGGAAACTAAACTGTATCTCCGTCAGCACAATATGAGAATCATTAAAGGTAATCGAGTCGACTCATGTACGGAGTACACTTTTTTTTTTGGAGGGTATGACCAGCATCGAAGATATCTAAATGTTCGTCTTCGCAATCGTACTGAGGAGCTGCTTGATATGTACTTAAATATGAAATAGGAAAAGCCCATCCATTTATGTGGAAGGGCTTATTATTCTACTAGAAAGTTGATTCTTCTACAGTTAAACAGCCTCCCCATCGGGGAATGTTGGGTCACAGAATGAATATCATTGCTTCTGGGAACAAGGTTGAAATGAGCGGAATTAATATTGGCCAAGTAAATGAATTTGTGGAGTATGTTCGGAATAACATTGGGAAGAAATCAGAATCAACATCTATTCAATCTTCTCCAGATGTTTCAGATGACCTTCGTAAATTTAAAGCATTGATGGAAGACGGGATTATCAGCGAAGAGGATTTCATTGAGAAGAAAAAACAGTTGTTAGGAATATAAAAAATGCCATCCACAGTGATATGTGGAAGGGCAAAATTGTGGTAACACTCATGGTAACAAAAATATAAAAAAATACGATTACTAACTGAACCCTTGGTAACCACGAACACTGATAAATCAACGAAATCACATATTGATAACAACACAAGTTTACCACTTGTTAGACTCATTACGTCTAATGCAAAATGAAAAATACCGCTTACACTAGAACCTTGTAGGCGGTATTTTCTTTACATCGCTTGCTCTTCTTCTTCGGTAAATCGAGAAGCAGCAGTTGATAAGTAGAATAAATCTTTTGGAATTTGGTATAGCTCATATTGATGTTCTCCTGCATTGATTTCTTCAAATAAAGTGGGGTGTGACTCTTTAGCGTTCATGGTATATGCTAACTTCTCTGTAGCTCGGATAGACTTTTCATTATGTTTTTTAATACGTAAAAACACAGTATTTATTTGATATTGATAAAATAGCTCTTCTAGGAAAAGATTTTTAGCTTTTAAATTATAGCCTTTCCCTTGAAAAGGTTGACCAATCCAAGTCCCTAAAAAGCCAGCTTGATCTTGAATATCATATAAATTTATGGTGCCAATAGGCATTCCAAAATCATCCGTAATCGTGCGCGAAATAACCTCTCCGCGTTCTTCTTCTTCCATCAGCTGTTTCGTCATAAACAAGAATTCTTCTGATGAAGTTGCTTTTTGACGTACGAAAGGGAAGACAGATGGGTGAGATAAATACTCGAATAAGTGGCCGCATTCTTGTAATTCTCTTCTTTTTATCATTAATAACGCCTCCGTAACGGGGCAGATATAGACAGTCGTCTGGCTCTAGCCCCTCGAAATTTTTCATTTTGTAGTACATAAAAAATTCCGGGGTGGGAATCGAACCCACTAGAACCAGTCGCAATGCTGGTGGCGCACCATTTGCCTTCCCTCACGATTTATGGTGAATAAATCGTTTATAAAATTGTTTTCATATTTACTATACTAATTTTTTTTCAAAATGCAAAGAAAAAAATCGTGAAATTTGTGTAAGTTTTGTTACAAATAAAACACTCGATTTTGAATGAATAGTTGTAACCGTTTTAGATAAGATTTATCATTAAAAGATAAAGTATTTAGGGGGATTATCATGACCATCACATTTCATAAAGTCCACGGTTCTGGCAATACATTTTATCTGCATGAAGAACTGCCAAACATGGCATACAATTGGCCATTAACTGCACAAAAAATGTGCGACCCTTCTAATGATAATGGCGCGGATGGGTTATTAATTATTTCACAATCTGCAAAAGCTGATGCGAAAATGCGTGTCTATAATTCGGATGGTTCAGAAGCCTCCATGTGTGGTAACGGCTTAAGATGTGTAGCACGATATGTCTTAACTAAACTGGGACAATCAAAAGGAACAATAGAAACGATGAAAGCCGTACTTACAGTGCAAAAAGTAGACCCTATGTTTAAGGGCATAGAAACATACGCGGTCGAAATTTCTCCCGTTTCGTTTGACTTAACCTCACTCCCAATGAAATATGGAAATATCAAAACGCTTATGAATGAGGTAATACCCGAATTTGCCACTGATATTCACTTTACTGCTGTGTCAGTACCAAATCCTCACTTAATTGGTATAGTCCCAATTCAATATATTGAACAATCACAGTTTCAGAAACAGCTTGCCAGTTCTTTTAATAGAGAAAATGATTATTTTCCTGATGGTGTAAATGTCAGTTTTGTTCATCCCGTTGATGAGACAAGTATTTTCGTTAGAACTTTCGAAAGAGGGGTAGGTTTCACTAATGCTTGTGGTACTGCTATGACCGCTTCAGCGTTAGTTTCTGCAATTATTAAACTCATGCCTTTTGGCGAAGTGAAGGTATACAATCCAGGCGGTTTTGTTAAATGCATTATTGAACAAAGCGATGAGAGAGTTCATTTATCTCTTATTGGGAATGCAACGTTTTTCGCTACATATTCAGGAGAATTATCAGATGATGGTGAATTTTTCTGTAATTCGATTGAGCTCCATGAAACTGAGATTGCAGAATATAAAGAATTAGAAAAACAAGCTCAACAAAGTATTAAAGATGGATGGTCTAGCAACGAGAGGAATTGAAGTTAGATGGAACATTTCTTCACTCAAGCACAATTTGATTTATTATATGAAGATTCTCCAGATTTAGTGTTCTTTTTAATTCAAAAAGAGCACTCATTTGAGTATATTTATATCAATCAAAGTGCAAGACTCATCTTTAAAAAGAGTCCCATTCACTCCGATTTGCATGAGATGCTTTCTTCGACACATGCAAAAGAAATCCATGACCATTACATAAAGGCAATTCAAGATAATAAAGTGGTGATCTTTCACGATTTCTTTTTGTTTTCTGATGTTGAACTAGAAAATGAAACGACGGTAAAACCAATTCACACGGATCAAGCAAATTATATATTGGCCATTACAAAAGAAGTGTCCACTCAAAAAGAAATTGAAGAAAAATATTTATTCATGCAATCGTTACTTAACATGACAGTGGATCCAACCATTTTGGTTACACGGGATGGGAAAATATTTGATATGAATCCAAAATTTGAAGAGATTTTTGGTTTCGAATTAAAAAAGTGGCGGGGGAAGCATTATTTAAACTTACCTATCGTTCCACTGAAAGAAAGGAAACAAGTTGAAGCTCATTTTGAAACGAATTTAACAGGCACTGGAAAATCTTCGGTACTCGTAAAACGAATGAAATCAACAGGTGTAGAAGGAACATTCCTAGTCAGTTATTCTCCTATTAGAAAGCATGGAGAGATTGAAGCTATGTATATCTTGCTTCAGGAAGTTACTGATGAAGTGGAGCTTAAAGAAAGCCTACGTAATACAAGACACATATTGGAAAGTTATAAACGTGCTATTAGCAAGGCAGCCATGGTACTAATGACTGATCGCAAAGGCATCATTGTGTATGCTAATGATTTATTTGAAGAAATTACTGGTTTTATGAATCAAGAGATGATGGGTCAACATATTAGCTCGTTACAAGTCGACCGTTACAACAATTTTAATTTGAAGCGTATGTGGAAAGACATGATGAAAGATAAAATATGGCGCGGTGAGCTTCGAAATCGAGCGAGCAATGGTACGTTTTACTGGGGAGATACAACGATTATTCCCCTTTACAATGAATTACAAGACGTTGGAAATGTGCTCATTATTCAATTTGATATTACTGAAAAAAAGAATATGATGATCAATCTGCAATCGATTGAACAGACATTTAACCTAATAACTCAAAATACCAATGACTTAATTGCAATAACGGATGATTGTGGATGTATTTTATATACGTCCCCATCCCATGAAAGAATACTTGGCTTTACAAATGAGGAAATAGGAAATATTCAGTTTAGCGATATGCTTACTAAAGAGTATCGTGATTTTTGGAAATCAGATGTTTCAAAACGAGTCAATGAAAAAGAAGAGATTCGATTAGAGTTACAATATTGCCGAAAAAATAAAGAGAAGATTTGGACTGAAACGTCTATAATGGCCGTAAAAGATCGTGAACGACCTGGACAACTTCAGCATGTTATTGTTTCTAGAGAAGTAACGGAACGCAAAAAATTAGAACAACATCTAAACTTTATGGCCTATCACGATAGTTTAACGAATTTGCCAAATCGAAGTTATTTATTAAAAGAGTTTCCTCAATATGTTTCACATGCACAATCAACTGATTCAACAATAGGTATTCTTTTTCTCGATGGAGACGATTTCAAATCGGTTAATGATACATTTGGTCATGATATTGGAGACGAATTTATTCGCATGTTTGGAAAAGCCCTTTTAGCTTGTGTTCGTCCAGATGATTTAGTCTCTCGTATAGGTGGAGATGAATTTGTCATTTTACTTACACATTTATCTAATCAACCTGAAATAAGGTTTGATGAAATAAACCAAATAATAAAAAACATCCAAACAACCTTGCTAAAAGGATGGACCATTAAAGAAAATATTTTCACGCCAACTACTTCTATTGGAATATCTTTTTTTCCAGAGCATGGATTATTTATTGACGAGTTATTAGAAAAAGCAGACTCAGCGTTATACGAAGTAAAGCGGATAGGGAAAAATCAACACCTTATTTATCTAGAGTGATTTATCGAGAGCCGTTCCTATTTATGGAGCGTTTTTTTGAGAACAAGAAAGAAGGTAGGAAAATGGGCAACCGTGTTTTACTTGTAGAAGACGAAAAGAACATTGCCAGGTTTATTGAACTAGAGTTACGTCACGAGGGTTTCGAAGTCGTTCATTATTTATCTGGAAGAGAAGGGTTAGAAGCGGCGAGATCTCTCGAATTCGATGTCGTTTTGCTTGATGTCATGTTACCTGAGCTAAATGGTATTGAAGTATGTCGTAGAATTCGCTCGTTCTCACAACTTCCTATTTTATTGATTACAGCAAGAGATGCTGTAATGGACCGGGTAGCAGGTCTTGATGCAGGCGCTGATGATTACATCGTAAAACCATTTGCTATCGAAGAATTACTAGCTAGGATTAGATCAGTTTTAAGAAGAACTAGCCAAGAAAATGAAGAAACTTTACTGTTAGTATTTAAAGACATTACTGTTCATACAAGTGCACACCGTGTCGAAGTAAACCAAAATAGCATAGACTTAACAAAAACTGAATATGATTTACTTGTTTACTTAATACAACAAAAAAACCGGGTGGTTACCAGAGACTTGATTTTGGAAAATGTTTGGGGCTATTTAGCTGATATCGAAACAAATGTTGTTGATGTATATATACGTCATTTGCGTTCGAAGTTACCACCAAAAGCAGCAAGTTACATAGAAACGGTTAGAGGAGTCGGATATGTGATGCGCGAATGACAAGAATGAACCAGTGGAATCAGTCAATTGCATCTCAATCATTGAAAAAGAAATGGGCAATAAGTTCTGGAGCCGTCATTTTCATAAGTTTTGCAGTAATGAGTATTATCTTATACATTGCGTTAAAAGGATGGTTGTATCAACAAGAAGAACAAGAAGTAAATCGAACTATGAGTGACTTAACCAGCTTTTTCGAATCTCAAGGTCCATTTTTAACTGTACAGGATATTCAATCAAATAAAGGATTAATGACGTCTATTATTGATAAAGACCAAACTGTTCGTTTACTTAATGCTGATGGTATTGAGTTGTTACAAATCAATAATACATCGACTTTTCCTGCATTTGATGAAATTGACTTGCCCGACAATGGCTATTCGCTTGATACGGACAAATCTTCTTCCATTTCAGCCATAGGTAATATTCAGCTTGGTAAATTTATTGGGTACGTTCAGCTTGAACACCCTTTAAAAGGATTCCAGTCAATGATGAATTATATTCTCACTGCCATGTTGCTTTTTAGTGTGTGTAGTTTGTTGTTATCAGGATGGATAGGATATATATTGGCTACATATTTACTAAGGCCACTTAAAGATTTAAAATTATCCATGGATGATGTTGCTGCACATGGATTTGAAAAAGATTTATCGATAGACTATCATGCGAAGGATGAAATTGGAGAACTTATTACCGTGTATGAAAGTATGATGGGTAAGTTAAAGTCATCTTTTGAACAGCAACAACAATTTATGGCAGATGCTTCACACGAATTACGCACACCTATACAAGTGGTAGAAGGACATCTTGCTTTGTTAAACAGATGGGGAAAGGATGATCCTGTGATTTTAAAAGAATCTTTGGAAATATCCTTACATGAAGTAAATCAAATGAAGTCATTAATTGACGAAATGCTGGAATTAGCCCGAGGAGAGCAGATGAAAGATCGTCCTCCTACTAATATAGTAAAACACACTAAAGAAGTAATAGAAGAGATCATCCAAGTACACCCAACCGTCCAGATTAATCATAATTTGCCAATTCAAGAAGTACTAAACGTCCAAATTTCATCGAATGCCTACCACCAAATTATTCGTAACATCTTAACAAATGCGATTCGATATAGTAAAGAGCCAGCACATGTATCTATTTCATACGAAATTAAACCAGAGAAAGTCATTGTTCTTATACAAGATGAGGGGATTGGGATTTCTCCCAAAGACCAATCTAAAATCTTTGATCGTTTTTATCGAGTCGATGCAGCTCGTTCTAGAGACTTAGGTGGAAGTGGGTTAGGTTTGAGTATTGTGAAAATGCTTATGGAAAATGCTAGGGGAACAATTTTTGTGGCGAGTGAAACGGACAAAGGCTCTACTTTTTCTATGGTTTTCCCACTTATAAAATGAATATTCCTTGTCTATAATACGAGTTATTTCGACATTAAGATAAAGTTTGCTTAATTTACCGAAAAGCATTGTATTTTCTATGGATAGGAGTAAGATTGAAATGGAAAAAAAGTTCTGCATTTCATCATGCTTGATTCCTTTGATATCAGGTTACAACGTGATAATATATTATAGTATGTATAAAAAGAAATAGGAAATGCCGCTTGGCAATAAGTTGGAGGGTTTTCTTAATGTTAATAAAAGGGACACCGAACGGGTCACCATGGACTAAATTATCAGGTCCAAACTTAGGTTATGTATTAGAAATGTACGATTTGTATTTGAAATCGCCAGAATCTGTAGATGCAGATTTAGGCGTATTGTTTGAAGAGTATGGTGCACCAACAACGACTGAAAACGCTGTCGATTTTTCTGCAGCTAATCAGGTAGATCCAAATAACTTTGGGAAAGTATTAGCGGCTGTTCAGTTAGCAGACGCTATTCGGGCTCATGGTCATTTAGCTGCGGATATTTATCCACTAAACGATCGTCCAAAAGATTCTTCTCGTTTAGATCCTTCATCATATGGATTATCAGAAGCTGATCTTGTAGAGATCCCAGCTTCTTTATTAATGAAAAATGCACCAAGTAATATTCAAAACGGTTCACAAGCAATCGAGTATTTGAAATCATTTTATACCGATAAGATTGCATATGAGTTTGCTCATATTATTAATCCACAGGAACGTCAATGGATTCAGTCTAAAATTGAGTCATCATCGATGAAAGTTGAATTATCGGCAGAAGAACGTAAAGCATTGCTTGAACGTTTATCTGAAATTGAAGGTTTTGAGAAATTCATTCACCGTACTTTCGTAGGCGCAAAACGCTTTTCAATCGAAGGATTAGATACATTAGTCGTATTTCTTGATGAATTGGTTCGCCAATCTGAAAAACAACAAACTAAGCAAATTTTAATTGGTATGGCTCATCGTGGACGTTTAAATGTCTTAACACACATTATTAATAAACCATATGACATGATGTTTGCAGATTTTGCACATGTTCCAAACGAATCATTTTTACCACAAGATGATTCATTAGAGATTACTACAGGATGGTTCGGCGATGTGAAATATCACATGGGAGCTACACATACAGCAAAATCTGGTTTGAAAGTAAAACTAGCTTATAACCCTTCTCACCTAGAAGTAGTTAGTCCAGTAGTTGTAGGTCAAACTCGTGCCGCTCAAGAAGTTACATCAAAAACAGGTGTAGCTGCTCAAGATCCAAAAGCTGCATATTCTGTATTAATTCATGGGGATGCTGCTTTCCCAGGGCAAGGCATCGTAACAGAAACATTAAACTATAGTCGTGTCCGTGGTTATCAAACTGGTGGATCCATTCATGTTATTGCTAATAATATGATTGGTTTTACAACAGAATATTATGATTCTCGCTCGACACATTATTCTTCTGACCCAGCTAAAGGATTCGAAGTACCTGTAGTACATGTCAATGCGGATGATGTTGAAGCGGTAATAGCTGTAGCTAGACTAGCATTTGAATATCGTGAAAAATTCGGCAAAGACATCTTAATAGATTTAATCGGCTACCGTCGATTTGGTCACAATGAAATGGATGAGCCGTTAGTAACTAATCCAACTATGTATCACGCGATTCACAAACACCCAACGGTACGTGAACTGTATGGTAAACAATTAGTGTCGGAAAAAGTTGTTGAAGACGCAGAAGTGAAAAAGCTTCAAACTGACATTCAAAAAACAATGCAAGCTGCCTTCGACCGTGTAAGAGAAGTGCCTGAAGCTGAGCATCAAGATATTGTTATTCCTGAAGTTGTATTAAATGGGTATCCAGAAGTTCCAACTGGTGTAAAAGAAGAAACACTAGTGAAAATGAATGCTGAGTTATTATCATGGCCATCAGAATTTACGGCATTCAAGAAACTTGAAAAGATTCTTAAACGTCGTGAAGAACCTTTCAAAGGTAAAGGGAAAATCGATTGGGCACATGCAGAAACATTAGCACTAGGCTCAATATTACAAGATGGAAATCCTATCCGACTGACTGGACAAGATGCTCAGCGTGGGACATTTGCCCATAGACATCTTGTGCTGCATGATGAAAAAACTGGGGCAGAGCTTGTTCCACTTCATCATATTTCGGACGCAAACGCATCATTTGTTGTATATAATAGTCCATTAACTGAAGCTGCTGTTTTAGGGTATGAATTTGGTTATAACTTAGAGAATGAAAAAGCGTTAGTTATTTGGGAAGCTCAATATGGAGACTTTGCAAATATGGCACAAGTTATGTTTGATCAGTTTATCTCTGCTAGTCGAGCAAAATGGGGCCAAAAATCCGGATTGGTGATGTTACTTCCACACGCTTATGAAGGGCAAGGGCCAGAGCATTCAAGTGCTCGTTTAGAAAGATACTTGCAAATGGCAGGAGAAAATAACTGGACAGTTGCTAATCTTTCAAGTGCTGCAAACTACTTCCACATTTTACGTCGTCAAGCTAAAATGCTTGGAGAAGAAACGATGAGACCATTAATTATCGTTTCACCAAAATCATTGCTTCGTCACCCACTTGTTGGCGCAGAAGTAGCAGATCTAGCAACAGGTCAATTTGAAACAATTCTAGAGCAACCTGGTCTAGGCAATCAAACTGAAAAAGTGGAACGAATTTTACTAGCTAGTGGAAAAATGGCAATTGATTTAGCTGATAAAGTAAAAGATGGTAAAGATTTTGATCATCTTCACATCGTTCGTGTTGAACAATTGTATCCATTCCCTTCTGAAAAAATTCAAGCGATTGTTGGACGTTTTCCAAATGCGAAAGAAATTGCATGGGTACAAGAAGAACCACAAAACATGGGTTCTTGGACTTTTGCAGATCCATATTTACGTGATTTAGCAGGAGCGAAGAGTGTAAGATATATTGGCCGTGTTAAGCGTTCAAGTCCAGCTGAAGGCGATGGCGAAGCTCACAAAATTGAGCAAACTCGCATTATAGAAGAAGCAGTTTCACTTTAAAGACCGATTGATCAGAGGAGGAAAATATAGTGGCAGAAATTAAAGTACCAGAATTAGCAGAATCGATTACAGAAGGAACTATCGCACAATGGTTAAAACAAGTAGGTGATTCAGTTGAAAAAGGTGAATTCATCGTTGAACTTGAAACAGATAAAGTTAACGTGGAAGTAATATCTGAAGAAGCAGGAGTTGTTCAAGAACTACTTTTTGCTGAAGGAGATACAGTTGAAGTTGGTCAAGTTATTGCTGTTGTCGGAGAAGGTTCTGGTAGTGGTGATACAACTAAGAATCCGGTTGAAGCAGACCCTGCTGAAGCGGATGCACCTGTTAAAAGTGTAGAACAACCAAAAGCTGAAAAAGTTGCACCAGCTCCGGCTGCTAAAGAAGAAACATCTTCAACGGACCGTACGATCGCAAGTCCAGCAGCTCGTAAATTAGCTCGTGAAAAAGGCATTGATTTAAATGCGGTTTCTACAGTTGATCCAATGGGTCGCGTACGTGTGCAAGACGTTGAATCACATTCAAATGCACCAAAACAAGCACCATCAGCACCGGCTGCAGCTAAAGCTACTGCTACTCCAAAAGAAGATGATGGTCGTGTTACTCGTGAAAAAATGTCTCGTCGTCGTCAAACAATTGCAAAACGTTTGTTAGAAGTTAAACAATCAACAGCTATGTTAACTACTTTTAATGAAATTGATATGACAAATGTTATGGCATTACGTGCTCGCAAAAAAGATAAATTCTTTGAAGATCATGATGTTCGTTTAGGATTTATGTCATTCTTCACAAAAGCAGTTACATCTGCTTTGAAAAAATATCCTTATGTGAATGCAGAACTTGAAGGAGACGAAGTTCTACTTAAACAGTTCTATGATATTGGGATCGCTGTTTCTACTGAAGAAGGTTTAGTTGTGCCAATCGTTCGTGATACTGACCGCAAAAACTTTGCTGAAATTGAAGCAAATATCGGTGAATTAGCGAAAAAAGCACGCGACAAAAAACTTCAAATTTCAGATATGACTGGTGGATCATTTACTATTACAAACGGTGGCGTATTCGGTTCTCTTATGTCTACTCCAATCTTAAATGGTACACAAGTAGGTATCCTTGGAATGCACACAATCCAAAAACGTCCAGTTGCAATTGGTAACGAAGTTCAAATTCGTCCAATGATGTATGTGGCACTTTCTTATGACCACCGTGTAATTGACGGAAAAGATTCAGTTGGATTCTTAAAAACTGTAAAAGAATTAATCGAAAACCCTGAAGATTTATTATTAGAATCATAAGATATAACATTCAGCTTCGCATCCGCGGAGCTGTTTTTTTAATTAAGAAATAAATGCTGACTATAAAAGGATTTATTTTATAGGCTCTATTAAACTAAACTGTTGTTTATCGTACAATTGCGATAGCCGTACGTTCCGCATGGGCCGACAAGTATGAAAACCACATACTTGTGGATCTCATTCTTGGGCCCACAGGAAGTGGGTCATGAAGGTGCTGCCACAAAATTTCTCGAATTGCATTTTGCGACGAGTAACCGCAGGAGCAATTTCTCGCATGGCATTTTGCGACGAGTAACCGCAGGAGCAATTTCTCGCATGGCATTTTGCGACGAGTAACCGCAGGAGCAATTTCTCGCATGGCATTTGCGACGAGTAACCGCAGGAGCAGGACGTGGCGTTTTTAACCTTCGTTCCTTTACATGCTAGGCGCAAATGTACTCTTTCGTTTGTTCTTCAGTATCAACAACATTCTTTAACATAGCCATTTACAAAGTAGCTAGTGACGATGTCACTTCGCTACTTTTTTTGATTTTCAATATTAGGATTTCTTTATTAAGATGCCAGAGATGCAATTTTTGTTAAAAAACTGCTTAATAGAGGTATTTACCACATCGAATAAATTTGAAATTAATTGGAAGGTAATTGGTTATTTATGTTAATATTAATATGAAATAATTTGGAAATTTTGAATCGACTAAATATTGAGAGAGGAAAGATCTATTCAAATAGTAATAAAACTCCATGGGTAGGTTTGTTAATTAAAGATGATTCAATTGTAAAGCAGATACGAATTTGAAATAGGAGATGGACGAATGAAGTATGAATTCAAAAATAGACATCCGAATCTTCCAGTTGTGACGATGACGCTTGTTTATTTTATTGAACTTTTTTTATATCTTATAAATTTTATCTCGGGTTTTTTCTTTGTAAACGTATTGTTTTTAATGAGTATACTAATCCTCTTTTTCTCATTGGTCATTATGAAAACAGCAATTTCAAAACCGCCATTTGTTTTTTCTGTAATTTTTTCGGTATTCTTATTTATTTACGAAATGCCGCTAATCCTTATTGATAACCATCAATACCTAATTTCTAGTCCCAACGCACCAGAAGAATTAATTAAAGGTTCTGGAATTTTTTTGTTATCAATAAATGTTGCTACAATAGGTTCCGTTGAAAACGAACAAGTTCTACGAGATAGTTATCAAAAGGGTCACACTAAATACTTTGAAATTATTTCCGTTAAGAATCACGCGCGATATTTTAGCAAAAACAAAGCGATCATCGAATCGGTGGGCTTATATAAAGATGAGTTTGAACAGATGTCTGAAAATGTGGCAGGTTATTTAAACACAAGTAACAAGGCAATTGATGAATTTTTAACGAGGGATGGTTCGAGCGGTAGCAGTGCAGGCTTAGGTTTAGTATTATCGAGCCTCTCTGAACAAGGGGAATTTGAAAATGATATGCTAATCGGCGTAACAGGTGCCATTAGTAAAACTGGGAAAGTAAAAGAAGTTGGTTCAATAAATGAAAAAATACAAACCGCAAATGAAAATGGCTTTTCTCATATAATCCTACCACTTGCAAATCTTTCTGAAGCCAAAGAAGTGAAAAAAAAACTTAATCTCCCGATTGAAATAATAGGAGTTCATGATGTTGATGAAACTATTCAACTCATAAAAGAGCTCAATAAAAGGTAGATTTCGTTCAAAAGGATAATTAAACAAGAATTTAAGAAAAATCCTAATTCAATATGATCAACTTCAGAAAGAGGTATGTATGAAAGTTAATATTAACAGATCGTCATTTATACTTTCTTTATTTTGTATCCCTTTATTTTTTATTTCAATATCATCTGAAAATTTTATAAGTATATTTACTAAAAACATAGGGATTCATCCATTAAATATTGTCTTAGCCGTAACGTTGATTTCATTTCTTCTTGGAGTTATTGGATTAAAGGATGTAAGGGATTGGAAATCAATGGCAAGAAGTGTATTTACTATTGTTTTTACAATATGTGCTTCTGGGATATTAATTTTCATTATATTCTTTGGCAGTTTACTTACTTAACATTATTTCAATCATTAGCTTTACTTTAAAATCGTTGAGTAGCTAAGACATAGGCGCTGATTAGTTGGAGAAGGACTTGGGTAATTGGTAAGTTTTTTCAAAAGAAGAGGTGGTTTAAATGAAAAAATGGGTAATTACTTTCTTAGTACTTGGAATCATATTTTTTTTCAGTTACACAATTTTAGCACATGGTTTTTCAGATATTGAGAAAATCGCAGTACAAAAGTACAACATTGATGGTAAGAAAATAGGAAAAGAAAAAATTATAGAAGACAAATCTACAATTAAAAAAGTTACACGAATTCTTAATAGGGCAAATCACAAAAGAAATACCAAATATGAAATGGCTTATCATTCAGACTACGAAGTTACTATATATTATCAAGGTAAAGGAACAGAAGTATTGAGTGTGTGGGAGCAATCTGGACCATATACTACTCAGTTTTTCAGACAAAGCAATTCAGATTGGTACAAAATCAAGAATGATAAAAGAAGGAAAGAACTTATTAAGATATTGAACTAACAAGTGCTTTTAAAGGAGCAAACCCTTGATTGTTACAGAACAAATTGGCAGGATAATTGAAGAAGGAAAGAATGTTATAGCATTAAGAAAATTGATTTAAACAACGGGGAAAAGATTTTGTCAAAAGGTCTATTACTTTTAATGCCTTCGTTTGTTGGCTTCTTTTTAGCATTATTACAGGAAATTATGTTACAAAAATAGGGAACATAGTAAAGATAAAGAGGACTCATGAGTGAAGTAGGAAAAAATCATTTGAAAATAAATGCTTAAATTGCCCAATTGATGATGATTAGGTTGTTTAGTGTTCTTCTTGTATAAAAGTAAATATGAAAATGGAGATTGAGATAATGACACCACCAAAACATATTGTTTCAGCAGCAACAATTGTGCTAAATGATCAAAAAGAAATTTTATTAATTAAAGGACCAAGACGAGGATGGGAAATGCCTGGCGGACAGGTTGAAGAAGGAGAACCATTGATGGATGCTGCAATCAGGGAAACAAAAGAAGAATCGGGAATAGATATTGAAATAACGAAATTTTGTGGAGTTTTTCAAAATGTTAGTGGATCAATTTGTAATACATTATTTTTAGGAAAACCGATTGGAGGAGAACTTACAACAAGTACTGAGAGTCTAGAAGTAGGATATTTCCCAATTGAAAAAGCATTAGAAATGGTTACCTGGAAAAATTTCAGACAAAGAATTGAGTGTTGTATAGACGATAAACTTCAACCTTTTTATATTGATTTTTAACTTTTTCTGCTAATTGAGTCTTAAACAAAAGGAAAGTGATGTGTTTAATATTTATAGTTTAGAAATAATTCAAAATAGAATACAATCTGTGTTTACAATAGAAGTACATTGGTTGCCTGACAATCAATCATTGGAATTTGCAATGGAGCCTAATGCTGTGTTTAAACATGTATCTGAGTTTATTGATTTTCTAAATGCTGGTATGCCGAATGAGTCATAAATGGTTGGAATGGGCAAAAAGGATCCAATCATTGTCTCAAGCAGGATTAACTTTTTCAAAAGATATTTATGATATTGAACGTTTTGAAGAATTGCGAATGATAAGTGCTGAAATTATGGAAGAATACACTGAATTAGATTTGCAAAAAATCAAGGATTTATTTACGAATGAGACAGGTTATCAAACGCCAAAAGTAGATGTTCGTGGAGTAGTGTTTAGGGATGATAAAATCTTAATGGTTAGAGAGAATATTGATGACAGATGGTCTATACCTGGTGGGTTTTGCGATGTAGGTTTGTCTCCATCTGAAAATATTATTAAAGAGTTAGAAGAAGAATCTGGATATATTGTAGAACCAGTGAAAATGCTCGCTTTTTTGGATATGAATAAACATCCACACCCTCCTCAACCTTATTATTATTATAAAATGTTTATTAAATGTGAGATAGTTGGAGGAAATGCAATTACTGGAATAGAAACAAAAGATATAAAATTTTTCTCTGAAAATAATTTACCTAATCTTTCTACCGATAGAAATACAGAGTCACAAATTAAAACACTTTTTGAATTTCAAAGGAACCCTCATAAAGAGTCGATATTGGATTAAAAAATATTCTTATTCATCTCCCTTGAAAATTCAATTCCAGACTGAAGCATTTTCATTTAAGAAAGCGGAAATGCATCAGAAAGAAAGCGTTAATTATGAGCTTTGGACATATTCTTAATCAGCTCCACGAAACAAAAACGATTGAATCACTTATTCATATAGATAATTGGTTAGATCAGCAGTTATTGAAAGCTGATAGTTATGTGAAAACTGGAGAAACAGAAGCCAGTATACAACTTTTAGAGAAATTACAGTCAACTAAACCTATACCTGTTGAGCAAACGATAATTCACGGAGATTGTACATCTGACAATGTTCTTGTTGTGGATGGTGAGGTGCGATTATTTATTGATGATCTAGGATGACAGTTGGTGACCCATTGGTATGATGAATCTTTGGCGATAAGTAGGTTTGTTAATAATGATGAAAACAAAAAAGCTTTTTTTGAGGATTATAAACGTTACAATGTTTCTAAGGAAGAGTTTCAATATTTCGATGAAGGTTTATATGAATTTTTAGAAAGTTGATTAACAAACTGGAGTTTAGTAAACACCAATAACAGGGTGCTTTCTTGAAGATTTTCTGCATTATAACAAAGTGGATGAAAAAGCTAATGATTTCCATTAGGATACGCTCTATTTCTTCCTTTTCATCCATGTAATAATTTGCGAAATACATCTAATGCTAGAATTAATAGTCTGCTGATTTTGTTTATTTTTTTCAATTTTATCAATGACAACCGCCCTTCTAATCTCTCCTTAATATACGCCCATGCAAAAAAAACACCTCCGATAAATGTCCTTTTTAATGTAACATTTATAAAGGTGTTTTATTTTGTCTTACTAGGTTAGTCTACTAGAACTAATCCCGCTATTTCTTTTTGAAGATGTTAACAGTTTGTAAGAGTGTAAGTGTTTACAGCTCCATTCGCAGTAAATGCAACAACTTTAAAGTCGTCTTCGAAAAGGCACTGTAGTGCAAAAATAACGTTATTACCCACTGCTAGCGCAGCTGAACAAGTAGAGTCCACGTTGCCGGCAGTAGAAGAGAACAAAATAGGGAAGCCTGCAGCACTAGTAAAGCTTACAATAACCGTACCGCATCCACAGTTTTCTTTTTTTCTTTTTTCATCACAGCAATGATTTTTTCTTGAAGAATAATATTCAGACATAATAACACCTCCTTTCATTGTTTTTATAGTATATTAAGTTTTTCATAACGAGAGAGGGCGAATGAGTAGATATATTCATAACTTTTCTCTATCTTAAATTAATATAGAAATAAATAGGGCTACGTTATCCAGCTTGCAAGGTAGAGTGGGGTGCTAACATGTAGAAGGATTAATCTACGAAAAAAGGCAGGTGAGAAGTGACAAAGTCGATACCTTGCTGCACCCTCTTTTATTCTTTAGACAAGGGTGTAGCAGATAATTGCATAGCAAATGGTACTATTAAGATCTGTGAACGTAATCAATGGTTGACTTAAATAAGCCAGACCAAGCCATATCATCTTATTTCAAACCTATATTCTTTACGTTTTAGAAAGAGGTTTACCCGCGTTGTTGATAATCTTTTACAGCTTGCTTATACTAGTAGAAGAGAACGAAATGAGGAGATGAATTATGTTACATAACGTTTGGAAAGATGCACCTACAATTAAAACAGTTACTTGCAAACATACCAATGCATCGAAGTTTTCGGTGTCAAATGTTCTAACGGTTGGTAAAACATACGAAGTGAAAAATGAAACAGAAGAATTCATTTTTATACTTGACAACACAGGTCACATTGGTGGCTTTTATAAAGAATATTTCGAATAGCCGATGACTCTTCATCGGTTTTTTTATTGGAGGGATTAACGTTGAACGTAAAATCAATCATTGACCATTCACAAAACAACAGACATTCAAAAGAGCATGCAGATGACCATAAAGCATTAATTGGGCGTGGCGGCTATGTATCACCATTAGAAAATTTGTGGAATGACATTTTACTAAGTGTAGTGTTGCAAAAAAATGTCTTACTCAAAGGACCATCTGGATCGGGTAAAACGAAATTGGCAGAATCGATTTCTTCTTTCTTCAATCAACCGATGCACAGTATTAATTGTTCAGTTGATCTAGATGCAGAAGCTCTTCTCGGGTTTAAAACATTGATTCAAGAAAAAGGTCAAACGGCTATCGATTTTGTAGAAGGACCGGTCATTCAAGCCATGAGGTACGGTCATATTTTATATATTGATGAAATCAATATGGCAAAACCTGAAACCTTACCGATTCTACATAGCGTTCTCGATCACCGACGTATGCTGACAAATCCTTATACCGGGGAAGTGTTACGAGCTCACGAAGACTTTACGGTTATAGCCGCAATAAACGAAGGCTATATTGGTACTTCTCCTTTAAATGAAGCATTAAAAAATCGCTTTATTTCATTCTCGATTCCTTATTTAACAGGAGAGCCACTTCGTGGCTTATTTGAACGGGAATACCCAGAAGCCTCATCTTTACTCATCAAAACCATGCTTAACCTTGCAGAAGATATGTTTATTCAAGTTCAAAATGGTTTACTAAGTGAAGAAGCTGCATCTATTCGCAGTTTACTCGATGCTACTGAGCTAGCTCAATATATAGACCCTAAACGAGCTATTCGTTATGCAATAGCTGAAAAATTAGAAGACGATAGTGAAAAAGAGTTGGTCATGGAACTGGCGAATACTTGGCTTAAGTGAGGTGCTTTATTTGTCATCGGTCAATCGATTTATTCAATTTAACAATGAAACGATCAACGCAAAACGAATGATTCAGTTAGAACAATTGGCACGAGCTTTAGGTCGCAGTCCATACTTATCACTAACTGTTCGTAAATTGATGGAGTTTCGCCCAAAAGAAGGCGCCATTTCGATGAGCCATTTTTGGAATCATCGTGATCCTGAAATTGAACAAAAAGGTCAATTATCTGATTTGTATTTATTAACTTCGGGTTTTTGGAGACATTTTGACTTAACAGCATGGAATCATTATAAGAAAGAAGTCAGTCATCTTCCTATTAAAGAGTTTGCTCTACAACTCGCAATAAGTGCAGAGGAGTTTCGACTTTCCAATTTGATTCGTCAAGAACGGCCGGGAACAGACGGTGCATTTGTCGTTCGTGAAGAAGTATATACCACTTTCCATGAACAACAATTGATGGTCAATTTCAACAAAGGATTTATGAGTGACAGTCTATTTAGTTTTTTATACGTAGCACTTCGTAAAGGGTCACCTACAGCCCTATTAGTAGAAGACTATCCGAGTTACTTCAATCGGGCACTTGCAAAATGGCAGTTTATTTTCGATTCAAAGAGTACAGCTGAAAGTTGCCGAATTTGTTTAGATATCCTTTATTCACTGGAAGAAGTGATGACGAAAGATTTAACGCATATATTTATATCTCTTCACGAAAACTTAGAAGAAATTCCAGGTTATGAAGAAAAAACTAAACGATCAATTGATCAACAAGATTCAGAAAATTTTCCTCCAAGTGAATCCATTGAAGAAATGTTTAGGACCTGGCATCGAGAAAGTGAAAAACAACAAGGACCACACCTTGATTTTGAACTAACAAAAGGAAATAAAGGAAAGACAAATAATGGCCGTGTAGAAGAGGGCGATGAGTCCAATGAAATTGATAGTGAGGGATCAGGCACTTCTACTGCGAATAAGAAAAGTAACCAAAAAGCAAAAATGGATGGGAAAACAGAGAAAAATCAAACCAAGCAATCAGGAGAACGATTCGGTGATGAACATCTAAATGTATCATTCGAAGAAAAGAGAATAGTTCGAAAAATAAACGCCGGCTTGAAAGATGGAATTTCCATCATTCGTGCAGAACAAAAACCGTATGTGAAAGCATTTACGAAAGAAATCCGAAAAAGAATTGATCAAAAGCAAGAGAGCAAACGTACTCGATTATCAAAAGGCAGATTAACACCAAATCTGACCTCTTTATTAACTGAACAACGACCAAAACCATTCTATAAAAAGAATAGACCATCTCTTCCAATGGACGCTGTTTTCGGTTTGTTAATTGATAGTTCGGCTTCCATGATTGATAAAATGGAAGAAACAAAAAAAGCAGTACTATTATTTCACGACGTTTTACGGGACTTAGGTATTCGACATGATATTGTATCGTATTATGAAGATGCCTATGAAGCGACGGATCAAGAACAACCCAATTCCTTTTTATTTTGCCACCAAGTAGCAGATGGATTAAAAGATCATTCAGAAGCCATTTTTTCGTTGGTGGCCCATGATGACAATCGTGATGGATTAGCTATTCGCTGGATGGCAGAACGACTTCTAAAACGTAGTGAAAAGCATAAATTTATTTTATTGTTTTCTGATGGAGAACCATCTGCATATGGCTATGCTGCAAATGGAATTATCGATACCGCGGAGGCTGTCATCGAAGTAGAGAGAAAAGGGATTCATTTACTCCATTTGTTTTTAAGCGCAGAGCAACCCGTGGAAGAACAAATACAATTATTCCATATGATGTTTGGGGCAAAGACTGCAACTGCGAAAAATGTCGATGAATTCACTACTCAAACATTAAGACTACTGCGTCGCATGCTATATCTAGTTGTTAAGTGACAAATATTCAATAATATTGGATGAAAAACGTTAATCATTTTAGCAATTCATTATAGATCATCGTTAGGGGAAATGTTCATGATCGAATTAAAAGATAAAATCGCAATTATTACTGGTGTAGGCCGCCTACAAGGTATTGGAACGGCTATTTGTAAAGAGCTAGCAGATGCAGGTTATCACATTTTTTTCACTTATTGGGCGGAATATGATAGAAAAATGGCTTTAAGCATGGATTTCGATGACCCGATGAAATTAAAAGAGGAGTTATTACTAAAAGGAGTTAAGGTGTCTTGTATGGAGTTAGATTTAACAACACAAGCTGCACCTGAGCAACTGTTTGAAAAAGTAGTTGAGCAACTTGGACAACCTGATATCTTAATAAATAATGCAGCTTACTCAACTAACAATGATTATTCAACGATAACTATGGATGAGTTGGATAAACACTATGTGGTGAATATCCGGGCAACGACTCTTTTAAGTAGTAAGTTTGCTCAGAATTTCAAGAAGAAATCAGGCGGGAGAATTATTAGTCTTACTTCAGGTCAATTTCAAGGATCCATGGCGGGTGAATTAGCCTATGCAACAACAAAGGGTGCAATAGATGCCTTAACTATTACTTTGGCAGCAGAAGTAGCTCCACTAGGAATAACTGTTAATGCAGTAAATCCAGGTCCTACGGATACAGGATGGATGACTGAAGATATTAAAAATGCGTTAGAACCAATGTTCCCATTTGGTAGAATCGGGGAACCAAGTGATGTTGCAAGAACCATTAAATTTCTAGTAAGTGAGGATGCCAACTGGATTACAGGTCAAGTAATTCATTCTGAGGGTGGATTTAAAAGGTAACTTAAATAAATAGAACCGTCCTCATTAGCGAGGACGGTTTTCTTGTTCTTGATGAACGATTAATAGTCGTTGTTTTAACTGTTCTTCCATACGGGCAATTTCAACTTCGGCAGCTTTTCGTTTGACGCGACCATCTGATTGGATACGAAGTGTTTCTTCAATTGTTTGAAGTAAGTTCTCTTGTGTTTGTTTTAATGTTTCAATTTCAACAATGCCACGTTCATTTTCTTTTGCAGTTTCAATACTGTTCATTTTCAACATTTCCGAGTTTTTCAATAATAAATCATTCGTCGTTTTCGTTACTTGTTTCTGTGCTTCTACCGCTTTCAATTGACGATTAAGTGTTAATGCTATCGCAATTTGATTTTTCCATAAAGGAATGGAAGTCATGATAGAAGATTGAATCTTCTCCGCCAACGTTTGATTGGTTTGCTGAATCATTCGAATTTGTGGAGCACTTTGAATCGTTATTTGACGAGATAGCTGTAAATCATATAACCGTTTTTCCAAACGATCTAAGAACTGAGCCATATCATTCACTTCTTGATAAGCCATCTGATCAGATGATGCTTCAGCTTTTTGACGAAGGGCAGGGATGGTTTCGTTTAATATTTCATCACGTTTTATTTCCGCTGCAGCAATATAAACATTTAAAGCTTGAAAATATGCTTTGTTTTGATCGTATAACTTATCTAACATATGAACATCTTCAATTAAACCTCTTTTAGAATGTTCAAGTTGAATGCCAATACGATCAATTTGAGTACTTAATTTTTGATATTTAGTCATTAACTCCTGAACAGATCTAGATACTTTCCCAAATAACCGTTTAATACCGGATTTCTTTGTTGTGGTTAATTCTTCAGGGTTCATTTGCCCAAGCTTGTCCATCAAATCTTTTAAAATATCTCCTACTGGTCCAATGTCTTTCTTTTGAACATGGTCAAGCATTTGATGTGAAAACCTTGAAAGTTCAGTTTGTGCATTGGCTCCATATGTTAGAACTGCTTCATAATTACCAGCAGGAATTTGAGCAGCCAGAGTATAGGCTTTTTGTTTTTCTTCTTCAGACAATCGATCTATTATTTTTACAGGTAATTTTTCATTTATAGGATCGTCTTGATCCTTCATTTGTGGTTGCATTTCAAAAGGTGAATTTAGTAAATCATCTAAAGTTTTCGTTTGACTAGGAGTCGATTGATTTTCTGCCATCTAGTGTTTCTCCTTTCAGCAATAGGGGAGTTTCTTGTTTTCTTAGTGAAATTTTAGCAAAATCAAGTTCCATTTTTAAATGCTCAATATCAGAAGACAATACTTGACGTAAATCAAGTTCCATCACTTCATTAATCTCTAACAATGTCTCACGCGTATCTTGTAAAGCAATTTGAACATCATAGGCTTTAACGGGTTGTGAGACAAGCAATGTGTATTTTGAAGTAAGTTCTACTGCTGTTTCAAGATGGGCATAAAAGAATGATTCGACCTGGTAGAATTTCTTAGGTTCGGTTTTAACAATCTGAACAATTCGTTTAGCTAGTCGATTCATTTCAAATAATTGTTTAAATGCTCTTATTGAACGAACCTTCATATAGTATCCATTTAATTGTTTAAGTTTGATTTTTGCTTCTTTTAACTGCGTATTAATATGACGATATTCTGCCATCGTCAAGCCATATTTTGAAACAATCAATCGAGATTGTACCACTTTAATCAGTTGATTGGACAAAGCGTAAGTTCCAATGGAAAATAATCCTGCTAGTGCGAAATGAATACCTAATCCTGATTGAAATGCTATCCAACTTCCAAAAAATATGGGTATGCTAAGCAAATGTCGAATTATAAAGTACTTTACATCGATCAAGTTGCAACCCTCCTTAAGAGTTCTTCTCTATTACATACGATTGGCGTAACAAAAGGTTTCATCTGGACTTAACTTATATTAAATTATAGGAGTAATCAATGATTTTGAATTATTAAGAAGTAAAAGGTTTCAAATTTGGAGAGAAGATTATAAACAAATTACTAGACGCTGACATTTCATTTGATAAAATGAAGATTATGGAAGTATAGAAAAGGATGAAAATCTATGAATGAAATAATTTATATGAAAGCTGGTTATGAACCTTGGTGGATGTTTTCCGGGTGGGAAGAATATATTATCGAAAAAGAAGTATTTACTTCAGACAAAGAGGCGAGTGATTACTTAGAATCACTGCTAAGTGAATTCCGTAATACGTATCCGAATGAAGAGAAACAAAAAGGAGCATGTTGGGCTTTTTGGACTGAAGATGAACAAGAGTTTTGTGAAGCATGCGATGATGATTTACAAACATTTCATGGTGTAATTTGGCTGAAAAACGGGAAGCCGAATCAAATATAAAAAGACATATAAGACTATGAAAATACAAATAATAAAATTGACAGTTGTTGGGTAAATGTTATAATGTTCTTAACAATTGAAATTGTTTTACCGGAAACCTGTATTCACATATTTCAGTAGTGATCGGCGTTTGCTGGTGCTATTGTGTATGTGAATTTTTTGGTTTTCATCACTCAATTTTAAATTGTTAACTTTATTTTTGGGGGTTTGTTTATGAAACAAGGTACAGTAAAATGGTTTAACTCAGAAAAAGGTTTCGGATTTATTGAAATTGATGGTGGGGACGACGTATTTGTTCATTTCTCTGCAATTCAAGGGGAAGGCTTTAAGACACTTGATGAAGGTCAAAAAGTCGAGTTCGAAGTTGTCGATGGCAACCGTGGACCTCAAGCTGCAAATGTCACCAAAATCTAAATTTAGCAACTAAAAGAGGCAATCCGAAATTTCGGATGCCTCTTCTTTTTTAATCAACCGATTCGAGAGTTGACGTTACTATAAATTCATTGTCTTCTTCGTTCATAATAAATTCTCTTTTTATTTCGCCGTATTCTTCTACGATATATTTACGCCGTATGGCTCCACTATCATCCGTCTTTTCCAAGACAATTACTTGATCAAAAGTTTGAAATGGTGTGTCAACCGTTTCATCTACACTAACAATTTCCCAACCGTCAAAAGATACGCCAGTTTCTAAGGGGAGCTTTAAAAATGTCGAGAGCTTAGGAAGTGCTTGCAACTCTTCATTAGTAGGGTTAAACTCGTCATAAAATTCTCCTTGTTCTTGAATCAAATCAATCGACTCATCAGAAATTCGATAAGTACGTACAAGAGTTGTTCCTCCATTGTCTTCATAGATGGAAACGGTATAGTCATTGTGCCATTGTGTCCGTGCTAGGTAGCTGGCATATTCATTACCTTCTCCTAAATACTTAGCAGTGACTCCATCCTGCAAAAAGAAGTTCGAAAACTGTACTGGCTCTAGTTCAGGTTCTGCGACGACTTCCTCTGGTTCTTCAATGATTTCTTCAGGTTGTTCTTCTTCAGTAGTGGGGAGGGTATTTGAAACAGAAGGGTTTCCTACAGAATCGTCACTACAAGCGCTTAACAGTAAGAAAAGCATGAGAACGACATATTTTTTCAATATTGACATAAGGTAACCTCCAATCTGTTTGTTTAGTAATTTAGACGGTTGGTGTTGGTCAAACGTTTCAATTTTCTGTTTTTTTGGTATAGTATATTTTAAGGAAGGGGAATGAATATGACAGAATATGATTTGAAAAAAGAATTACCGACACTTAAAAAACAACAAGATTTTTATGAGAAACTTCGTGGGAATATTACTTCTTTTTTAGAATCAAAATCAGGAAGTGCAAGTAAATTTGCACCCTACCTATTATTCGCACCAGATTTGTTCCATCTATTAACTAAATCATTACTCGATAATCGCATTGATGGGAAAAGTAAAGTATTAATCGGTAGTGGTATTTTATACTTTATTGCTCCAATTGATGTAATTCCCGAAGGTTTAATAGGTCCAGGTGGGTTTATGGATGACATTATTGTTGCAACATTCGTTGTGAATACATTACTTAATAAATTTTCACCCGAAATTTTAGAAGAACATTGGGTAGGGGATGACAAATTATTTGTTACATTAAAGAAAATTTCTAAATCAAGCGATGGCTTGCTCGGAAAAATACCAGCTCGATCTCTCCTAGGAATGTTCATAAAAAAATCTAAATAAAAAATAAAGTGTGATGGGGATATACACCCTTCACACTTTATTTTTCGCTTTTTGTTTTATGATTTGATTCCTTGAGATTCTTTCCAATCTAAGAATTCATCAAATGATAACTGCTTGTCAAGAATTGAACCATCAGGCAAGATTTCAATTACACGATTAGCAATCGTTTGGATGAACTGGTGGTCATGAGATGTAAAGATCATAGCACCTTTGAAAGCAATTAAGCCATTGTTAAGTGCTTGAATTGATTCTAAGTCTAAATGGTTCGTAGGTTCATCTAATAGCAATACATTGGCATTAGCAAGCATCATTTTAGATAACATACAACGTACCTTTTCCCCACCAGATAATACAGATGGTTTTTTCTTCACTTCTTCACCAGAGAATAACATACGTCCTAGGAACCCACGTAAGAAAGTTTCACTTTCATCATCAGGTGAATATTGGCGCAACCAATCTACTAAAGAGTTTTCATTTCCAGTAAAGTATTCGCTGTAATCGATTGGGAAGTAAGTACGTGTTGTTGTAACACCCCAACGAATTGAACCTTCTGTCGGTTCAACTTCTTCTGCTAACACACGAAGTAATGAAGACTTAGCAATTGGATCACCAATTAAGATAATTTTATCTTCTTTATTAATTGAAAAATGGATGTCTTTAAACATAGTTTTGCCTTCATGTTCAAATGAAATTCCTTGAGCAGCTAGGACGTCGTTACCGATATCACGTCCAATTTGGAAGTTTACATAAGGATATTTACGTGAAGAAGGACGAATGTCATCCAATTCAATTTTATCTAACATTTTCTTACGAGAAGTTGCTTGTTTAGATTTAGATGCATTTGCACTAAATCGTGCGATGAATGCTTGAAGTTCTTTTATTTTTTCTTCTTTTTTACTATTATGATCTTGAGATAATTTAGTAGCTAATTGACTTGATTCATACCAGAAATCGTAGTTTCCGACATAAACTTGTATTTTCCCGAAATCAAGATCCGCAATATGAGTACACACCTTGTTTAGGAAGTGACGGTCATGGGAAACAACGATAACAGTATTAGCAAAGTTAATTAAAAATTCCTCTAACCACTGGATAGCTTTTAAGTCTAAATGGTTTGTAGGCTCATCTAGTAAAAGAACATCTGGTTTGCCAAACAATGCTTGAGCAAGTAAAACTTTTACTTTTTCAGAACCTGTTAAGTCAGCCATTTTTTTAGATAGAGATTCTTCACCGATACCTAAACCTTGTAAAAGGATTGCCGCTTCAGATTCAGCTTCCCATCCATTCATATCTGCAAACTCACCTTCAAGTTCTGCAGCACGCATACCATCTTCGTCAGAAAAATCTTCTTTCATATAGATAGCATTCTTTTCATTCATAACTTCATACAAACGTTTATGACCCATCATCACTGTTTCTAATACTTCAAACTCTTCGTACTCGAAGTGATTTTGTTTTAGTACAGCTAAACGTTCATTCGGATTCATGATGACATTTCCTTCTTGTGTTTCAAGGTCACCCGATAAAATTTTAATAAATGTAGATTTTCCAGCACCATTTGCACCAATTAAACCGTAACAGTTACCTGGGTTGAATCTTATATTAACGTCTTCGAAAAGCTTACGATCTCCGAAGCGCAAACTTACATTACTTACAGCAATCATGCTAGTACCTCCTTATTTTTCACAATGCTACTATTATAACACGAATAGCGGTAAATGCTTAATCTTTCAAAATGGAAATTATCTCGAATTTGAGATATGACAAAAAATAAGGAGGGATAAACATGAATGAAACTCATCGCCATATCTATATTGAAGGGATTGACGTAAAAAATGTTTTGATTTTGTAACACAGAAAAGGTAAAAACTACCATTACTAGATATTGTAGAAAAGCATATTGATCTAAATGCTTCTTTATTAAGCGCGAGGTAATATGCTAGAAGGGGTATCCGATGAAGAAGGCTTATTTTTCCGTGCACAAGAACTCTATAAATTCCTAAATTAAGTTGAAGTCGCACAGAAATGGTATGACCTCCATTTTTCGAGTAAATTCTATTGGAAGATTCCCAAAGCAAATTATTCTTTATAAGGAAGGACTTTCAGTTGTGTAAATGAAAGTCCTTTTTCGCAAAGCCAGGGTTCAACCCATGCCATTTCGACTTCGGATTTCCGTTGTATATAGGCTGGTAACGTTTGGAGTTGTTCATTAATTAACAATTCCATTTCTACATAGTCTTTTCGGGTAGGATTGGAATGGCTAACGGTTCCAATGGTTGTGAAAACAAAATAATAAGAGCCGACAGTTCTGAAAATAAGTATCATATCTGGGAATTCATCAAAAATCGCTTTTACTTGATATCTTTTAGCATAACTCCATTGAATGAGTTTCAATTAATACACCCTTTCATACTATGATTATACTAATTTGAAAATAAGAACACAAGTTTGCATATTCTCGTAAAAGTATTACTTTATTGAGGTCGGGCGCATAATATGATTTACTTGATTAGGTACTATTATAATTAAAGGAATGACAAGATGAATCCTCAAAAATCAATGACATCATTATTACTTGCTATTTTTCTAATAGCATTAAATTTACGACCTGCCGTTACGTCAATCGGTCCATTATTAGAAACAATTAAAAACGACTTGAATTTATCAAACAGTGAAGTCAGTTTATTAACAGCTATACCTGTTATTTGTATGGGGTTATTCGCACCACTCGCTGTACATTGGTTTAATAAATTTGGTCAAAGACGTGGAATTTCTTTACTCATCGGTGTAATCGGGATATTAACTCTGTCGCGTGCTTTGTTCCATGATTACGTTTCACTTTTGATAACAGCATTTATCATTGGTGTGGCGATTGCCATAATAGGTCCGATATTATCTTCGCTAATCAAAGAAAAATTCCCGACTCGAATGGCTTCGGCTATCGGCATCTATTCTTTAGGAATGGGGGTTGGTGCAACACTGAGTGCGGGATTAACTGGAGTATTGTATGTGTTGATTGGTGAGCAATGGGAGTTTGCGCTTGCCTTTTGGTCTTCATTAGCATTAATTGCATACTTAGTCTGGTTTATCGTAATGACACCGCAGCAAGAACGAAAAGTTTCAACTGATAAACTACAAGTAACATTCCGTTCACCCTGGACAAATAGAAGAGCGTGGCTGATATTATTATTCTTTGGTTTTCAAGCTTCATTGTTCTTCTCATTAACAACATGGCTGGCATCTGCAGTAAGTGAATTAGGATTTAGTGTGATTGAAGCAGGATCAGTCATTAGTGTTATGACAGTTTCACAAATTATAGCTAACATTTCTATTCCTTTATTACTTGAAAAATTCCCAAAGCGCTCATTTTGGATTTATTTCTCACTCTTTATTGGAACACTTGGACTTGTACTCTTATTAACAGGGAATGTTACGCTTGTTTGGCCAGCTTCGATATTATTAGGGCTTACTCTTGGAGGCTTGTTCCCATTAGCATTGCTGTTACCACTTGATGAAACAACAGATCCAAAAGAAACAAATGCTTGGACTGCAATGGTTCAAACTGGTGGTTTTATAATGGGAGGACTTGTGCCACTGGCAATTGGGATCTTGTATGACTATAGCGGTACGCATCAAATGACTTACTATGTCATGCTCGTATTAATTGTGGGGATGTTCGTGGTTACATCGTTATTAAACAAAAAAGCCTTGCATACGCAAGGCTAGAAATTGAATTACTATTACTTCTTCCAATTCTCATTGATGAAGTTATCACGGCCGGACTTAGCGCGATCTTCTGCGTAATGTTCCGGCTCTTTTTTATAATAATCTTGGTGGTATTCTTCTGCGATATAAAATGTTTGTGCAGGTAAAATAGGTGTAACGATTGGTTTTGAAAAACGACCAGTTTCAGTTAGGGCATGTTTTGAATTTGTTGCTTTTTCTAATTGTTCATCGCTATGTGTAAATATAGCTGTTTTATATGACTCTCCGCGATCTTGAAATTGACCTGCATCATCTGTTGGGTCAATCTGCTGCCAATAAATATCTAACAATTGCTCATATGTAAAAATGGTAGGATCAAATTGAATTTGTACAACTTCAAGATGACCGGAATTTCCTTTCTTCACGTCTTCGTAAGTTGGGTTTTGGACATGTCCACCCATATAACCTGAGATAACAGAATCAATTCCGTCAAATTGATCAAAGGGTTTAACCATACACCAAAAACAACCACCTGCAAATGTAGCTTTCTCCATCTCATAACCCCTTTCAAACTCTTCATAAATCATAGTGTAGCACTTGCATCATTTGTGCTCAAGAACTATGATTGATGCAACTTAATTGTTTATAATTCGTTCTATTATTCGTACGTATTAAAGGGGGGAACATTTTGGAAGAACAAGTTCCAAATCGTAGATCCATGAGAAGGAAAAGAAAGTTCCGTTATGGACGTTTTATTATGACTATTTTATTTCTATTAATTATAGGAATTAGTGTGTTTTCATTTGTTCAATATAAAGCTGGACAAAAATTAGCTTCTGCTGTCGAACAAAAAGATATTGAGTTTACTGGAGATCCTCTAGACGTAAAGAATCCTTCAATTGAAAATGTGTTAGTTCTTGGAGTAGATACTAGAGGAGAGGAACAATCACGTTCTGACACGATGATGCTTGTTTCGTGGAACAAAGAAACAGACGAGGTAAACATCGTGTCATTTATGAGAGATATCTATGCTGAAATTCCTGGATATAAAAGCTATAAGTTGAACACGGCTTATTATTTAGGTGACGTTCAATTAGTTAAAGATACTATTTCTGGCATGTTTGGAGTACCAATTCATCATTACGCACTTATCGATTTTAACAACTTTGAATCTTTAGTTGATGTCGTTGCACCGAACGGCGTGGAAGTTGATGTCGAAAAAGCAATGTCTGAGAAAATTGGTGTCTCACTTGAACCTGGTGTTCAGCAATTAAATGGAAAAGAGCTTCTAGGCTACGCACGATTCCGTGCTGACTCTGAAGGTGATTTTGGACGAGTTGCAAGGCAGCAAAAAGTGATAGAAGCACTAAAAGACGAAGTGCTAAGCCCTACTAATGCTGTTCATTATCCTAAATTTGCTGGTGCTATCCAGGGGTATGTCCAATCTGATTACTCCACAACCGATGAAGTAAGAAAAGTACTTAGTCTTGCGTTTAGCGGAGGAGTAGAAATTAACAAATTAACAATACCTATAAAAAAAAGTTATGATTATGGTTCTTATCCTGGAGTGGGATCAGTTATTGAAATTAATCTAGAAGAAAATAAAGCAGCTCTAAGTGAATTCATTGGGATGCCACTGCGTTGATTATTTGAAAATCAACGCATTTTTCCTGTATGATAAAGTTCATTGTAATCATTTATAGATTAGGAGAATTCGAAAGTGAGGACAAATTATGCAGCATGAAAAAACTTCCTTTTTCTCCACTAGATTTATTCAGTTTCTAGGTGGAAAAAACACGCTCTTCTTATTGTTTTTAATTTTTTTAGTTGGATTAATTATTTGGATTTTTGATGTCGTTTCATTTGTTTTTTATCCACTCCAAGTGTTATTAGCAAATGTGGTACTGCCTGTTATTTTAGCAACCATTGGTTATTACTTATTGCGACCGTTATTGCGAAAATTAATAGAATGGAAAATCCCGAAAATTTGGGGTATTTTAATTATTTTCCTTGTATTAATCGGCTTACTCACAACATTAATTCTCCTTGTATTCCCGTTTTTAAAAGTTCAATTAACCAATCTGATTCAAGAATTTCCTGAATATTTCAAACAGCTTGCGATATCTTTTGATGCGTTTCTACGAACTTCGATTTATTCGAGTTACTATGCAGACTTAGAATTTGACGTTGATACCCTTATGAAGCAAATTCCCGAAGATATTGGCAACACTCTTCAGAATGCTGTGGGTGGAGTTGCAAGTGGTATCGGAAAAGTAATCTCTACGTTAACTGGTTTAATATTAGCTATCGTAACGGTCCCGTTTCTCTTGTTTTATTTGTTAAAAGACGGGGAAAAGTTACCGCGCTATATTCTTGATTTATTACCACCTCGTATGAGAGAAGATACACATCAAGTTATGAAAGATGCAGATAAACAAATCAGTGCATATGTCCAAGGGCAAATTTTAGTAGCGATGTGTATTGGCTTTATGGTGTTTATTGGATTCTTAATTATAGGGATGAAATATGCATTATTACTTGGCGTATTAGCCATGATTACAAGTGTAGTACCTTATTTAGGTCCAATTATCGCGATCGCTCCAGCAGCAGTTATTGCCTTGGTTACATCTCCATTTATGTTAGCTAAATTAGCTATCGTATGGACGGTTGTTCAACTGGTGGAAGGGAAGTTTATTTCTCCTCAAATTATGGGTAAATCATTACATATACACCCAATTACGATTATTTTTGTTTTATTAACTGCCGGATCGTTATTTGGAGTTCCAGGAGTAATTTTAGGTATTCCGGGATATGCTTTACTTAAAGTGTTGGTAACGCATATGTACACGTTGTTTAAGAGACGTTATAACCGACATGAAACAATAGTTGACAATCACTTTGAACCTGAGCGTTTAGAAGGTGAAAAGTAAGTAGAGAATGGTTTAGTTGTAAAGGGAGGAAAAGGTAAAATGCTTAAGAAATTTTTGTCCACAATTGGGATTGGATCGATGAAAGTTGATACAGTTGTTGACCAACCTGAAATTGCGTATGGTGAGACACTATCTGGCACGATTTATATTGATGGTGGTCAAAGCGATCAGGATATTGAGTTTATTAAACTAGAAGTATTAAAGAGAACTGAAGGCCATCGTGAAGATAGTGATTTTGATATCACAAATGAATGTGTAGCCAAACATACAATTGAAATGGTTGGATCGGTAAAATCAAAAGAGACACGGATGGTTCCATTTCAATTAGTGCCAGACGAACGGTGGGAATCTGAAGGGGAAAACGTAAAGCTTTTCTTAAGGACTTCTATTAATATTTCAAATGCAGTGGATGTTCAAGATGAAGATGAGATAGTATTCAATAAAGATTTAGATTAAGAAAGACAAAGTCATTTCCTTTAATTAGGGAATGACTTTTTATTTGTCGTAAACTTGCAATATGCAACCATATAAGTAATCTATTAAATGCATAATGCAAGTAATTGCAACAACATGCATTGTGCAAGTGTTATTAATCTAATATATGTGCAAGTTGCAACTATGGGAGGATGTTGATTTAACAACGGTTTTAACTAATTCTTATGGTGAACATAATAAGTTTGAGTTTCTTCAATTGAACTGCATAGTTTTTAAAGGGAGAATAAACAATCAAAATATATAACAAAAATGGAGATGTGATCTGTATGATTACCAACTTACAATCAGCAACAATTTTTACATAATGGAGTTACTTTGATTTGGACTAGGTGATTCAAAGTAGAAGAAGGACCAGAACTAGTAGAAGCTGTGAGATCTGCTATAGAAGAGGGATATCACAGTACTGAAACGCTGCTATTTATAAAATGTTTGGGCGAAGTATCCGTGAAGGATTAAAAGAAGCTGGTATCTCACGAATTATTTGGTGTCAGTAACTTTCAAATTCACCATTTAGAAGATGTCATGAAAGACACTAAAGTCATTCCGATGGTAAACCAAAACGAATGACTTTTGCAGTTAGGTTTTCGCACGGCTGCTGAATTAAAACATAAAATTATTGTAGATTAGATGGATAGAGCTATAAGCATTGGGCAAGGATTGAACAACCAGCACTGTACAATTTAATTGATGAAAAGTATCGTTCTAAACTTCAGTTGGATTTAGACGAGTTAACATACTCTGATTTATTCCGATAATGGGACACGAAAGCACAATAAAAGCAGCTGCAGTCTAGGCCTTCAGGTTCCTAGTCCGTCGCTGCTTTTTTTACGAGTCAATATAATAATTGATAATCAGCAAGTATTGGTAACCGTACGTTCAGCTTAGAGTAAGAAAAACGTTAAGCCCGACGTAATCGAAGTCATAGTATATTTGCGTTAAAATTGGCGCACCCAAATTATGGTGATTAGAACCAGGGACGGTATATTAAAGTGAGCATTCATTTTTGAGGAGATAATCCTTTACATGAAAAAAGTGGTATTTCCGAATGGATACTTAGATCGGCTTTTTACATGTTTATTTAAATATAAAGAACGCTGTGTTCTTCTTTTTCCGTTGTTTTCTGCTACTCTTAGATTCTTTCGAGAATTTTTCACATAGTGATGACAATTTTTCCTTGAGCGTGGCCTTCTTCGAAATACCTGAGCGCTTCCGGCACATCACTTAACTTATAACTTCTATCAATGACTGGTTTTACTTTGCCCGCTTCAAGAAGTTCTTTAATAAAAACTAGATCGTTTTGGTTCGCCCTTTGCAACATGTTGCCCATTTTCTTATTCCCAGTCAATGAAATATAAGGCCCTTGGATTATGGCTTCGGTTAATTGAGCTCCTCCACCCCCGACCATAACATATCTTCCATGGGGATTTAATGCACGCTTATAAGCTGAAATAGGATGGTATCCGTTAACAGCAAGAATCAGATCAAAACTTTGCGTTTTTTGGGTAAAATCTTCTTTAGTATAGTCAATGACGTGGTCTGCGCCAATCGATCGTAGAATGTCTGAATTTCTCGTACTACACACACCAGTTACCTCAGCACCGAATGACTTAGCAATCTGTACTGCGAAAGTGCCCACACCACCAGAGGCACCATTAATTAAAACTTTTTGCCCCGACTTAATTTGTCCTTTATCCCTAAGGGCCTGTAGCGCTGTGACTGCAGCCATAGGTACCGCAGCAGCTTCCTCAAAGGAAATACAGGCTGGTTTTAATGCTAATACATTTTCAGGAACTGCTACATATTCGGCAAAACCACCCCAACCACAACCAGATAGATCTCCAAAGACATCATCGCCTACTTGAAACTGCTTAACATCTTTGCCTACTGCTTCTATCCGACCTGCAACATCACCGCCGGGTATAGTGTATTTTGGTTTTAGAAGTCCGAAAGCTAAGCGGGCTAAGTAGGGTTCCCCTTTCAAAAGAACCAGATTACCATAATTCACAGATGATGCATGAATTTTCACTAGTACTTGATTGTCCTTTGGAATAAGTTTTTCCATTTCTATTAATTTAAGAACTTCAGGTGGACCGTATCTGTCATAAAATATAGCTTTCATCAATGTTCCTCCTAATTTCCTCCGGATTTCCCATTTTACTTATGAAAACTAATAAATAGCACAATAAAAACTGCAATAGAGCTTCTTATTAATATTCCACGAATAAATTTTCTAAGACTGGAAGCTGAAAATTATATGGGTATCGGAATTCAGGTGGCAACATTCATTTTTTCAAAACTAGTTGAAGAAATCTCTTTCCTTTTAAATTACTCTTTATTCTGATAATAGCATGAAAAATAACTGCGTTCACAGATGGTGTGAATTATCGTTTTCGATAAAATATTTACCATACTGCTAAGTTAGATGAACAGAATACTAATATTAATTTAATAAAAGTTAACAACTAGTGCTCATGGCCATCGTAATTTTTTATATTCCTCAGGTTCCTTTTTTTTCTGCACATATCCTATAGTACGTCTTGAATTGGGGGAAACACCCATTTCAAGCAAATGGATAAATGACAGGAGAGGAATCAAATGGGTATTGAACTGACCGCAATACATTGGATTTATGTATTATTCATCTGTTTAATTATTGGCTTTATGGTAATGAGACGAGATACGACACTTATCAGTATTGTTGGTATCTTCTTGATTGCAATAGTAGCCACTGGATCATTAAGTACCTCCATTAGTAGTATTTTCAACAGTTTTATATATGCTATAACGGAGTTGTTGCCAACCATCCTAGTTATCTCTATTATTGTGGCGATGAGTAAAGTATTAACGACAACGGGTGTTAATGATGTGATGATTTTGCCGTTTTCAAAACTGATTAGGACACCTGCACTTGCTTACTGGACAATCGGAATCCTCATGATGATTATTTCTTGGTTTTTTTGGCCATCTCCAGCTGTTGCCTTAATGGGCGCTGTTTTGCTGCCAATTGCAATACGTGTAGGTTTACCTGCACTTGGAGTCGCAATGGCAATGAATCTCTTCGGACATGGGATTGCATTGTCCGGAGATTTCATCATACAAGGGGCACCTAAATTAACAGCAGATGCTGCGGGTCTTCCAGTCGGTGACGTAATCAGTGCAAGTATCCCGCTTGTATTTGTAATGGGTCTTGTTACGACAATTACCGCTTTTTATTTCTTGAAACGTGATATGAAGTCTGGAAAATTAACGGCTACAACAGGATTGTCTACGGCACCTTCAATTGAACCATCCCCACAACAATTAAAGCTTTTATCAGTAAACCAAAAGCGCTTTTTTGCCCTATTAATCCCCGTACTATTCGCACTTGATGTAATAGTAATGTCTATCCTAAAACTTCAGGGTGGAGATGCGACCGCTTTAATCGGTGGTACATCTGTTTTTATCCTATTACTCATAACAATGGTTAGCCATAAAAATAAAGGGTTAGAACAAGCGACTAATTACCTTATTGAAGGATTTCAATTCGGTTTTAAAGTATTTGGAGCGGTCATCCCAATTGCAGCATTCTTCTACTTAGGTGACGCGGGGTTCACAAAAATTATTGGTGAACTTTTGCCTAAAAATTCACACGGAATTGTCAATGATCTAGGTGTAGCATTGGCATCCATTGTTCCGCTAAGTAAAGAAGTTGGAGCAATCACGTTAACAGTAGTTGGGGCAATTACCGGACTCGATGGGTCTGGTTTCTCAGGAATTTCTCTCGTTGGTTCAGTCGCTACCATTTTCTCAACAGCTATTGGTGCTGGAGCAGCTACACTTACTGCATTAGGTCAAATAGCGGCAATTTGGGTTGGTGGGGGGACCTTGGTTCCGTGGGCTCTAATTCCAGCAGCTGCAATTTGCGGTGTCGATCCATTTGAACTCGCAAGAAGAAACCTTGGTCCAGTTACAATCGGTTTAATTGTCACCACAATTGTGGCGATGTTTTTAATCTAAAAGCAATAGATTGAGACTCTCGACGAATCGAGAGTCTTTTATCTTTTAACATGCTAAACTATTGTATATAAAGGTCAGTGACTCGGAGGACTTGCATGTTAAAAAGATTAGTCATAACAGGTTATAAACAACACGAAATTGGTGTATTCGACGACAAACATCCAGGCGTTGGCTACATAAAAAAAGCATTACAAAACCATCTCCTTCAGTTATTAGATGAAGGACTCGAATGGGTAATATTCAGTGGTCAATTAGGTGTTGAGACATGGGCAGCTGAGTTAGTTATAGATTTAAAAGCGGATTACCCAAAATTAAAATATGCGATTATTACACCTTTTCTAGAGCAAGAAAAAAACTGGAATGACCCTAAAAAAGAGAAATATCAAGAAATTTGTGCTAAGGCTGATTTTCAAACTAGCGTGACCAAAAAACCATATGAGGGACCATGGCAATTTATCGAAAAAAATAAATTCATCATTCGTAATTCTGATGGGATGTTGATTATTTATGATGAGGAAAACGAAGGTTCTCCAAAGTTTATGAAAGAACTTGCTTTGAAGTATGCTGAGAATCACGAATATCACATCATTTCTATATCAGCAGACGATCTACAACTCATTGCAGAAGAAGAGCAAATAAATAATTGGTCGGAATGAGTATATATCATTTATTAATGTCAATAATAACTGGACTTCCTCAATACCTAACATGAATAGTGAGAAAAATTGTGCTTTCCTAATAGTATTTGCTTCGTTTAATTTATGGAGTGAATACTTTTTTGGTTTTTTAAAGTAAATGAAATTAAGTGTGATCTACTTCAATAAATTAATTAAGTGTGTGCTTAATTACTATTATGATTGAAAAAGTGATACAGGCCTTATCAGAGCCCAAACGTAGAGAAATTTTGCAACTTGTATATGAGAAAGAGTTAACCTCGAGCTCCATTGCTTCGAATTTTGAAATTTCTGCACCAGCAATCTCGCAGCATCTCAAAGTCCTCGAAGGAGCCGGACTTGTCATCGTTCGGAAAGAAGGAACAAAAAGATATTATGGATTTAAAAAGGAAGGCTTTGCGGAGTTAAAACAGTTCATCGATCACTTTTAGCATGACCATTTATTACTCTTGAAAGAAGCAGCGGAAGAAGAAAGGAAAATTCATGAATCAGAATCTGAATGAGCCCATCCGGAAAGAATTCTTTATCAATTGCAGACCACAAATATTATTTGGCTTTTTTACTGACCCTAAGAAAATGATGGGTTGGATGGGAAGACATATCCTTTTAGAACCTCACATCGGTGGTAGCTATCGTATTGACGTCAATGGTCAAGACATCGCTAAAGGGGAATATTTAGAAATCGTCCCTTATGAAAAAATTGTGATGAGCTGGGGATGGGTAAATTTAGAAATACCTGGGTTAGTACTTTAGAATTCCGACTGATTCCGAAAGACAGCGGGACACTTTTAGTTCTGACTCATTATAATCTTCCTGAAGAAAAAGTTCAGTCTCACCTAGAAGGTTGGACACACTACATGGCACGTCTTCAAACATTATCAGATGGACAAGATCCTGGGATTGATCCTTGGTCAGTTACAACAGAATCATAAAATTGGAGGAATTTCATAATGTCACATACAATCCATCAAGAAATAAATTTTAAAGTAAGTCCAGAACGTTTATATAAAGCGCTCACAAGCTCTGCACAATTTAGTGAAGTTACTGGAGGTGCACCAACTGAAATTAGTTCTGAAGCAGGAGGTTCGTTTTCTTGTTTTGGTAGCATGATTGTTGGAAGAAATATTGAATTGGTTCCGAATGAGAGAATCGTTCAAGCGTGGCGTGCAGGTAATTGGGACGCTGGAGTCTATTCAATCGTAAAGTTTGAATTCAAAGAGCAAGATAAAGAAACTCAACTTATTTTCGACCACATTGGCTTCCCTGAAGGTCAAGGAGAGCATCTAGAAGCTGGATGGCATGAAAATTATTGGAAACCACTCGAAAAATACTTTGCTTAATTTTGTGGAGAAATTGGTTTAATGAGAAGACAATGCAAATGAGCTAAAACTATTAGAGTTACTGTTTCAAACTCCCCCATTTATGTTTTTTAAATGGGGGAGTTTTTTGTATTCTCGCAAATAAATCCCATCTTACTGTAATTTTATGCATTTTCATTCATAACTTATCGAAAAATTCCTAATATAAAAATTTTATTTTGTTGAAACATTTGAAAAAAATAGTAAACTAAGGAATAGTTAGTAGAAATGAATACTATGATATTCATGTATGACGATTATTAAAAAATAGGGGTTGGATAAGAATTGGTTACAAAATTTGAAGAGTTTACTTATAAAAGACCAGAATTTGAAGAAATTGAAAACAAGTTTAAAGTAGCATTAAGTCGTTTTACAAATGCTACTAGTGTAGATGAGCAAAGTGATGCAATGAAGTCCATTAATGACATTAGGAACAATTTAGGAACAATGATGAATCTCGTTTATGTTCGAAATTCGATTGATACAAATGATGAATTCTACAAAGGTGAAAGAGACTATCTGGACGAACTAAGTCCAAAAGTAGACGATTTAGTTACAAACTATTACAAAGCGTTAGTGGGTTCTTCATTCCGAACTGAATTAGAAGCAAAATGGGGAACTCAATTATTTGCCATTGCTGAAGCTCAAATTAAGTCATTTTCTTCTGACGTTATCCCAATGTTGCAAAAAGAAAATAAATTAACATCTGAATACCAACAATTGATAGCATCAGCAAAAATTGAATTTGAAGATGAAGAACGAACACTTGCCCAAATGCAGCCTTTTACAGAATCGACAGATCGTAACATGCGGAAGAAAGCAAAAGAAGCTTACTTTAGTTTCTTTGCTGAGAACGAAGATCAACTTGATCGTATTTTTGATGATTTAGTAAAGGTCCGTACAGAAATTGCCAACACATTAGGATATAAAAACTTTGTAGAACTAGGCTATTATCGAATGATTCGAACGGATTATGATGCAACGATGGTCAAGAAATTCCGTGACCAAGTGAAGGAATTCATCGTTCCACTTGCATCAAAATTAAAAGAACGTCAACAAAAACGAATTGGTGTAGACGACTTGAAATACTACGATGAATCATTCAATTACACAACGGGAAATGCCACACCTAAAGGGTCGCCTGAGTGGATTATTGAAGGTGGCAAAAAGATGTATGATGAATTATCTGTTGAAACAAGTGAATTCTTTGATTTCATGATCGACAACAACTTAATGGATCTTGTCGCTAAAAAAGGGAAAGCTAGTGGGGGATATTGTACGTATATCGATGATTACAAAGCACCTTACATTTTTTCGAACTTTAACGGTACTTCAGGAGACATCGATGTGCTAACACATGAAGCAGGACATGCGTTCCAAGTGTTTTCAAGTCGTCATTATGAAATTCCAGAGTACATTTGGCCAACATTTGAAGCTTGTGAAATACATTCGATGAGTATGGAGTTTTTAACATGGCCATGGATGAATAATTTTTTCAAAGAAGACACGGATAAATATAAATTCTCTCATTTGAGCAATTCGCTTGAATTTTTACCATACGGCGTGGCAGTAGATGAATTCCAACACTTTATTTATGAAAACCCTGAAGCGACTGCAGCAGAACGCAAACTGGCATGGAAAGAGCTAGAAGAAAAATATTTACCAAACCGTGACTATGACGGGAACGATTATTTAAACAGAGGCGGATTCTGGCAACGTCAAGGACATATTTACCAAAGCCCATTTTATTACATCGATTATACATTGGCTCAAATATGCGCATTCCAGTTCTTTAAACGAACACAAGAAAACCGTGAAGAGGCATGGGCAGATTATGTTCACTTATGTAAATTGGGTGGGAGCTTGTCCTTTACTAGTCTAGTCAAAGAAGCAAATCTAATCTCTCCATTCGAAGAAGGTTGTGTTGAATCCGTAATTGGACCAATTGAACAATGGCTCAACTCAATTGACGACAAAGCACTTTAAAATCGAATCATCGATTTGGGTAGAAACATACTGCACCTTTGCCTAATGAATAAGTAAGAAAGGGATGTGACTTTGTCACATCCCTTTTATTTTTACGGGGAGTCTTGTTTCTGTCCATTTGTACCTCATATTAATGTGAACGTGCTCATAAAGTTGCTCATACTATAATTATTCTCTTTCACATAAAATATATAGAAATTTTATAAAGGAAGAGGTGTCAAATTGTCAAGGGAAAATGATTCCTTCAATTGTTTCAAACCATTTATTAGTCCCAATCCAATCACTTCTTTTAATCCCGTGGAACGGTACCCAACGATTGATTACACAGCTTTTATTAGCCCATTTTCTAGTGTAATTGGTGATGTGTTCATTAGAGATAATGTGTATGTTGCTTCCAATGTAAGTATACGTGCAGATGAGGGAACGCCTTTTTATATAGGCTCTAATGTAAATCTTCAAGAAGGAGTTATTTTACATGGTTTATTAAATAAAAGATTTACTGTGGGAAGAAGTAACTATTCAATTTTTGTTGGAAATGAAGTTACTATTGCACATGGTGCGTTGGTACATGGTCCTTGTTATATCGGTAATAAAGTATTTGTGGGATTTAAATCCATTGTATATAACGCGATTGTCGAAGAAGGTGCTTTTATTTCGTACAATGCAGTCGTGACAAACGGTGTACGTATTGCAAAGAATCGATTCGTGCCGCCTGGCGCACATATAGATACACAAGAAAAAGCAAATGTTCTTTCACTAGTACCTAAAGATAGTGAAGAATTCGCAGAAGAAGTTCAGCGTGTAAATCAAGAGTTTCCAGCTTCTTATCATCTTTTATTAGGAGGAAATCGTTGTTCCTGTGGATTTGCCTATTCTCATTAGGTGTCACAAGAGTGTTAATGGCTTGAAAAAACATGCAAAAAGAAAAAGCCCTTTACGTAAAACGAACTCTTTATCATTAGCAGGAAACTTTAGTTTAGATATCGAACATATTTGGTATCGTATAAATGAGTATATGGAAAGAAGGATAAAGCAATGAAAAGTGGTTTGATCTTAGAAGGTGGCGGGATGCGTGGCGTTTATACAGCCGGTGTATTAGAATGTTTTCTAGAAAATGGATTATTTCCAGACTATGTGATAGGAGTTTCAGCGGGAGCGTGTAACGCAGCATCTTATATTTCAAGACAACCAGGTCGAAATCGTCAAGTAACCATCGGATATATTAAACACCCAGATTACATTTCCGTTAAAAATCTTTTTCTGAAAAGAGAACTATTTGGGATGAATCTTATTTTCAATGAAATCCCAAATACTTTGGTTCCTTTTGATTTTAATCGCTTTAACCAAGCAACGGAGGAATTTGTTATTGGAACGACCGATTGTTTGACTGGTGAGCCCGTTTATTTCAATAAATCGATATCTTCAAAAGATATTCTAACCATTATTCGTGCTTCTAGCTCATTACCATTTATGTCGCGTGCAATTGAATATGAAGGACACCTATTAATGGACGGAAGTATAAGTGATCCAATTCCTATTCAGAAGGCACTTACTGATCAAGTTGAAAAGCCCATTATTGTCTTAACAAAAGAAAAAGGATATCGTAAATCAAAATCCTCATTTTCAAAATTAACTTCTTCCTTCTACAAAGATTTCAAAGGATTAGGAAATGCTTTAGAGCATAGGTATCAGCTATATAATGAAACATTAGATTTCATAGAAAAATTAGAAGAAGAGAAAAAAGCAATCGTTATTCGCCCAAGTCAGACATTTAATATCGGACGAATTGAACGGAACCCTGAAAAACTTACTCTGTTATATAATCAAGGCTATAAAGATGCAATGGCACATCTAAATGAAATAACTGAGTGGTTAATAGATACAAACGTAAACCAAGAAGTGTTGATATGAACGAAAAAGAGCGAAATCCTATTATTACAAGGATTTCGCTCTTTTCTTTATTTCTGTTATGCAATAAATAAGATGATTTTCAAGAAATCATTTCAGCCATTTATCCTGTTTGCTTATTTACCTTATCCGCATCCTAAAAAAGTGGGGAAAGAGATTCCGTCTTCCGGCACCTCATTTTCATCTAGTTCAACAAGCTGTTACATAATCAATGCCTCCTTCATCATAAAGAAAACTGTCATTCTCAAGATTATTCGGAAGCCAAAGAAGTTGGTTAACGCCCTATCACGGTGCCCATTTTTAAACGGAGAGGTGAAACAAAACAATTGCTGCCATGAAAATTTCATAAAATTCGTTGAGATATTCATAGAAGCTAATAGAGCATGAACTTACATGATGATCTAGAAGATGCTTTTAATGGATCGCCGACCAGGTGTTATTCATAAAAACTTGTGGAGAAAAGCATAAAATATATCGAATTATCTGAATTACCTTGCAATAAATATAACAGTGATATATATTAACGTTATGAAATCGTTATATGAAAAGATGAGGAAGCATACCTTAAATAAAGGGGGATATGGAATGACGGGTTCAAACACAATCTCTGATGAAAATCAGTTAGCAAACTTTATGCAACGTATTGAAGCTGGAGAAAAAATCGAAGCAGATGATTGGATGCCTGAAGATTATAGGCAGACCTTGATTAAATTGATTTCAATGCATGGGATGAGTGAAATAATGGGGGCATTACCTGAGAAAGAATGGGTACCAAAAGCTCCATCTCTATATAGAAAGCTTGGCATTATGGCAAAAGTGCAGGACGAAATGGGGCATGGCCAACTTCTACTTCGAGTAACCGAAGATTTACTAGAACCATATGGCAAAAACCGTGGGGATTTAATGCAGGATTTATTTAATGGAGATTTAAAGTTCCACAATGTCTTTCACATGGAAACAAAATCTTGGGCAGATGCTGGAATTATCGGCTGGCTTGTTGATGGAGCTGCAATCATTACACAGACAAATATGCTAAAAGCTTCATACGGACCATACGCAAGAGCACTTCAACGAATTTGTGCAGAAGAAGTATTTCATGCTCAGCATGGAGAATCCATTATCATGGCGTTAACAGAAGGAACAGATCAACAAAAAGCTATGATCCAGGAGTCATTAAATCGTTGGTGGGAAGCTCTCCTGATGTTCTTTGGCCCAGCGAGCAAGGAAACAACGGGCTCTTCCAAACAAGATTTAACAATAAGATATAAAATCCGAACGAAAACAAATGAAGAATTTAGACAGCTCTTTTTTGACAAATACATTCCGCGAATTTTATCACTTGGTTTGACCATTCCAGATCCAACAATGCACTTCGATAAAGAAAATCAAATGTGGTCATATAAACAACCAGATTGGAATGAATTTAAGAAAATCATTAAAAATCAGGGACCTCGTTCAGAAGCACGTCTGAACTTACGCCGACAATCTTATGAATATAATTCATGGGTGAGGGACGCACTTAGTCATTCAGTCAGATAAAGAAAGGAGTCAGATAACATGGGGGAAGAGAAAACATTTTACCAAGAATATGAAGTCTTTAGCAAACGGACCACGAGTTCAGTCTTGCAGCACCAATTCAGCTTACTGGCTCCAAATGAAGAAATGGCATTTATTATGGCACAGGAAAACTTTATGCGCCGTGAGCCGGTTGCTGACATTTGGATTGTAAATAGAAAACATCTTAGAAAAATGAGTAACGAAGAGAAAATGACACTCGGACGTCTTGAAAACAAAGATTATCGCACGACCAAGGGGTATGGCTATTTAAAGAAAAAGTGGCGTATGTATGAACAAGAAGTGCTAGATGAAAAAGAAATTCTGTCATGGGGAGGAGAAAAAAATGAGCGTCAGTCAAAATGATTTGACCTTAGAAAATAGAGAAGCTATCACGAGCTTGTTATTCCAGTTGGCAGATGATGACTTTATGTATGCCTACCGTGGATCAGAATGGCTAGGACTCGCTCCCCATATCGAAGCGGATATCGCTTCATCATCAATTAGTCAAGACAGCATGGGCCATGCGGCAATGTTTTACACACTTCTTGAAGATTTGGGAGCGGGAAATGCTAATGATCTTGCTCACTCCCGCAAGGCAATCGACAGAAGAAACTGTATATTGACCGAGCGGGTGAATGGCGAAGGTTATTATATGGAAACGCCTCATTATGACTGGGCATATGCAGTGGTTAGAAGTTATCTATATACACAGGCGAAAAAAGTAAAGATTGATTCATTGTGTGGAAGTTCATATAAGCCACTCGCTGAAGCAGCTGTAAAAGTGAGAATCGAACTTTATTATCACAGACTGCATTGGGAAATATGGTTTAAGCAGCTAATGAGCTCAACAGATATCGCGAAAAATAAGATGAATGCTGCACTTAAGCTCGTGATGAATGACTTTGGTGATGTCTTCTCATATGGCAATCAAAAACTAGCGATTGAGATGACTAAACTCATAGGTACTGAGGAAGAAATGAAGGCAAACTGGACAGCAAGTATAGAGCCAGTTTTTACTACTCTTCAATTGGAATTACCGAAGATCCCTGACTCACCTGAGAAAAATGGAAGAATGGGTGAACACACGAAAGACTTGGATGAAGCACTTACCACACTTTCCGAAGTTTACTTGCTCGATCCAGTCGCTATCTGGTAATCAGTTGATGGAAAGGGGCACGGTAATGACTACATTTGGAAAAGTTTCTACCGAGCAAGTATATGAAGTACTTATTCAAGTAAAAGATCCAGAGATTGACTCTGTCAGCATTATTGACCTTGGCATGGTTGAGAAAGTTACTACTGAAGGAAATAACGTAAAAGTAGTTCTCTTGCCGACTTTTCTTGGCTGTCCAGCACTCGAAATCATCAAGAAAAATACGATGAATGCTGTGAATGAACTGCCAGGAGTGGGCGAAGTTTTAGTCGAATTCGTTTTTCATCCACCTTGGACGTCTGATCGGATTACCGAAAAAGGACATGTCGGTTTACGAGCATTTGGAATTGCTCCACCACCACGCCATTTTGAAGAAGATGGCTCATGGCATGTAGATTGCGCATATTGTGGATCTACATATGTAACAATGGATAATATTTTTGGACCGACTGCATGCAGAAGCATTTTGTATTGTAAGTCTTGTAAAAATGTATTTGAAGCAATGAAACCTGTTTCTACCCTAATGTGAAATGAGGAGAATATTAAATGGCTAAATTAATCGCGTTGTACAAACATCCTGAAAACAAAGAGGAATTTGATAATCATTACTTCAACGTTCACGGACCGCTTACAGCGAAAATTCCTGGACTTAGAGAAATGAAAGTAACAAAAATGACTGGATCACCAATGGGTGGAGAAGGAAAATACTACCTGATGTGTGAGATGGTATACGATGATTTGGAATCATTGCAACAAGGCGTTCGTTCACCTGAAGGGAAAGCTTCTGGCAAGGACCTAATGGGATTTGCGGGTAACTTAGTCACACTTATGATTGGTGAAGATGCATAATGAATAGTTTTGATTTCATTGAAACTACTTTAATGGGAAGTACTGCGGTAATAGAACTTAATCGCCCCCGTCAATTAAATTCTTTGAATACGAAAATGATAAGCGAAATAGTTGTGGCAATGGAAGCTTTTGATCGTGACGAAAATGTCCGTGTCATTGTCTTGATAGGAAAAGGTCGAGCCTTTTCAGCTGGTGCAGACATCGACGAAATGACTGAAGCTAATCCAATCAGCCTTGAATTACTGAATCAATTTGCAGAATGGGATCGTTTAGCACTTATTAAAAAGCCAATCATTGGTGCAGTTCATGGGTTTGTTTTCGGTGGTGGATTCGAACTTGCCCTTTGCTGTGACTTGCTAATATCGGCAAGTAATACGGAATTTTCATTTCCCGAGGTAGGTCTTGGGGTCATGCCAGGTGCAGGTGGGACACAGCGTCTGACGAAACTTGTTGGTCGTACGAAAGCATTAGAATGGCTATGGACTGGCGAGCGTATTTCAACTGAAGTAGCTCTCGAACATGGAATCATTAATAAAATTGTCGCTCCAGAACTATTAGTGGAAGAAACTCTGAAGTTTGCAGGCAGATTAGCTAAACAACCACCACTATCAATGCGGCTCATAAAAGATTCAGTAAATAAGGCAGTAGATTCTTCTTTATATGAAGGCATGCAATATGAACGGAAAAACTTCTATTTGTTATTTGCAACACAAGATCAAAAAGAGGGCATGAACGCATTTATTGAAAAAAGAAAACCGGATTATAAAGGCAAATAAGGAGAGTGTTCTATGTTTGAGACGATTAGATACGACGTTAAAGACAACATTGCATGGCTCTATTTAAACAGACCTGACAAATTAAATGCTTTTATCGCACAAATGAATCGTGAAGTGAAAGAAGCGATAAAAGCAGCTTCTTCTGACGATCAAGTTCGTTGTATTGTTATCACTGGAGAAGGTAGAGCATTTTGTTCCGGCCAGGATTTATCTGAAGTTGATGAACATATGGATCATGGTCAAGTGTTAAGAGACCACTACGGTCCCATGATTAAACAAATTAGGCAATGTGAAAAGCCAATTATTGCAGCGGTAAATGGTGTAGCTGCAGGAGCAGGATTCAGTCTTGCTCTTGCTTGTGACTTCAGAGTTGTTTCAGAACGTGGTAGTTTTTTGAATGCTTTTATACATGTTGGACTCATTCCTGATTCAGGAAATCTCTATTATCTAACCCAACTCGTTGGACATTCAAAAGCTTTGGAACTTTCGATTTTAGGAGAAAAAGTGCCAGCAGCTGTTGCTGTTGATCTGGGCCTGGCAAATCAACTAATTTCTGAAGAAACATGGACAGAAGGTGTGACTGCATTTGCATCTCGAATTGCCGCGCTACCAACAAAAGCAATTGGCTTAATTAAACGCTCAATCAATTCAACAAGCAACCTTACTTTTGAAGACTATCTTGAACAAGAAGCTCAAGGACAAAGAATTGCAGGTCTAACAAATGATCACCGTGAAGGTCTCAATGCATTCATGGAAAAGAGAAAACCTGTTTATACAGGACAATAGGGGGAGAAAATCTTATGACAACAATTCGTGAAAATGAAGTAGGGCAAGAATCGATGAAACGTGATTTTTATCATTTAATTATTAATGGAGAAAAGGTGAAAAGTAGTACTGGCGAAACAATTAAAACGTTTAACCCTGCTACAGGAGAACTAATTGCAGAAGTGGCAAAGGCATCAAAAGAAGATGCGGAAATTGCAATAGCTGCTGCTCGTAATGCATTTGATAACGGAAAGTGGAAATTATTCCCTATCGGTAAACGTTCACAAGTTTTAAACAAAATTGCGGCTATTATGCGTAGTCGTTTTAACGAACTTGTTGAGTTAGAAATTTTAGATACAGGTAAATCTCTTCATGCTGCTCAAGGTCAAGTCACTCAAGCAATAGAAGATTTCGAGTTTTATGCTGGCGCTATTGTAGGTCATCGCGGGACGGTAAATAATGTTCCAGGACAATTCCATAATTATACAGAAAAAGAACCAGTCGGTGTATGTGCGCAGATCATTCCGTGGAACTATCCATTAATGATGGCTGCTTGGAAAATAGCACCTGCTATAGCTGTCGGCTGTGCTGTCATCGTTAAACCAGCATCTCTTACTCCTTTAACTGCCATTATCTTAGGGGAAATTTGCCTAGAAGCAGGAGTTCCTGCAGGTATAGTGAACGTTATTCCAGGTTCAGGAACTGAAGTTGGGAACTTTTTAGTTGAGCATCCACAAGTAAATAAAGTAGCATTTACAGGTTCAACACCAATAGGAAAAGACATTATGGGCAAAGCATCTCAAACATTAAAACGCGTTACACTTGAGCTTGGCGGTAAATCACCGAGTATCGTATTTGACGATGCGGATATTGATGCGGCCGTTGATGGGTCATTATTCGGTATTTTCTACAACTCAGGCCAGTCATGTGAAGCGCGTTCACGCCTGTACGTCCATGAAGATGTTTACGAAGAGTTCATAAGCAAGTTTGTAGAAAAAACAAAAAAACTACAGCTTGGGAATCCATTTGATAAAACTACACATATGGGTGCAATTATCGATCAAGGTCAACTTGATACAATCGATGGATATGTTCAATCAGCCAAAAAAGAAGGCGCAGAAATCCTTGCTGGTGGTAATGTTACAAAACCTGAAGGCTACGAAAATGGATTCTGGTTTGAACCGACGATTATTGCCAACGTCACTCACGATATGAACGTAGTAAAAGAAGAAATCTTCGGACCTGTAGTTGTTGTGATGAAATTCAAAGATGAAAAAGAAGCTATCCGATTAGCTAACGATACAGAGTTTGGATTAGGCTCTGCTGTTTGGTCAAAAGATGGTGCCCGTGCAACACGAGTGGCGAATCAGATTCAAGCCGGAATCGTTATGGTTAACTGTCCATTTTCTGCATTCCCTGGAACGCCATTCGGTGGCTATAAGCAATCAGGATTTGGACGCGAATTATGCATCGAAACACTAGATCTCTATTCAGAAACGAAAAGTATCTTATCATATTACGGCAGTCGACCACTAAATCCATTCGGACTGTAGGAAAAGCGAAAAGTGTTACTCTAGCTCGATTCCGGCTCTGAAGCATAGGTGCAAGATGATGCTTATAACTAGACATAGCTCCATCATATCGAAGGGGTAACTTATAGAACTTTTACCTTTCTTACTAGTAATAAGCGAGTGAAATGACGGACAGGGGTTTCCAATCCCTGTCTTTTCTTTCACCGTAAAAGGAGGAGTGTAACGATGATTAAGCAAATTGTTGTCGTCGGATCAGGCTTGATGGGAAGAGGAATAGCCTACGTAGGAGCAGTTGGCGGCTATGCAGTTACAGTTGTTGACATAAATGAATCTGCCTTGCAAAATGCGAAACAAGAAATTAATCACATTATTAAAAAAGGGCTTTCACTTGGGAAAATTTCTTCAGAAAAAGCTGAACAGGCTCACAGCAACTTAAATTTCGAAAGCGACTTGTCTAAAGCCGTTGCGAAAGCCGATTTAATTATTGAAGCTGTGCCTGAACAAATAGCCATTAAAAAACAGGTGTTTGAAACTATTGAAGAATTTTCACCATCACATTGTTACTTTGCAACGAATACATCGACGATGAGTCCGACCGAGATTGCGTCTTTTGCAAAGCGACCAGAAAAAACAATCGCGATGCACTTTTTCAATCCTGTACATAAAATGCCTCTAGTTGAAATTGTACGGGGCTTAGAAACGAGCGATGAAACAGCTGAAACAATCAGAGAAGTCGCTACCAATATGGGCAAGGAAACGGTCGTCATTAAAGAATTCCCAGGATTCATCACAAGTCGGATCAGCGCACTTGTTGGAAACGAAGCCTTTTATATGCTGCAAGAAGGTCTTGGTACACCTGAAGAAATTGATAAAGCGATTAAACTTGGTTTAAATTACCCAATGGGTCCATTCGAACTTGTGGACCTCGTGGGACTCGACACGCGCTTAAATAATTTGAACTATTTACACGAAAAGCTTGGAGAAAAGTACCGCCCCGCACCAATACTTGAACAATATGTCAAAGCAGGACGTCTTGGACGAAAAAGTGGTAAAGGTGTTTATGACTATACAATAGAAGAAGAGTTGATAAAGAAATGAGAGAAGTCGTCATTGTAGATGCTGTAAGGACACCTATCGGAAGATATAATGGAGCGTTAAAAGATGTGCGCCCCGACGATCTAGGAGCTGTTGTTATTAAGGCACTTGTTGAACGTAATCCTACACTGCAGACAGGAGAAATTGAAGAAGTTGTTTTGGGAAATGCCAATCAAGCAGGAGAAGATAACCGTAACGTAGCGAGAATGTCCGGTTTGTTGGCGGAGCTTCCTGTTGAAGTGGCGGGGACAACGATTAATCGTCTTTGTGGCTCGGGACTCGATGCGGTTATGTATGCTGCTAGGGCAATCGCAGTGGGAGAAGGCGATATTTACATTGCGGGCGGAACCGAAAGTATGACGCGTGCACCATTCGTCATGGCTAAGCCAGATCAATCATTTCCTCGAGGAAATATGGAAATGCTTGATACAACAATTGGCTGGCGTTTTACTAATAATAAGTTGAAAGAAATGTACGGAGCAGATTCAATGCCTCAGACAGCAGAAAACGTAGCACAGCGTTTTAATATAACGCGTGAAGACCAGGATTTATTTGCCTTTGAAAGCCAAAAACGTGCCAAAAAAGCTATTGAAGAAAACCGTTTTGCTGAAGAAATCGTCCCAGTTATTTATTTAGATAGGAAAGGCAACAAAGTCATCGTGGATCAAGATGAGCATCCTCGTCCAGATACCACGATTGAAAAACTGACTAAGCTTAAACCGATATTTAAAGGTGGTAGTGTTACCGCAGGCAATGCTTCAGGCGTCAATGACGGTGCGTCCGCTTTGCTTCTGATGAGTGCTGAAAAAGCAAAAGAACTTAATCTTAAACCACTTGCCAGATATGTTACTGGCGCAACAGCTGGCCTAGAACCTAATGTAATGGGGCTTGGTCCAATTTTCGCAACTAGAAAAGCACTAGAACGAGCAAGGTTAAATACAGAAGATATTGGGCTTGTTGAATTAAATGAAGCGTTCGCATCACAATCAATTGAATGCATTCGCCAAATAGGTTTAGATGATAAAAAAGTAAATGTGAATGGTGGAGCAATCGCTTTTGGGCATCCTCTTGGCGCTAGCGGTGCACGAATTTTGACTACCCTTTTATATGAAATGAAAAAACAGAATGTTAAATACGGTCTGGCTACCATGTGTATCGGAGTTGGACAGGGAATCGCGGCAATTATTGAAAATATATCGGAATAATTATTTGAATAAGCTGTCCCTCACGTGGTGGTTCTCTTATAAGAAAAGCTAATTATAGCTCGCCATCAGAAATGAGGAGCGGACACTCTAATCCGACTCTGGACATACGATCTGGTGTCTTTCTCCGGAGGAATGGTGTCCGTTTCCAAGCGAATGGTTGGTAACGTTACACGAGTGGATGGAAAACCAAATTGAATGGATGAAAACCTATAATGAGTGGATGGAACCCCAGTTGAACGGACAAAAACCCACAGCGAGTGGACGAATCTCCAAGTTCGAAGGTGTACACTTTAATAAAGTTTATCTAAAAAAAGTGAAATGAATTTTTTTTTTGAAGGAGATTACAAATGACAACGATTTTATATAGAAAACAAAACAATATCGCTTATGTGACAATTAACCGAGAAGAAGCAATGAACTGCTTCAATTACGAAACACTCTATGAGCTTCAGACTGTGACAGATTTGATTTCACTTGACCCTGAAGTGAGTGTTGTAATTTTCACAGGTGCAGGAGAAAAATCATTCAGTGCTGGAGCGGATTTAAAAGAACGCAAAACATTGAAAGAAACTGAAGTGCGCAGAAATGTCAAAGCGATTAGAGACGTATTTAACAGTATCGCTAGCCTCCCACAACCAACAATTGCTGCTGTAAACGGCTATGCATTTGGTGGTGGCTTTGAATTGATGATTGCTTGCGATTTTTCAATTGCAGCACAAGGTGTGAAGATGGGACTAACAGAAACGAGCTGGGCTATCATTCCGGGAGCGGGAGGTACTCAACGTCTTCCAAGGCTGGTAGGAGAAATGAAAGCTAAAGAATTAATTTTCACGGCAAGAAAATTCACCGCAGAAGAAGGTGTAGAACTTGGGGTCGTTTTAAAGGTAGTTAAGAAAGAAGAGCTTCTATTAAGTTGCGAACAACTTGCTTTCGATATCATGAAAAATGGCCAGGTTGCGATTAAACAAGCGAAATATGCGATTACTCAAGGGATGAATACAGATTTGCAGACAGGTCTTGCAATTGAATCGAAAGCTTATGAATTAACGATTCCAACCTCAGATCGAATAGAAGCGCTTAACGCATTTAGTGAAAAAAGGAGTCCGGTATTCACTGGAATTTAAAGTTTCCTTTTTGTAATCTAACGATATAATGATAGTTAGAATGCATCGTGAAATACGATATAGAGCAAATAAGAAAGAGTGAGTACTAGTGGCAAATACACAATCCATGATTTTCACAATATATGGTGACTATATCCGACATTACGGAAACAAAATTTGGATTGGAAGCTTAATTCGTTTATTAAAAGAATTTGGACATAATGAACAATCTGTTCGCGTAGCCGTTTCCAGGATGATGAAGCAAGGTTGGATTGATTCTGAGAAAAAGGGGAATAAAAGTTATTATTTCTTAACACTGCGCGGAGAAACACGGATGGAAGAAGCCGCTGTGCGAATTTTTAAATTGATGCCGAACGACTGGGACGGGAAATGGCGTATGCTTATGTATACGATTCCGGAAGAAAAAAGACAGATTCGCGACGAACTCCGTAAAGAACTTTTATGGAGTGGTTTTGGGAGCTTTTCTAATGGTTGTTGGATTTCCCCGAATAATCTTGAAAAAGAAGTGAATCTGCTTATTGAGAAGTATGAAATTCAATCTTACGTAGATTTCTTCGTATCTTCATACAAAGGCCCACAAGCTGACAATTCACTCGTTGAAAAAAGTTGGCCGCTTCAAGAAATCGAAGGAAAATATCAAGAATTCATCACAACCTACAGCAAACAATTTATTGTCCATCAAAGTATGATGAATAAAGGGCAAATGACGGATGCAGAATGTTTCGTGGAGCGGACAAACCTTGTTCACGTATACCGGAAGTTTCTATTTACTGACCCTGGACTTCCTAGAGAATTACTTCCGGAAATATGGAACGGAAATCATGCGGCTCTTTTGTTCGAGCAATACTACAAGTTACTTGCCCAATCGGCAAGTCAATTTTTCGAAGAAGTATTCCAAGATGATAATGACATGCAATGGAAAGATAAATCATATGATGCTGGTGATCATCCCTTAATTATTGATTAAGAGTTGTTATGATTTTCTATGAAAAAAACTGGGTGCTTAATAGCTACCCAGTTTTTTCTATTCTTTTTCTTTGTTCTGGAAAATTTCTCGATAATCATAACCTTTTTGTACATAGGTATCAATAGATAATTGGATGATTTCAAAATCTTTGTCAGTCAATTCTCTAACTACTTTTCCTGGTGAGCCGACAACTAAGGAACGGGGAGGAATTTTCTTGCCAGGCGGAATTAAAGTATTGGCTCCAATTATGCATTCTTCTCCAATCTCTGCATGGTCAAGAATCGTTGAACCCATTCCAATAATTGAGCGTCTGCCCACTTTGCAGCCATGTAAAATAACATTATGTCCAACTGTCACTTCATCTTCAACTACAACAGGGGCATCTTCATATAAATGAATCGTCGAATTGTCCTGGATGCTACATTTTTCTCCAATTGAAATTCTTCCTTCATCTCCGCGCAATACGGTATTAAACCAAATGGTAGATTCTGCCCCTACTATAACTTCCCCGATTATCTTCGCCCCCGGTGCAACAAAAACCGTAGAATCTAGTACTGGTGTTTTTCCTTTAAACGTAACTATCATCATTTTTACCCCCTATTAAATTAACGCAATTGTCTTTCTAATGGATTTACTATAACATAATTGAGTAGAGGTGGATAATTAATGAAATACGTTTGCGAAATGCTCCAGATTGACTTTCCTATTATTCAAGGTGGTATGGGGAATATTAGTAATGCCCAGTTGACGGCGGCTGTTTCAGAAGCAGGTGGGTTAGGAACCATAGGATGCGGCACGATGACTCCAAGTGAAGTTGAAAAGATTATACTTCAAACGAAAGCCAAGACAAATAAGAAATTCGCGATTAACATCGCAATTAATGTCTCTCCTTATACAGAAGAGCTCATTGATCTTGTCATCAAACATAATGTTCCGGTTGTTTCTCTGTCGGCAGGAAACCCAGTCCCATTTATAGCGAAATTACATGAGCATGGTGTGACAGTCATTGCTCTTGTAGCCTCAGTCAAACATGCCCAAAAAGCAGAAGCTGCAGGAGTGGATATTCTAGTTGCAGAAGGCTTTGAAGCAGCAGGAATCAATTCGACGCTTGAATTAACGACATTCACATTAATTCCTCAAATTGTGAAGAATGTTAAAGTCCCAGTTATTGCAGCTGGAGGTATTGGAGATGGCAAAGGGCTGGCAGCTGCACTTATGTTAGGTGCAAGTGGAGTGCAAATCGGCACTCGTTTAATTGCCACGAAGGAAGCCCCATTTCACGAGGTGTATAAGCAAAGTCTTGTGAATGCTAGCGATACGGAAACTCTAATAGTAGGGCGTAGTGTAGGCATGATCAGAAGAATGTTAAAGACACCATATTCAATGAAACTAGACGAACGTGAAAAAGAAGGAATGACACGTGCACAATACAGTGAATTGACGACTGAAAAGCAACATGTAATAGGTGCAATCGAAGGTGATATGAAGAATGGATTTATTAATAGTGGGCAAATAGCAGGATTGATAGACCATATTCCTTATGTAAAAGAGTTAATTGAAAGCATGATTGAAGAAGCAAGTAATCAAATCAGCCACTCTAAAAGTGAGTTGGATTTCATGATCCATAAACAATCGAATAAAAAGTAAAATTTTTATTAGACCGCTATATTTTCAAAAGGGCAACTACTTAGTTCAGTGAACTTAGTGGTTGCCCTTTATTGACGATATCCATTATTCCGAAAAGGTCTATGTTCTTAAAAGAAGATTTATTAAAGATGATACGCATTAAAATTACTTTCAATTCTAAAAATATGGATTTTTCTAATTATTATATTGACTATAATATTACGGTTTGATAATATTACGTTGAAATAGTGTTATACGATAACAGAAACTCATACACTAAATATAAGTGCGTTCGTTAAATATATACTTATGTAAATTAGTCGGACATAAAATAACTTGAAGAAGCTTCATCTCAAACCTCAAAAGAAACTGGTTAATAAAATGTCGTAGATCCTGAGGGGGATTAAATGATGGAAATAGCAGAAAGAATTCCGATGTCTAGAGAATTTGATCTTTTTGAAAGAATGGCTGAACATGAACAAGTTGTTTTCTGTAATGACCCGTCAACAGGACTTCGTGCAATCATCGCAATTCATAATACAACACTCGGACCTGCACTTGGTGGTTGTCGTATGCAGCCATATAACAGTGTTGAAGAAGCATTGGAAGATGCCCTTCGATTATCAAAAGGAATGAGCTACAAATGTGCAGCTGCTGATGTGGATTTTGGTGGTGGGAAAGCGGTCATTATCGGAGATCCAAACACAGATAAAACACCTGAATTGTTTCGTGCTTTCGGTCAATTCGTAAACTCATTGGGGGGCCGTTTTTATACCGGTACAGATATGGGAACAACGATGGAGGATTTCATACACTCTGTTAAAGAGACCAATTGCATTGTAGGGTTACCCGCAGCATATGGAGGTGGAGGAGATTCCTCAATACCGACAGCAGCTGGTGTTCTTTACGGTATCAAAGCAACGAATCAAGTACTTTTTGGTAAAGACGATTTAGGCGGAGTCACATATGCTATACAAGGTTTAGGCAAAGTTGGCTCTAAAGTTGCATACGGATTACTTGAGGAAGGTGCTCATCTCTTCGTAACAGACATAAGTCAAGAAAGTCTGCGAGCAATAGAGAAAAAAGCAACAACAACGTCTGGAACCGTGAAAATTGTAGCAAGGGAAGATATTTATTCGCAGCAAGCAGATATATTTGTGCCTTGTGCATTAGGCGGTATTATTAATGACCTTACAATTGATCAGTTCAATGTAAAAGCAATCGCAGGCTCTGCTAACAATCAGCTCTTAGATGAACGTCACGGAAGAAAGCTTCAACAAAAGGGAATTCTGTACGCTCCCGATTATATTATTAATTCAGGTGGTCTCATCCAGGTGGCAGATGAATTGTACGGAATCAATCATGAGCGTGTTCTTGCTAAAACAAAACATATTTATGATGCGATTTTAGAAGTTTACAGGATGTCAGAGATTAACGGAATTTCGACAATGGAATCAGCCAATCAGATGTGTGAGAAAAGAATTCAAAACAGAGGAAAACAAAATGGCTTTTACTCAGCTTCAATGAAACCTAAGTGGTCATTTCGATATTAATAGTATTCGGTGAGATTCAATTAACGCAATTTAAGGGCATTCTCGAAGCAAGGTAATTATTATTTGTAAGCGTTTACAAAATATCGAGGTTTACTAGACTCTGTTTTTTAATTCAATATTCCGCTATTCATTTGAGTTACATAATTTACAACGTAAGTAGGGGATAGATGATGAAACAAGGATTGGTCGTAGGAAGAGAAGAAACGATAGAGATTATCGTAACGGAAGATATGTTCGCTTCTTTTGAAGGTGTTGTTGTACATCCTGTCTATTCAACAGTAGCAATGACATATCATATGGAATGGGTTTCCCGGAAAATCATTCTTCCTTTTTTGGAAGACCATGAAGAGGGTATGGGGGCATCCGTTCAGTTGAAGCATTTGGCTGCATCTACTCTCGGTTCTACTGTTACATTAACTGCCATTTTAGTTGAACTTCGTGACAATGTGGTGATCACAAAAGTGACGGCGAAAAATCATGTAGGCATAATCGGAACAGGTGAAGTGAGACAAGTAATATTGCCAAAAGAAACAATTGCTCAAAAGTTAATCGAAGCTTCGGTCTAAGTAATTAAGGAATTTTTGTTCGATAGATTTTAAGGAGGCCTTTCATATGAAAGTAGCAGAGGAAACATCAATGACTAAGGAATTCGAACTTTTTGACAAAATGAGTGAACATGAACAAGTTGTCTTTTGTAATGATCCATCAACAGGTTTACGAGCAATTATTGCCATCCATAATACAACACTGGGTCCTGCTCTCGGCGGATGTCGTATGCAACCGTATAACAGTATGGATGAAGCATTAGAAGATGTTCTTCGACTATCTAAAGGAATGACTTATAAATGTGCCGCTGCCGATGTAGATTTCGGTGGGGGCAAAGCAGTTATTATCGGAGATCCTAAAACAGATAAGTCTCCTGAATTATTCCGTGCATTTGGTCAATTTGTGAATTCATTGGGAGGACGTTTTTATACGGGTACCGATATGGGAACGTCAATGGATGATTTCATTCACGCAATGAAAGAAACAAATTTCATCAACGGACTTCCGGAAGCGTACGGTGGCGGTGGCGATTCATCCATCCCTACAGCAGCCGGCGTTCTCTACGGTATTAAAGCGACCAATCGCATGCTCTTTGGAAATGATGAATTGGGCGGACATAAATATGCGATACAAGGACTAGGTAAGGTAGGATTCAAAGTGGCATGTGGATTGCTTGAAGCAGGAGCTCACATTTACGTCACGGATATAAATCCAGATAACTTGTTGGCCATTGAAGAAAAAGCAGCAACCACCACTGGTTCAGTGATGGTGATTGCCAAAGAAGATATTTATTCACAGGAAGCGGATATATTTGTTCCTTGTGCATTTGGTGGAATTATTAACGAAAACACGATTGCTCAGTTCAAAGTAAAAGCGATTGTAGGAGCAGCTAACAACCAACTATTAAATGATACACACGGAAAAATGCTTCAAGAAAAAGGCATATTATACGCTCCTGATTATATCGTCAACTCCGGAGGACTAATTCAGGTGGCAGATGAATTGTATGGTATTAACCATGAGCGGGTACTTGCTAAAACAAAACATATATACGATTCGATTTTGGAAGTTTATCAGGAAGCTAAGAGTAGCGGAAGAACAACTGAGGAATCAGCAAATCAGATGTGTGAAAAAAGAATTGCAGATAGATCTAAGCGAAATAGCTTTTATACAGCACCTGCGAAACCAAAGTGGTCCATTCGCAACTTATCCTGATTGGAGGCAACTTTAGTGGAACAAAACTATCCGATGAAGAGAATAATAGATGATCAAGGAAATTTAGTAGATGCGAGTTTTGAAGACATGATTGACGAAAAATTGGTTAAAGAATTGTACTACAACATGATCCGAATTCGCACGTATGACCGAAAAGCAATTAATTTGCAACGACAAGGGCGTTTAGGTACGTATGCACCATTTGAAGGGCAGGAAGCTGCTCAGGTAGGAAGTGCATTAGCGCTCAATTCGGATGACTGGGTGTTCCCAACGTATCGTGATCATGGTGCAACCATAACATTCGGAAAAAGTATGGCTCGCACATTTTTATATTGGAACGGAAGAGTCGAAGGTTGTGTACCGCCAGAGGGAAAAAATATTTTCCCTCCTGCGGTCCCGATAGCAACACAGCTACCTCATGCTGCTGGTGCCGCATGGGCTGAAAAATTACGTGGAACAAGAAATGCATCAATTGCCTATTTCGGCGATGGGGCGACTTCGGAAGGCGATTTTCATGAAGGCTTGAATTTTGCAAGCGTATTCCAAGTTCCAGTTGTCTTTTTTAATCAGAATAATGGCTATGCGATTTCGGTACCGATTGAAAAACAAATGAATTCTGCAACAATTGCACAAAAGTCTGTAGCCTACGGAATGCCAGGTGTTCGAATTGATGGAAATGACTGTTTATCCGTTTATTTTGAGACAAAAAAAGCTTTTGATCATGCTCGTAACGGGGATGGACCTACTTTGATTGAAGCTGTGACCTGGCGAACAGGTGCCCATACGACTGCAGACGATCCATCTAAATATCGTCCTAAAGAACAAGGTGAACATATTGTTGACCCTATTACACGTATAGAATTGTTTATGAAAAACTATGGCTATTGGGACGACCAATGGGTCCAGGATATAAAAGCAAAAACTACAATTGAAGTCGAACAGGCTGTAGAAGAAATGGAGAATTTCCCTCCGCCGAACGTAAATGATGTTTTTGATCACGTATTTGCTGAGATGCCTACTCAACTCGCTGAACAGAAAGAAGCATATCTTGCACATTTAGAAAGGCAGTGACATGATGACCCAATTGAAAGAGTCGGATCAACAAAATGGTACAACAAAACAGATGACGATGATTCAAGCGATTAATGATGGCATGCGCTTGATGCTAGAAGAGGATGATAGAACGATCATCCTTGGTGAAGATATCGGTAAAAATGGCGGTGTATTCCGTGCAACAGAAGGACTTCAAGAAAAGTTTGGTGTTGAGCGGGTAGTGGATACTCCACTTTCAGAAGCTGGAATTATAGGAACGTCAATCGGACTGGCAGTAAACGGTTTTAGACCGATTGCTGAGATTCAATTCCTTGGATTTATCTATCCAGCGTACGAACAGATTATGACACATGTTTCACGACTTCGTATGCGGTCAATGTCTCATTTTACTGTACCAATGGTCATTAGAGCCCCATACGGTGCTGGAATTCGGGCACCAGAAATTCATTCTGATAGTACAGAAATATTATTCACACATATGCCAGGTATTAAAGTGGTCTGTCCATCCAACCCATATGATGCAAAAGGGTTACTAATTGCGGCAATGGAAGATCCAGATCCAGTTCTTGTATTAGAGACGATGAAAAACTATCGATCCAAGAGAGAAGAAGTACCTGTTGGAAAATATACTGTTGAAATTGGCAAAGGGGAAATAGTGCGTGAAGGTACGGATGTCACACTTATAGCATGGGGTGCTATGGTTTCCATCGCTGAAAAAGCAGCTGAACAGGCAGAGAAAAAAGGAATTAGTTGTGAAATTATCGATCTTCGCACACTGTATCCAATTGATCGTGACATAATTGCTCAATCCGTACAAAAGACAACAAGAGCGGTTATTATTCATGAAGCTCACAATTCCGGAGGGCTCGGTAATGATCTTGTGTCGATTATAAATGATACATCCTTCCTTTATTTACGTGCTCCTATTGAAAGAGTAACGGGCTTTGATGTTCCTGTTCCATTCTTTACATTAGAAGAACATTATCTTCCTACACCTGCGCGAGTAGTTGAAGGGATTGAAAAAGTGGTTCATTTTTAAGGGGGAAATGTAATGCTCGAAGTAAAATTACACGATATCGGTGAAGGGATGACCGAAGGAGAGATCATCCATTACTTAGTCAAAGTCGGGGATTCTGTAAGTACTGATCAACCACTCGTTGAAGTGCAAACAGATAAAATGATTGCAGAACTTACTTCGCCTTGCTCAGGAATAGTGAAACAAATTATCATTGAAGCGGGTGAGACGGTCAAAGTAGGAACAAGTCTCATCTATATAGAAGCGCATGATGCCGTTAGAACAGAACAAAAGACACAACCTGAAAGAAATCAAAATGTAAAAAAACAAGATTTCCAGTCAAATGAACAAGTTAAAAAGTCTTCGCAGAACACGTTCTCCCGAATACTTGCAGCACCATACACACGTAAGATTGCTCGTGAAAACAACATTAATCTAGAAGATGTTCAGGCTACTGACCCATCAGGAAAAGTGACAGAGGAAGATGTTTATCGTTTCTTAAAAGGACAAAAAACTGAGAAAGAATCGGTTAAGATTGTCCCTCAAGTAACCTCTACTAAAGAAACTCCAGATGAGATTCCTTTTAAAGGGATACGAAAAAAGATTGCAGAAAAGATGACGAAATCCTTGTTTACAATTCCGCATGTTACTCATTTTGACGAAGTAAATATGACCAACCTTTTTAAAATGAGAGAAGATTTAAAGGCATCCGGTGAATCAATTGGAGTTTCTGCATTTCTTATTAAAGCACTTGTTATTTCTCTAAAAGATTTCCCGATTTTTAACGCGGAACTCGATGAAGTAAATAGTCGAATACTTCTTAAAAAGAATTATCATATAGGTCTTGCTACAAACACAGAAAGCGGCTTGATTGTTCCAGTACTTCATGATGCAGACAAGAAATCAATTAAAGATATTCACAAAGAAGTAAAAGGATTGACGGAGAGAGCCATTGCAGGAAAACTTCAACCGTTTGAAATGCAAAACAGTACATTCACCGTGAGTAATGTTGGCCCACTTGGAAGTACGGGTGCGACACCAATTATTAACTATCCTGAAACGGCGTTAATAGCTTTCCATAAAACGAAAAAAAGACCAATTGTCAACAATCATGATGAAATCGTCATCGGTCACATCATGACGCTTTCCATGGCATTTGACCACCGGGTTGCTGATGGAGCAACAGCTGTAGCATTTACGAACCGCTTTGCTAGTCTAATTGAGCAACCACACAAACTGATCATGGAGATGATTTAATGGTTGTCGGGGAAATCAGTCAACAAAGAAATCTTATAATCATCGGTGGGGGACCAGGCGGTTACTCTGCCGCCATTCGAGGTGCTCAGCTCGGACTTTCGGTTACTTTAATTGAACAGGCTGACTTAGGTGGTGTCTGTTTAAATAAAGGCTGTATCCCTTCTAAAATCTTTACTCATGCAGCTACAAAACGTTCAGAAACCAAACATTTGCAAGATTTGGGGATTGGTAATGGCGACGACGCATTTTATGTTAATAAGCTCCTTACCTATAAAGATAAAGTCATCGCTGGGCTTAGAGCTGGAGTAGAAAGTCTGTGTAAAGAGAACCAAATTGAAGTGATTAGTGGCAAAGCTACATTCCTTGGAGTAGATCGAATCGGTGTGGAGAATGGACATCAGTTTGATATTTTTGAATTTGAACAGGTAATCATTGCTACAGGCAGTACGCCAATGATGCCATTAGGTTTGAAAGAAAAAGGAGAACGGATTCTTTTGTCTCATGAAATATTTGAAATTGAAGAAATACCACCACATCTTATAGTAAACGGTCAAGACTACATAGCCCTTGAAGTGGCTTCTAGTTTTGCAGCGTTAGGTTCAAAAGTGACTATCCTATTTGATGATAAAGGCGATACATTCGACGAATCTATCAATAAAGAACTTAATCGATTATTTAAACGACGTAAAATAACGGTCTATAAAGATGTTCAATTGATTTCGACGAATGAAACGGAAAGTGAAATTGCCATTACTTTTACTAATAAAAACGTTGAAGAGACCATAACTGGTTCACATTTTTTCCTAACTGGAATTAGAACACCAAATGTGGAGCCGCTTGGCATTAAACGCATAGGCATTGTTCAGTCGGATGAGGGCTTTATACAAGTGGATGGAAATATGCAAACCTCGATTCCATCTATTTATGCAATCGGTGATGTCACTGAAGGCTCTCTCATGGCGATTAAAGCAATCAAACAAGGCAAAGCAGCTGTTGAAGCAATTGCAGGAAGAAAACCTGAAGTTGACCTTACATTTTTACCAATCGTTGCGCATACCATTCCACCGATCGTTTCTGTTGGTCTAACTGAACAAAACGCTCGCAACTTTGGAATGGAGGTTCGGGTCAGCCAATTTCCTCTTGCTGGCAACGGTTATGCTTCAATAACTGGTAAAAAAGATGGCTTTATTAAAGTAATTGCTGATTCTACAACTGAAATCATTAGCGGAATTCACATGATTGGTGAAGGCGCCATTGAAATGTCAGGTACCTTTGTACAACTGCTTGAAATGGCTGCAAAAGAGGAAGATGTGAAATTCCCTTTATATGCACATCCAGGATTCAGTGAAGGACTCCTTGAAGCAGTGGAAGGATTAATCGGCCAAGCAATTCATATTGCACCTTCCAAAAAGAAAACCTTATTGAAAGTATAATAATCACAATACGTAAATTCCTTCTAGTTATTCGTTACACTGCATGATACACTCATAAATTATCGGAACATTTTAAATGTTGCTATTCTATCACTTGGTTCCGAATAAAAAACATATAACTAAGTTAAGAGGGGGAAATGTAATGAAGAATAGTTGGAGAAAATTCGGGGTTGTTATGTTGAGTAGTGCGTTACTTCTTGGAGCGTGTGGAGAAGGCGAAAAGACAAGCAACACTGAGGGAGAAAAGAAGACATATAACATTGGCGTCACTCAAATAGTCGAACATCCTTCCTTAGATGCAGCTTATGATGGTTTTAAAAAGGCTTTAGAAGATGCAGGAATTGATGCGAAATATGACGTTCAAATTGCACAAGGTGACCAAAGTGCGAGCACAACAATTGCAACTAACTTGGTCAGTTCTAACGTTGATTTAATATTTGCGAATTCAACACCAAGTGCCCAGGCTGCTAAAAGTGCTACTTCAGACATACCGATCGTATTCACTTCAGTAACAGATGCCGTTGGAGCTGAGTTAGTTGATTCAATGGAAAAACCAGGTGGTAATGTAACAGGTACTATCGATAGTCATCCTGATGCGATACTAAATACGATGAAGTTCCTGAAAGAAGAATTGAACGCTAAAAAAGTTGGGATGGTATTTAACTCAGGCGAGCAAAATTCTCGTGCACAAGTGGATGCGGTTAAAGAAATGCTAAAAGATATGGATATGACTGTTGTTGAGGCATCTGTTGCAACTTCTGCAGATGTAAAACAAGCAACAGAATCATTGATTGGTAAAGTAGACTCTTTATACATCATTACAGACAATACAGTAGTTTCTGCACTTGAATCGGTCATTTCTGTTGCAAACGAAAACAAACTACCAATGATGGTAGGAGAATTCGACTCAGTAAAACGAGGTGGCTTAGCTGCTTATGGATTTGAATATTTTGATATCGGCTATGAAGCAGGAGAAAAGGCAGTGAAAATCCTAAAAGGTCAAAGCAAACCGGCTGATTTGCCTGTCGATATCCCGCAAAAATTAAAATTCATCATGAATAAAGACACAGCTTCAGCTATTGGACTTGACATTAAAGATGAGTGGAAAGCTGAATTTAGCGAATAAAACAGGAGGTGGTTCTACATGTTTTCAGCTGTATTTGGCTCAGTAGAGCAAGGAATCATCTATGCAATAATGGCACTCGGAGTGTATATTTCATTTCGAGTGTTGGATTTTCCGGATTTAACGGTTGATGGAAGTTTTGTAACAGGGGCAGGAGTTGCTGCCACGATGATTATCTTAGGGTATCATCCGGTGCTAGCTACAGCAGTAGCCGTCATAATTGGTTTTCTGGCTGGCTGTGTTACCGGCCTTCTACATACAAAAGGAAAGATCAATGCATTACTTGCTGGAATATTAATGATGATTGCTTTGTATTCTATAAATTTACGAATAATGGGACTAACATCCGAGAATTCTATTGGTCGACCGAATATCCCTTTATTAAATGCAGAAACGATGTTTAATCAATTCCAATCATTTTGGGGTTCACTAGGAATAGACACGGCTATTAACAATTTTTTCAGCATGCTAGGAGTTCAATATTTACCTGCCACATGGGGAACTTTGTTTATTATGGCCATCATCGTTTTACTAATTAAGTTGATTGTAGATTGGTTCTTAAAAACTGAAGTGGGCCTTGCCATAAGAGCCACTGGTGATAATAAAAAAATGATTCGTAGTTTTTCGGCAAACACAGATACTCTCATTATTGTAGGTCTTGGATTTTCTAATGCCTTGGTTGCTTTTGCGGGGGCACTTATTGCTCAATATTCGAAGTTTGCAGACATTGGTATGGGAATCGGAATGATTATCATCGGACTGGCTTCGGTTATTATCGGTGAAGCAATATTTGGTACTAAAACGATTGTTCGAACCACGTTTGCTGTAATTTCGGGAGCCATTATTTATCGAATAGTACTAGGACTAGCACTTCGAGTGGACTTTCTTGATACAGGAGACATGAAATTAATTACTGCGGTTATTGTAATAGTTGCGTTGATTTTACCTCAATATTTTGAGAAGAAACGAGAAAAGAGTAGAAAAGCAAAAAGGCATGCTGAACGCTTAGTAGAGTATCAACATTCGCTAACGAAGGGAGGAGCTGCAGTTGCTAAAACTTACCCAGATTAATAAATTATTTAACGAAGCCACACCAGATGAGAAAATTGCGTTAGATCAAATTAATCTTAAGTTAAATCCCGGTGATTTCATGACGGTGATTGGAAGCAACGGTGCTGGAAAATCAACGATGTTGAATATGATTTCTGGTGCACTAACTCCTGATTTCGGTGTAATTGAAATTGCGAATAAAGACGTTACTAAATTACCAGAATATAAGCGTTCTCAAATGATTGGAAGGGTGTTTCAAGATCCAATGGCTGGAACGGCTCCTACTATGACGATCGAAGAAAACCTTGCAATGGCCTATTCTCGAAACAAGAAACGTCTATTGCGAAAAGGTGTGGACAAGAAACGTCGGGAATTATTCCGTGAATCTCTTGAATCACTTCATTTAAATCTTGAAAACCGATTGAATGCAAAAGTAGGGATGCTTTCAGGAGGAGAAAGACAAGCACTTTCTCTGTTGATGGCTACCTTTACGCAACCAGATATTTTGTTACTCGATGAACATACTGCCGCACTAGACCCATCGCGTGCAGAATTGATTACCAATTTAACTAAAGAACTTGTTGAACAAAATCAGCTTACAACGTTGATGATCACACATAACATGCAGCAAGCTTTGGACTTAGGGAACAGGCTTATTATGATGGATAAAGGACAAATCATTTTAGAAATAGAAGCGGAAGAGAAAAAGAAATTAACCATCCCAAAATTAATGGATGAGTTTCAACGTATCCGTGGCGAAAAACTAAATAGTGATAAAGCATTATTGTCTGTGTAATGTTGAAATGAATTTATTAAATGATGATATATTTTCTTTAAAGCAACATTTGTTGTAACACTGAGTTGTTGATTCTTACTTATAAGGGCGACTCTTCTATTAGTATGTAGTTTGAAAACTCCATTCTACAAGAAGGGCGCCCTTTTAATGTGAGGTTTTTGCAGGAAAACTATGGTTATTTGTACTATGGAAAATAATAGTCTAGTAGCTAAAGGAGTGAAATATGTGAGCCATGCAAGATTGAAAGTGTTAGGTGTACCTGAGTTAGTATCAGTCGATGTAGGTTCAGGAACGAAAACTGTTGTTATAGATGGCAACGAGGTCAACATGAATGATATACAGTTCGACACGCCGATTACGGGAACAGTTTTCGGTACACTAATGAATTTTAAAGGGGTACTTGAAGGACTAGCCGAAGCGGTTCATAACAAACCATATCTATCACCGCCAATTGCTCCAGTTCTTTACATTAAACCGGCAAATACTTTTAACCGATATGGTGAAGGTATCCCAATGCCAGAAGGAATATCACAGCTTGAAATGGGTGCTGCACTGGGCATTGTAATTGGTAAGAAAGCGGTAGCTGTGAATGAACAAACAGCTCTGGATTATGTAGCAGGATTTACGATTGTTAACGATGTGAGCATTCCTCACGAGAGCATCTACCGACCCGCCGTTCAACAAAAAGCGCGCGATGGATTCTGCCCAATTGGACCATGGATTGTCGATCGCCAGGCTGTAAGTAACCCGGATGATTTACCTATCCGAGTCTACATTAATGATGAACTCAGGCAGGAAAATTCAACAAAGAACCTGATTCGTCCAGTTGCTCGCTTACTTGCAGATGTAACAGAATTCATGACATTAAATCCTGGAGATGTGTTACTCGTTGGGGTTCCTGAAGAGGCACCGCAAGCTAAACTGGGAGATAAGGTTCGAATAGAAATAGCAGGTATTGGTATCTTGGAAAATGTAATTGTTGACGAAAAAACATTCATTCGGAGGGGGACAAAATGAGGACTGCGCGTATTTCATATGGCGGCGCTATCCATGAAGCGTTTGAATGGGAAGGTCGACTTAAATTAGACGATGGTCGCATAGTCGAAGAGAAAGATGTTGTATGGCTTACTCCAATTGTACCGCGTACGGTGTTTGCTTTAGGGTTGAACTACGCAGATCATGCAGCAGAACTTGCATTTGATGCACCATCAGAACCACTGGTCTTTTTAAAAGGACCAAATACGTTTATTGGACATCAAAGCACTACTCGTCGTCCAGCTGATGTCTCTTATATGCACTATGAGTGTGAACTGGCAGTCATCATCGGTAAAACTGCTCGCAATGTAAAAAAAGAAAACGCTTACAAGTATATAAAAGGTTATAGCGTGGCGAACGACTATGCTATCAGAGATTATTTGGAGAACTATTATCGTCCTAATTTGCGAGTTAAAAACCGAGATACCTGTACACCATTCGGTCCTTGGTTGGTCGACGCTGCCGATGTTGCCGACCCGATGGATTTAAAATTGACTACTCATGTCAATAACGAACTCGTCCAACAAGGAACGACGAAAGATATGGTTTTCGATATCCCAACCCTTATCGAGTATTTAAGTAGCTTTATGACATTGAGTGAAAATGACGTAATTCTTACAGGTACACCTAAAGGCTCAGTTGATACTGCTGTTGGAGACGTAGTTGTTACGGAAGTACAGGGAATAGGGCGTTTAGTGAATACCATTATCGGGGATGAATCGTTTACAAATCGATAAAGTGAATAGGAGGGAAAGTTACTTGCCACATTTTATTGTAGAGTACACGGATAACATCAAAGATGATGTAAATATTGCGAAGCTATTTGAAGAGATCCATAAAGTTTTGATAGCTAAGGACACTGTTTTTCCTATAGGTGGAATTCGTTCAAGAGCGATTGAAGTACATGATTATCGAATAGCTGATGGCGCAGAAGATGATGCGTTCGTCCATGCAGTTTTGAAAATAGGCGCGGGGCGTTCCGAAGATATTAAGAAAGAAGTTTGTGATGCGCTATTTGAAGTGATTAAAGAACATTTCTCACGCCTCATGTCAAATCGGTACTTGGCATTGTCGATGGAGCTTATTGAATTTAGTGAAGCTGGCACTTATAAACAAAATAATATTCATTCAAGGTTCAAAAAGGAAGAAAATCTACCAATTAAGTAGATTAGCATTTTTTCGTAACAATCCCGAATATAATAGCCAGAAAATTCTTGCTAAGAGCTATTTAACCTGAACGATAAAAGATGAAAGATACGTTTGATTCGATATGAGGAGGGAACAGAATGGGCGCACGAACTGGGAAAGAATATATTGAAGGTATCAAAGAACGTAAGACCGAGGTATGGATTCATGGGAAGAAAGTAGACGACGTAACCACACATCCAGCATTTAAAAATGTTGTTGAAAGCGTAGCGGGTCTTTATGATTTGCAACACGAGAAGCCGGAAAAAATGTTATATACTTCACCGACATCAGGAAAAAAAGTGGGACTTTCTTTTATCGCTCCTAAAACAAAAGAAGATTTGTTTAAACGACGTGAAATGAATACAGAATGGGCTACTTTTTCCGGTGGAATGATGGGTCGTTCACCAGATTATTTGAACGCGAGTATTATGGCTTTTGGTACAGCAAGTGAATTTTTCGCACAAGAAGGTGGCGGAAGTAAACAATTCGCAAAAAATGCTCGGGACTATTATGAATATGCACGTGAAAATGACATTAGCTTAACCCATACGTTAATTCACCCACAAGTGAATAGATCGAAGTTAACTCAGACCGAGCAAAAAGATCCATCTCTATCCGCACGCATTACTAAAAAGACTACAGATGGAATTTATGTGAATGGCTGTCGTCTTTTAGCTACTTTAGGCGGTATTACTGACGAACTTGTTGTATTCCCTTCTACTATAAACAGAACACCTGGAACGACAGACGATCCATACGCATTTGCATTTGCCATTCCAAATAATACGGCAGGTTTAAAATTTCTATCCCGTGAATCATTCGATTATGGGAAAAGTAAATGGGATCATCCACTAGGTGCTAGATTCGATGAAAGCGACGCTATCATTTCTTTTGAAGATGTATTCGTTCCATGGGAAAGAGTATTTGTAAGTGAGAGTACAAATATATGTAACCGTACGTATACCGAAACGAATGCGGTTATCCATATGACACATCAAGTTATTGCAAAAAACATCGTGAAAACAGAATTCGTTCTGGGTGTCGTGATCAGCATGATGGAATCGATTGGTATAGAACAGTTCATGCATGTTAAAGAAAAGGCAAGCGAAATCATGGTTATTTTAGAAGTGATGCGTTCTCATTTGTACCGCTCAGAGCACAATGCAAAAATTGATCAATACGGCAATATGACACCTGACTTTGAACCGTTGAATGCAGCACGTAACTGGTATCCGAAAATGTATCAACGTATGAATGAAATCATTAAAATTCTTGGAGCTTCAGGTTTGATGGCACTGCCTTCAGAAGCAGACTTCAGTAATTCAGATGTAGGTCCGTTAGTTCATCGATATACACAAGGTGCAAACATCAACGGAGAAGAAAAAGTTCAACTTTTCCGTTTAGCTTGGGATATTTCAATCAGTGCATTTGGTAACCGACAAGCACTGTATGAATACTATTTCTTTGGAGATCCCGTGAGAATGTCCAATGCCTATTATGATCAATTCGATAAGCAACCGTATAAAGACATGGTTACTAACTTCTTAAATAGAACGAAAAAAGAAGCGGGCATCTTATTATAAAAAAGTCACCCTAAGCTAACTCGCTGAAAACCGAGAGATTTTAAAGATGTGGCTGATTCGAAAGAAAGGAGATTGTAAGATGCAGATCGAAAACCAAGAAGTAGACGATCGTTTATTTAGAAATGCTATGGGGAGTTTTGCAACTGGTGTAACGGTCATAACCACTGAAGTTGCTGGTGAGGTACATGGCATGACGGCAAATGCATTCATGTCGATTTCTTTAAACCCAAAGCTTATTGCTATTAGTGTAGGAGAACACGCAAGAATGTTGCAACATATTAAAGATGCAAAACAATTCGCTGTTAATATATTAACGTCTAACCAACAAGACGAGTCAAAACAATTCTCTGGTCAACTTAATTTGGAGCATGAAATTACGTTCTCTTCATATAAAGGTTTACCAACCCTTGCAGATGCTTTAGCTGTCATTACTTGTACACTACATAGCGAATATGTAGTCGGTGATCATACCGTTTATATCGGCCAAGTAACTGGAGTGAAGCTTGAGCAAAAAGCTCCCTTAATTTATAGCCAAGGAAAGTATCGCGAACTAAAAGAACTTCAAGAGTAATCACCTAGATAAAACGAAGTTTAATAACCTTTACCGACTTTAATGACTAGAAGGAGTAGATGATTTTGGCATACGAAGAAGCGAAAAGAAAGTTAAGAGGTTCTATTTGTCCCGTCGTTACACCATTTACTGAGAGCGGTGAGATTGACGAAAAAGCATTTATCGAATTGATTAACTGGCAGATTGAAAGCGGAAGTCACGGCATTTCTGTTACAGGTACAAGTGGGGAACCGAGCTCATTAACAATTGCTGAAAGAAAAAGAGTGATGGATCTTGCGAAGGAAACGATTGATGGACGTGTATTTTTTGCGCCAGGGACAGGTTCAACGAATCACGACGAGACGATGGAACTAACGAAGTATGCTGAAGAAATAGGCGCAGATGCGGCAATGGTTATCGTCCCTTATTATAATAGGCCAAACCAAGAAGCACTTTATCAACATTTTAAAACTGTTGCAGATTCAGTTAAAACTCCAATCATTATTTACAACATCCCTGGTCGTTCAGCTGTCAATATGGAAGTAAGTACGATGAAACGACTTGCTGAAGATTGTCCTAATATCGTAGGAGTCAAAGAAGCGAACAAAGACTTTGAACATGTTAACCGTGTTTTGCTGAACTGTGGCAGGGACTTCCTATTGTATTCGGGGATTGAACTGCTCTGCTATCCGATGCTTGCTATTGGAGGAGCTGGATTCATCAGTGCGACAGCCAATGTCGAACCGGTCAAAGTGGCCGAATTATATAATGCATGGCAAGCGGGTGACGTGGCAAGATGTCAGGATCTTCACTTCGAATTAATGCCGCTGAATGATGTGTTGTTTAAAGATACCAATCCTGGACCCGCAAAAGTTGCACTTGGCATGATGGGGAAAATTAATCCGAAGCTTCGACTGCCGTTAGGCTTCCCTTCAGAGGGACTAAAAAAAGAAGTTCGCGATACACTCATCGAACTTGGGAAATTGCCAAAAGAAGCGGCAACAACCTAACAATAATATCTTGAATGATCACGACAAAATTATTAAGGATATAGGTGATAAGTATGGTATCTTCTCGCGAGAAAATTGCTTTAAAACATGAAACACAAAACAATATTTTACTCTATATCAATGGGGAATTTAGTTCTTCGTCAAGCGGGACGACGATTAAAAACATGAACCCATTTACGAATGAACAAATCAATGAAGTAGCTGAAGGACAATCTGAAGATATCAACAAGGCTGTAGCAGCTGCTCGTGAAGCTTTTGATCATGGTCCTTGGAAAACGATGAAACTAACGAAGAGAATGTCCTATATATATCGGATAGCTGACCTTATTGATGAAGAGGTAGAAAAAATATCGTTTTTAGAATCGCTAGATACAGGGCTTCCGATTAGCCAAACGAGAAAGATGGTAAGTCGAGCTTCAGAAAATTTTAGATTTTATGCACGTATGGTAGAAAGTCGTCTTGTTGGAGATGCCTATCAAGTAGACGATGAATTTATCAACTACACAATTAACGCTCCCGTAGGTGTCGCTGGATTAATCACACCGTGGAATGCACCATTTATGCTAGAAACTTGGAAAGTGGCACCAGCACTCGCGACGGGTAATACAGTTGTGCTTAAGCCAGCAGAACTTTCTCCATTATCAGCGAATCTATTAGCAGAAATTATTCATAAAGCCAATCTTCCAAAAGGTGTTTTCAACGTTGTGCATGGATACGGTGAGACTGCAGGCGATGCGCTAGTAAAGCATCCGGATGTTCAGCTCATTTCGTTTACCGGGGAAACCAAAACGGGTTCAACCATTATTAAAAACAGTGCAGATACATTGAAAAGTTGCTCGATGGAACTTGGTGGAAAATCACCAATTATTGTTTTTGAAGATGCTGATTTCGATCGAGCATTAGATGCATGTGTATGGGGGATTTATTCTTTTAATGGCGAACGATGTACGGCTAACTCACGACTGTTTGTGCAGGAAGGAATAAAAGATCAGTTTGTAGCTGCGTTGAAGAAACGCGTTGCAAACATTAAACTTGGCGACCCTCTAGACGAAGTTACAGAAGTCGGGCCATTGATTGATAAAGGCCATTTTACTAAGGTTAAAAGTTACTTAGATATTGCCAAAGAAGAAGGCACTGAAGTAATTACAGCAGACATCCCAGCAGAGATAGCAAAAGGGAACTTTGTAGCACCGACACTGATTCTAAATGCTAAAAATCATATGCGTGTTGCACAAGAAGAAATTTTCGGTCCAGTGTTAACAGTGATGACATTTAAAGATGAAGAAGAAGCTATTAAGCTTGCTAACGATATCAAGTACGGACTTGCGGGTTATGTTTGGACAAATGATATTAAACGAGGTCACCGCGTAGCACATAAAGTAGAAGCGGGAATGTTATGGGTAAATGCTCAGAATGTTCGAGATTTAAGAACACCTTTTGGAGGCTCTAAGTCTTCAGGAATCGGTCGTGAAGGTGGACATTACGGTTTCGAATTTTATACGGAGCAAAAAATCATTCACGTTTCAATTGCTGACCATCATATTCAACAGTTCGGAAAATAAAAGGAAAGTGTGGTGAACACCATGGATTTTTCAATTATTCGTATCGCGAGAACCGTTCTTCACGTTACAAATATACAGGCATCTCGGGAGTTTTACGTAAATGGATTGGGCATGATTGAAACAGAAAGTGATGAAAATCATATTTACTTAAGAGGTCTCGAAGAACATTCACATCATAGTTTACTATTGAAAAAAGCGGATAAAGCCACTGTTGAAGTACTTAGTTACAAAGTAGAAAAGGAACAAGACCTTGAAGAAATTGAAAAACTGTTTATGTCTAAAGGTCTAAAAACAAAATGGATGCCAAAAGGAACACAACATGCGTTGGGGAGAACTCTTCGAGCTCATGATATCTCAGGTATTCCATTAGAGTTTTTTTCGGAAATGACAACTGTCAATAGGATGCTTCAACGCTATGATCTTTATCGTGGAGCGAAGATTCAGCGAATAGACCACGCTAACTGTGCAGTGCCAGATGTTCAAAAAGCATATGATTTTTATATAGATAACTTAGGTTTCTCATGTTCTGAGTATACAGAAACTGAGGATGGAGATTTGTGGGCAGCATGGCTTTACCGAAAGCCAACAGTTCACGATCAAGCATTTATGAATGGACCTGGACCAAAACTGCATCATTTCGCTTATTCGCTAACAGACAGACTCAGCATTCTCGATTGTTGTGACGTATTAGCAAGTATGGGGTATGCACACTCAATAGAGCGAGGACCAGGTCGACATGGGTTATCCAATGCATTCTTCCTTTATTTGAGAGACCCAGATGGTCATCGAATTGAATTATATACGGGCGATTATTTAACAACCGACCCAGACTTAAAGCCAATTCGTTGGGATTTAAATGACCCGCTCCGTCAAACATTTTGGGGACATGAAGCGCCAGATCGTTGGTTTAATGAAACCAGTACATTTATTGATATTGAAACAGGCGAAGAAATCGACTATAAAGCCCCAATATTGGCTCAAAGAAAGCCAAAGATTATGGCTTGAAAATTGATATAAAATTTTTATTTAAGCTATGATTAATGTTAATGATGAATTTGAACCAAATTAAAAATGGACTGGATTCTTTAACTTAAGAATCCAGTCCATTTAAGTGATAACTGAGTAAGAAATTTCACACAAAAGAACTCGACTATTTAAGTGTTTTACTCGTACTAATTCATCCACTACGATACGCTCCCCTACTCTTTGAAGTATTAATGAAAAATCATCTGAACCTGTGATGAAGTATTTATCATCTTTCGATTTAATTTTTATATCATGATAGACAATCTCCGATTTTTCCTTTCCTTCTGCATCAGATGGTGTGATGTCCGGTTTAACCTCAAATTCATCTTTGATAATTTTTAGTTCATCTCAGTTGAACACTAATTGATTATTTTGATTTTCTTGCCCTACAAAAATTACATCCTCTAAGTGACTTTCTTTTGCAGGGTATTCTGTTTTCCTTTCATTTGAACAAGCAACAGCAAATCGTACACAATTTGTTACTAGCTTACTCATCCATTCCATCTCCAATAAAAATAGTTATTATTACATATGCGAATCGATAATAATATAGTTTCAAATAATTGGATAATTCATTATCATTATTAACAAACAATTTTTTTAGAACAGAGTGATATGGACTTTACACTGGTATACAATAGAATTTGGCAACTCATTATTAAAATGAAACCATAAACATATCAAATCGTATATGTAGAGGACGCTTGGTGAAAGGACTGATGAACAAGTGAATACTTCACTTGAATACCGCTTATTTAAAGGAAACAACTCTTCTGAACCGTTATTTCATTATGAACAGATTGATTTACAACAGGTTCTTGCTCGAAGAGGATGCGATTTTTTTATTAAAGAAGGAACTGTATATAAGCAGACGTCTTCTGCTATTGAAGGTGATTGGCATGTGATTTACGTAACGAAGCATGAAGAAGGCGAAGTGGAAAAGGAAGAATTCAATCTAAATGGCGCATTACAGTTAGAAATGCGTGAATTTAATGGTAGAGCGAATCATCCACTCCTAAAAAAACTTGAATTCGATCATCATATTGATATCCTTGCTCATATAGGTTCTGATTACCACTTCATCGATGGACAGGAATGGGAGAAAGACTCTTCTGAGATTGATGAAGACCGCCGAGTATATGTTCTGTATTTGATAAAGACAGGTTACAAAATGGAGGGAAATAGATCATGAATAAAACCAAAAAGTTGATGGCAGGAGTAGCAACATCTGTTATGGCTTTCAGTATGTCAGGATGTGGTCAAAATCAATACGAGTCATCCGCGTCTTTACCACCTGAACCGACAGAGTATGAGTGTGATGATTGGGAATGGGATGATGAAGAAGGAACGTATTATTGTGATGACAGAAAATCAAGTCATTTTGGAGCTTATTATCTTTTAGGGAGTATGTTTAGTAATCGTTCTGCTTTGAGAAGCTCACCTAATTATTCAAGTAACTTAAACAAATACAAAAACGCACAAAGCAATTATAAATCCGGTATAGGAAGTGGCTCTAAAGGAGGATTTGGAGGGTGATAAACCCACAATTTCAAATTGATAGAGAAAGAGTATACAGTCAAGTTCCTTACTTTTTCCCAGATTTATATGACGTTGAATATGCGTTGTTAGACATCCATAAACAAACGCATGCGGATATTCATGAAATTCGAGTAGCAGCGGAAAAAGTAGGCGCTATTTTTGTGAAAGTTGCTTCACTTTTAAGAGATTTGGATGATGAGACGCTTCTTCAACTGGGTTATCCAAAAGAAGCTCTTACCTATTGCCGAATTAAAACCATACCGCAGGAATATATAATCGGACGACTTGATTTTGTTGTATCCAATTCAGATATTAAGCTTCTTGAATTTAATTCTGATACCCCAACATTTATTAAAGAAACGTTTCATGCAAACGACTTTGTATGTAATCACTTTGGACTTCAAAACCCTAATAATGAAAGCACAGACATTCTTCGTAGGGAAATGAGAAAAGCAGTAACCGCTTCTTGGAAGCAATTAAATAGACTGGGAACACCCAAAATTGTCTTCACGTCACACGGAGACAATATTGAAGATATGTGGACGACACGTTTTTTACAAGAGCATCTGGATCTACCTTCGGAGTATGTGAGTTTAGATGAGTTGAAAATCCTTACAGAGCCAGTTGATGAAGATGGAATTGTTATTGAACCTGGAGTCTTTACTCCAAGTGGGGAAAGGATTGACATCTTATATCGTCAGACCTATCCAATCGAACATTTAGTTAATGATATTGATCCAACCACCAATGAAAATATTGGCCAGGAATTAATTAAGCTCATTGTTGAGAATAAAGTAATGGTCATCAATCCTCCTTCAGCATTTTTATTGCAATCAAAAGCAGTTCAAGCACTTATTTGGGGATTGCATGAAGATGATAAGTATTTCACTAAAGATGAACATACAATTATTAGTCGGTATTTTTTACCGACCTATTTAGAACCTGACGTATTCTTGAAAACAAATCAACCTTATGTACGAAAACCTTCATTTGGACGAGAAGGGGATACAGTGGAAATCTTTAATGGGTTGGGGGAAACAATAAACGCAGAACCACAGAGAACATACAGTGAGACCTTACCGGTGTATCAAGCGTTTCACCCGTTGCCAATAGCAACAGTACAAACTACGACTGGTGAAAAGCAACAACATCTTATGTATGGTTGCTTTCTATTAAATAATAAAGCGGGCGCAATAGGGATACGTGCTGGCAGTGCAATTACGAATAACTTATCTTATTTTTTACCAGTAGGCTTAGAAGAGAGTTTGAAGGGATGATGATGATGATGGAATATATTACAGGAGAAACAATGGGAAGTTTTTTAGCACACTTTGGTGTTGGAGTTTTACTCATGCTTCTAGGGTTAACCGTTTTTGCATTTACGACTAAGTTTTCTGAAGTGAAGTTAATTAAAGAAGGAAATATTGCTGTTGCTTTAAAATTATGGGGGAAAGCAATCGGTCTAGGAATTGTTATATATACAGTTTGGGCAGGTAGTGTGAATTTGCTAGATGCATTTATTTGGGGACTTGTCGGGATTGCCACTCAAGTCATTACGTACTGGATCATTGAATACGGCCTTACACCTAACACTAACTTAGCTGAAGAAGTAGAAAAAGGAAATCTAGCTGTTGGTTTTAGCTTATTTTCAATTTCTATCGTAGTAGGATTACTAGTGGCAGCAAGTTTAACTTATTAATTATTGGTCTAATTGATCTAACCCCTTTGTACTATTAAAGTAGTCCAAGGGGGATTTTCTTTTTCAATGGCTCGTTAAACGATGTTGCTGAAAGTGAGGGAATCTGCGACAAACCTGTGTTTCTGTTTCTGTTTCTGCATCGCTACGCTAGCTTCGAAACATGAAAATGCGTTGCATCGCTACGCTAGCTTCGAAACATGAAAATGCGTTGCATCGCTGCGCTAGCTTCGAAACATGAAAATGCGTTGCAACGCTGCGCTAGCTTCGAAACATGAAAATGTGTTGCAACGCTGCGCTAGCTTCGTTCGCGGATAGGGAGCAGATTCACCCTATCTTTATAAAAAATCCACTGTAAAAGTTAACAGAGTCTTTTCAATAAGCTAGACAGAACAAATGTTCTTCAACCGCTAATTTGGCATTTAAGCGGTTTTGAAACGAAGGATACACGATAGGAGAGTGAAGTATGAACATCCAGCAGGAAAATATGATTGAAGTGAAAAGCTTAGTTAAGAAGTATGGAACCTTTACAGCCGTTAACGGGATTGATTTTACTGTGGGAAAGGGAGAAATATTTGGACTTCTTGGACCGAATGGAGCGGGGAAATCGACGACTTTAGAAATGATGGTGGGGCTCAGGAAACCTGACGGGGGAACCGCAATAATCGGGGGATTTGATATTTCTCGTGACTTGAATAAAGTCAAAGAAGTCATTGGCATCCAGCTTCAATCGACCACACTATTTGAACTGCTAACCGTCGAAGAAATCCTTCGATTATATGGTAGTTTTTATCAAAAAAACGTATCTATCCCTGAATTAATTGAGGAAGTTAGTTTAACGGAAAAGGCCAAAAGTCGAATCAAGACTTTATCAGGGGGTCAGAAACAACGCCTTGCCATTGCGTTAGCTCTTGTTCATGATCCATGGATAATTTTCTTGGATGAACCGACGACAGGTCTCGATCCTCAAGCTAGACGAACACTATGGGATATCGTATTGAAATTAAAAGAAAAAGGCAAGACCACAGTTTTAACCACACATTACATGGATGAAGCACATGTTCTATGTGACCGGATTGCGATTATGGATCAAGGGAATCTAATTGCATTAGATACACCTTCTGGTCTCGTGAAAAGTTTAGAATCTGATAGTGCAGTTGAGTTTCGTTTTGAAGGAGATTTCCTTACGGATGAGCTTGAATCACTTGATGGTGTGAAGCAAGTCGGCAAGAATAAGGATACCTATGTGATTTATACTGACGATCTTCAAGTGACTTTAATTAGTTTGATTCAATTGACTTCAATGAAAAACTTGAAATTGACCGATCTTCAAACTAGAACGTCCACGTTAGAAGACGTCTTTATTCACATGACAGGAAGGAGTCTGAGAGAAGAATGAAAGCATATTGGCAACTAACACTAGCCCAATTACGCATTTTCCTTCGTAATCGCCAGGTTCTTTTCTGGACGCTTGCATTCCCTATTTTTCTAATGGTGATGCTTGGTAGTTTTTTAGGAGATGGCAATGGAGTGTCCGTTTCGATTGGTGTAGTAGATCAAGATCAAACATCTCAATCGAAAGAATTCTCAAACTTACTTGCTAAAAATGAAGCGGTTCATCTTGAATCAAGCAACAGCAAAGAGAAAGCACTTGATCAAGTGAAAAATGGAGATATTCAACTCGTAGTTGTAATCCCACAAGGGTATGAAGCGATGATGAAAGACTCTGCAAATACGAAGACATTTGAGGTTCCTGTTTATTATAATGAAACCAACCTAGCAGTTTCCCAAATAGGTTTGACCATTGTAAATAGTGTAATTGATGGGATTAGTAAAGAAAAAGTAAATTACACACCAAGCATCGTGACTAATTCAAGTGGAATTGAAGCCTTGGATTTGAAATATATAGATTTCTTAGTACCAGGAATTTTAGCCATGATGATTATGACTAACAATATGAATGGCGTAGCAGGGCAGATTGCCGCATGGAGAGAACGTGGGATTTTGCGAAGAATGCAAGGGACGACGTTAAAAGCTTCTACTTTTATCGCTGCTCAGATTACAGCAAGACTCATGCTAAATGGATTACAGGCACTTATTGTATTAGTAGTAGCAAACCTCATTTTCGGGGTTAGTGTAAACGGTTCATGGATCAGTTTAATTACATTTGTTGTTTTAGGAACACTCGCTTTTATGGCCATTGGCTTTATTATTGCAGGAATTGCCAAAACACCTGAAAGCGCAGCACCAATTGCTGGTTTCTTATCATTTCCCATGTTGTTTTTAGGGGGCGTATTTTTCCCGGTTCAAGATATGCCAGCTTTTATCCAGCCGATTGTTAACGTGTTACCGATTTCTCATTTAAGTCATGTAATACGTGAAACGATGAACGTAGGTACTCCTTTTATGGAATTAGGTTCTGATGCGTTAATCTTAGCATGCTGGGCCGTTGGAGCATTCATCGTGGCAAGCTTTACTTTTAAATGGGAATAAATAAACTTAAAAGGAGATTATTATGGAAAATCAAAATTATAAAACACATGTAAGGATGGACCCTCTTTATCATTACGTTTTAACTTTACTATTGTTAGCGACTTTGATCGTGTCGATTATCAATATGGTCAGCTCACTTAATGCAGAAGAAAACGTTATGCAATCTGTTTTACTTTTACTTATCACAGTTGCCATAATTATTATCGCAATCCTTGTCAGACTATACCCATTGAAGAGCCAAGATCGAGCAATACGAGCGGAAGAAAATTTACGACATTTTGTATTAACTGGTAAATTACTAGATTCAAAACTAAGTCATAGTCAAATTATTGCTTTACGTTTTGCAGATGAAGAGGAGTTTCCAATTCTTTGCGAACGTGCAGTCAAAGAGAATTTGAATTCTAAAGAGATTAAAGAGGCTATTGTAAACTGGAAAGCAGATAATAATAGAGTTTAAGAATCTCATATAAGTAAAAACCCCGTTGAAATGTTAGTTTTCAACGGGGTTTTTACATTTTCTATTTGAAGAAGATTTTCATAAAAAAAGTACTTACATTTCACCATTTCCATAGTTAAATTGCCATTCAATCCCAAATTTGTCTTTAACACTTCCGTAACATTTGCTCCAGAATGTTTCTTGAAGCTCCATTCCAACAGTTCCGTCTACTTTTAATTGATTAAATAATGACTTAATCTCATCCAAGTCTTCACTAACTATTGCTAGGCTAATGTTCGTTCCTTCAACATAAGGCATACCAGGGAATGTATCAGAAAACATAACTAGGCTACCGCACATGTTAAGACGAGTGTGCATAATAAGATTTTTAGCTTCTTCCGGTAGAGGGTACTCTTCACTTGGCGGCATTTCACCAAAGGTCATAATTTTTGGTTCTTCTGTCTTAAATACTTCTACGTAATATTCTACAGCTTCTCGGCAATTCCCATTAAAGTTCAAATATATTTCAATAGCCATTTACTACACTCCCTTATTCATTAGTGTCTATTATTGCAATATTACAAAATATTTTAACATCTAAAGTATATCACTAAAAACATCATCCAAGAATCCTTTTTATCATGAAAACGATTAATCTAAAAATAAAAGGAGGGTAGTTTCAGCATCTGTCAAACAAATAAAAGCATGTAATTCCATGGAGGAAGTTACATGCTTTTATTGTTTATATCATTTTTTCATTCCACTTAACTTATTCATATATGACACTACTTCTTCAGAGGTAGACAAGGATAGAATAGCGTCAATATGACTTTCCATTTCCATTTTAGATAGCTTACTAATTTGTGTGCGAGCTTTCAAGATTGAAGAAGCACTCATTGAAAACTCATCTAGTCCGAGTCCTAGAAGGATAGGGATGGCTATTTCATCTCCAGCCATTTCACCACACATCCCGGTCCATTTCCCTTCCTTGTGAGCCGCGTCAATAACGTTTTTCACAAGGCGAAGGATAGCTGGGTTAAACGGTTGATAAAGGTAAGAGATACGTTCATTCATACGATCAGCAGCCATTGTATACTGAATCAAATCGTTCGTTCCTATTGAGAAGAAATCTACCTCTTTAGCAAAAATATCTGCCATGACTGCTGTTGAAGGAATTTCAACCATGATACCGACTTCGATTGTGTTACTAACTTCAATCTGTTCATTTTCAAGCTTCGCTTTTTCTTCAAGGAAGAGCGTTTTTGCTTGTCTGAATTCCTCAATAGTTGCAATCATCGGGAACATAATCTTTAAATTCCCATGAATACTAGCTCGCAACAAAGCACGAAGTTGTGTTCTGAACATATCTTCCATTTCTAAACAAAGACGAATAGCACGTAAACCTAAAAATGGATTCAGTTCTTTCGGTAATTGTAAATAGGAGAGCTCTTTGTCGCCACCAATATCAAGAGTACGAACAACTGTTGGTTTTCCATCCATTTGTTTAAGAACGGATGAATAAGCCTCAACTTGCTCATCTTCTGTTGGAAACTGATTGCGCCCCATATAAAGAAATTCAGTTCGGTATAAACCGATTGCTTCACCACCGTGTTCAAGAACACCTACGACATCTTTAGGCGTGCCAATATTAGCCCCAAGTTCCACATGATGACCGTCAGAAGTTACGGTAGCTTCATTTTTTAACCTTGCCCATTCGGATTTTTGCAATTCGTAGCTTGCTTTTTTATCCTCATAACGAGCAATTGTTTCCGCATCTGGATTTACGATGATGTCTCCATTCAGACCGTCCACAATCACCGTCATGCCGTTTCGTATAGAAGACATAACTGTCTGTGCTCCAACAACAGCAGGAATTTCAAGAGTACGAGCCAAGATAGCAGAGTGCGATGTCCGTCCACCGATGTCTGTAATAAAGCCTTTTACATATAGCGGATTCAACTGAACGGTATCAGAAGGAGTCAAATCTTCTGCAATGATAATCACTTCGTCAGTTATTATGCTCGGACTTTGAATGGATACACCTAATAAATGTGCTAATACACGTTTCGTCACGTCACGGATATCCGCTGCACGTTCCTTCATGTAATCATTGTCCATCGACTCAAATAGACCGATGAACATATTCGAAGTCTCTTGTAAGGCGAACTCTGCATTGATATTTTCTGACCTGATTTTTTCTGTGATGGGTCCAAGTAATTCTGGATCACTCAAGACAAGAAGGTGTGCACTGAAAATGGCAGCTTCTTCATCATTCATTTGTTGTGCTGTGTGCTCTTTAATTATTTCGAGTTCTGATTTTGATTGGTCGACGGCTGATTCAAAGCGAGTCAGCTCAGCATCGGTATTTGAAATAGCCGCTTTTTCAACAATTAATTCCGGATTTTCAAGTCTGAAAGCTTTGGCAATGGCAATTCCATTTGACGCTGCAATTCCGGATAATAATTTTTGATTCATTAATTGCCAATTCCTTGCGTTTCCATGATCTCTGCTACTTTAGCCATTGCTTGTTCTTCATCTTCTCCGTTAGCTACGATGTTGATGTTTGCACCAGATGAAACGCCAAGAGACATGACACCTAATATCGATTTTAAATTCACTTTTTTGTCATTCCACTCAAGTGTTACTTCAGATTTAAACGGAGCAAGAGCCCCTACTAAAACTGATGCTGGACGTGCATGAATACCTTCTGCAGATGTAATGTTATATTGTTTTTCAATCATTGAAATTCCTCCTCTAATTTTATGTTTCATACATGTAGTCAAGCTGTTTCTGAATGATTTTGACTGTTCTTGATTGATTATGATTGATTCTGAAAGCGATTTCAAGTAATATCTATTTTAATAACAATAAAGAAGGTGTCAATGTGTTAACAAATGAACGACATGACATGATATTAAACTTATTAGCTGAGAAACAAACGATTAAAATACAAGATATTGTAGACGCTACGGGTTCTTCAGAATCTACGATAAGAAGAGATTTGACGGAGCTTGAAAATCAACATAAGTTAGAACGGGTCTTCGGTGGTGCAACATTATCAGACCGAAATTCAGTAGAGCCAAGTATCGTAGATAAGTCTACCAAAAACCTTCAAGAAAAGAAACGCTTAGCTAAATTTGCAGCTTCTTTCATTAAAGAAGGCGATTGCATTTTTCTTGATGCTGGTAGTACTACATTTCAAATGATTCCTCATTTAAAGGACAAAGACATTGTCGTTGTTACTAATGGACTTACGCATATTGACTCACTTAATGAGTATGGAATTACTACGTATTTAACTGGTGGCTTAATCAAGTCCAGAACGGCAGCGCTTGTTGGCTCACAAACCATTCAATCTGTACAAAGCTATCGATTTGATAAATGCTTTCTTGGAGTAAATGGTTTTCATGAGAACTATGGATATACGACACCAGATCCTGAAGAGGCTTCAATAAAGAAATTAGCTAGTTCACTTTCTAAAAAAACGTATGTGGTTGCAGATCACTCGAAACATGAAAAAGTAAGTTTCACTAAAATCCTAGATTTAGAAGAGGCCGTTTTACTTGTAGATAATCTCCCATTGGAAGCCCTTAAGTCATTGGAACAAAAGACTACAGTAAAGGTTGAGATAACATGATTTATACATGCACCATTACACCATCAATTGACTACACCACCTATTTATCCGATTTTCATACAGGTGCACTTAATCGGACAAATGAAGTGTTTTATTATCCAGGAGGTAAAGGGATCAATGTATCACGAGTGTTAAAACGTTTAAACGTCGATAGCATTGCGCTCGGATTTGTTGGTGGGTTTACAGGAACCTATATTGAACAGTTTCTAATGAAGGAAGGTATTGATACTGACTTCATAGAAACGGACGAAATTACACGAATCAATGTGAAGATCAAAGCTCAAGAAGAAACGGAATTGAATGGACCGGGTCCAGTGATAAATACACAACAACAAATGGTTTTAACTAACAAAATCAGAACATTGAAAAAAGGGGATTGGTTTGTCCTCGCTGGAAGTTTACCAGAGTCGATACCTCAAACGTTCTTTATGGAAATCGCATCGATTTGCAATGATCAAAATGTCCATTTCGTTTTAGATACATCTGGACCTGCTCTTAAAGAGTTAGTTCTTACACAACCCTTTTTAATTAAACCGAATGAACATGAGTTAGGCGAATTATTCGATACAATCATAGCGAATAAACAGGAAGCCTGCCACTATGCCAAAAGACTAGTGAATCAAGGTGTTCAACACGTCATCGTTTCAATGGGAGAAGAAGGTGCACTTCTTGTTACTAAAGACCTTGTTGTTTCCGCAGAAGCACCGAAAGGAAAAGTTGTAAACACGGTGGGTTCTGGAGATTCACTCATATCTGGATTTATCGCATCATTTACCAACGATAAAGATGCAGAAAAGGCATTCCGATATGGTGTAGCCAGTGGTAGTGCCACCGCTTTCCGCTCAGATTTATGTGAAAAAAGTGATGTTGAGTCATTGGTAGAACAAGTATTACTACACCCATTCCAGGAACAGGATGTGGCAGGATGAAAATTACACAGTTATTGACAGAACATACGATTATATTGGATTTACAAGCAAGTTCCAAACAAGATGTGTTGACCGAGTTAATTGGCAAGTTAGACGAAGCAGGCAAGCTGAAAGATAAAAAATCGTTTACGAGAGACATATTAGCGCGTGAAGAACAGAGTACCACTGGTATTGGGGATGGTATTGCGATTCCTCATGCGAAGTCAGTTGCTGTAAAAGGACCTGCCATCGCATTTGGACGATCTCTTGCTGGACTTGACTATGCATCACTTGATGGCCAACCCGCTCATCTATTTTTCATGATTGCAGCAAGTGAAGGTGCAAATAATGATCATTTAGATGCTCTTTCAAGATTAGCTACTTTCTTAATGGATTCAAATTTCAGACAGAAAATACTTGAAGCAACATCTATTGAAGAAGTACTAAGAGCTGTGAACGATAAGGAAACAGAAGTGGATGGACCTGAAGAAGACATTAGAACAGAACATACGAATAATTCTGCAGCTTCTTCTAAGAAAATTCTAGCGGTTACTGCTTGTCCAACAGGTATTGCGCATACGTACATGGCTGCTGAAAAGTTGAAAGAACGAGCAAAAGAATTGGGCATTTCACTCAAAGTAGAAACAAACGGATCAAGTGGAGTGAAGAATCGCTTAACTGACGCAGATATCGCAGAAGCAGATGCCATCATCGTTGCTGCTGACACAAAAGTTGAAATGGCTCGTTTCAATGGAAAACCTGTGATTCAGGTCAAAGTTGGTAAGGCAATACACGAGACTGATATTTTACTAAATCGTGCAATCACAAATGACGCACTAATTTACCACCACGACTCAACTAAAGAAGAAACTACAGGAAAAGAATCGAGCAATGGTTTTTATAAACACTTGATGAATGGTGTTTCTAACATGTTGCCATTTGTAGTCGGTGGTGGGATCTTAATCGCCATTTCATTCTTCTGGGGAATTAATTCAGGTAATCCAGAAAGTCCAGAATACAATGCATTTGCAGCGATGCTAGGCACAATCGGTGGTGCTAAAGCATTCTTCCTTATGGTTCCAGTACTTGCCGGATTTATTGCCAGCAGTATAGCGGATCGTCCAGGTTTTGCACCAGGTATGATTGGTGGTTTAATCGCCATTACAGTAACAGGCGTAGAAGGAGCTAGTGGAGGATCTGGTTTTCTAGGCGGGATTATCGCTGGTTTCCTTGCAGGATATGTCACGTTGTTTGTTAAGAAAATGTTCTCGAAATTACCAGAAGCACTTGAAGGTTTGAAACCAGTATTATTTTTCCCGTTATTCAGTATTGCCATTACCGGGATTATCATGATGCTTGTAAATCCACAATTAACGAAAGTGTATACAGGCATATCTTCATTTTTAGAGGGACTAGGTGGAACAAACGCAGTACTCGTAGGATTAATATTAGGTGGAATGATGGCTATCGATATGGGTGGACCCATCAATAAAGCAGCTTACACATTCGGCATTGCGATGCTCGATGCACAAAACTTCACGTATATCGCGACAGTTATGGCAGCGGGGATGGTACCTCCACTTGGAATGGCATTAGCGACGACAATGTTCAAAAATCGTTTCACAAAGCCGGAAAGAGAAGCAGGGAAGACCGCTTATGTCCTAGGGGCATGCTTTATAACAGAAGGAGTTATTCCATTCGCTGCAGCTGATCCAGCACGTGTCATTCCTTCTGCAGTAACTGGGGCAGCTATAGCTGGTGGACTTGTTATGTTGTTCGATATCAATCTACGGGCCCCTCACGGCGGAGTATTCGTCATGGGACTTGTTGATGGAGGCATCGGTAAAGTTATGCTATACGCTCTAGCAATAATTGCAGGTTCGATTGTTACAGCTTTAATGGCTGGATTGCTAAAAAAGAAAATCGCATAATATAGTAGAAAAGCCATCTCTTAAACTCTTAAATGAGTACGAGATGGCTTTTTTTACTTAGTTGAAAATGGTGATTAAATCTTATATATAAATTTTGGTAAATATAGCACATATCAAGCTTATATACCATATTAACCATGTGCTGATTGGTTGAAAAAGGTATAATTAAGTAGTAATAGAATAGGTACTCAAGGGTGGTTGGCTCACTCCCGATTGAAAGGGGGTGGTGCCATGTCAGTATTTGAAGCATTGATGTTTGCAGTAACGTTCGCAGCATTGATTGTGTCAATTCTGTCTTTTAACCATAAAAAATAACCCATCCTTGAGTTAGCCGCTCAGATGGGTCATTCCTACCATTTAGTAGCCAATCCCCTTGATGGGAACCTGCTATTACGTCGATCGTTGGTGTTAGCGCACCAACGATCTTTTTTAGTTTACGCTTTAATAAGTATTATTATAACATATTGAAAAATACTTACAAATACATTGGCATCTCGATAAGGGTACAGTAGAACGTTTTTGAATCTTTAAAAGCTCGCTTCACTTATAGTTGACTTAGTCAACTATATTGAATATACTGTTTATAGAAAAAATATTCAGAATATAAGAGGTGTCTAAAATGGAACAAATTCAACCTATAGAAAAAATCAGGAAATTTAATAGAAATTATGCAAATGTTTTAGGGAAAATCGATCAAGAAATTTATAATCAGCCTTTTCCTCTTACAGAAGCACGTGTTATTACTGAACTGCATTTAAATAATGGCACTACTGCGACGGAAATTAGAGAAAAATTAGGAATAGACCGTGGTTATATGAGCAGGATACTTCAAAAGTTTGAGAATGATAGTATTATTACTAAAAAACGGTCATCAAATGATCAACGTCAGTTTTCACTCCATTTAACAAAGAACGGTGAAGTAATCTATAACGGCTTAGTCGAAAAAGCTAATCATGGTGTAGAGAAAATGATTGAATCTATTTCTAAACCTGATTTGTCCCAACTGATAACATCCATGGAAATCATTGAATCTATTTTTTCTAAGGAATATTCTACCGCTCGATCAGAAGTCACTATTCGCCCTTTTGAAGCCGGGGACGTCGGGTTTATTGCTCATCTTCATGGGGTTTTATACGATAAAACATATAAATTTGGACCGATGTTCGAATATTACGTTATGAAAGGCTTAGCAGAATTTATGATTAATAGAGATGGAGGAGAGCTGTGGATTGCTGAGGTCAATGGGCAAATCGTTGGTTCGATTGCAATAACTAAATCAAAAGATACGGTAGCTCAACTTAGATGGTTTGTTCTTGATGAAAAATACCAAGGTCTAGGTATAGGGAAGAAGCTAATGGAGACCGCTATCAATTTCTGTCACAATCAAGGATTTGAACATGTGTTCTTATGGACCGTGAGTATTTTGGAAACGGCCCGCTATCTATACAAAAAATACAATTTCACATTGACTGAAGAAAAATCAAATGATGAATGGACTGGAACCGAATTAATAGAAGAAAGATGGGATTTAAATCTTTCTAAAGTTAAAACTTCTATTTAAATTGATTGCTTTTAATAAAAATAAAAGGAAAAAGGAGAGGTTTGTAGCCTCTCCTTTTATTTACATTGCCGTGGATTCTTTTTCGTTCGACGTTAGGCTTACTTCAAAAATATCAATGATTTCAATAAATCGTTCTGCTTCTCTAAATACATGATCAGCCAAGAGTGGGTGGATGTTACTTTTTATACGACATTCTTCGATTAAATCTCGTGCAGTCTTCTTAAAGTTTCTTAAGGAAACAACGGAGACTCTGTTTTGATCAAGGAATTGATCTAATAGTGCAGGCGTTTCCGACTCAGGTCTCATACTATCTAAATCAACAGCCTGGAACAAAAGTTGATCAAAATCGTGACTGAAATCTCGTGCTTGGTCAACTAATTTACGTTCGCTAGGATCTAAAAGATGTCCAATAAACTTAGCATGGTCAGCCATTATTTTTAAGAAAAAGACATTCTCTTTTATAATAGCTTCTGGTAAAGGTTGTAATTTTCCTTCGTTGAGTTCTTTTAATCGATTGGCAAAATAAGCAGCTTCCCTACTCGTATGATCGACCAGTAAAGCGTAATTATTTGAACGAATCTCGCAGCGTAGTATGAGTCCTAACACCTTTCTTTTATAAGCCCATATATTGGCCACTGCTTGGTAGACGTGAACGTTAAAAGCTTCAATTTGACGAGGGTCAGTGTGTACTGTATAGCCGTTTAATTGTTCCTCAATTCTTTCGAATACAACAATAAATGCTTTTGCTTCATCAATTAGTTTTTGCTCATTATAAGTAAATCCAAGACTTAGAAAAAGTGCATGCTCCTTCATTATTCTAGCCCAAAATCGAATTTCATCCAATGACCTTACAACAAACGCATTAGCCATTATTCTCCTCCTTTTTAAGCACAGTTCATACTATGTCTAATCAAATAAGAAAATGTCTTTTAAAACCTAAAGGAAGTTAACAAAACCTCCACCGATACATGAATTGCTTCAACGCAACTAGATAAACAAATTAAGTGGAAACTGATGTCGTTTTCATCTTTTTAGTTCTCAATAGCCGTATCTATAGATATTATTGATGTATGTAACGTTATTCCAATTTAACCCAATAAAACCAAAATTATTTGAATTATAGGCATAATGGATTCCCTCATAATATGCATATATGAGGGAAGAGGATCATTTGCGGGTGAATCGAAAGGAGAAAACGGATAAAATGCTTGATTTCACAAAAAACTTGTTCCTTGATGCGTTCGCTTCAATAAGTGGGTTCATTTATGGATTTTTAGTTATTGGAGTAGTCATCGGTATTATAGGAATTATCATTTACCTGTTTTTAACGATTAAATATTTAATAGTGTAATTTAAGCTTTGTTGAAGATTATGGTAAAAGGATTATGGAGGGTAATCAATGAAAAAATCTATTGCAGCCAGTATTCTTTAAACGATCTTCTACAATCGGGCGCTTTTCCGGAACACGGAAAGCGTCATTTTTAATGGAATAAAGGATTGAGTTAAATAACAAGTTTTGTAATAATTGTAATTTAGCAAACGTGGCAGGATGGTTGTAGAAGCTTTTATAATATAACTGAGAGTTTAAGTAAATACTTTGTGGGGTTGCGTTGAAAAAAGGACCACTACTTGCTGGATTTGGGCCATGAAATTGTTTCTTCAAAACGGTATAAGTGAATATATAACAAGAAATTTAGAAATCTTCGTCATACAATTAGTATGAGATTGTCGATTCGAAAAAAACACAACAAATTCATTTGAAGTTTTACTAACATGGCAATACTAAATTTAGAGAATGGAGAGGATATCACTATGAAAATAAATCAATTAATTTCGAACAATATTAACAAATTAGATGCAGTACTACCAGTAGATAAATCGTTAGGAATTGCTGGACTATCTGGATCTGGTAAAACAACTTTTTGTCAAACAATTGGTGAAGAATCCAAGAAGCGTCTCGTTTCCTTATTGCCAAAGGCTGAATATCAGTATTTATTTTCCAATATTATGGAAACCAATTTCAGTGCCATCAAAATGGAAGAAATGCCTTTAGTACTTTTTCTCGGAAAATCATCCATTTCTTCCAATCCACGTTCAACAATTGGCACACATACTGGCGTTTTTAAAGAGATTCGTGTTACTCTTGCTGAAAAATTTAATCTTTCTCCGGAAGTGTTTTCATTTAATAATGCATTAGGCTGGTGTCCTGAGTGTAAAGGGCGCGGTACTACCAAAAATGTCGAATGTAAAAAGTGTGAGGGCAGGCGCTATAATCCAGAAGTTGAGCAATATAAGATAGAATTATTGGATCAACCACATAGTATTTCCGATATCAACAACTTAAACATTGAATCGATTCTTTCCCTTAGAGAAGAATTACATATTAGTGAAGCGAGACAACATATTCTTAAAAATATTATCAATATGAATATTGGTTACTTAACATTAAATCGCATTATGGGTACATTGTCAGGTGGAGAATTAACACGACTTTACTTGGCAGAATTCATGGCAACAAGTGAAAATACCGTTATTATAATTGATGAAATCTCCGTGGGTCTCGATCACCAAACACTATTGAAAATTTTAGAAGAGATTAAACAATTGGGGTATAAGAATCAAATTTGGATCATTGACCATTCTGACACGGTGCTTAACACAGCGGAAGAGCAATTGTTCTTTGGACCTGGTAGTGGTAAATACGGTGGGAAAATTGTTGAAGAATCCCCACGTCCAAAACCAATCACTTGGGAACGAAATCAGACAATACCAACAGAATACTATCAATTTCATGATCTTTACCGTCGTAATATTCAAATGGCTGAAATTCAGATTCCCAAAAATAGAATTGTCACTTTTACGGGGGAGTCTGGATGTGGTAAATCTACACTTGTCAATGAGTGTATGGCCAAAGATTTTCTGAAACGATATCCAAAAGATAGACTAGTAATGGTTGGTCAAGATCGAAACCAATCGATTACTAGTCGGTCAACAGTTGCGACGTTTCTTGATATTAAAAAGAAACTCACAAAATATAGTGAAGATATTGATGATATTTTTCAGCGCTCGATTGAAGATATTATAGATGAACTGCCAAAGGAAGACATCGTGCATAAACGCTTAAGCTTATTGATCAAACTTGGACTTGGATATTTGACGTTGGAAAGAAAAACACAGTCTTTATCGACTGGTGAATTTCAATGTGTCCATTTAGTTTCTGAACTGTTTGCCAACTCAAGAAACCCACATACGCTTTTTATTTTTGACGAGCCTTCAAAAGGTTTATCACAAAATATTTTAAATCAATTCATTGATAGTGTCAGGGTCATTCTGCAGGATGAATCTGTCTCAATGATAATGATTGAACATAATTCTTATATGCTAGAAAACTCTGATTTTATCGTTGATTTTGGTAAAAGGCAGCTTGCACCTGTTCAATACCTTGATGTTGTCAGTCATGATGATTATTACCGTCAACAAAACAGTACGGATAGAGTTGCTCCATTGCAAATTTCTTCAACTATCAATCAACAAAATGGAATTAACTATTTAAAAGAAAATCAGATTGCTTATTTTAAAAATGCAGAAAACGTCTATAAGGGCGGCATCTTAAAAAGCTTATCATCAATGGCTCGTTTGATTTATGGTGAATATGAATCTGAAACAATTGCACCCGTCATCGCCATTGATCTGGAACGTCACTTGTATAGTCAATATAGTTTTCTCTATGAAATGGGTGGATTGATCAACCATATTATTGCGGCGCATCCAACCAATAAAGATACGAGTGGCTTCGATTTCTATTATCAAGACAATCATTGTCCAAGCTGCTCGGGCCGCCGGGTGATTGAAAAATTTGATTTTGATGTTGTTATTCAGGACAAGACCGCACCATTCTGGGATGGCCTATTGCATCCAGACGTGATGGAGGTTTTAAAATACTATCAATATCCAAAATTGCAATTCATCTTTGATGAGATTAAGAATGAGCTCGGTCAGGATATAAGCAAAAATTATAACGAGATGACAGAAGCAGAAAAGCATACCTTTTTATATGGGTATTGGGAAAAGTCATTCTATGATAAAGCAGGCAAGGCATCGAGAACTTGGGAAGGCTTTAATCTCATCATAGGGCGCTATATGTTCATATCGAAATCGATTATTAAAGAGCATATAAAAGAATCCAAAGAAATGATTACCTGTCCAATCTGTCAAGGAACCGTGCTAAATCATCATAAAAAGCTAAAATTTGGCGACACGGATATTCGTGAGGTTATTCAACAGCCTCTTGATCAAGTGATGAAAACCGTTGGCGATTTACAGATACTAGAAAAAATGAAAGCTATTGTCGGCGGTAATATAGTTTTGACGGAAGATGTCTCTCTGTTGCCTAGGGAAACACAAGTCGCTCTGAAAATGCTTGAACTAGAGCTGGCAAGCTTTGCCCGCTATGAAATCGTTTTACAAAATGCCCTGCCATTCTGGGACAGTATTAGCGGCAATATACAAGCGATCAGCATTAATAATCGGATTACCATCTGTGATTTTGCCAATATCACAGAAACGAGAGAAACCATCATTGATAAGTATTTCACCAATGGAAAATACAAAAAACTGACGTATGTCTATGAAGCGTTAGGTTACAAAAAAATTGTCACCCTAATTAATAAGATAAAAGCAAGTCACCCATGTCCATTCTGTAAAGGGAAGAAAGTAATATCGGAAGATGGGCTCCATGATGGCGTTTATAAATTATCGGTACCATGTGTTAGTTGTTATGCAAGTGGCATCAATGATGAAGGGCGTAAGGAAATCGTCGAGGGCATAGACGTGCAAACATGGCTAACTAGCAAAGTAAGTGATGTTGTTACTGAAAGCTTAAATCTTGAGCGTGTTGCAGATCTTCTAATTTTCAAGCGTATTCGTGAGTTGAATAAACAAGAAATGATGGCGATTTACCAATTCCTTGAGCAAAATAATTAAACTAGAATTATTAAAACAAGCGATATTTTAATACAGAGCTAGATGTCAGTCAGTGAAGAATACTCATTTGCAATAATAAATTGCAAATGAGTATTCATTCTATCCTGTAGAGGAGCTGTCAATCTAGATAGACAAAAGAACGGAGAAAATCTACTTATTATCTAAGCATGCCTATCAAAGCAAAAGTCTTTATGAATGCTTTCAATCTATTGTATAAAAGAATTAATAGAAGGAAAGGAAACACCAAATATATAAAAATATTATTCAACAATCGGGCGCTTTAATGAAGTAACGGAAAAGCCCATTTTCTCAAGGATGTTCTCTTATTCAACTAACGGGTGCTTAGTTGAAGAACAGGAGATCGTCATAAATGTCTGCGAATAATAAAGTTGATTAAAATATAATAAAGTTGTTTAATAAAATACTTTAAAATGAAAAGCTGACACTAAATAAATATTGTGTCGGCTTTTACCAATTACTTCACAATAATAGTAGAAAGTGTTATTCAACTAAAGGGCAGGCAACTAAAACACTACTAAAATTAATGTATAATGAATTAACACGATAAAAGATAGCAGGTGAAAGATAATGATGGAACTACTAGGTGCATTTTCATCAACGATTTTAGGCTTTATTTTATGTATTGCAGGTATTTTGTATATGAGAAAGGCTCAAAAAAAGAAACCTTTACCGCATATACTATGGTATCCAGCTTGGACTCGTATTAGTTGCCCTATTAGCTCTTTCCGTATTTTGGGATGCCTTAACGGTGATGCCTAAGATTTTAAAGGGAGATCATGACACAGTAAAGGGTGCATGTTCAGTTGAATATTATGGCTCAGAATAACTATGCTTCTATAATGTAGCTTAAGAGTTAGTATGGCATTTTGAAGTTCACGACAATTTTCCGTGTTAATTAATCGATTCTCATCTGTTGCAACGTAGTGGCTCTTATGCCCATTTCCTTTTAAAAGTTGCGGGAGTAAATTAATCAATTTTTGTTTTCTTTTAAGATCAATAGCGGTATTCTTTGCGATTTAAAGTATCCATGTCTTTTTCTTGCTCACGTCTTTTTATTGATGTATATTTTTCATCACTTTTATAAAAGTTTCTTGTGTTATGTCTTCTGCTTCCTGTTTATTATTTGTAAAGTACAATGAGAAATGATAAACATCGTCACGAAACTCGTCGTATAATTCTTCAATCATTAATTTCTCCGACATCATGCCCATCCCTCCAATCCAATTTTGGAAAAGTGCCTGTTTATATATCACAAGATAGTTTCTCCGGAGGATTAATTGGTTTGCTCAAACTTGCGTACGATTGGGATGGAAAAGAGTATGTTGTAAAGCAGATAAAGTTTTTACCATATAATTCTGATGATGAACAATTTTTCTTCCCATACTAACTAATTCAGCCGAACTATTTGGAAGTTATTGTACTAACGGGTGCTTTAGTTGAATTAGGACCACTGAAAAATATCGTTCTTATTTACAAACAGCAAACGAAAAGAAACCATTTTGATCAATCTTTTTTCAAAATGGTTTTGTAGCTTTGAGATAAAGATTGATAATTTAAAACAAAGTTCGATAATTTCTTAAAAGTTCGATTATTTATAATAAAGTTAGATTAAAAATTATCTCACCTATAACTTTTCTTATATTTGAGGTGATTTTTTGTTGGATATTTATGTTAATATCACAAAGAGTGTGAAAAAATGTCCTACGAAGCAGTTTAGTAGAAGAAGAAAATTAATTGAATGAGGGATTAACTTGATAAAAAAAATTGACATTAGTATTAATAAAAACGCTGAAAATATTTTGGAAATTCAAATACCAGCCTATAAGGTAGAGGCAGAAATAATTGGTTCTTATGACATACCACCATTAAAAGATACAATTGATACTTTGAAACAATGCGGAGAAACTTTCTTTGGTTATTATTTAAATGAAGAACTATGCGGGGCAATATCAATAAAAGTAGAGGATGATGAAGTTGATATACATAGGTTAATCGTACATCCAAACTATTTTAGAAAAGGACTTGCACAGAAACTCTTAAATTTCATTGTAAGTAAGTTCGAGATTGAAACAATAAAAGTAGCAACAGGTTCTAAAAATGCTCCTGCAGTTAGTTTTTATAAAAAGAATGGATTTCAAAATATTAAAGAAGTCACAGTAAATGAACAACTATCCTTAACCTTTTTTGAGAAAAAATTATAATTTTTCTTATTGAAGTAATGGATGCTTTAGTTGAAGAACCGGCTGCCTTTACAGGGCAGACACCAATCCCAATTAATTGAGTTAACAGGGCGTTGATCCTAGAAGGATTAACGCTTTTTTTGTGGAACTTATTTAACTAACGGGGCAGCATTCCTGTTTGAAGGATGTTCGAGGTCTTGAAAGAAAAAGAGCCCTCTAGTATGATGCTGAGTGTCAACGTCGAAATTGACCCATCATCAAACTAGGAGGACTTCTTTATGCAGTTTAAATGCAATGAAAAAATTAATCAAGTGACTGAAAATACACTCGTTGTCGGTATGGATATTGCCAAGCGTGTTCATTATGCGTGCT